>NZ_CAMLSE010000073.1 GCF_946482605.1 uncultured Dyadobacter sp. | reverse complement strand
ATTCCCGACGTAAAATGGCGGATGGTTTTCGCGCTTGCATGGGGGAACTGAATTAAATCCTCAAAATGCTGGGCCGACATCCCGTTTTTGAATCGTTTGAAGCGTCCATGGAATTCGATCTGTTCGCGAAGCGTAAATTCTTCGATCAGTTCAAGATAAGGAGCGGCAATCACGATATGTTTATACCAATGATCCGTCTCGACTTCCTTCCCGCTGCGCTCCATGTAGCTGATTTTGCCTTCCGAAACCGGAACAATGCCCGTCAGGAGTTGCAGGAGCGTAGATTTACCACTGCCGTTTGGCCCTACAAAAACATACTTCTCCCCCTCGGCCAGTTCGAAGCTCGCATGGCGGACTATCCATTCCTTTATAAACTTCTTACCGATATTTTCGACTGTAATGCGCACTGGTTCTACTCTGAGTTCCTGATTTTTTGCTGTATAATGATCCAGGGCCGCCCTGGCGATCCTGGCGATAACCTGTTCTCTATGGTCCTGGTCGGCTGTTGCGTCTATTTCCGATTTCACCCCCGTCTGTTATGCAGGCAAGGCATTATTCGGAAGCAAAACACAGAGCAACCTTTATGAAAGCGAGCTTTGAAGTGATCGGCATAATGGATAATCTGCTAGTTATGCCCGTTTTTTTCAGTCCGTCGCTCCCGGTCTTCGATCGTCAGCTTCACCAATTCAATGCGGGTATCCTGCACGGAAACGATCTGGAACGAATAAGGAGGCATATCGACGACTTCATTCTCATCGGGTAAGTCGCCAGAAAAATGGATCAGCATGCCGGCGACCGTATCATAGTCCCCTTCCGGGAGCTCCCATCCGTATTTGTCATTGAGGTAGTCGAGCTCGTGCCGTGCGCTTAGCATATAGGTATGCTCATCCAGCTGCCGTTCGGTCCAGTCTTCGGTGGTATCGTATTCATCCTGTATTTCTCCGAATATCTGCTCCACCACGTCCTCCACGCTCACCAGACCGGAAGTACCGCCGAATTCATCCACTACTAATGCGATACTCCTGCGTTCTTCCAGAAAACGAAGCATCAGGTCCCGGGCCGGCATAGCTTCCGGAACAATGAGGATCGGCGTGATAATGCTGCTGATTTCCTTAGGCTTTTTGAACAACGACAATGCATGGCAGTAACCCAGTACTTCGTCGACCGATTCTTTATGAACGATGATCTTCGAGTGACCGCTCGTCAGGAAAGCCGTTCTGAGGTCTTCGATACTCGCATTGACATTCACCGCGGAAATCTCAGTTCGGGGGATCATGCAATCCCGTATCCTTAAATCCTTAAAATCCAATGCATTGATAAACATCCGCTCCTCGATGCTATGATCATCGAAATCCGGGTCGTCGGCGGAGATCACGTCGTCGCGGAGAGAAGGGGACAGAATATTCTCTTTTACAAAAGGCTCGATCACCCAATACAAGGGCGTCATCAGCCATTCCCCGAACCGTACAGGAAATGCCTTCAAATCCAGCACTTTCGGAAAATTCCGGCCTATTTTGACCCAGCTGGAATAAGAGCCCATCCACAGGAAGATCAAAACCACGAAAAGTGCCGCGATCAGCAGCCAGTTCTGCGCCCCGGTTTCCAATGCGAACAATGGGAAGACGGTTATCACGGCCATGAAACATCCCAGCGCCACAGCCAGCAAGCGGATCATCCGCAATATTCTCCGCCAGTAGAGCGTCTGCTCGACCTGCTCGCTTTTCTCATGCCTGAGCGAATACCTGTCGATCCACACATCCAGCAACACAGACCTCACGGCCCCGTAATAACCCGCCAGTAGGAAGAACATAATGGTGACAGCCAGAAATAGCAGGTTCATTTCTTAATGGTTTTACCGGGCTTCCGGTTGGGTTGAGATGCATTTTCCTGATCTGCCTGCCTGGCCAGCGTGGCGGCTTTCAGGCGGCTGAATTGGAAGAGTAAAAAGGAAACGATACATAACAGTAAGAGCCAATAACTTTCCAGGAGCCCGGCGCGCCGGAACTCAAGCACCCACAGTACCAGGAAACCGAAGGCAAGGGCCAGAAATATCGTCCGGATCAGTTTGGAATTCATCAATGAAGCAATTCGTAAAAATGGACGGGAACAGCTTCCCGCTGATGCAATTAGTCTCAAAGATACACAGATTGTGCCAAAACGGAGATCGATGCATTAATCTTCGTTTCAATGCAGAATTAACCCTCCGGAACTCCTCCGTTTTACCTAAAATACCTAACTTGCAGGGATTGCCGTACAATTCAGCCCCGACGCTTGAATTGTAAAATTATTTCTTGAAAAAATCTCTTTTATTACTATGAGCGAAACTACAAAACGCTTTGCACCCGGTGTTGTAACCGGCGATGGAGTTAGCGAAATCTTCCGCCATGCCAACGAAAATAACTACGCCCTTCCGGCGGTTAACGTGGTAGGAACCAACTCGGTAAATGCGGTCCTGGAAACAGCCAAAGCGGTCAACAGCCCCGTCATTGTTCAGTTCTCAAACGGCGGAGCTATATTTTACGCAGGAAAGAGCCTTTCCAATGCCAACCAGCAGGCTGCTATCGCCGGCGGTATCTCAGGCGCGATGCACGTACACCAGATGGCTGCATTGTACGAAGTTCCTGTTATTCTTCACACCGACCACTGCGCGAAGAAGCTCCTTCCCTGGATCGACGGATTGCTGGAAGCTGGCGAGCGCTATTTCGATCAATACGGCAAGCCATTGTACAGCTCGCACATGCTCGACCTTTCGGAAGAGCCGATCGAAGAAAACATCGAGATCTGCGCTAAATATTTCGAGCGCATGGCGAAACTGGGTATGACACTTGAAATCGAACTCGGTGTAACCGGCGGCGAGGAAGACGGTGTTGATAACTCCGACGTTGACAGCTCTAAACTGTACACGCAGCCTGAGGAAGTGGCATTTGCATACGAAGAACTTTCCAAAATCTCTCCGAACTTCACCATTGCAGCTGCATTCGGTAATGTTCACGGAGTTTACAAGCCAGGTAATGTGAAGTTGGAGCCGAAAATCCTTCGCAACTCACAAGACTATATCAAGCAGAAATTCGGTACCGGCGACCTGCCCGTTAACTTCGTATTCCACGGAGGATCAGGCTCGTCACGCGAAGAAATTCGCGAAGCGATCGAGTACGGCGCGATCAAAATGAACATCGATACTGACATGCAATGGTCGACCTGGGAAGGTGTTCTCAACTATTACAAAGCAAAAGAAGGCTACCTGCAATCACAACTCGGCAACCCCGAAGGCGCAGATTCGCCAAACAAAAAATACTACGACCCACGCGTATGGCTGCGTAAAGGCGAAGAAACCATGATCGCACGTTTGAAAGTGGCGTTCGAGGATCTGAACTGCATTAATCAGCTGGGATAATCTGGTTTTAGATTGAATGGAATGAAAAAAGCAACCTCAAGAGGTTGCTTTTTTTGTGCCCTGTGTCCAGCCTATCTGATCAACGTCAGCAACCCGGTCAGATCCGCCATTTGGTCGCCTGCCTACTCCGCCACCATCATCCGCTTCCTATGCGCCACGCCCCAATCCCTTAATGTCTTGATCACAATTTCCAGTGAATGCCCATATTCAGTTAATGAATATTCGACGACCACTGGAATGGAGTCATAAACCGTCCGCTTCACGAGGTCGTTGCTTTCCAGCTCACGGAGCTCTTTCGAGAGCATTTTGTCGGTGATGCCGGGGACTTCTTTCGCGATTTGCGAGAAGCGTTTGTTGCCGAACATCAGGGATATGATGATGGGCAGCTT
Source organism: uncultured Dyadobacter sp. (assembly GCF_946482605.1). The sequence continues at coordinate 660 of NZ_CAMLSE010000073.1, read as the reverse complement.
CCACTTGCCGCTTAATACTTCCAATGCGTCGCGCACAGGCAGGATGCTTTTTGTGCATTCACCCCAGCTGTGCGGCTTTGAATCTTTCGTTTTTTCCATAGCTTCAATCACTATCCTTTTGTATACTACTTACAAATGTATAGTAAATTTAATTAAGTTTGCATGTCGATTGATTATTCGACACACCAAACTTAGATAAAAATGAGCGAGTTAATAGAAAAATTGAACTGGCGTTATGCCACCAAGCGTATGAACGGCCAGTCCGTTCCACAGGAAAAGCTGGACAATATCCTCGAAGCAATTAAGCTGGCGCCGTCTTCCGTCGGTTTGCAGCCATATAATATTGTGATCGTGCAGGACAAAGCGTTGAAAGACAAAATTCACAACGAGGCGGCGACTCGTCAGGCGCAGATTCCCGACGCTTCCCATTTGTTGATTTTCGCCGTATGGGAGAAGGTGACGTCGCAGCATGTCGACGATTATATCAAATTCTTCGCCTCGACCCGCAACGTGAGCGTCGAGTCGCTGGCAGGGTTCCACAGCAGCATTAATGGCGGTATACTCAGCCGCAGCGAGGATGTGAATTTCGACTGGTCTGCCCGCCAGGCTTACATTGCATTGGGGCACGGCCTGGTGGCAGCGGCTACGGAAGATGTGGAC
>NZ_CAMLSE010000072.1 GCF_946482605.1 uncultured Dyadobacter sp. | reverse complement strand
GCCCAAAAAAGACGGTTATCAGGTGTGCGAGGTCTTGAAAAATGATGAAAGGACCAGCCATGTCCCGATTGTGATGCTGACGGCAAAAACAGATACCGAGAGCCGCATACAAGGCATTAGTACGGGTGCGGATGCGTATCTAGCCAAACCGTTTGATAAAAGAGAGCTCATGGCAACGACCGAAAACCTCATTCGGGGCCGCAAACGGCTGAGAGAAAAATACGGACAGCATGATGTGTGGCTGACGGGCTTTGAGCAACTCCCATCCATTGAACAAAAATTTCTCGACAAAGTACGGAACGCCATTGGCGACCACATCGAAGACAGTTTGTTTGGCACCGATCAGCTGGCTAGTGAAATGGCGCTCAGCCGCACCCAACTGCATCGCAAATTGAAGCAGCTCATCAATCAAAGTCCCGGTGAAATGATCCGTATTTTCCGAATGCAGCGGGCTCACGAACTGTTGCAGCAATCTGCGGGTACTATTGCGGAAGTGGGCTACATGGTGGGTTACGGCAATCCCGCAAATTTTTCGACCAGTTTCACGAGGCATTTCGGTTACCCGCCCAGTGAGGCAGCAAAACGGTCTTAGAGCTGGCCTAGGATCAGTGAACTACCCGTCCACCGACAACCGCAGCATACTTTCCCCGGCCTCGTCCATTCGAAGGACTGCCGCTGATATCTCGAATGTCCCGCTTCACCATTTTTCGATCCGAACATGGCCTTGAATAGGGAAGTTTATCCGAACTTGCATTTGACCAAAACATGTACCGCGAAAAACGGATTGATTAACAGAAAGATAAATTTTATGCACGTCAGGAAAGTCTTAGCCCAAAGAATGAAGTTCATCCTTATTTGTTCCATGCTGCTATTTTCTGCACAGCTGGCATGCGCGCAGCAAGGGCAGGAGATTTTCTTTGCAGACGTAACCATCGTTGTTGAGAAAGGGATGTACTACCTCACCGGGTCAAAGGGCGGCAAGGGACCGCAGGGATTTGCCCTTCTGGAATCAAAGGACCTGAAAACATGGTCAGTACCTGCGAAATCAAAGGATTCGCTGGGTATGATCCTTACCAAAGGCGATCATACCTTCGGCACCAGGGGCTTCTGGGCACCACAAATATTCAAAGAGAAGGATACTTATTACATGACTTACACTGCCGATGAACAAACCGTATTGGCTGAGTCAGGATCACTATTCGGCCCGTACAGGCAAAAGGAAATCGGACCGATTGACGCGTCAGAGAAAAACATCGATTCATATGTTTTCAGGGACACCGACGGTAAATATTACCTCTACTGCGTACGGTTCGACAAGGGTAATTATCTGTATGCGGCCGAGTTTGATCTAAAAACCGGAAAGATAAAACCTCAGACCCTCAAACGGTGTTTCGACCAGACAGAACCCTGGGAGGCCACGCCCAATTACAAATCAGCGCCCATTATGGAGGGGCCCACGGTGATCAAACTGAAAAATAAATACTACCTGTTCTATTCGGCTAACCATTTCGAAAACATCGACTACGCGATCGGCTATGCTGTGGCCGACTCGCCATACGGGCCGTGGGTAAAAAGCAAGGATAACCCTATCATTCACCGTTCGATAGTTGGCGAGAACGGATCAGGGCATGGTGACCTGTTTGAAGGCATCGACAAGCAACTCTATTATGTGTACCACATCCACAACTCGTCAGACAAAGTAGGTCCCCGCAGGACAAGGATCGTGCCGGTGGTGAGGCGATGGGATGAAAAAGCCGGCATGTATACCTTCAGCGTAAAAGGGCGGGAAGTGATTGTACCGGTTATGGCAGAAGAATAAAGACACCAGCTAAATGTTCCGCTTGTTGCGTTCAATTGCACGGCAGATAGTTGGGAGTGCCAGCTTTCCCGGACTTCCGAGAAAACGGCCCGGCATTCATGCTACTGATTGCCAGTAGTCAAAAGGCCGGGCCATTACTATTCGCTATCTGGCAAGTTGCAGATCTGCGATACTTTTGATCCGGTTACGTTCCAGAAAGGCATCAATAGTTTCAAAATGCTCAATGACACGTTTGTCTTTGAACTCAAAGACTTTTTGGGATAAGCCTTGTAAGAAATCACGATCGTGAGAGACCAGCACCAAAGTGCCGTCAAAGTTCCTGAGCGCTTCTTTCAGGACATCCTTTGACTTCAAATCCAGGTGGTTCGTAGGTTCATCGAGAATCAACAGGTTTACCGGTTCCAGAAGTAACTTCACCATGGCAAGCCGCGTTTTTTCTCCACCCGACAGCACACTTACTTTCTTGTCGATATCTTCACCCTGAAACATAAAAGCTCCCAAAATATTCTTGATTTGGGTTCTTACATCTCCTTCTGCGACTTCGTCCACCGTTTGGAAAATAGTCAGATTGGGATCTAACAGCGACGCCTGGTTTTGCGCGAAATAGCCGACTTTGACATTATGTCCAAGCTGGCAGGTTCCGTCAACGGCTATCTCGCCCATGATAGCTTTGATGATCGTAGATTTACCTTCGCCATTCCGCCCTACAAACGATACCTTTTCCCCTCTCGAAATGGACATGCTTGCATTTTTGAACACAACCTGATCTCCGTAGGATTTTGAAACATCTTTCACGGTAACCGGGTAGTCCCCCGACCGCGGCGAAGGTGGGAAACGGAGTTTCAGGGCTGAATTATCAATTTCGTCAATTTCAATAATTTCCAGTTTTTCCAGCATCCGTTCCCGGGAAGAAACCTGGTTGGTTTTGGAGTATGTGCCCCGAAAGCGTTCAATGAACTGCATATTATCAGCAATCATTTTCTGCTGTTCCTGATACGCCTTCATCTGGTGCGCCCTGCGCTCCTCACGCAATACCAGATAATGTGAATAGTTGGCTTTGTAGTCATAAATCCGGCCCATGGTCACTTCGATGGTCCGGTTGGTGATATTGTCGATGAAGGCACGGTCGTGGGAAATAACCATTACTGCATTGGCCTTGTTCACCAAAAAATCTTCCAGCCACATCACGGATTCGATGTCAATATGGTTGGTAGGCTCATCGAGCAAAATAAGGTCGGGCTTTTGCAATAGTATTTTAGCGAGCTCAATGCGCATGCGCCAACCGCCACTGAATTCTTTGGTTTGTCTCTGGAAATCTTCCGGCTTGAATCCTAAACCCTTCAAGGCTTTCTCAACTTCGGCGTCATAGTTAACTTCTTCCAGCTGGTAGTATTTTTCGCCCAGTTCGGTAACCTGTTCGATGATCGCCATGTATTCGTCGCTCTCGTAATCCGTGCGGGTTTCGAGCGCAAGATTCAGTTTTTCCATTTCGGAGCGCATCTCAAAAACCTGCTTGAATGCTTTGGCCGCTTCTTCGAAAACGGTACAGTTATCTTCGGTCAATAAATGTTGCGGCAAATAAGCGATCACGGCGTCCTTAGGTGCGCGAACGTGGCCACGCGTGGCTTTTTGTTCACCGGCAATGATTTTCATCATGGTAGACTTCCCGGCCCCATTTTTGCCCATCAGGGCAATTTTATCGGTAGGATTGATAACGAAGGAAACTTCGCTAAAAAGCACAGAGCCGCTGAACTCAACGGCCAAATTTTCAATTGTAATCATCTTTGCACTGTTTGAAGCCGCAAAGCTACGATTATAGGATTGAAAGAGGCTAAAAAAGTCAACTTTTGCCCCTTGCCTGCCTGCGCTGGACTCAGCGTCCGTCTACTGAATCAAAAAATGTACGTTTATGACTGCATTATGCCCATGTAGCAATAAGTGACATAATGTTATCTTTGTTTCTGGTGTGCGGACGGCAACCCGGTCCCGGCCATGATTTGATTCCACGTTATATGCGTTACCTTAAACCGTTCCTCTTGGTAATCTTTATTTTTCCAAACTTTGCGCAAGCGCAGTATGAGCACTTGCTGCATAAAAGTTACGGACAAAAAGTAACGGGTATGCACGCCCTATACCAAGACCTGAGCGACATCAGGGACACGGTTCAGCGGGCGGGACGGGTAGAGGAAATCATCCTTTTTGCACGCAAACACCATGACAGAAGCCTTGAACTGAACATTGAGTTCTTCCTGGTATTTTGGAACTCGTTCCATGGGAATCAGCCGAAAGAAGTATCGCTGAGGAACCTTAAAAAGCAACTGGAACTGGCGACTGACGAAGACGTGGATTTTTTACGAGCCAGATATCTCCGGGCGCTCGCGGAGTTTTATTGGAAAGTTGAAAAAAACTACGAGATGGCTTTTGAGCAATACCTGCTGCTCGACAGGGAGCTTGCCTCCGTTACCGCCGATGAATACCCGGAGATGGCCCGCGATCTGATGCAGATCGGGCAGGCCTATTATTTCTTCAAGGATTATGCCGTTGCCAGGGAGTATTTCAGAAGAGCCATTGTACTGCCCGAGACTGCATTTACTACCATGGTGATCAACGATGCCCGAAACACGCTCGGGCTATGTTACCAGCAGCTCAACAACCTGGATAGCGCTGATTACCACTTTAAAAAAGTCACACAAACGTCCTTCCCGCAGGCCGCCGTCTGGAAAAGGATCGCTACCGGCAACCTGGGCACGAGCATGTATCTCCGGAAAGATTTCGACCGGGCTGTTCCGCTGCTGGAAACCGATTTTTATGGTGCCGAAGCGGAAAATGACTACGGCTGCGCAGCTGGTGCCGCTATCCTGCTCGCAGATATTTACAGAGAGAAAGGGAAGCTCGTCCAGGCGGAATCGTTCATCGGACACGCAAAGCATTATATCCGGAAAGCGGAACAGCCCGACAGACTGCGTCTATTATACCCGGTGATGAGCAAATGGTATGCGGCAACCGGCGATACCGAGGGTTCGAGGCAATATCTGGATTCCTCGATGGCTGCGATTAACCGGTATAATGAAAGTTTCAGTGCATTGAAAGTGCTCAGGGCGCAGCAAAGGGTGGACAGGCAGCGGGAGGCGCTGCAACTGGCCGGGTTCACTTTGGAAAGGCAGCAGAAAACAGCAGAGCGGAACCTGCTCATCCTGGTCGTAATGATACTCTGCATCGCGACTGCCCTCACTTATTTTATACAAAAGAAAAAGCAGCTAGCGAAGGACCTGAAACTCCAAACGGCCACACGGGAGCTGGAACTTGCGGCGCTCGACCTGAACCGGTTCACCGAGAGTATCCGCGACAAAAACAGGCTGATCGAGCAGCTGCAAAGCCGCAACCCGGATGAAGACAGGGCCGGCATTTTTACCGAACTTCAGCAAAGTACCATTCTCACCGAGGAAGACTGGCAGTCGTTTCAACTGCTGTTTGACAAAGCCCATCCCGGCTTTATTCCCAGGGTCAGGGAAAAGCATTCCGGACTTTCGATCGGGGAGCTGCGCTACTTTGTGCTCTGCCGGCTGAACCTCTCGACCAAAGAAATGGCAGCAATGCTGGGCGTTTCGCCGAACGCAATTCAGGTAATGCGACACCGCATCCGCAAAAAACTCAACGTCTCCGACAACGCCATCCTGGACGAAGTGATCAAGGCGGCCTAGATCGTTATTGATCTAAATGGCTGTTTTACATGGTTTTAGTAATTGTAAGGATTTTGTAAGTGTGCATTTTCGGTATTCTTTCCCGCCCGGAGTAAGTTTATCGATCAATGCATGCACACCGACTGCATCAATCCTCTATCAGTACTATGAACTCCACGCGCCTCACGTACGGCCTCTTGTTGTCCTTGCTATGGACTTTTTGTGCAAACGCCCAACTTTACCTTCCCAATTTTACCGACGTCGTCGGCACCCGGTTAGAGAACACCAATGGCGAATGGGTCAGGATCGACCCGGTCCAGCCTAATAATATTGATTTGGTGGAAAGCCGCATTTTCAAGATGCCTGCGAATAATAACGGTATTATGGCGGTAGAATTCAAGCTAGTCGGGGCAGACGGGGGAACGGCGCGTTATGACCTTGGAGCCTTCGGCAATCTCGCGAATGGCGGCAGGGGAGGGGAATTGTCGTTTTCATTGAACCTGGTTGAGCATAACGTTTTTGAGAAACCGTTTGTAGTGACATTCGGTAAAAAAGGCCAAAGCACAACCATTAGCAAAGGGCTATATTGCAGTGCCGGAGGCGGTGGTTCCACTGGAATGGCTTGGTTAACACCCGGCATAAATTCCATCAAATTAAATCACACCAGATCGGGCAACTTACTGGCGGTAGCCGGCGGCGGCAGCGGCGGCTTCGCCACCAAACTCGTTGCCATAAGTGGAAACTCTGCAACCGGAGATGCGTCTGGTGATTTTGAAGACGAGCCAGATTATTACCCGTATCAATATTATGGAATCCTCGAAATGGGAGAATTAGTAACGACGTTGACGGCCGGAGGAAGTTCCATCATGAGAGAGGATAGGGAGCATACGTTTTATCCAACCTGCTGTGGGGACGCGGCGAAAAGAAACGTACCTCTCAGTGTGTCATACAGTGTTTTAAACCATCAGACCGGAATCGTCATCGGTGGTTCCAACAGTGTTCTGAAGTCCATTGTTTATGGACAGGGTGGCGGGAAGCCGG
>NZ_CAMLSE010000071.1 GCF_946482605.1 uncultured Dyadobacter sp. | reverse complement strand
AATTATTAAACACAATAAAGCCACTCAGAAATGGGTGGCTTTGTGCGTTTAGGGCATTAGCTAACGGTTTATCTCCCCCCAATTCTTCTTTGGGCGTAGTAGGCGTTGCCGCGCTTTAATTAATTCCCTTCAAATAATCCGCCTCCGGGTGGATTCACGCACAATTAGCTCAGTAGGCAACGAAATTTCCTGTACCGGATAGCTTTGCTTCTGAATATGCCTGATCAGCACTTCGCAGCTCTTGCGGCCGATTTCGTAAGCGGGTTCAGCGATTGTGGAAAGTGATGGTGATATGATTTTGGACGTCGGGTCGTTGGTAAAACCTATAACACCTACCTCTTCGCCAACCAAAATACCGTGCTCTCGCAGCCACAAGATCACACCGAATGCTTTCCGGTCGTTTATAGAGAAGATGGCGTCGGGCGGTGATGTGTTGTTAAACAATACCTCAACGTCTTGCCGCCCATTTTCATCGCTGAAACCGGAATGGATGACTCCTTGAGATTCGAGATTGTACTTTTTCAAAGTATCGAGATAGCCCCGAAGCCTTTGCTGGGTTAGATTCAGGCCCGGCGGCCCGGCTAAGTGAGCGATTCTGGAATAGCCCTGCGCAATCAGATGCTCGGTAGCCATGCAGGCGCCGGTGTAATCGTCCTGAACGATAGCCGACGTTCTGACAGCTTCCGGGACGCGATCGAAGAACACCAAAGGCACATTAGCTTCTATCAGCTCCTCAAAGTGGCCGAAATCGGTTGTTTCATAGCTAATGCACGCAAGCAGGCCGTCGACGCTGCTCGGGGATAGTTCACGAACGACTTTCGTTTCCCAGTAGGCAGAGTCGTTAGTCAGATAAAGCATTACCTGATAATTTTGTTCCAATGCGTATTCCTGAATACCGGTGATGACGGTAGAAAAGTAATAATTGGTAATCGCCGGAATGATAACGGCGATTTTATGTGTCCCGCTTTTGACCAGCCCCGTCGCATTAAAGTTGGGGCGGTAGTTCATCTGTGCAGCGGTATCCAGCACAAGTTTCCTCGTTTCTGCACTCACATCGTAAGTATCCCTCATCGCCCGCGAGACCGTTGCCACCGATATTCCGAGTGCTTTCGCTATGTCCTTGATCGTGGTTAATCTTCTTGTCATTGAACTAACTGCTTCATGGCATGGAATGAAATTCTGGTTTCGATAACGTTCTCGCTACTATTTAAAGTAAATATCTGGAATGCCGCTATAAAACATTGTAAAATTGTACGATTGCAAACGTTTTTTTGGATTGTACAACAACTGAAAGCAAATGAAAAAGCGGGAATTTTTGAAAATAGCCGGTCTGGGCACGCTTGGCATAGCGGGAGTAAATGCGAAGGTTACCGGTGAGCCGGGTATTATAGTGCCAGCCGACAAGAAGCAGCTCTTCAACATGAGCGGTTACGCAGCACCTAAAATGGATGTTGTGCGTATAGGCTATATCGGTATGGGTAACCGTGGCGGTGGGGCCATCAAGCGCATTGTGCACCTCGCGAGCGTGCAGGTGAAGGGCGTGGCGGACATTGTGCCTGAAAAGGCAAACAATGCAAAGAAATTTCTGACCGATGCCGGACACACGCCGGATGCCTATTCCGGTTCGCCGGACGCCTGGAAGAAAATGTGCGAACGTGATGACATTGATTTAATCTACATTTGCACGCCCTGGAACCTCCATACGCCGATGGCGTTGTACGCAATGGAGCACGGCAAACATGTCGCGACGGAAATCCCGGCTGCTACAACAGTGGCGGATTGCTGGAAGCTTGTCGAAACTTCCGAACGGACCAGGAAGCATTGCATGATGCTCGAAAATTGCTGCTACGACTTTTTTGAACTACTCACACTAAATATGGCCCGGCAAAGCTATTTCGGTGAAATTGTACACGTTGAAGGCGCCTATATTCACGATATTTTCGAATCACTTTTTCAAAAGGATAAGCGCTACGATTTGTGGCGTTTGAAAGAAAATCAGCGGAACGGTAATTTGTACCCAATGCACGGTTTGGGACCTGTGGCACAGGTTCTGAACATTAACCGCGGCGACAAAATGGATTATCTCGTATCCATGAGCAGCAACGATTATATGCTGCAAGCGAAAGCGGACGAGTTGGCTGCGAAAGACCCTGATTTCAAAAAATTTGCGGGAAAATCGTATCGCGGCAATATGAATACTACCACCATTAAAACCAGCAAGGGAAAGACAATCATGCTGCAACATGACGTATCCTCTCCCCGGCCCTACTCGCGCCTGCACCTGATCAGCGGTACCAAAGGCGCAGCTCAAAAGTATCCGTTGCCCGAGGATGGTACGCAGGGCCGCATTTCGCATGGGCATGAATGGATTAAGCCGGAGGAGTTCAAGGCGCTTGAACAGCAGTATCAGCCTGAAATTGTGAAGCGTGTAGGCGAACTGGCTAAAAAGGTAGGCGGTCATGGTGGAATGGATTTCCTCATGGATTGGCGATTGATCGATTGCCTGCGCAACGGCATTCCACTGGATCAGGACGTATACGATGCAGCGTCGTGGAGTGTGATATCACCGCTGACAGAATGGTCGGTGGCGAACAGGTCGAATTCCATCGATGTTCCGGATTTTACCAACGGTTCGTGGAAGAAAAATAAGCCCGTGGACATTGCATTGACGAAGGGCGGTAATACAGAAGTAAAATCATAAAGCACATGAAAGTTATTATTTCGGAGACAAAAGAGGAGTTGGGACAAAGTGCAGGGGCCTATGCAGCTATGCTGATCAGGGACACGATCACCCTGCAGGGATATGCGAATGTGATTCTGGCGACGGGAACGAGCCAGTTTGAAACATTGAACCAGCTGATCGAAGAGAGCGATATTGATTGGTCGAAAGTTACGATGTTTCATTTGGATGAATATATTGGCCTTCCGGTAACGCATCCGGCGAGTTTCCGGAAATATCTGGCTGAACGGTTTTTGTCCAGAGTGCCTTCCTTGCACGCTTCGTACCTGATTAATGGTGAAGGGGATCTTGAAAAGGAATTGGAACACCTGGCCCGGGAAATCGGTCAGCATCCGATAGACGTCGCACTGGTCGGCATCGGCGAGAATGGGCATTTGGCATTTAACGATCCACCGGCTGATTTTGAGACTGATTCGCCTTATTTAGTAGTAAACCTCGATGAGCCCTGCCGCCGCCAGCAAATGGGCGAGGGGTGGTTCGAAACATTGGAGGAAGTACCGTTGCAGGCTATCAGCATGTCGGTGCGGCAAATCATGAAGTCGACGCACATTATATGCTCTGTTCCCGACGAACGGAAGGCGGTAGCAGTTCAAAGCAGCCTGGAAAACGAGGTTAGCAATGCATTTCCGGCAAGTATTTTGCAGCTTCACCCGCATTGTACGTTTTTTCTGGACACCGCGTCGGCAGGCCTGCTTTCTGGCATTGAAACTTCCGACAAAAATATTGAAATGCCGAAATAGCAGCACCCTCCACGGGTAAAAAGCAGTGGTACAGTAACTTCTATTCCAAACCGTTATCCTAAACCTATGGAAGCACCGTCTATTGTTGTTCCAAAAGAAGTAAAGCAATCCAATGCACCGGGCCGGCTGGCATCGATTGACGCATTGCGGGGATTCGATATGTTGATGATCGCAGGTGGCGGACAGTTTATTGCTACGCTTGGAGGAAAAACGGGTATTCCGTTCATCGACGCCGTCGCAGCGCAGTTCGAGCACCCAGCGTGGAATGGCTTCACATTTTACGACTTTATCTTCCCGCTGTTTCTGTTCCTGGCGGGCGCTTCGCTCGCATTCAGCGTTACGGGTGGTTTGGCGAAGGGCATTCCGCAATCCGTGATCCGAAATAAGGTGTTCAAACGAATGCTGATCCTGATCGCATTAGGTATCCTGGATAAGAATGCGCCCATGGATATTTTCGATCCCGCGCACATACGCTACGGGAGCGTACTCGGACGAATCGGGCTCGCGACGTTCATTTCGGCCATTTTGTACATGAAATTTGGGACCACTCAGCGGCTGTACATTGCAGCGGGCATTCTGGTCGCCTATTATCTGACACTGATATTGGTGCCTGTACCCGGCTACGGCTCTGGTGATCTTTCGTTTGAGGGCAACCTGGTAGGGTGGACCGACCGCAATTTCATGCCTGGTATATTAAAGCAAGGGACCTACGACGAACTTGCATTACTTACCCAGTTTCCAGCATTATGTCTGACGCTCTTCGGTACCGTGGCCGGTGATGCTTTGCTCGGCCAAAGTCCTGTGCGTGCGAAAATCGGGAAGCTTTGCTTATTCGCTTCCGCAGGTATTGCAATCGGATTACTCTGGAATTTTGTATTCCCTGTTAACAAACACCTTTGGTCCAGCTCGTTTATCATGCTTACTTCCGGGATGGCATTTGCAATGCTGGCGCTATTCTATTGGATCATCGATGTGAAGGGTTACCAGAAATGGTCGTTTTTCTTCCGGGTGATCGGTCTTAACTCACTGGTTATCTACCTCGCCGTGCGGTTTGTGGATTTCAACGAATCGTCAAGGTTGCTTTTCGCAGGCATTTACAAGCATGCACCCGAAAACTGGCACGAGGTTTACAACACGCTGGGCGGGTTTGTGCTGGTATGGCTGTTCCTGTACTTCTTATATCGTCATAAAATATTCGTTAAAGTATAGCTTATGAAAACCGTCGACACGGATTCCAATGCCGATGAAATATCGCGAAGATCCTTTTTAAAAAACACCGCCGGTACGGTTGCGCTGTCGATGGCAGGTGGCGGCTCGGTCATTTCAGCAGCTCCGATTTTCAATACACACAGTAACAATCCGCTTTCTATGGCATCAGAAAAAAGCCTTATCGGCGCTTATGGTCCCTGGGCCACCTCATTGCTTCCGGCGCAGCCTCCGCTTTCTTTTCGTAATAAAAAGTGGGGCAATGTAGACGCCTGGCGGAAAGAGGCTTTGGAAAAAACGATAGAGCTGGTGTCGGCACCTGCAAAGCCGGCCTTGCCAAAGGTTATTATCAAGAAAAAATATACCTACGACGGTCTTGAAATTGAGGAACTTTCGTGGCAATTGCCTTATGGGCGGCCTACCGAGGCAGTTTTGCTCAAACCGGCAGGCGTTACCAAGCCACTGCCGGGCATTCTGGGGCTTCACGACCATGCGGGAATGAAATATTTCGGGCTAAGGAAAATTGTCAAAACCGCCGACGACCAGCACCCGATATTGAAAGAACATCAGGAAACGGATTATGGCGGCCGGGCATGGGCGAACGAGATCGCGAAGCAGGGCCATGTGGTGCTGGTGCACGATACTTACGCATTCGGCAGCCGCAGGGTCTATTATGAAGATACCAAGGGACTGAATTGGGGAGCAGTGAGTACCGAAGGCAAGTCGGATGCCGACCCTGAAAAAACGGAGCATATCAGGACTTATAATGCGTGGTCGTCCGAGCACGAGCATGTGATGTCGAAGTCCCTTTTTTCGGCCGGTACAACCTGGCCTGGTGTGTTTTTAATAGAAGATCAGGTTGCGCTCGACATTTTGGCAGACCGGAAAGAAGTTGATGCGAATCGCCTTGGTTGCGGCGGGCTTTCGGGAGGCGGTTTACGGACGGTTTACCTGGCTGGCCTCGATCCGCGCATCAAATGCGCCGTTTGCGTCGGCTTTATGACCACCTGGAAGGATTTGATTTTGAATAAATCATTCAACCATACCTGGATGACCTATACGCCGCTGCTGCCTAAGTACCTGGATTTTCCCGAAATTCTCGGCTTGCGGGTGCCATTACCCACTTTGGTTTTAAACAATAACCAGGATGAACTCTACACGCTCCCGGAAATGAAGCATGCTGACGCCATTCTCACCGAAGTTTTCAAAAAAGCGGGCGCCTCCGACAAATACAAAGCCAGCTTCTACGATGGTCCCCACAAGTTCGACGCGGATATGCAGAAAGAGGCGTTCGAATGGTTCAGGAAGTGGCTTTGAGATAGATTTCCGCCCAGCGAAGGTCTTCCGGTGTGGTAATCTTGATGTTCTCATAAGCGCCGTCAATGAGCTGAATAGGGTAGCCAGAGGCTTCGAGCACGCTCGCGCAGTCGGTGAATGATTCGTGATAATCAGCGGAGAATGCAGCCTTCATCCAGGTTGACCGAAAAGTCTGCGGCGTTTGGATAAGCCTGAACAGCGTTCGGTCCATGGCCTTATTACCTTCATTCTGGCCTACAATGCGAATGGAATCCTTCAACGGGACACTAACTACGGCCGCGCCGTGCAATGCGGCTGTTGTAAAACTTTTGGTGATGATCTCGCGCGAAATAACCGGCCTCACGCCATCATGAACTGCCACGAGGAATTCGTCTCTTTCGACAATGCAATTCAACCCGTTTTTAACGGAGTGAAAGCGTGTTTTACCGCCCGCCACCAGTTGATGGGCGATAGCGAAACTATGTTTTTTACACAATTCCTCCCAAAAACTGAGCTGCTCCGATGGTAGCACCACAATCATGCGCAGGTTGGACGAATAACCGACAAACGCGCGGATTGTGTGCATCAGTACTGGAAGGCCGTTTACGGACAAAAACTGTTTCGGGATATCACTTTTCATGCGGCTGCCGCTTCCGCCGGCCACGATGATGACGTATTCTTGCATTGGATTCAGGACTAATAAAAAATGGTCATTTACGGCTCAGGACGTGCGTCGCTGATCATAAATGACCATTCGGTTTTTGAAATCAATTTTATATGATCAACATAGCGTCGCCATAGGTGAAGAATTTGTATTTCTCCTTGATTGCAATCTCGTATGCCTTCATCAC
>NZ_CAMLSE010000070.1 GCF_946482605.1 uncultured Dyadobacter sp. | reverse complement strand
TTTTTTGGCTGGGTAGGCGTGCTCGGAAGCAACTTCCTGCATACACACGTATGGGACTGGGGTATGCTCCTGCCTGCCAGTAGCTGCGGCCTCTTTGCAGTGGGTGTATTAAATATTAACAATATCCGCGATATTGAGTCGGACCGGGCAACGGGTAAGAATTCAATCCCCGTCCGTCTGGGTCGCGAAAAAGCCATCCGGTATCACTGGTGTATCCTGGTGGTAGGTATGCTCTGCGTCTCAATCTACACGATCCAGCATTTCTCAGGTTACACTAGTCTGATCTTTCTCCTCAGTTTTCCGCTGTTCATCAAGAATGGGCTGGCCATCTCTCGGCTTACCAAGGCCAGCGAACTGGATCCTTATCTGAAACAGATGGCGCTCTCGACGCTGCTTTTTGTGATCCTCTTTGGCATTGGTGTGGTACTCTAAGGTTGCTCACTGTCATTAAATTTAGATTTTCCTGCTAATGGCTAGCTACCACATCTCAGTTGAAAGTTTGGGAATCCATTATTTGTTTTGTATTCCTGCAACCCTTCAAAATATACTCGACCTCCGAGGTCCTTCGAACTTACTTGCCGATTGATTTTATACATCAATTCCAAAGCGGCAAAGTCACGTCCATTGTCTGCGTTCAGTTTAAAGAAGACATCCGCTTGATATAACCCGCTGCTACTCCTATTGCTTTTATTTTCAAAGAATCCTCTTTTCTCGAGAAGTATCTCGTTATCAGATAACTCATCAGCTCCTTTTAGCCAAGCACTATATCTTACGCCCACGCTCGAACCACTTATAACAACATCCTTAGGATTCCAGCTCGCCTTTTGCTTTAAAATATCAACTTGGTAACGAGTAATGATCTTATCAAATTCTTCAATCGTGGCTGGATTCACCTTGTTAAACCGCCAAACAATATTTGTCAGAATGTTCATAGTTTTGTCTAATAAACTTATGCGAATTCCGTGCTTCCCTCTGACGGATTTTACATTATTCACCTAAATTTAACCAGAGCAACCCTATCTATTATGTTCAGGTTATTGCCAATTATCAAAAGCTAGACATCGATTATCATTCGGTCATCCCGGTTAATAATTACCTCAAAAACAGCAGAGCTGTAATTTTAACTTAATAGATGGATTTCATCTTTTCAAAAATCACTTCACATACGGCTTAATCTGCGCCCCCAAAAGCGTGTACCCCTTTTCATTGGGATGCAACCCATCCGAGAATAGCGACTCGTCTATTTTACCATCCGGTTGCAGAAAAACCTTGCCAGGATTGAGGTACATTACATTAGCCTCGCCTGTCAATTGCAGTAACTTCTCATTCAACAATGCCACCCGTTGCTCCTGCTGTCTGCGCGGATAAATACCCATCATTACCAGCTGTGCTTTGGGCTGCCGCTCCTGAATCGCTTCGATCAGTTTTTTCCAGCCTTCCAGGATCTCTTCGTCGGTGTTCATACCGAGGTTATTGGTACCAATATTCACAAAGATCTGTCGGGCGGCAAACCCGTCCAGTTCGCCATGGTGAATGCGCCAGAGCACATTCTCGATACGGTCCCAGCCGTAACCCATATTCACCGAACTCTTTCCGAAAGTAGCGGTCCATGAACTTTCGCCCGTTGCGCGTGGTCCTTTCGGCAAGCCTCCCCAGAAATGCGTAATGGAGTTACCGATCACGACAGTCGACGGAGCCGCCTTGCGGTTCAGTTCCAGGATTTCGGCATGCCTTTTCTCCCAATCATAATTGTGCAACTCGCGCATTTGAGTGATCGGGCGTGTAGTCGGAAGTTCTCCTGCGGATTCGTGCAAAATCATTCTCAAATGCTTTTCGTAACCATCGGCATATTGCAGCATGCCCAGGTCCGTCTGGTGCGTGCCGTCCACTGTCGATTCGTAGGTTTGCCCGAAATCCGCTTTCGGGATCAGATACAAATTTTGAAATCCCTGCGACTTCAATGTGGCGAATGCGTCTTTCAATACGCCATTTATTTCTGCATAATAATGCTTGCTTTGCGGGTTAATATCCTCTTCGGCGTAACCGGCGTGTTCCGCGAGCGCAATCGGTATCTCGGGACGCTTCTGGCGCAATGCCGTTACGGTGTTGATCACTCGTTTCTTCACCTCCTCAGCTGTTAGCCCGAGCTTCGAATCCGGCCGGATGGTCAGATTTGGAAGGCAATCCAGGACGTAAACCTTCGCGTCGATCTCCCCTATTAAATCCACAACTTCCGTTTCCAACCTGCCATTTCCGGAAAAGCCGAGATTAATGAGCGGACGATCCATTTTGCGTCCCAATATCGACGTCCAGGCCATTCCCGGCCGTGACGCACAAGCCCCCTGCGCAATGGATGTGCCGTAAATTACAATGGGCTTGTCGGGGCGAACCGGCAAAGGTGTGAACTCCGTCCCGGCAGGTGTGCCAATTTCCAGCCATTTCACGCTGTTATAGAGCGGCAAGAACAGCCGGTATTCTCTTCCATGCTTGTGGTAACTATCGTTGGGAGCGAGATTCCTGAAATCATAGGTAATGGTGTCGCCAAACGCATACTTGCCGGCACACCAGCGCCAGTCGCCGTCACTGCTGACGGCATAAAGATCCACCCCGCTCACACCCGTCGCAGGCATGTGCGGAAGCGCATGCTTTCCCCCAACCGTATAGCGTATCCTGATTTCAGAGGCATTGGCCCGAAAACGGATCATCAGTCCTGCCGATTGATTGGATAGCCCCCAGACTTCCTTCCTAACGTCCTTCTCAGCCCGGGCCGGTAGCCGATCGTATGGATTTTTAAGCTCTTTCGGCCAGGCCTGGCCTTCGATCACCGCAAAGGGAGCCGATTGCGGGTTCCACCAGGTATACGCAGTGGTTTGAGCGGATAATTCAACAACAAAAAGCAGGCACAGCCACGCGGACAAGAGGAGTTTGGAATACATAAAATAAAATGGACACCGATGTATCGCTACAAAAGTGCCCATTTGGCTATTTCTCACTTTGGACGACCGGATTATTTCACGATCACGCCATCGGCAATAAACGTCAGCTCGTCCTTCGGCTCGGTGATTTTCGCAATTTCATCCGGACTCTTTCCCGCATCCTGCGCATAATGCTTCAAATGCTCCACAGGCACCGTTTTCTTTTGGGCTTCTCCCTCAAAAACAACAGTCTTGCCTGCTATATCCTTGGGTACAAAGAACCCGTAGTCCTTGAACATAACCCGCATTGTTTCCCCATTGTCAAGGTTCACCTTCATCCAACAGCCTTTCACCTGGCATACCGACTCGACGGTCCCGGTCACTTTGGCCTGCATTTCGCTTTTCTCCCCCATTTTTGTCGGAAGGGTCGTCGCCGCAATAGCCTTCTTATCGTCAATCTGCTTCCCAAAGTTACCTTGGGCTTTTGCGAAAGTGACCGTCAGGATTACCAGGAGTATGGAAAGTAGTTTTTTCATATTGGTTAAATGTTTAAAAGTGTGTTAAAAAATTTATTGATCGCAAATAACTGTTTTTACCCCCAAAACAATCCGTTCCATACGGATAAGCGAATGATCAACATAAAGTTAACATCTCCATCGCTACAATCAAAACGCCGCTATTCCAGCACCTCAACCCACCCTTTGCAGTGATTACCCTGTGGCGTATCGACGACGTAGAAGTATGTTCCGTTCGAGATGCCTTTGCCCCAGTTGTTGTTATAGTTGGTGGCTTTGAAAATGGATTTACCCCAGCGGTTGAAAACTTCCAGGGACGACGGCGTCACCGGGACGATGAAAAAGTCGTTCTTTCCGTCGCCGTTGGGCGTAATGACATTGCTTAATATAAATGCCGGTTCGGCGCTGATTTTCTTGGAGGCTATAAGAGAACAGCCGGCCGCATTGTAGGCGGTTAGCGTAACGGTATATTCGCCCGGGACTTCGTAAATGTAATTCTTCACTTCCGGGTCGGTCGTGGGGCTGCCGGTGCCCATATTCCACTCATAGCGCTGTGCCTTGCCGCCTCTGCTGGTCATTGAATAGGAAAACGGCTCGTTACAGGCACCACCGGATTGTACCACCTCAAAATCGGGCGCGTAGGATTGATCCACTTTGACAGTGATCTCCCGAAGCGGCCGGCAGCCGTCCTCATACAAACCTTCGATCAGGTAGGTAGTCGTCTGTGTCGGTTTTACTGTCACCGATTTGCCCATTGTTTCCTGCAAGCCGGTTGTTGCGTGCCATTTATATTGCGGGGCATTGCCGGAGATCGTAAGCGTCACAGTCGCGCCCTGGCAGACCTCGGTATCGGGCATATCCACAAAGTCCGCTTTTTTCTCCACCGCTAATTTAACCTGTTCCGTTACCTTGCAGCCCGTTGCATTGCTGATCTCGACGGTATACTCGGTTGTTTCTTTGACTGTTGCCACAGGCGTTGCGCTTGTTGCATTGTCTAATCCGGATGCAGGTGACCATTTATATTGCGTCCCTCCGCTCGCCATAAGTTTTACAGCCGAATTTTCACAAACGGTCGTATCGCCGGTCACACGCGTTTGGAGTGTTTCCACCACGATTTTCTTCTCCATCACATCCATCCTCTTACAGCTCAGCCGGTTGTATGCTTTCAGTGTTACCACGTATTCACCCGGTGTGGTAAAAGTGTATTCCGATTGGTCTTCTTCCCTTGAAATGGTTTTACCGCTTACCTCCCAGATGTAGTCGACACCACCCTCACTGGTATTCATAAAGGTAAGCGCCAGCGGTGCGCATCCTTTCAATACATCCTTTGTCTTACCCGAATAGACGTCAAAGTCGGCTTTCAAACGATCGATATCGACTTTGAATGCTGCGTTATTACAGTTATCACTATTATTGGTTGTGGACCATGCCTGCGGTGTGGCTGGAAAATTGCTCCCCCCACATGCACAGGTAGCGTGATAAATCGTCCCGTTCTTATCAAACCGGCTGGTCCCACCATCCACATGATCCCCCTGAAGGCGCGTATCCCTGTTGAGACTTCCGAAATAAGTTGCGTAAAGCAGCGACTTTGCCCCCTGTTCCAGGATGGCTATGTAAAAATTATTGCCATTCGTAGCATGCTGTACGGCGTCGTCCGTCACTGGCAAATTAAGTGTACTGCTGGCTGCGTTATTGTCTGTACCGCTGTTGACGTTTCCACCCCAGCCCGCCAGGTAAATGTTGCCGCACTCGCTGACCAAAAACGCCGTGGGAGAAATGTCCGGCGTCCCCCGTCCCGAACCGATAGTGGTTGAAAATATAGTTTTGGACAAAGTCGCATCCAATGCATGTACGTACTGACCGCTTTTTGCATTCTGGTAAACTCCCTGACTCACAGGATAAGTGCCTGTTGTAAGTCCGTATACATAAACCTGATTGGCCTGATCGATGTCGAGCAGATAGGCGCCATCCTCTTTGTCGGTTCCCAGGTAAGTGAGTGCTGCTAACTGATCATTTACAAAACGAGCCACAAAACCATCTTCCACACCTTTTAACCCTTGCTGGTAAACGCCCGCTTTGGAGGCTAATGTGGCACTTTGGGAAATTCCTGCAATGTAAATATCCCCATTGCCCGAAAGTTTCAGAGAATAGGCCGCGTCCCATTTGTCGCCACCGACATAAGTCGACCATTGCAGCTCATTCAGGCCCGGCGAAAACCTCGACACTATCCCATCCTGCCCGCCCGCAAGTTTACTTTGTGACGGATTCTTTAATGGAAAATTGCCCGAATAAGTGGAAGAAACAATGTAAACACGGTCACTGGCGTCCACCCCTATTTCACCCCGGAAGCTATCTCCGTAATTCCGGATCACTACCGCGTCGGTCACGCTGACACCGTCGTTCCCGCTACCGCCTACGAACGTCGATGCACTGAGCTGTTTTCCGTCTGCGCTGAGTTTGGAAACGAACAGATCACTGCCATTGACGAGCTCTAGCCCCGAGATAGGCGTTGTCCGCGTTCCGCCGGCAAATTTGGTCTGGAATGCATTGGTGCGGATCGGGAAATTGGGAGAAGAGGTTGTCCCCAGGATCAGTAATTCCTTTTGACTATTGACGATCAGACTGGTCGGTACATCGGTATTATTTCCCCCGAGAAATGTCGCATAAACAAGGTCGCTGCCGTCCGGCGTAAATTTCATAATGGCCACATCCACCAGGCCTTCAAACTTGACCTGAAACGCGCCGGTCGTCGCCGGAAAATTGGTCCCGAATACGGTTCCTCCGGAATACAGGTTACCTTCATTGTCATAGGTGGCGGTATGCCCCCAGTTATCGGCAGTGGAACCCGAATAGGTCGAAAAGATCAGCTCAGGATCAATGATCAGAGGTTTTGACCTGTCGTAGCCCGCTGGCAGCACAAAACGGGCGGTATGGTCCGCGGAAAGTTCGAAGGCAGAGGCCACTTCGGTCGTCCGCGCATTGGATTGCTGAAAGGAGTATGGTTGAGCTTCCTTGATATCGCCAACGGAAGTTTTGATGACAATTTGCCCCGACTCGTTCAATGAAACGGCGTCTGCGCCATCGTAATGCAAACTGATCCTGGACGGGTCCGCGCCCGGCCGGAGGATAAACTCGTATTTCAGTTTGAGTTGACTGAGATAAATGCGGAGGTCGGTATTCGGATAAATGTTTTCGTAAACTACCTCCTCATAACCGCTCACATCTGCGGTCCAGGTTTCGGGAGTACTCCCTAAGAAATAGCTGAAACGCGTTTTACCCGGCTTCACGGCCTTCTGCCTTACCTCGGCGGATGCATTCTGAAACACCACCTCGACCCCATGGGCGGGGATACCGGGCAGGCCCGGAGTTTCGCGTGCCGCGTTAGACGGCGATTCATGTTTTCCGTGAAGCTCCGAAACTTTCGACCCGTCGTAGCGCACATAAACCAATGAGTGTTTTTTCAGAAACAGGAAACCACCGGGAATGCTGGCACGGAAAAGTACGTCCTTATTCCATTGACCTCTGTTTTCAATAAAATAAGAACCGGATGCCCAGGTATGGCCTGCGAAATGGACAATGACGAGTAGCGAAACAAGGATAAGCCGTAGAGTTTTCTGCATAGTCCGGGCGGCTGAGTTTTTCTATTTGAACGCAGAAACAGATATGATATTTTCACAAAATTCGTATTCCTGCTTTACATTCGAACCTATTAAAACGAGCTGATTCTGAGTGTTGTCTATCACGTGATCCAGATACCACTTAATGCCCTGCACGTCGAGGTTGGTGGTCGGCTCATCCAGAAAAACAATGGGGACGTCCGACAAAAATGCAAGACCCAACTTAACACGTTGCTTCATTCCCGACGAAAAATGGCGGATCGTTTTCCCGCTTGCATGGGGCAACTGAATAAAATCCTCAAAATCCCGGGCCGACATCCCGTTTTTGAATCGTTTGAAGCGTCCATGGAATTCGATCTGTT
>NZ_CAMLSE010000069.1 GCF_946482605.1 uncultured Dyadobacter sp. | reverse complement strand
CCGGTTTTCATAGTCCGATTGTGTATTTTGCAGCGCAGTTCGGGCCAGGGTGCCCGAGCGGCGAAAACTATAAATTTTGCGCTATTGATGTTCAAATACGTGCAGCAGCTTACGCTTGTGCTGATCGCCAGTGCCATCGGTGTGATTTGCTGTGGGAAAAAAGAGCGCGCGCGGGATATTTCTGACGTTCATTATTCGCTAGGCGTCAATGCGGGCGGTGTAAGCTACTCCCTGCCAGTCAAAGATCTGGAAAAAGGTGCCTTCCAGGTCGAAAATATCGGTACGAGACTGGATGCGACCAGTATGATTGCTTCTGGGAAATATTTCTATTTTTTCAGTAAGCAAGACAAGAAATATTATCAATACCAATTCAACACCGACGGCAGCATTGCTAAGAAAGCAGAGCTGGCTGTCAGTGAGTACGTTGCCGAATGGGCCTATTCACAAAATCTGGTTAATGACAGCACTCTACTGATCATGGACCCCGTCAAATGGGGCGAACCCGCTGTAAAGTGGCTAACGATTAGAATACCCGACATGGTCATCTCGGGCAGTGGCCAGTTCGACCTGCCCGCGCGTGAGCAGAAGCCGGGTAAAAGCTGGAAATCCAATGTCGGAAACGGCGTACTGCATGCAGGTAAGTTCCTGATGGGCACGGTGTATTATGATTTCGACGGCAACTTTGCTCCGGGAGCTCATATGGTAGCCTTTGATTTTCCCGGTATGACCAACCCAACATTGATCTCCACCGACGTTACAGATGCAGAACTGGGCATCTATTCGACCAATAGTTTCTCAACGACCTCTGACGGAGATCTTTACATAGCCGCATGCCGGGGCGCCTTGGTCGGCTCCAAAACCGATTCCAAAATGTACGGCGGTATTCTGCGTATAAGAAAAGGTGAGACCAAATTCGACGAAACCTATTTTTTGGACTTTACCAAAGCGCTGGGCGTGCCCACAAATATATTGCAGCTGGATGAGCTGAATGGAACATCCGCCATGGCGATACTCTTCGATGATACCAGGATTAAAGGATGGGGCGATATCGCTAACGATCACTATTTTTTCGCTAAAATCGATCTAAGTGCCGGAACTGTATCAAGGTATAACGTTCCGAAATCAGACGCCCACAGTGCAAAGCGCCCGTTGATTGAGGGCAATAAATACATCAGTTTCCTGAAAAGCACAGCCAACAAAACAACGAATGTGTTGGAAATTGACCTCAGCGGCGGACCTGACGCATTTCAGTTGGGAGCACTACTTGAAGGTAAAAATGTAAAAGGTTATTCCGTGTCCAGGCATCCGAATGCACCATGAGGGGGGCCGCCCAAGCCGTTCATACGTAGCTGCCCAAACAAAATCCTTTAAAGCCTATGGCAAGCCATGTTTTGCTGGCTGACCACTCAGGAAAACCCCTGCATTAATCTGGTCTAAATGCTTTTCGAATAGGGGCAAAACGTAAGAAATGTGAAAGCGCTTTTGTTGATAAGTCAGGCAGTTGTTAAATAAGAGTTTTACAATCTGATGTTTCTGAGTGAGCCCAGCTCTTCTATACAAATCAAGCACACTGCCGAGCCGTCGGATTTGCTTTGAAAACCTGTCAAACAACGTATGTTGATTGCTGCTGAGTTTATCGATTTCTTGCTTTAATGCATTGGAATGATTGGAAAGGTCTGAGTGCCAGTGCGAGTAGGTTTCGTATGACATCTGATCGTTAATGAATTTTTCTTCTACACTTCTCAGCTTGTTCAGTGTAGCATTGTAGTCGGAAGTCTTAAGTTTTAGTAATTGGCGCTGAGCTTTCAATTTGCCTTCAAAAAGTTGGAAGGAAGCGTTTTCGATGGCCCTGGTTAGTTGGGACGGAAGACGCAATTGCCGAAGTATCGCATCAAACTGCATATGAGCTTTTGCTGATGAGGTGTTGTTATGGCCGCTGATTTTACACTTATAGTAGAAATAGTAACTACCTCCCTTACCTCTGGAAGCGGCGCCGGTCAGGTAAAGCCCGCAGTGGCACCTAAGCACACCGCGAAGTGGCAGGTCTGTTGAAGCCTGCGCGTGCGGCCGCCGGGGTTTGAAGCGATCCTGGACTTGTTGCCAGGTAGGCTCGTCTATAATCGGTTCATGTATCCCTTTTACAAGCTCTTCCGGGTATTCACGGTAGGCCTTCACGCGAAGAAAACCGCAGTATACCGGATTTTGCAATATCCTATGCACAGCACTGTTGCCTTGCAGTTTGAAACCAAGCTGGACAATTTGTTTTCTGATCAGGTAGATTGGAACGTCTGTCAGAAACTGCCTGTAGATGACTTTTACTATTTCAGCTTTCTGCGAGTCGGGAACAATGATTGGCTTTCTGTGTTCATCTTTTTCGTTCCGGTAGCCGAATGGGGCAGCGCCAAGGTAACGACCATGCTTTTTTTTTGCAGTGTAGATACCCAGGTTGATCCTGACCTTGTTTCTTATGATTTCATCTTCCCCTTTCAAGAGCATTAGTCCCGCGTAGAAAAAGCTGCCGGGATCGTCAGCATCGAATGTGACCCCCTCAGAGACGCTGACGACTTTTATTGCAAACTGACGCTGCAGCTTTTTAATTGCCACGATGGCTTCCCCTGCGTCACGACTGAATCTGTCGAATGCAAAAACGATCAAATGATCTACTGTTCTGTGGTGCTTTTCGATGAAGCGGTATAGTCTCTTGAAATCGGGCCTGTCAAAGTTTCTTGCGCTGAAACCTTCGTCTTTAAAAACATCGACAATTTCAACATCATTTCTCTCACACCAACCCTGAACCATCATTTGTTGACCTGCTATGCTGTGGTTGCTTTGGCGGTCGTTGGATATTCTCAGATATGCAATCCCTGTCTTCATAACCTGCTTCTTCAAAGATAGATTCTACAAATATTGACGCAAGCAAATTGATGAATACCTCTTCCCTTTCTTTACTTAGATTCTGCTCCATCTGTTCCAATTCTTCCACCCTTCCGTCGTTGAAATCTGTGGCCCCTTGCGGTGGAACGTTATTGAGGCGATTCCAATGGCAAGTGCTTTTAAGAACCATTGGCAATGAACTGCCAATTCGCCCTAGCAACCATCGATTCAATAAATTTAATTAAGTGGGATTGATGTAATGTATCCTCACTGAATCTTGCGCTCGTTAATCCCGAAAAGGACACATCAAGCTGATCTGTTGATATTATCCAGATAGCAAGAGCGCGTTGCGTTATCGAGTGGTTTTGGATCATTAGCAATCGTAGCATCCAGTCATCCTATGGGGAGAAAGTATTGGGCTATCATGACAGACGTCCTTACTAGCCAACATATTGGAAGTTCTGTTTCGGGTTCAGTAAGCATAAAAAATGGAGCCGGCGACCATGATACGGGCAACCAGCTCCATGCATTCAATGATAACGGTTAATTACTGGATAGTAAGTTTTTGGCGGAATCCTGCAGCCCGGTCGTAACTATCTTAATATCATAATTTTGGTGGGCAAGGTAATGGCCAAAAAAGGACTTGCTGCCAACAATTACTTCGGTCAGATATTCTGATTTGTCCTGCCAGTAAATTTTAGCATGTCCTCCATCCTGTGTAAAGAAGGATGGAGTTTTTGTTTTGCCCGCCGTAATTGCGGCAACACGGACGTTATCTACGGCTTCTCCAAGATGATTGGTCACTGAAATGCTGACCTCCTTGATATCATTATCGTTAGGATCTACGTAGTTGTCATCGTTTGCACGAGAACGAAACCGAAAGATCGAGTCCAGCAGGTTCTTGGTCATGGGCACCTTCTCATTGTTACTTTTTGCATCTTCGATCAATTCGAAAACGATCTGGTCAGAATTGTAGGTTTGCCGTGTAAGCTTTTCAAACTGTCTTCCGAAGTGAAATACAAGGATGACCCTGCGAGTTAGCTCTACCAAGTAATGAACATAAATCCCGGTAAAAACCCCAAGAAAAGCAAGCAAAATCGGCAGGTTTTTCTGAACGAATCCAGCGTTGCCCGGAAGGTCATGTTTGCCCAATGCCATCAAAATCGTACGTTGGTAGGAAATTGCGGTCACAGATGCCATCAGCAAAATGAACAAGAGAAGGCCCTGTATAAGCTCTCTTCGCCGAGCGTTTTCTACATCTTCAACTGCAAGTGTTTCAGAAGTCTTGCCATCGTTTTTTACTTCGACGGCTAAAAACACCTCCCATCCAAACAATCTGGAATCAATGGACTTGGATACAAGGTGAGAGACCACTGCGGTAAAGCCCGCGATCATTAATCCAATCAAGGCGACCGCCCAAAAGGGTTGGTGCTTGGGGTATATTGTTGCCACCAAATCCCTGTAAAGTTCCCAGGAAATCTGGAAATCTACTACAAAAACCACTACAAAAAGTCCTGTTACCAAAAAAAGAGGTGTTGCACTCATTTTCTTGCTCCATTGTGAGACGATCAGGCGGTTTTTATTGCGGGCAAGCTTGGCCCTGTGCGCAGAAGACGCCTGCCGATTTGCGATGTTCGCCCGATGTAGGGCTTTGGGAGTAGAATTATTCATGGTTGGTAAGGTTTTGCGTTAAATAGTCGTGAAAACCGATAACTCCTTCAAATTTGCTGGCCTGATTGCCAGAACACGTTGCTGCATCTTGACTCCATCCACATAAATAAACTTCAACATCTGGTGGTAAACTGCAATCCAGCCGATGCTGGCCAGCGGTATCATGCAGGCCGTCAGAATTTACCAGCAACATTTTTCGATATGTGCCGAATTGGGGTTCAGCAAAGAAAGATGATGCCTGGACAAAGAAACCATTCAGATCGGTCTGCGAGTGGGCCCTGCTGGATGACAACGATTTGTAGGATGTCAGAAAGGAGCGAATCGCTTGTTCATTCCTTTTTTTTATCCGATCCGATTCGATGGCTTGTTTGGCCTGAACTGACAATACGGCCTCTCTGTCTATTCCTACCCTGGATTCAAGATTGCAACGCAAAAACGATTGCCTGCTGGGATTGCCAATTGCATTGTAAGCGATTTTTGCACCGCTGCCCTCTTCTTCGAGCATTCGCAATATGGAATCCAGAAGCGTGATGGAAAGATGCGTATGCCCCTGAAAGGTGCCGCTAAGGTCATCACCGATAACTAGCAAAATTTGCTGCCTGGCTTCCTGAGTGGGAGAAGCGTCAGGGTTACAAGTTGCCGAGACGAGGGAAATGACGCAAAAAAAAGCCACCCATTTGCATGAGTGCAAAAGTGAGTTTTGATGACCATGTTCCGGCCCGGTATGAGCAGAAAGATGGGCGCGCTTTGAGTAGCGCTGAATGAATTTTGAAACAGACTCTTTCATAGGTGTAAAATGGTTTTAAGGTTATTCATTTATTTAACGGTATGATGACAGAATAAAGTTCAGATATATATACATATGACAAAATATTATTTAACAAAATTTGAAAATATCAATATTATTAACTGTTTTTGGTTGCTAATCTTTGGCCTTTAGCACAATCTTTAGCATCACCTGTCGCTAAAGAGTTGTTAATAACCGGTCGGAGACATATTTTTGGGAAAAACCCTGACTAAAATTGGACTATTACGGTAAATGGATGAAAAGCTACAACTGGCTTTAGCAGAAGCTTCGGCAGCACAGATTGAACAAATCTGCGTAGAACTCAGGAGGACAATCAAAGCTATTGGAAATTGGGCCAATTTTCACGTTTCCAAGACAGGGGAGCGGATTGCTCAGACACCTGGAAGAGGTCAGCGCAGGGGAGAATACTATAACAGGGGTAGTTTTGAGCACAAACTCAGGCGCTTAGCCAAGCATCCTAATCAAGCAGAAACCAGGGGATATCTGACAAAGGCGATCGTTGCAATTGCTAAGGGTTTCGACCTCGTGTACAAGGAAGGCACATTTCAGAACGTGACCGGGATTGCGGATTCGGTCCTGAATCAGAGCCAAGCAGTCAGTAACGAAGTTACGACACTACATTTTGTACTATATTACTGGTTTGAAAACGGAAATTCCAACAACGAAAAGAGACGGGTGGACCGGGGGTATTTTGCCGTGTCGTTTCCAAAGAATTCGCAGGACGCTGTTGCCTTAACAGCTTTGCTGGAGCTTTATCATAACAGGCCATCTATACATTCTGACGGGTTGGTAGCCCAAATAAGTTCTGAGTCTGCTGAGCGCATCGAGAAAAACCTCATTATTCGAATGAGGGATCATAAAAATCCCAAGATTGTCTCACATTGGATTTTTTCTCTGGACGGAGACGCCCCAGAAAACTGGAGACTTTTACTGGGTACCTATTGTACAGTCGGAAGGCTTTCTCCGGATGACAAGCCAGTTGCCGGTGTTGCTTTGCTTGAAAAGCATGATACCAAACAAAGTTGCCTCGAGCAGATGGGTAATACTCCGGTCAATGACGCGATCTACAATTTTTTGTTTCGAAGTAGATTAGTGGTTACTGACCAGAGGATAGAGTCGATCGAAGATTTGCCTAACGAGTCATTTAGTGAGGTCAAAGAACTGGCGCCATACGTTGGTACATACGAATGCCACCTGCTGAGCGGGAACAGGAGCACGGATCAATACTTAATGAAATTTGTTTGCAGGTTTCATAAAAACACGAATGCTGAAATCCTGTTGAAAACCACCAGGGCGCATGATAAAAAAGTTTACCAGGGCAGGGTACGAATCGGAAATAATCATTCAATCATTTGTTATTTCGATTTAATTCGAAATCGGAGGCTTCACCGATTTACCTTGTACATCGACAATTCGAAGAAACATGTAAATAACTCTTTGGTACTCTATGGGGTTTATGGTGGCATAGAGGCCAATGACAGAACCCCGATCGCTGGCCGGATTCGGATGAGGTTAATGCCCGATTCGCACGAGATTCCCTTGAAGGACATGCCGGATCATGCAGTGGATTCAATTCCTTTAAATGACGGCTTTGGGAATTTACTGAGCGATGATTCAGATCTGAAAATGTATCTTAGCGGCACACACGACGTAGATTATCTCGAGCTGTTGGAAACGGTCGATACTGATCAGATCAGGAGTTTAAGACAGCAAATAGCCAGCCTGACTTTGGAAAACGAGGAATTACGCGCAAAAGCCAGCAGATAACTTGGTTTTACCCGACGCTATTTTTCCGGGTGTTGGCTGGCGGCAGCCTGCCAGAGTTGGGTGGAATGCAAAAAGTTATCTTATCATGAGGATATAACGCAAGTATAGTTCTTACCATTGAACTTCCGGATCATCACATTTGATCACTGCAAAAGGTCGCCGCCGTCAAGCTCTGCATGGCACAGGTCAATATTTTCGCAGGATCGAAAGAGGATACCGCGAGCGGCCGAGGTAATGCTGAACGTTGGCGAGTAAAGACAGCGGGAGCGATTATCGATGAAGTCCGAAAGCACTTGTTTGTATTTGGCAAAGTTGTCATCATTCGTTTGATATGATTTCAGGTGACGTTACGCGAGACAAAACTGCCGGAAAGAACACGGATTGGCCACCGTAGATTTAAGGCATGGCAAATAAGTAGATAGAATACCAGTAGGTAGTAATATTTAAACGGCTGAAAATTAGATTGTTGATCTATATTTCAGCCGTTTTCTTCTGCCCTTCTCGCAGTGATTTACTAATTTTTGTCCCTCAGGACCAGGCGATTTCGAGAGGAAGAAGAAATGGGAGAGATATTTACGCTCAAATAATCTTATTTGACCTAACTGCATTTCAAGCACGTTTATGAGTCAAACATTTCCCTCACCACCAGAATTTACCAGCATTGTGGCAACGAATTCTCGGCTAAAACGACTATGACAAAATTTCGTGGCAATGACTGCGCTAAGCGCAACTACAAGCTCGGGCGGAATTCATGCCGATATCGGATCGAGCTTACGGTATGTTTGTTCAGAGATGGGAGGGGCGTGTGTTTAAGAGGTTGAAGTACACCCACTTCACCTACATCCTGCCGGAATGGCTCAAAGACGCCGAAATTGACAAGCACATTAGTGTGCATTGTTTCCAGCTCACATTTGCGACGTTGTGTGTTATTCTCTCCTTGGTGATCAATTTCTGAATAGAGCCTATACCGTTTGTT
>NZ_CAMLSE010000068.1 GCF_946482605.1 uncultured Dyadobacter sp. | reverse complement strand
CATAGCCGCTATCAGTGCCACCGGCGCCAGTTTTTTTCTCGTTCCATGCCCGACAGTCGCAAGAAACGCAAAGTACAATGCGATACACCACAAGGCGGAGTACATCCGGTACCGTCCTTTGAACATGCCTTCAAAAGTGTCGGTGGGAATGCGCTTGTAGGTCAGTGCGAGGGCCGTAATGCCGGTAAAAATGGCAATGCCAAGCGCAAAAAGTGCCATATCGTTGCGATATGCCGCTTTCTGCCATGTGGAATTCCATAACTGTATGTATTGTTTTCGGTACAAAAACAGCAATGTGACAATCATCAGCATTCCTGTTGCAACGGCGGCGTATAGCCTGACCGGCTGTGCGCTGTACGCCGCCAGCGTTGCCCAGGAACCAATAAATCCGAAGAAACCGAAGAAACCTTCCCGCACCTGCCTGGGGTTCGAGAAGTCGAGATTCTGGGTAATGGGCGTGAAGTCTATGAAATAAATCCCCGCTATGACCAATGTAGTGATCAGCGTTGCCAGGAATTGTTTGCGGTGTCCGCCAAGCAGGAAAATCAATCCGACTACCGGGAAAACCATCAGACCATTTCCATACGTGAAGGTAGCCATTATGGCAAAAATGAGCGACAATGCGGGCCGCGCAGGTCGGTACACGGCAAAGTAGAGCGCGCACAATACAAACAGGATCACCCCAAAATTGCACAGCGAACTCACCCCCCAGAAAATGTTCTCGAACGACTGGATATTGAACCAGAGCCACATTACCGGAACAAAATACCAAACCGAAACACGTAGTTTGCGAAATGCCCTGTAAAAAACCAGCGTGCAAAGCGCCCAGCAGGTGTTGGCGATGATCATTGGCCACACCAGATCGACCTTCCCGAAGATTTTATTCAGAAAAAGGATCACCGACCGTGAAAAAACCAGGCGGTGTTCAGGGAAAAGTGTAGTCAAAAGTTTCCATTTCTCTGCCAGAGAAGCTTTTTCAAACTCGGGTATAATGCCCAGGATGACAATGTCGTCGAAAGCCACATAATTGACATTCAATGCAATGACCTTGAAAACCCAGATGTAGATTAACACGGGTACAAGACACAGTAACAATGCAAGCCAGCTTTTTTCCCTGACGAAACGGAGGAAAGACAAATACATAAATGATGGTTACCGGCGGACAGGTTCGAACCCAACCGGTATGCTAATTAAGCACCTGCTCCGTGATTTTCAACCATAGGGAAACCTAATTTTCGGTGGTCTCCTCTTCAGCGGACGCTCTGGGGTCTTTAGTGTAGTCGTACAGCAGCTTGCCTTTTTCATCCCATTCCCGCAATACAAATGGCTCAAATTCATCGTCCCAGGCGGTTTTCGGATACTGGGTTTCTTTTTTGCGCTGGCGGCGGAACTGGTAATATTCAACCCAGCGGCCCACCTTTTTGCCGGAATCATATTTACCATCGACAGCCAGCTGACCTTCTTTATAAAATTGCAGGTATTCACCTTCCACCTCACCAAATGCAACCGGCATCACTTCCTTTACCTGCGTGTGCGCAGAGTCGTAATAGGCAATGCGGGAATCGGCCGGGAATCCGCGATTCCAGACGGCTTTATCGATCAGATTGTATTTGGTGTCGTATTTGACCCAACGGCCATCCTTGACGCCCATATAGTAGAACCCTTCCTCAATCAGGTTTTCACCGCTATACTTCTTGTAGGAACCGTGCAGCGGCAACGCCTGCGTTTTTTCTTTGATGACCGCGGAGCTAAGCTTTTTTCCTTTTTTATCGTACCAGCGCGTTTCCGTCGCCCGGGCATAGGGATCGATCGGCTTGTACTCCTTTAATACGTGAAAAAGCTCAACGGTAGCCCGGTCACCGCTACCGTATTTGACCGACAGGCTTTGCATTGGAATGCCCTGATATTGCACTTTCGCCAGTTTGGATTTTTCCTTCCTGGCCTTGCGGTCTTTCTTCTGACTTTTATATTCTTTAACCTTCAAACCCAGGTCCGGGATCGTTTCTCCGAACAATGTCGAGAGGTTGGTGGACTTTCCTTTACCTCCTGGCAGCGAGCTACCTA
This sequence comes from uncultured Dyadobacter sp., assembly GCF_946482605.1. The sequence goes on along the minus strand of NZ_CAMLSE010000068.1, from coordinate 6,417 downwards.
CCACCGGATCAAGGCCCGAAACGAAAGATTTCAGGTCTTTGGAACGTGTTACGGTGTCCTTTTTCACCTGCTCTTTGGGCAGCCATGAAGGCGTAGATGTATCCTGTTGCCCCTGCTGAGCCCAGACGGATGTCGTCAGACAGATCGTAAAAAAGCCGCAGGCGAGTGCTATTCTTTGCATGAATATTGGATTTTTCTTCAGGGCAAGATTGTTACTTTTGTAACGAATTGGTTTTTTCTATATTGATTTCCAATACACAAATTTAAAAAACACCGTGGAAAAAAGCGCTAAAATTTATATTGCCGGACATAGGGGAATGGTAGGATCTGCCATTCTCAGAAAATTGGAAAAGGAAGGTTTCAATAATTTCATTCTTAAAAAGTCTTCCGAGCTCGACCTTCGTAACCAAGCCGACGTCAGGGCATTTTTCGAAACGGAACGTCCGGAGTATATATTTCTGGCTGCTGCCAAAGTGGGCGGTATTATGGCGAACAATATCTACCGGGCCGAATTCCTGCATGATAACCTGCTGATCCAGAACAATGTCATCGACAGCGCCTACCGCACCGGTGCAAAAAAGCTGATGTTTCTCGGATCTAGCTGTATTTATCCTAAAATGGCACCGCAGCCACTCCACGAGGATGCTTTGCTGACAGGTTTGCTGGAACCTACCAATGAACCCTATGCCATTGCCAAGATTGCCGGCATCAAGATGTGCGAGGCTTATCGGTCGCAGTACGGCTGCAACTTCATTTCGGTGATGCCTACCAACCTGTACGGGCCAAATGATAATTATGATCTGAACAAATCTCATGTTCTGCCGGCTATGATCCGGAAATTTCATGAAGCAAAGGAGGAGGGCAAGCCGTTTGTAGAGCTGTGGGGTACAGGGGCGCCGCTGCGCGAATTTCTACACGCCGACGACCTGGCCGACGCCTGTTATTTCCTGATGCAGCATTACAATGAGGCTGGCTTCCTGAATATCGGAGTAGGAACGGACGTGACCATCAAACACCTGGCCGAAATGATTCAAAAGATAACGGGTTATGAGGGCCAGATCCACTGGAATACCGACAAACCAGACGGCACGCCGAGGAAATTAATGGATGTAAGCAAGCTGCATGCATTGGGCTGGAACCACACTATCGGGCTGGAAGAAGGAATTACCCGCACCTATCAGGATTTCCTTGAAAAAATCGAAACATATGCGGTGTAACCTGACACATTACAATAGGTTACAAAAAGCATAGCCTAATAATTCCACACTAAAATCATATTTTGCCTACGATAATTCTTTTTTTAGACAAATTTTCAGTATAATATTACAAGATTCTTCGGGAAACTAATTAGTTTTGCAGCGCCTCCGAAATGGGGACGTCACATAAACCTTAGTCATAGAGAAATGTCGGCCATTATTAAGTTAGACCAGATAGACCGCAAAGTACTGGAGATCTTACAAACGAACGCTAAAATAACCAACGCTCAATTATCCAAAGAAATAGGACTTTCACCAGCTCCGACCTTGGAACGCGTCAAGAAACTGGAACAGTCCGGGATCATCAAAAGCTATCATGCGCAGCTGGAACCTGAAAAGGTAGGATTGGGCGTTAGCACTTTTGTTCAGATTTCACTCGTTGGGCACCGCAAGGCAGTAACTGAATCATTCGTTGAGAAAATTCACGCCATCCCCGAGGTGATCGAATGCCACCACATTACAGGAACAGGCGATTTTCTTTTGAGAGTAATTTCAAAGGATATCAGCACATATCAGAAGTTGATGCTCGAAAAAATCAACGAAATCGAAGAGGTGGCAAGCACCCAGACCATGGTAATCTTGTCTACCTTCAAGGAAAGTAAAGTTTTACCGATACCGTGATGTTTAAGAGTTTAGAGTTTAAAGTCGAAAGCTGAACTTTAAACTTTGGACTCTAAACTTCTAAGCCAATGAGCTCAAAATAAAAAACGGTCGGAAGCAATTCCGACCGTTTTTTATTTGGTTACCGCAACTCCTATTGATGCTGCTCCCGAAGCAGGTCGTTGACCGTTTTCACCGGATTGAAAGTGATCAGCGGAACCTCTACAAAAAGTGTGTTCCAATCCGCCATTGACCCATTCCACAAGCCGGGCAGCTCCTGCGCCTTCAATTCCTTACCATCTTTGGATTTGCCTGTAATAAAGCCTGTCATCGGATCCCTGAATTTTTTGAGATCATACAATTCCCCTTTTCTATTTTTCACAGCGCATACCAGATCTACCGGATTAAAGTGCGTTGAATTCTTGAAAATGCTGTTTTGTTCGGCATTATCCACATCCACCTGCGCCGACTCTACGATCTGGAGAGACGAGGAGCCATCTGCATTCTCTGCCCAGAATGGGCCGCCGCCAGGTTCACCCTGGTTTTTCACCATCCCGCAGGCGCGCAAAGGCCTGTCGAGCTTACCCACAAAATATTGTTTCTTCTCTTCATCTGTCCATGAATCGAATGCAGCGGGAGGCACTACACACAATTCCGTTTGGAAAAATGCATTGATTTCCGAAAGCAATGCTGCATCTGACGATGTGCTCAGCTGATCCAGATAGCCAAAAATTTTCTTCTGGTACTGAAGTACGATTCCGGCTAATGCCTTTTTATAGGTAATAGTATCCGCCTTGATGCGGTCGGGCACTACATTGTCTATGTTTTTGATGAAAATAATGTCTGCATCGAGCTGGGCGAGATTTTCAAGCAATGCGCCATGGCCCGCCGGACGGAACAATAACGATTCGTCCTTTTCACGAAATGGCGTATTATCCAGATTCACGGCGATCGTGTCGGTAGAACTTTTTTGCTCTGAAAACGAAACAATGTATCGTACGCCGTATTCGCTCTGATAACTAGGCAGTACTTCCACCACCAGCTTCTCAAATTTATCGCGATGCTCAGGTGACACGGTAAAATGGATCTGTACATTGCTCCCGGCATTGGCATATTTGGCGCCTTCTACAAGATGCTCCTCCAAAGGCGTGCGCGAACGGTCGGTGTAGCCGTGAAATTTCAGGAGACCTTTGGGCAATTCTCCATATCCGAGCCCTTTCGCAGTGAGGAAGTACGACACGATCGTCTTCTCGTCGGCCGACTCAATGCTGTGGCCATCGGTTGCTAATGCAGCTTTCAGGTCATCATAAAATGCAAAATCTTTAAGTTTCGCAAAAAATTCTTCGACTGACTTATCCTTTTTATCCTCCTGCAGAAAGCTAAAAAGTGATTTAAACATCCGTGTGGCCGCACCGGATGCAGGCACAAACTTTAAAAGTGCTATTTCCCCTTCGGAAGCACTCTTGTCGAATTCACTGATTACCTGAGTGATCTGGCTTTCCGTCAATCTGATGATGCCATCTCCCACGGTAGCCGCTTTGGAAAGTTGTAAAAAGGGAAACCCTTTTTCAAAATAGCGAACCTGCTCTTCCACGGTGCCTAAATCGCTTCCGCGTCCCTCTATTTGTTGAATATCTTTTTCAATGAACATAATTTATAGTTTTAATCAGTGAAGCTTAGGGTAAGATTTATTATAAAAAAGCTTGGAATAGGGATACTATAACCATTCCTCTGAATTTATTTCACGATCCTGAGCTTTGCAAAACTCAGAAGCAACGTCTTTTCTCCCACCAGGTCAAACTTGACAGTAGCCTTCCGGTCAGTACCGTTGACGTCCATTTTGGTCACGACCCCGAATCCAAATTTCAAATGCTCTACCTTATCGCCTTCCGTGAGGTCGAATGTATCGCTTGGCACAAAGTCGGTAGATGGTACGTGTGAGGTGGCAGCACTTGCGACCGGCCTGGGTTCAGCGGTTTTGCGTTGTACGAGGTTTCTGGCAAAAGTGGTAACGGGAGGCGTCGAGTCGCGTTCGAGAGCGCTTTGCACCATTTTATTTACATTCAGAAAGCGCTGATCGACTTCCAGCAGAAACCGGCTTGGTTCGCACATTTTGAGGCGGCCCCATTGATAGCGGCTTTCGGCATAGGAGAATGACAGTTTTTTCTCCGCCCTTGTGATCGCTACGTAAAACAGCCTTCGTTCTTCTTCCAGGTCCTGCCGGCTTTCCAGCATCATCTGGCTCGGAAACAGGTCTTCTTCCAACCCTACGATGAATACATTGCGGAATTCCAATCCCTTTGCGGAGTGGATCGTCATCATGGTCACGCGGTCGTGGTCATTATTGTCGTCGGGCTCGTCCGCATTCGTCAGCAGCGAAACCGACTGGAGAAAGGCACTCAGTGTCTTATCTTCGCTTTCATCGCTGTCCACAAACTCCTTGATCCCGTTAAGCAATTCCTGTACGTTTTCGTAGCGGGACAAGCCTTCTACGGTTTTGTCTTCATATAATTCACGGAGAATGCCGGATGCTTTGGCAATGTGGGAAGAAATTTCATACGCGTCTTTCCCTTCTTCAACCTGTATTTTAAAGCTCTTGATCAGCGTTCCGAATTGTTCTATCGGAGCGATCGTCCGGCCCGTCGCGTAATGCCCGATATTCGCTACCACGTCCCAGATCGCCACGTTATTTTCAGAAGCCGTAACCGCGATTTTCGCCACAGTTGTATCACCGATACCTCGCTTTGGCAGGTTAATAATGCGTTTGAATGCTTCTTCGTCCCGTTGATTCACTGTAAACCGGAGGTAAGCAAGCAAATCTTTGATTTCCTTTCTTTGATAAAAAGACTGCCCTCCGATAATACGGTACTTGATTCCCAGCTTGCGCAAGGCTTCTTCAAAAGAGCGTGACTGCGCATTGGTACGGTACAAAATGGCAAAATTCTCGTTCCTGAGGGCTTTCTGCATCTTTTCCTCAAAAATGGCAGTGGCCACGAGCCTTCCTTCTTCATTGTCGGAATTCGCCTTGATCACGTCGATGAGCGAACCTTCTTCATTCGATGTAAAAGTCGTCTTCTCCAACTGGGACTTATTACGGGCAATCACCGAATTGGCCGCATTAACGATCGTGCCCGTTGATCGATAGTTCTGTTCCAGCTTGATCACCCGGACATCGGGGAAATCCTTTTCGAAATTGAGGATATTCTCGATGTTCGCCCCGCGGAAGGCATAAATACTCTGCGCGTCGTCCCCTACGACCACAATATTGCGGTGAACAGCCGACAACTTCCTGGTTATCAGATATTGAGAAACGTTGGTATCCTGAAACTCATCGACCATCACATGTTGAAACTTGTGCTGATATTTATATAGTACGTCCGGAAAGTCGCGGAAAAGGATATTCGTATTGAAAAGAAGGTCATCGAAATCCATTGCATTCGCCTGAAAGCAGCGGGTCGCATAGGTTTTATAAATCCTGCCGATCTCTTTCATCTTTGCAGTATCATCATCCGCCTGAATCACCGCGTTGTTGAGGTAATCTTCTGCGGAAACAAGGCGGTTCTTCGCCCCGGATATCCTGTTGAAGACGACATTGGCCTTATAAACTTTGTCGTCGAGATTAAACTCCTTGATAATGCTTCTCAGCAATGATTTCGAATCGTCTGTATCATATATAGAGAAATCGCTGGTATACCCGAGGTACCGGGCCTCGATCCGGAGTATCTTGGCAAATACGGAGTGAAAAGTACCCATCCATATGTTACGGGCTTCGGTTCCGACTGCTCCTTCGATCCGGCTTCTCATTTCCCCGGATGCCTTGTTGGTGAATGTCAGCGACAAGATTCGGAAAGGATCCACGCCCGTCTCAATCAGGCGAGCGATGCGATAGGTCAAAACCCTCGTTTTCCCCGAACCTGCACCTGCAATAATCATCAGCGGTCCGTTTCCATGCAGCACTGCCTCACGCTGAGGCTCGTTCAAGGTCGAGAGATAATCGTCCTGGTTTAAAATTTTATGCTTTTCCAATTTACTTATTCATATATAGCAAAAGCCAAAGTTAGAAAAAAGCGTCAAAAGGACTCCCGGTAATCCACGACGCCTCCGAATAAGTTGGCGATCACAAATATTATTCCCCAATCAGAACAATAGGACTGACTTGTTGGTTAACTAGCAACAATTTAAATCTTGTATTACTATATAGTGTCGGAGTATCACCCGATAGAAGCGACGATGAGCACAATGGATATCGAAGACCAACCTTTGGAAATACAATGGGAGCATTTGCTGCATAACCTCGAAACATGGATTGGTAAAAAACCGGGCGACCTGAACGGGGTCCTTTTCCTGATAGGTGTCCAGGAATTGGGGCAAGGCGCCAAACGGTTCACCAAGGAGCAGAAGCAGGACCTCATGCATATTGGTATCTGCAAAGTACTAAGTTTGTCGTCCTATTATAGCCTCGAATATATTGACAAGGATGGTTGGCCTCATTACAAGCTGGAGCGCGCCCTACCTCCTGGCGATCTTTTGAAGCAGGAAGTGCTTTTGAAGATGCATGTGA
>NZ_CAMLSE010000067.1 GCF_946482605.1 uncultured Dyadobacter sp. | reverse complement strand
TGCCCGTGACGCACGTCCCCGAAAATTTCCCCGCCCATTACGCGTGTATAATGCATGATCCCCGGTACCTGCGCCTGAAATGCAGGGCCTTGCACTTGTCCGGTGCCGCCGGTGGTCACCATCTGGCCATGGTCCCGGTAGGTGCTGGTGATGCGATACAGGTTCGGGTTGTTTTGGTGAAAATGGTCAAAACGCTGTTCGTCGGTGATATATAGGGCTGCAAAAAGGACGCAGCAGGTACCGGTGGTCAGCCCGGTAATATTAATAAGGGCGTACAGCCTCGTTTGCCAGAGCTGACGTCCGGCAACTTTCAGAAAAGTTTTAAACATGTTTTCTCAGGAATGGACTTCCATTTTGTAGCCAACACCGTGGATGGCGGAGATTTTGATCAGCGGATCGGGGACCAGCATTTTGCGGAGGCGGGAAACAAACACATCGACGCTGCGACCTACCGTAACACCCTCATCCTCCCATACTGATTTGAGGATCGTATCCCTTTCCAGAACCTGGTTGGTGTTTCGGGCGAATAGCGCCAGCAATTTGGTTTCGCGGTAAGTCAGCGCCTGCATGGCCGTTCCTGTGTGGAGGGTCTGGTTAGTAATATCGAGCCACGAACCGCCGAAGGTGAGTCGGGGAGTAGGCCCGGATACGGCCTGCGCGATCGGTTGATGCGTTTTCTTATTCCTTGACCGGCTCCATACGATAAAACCGAGCCCGGCGGCAGTGACCCCCAACGACAAGAAGATCCAATTGCTTCCGGCGGATTTTGGGACTGTCGTTTCGGGTGTAAAGCGCACCTGCAGGATATAGCAGCCGTCCTCATGAGCGCGGCTGCGGCAGGGGACACCTCCCGGCTGCGTGAGGTCCATCAGCTGATAGCCTAATACGACCTCGCTGTTTTCACAACGGGTCACCATGACGTTGTAGGAAAGCTTCACACGGTGCATTTGCAACGACTCCTGCAAGGTTTCTGGCAGCTTATCATAGTCGAACATATGCTGCATTTGCACCGAAAACGTATGCGCATCGGTTTGTTTCACAGGGGGGATCTGAGACAGCGAATCGCCGTTGGCAATCAGAAGTCGGTGAGCCGTCCGGCGGAGGGCGAGGTTAACATGCTCCGAGAAGCGGACGGCATCGTTGTTGGCCATAGCAATGATGCCGGGGCCCAGCAGCAGGCCCCACAAACCCATTAATGCCAGAACTAGATTTGAATTGCGCATAGCAGAGAGAATGCTTCTATCAAATTTACGGAATTTCAGCAATTGTCCTTTTTACCAATCCACCCATTGAGCCAATTAAATTGCGGAACGACCTGGGTGTTATTCACAATAATAGTTCGCCTCGCGGTCTTGTCGTTCTGATTGGCCGGGTCTATAATGAGTTCGTCGCCTGCGCGGGCGGATTTGAGTACTTCCGCTATATCATAATGCGACACCGCATAATTGTGCGCATAAGCCTGGGCGTCCACGATCTTGCCATCCCTCCTCAGGTAGATGTAAAAAGGGATAACCTGTCCTTTATCGGACGACTTGCTGTTCACGGAAAGTGAAATAACGCCACGGCTCACACCCGAGAGTTGCCTGGTATCGATTGTTTTTCCATTCAGCAACAAGGCAATGCTTCGCACGGAATCGTCGGCTTTGGGCAGTGCGACCGACGCGTGCAATGCGCAAAGCAGGACCACAGCCGGAATAATTTGCAGGAATTTGTTTTGCATAATTTTTGATCGTCTAAGGATGAAGTTACCAATGGTCAAAATTACCGGTCGCATAACGGGGCTGGTCATTATGCCTGTAAAACATTGTAAACGAATTGTAAAACATTAGATCCGGCGTTGGTAAGGGTAGTAAATGGCGGCCGGAGAGGATTTCGCATTAATTTTCGGTTAAAGCAGAACATTATGGCCGATTCCGGGTGTTAGCTTTTTGTAACACCACAGATACTGCATTGAAAACAGTAGCATCCAACGACCCGTACGCGGCACTTCGCTATTCCGATTTCCGTTTTTTTATATCCAACACCTTTCTTTTTTCAGCTACTATCCTGATCCAGGAGGTGATCGTCGGCTATGAGTTGTATAAAATGACGCACGATCCGCTGGCGCTGGGCCTGGTGGGTTTGGCAGAGGTAGTGCCCTTTATCATCACCTCTATTTTCGGGGGATATGTGGCAGATCAGAAGAACAAGATCTCGATCATGCACATCAGCCTGGTGGTGATCCTGTTGGGGTCGGTCATTCTGTATACGGCTTTTCAGCCCTCGATTTACAACAAGCTCAGTCAGACACAGCATCTGATAGTCATTTATTCCGTGTTCGCACTCATTGGCTTTGCGAAGGGGTTCTATTCTCCGGCGTCCAGCTCATTGAAACCTTTTCTGGTTCCGAGGGCAATCTATCACAACTCTTCGACATGGAGCAGCTCGTTCTGGCAGGCCGGATCGATCACCGGACCGGCGATCGCGGGTTTTTTATATGCATTTATCGGGCTGACGAACACGCTGCTGGTCGTAATCGGGAGCTTCGTTGTTTGCTGGATCTTGCTCGGAATGATCAAAACAAGACCTGAATTTCCCAAGATTTCAACGCCGATCCTGGAAAGCCTGAAAGAAGGGTTTCGCTTTGTTTTCAAAACCCGGATCGTATTGTATGCGATTTCGCTGGACCTGTTTTCTGTTCTGTTTGGCGGCGTGGTAGCGCTTTTACCGGTTTTTGCTGAAGATATTTTGCGGGTAGGGCCGGAAGGGCTCGGGCTGTTGCGCGCTGCACCCTCCATCGGCTCGCTGTTGACCATGTTTGCGATGGCGTACTATCCGCCTACGCACAATGCATGGCGTAATATGCTGGTTGCTGTCGCCGGATTTGGCGTATTTACGATCGTTTTTGCAATCTCCACCCATTTCCTGCTGTCCTGCGCGGCGCTTTTTGCCACCGGGGTTTTCGATAGCGTCAGCGTTATTGTGCGTCAAACGATCCTGCAAATCTATCCGCCAGACGAAATGCGTGGACGTGTTGCGGCCGTCAATGGCATATTCGTCAGTTCTTCCAACGAGTTGGGCGCATTTGAATCCGGCGTGATGGCCAAGGCATTCGGGACTGTCCCGTCTGTGATGATGGGGGGCGTCCTCACGATCGTTGTTGTGACGTGGATCTATTTGAGGTCAAAGGATTTGTTTTCGGTGAGGCTGAGTTAGCGGATTTATCTTATCCGAACAATTGATTATTTTTGATAGGTAAACGGACTGATTTATGTACATCTACAAAAATATTATCACGCTGGAATCTGGGAAAAGAGGGGGGAGACCGTGTATCCGGGGCATGCGGATTACGGTGGAAGATGTTTTGCGGTGGTTGGCGTCAGGAATGTCGTTTGAAGATATTTTGATCGATTTTCCTGAATTAACGCGAGAGGATATTTCGGTTGCTCTTGAGTTTTCAGCCGATCAACAGAAAAGGACTCTCTTTGATGCGGCAGCATGAGAGTTCTGGTCGATCATTAACTCGATAGTGGAATCCAAGAGATAAGGGACTTTATCAAAAGCGAGGATTTGATATTTACGAAATTTTCAGGCCGTAGCTTCATTCACTCCGCAAACTCTTCACAGGATTCGTCATCGCCGCCTTTAACGTTTGCAGCCACACCAGCGCGGTGAGCATTACGCTGAACAGGGCCGCGATTCCTACAAAAAGGCCCCAGCCCAGATCCATTCGGTAAGCATAGGTACTCAACCAGTTTTTTCCCAACACAACAGCTACGGGGAATGCAATGCCGGCAGCGACGAGCATGATGGCCAGAAATTCTTTCAGGAAGATCAGCATGACGTGGAGGCCGGTTGCGCCAAGTACTTTGCGGATGCCTATTTCCCGCGTGCGCCGGGAGACATTGAGCGATACCAATCCAAGGATACCCAGCAGCACGATCACGATCGACAATGCAGTGGCCACCTGGGATGCTTTCTTGAGACGTACTTCGGATTCGTAGAGTTTTTGAAGCGTGTCATCCATGAAATTGTATTCAAAAGGCGCGTCGGGCATGAGTTCCTGCCATTTGGTTCCGATCGCCGACATCGCCTGGCTGAGGTCTGAACGGTGGAGCCTGATAGACAGATAACGGTATGAGTTCGCACCGCGCACATCCACGAACGCCAGGGGTTTGATAGTCTGGTGCATGGATTCAAAATGGAAATTCTGCGTAACACCCGCGATCGTCCATACGCCGGGAAGCGTCTCTACTCTGATTTGCTGCCCTACGGCTTCCGGCACGCTGGTGTATCCCAATGCCTTGACGGCTGCCTCGTTGAGCACTATCCGGTTGGGCTGATAGGCCGTGTTTTTCTCCTGAAGAAAAAGCCCGCCCAGCATTCTGATTCCGTACGTCCGAGCATAGTCCGCGTCGGTGCCGAGGAAGAGCGTATGAATGGCGTGGGTCGAATCCTGGCCGGAGCGGTACACACCGAAGTGTCCTCCATTATTCCCATTTGGTATCTCGTAGGAGAGACTGATGCTGCTGATTTCGGTCATGCGGGCCAGCTCGTCCCGGATACCTTCCATTTTAGTGAGCCCCGCCGGTGTCCAGTCGCGAGGAACGGCTACGGTTACGAGTGATTCTTTTTGATAACCCAGATTTTTGTTGAAGAAATAACTCACCTGCCGGGATACGATGGCGGCCCCGGCAAACACTAACAATGCGATCACAAATTGCACCGTAATCAGCACACGCCGGAAAACCACACTGGCTTTGACGGATTTTAACTTCCCTTTCATCGATTCCACCGACGGAATGCCGGACAGTACAAATGCGGGATAAATACCTGCGAGCAAACCGATCAAGAAGGCAATGATCGGCGGGATCACGAAAGAGTAAGGCGGCAATGCAAACAGTGAACGAACCGGCTTTCCAAAAATACCCGCAAAAAGCGGGCGGCATAGCTCGTAGAAGCCCAGAGCGAGTACCATCGCGAAGAAGGCAAGCAGGATCGCTTCTGCCAAAAACTGCCCCACCAGCTGGCTTTTCAGGCTGCCGAGCACTTTTCTGACCCCGATTTCTTTAAGCCGCGACGCCGAACTTCCAATGGTGATGTTTACAAAGTTGACGATAGCCATCACCAGAATAAACAGGGTAATGCCCGAAAGCGTCAGGATCATCTTTCTGACGATACCATTGTTGGCTTCGCGGTAATAGGTGTCGAGCGGGGTAAGGTAAACTTCCAGATTGGCGCGAATACCTGCGGGCGCATGGGTGTTCAATTCCTGTTTGATGGCTTTTTCGAGTTCGTGGGGCGATACACCGTCCCGAAGTTCGAGGTAGCTGACCATGTAAGGAAAATTCCAGTTGTCCTCCGACCCTTTCCGGCCTTCCAGGCTGCTGAATGGAATGAAGATCTCTGCCTGGCTGGATAGCAGATGGGTGACAGAATTGTCCGGAAGTGTTTTCAGTACCGCTGTGACCTGAAACTCCTGTTTGCCTCCCACAAAATTATGCAGCGTTAACGACTCGCCGATGACGTCGGTTTTACCAAAATACTTGATCGCTTTTTCCTCAGTGATGGCTATGGCATCTGGTGTGCTCAATGCGAAGCGGGCGCTGCCGTGCAGCAATGGAAATCCGTACATGCCCAGCAGTGAAGCGTCGCCGACCTGGACGTCCTCCCGAAAATGCTTATCACCTTTTGAAACCGCCACGGTAATTGCATCGTAGCGGTAGTAGCCGGCCACCAGGTTAGGATAATCTGCCTTTAATGTTTTGGCCAACGGTCCGAGGGTTGCCATATCGACGCCCATATCCGGGTTTGTCCATTTGCTTCGGAGGATATACTGGTTGCCGGCGTTGCGGAGTTCCGCATTGACCCTCAGCTCGCTCCACACATAGGCCATCATGAGAAACGAGAATGTCATTCCGACTGCCAGGCCCAGGATGGTTACCAATGCATAAAAGCGGCGTTTAAGCAGATGGCGCCAGGCAATTTTGAAGTAGTTTTTCAGCATACCCCAAAACTACCCTCTTTTTAAACGATTGATTTCAGAAGAGATCCGTTTAACTTTTTTTAACCAAGAAGGGGAGAATGGCGAATAAAGATTTTCAGTCATTTCTGAGCGTCTCGGCCGGATTCGTGACGGCTGCCTTGTAGGTTTGAATTCCAATAGTGGCCAAACCGATGAACGCCAGGCTACTTATACAAGTGAGGAATACGCCGGGCCCCAGCGGAGCATGGTAGGTGAAGATGTTCAGGAATAACGACCCCAGCGCATAGCCGATCGGGATGGCAATGGCAGCGGCGATCAGTATCATTTTGATAAACGAGGCTGACAGCAAATGCATGATCTGTGCCACGCTGGCACCCATTACCTTCCGCACGCCGACCTCCTTCACCCGCTTGGCCGTAGCGTAGGTGACCATTCCCAGCAAACCCATTGCAGCAATGGCAAACACAATGAGCACGAGCAGACTGGTTAGTTTCTGGTCTCCATTTTCACTGTAATCTTCGTAAAGCTGATCCTCATACCAGGAATGGACGAAGGACTCATGCGGGTGATAGCGTTTCCAGATCGTTCCCAGAGCCGTCGTCAGCCGGTCGCGATCGATACCATCTGCCACTTCCAGCGAAAGTACCTTGATTTCCTGCGGGTCAAATGCGAGTATCAGCGGAGAGACCGGTAATTCGTAGCGCATGATGCAGAAATTCTTCACGATACCCGAAACGATCACCTGAGTCTGATTGAGCATGATCGTTTGCCCGACAGCCTCTTTCGGATCCTTCCAGCCCAGTGACTGCGCAGCCTTTTGGTTCAGCACCACAAAATGAACAGTGGTGTCGGAAGAGGCCGGGACATTTTCGCCGGCAACGAATTTCAGTTTCATGTTTTCGATAAAATTCCCGTCCGTCGCATAAATGAAAGTGTCCTGCTGATCGCCCGCGTGCTTGCCCGATAATCGGCTGAGCCTGGCTTTTCCGGACCCCTCATTAAAAGTAGCGGAGGTAAGCCCAACCCGCTTCACCCCGGCTTCGCGCCCCATTTCATTCGCCAGCAATTTGAAATCGCTGTCGGCCGCCAACGGAATGTTGACAATGTTTTTCCGGTTGAAATTCTCATTGTCCGTGGCCATATAATCAAACTGGCTGTTCATAATGCCGGTGCCGGTCATAAATACGAGCGCCACAACAAACTGGATGATGGTCAATGTCTTACGGAAACCAAGCTTACCTATGCCGGTCGGTGCCATTTCGCCTTTGAGGGTTTGAACAGGCTGGTACGAAGAGAGAATCCGTGCAGGCAGAATCCCGGCAAGAAAGCCGGTAAGGAGGGTAAATCCGATAAAGACTGCCCACAATACCCGCGTATCGTTCACTTCCCACGTTATCCAGCGGATGTGGATATAGGATTTCATGAGGGCCAGGCCCACGTAGCCGATACCCAGCGCCAGAAATGCCACGACGATCGTCTCGACGAGAAATTGATTGACGAGCTGCCAACGTTTCGCGCCCGCTACCTTGCGTACGCCCACTTCACGGGCGCGGCTGAGTGACCTCGTGAGCGTGAGATTGATATAGTTAAAACCAGCCAGAACGATGATGATCAGCGGAATGAGCAGGCTTACGCTGATTTTCCAGATCGGTTCCACAAACGGGTTGTCCAGCAATCCCTCCCAATCGGGAGAAATTTCGGATAACGACTGGGTGCGAAAAGCGTGTTCCTTAATATCCCGGAACCGGATCGCCTTTTTATTATCAGCGGCTACCCCCGCAAGCGCCTGATCGAGCGCTTCCCGGGACGAGCCTTTGGTCAGCAACACAAAAGTATAGGTGTTGTAGCTTTGCCAGTCATCATTTTTGAAAGCGGGATTGATCAATGGTAAGGTGGCCATCGAGACGACGATATCCGTTTTCAAGTGTGTCTGAAATTTGGTCAGAGGCTTCAAAACGCCGGTAATGGTGAATGTCCCCATCTCGGCATTCATCAATGTTTTTCCGACCGGATCGGCGTTCCCGAAGAAACGTTCGGCCATTTCGTGCGTCAGCACCACTGTCCAGGGTTCGGACGAGGCGCTGCCTTTTGCCAGTGGGAAGCCGAATACTTCGAAGTAGGAAGGTTCCGCATAATGCCCGCTTGTGCGCAGCGTCTTGATCCCGTTGCTGAGGTTGCTGCCAAAGGAGCGGTTGATCCGGACCGTCCGTTCGATCACGCTCTGCTCGTTCCGTAGTTTTTCTCCAAGTGGAAATGGCGTGGAGGCCAGGGAATGCATTTCGCCGTCCTTGGCCGTGGCGTCGGTAATGATCCGGTAGGTGCGGTCGGGGTATGGATGAAAAGAGTCTTTTTCAAATGTGCTTTGCACCTGGATCAGCTGCATGAAGCAGAAGGCCATTGCTAATCCCAGCCCGGTGATATTGATGAAGGAGAACAGCTTATGCTTCCACAAGTTGCGGATGGCAATTTTAAGGTAGGTTTTTAGCATGAATATCAGCTATCGCCGGGTTTTTTATAATAATTGCAAATCAGATTGTTAGTCAGGTTTTCATCAATACTAAGCCTACTCCGCCCGGATCGCCTTCACCGGATCGGTCAATGCGGATCTCAGAGCCTGCGAGCTGACGGTGATCAATGCGATCAGGATCGCGATGAGTCCGGCCAGGGCAAACACCCACCAGGAAAGTTGTTCGCGGTATTCGAAATTTTTAAGCCATTCATTCATCGCATACACCGCCAGCGGGGTGCCGATGGCAATCGCCAGCACGACGAGTTTGATGAAATCTTTGGAAAGCATCAGCACGACGTCCTGCACACTCGCTCCCAGCACTTTCCTTACGCCGATTTCCTTGGTGCGGGCCTCTGCGGCGAATGCGGCCAGACCGAAAAGACCGAGGCAGGCTATCACAATGGCCAATACTGCGAATGCAAGGAGCACATTACCCTGCCGTTGTTCCGATTGATATTGTTTTGAGAAATTCTCGTCGAGGAAATGGAAATTCAGGCTCGCGTCGGGATCGAAGGATTTGTAGGTCTGTGCGATGTAGGCTAGCGCCTCTTTCGCGTTCGTGGGGTTGATGCGCACATATACGTTGTCCTGCTCCGATGCCGGCGGCAGCTGAATGATCAGCGGCTCGATCTTATGTTGCAGGGAATACGTGTGGAAATCGCCGGTTACCCCGATCACCGTAACTACCTCCCCAGGCTGGTTACTATCATTGACAAAGCGGATCTTTTTGCCGATCGCATTGCCCCAGCCCTGTTTTTTGACTAATGCTTCATTGACGAGCACGGAATTGGTCAGATCGCCTGGTAAATCATCCCGGAAACTACGTCCCTGCAATAGCTTGATCTCCATTGTTTTGAGGTAATCGGCGTCCGCCATGAAGCGCTGCGTGATCTGGGTCGTTGAAGGCATTTCGCCGTTGGTTGTCTCTATGAAAATGCTCGAAGAACCGATCGTGTTATTGCCGATAGGATTACTCGCAGACGCAGCGCTTTCGATCAGCGGGTTTTGTTCAAGTTTTTCTTTCAATGCATGTACCTGGCTTCTCACTTCCCTTTTATCCACATGAAAAGTAAGTACCTGGTCTTTGTTGAATCCAAGGTCTTTGTGATTGACATAGTGTATCTGTCGGTACACGATGCCTGCACATGCGATCATGACCACCGTAGCTGCAAACTGGAACACCACCAGCGACTGACGGAACCCTGCGCCCCCGGTTGCACTGCCCAGCTGCCCTCTCAATGCGGTTACGGGCCGGTAGCCCGACAGCATCATCGCAGGATAGAGTCCGCTGACCAGGCCGATCAGAACCAGGAAGGAAACCGAAATCAATGCGGTGGTCCAGCCATTATGGTATTGAATGGTCAGGGATTTCTCCGCCAGTTTATTAAAAACAGGCAATGCGGCTTGGGCAAGGAGGAATGCGACCATTCCGGCGAGGATGGTCATGATAAAAGATTCTGTCAGGAACTGCGCGATCAGCTGCAACCGTTGTGAACCGATGGCCTTACGCACACCCACTTCGCGGATGCGTTTGAGCGAGCGTGCGGTGTAAAGGTTGATGTAATTGATACACGCGATTACGAGAATCAGCAATGCAATGGCGGAGAAAATGTAAACCGTATTGATGTTGCCGTTCGTGCCCATCTCATAGTCAAGGTTCGAATGCAGGTGAATGGTTGTGAGCGGCTGGAGTTCCATCCGGTAACTGGCCTCACCGATTTCTTTTTTCAGGTATTTTGCGTAGAAAGCCGGGAATTTCTGTTCGAGTTGCTGGTGGCCGGTTCCCTCTTTCAGCAATATATAGGTGTAGAGATCGCCGTTCTGCCAGCCACCGGTGAAACCTTCCGGAAGGGAACGTAATGCGCTGAATTGCAGATGCGAATTCGAAGGAGTGTCTTCTATGACGCCGGATACGGAATTGGGGAAATTATTGGAGAAAAAAACAGTTTGTCCCAATGCCTTCGACGCATCTCCGAAGATCTTTTCCGCCAATGTTTTGGTCAGAACGATCTTTTGAGGCTCTTTCAATGCGGTTTTTGGATCGCCGTAAATGAATGCACGGTTGAAAATATCAAAGACTGAGGCGTCGGTGAAGCAGATGTCGTTTGCATCGATTTTCTTATCCCGGTAATGGATCGTCCCGCCGCCCTCGGTGCTGATACGGACGGTTTTTTCGATCTCGGGATATTCATTCTGCAATGCACCCGCAAACGGAGCGGACGTAGGTGCGAGGTTGATGCTTCCGGTGGCCCATTGCGCGTGCTGG
>NZ_CAMLSE010000066.1 GCF_946482605.1 uncultured Dyadobacter sp. | reverse complement strand
TTTCCGAGGACGGGAAGTCACTGGGCAAGTATCTCAATGAAAACCGCTCGCCGGTCGAGATCTCGGAGATTTCACCCAATCTGATCAATGCATTACTGGCAACGGAGGACACCCGTTTTATCGGCCATTCGGGCATCGACCCCAGGAGCCTCCTGCGTGTTGCAAAAGGGATATTGACCGGCAATTCGAGTTCGGGCGGCGGTAGTACCCTCACGCAGCAGGTCGCAAAAAACCTCTTCAACACCCGTTCGGAGGAGTTTGAAGGTGTGTTGGGGAAAATTCCGGGCGTCCGCATCGTCATCGCCAAGACCAAGGAATGGATACTTTCCATTATCATAGAAAGAAAGTATACCAAGCAGGAGATCATGCAGATGTATCTCAACACGGTGTCCTTCGGCAACAATGCATTCGGCATTAAAGTGGCCGCCAAAACCTATTTCAATACGGAAGTATCGGATCTGAACATCCCACAGTCGGCATTGCTGGTGGGTATGTTGCAAAATCCGACGATCTATAACCCGATGCGTTTTCCGCAAAACGCTACCAATCGCCGCAATACCGTGCTGGCCCAGATGGCGCGTTACGACTACATTACGGACGAGGATTTCAATGAGTTGAAGGAAAAGCCGCTGGGCCTCGACTTTGCCATGGAAACACATGCCAACGGCCCCGCTCCCTATTTCCGCGAATCGGTGCGGGGTTACCTCAAAGCATGGGTGAAACTGTACAATGAGGAGAATGGCACCGATCTCAATCTCTACACCAGCGGACTGCGGATCTACACCACCATCGATTCGCGCATGCAGACGTACCAGGAAGAAGCGCTGACACGGCACATGAAGGAACAGCAGAAGATCTTTAATGAGCATTGGAAAGGACGCAACCCGTGGATCAGTGAGGACGGGAAGGAAATTCCCGGTTTTATCAACACGGCTGTCCGTCGTTTGCCCTATTTCAAAGTACTTAAAAACAAACTGGGTGAGGAGGAAGCATGGAAAGTGATGAATAAGCCTTATAAAATGAAGGTGTTTTCATGGGACGGAGAGAAGGAAGTAACGATGAGCCCCATTGACTCCATTAAGTACTATAAGCGCTTCCTGCGGGCCGGTATGATGGCCATTGACCCGCAGAACGGGCACGTGAAGGCATGGGTAGGAGGGATTAATTTCAAATATTTTCAATACGATCATGTGAAACAGGGTAAAAGGCAGCCGGGTTCTACATTTAAGCCGTTTGTCTACGCCGCAGGTCTTGATAAAAACTTCATCACACCCTGTGAGAAGATCATGGACTCGCCGGTCACATTTCAGGCGGGGATCGATGATGTGTCGGAAGACTATACGCCTAAAAACTCCAATAGCGTATACTCCGAGCAACCGCTTTCGCTGCGGCAGGCGTTGGGTAAATCGGTGAACTCGGTGACGGCCTACATCATGAAGATGGTAAAGGCCAATACCGTGGTGGACTATGCGCACAAACTGGGCATTACGAGCGAACTGCCGGCTACTCCGGCACTCTGCCTCGGAACGGGGGATGTGTCAGTATATGAAATGGTCTCCGCTTACTGCACTTTCGCCAACGGCGGGTACAAGGTCATGCCGATGACGATCCTGCGGATCGAGGACCGCCACGGCAAGCTGCTGGGAGAGTTTCACGAGCAGCAGAGCCAGGAGTTGAATGAAAATATGGCTTACAACATGCTGTACCTGATGCGTGGCGCGGTGGAAGATGCAGGCGGCACCGCGGGACGCCTGCGTCAGTATGGCGTGACGGATGGCAACGAGATCGCCGCCAAAACCGGAACTTCACAGAACCATTCCGACGGGTGGTTCATGGGCATGACGCACAACCTGGTCGCGGGCATATGGGTGGGCGGTGAAGACCGCAGCATTCACTTCCGCACGCTGGCGTTAGGCCAGGGCGGGCGAGTAGCGATGCCGGCCTGGGGCGCATTCATGCAGAAAGTATACAATGATCAGACCCTGGTCCAATACCGCAAAGGGCCCTTCACGAAGCCAGCCAATTTTGCGGGCGAATGCACCACAGCACCAGCCGATAGCGCGGATGTGTATACGCCTCCGGCCAAATCGGACGACGAAGGCGTTTTGTTTTAGCATAACGGGGCAGGGTTTAAATGCCTGCCCCGGGTTTTAGTCAGCTTTCAGAAGGTTTGATGTTTTGATTGACACAGAACAGATTCCCGGGATCGTATTGCTGCTTGATGCGGGAGAGCTTTTCAAAATTGCTTCCATAAGTGGCCCTGACGCGGTCCGAGCCCTCGTCCATCATAAAATTGACATAGGCTCCGCCTGCACCGTGCGGATGGAGTTCTTCCCAGTAATCGCGTGCAAAACGGGTCACCAATTCTTTTTCACCGGGGTCGGGGCTGATGCCGACGATCACCATCGACCAGGTGGCGTCGCGGTAATTCCAGGCCGTATCCTCGTTGCGTACCCTGGCGGCTGCCCCGTTGACAGGATACAAGTGCATGCCGGAAAAGAAATTAGGGATTTTGTGCGCATGGCGGATATGCACGTCCATGACTTCGGAGCTCAGGTGTTTGACAAAATCTCCTTTCCAGTACCATTGCATCCCTGGGGCAAAGAGGTCATCGAACATCGTTTGCAATGCCGGCACTGGTAATGGCCCCACCGCGTCGATCAGCGGACGCCGGAACTTCCGGACGGTATCAAAAACCTCATTGGCTTCCTCTTCATCGATGCAGCTCCATACAATGCCGCACATGGTTTCGAGGTGGTATTGTTCGGGAAACATGGGGGCCGGCGGGATTTTATGAAACGCAAAAAAACCGCCCACACTCTCCGGCGCCTTTGTGATAAAATCCTGGTACCACTCCATCATCGCCTTGGCATCGTCCATATGCCAGAACATCGGTCCTCCGTACACCGTATGCACCGGATGCGCACGGAAGAGGAATGAAGTTACCACGCCAAAATTGCCGCCGCCGCCACGGATTGCCCAGAAAAGGTCGGGATGCTCGGTAGCCGAAGCGCGCACGACGCTGCCGTCGGCCAGGACCATCGTCGCTTCCAGGAGGTTGTCGATGGTAAGGCCGGCAAAGCGTGTCAGGTGGCCCAGACCACCACCCAGTGTCAGTCCCCCGATGCCGGTGGTGGCATTGATCCCCGTAGGCACGGCGAGTCCATGGGGGTGTGCCGCCGCATCCAGATCGCCCAGCAGGCAACCTCCCTGGGCCCGCACGGTCCGCGCGCCGGGATCCACTTCCACATGCCGCATCAGGGAAAGATCGATGACTAACCCTCGGTCACATACGCCGAGGCCTGCGCCATTGTGGCCACCCCCTCTCACCGCCAGCAACAGGTGGTGTTCGCGGGCAAAGTTCACGGCCCTGACGACATCTTCTTCATCCGCACAACGGACGATCAGGTCGGGGTATTTGTCGATCATTCCATTGTGCACATTGCGGGCGGTATGGTAATCCGGATCGCCTGGGGCGATCACACGGCCACGAAAGTCGGGGCGGGCGAGAGCGGGAGAAATTGTTTCCATAAGTGCTACGGGGTTTGACGTGAAAATCAAGGTATTGCGGCTCGCATGGCGGGCCGGGTATCGGATGCGGATAAAACTGACTGCTGATCAGGCGTGAGATTGCGCTTTACGGAAATGGAGGGGTGAGGTGCCAAACCGTTCCTTGAACACGCGGCTGAAATGCGACGTATTCTCAAAGCCACTTTCCAATGTGATCTCGTTAATGCTTTTTCGGGTGGTAAATAGCAATAGTTGTGCATAGTCCAGCCTTCTGGTGATCAGCCATTTGCCGGGCGAAACGTAGAAAGTTGCCTTGAATTCCCTTTTGAAGGTAGCCAGGCTCCTGTTCGAAATTCTGGCAAATTCGGACAGGGACAGGTTGTACAGATAATTGGCTTCCATTACCTCCGGAAGGGATGTTTTTTGCTGGCTGGCAGCCTTGCCCGGTGGGTGTGCCGGCGAGGGATTGTTGCGGTTGGCCATAATCGGAATAGTGGTTGAAACTGTCGACGATTTTGCAGGCCTACGGACCATCGTGGTACACGAAAGTCATTCCCTTGCGGGCTAAGTGCTGGTATACCCCGGGCAGGTATATGCGAAATTCATATCCGTTGTTCATCTTTGCGTCTGTTTGGCTGGCAGAAGATGTAAGAAGTCACCTGAGTGATCATTTTGTAAATCAAAAATAAGTTTTATTAGTGATGATTTTTTTGCTGTGAAGCTCAAAAATTGCATTTATTGATCAAATTCGGGACGGTCGTTTTTCCGGATCGGGAGCGTCTTCCGTTCAGGCGTCGTAAACCTGTTGACAAATCGCTCCGGCGGGTTTAGTTTTATATTTGAAATCAAAAGTACGTTCCCGGGAATTGCATTAACCTGTCAGTATCAATTGAAAGATCCATCACAATGGAAATGGTTCCGCCCCGTCCTGATCGTCACCTGGACGTTGCTGCTGAACCTGTTTCTGGTCCAGAAATTTGTCGGTAGCAACTGGAAAAGCCTCACCATCACCCTGGCATGGCTGGGCTGCGCACTCGTTACCTGGAAGGTCATGGCCGAATGGAGCGGCAAATGCAGAAAGCGGTATCCCGATATGGGACAGACCAGAAAACGGATTATCGCTACTTTTACGGGCTACCTGGTGATAGAGGTACTAAGTCAGGCGCTCTTCTTTCTGTTGATGTACTTCGCGCGCTGGGATTGGGAAGTATTTACCATTAAGGAATACAGTATTTACGTGGCTTTGTGCATTGTATCACTCTTCTCGGTGGGCGCATTGTACGAACTGATCTATTCGCTCAGCCAGTACGGCGCTGTGTTGCAGGAGGAGGAAGCCATTAAGAAAGCGGGATTACAGAATCAGTTCGATAGCCTGAAAAGCCAGGTGAACCCGCATTTCCTCTTTAATAGCCTCAATTCCCTGTCCGCGTTGATCGAAGAGGACCGTGTGAAGGCGAATGCGTTTTTGGATGAACTCTCCAGCGTATACCGGTACCTGTTGCACACCAGCGACAATGGATTGTCGTCCGTCAAAAGCGAGAACGATTTCATCACCTCCTACCTGTTCCTTACCGCGATCCGGTATGGGGAGGCCATCGAAGCGAAAGTCGAGATCGACGATGCGTACTGGGGAGCCATGCTGCCCACACTGACGTTGCAGACGCTGGTGGATAATGCGATCCGGAACAATGTGGTGATGAAGCAAAAACCTTTGAAGCTGGCCATTACCACGACGGACCAATGGCTGGAAGTGAGCAACACGGTCCAGCCGAAACAGGTGAAAGCCGCCCGGGAAGGGCTGGAACTGCTGATCGCGCGGTTCAGGGACCTTGGATTGGAACCGCCGCTCTTATTCGATGACGGCGAAGTTTTTTCTGTAAGAGTACCGGTAGTCCCTCGCCAGTTCGCAGACAGCCAACGATCATGAAAATAGTAACCTACACGAGGCAGGACATCTGGATCGCCGTGTTCATCCTGCCCTCCTACATTCTGCTGATGAACTACCTCCTGCTGGGGGAGCTTTACTTTTCGGGTGCGGGTGTCTTCGCGAAAGCGACGATCGTGCTTTTCGTGATCATCGGGCTGGCCTACCAGTTTATCCATGCCCGCATCGGCGACTGGTTCCGGAACAGGTATTCCAATTTCAGAGAGACGCCCAGGCGGATGCTGCTTATGATTCCTGTGCATATTTTCGTGAATGTGCTGATCATCAGCGGACTGTTCTTTGGTTATGAATGGGTTCGGTTCCCGGGCTACACTTTCGATCGAGCCAGCTATGAGTGGGCGTTGGCACTGGGTGCATTGATGAACGTGGTGGTGACCTGTATCCACGAGGGTGTTTTCGCATTTGAATTGTGGCAACAGAAACTACTGGAAACGGAAAAGCTCCGGAAGGCCAATCTCCAAACCCAGTTCGAAAGCCTGAAACAGCAGATCAATCCGCATTTTCTTTTCAACTGCCTCAATTCCCTGTCCTCATTGATCGAAGAAGATCCTGACCTGGCGACGCAGTTCATCGATGAAATGAGCAACGTATACCGATACCTCCTCCGCAGTAACGAGTCGGAGCTGACCACGCTGGAATCGGAATTGAACTTCGCAGGTTCTTACTTCCATTTGCTGAGCACCCGCTACGGAAGCAACCTGCGCCTGGAAGAAGACATCGATCCCGTATATCGCAGTCATATGCTGCCACCGCTCACGCTGCAGCTGCTGATGGAGAATGTCGTAAAGCACAACGTAATCATGCCGCAGCAGCCATTGTACATCCGGCTCGTGACGACGGGGGAAGGAAGGTTGGTCGTATCCAATAACCTTCAAAGGCGTACGGTTACCGTGCCGTCCAGCCGTATTGGTTTGGCCAATATTGCCACCAAATACGGGTTGCTCGGGCAGGGCGAAATCAGTATCGAAGAAAACCAGCAATCGTTTTCTGTCAGTCTTCCATTACTCGCTCTGGCCTGAGGCTCATTTGTCGGGAAGCTGCGCGAGGTCCGTGCGCGTGTCCGCGGACATCCGGCCGGTATGCGCGATTTCGTGTACCGCGTTCTGCACGGGGGCCGAAATTTCCGAGGGCAGGTTTGCCGACGGGTAATCTTCGACGTTGATCTTCTTGCCGCGCAACAGATCTGTCAGCTCCAACACCGGCGCGTAGTCGCTCAGAAGAGGTTGTGGGTCAAATTCGCCGGAATGGCTTGAATCGTCCCGGTCTTCGTTGATGCCATTGCTCAGAACGTGAAACGAAGCCGTGCTCAGCGGCGGGATTGCCAGACGGATCGTTTGCACCACCAGCCCATTCTGCGATTTGTCGTCCATCGAAATGAAGACAGTACCGGCGGGGAGCGTCGCGGTGAGAGGCCCGTGCGTACGATTCGAAAGCACAATGCAGAAGCGCACCGCGTTTCCGCTGCCATAAACACTTTTTGTCCGATGCGCTTCGTTCATGCACGCCGTATCCCGATGCGGCCTTCCGACGATCTCGACGCCCTTCGGAAATGTGAGCGGGGTGCCGGTAGGGCGCAGTCGCGAACTGCCGAAACCGGGCGCGGAGGATTTGACCATGTCGGGCACCGGAGCAGAATGGATGCAGCCGGAGACCACGGCTGCCATGATCCATAGCTGGAACGAGCGTCGCATCAGATTGTTTTGAGTTTCATGACGCACTTGACCGCCTGACTTTCACCATCTTCCGGCAGGAGGTTGAAGCGTACTTTCAGAGTGGTTTCAGTCAACTCCATTACTTCCCAGTCCTCTTTGTCGAGTCCGGCGGGTACGCTTTTCATTTTGATGAGCCGGGCAGCCTCGTCATAGGTCCAGTCCGCGGAGTAGATTTCCTGCTCCTCGTTATCGTTGCATCGCAGGTCGCCGGTATTGGACACAAATTTTCCTTCTTTTTTAAATAGAATAAAATCATCGAGGTCGCAGGGAATCAGCAACTGCATCAGGTCGGTTTCCTTATCACCGTCTTCATCCAGGTCCAGCGGCCGGATGAGGTCCCAGGTTTCGGTTTTCCATTTTTTGTCGGCGAAGGTTATTTTGACCGGTTCTGGTGTCACCTTCTTGTCATCGTCCTTGCAGGCGAGCAATCCAACGACAAGCAAGAGGAGCGGAGCAATGGTAGAGAAATGTTTCATGGCTAATAGACTTTTGTTTTGCTGAGCCAAAATTAGGCTGCGCGGCCAGCAGGGCCATTGGCAATCAGTACCAAACGGGAAAACCGCAGCATGAAGCGGGCAAGGCGGTGCATAAACTGTCCGGCAATGCATCGCAGCTCGTGACGGGCCGGAAGATCACCGGTCGGAAGGGCTGACGGTTCAATACCATAAAATACCGTTTCAGGGCGGCAATGTGTGTTTCTGTGGACCGCCGGTTTCAGGATTTCTTTATTTTGACCTAACTTTTACCCCTGATTCACAAGAACCGGAAACCAATTTATGAAGGTATTACTAATTGAAGATGAGGATCTGGCCGTAAGAAAGCTCTCCAAACTGTTAGCCGAAATTGACAATGCCATTGAAATCGTAGGGAAATCCGCCAGTGTACAGGAATCCGTGGCGTTTCTTCAGAACAATCCCGCCCCGGACCTGATCCTGATGGACATAGAGCTGGCCGATGGGCAGAGTTTTGAGATTTTCGACCAGGTGCGGGTGGAGTCGCCCGTAATCTTTACGACTTCCTATGACGAATATGCCCTCCGCGCATTCAAAGTCAACAGCATCGACTACCTTTTGAAGCCCATCAAGCGGCAAGAGCTCGAAGCAAGCCTGGCCAAATACAACCGGCTCACGAAGAATTCCGAAGCCGAACCTGCAAAAAGCCAGGCTAACATCGACCGGGAGGCTATCGACACGCTGGTGCAGCAGCTTCGCCAGCAAATGCAGCCGTCCGATTTCCGCAAGCGTTTCCTGGTGAAGCATTTGCAGCAGTGGATACCCGTAGAGGTCAGTGACATCGCCTATTTTTATTCAGAAGAAGGGACAAGTCTTTTCAAATCACGCAACAACCAGAAATTCCCGGTCGACTACACACTCGACGAGCTCGAAAAGATGCTTGATCCCGAGCGTTTCTTCCGTGCCAACCGGCAGTTCATCATCAGTGTTAACTGTGTACAGCAGATCAATCCTTATTTCAATAATAAAATTAAACTTACACTGACGCCCGTGCCTGACAGCGAGGTGATTATCAGCAGGGAAAAGGCAATGGACTTCAAAAAGTGGCTGGGGAAATAGCTTCCGCCGAGCCGATGCTGATCCGCGTATTCTGACATTTCATGCACGCTTTATGGCACTTCGCACAGGATAGCAATGGGAAGAAAAGCCCCGCCGGGCAATTTTGTGAGGCCGGAGCAATGTTCCGGCAGTTTCTTCCAAACTATAATGTCACAAAGCCATGTTAAAAAAGATCCTGAAATGGACCGGCCGGGTCGTGCTGGTCATCGTATTGCTCGCTATGGGTTATTACACCAAAGCTTATTTTGCCGTTGAGAACCGCCGGACGATCGTTTACCCGGTCAAGCCGATCCGGCTCGATATTCCAACGGACTCCGCCACTCTGGCATTGGGCAGGCACCTGGTGACGACCAAAGGCTGTGACGACTGCCACGGCAAAGATCTGGGCGGTCGGGTGATTTTCGAACAGAAAGGAATGGGCCGCCTGGTGGCCCGGAACCTCACGAAGGGAAAGGGAGGCATTCCAAAGAATTACAGCACGGAAGACTGGGTCCGCGCTATCCGGCATGGCGTTCAGCATGACGGTACGCCACTGGCATACATGCCCTCAGGCGATTATAATCAGCTCAGTGAACAGGACCTGACGGCCATTGTCGCCTACTGCTCGCAAGTTCCGGCGGTTGACCGCGAAAACCCTTCCACCGACATCGGGATAGGGGCGGTGATCCTCACCGATCTGGGCGAACTCGAACTTTTCCACGCTGAGAAAATAGACCATGACGCCGCACCGCCGTTGGCTGTGAAAGAAGGCGTTACAGCCGATTTTGGCAAGTATGTGGCCCAGGTGTGTACGCATTGCCACCAGCCTAACATGAAGGGCAGCCCCGGCGAGCACGGCACGCCCGACATCTCATCCTCCGGTGCCGCCGGTAAATGGACCGATGAGCAGTTTTTCAATACTTTACGTACCGGCAAGCGTCCCGACGGCACGGAGCTCAAAGCGCCGATGCCCTGGCAAATGACCGCCGCGTTCTCGGATACCGAAATGCGGGCCTTGCGGACTTATCTGAAAAGTATCTGACGGCCGGTCGGGGGAAATAGCGCTTGGTAAGATGCGATCTGACGCTGGTTTAGTAATTTGTTGAATACCAGTTATTTGATGCTTTCCGGCCCGGGCCTGTCGTGTGCAGTGCCTTCCGGGCCGTGTTGTCCGGGCCATTAAACGGCTGTTTTGAAACTGTAAGACACATTTTTTTGCATCTGCGGGCATCTTCTTCCCGTGCGACATTGCACATGTCATGAATTATGCAGAACTTGATGGCAATCAATACTCAATCCGTCTTCCTGTTTCTTGCCTGAACTGCTCCGGGAAAGCCTCTTTGTTCAACTGCCATTGCCCGCTATGGGAAAGTGGCAACTGTTGATGTGAAGTTTTTGGCCGAATAACCCATATGAGCAAAATTAAGTGTGTCATTGTAGAAGAAGAGCCCTACGCTGTGAGTGTGCTCGAATCGTACATCGGCGAGCTGGACTCCCTTCAGCTGACCGCCACCTTTTATAATCCGATTGATGCGCTGATGTATCTGCTGGAAAACAAAACGGACGTGCTGTTCGTGGATGTACAGCTGCCCAATATCAAGGGCATCGATTTCCTGAAACTGATTCCGAGCCGTCCGCAGGTCATTTTCCTGGCGCCGTTGAATCACCGTTTCGTGAATCCGAAGGAAAGCCATATTCTCGGTTGCCTGCTCAAACCTTTTCGGTTTGAGCTCTTCCTGCGGTATATCGACAAATGTTTCGAAACGATAACGCCCGAGGTATGTATGGTATCGTCAGCTGCATACAAGCCTGATCGCCGTGCCAGCGCACCATTCATTTACCTGGTTTCGGGTAAAGTGGTTATCAAGGTATTCCTGGAAGACATCCTGTATGTGGAGGGCGTGAAAACCTGTGCGCGGGTGACGACGGTCAACGGACAGATCTTTGTTCATCAGGGCCTTGCCGAGATCCACTCATCCCTCGTCCGGAGAGGTTTCCTGCGCATTCACCGTGCTTTTCTCGTGGCCCGGAACAGGATCACCGCTTTCAGCGATCACGCGGTCGAGATAAACAACTGCATCCTGCCGATCAGCGGCCATTACCGCGCGAAGGTTCTGAAAACGCTACATGCAGGCACAAAAAACGTATAGGCATTGCATTCAAAAAAGTTAGTCGTATTTTGACCGCCTAATCCAATCTTTTCAAACATGGGAAAATTTGTAATTTCAAAAAGGGCCAATGGCGAATTTCAGTTCAACCTGAAAGCCGGCAACGGCCAGGTGATCCTGGCGAGCGAAGGTTATACAACCAAAGCGGCGTGTGAAAACGGCGTTGAGTCGGTGAAGAAAAATTCACAGGACGATGCCCGTTTTGAGCGTCTGACGTCGAAAAACGACAAGTACTACTTCCTCCTTAAAGCGACCAATGGGCAGGCCATCGGAAGCAGTGAGATGTACGAAAGTGTTGCGAGCCGTGACAATGGGATCGAATCGGTAAAAAAGAATGCTCCGGATGCCGCCACAGAGGACGAGACGGCTGCATAATGTTTGATAGTTGTAAAAAGCGCAGGGCACAAAAAATGTCCTGCGCTTTTTGTTTTTGGGAAAATGAAATTTCAGGTACAGTAATTGCATTGCGTATATACACCAAAATCAGACCGGTATGGTTTCCGACTTTAATAATCGTGTTCGTCAGGTTATATTTCTGCTGATTGTGACCGCATTGGCAGTGCTCGTTTTTAAGCAGCTCTACATTTTCTTTCCCGGTTTCCTGGGGGCACTCACGCTGTACATACTTTGCAGACAGTACTATTTTTACCTCACTGAGCAGAGAAAGTGGAAGAAAGGCATCACTGCGATCTTGTTTATGGTGCTGTTCATGGCGTGTATCGTGGCGCCGGTATATTTCTCCTTGCAAATGATTTTCTCCAAGATCGACGATATCCTGAAAGACCCCGGGCAGATCAATCACGCCATCGACGCGATATCCGCACAGCTTCGTGAGTGGACGGGGCAGGATTTGCTGACCAAGGAAGCTACTGCCGATGTCCGCAAAAAGGCGGCCAGTTTTATTCCAGGTATTCTCAACAGCTCCGCCACCATGCTGGGAAACCTGCTGATGATTCTTTTTCTGGCATTCTTTATGTTTCAAAACGGTAGATACATGGAGAAAACGCTGGAACACTTTATACCGCTCCGCCCGAAAAACGTGGGCTTGCTGGCCGACGAAACGATAGGGATGGTCAGAGCCAATGCATTGGGGATACCCTTGATTTCACTGATCCAGGGATGTGTGGCGTTGCTGGGCTACTGGATATTCGGTGTTCAGGATTTTGTATTGCTGGGGCTCATTACAGGCATCTTCGCCTTCTTTCCGGTGATTGGAACGGCTATGATTTGGCTTCCCCTGGTGATCTACCTGTTCTCGTCCGGGGAAAACGGCAAGGCGATCGGGCTGGCCATTTACAGCGTTGTGATTATCGGTAACATCGATTACGTGGCGCGCATTACTTTCCTGCAAAAAGTAGGTAATGTGCATCCTGTGATCACGATCCTGGGGCTGATCGCCGGGTTAAAACTTTTTGGATTCTGGGGCTTTATTTTCGGGCCGTTACTGATCAGCTATCTCCTGCTCCTGGTCCGGATCTACAAAAGCGAGTTCAGCGAATCGCAAAAACCTGCTGCCCCTACAACGAAATAGGCCCGCCGCCGGTCAGTCAAACCGGAAGCGGGCCCCGCCGGACTCACCTGTTTCAGATCTCCGTATCGCTCTTTGACTCAATGGGGTAGTCGGAGAAGCCATTGGACTGGTCGGACCATTTGTAGACGACTTTCTTAAAGCGCAGGTCATTGACGATCCCGTATATGTTTTTCATAAAGTCCTTCTGGACTTTTTCCGGCTGAAATATATCGCCTTCAAACGTCAGGACCTCCTGATGATCCCCCGAAACTTCGATCGCAATATGCTGCTGGTCGAGCACTTCTTTTTTCGATTCCACATATGCGTTCCTTAACTCGGGAAAGTCGCGCTGCTGCACCTGAACCATCTTCTTTTTCAGGACCTCGCGCTGGCTGCTGATCTTCTGGTCGTGATTGCCCTTTGCTTCATTGTAAAGTGCCGTGTTCGATTTAAGCCAGGATAGCCTGGTGGCAAGATCCGTGTCCGCATCGCCCTGTTGCAGTTTAAGGTCTATGTCGCTGATCTTGTTCTGAAGAAAAAGCGCCATGTTTTTATTGGCCGCCTTGTTCACCGGTTTCGGTGAGTAGAAATAGAAACTGATACCGACGGCTATGGCCGCGAACACCAGGTACACGACATACCGGTAGGACCTGGTTTTGGGTTGATGATGAATTTCCATGTTTTCTGAATTTGCCTTGGTATATGTTCATCAGGTTTTCAAAAAACATGCCAGGACGCATTGGAACGGATTTTTTGGGCCAGAGGCTATTTTCAGTCAATGCAGTTAAATATGAAAGTTCAGCAGTTTTATAACAAAGCTTACACATGGATCCTGGAAACAGGTCCTTCGGTACTCATCGGTATTGCGGTATTGATCGTGGGAATGTGGCTCGTCCGCATGCTCTCGCGCTGGCTCACAGGACATATGAACCGGCAGAACATCGATCCGTCGCTTACGCCATTTCTTTTAAGCCTGGCAGTCACCACCTTACGTATTCTGCTGATCATATCCGTCATGCAGATCGTGGGCATTCAAATGACCGTTTTTGCCGCATTGATCGGCGCGATCGGCGTTGCAGCGGGCCTGGCGCTGTCGGGTACGCTGCAGAATTTTACCAGCGGGGTATTGATCCTCATTCTCAAACCCTTTCATGTCGGCGACAACATCGTGGCACAAGGGCAGGAGGGGACTGTGCAGGCGATCAAGATCTTCTATACCGTTGTGAGGACTTATGATAACCGCACAGTTGTCATTCCAAACAGCAAGCTCTCCAACGAGGTCATTATCAACATCAGCGGATCCGGCAACCGGCGGCTGGATGTGGAGATGAAGTTTAGCAACAGTATCGACTTCGGCACCGTGAAGGAGATCGTCAACGGTGTCCTCGATCGTGCCCAAAGTGCCCTCAAAGTCCCCGAAAGACGAATCGGGATATCGTCCATCGAGCCGGATGGCTACAAGGTAATGGTGAATGTGTGGCTCGACGCCCACGGCTTCGTCGACAATAAAATGGTAATTCAGGAGAAGCTGATGGAAGCGTTAAAAGGGTCCGGCCTGAAATTGCCGGGCATGGGTTAACGCTTTTCTGTTTTCCTGCCGGCACAATTTCAGACTTCTGATTTGAGAATGTCCGTCAGCTCGCGCCGGAAGATTTCACCGTAGATGTTGTTGTACTCGCGGGCAAAACTTTCGAAGGTGCTTTTCGCCAGCGAATGCTTGCCCAGTAATGCGAACGACTTGCATTTGAGGATCATCGCTTCTTCGTTGGCCGGATCGAAATAGAAAATATTATTGGCAAGCCGGATCACGAATTCCGGATCGTCGGATAGCGTAATGCTACCCGCAAATGTCAGGTACGTATTGACCACCATGTTCGAGATCTCCGACTTGAACGAATCCAGCCATTCGTATTCCACATTAGCCAGGAAGCTGCCCTTGTCGGTAATGCGGATCAAAGATTCGATCATGGGACGATCGATGGTCTGTGCGGAGGTTATGTTGAGAAAATCAAGATAATCGATACTGATGCCGTCGGGGTCGAAATCCAGCTTCCAGTGCCCGGCAGCCAATGCGATCTGGGCATGCTGCATGTTGGCGAGTATCGCTTTGAGTTTCGTAAGGTTCACCGACCGGTTGTTCCGCGCGCTCTCAGCCGTCTTGTCCGACCAGAGCAACTCACGCAGTTTATCGGAATTAATGCCCCTTTTCCACCGGATCGTATAGAGCAGGATCACCAGGAACAGCTCTTTGATCAGCGGCGTGAATGCCTGCGTGATATCGAGATCGGAAGAGCGTCGTGTAGGGAAAGAGTGTAG
>NZ_CAMLSE010000065.1 GCF_946482605.1 uncultured Dyadobacter sp. | reverse complement strand
GGCCTCAACACGACACTGTTTCAAATGGTATCCATTGCCCCGCAGATCTTATCGGCCAAAAAAGCGCTTAGGCCGGAGAATGATCCGGTCGAAGGCAATGCGAATCTGCTGGATAATGGCCACCAGTCCGTTACGCTGGGACTTTCAGAGACAAATGACCGGATTATGGCGAACAAAAGCGCGACGGAACAATTGCTGGGTCCGCGCGGGCCGTCAGTACCCAACCGCTATTATATTGCTCAGATCAACAAACTGATTGCCCGGGCCAGGGAGCTTGGAACGAAAGTGGTGTTGTATCATCCCAATAGCATTACCCGTTCCGAATATCCTGTCCTGTCACAGGTTGCGCCTTTTTTGCCGGACGAAAGCCTCGTCCCCTTACCCGCGCAGCCTTTACTTAATGTGCTGTTCAGGCCGGAAAACTTGTTTGACCCGCATCATTTGAATTGGCAAGGCGCATCGGTTTACACGCGGTTTTTGCACGGGGAGGCAATGCATTAACAGGGGCGCGGTGGTGCCGGCATTGCGGCCTGATGGAATTTATTATGTAAGTTGGAATTGAAAACGATTCAAACCCATGAGCGAAACCAAATTCAACATTGCTGTATTGATCGATGGGGACAATGCGCAGGCCAAACTGATGAAGGAAACTTTGGAAGAAGTTTCCAAATACGGAAAAGCGACCATACGACGCATTTACGGGGACTGGACGACTTCTCAGATGAACAGCTGGAAGGAAATCGTCAACCAGCATTCCATCAGTCCAATCCAGAAATTTTCTTACACGACCGGTAAAAACTCGACCGACAGCTCGCTCATCATCGATGCAATGGATATTCTGCACAGTAAAAGCGTCGAGGGCTTCTGCATTGTGTCGAGCGACAGCGATTATACGGGACTTGCCAAGCGCATCCGGGAAGAAGGACTTTTCGTCATGGGGATCGGGCGGAAAAATACGCCGATCGCATTCGTGAATTCGTGTGAGATCTTCACATTCAGCGAAAACCTCGTAGTCGAGCTGGATACGAATACAGAGGAGCCTGAGCCTCAGAAAGTGGACGTGGCCCCGAAGGAAATCGTTAAGATAGAGCCGAAAAAGCAGGACACTAAACGCAAGTATCCGAAGATCGATATGAATATTATCGACAAGGCATTTGAAATATCAGCCAATGAGGAAGAAGAAGCATTCGTCTCTAAAATAGGCACCTCGCTCCGGAAAATCGACCCCAGCTTCGACGCCCGCACCTACGGATTTAAGACATTGACCTCGTTGTTTAAAAGTCTGGCTAAATATAAAATCGTCAAAAACGACGTGAATGGCCTGAATCACCCGCTGGTGAGGCTGAAATAGTGAAATACGCAGGTAAGAGCCCACACACGGATAAAGGTCATCCTCTCTCACTACCTCAAAACAAACAAGACGCACATTCCCGTGCTCACCTATTGCAAAACTTTTACTTCACCACCACAACTTTTTGCAACTGGATTGTCCCTTGTTTTTTCCTGATGAGGGCGGTGTAAATCCCGGGAGTGAGCTGATCGGTCGGGATGGCGGTTTTGTTGGCATCCGTAGCCTGGAACATTACTTGGCCGGAACTATTAATCAGACTGATCGATTCCATTTTAACAGCATTTGAAGACGTACAAAACAGTCTGTCGGAAACGGGATTAGGATAAAGAATAATTTGCAGACTACCTCCGAATGAAAGACTTACAATACGGCTGTAAGCAAAACTGCCATCAAGATCCACCATTTTGAGGCGGTACAGGTTCTCCTGTCCTTCGGAATCTTTGTCAAATGGATTGTTATCTATGAAAGAATAGGTCCGGAGCTGATCACTTTTAACGGCTGCCGATACACGTCCCAATGTCTTCCACTTACGCCCGTCGCTGCTTTTTTGAATATCAAAGTAATCGGAATTGCTTTCCGTTGTTGTTGCCCAGCTGAGCAGCGCCTGGGTTTCATTTTGAGTTGCTTCAAAGGTGATGAGCGTAACTGGGAGCGGATCATCCGTACTAAAAATATATGCAGAGCCCGCACCTTCTAAGGTATTGGCTTCCGAAGCATCTTCATCATCACTGACCATACCTACAAGAATGTAATTCCCGCTGATTGAAACGGACCATCCAAATGCATCACTTTCGGCGCGTAAAGACGCGACAATTTTTTGCTCAAACCCCCAATTTCCACTACCGCCCAGGTCTTTCTTAAAAATGTAGGCAGAGCCCGCCCCCCCGACATTGTTGGCTTCCGATGCATCTTCATCTTCGATAGGAGCTCCGACAACAAGGTGCTCTTGACTAACCGACACAGAGAGACCAAAAGCATCGCCCGCTTTCCGTACCGGTGCAGCAATCTTTTTGGCTAGCCCCCAATTATCCGGGCCACCTTCTTCCTTTTTAAAAATGTAGACCGAGCCGGCATCGCCCAGGGGATTCAACTCGGATGCGTCTTCATCTTCCTGTGACGCTCCTACGATGGCGTAGCTTGCACAAATGGATACCGCCGAAGAGAAATGATCAATTGTTGCCCGGACCGGAGCAGTAATTTTTTTGATTTGTCCCCAATTGTCGCTACCGCCCTGATCCTTTTTAAAAATATAAGCCGAGCCTGCTTCATTGACAGAGTTGGCTTCATTGGCATCTTCACTGTCCCGGGGAGAGCCCACAATGACATAATCCCCGTCAATTGACACATCCTCACCGAAGCGATCGCCTGCACCACGCGTGGAAGCTGTAATTTTTCTAATCAAACCCCAGTTATCGGCACCACCCTGGTCTTTCTTGAATATGTATGCTGATCCGGATTGAAGTAAGGTATTCAGTTCATCCGGGTCTTGATCTTCGAAAACAGCTCCAACGACCAGGTAATCGCCATTGGTTGAGACTGCATGACCAAAAAAATCCCCCTCGGCGCGAACGGGTGCGACAACCTTTTTGATCAAACCCCAGTTCCCTGCCCCTCCCTGGTCTTTTTTGAAGATGTATACCGCCCCGGCAGCACCAACGAAATTTGCTTCCGAAGCGTCGAGTGATTCGAGTTCAGCACCCACGACGGCATAGTCACCAGCAATCGAGACTGATCCTCCAAAGTTTTCGGCATCACGAACCGGAGATGTAATCTTCCTTATCTGCGCCCAGTTCCCTGCATTATTGAAAAGGATATAGGCTGCCCCTGCATCTGCTACTAAATTCAGACCGTCAGCATCGGTATTGTTAGAGCGGGCTCCAACAATGGCATAATTCCCCGATATTGCAACATCCCTGCCATAGTTGGCTTGAATATTTCTGGACGAACTTCCTCCATTGTTTTGCGCTGTAAGCTTGACAATCTGATTCCAGTTTTGGGCGGAGGTATTAGTAGTGCCGGCCAGGAAAATGATGCAAAAAAGGATCAATTTCAGTGAGGGTTGTAAAAGATTTTTCATAGAGGTTATGTTTAATATCAGAGAAATATAAACGACCGCTCAGAGCCTCAAAACTCTCTATGAATTTACAAAATTTTACATGACATAAAAAGTTACAACTATCTCATTTTCAGTAAATTAAATTAGAAACTTTGTAACTGCATTTTATTAAAAAACAACATCAAAAAATAGTGTCGACCGGACTCAAAACATGATGTATTCTCCCCTCACAAATTCTGCTGCTTCAACTCCCGCACCGCATAACCGGCAGCCCGTGCCGTCATAGCCATGTAGGTAATGGACGGATTGATTACTTCCCAGCAGATTTATTTAAATTGCCTCTTCAACTAAATCTCTTTCCTGCATGCCACATACCTCCAACCCGAAGATCCACGAAGGCCGCAATCTGAAACGCTTCCGGGAGATGCTCGGAATTAAGCAGGAATTCCTTGCGTTTGAGCTCGGCGAAGAATGGAACCAGCAAAGGATCTCAACGCTTGAACAAAAGGAAAAGATCGATTCGGAGATTTTGGAACAGGTTTCGGCTATACTTAAAATCCCGGCTGAGGCGATTCGGCATTTTGATGAAGAGCAGGCGATCAATAATATATCGTGCAACTTCTCAGGCAATGCAGTCAATAATAACGGTGTCAACATTCAGCATATTAACCCCGTTGAAAAAATCATCCAGCTCCACGAGGAAAAAATTGCATTGTATGAGCGGATGTTGAAAGAAAAGGATGAGATGATGGCGCGGTTGGAGAAGCTGATTGAGGGAAGGTAAGCCTCTAATCACCAAAACATTGCCTTGACTCCATTCAAACTTATCTTTATATTTGTGTACACGAAAACGTACACCATGAGAGTTATATCAGCCAGAGAATTCCGGGGAAAACAGAAAGACTATCTGGATTTGGCCGAAAAGGAACGGGTGATCATTCACCGGGGAAAGAACAAAAAATCAGTTTTACTCACGCCCATTGATGAAAATACTGAAACCGATGTCTTTTTCTCGGACCCGCAAATTCTGAATGCCATTAAGGAAGGCATTGAGGACGTTAAGGCTGGAAGAGTGACTTCCATCCGCGACCTCAAAAATATATGGGCAGATATTCTTTAAGCATTTCAGAAAAAGCCAGAAAGGACCTATCCTTCTTACACAAAACCGGTGGAAAAGCGCTCATCAAGCGAATTACTGGCTTTGCTGGAAGTGAGGGGGCGCAAGATTATCGCAGAAACTCCTTTGGAACAGGGTTTCGTTTCAGAAAAACCTTCATTTCTGCTGCCTTACGGTCAAAAGTAGATTGTCTCGGATTGCTAAATCCAGCATAAACGCATTGCGATATCGACGGAGCATGAGAGTCCGTTTGACCTTTTTCTTTCAATATCCTTGGATTGTGATCAGGCATAGCTGCTTCTTTATCTTAACTCAATATAAAATCACTTTAAATTTAACAAAAACGCATCATAATTGGTGCCTTGTTTAAAAGGCACCCATTCTCCGTCCCAATTCGGCCAATTGCCTACCATTTTTCCATCCACTTTGGCCGCTTTAAACCCATAGATATTACAGAATTCGAATAGCTCGTGGTAATATGCATTAATGCCCATCTGATATTTTCGAGTTCTCAAAGCCAGCTCACCAGGTAAAACTGACCCTGTCGCGGCAATGTTCGCTCTCGGATTCTGTTTAAGAAAATCCAGCGCTTTTTGTGCAACTGTTGCTAAAATGCGATCCGTATCACCATTTCGGATGGCGACCTGATCATCAATATCTCTTCTCCTGGCATCCCAAACACCAAACCCAATATTATAGAATCTGGTCTCTGCGTCCATCAATGTGATACGCATGCGCAGCTCAATAGCGCCTTGATGCCCGATGCTATGAAAACTAAATTCCTGATTTCCGGTTTGATACGTCGGATAAGCTGTGATATCCATATAAGTGTGTGGTGCCAGTAAGGCATCAATCTGTGCAAAAATACGCGCGCCTACAAATTTTGCCGCTTCAACTCCCTCACCGCATAATCCGCCGCCCGCGCCGTCATAGCCATGTACGTAATGGACGGGTTCACACAGGAGGACGATACCATCGCTGCGCCGTCGGTGACGAACACGTTTTTGCAGTCGTGAATTTGATTGAATTTGTTCAGCACCGAGGTTTTCGGGTCCTTGCCCATGCGCGCGGTGCCCATGTCGTGGATGCCCAGGCCGGGGTGCGTGTCTTGCCGGTTGAAGCCGGTGACGTTTTTGAAGCCTGCTACTTCCAGCATTTCCACGGCCGAGGCCATCATATCTTTTCGCATTGTGAGTTCATTTTCACCGAATGCAGCGTCGAAAACGATCATCGGAATGCCCCATTTGTCTTTCTTTTCCTTGTCCAGGAACATACGGTTTGTGGGATCGGGCAAGATTTCGCCGAAGCCGCCGAAGCCCATCGTCCAGGTGCCGGGGCGTGTCATATCTTCTTTGAAACTGGCACCAAAACCATTCATCGTAATGCCCCGTTTCCAATCCGATTTGCTTGCCCCTCCCTGGTATCCGTAGCCGCGCAGGAAGTCCTTCTTATCGGTTCCCCAATTTCGGAAACGCGGGATGTACAGCGCATTGGGCCTTTGACCGAAAATATAGTCGTTTTCAAAGCCCTCGACCGTCGCATTCGCGCCAACGCCGAGGTGATGGTCCATGATGTTACGCCCGACCTGGTCACTGTCATTGCCCAATCCGGTCGGAAAACGGTTTGATTTCGAGTTCAGCAAAAGCGCCGCCGAGTTCATCGAGCCGGCATTCAGGAATATGATTTTCGCAAAAAACTCTTCCACAGCCATCGTTTTCTGATTGATCACCCGAACACCTTTGGCTTTCTTTGTTTTTTCATCGTAAATGATCTCGCTGGCAATGGTATCGTGCAGGACGGTCAGCTTGTTGGTCTTCCTCGCTGCCGGTATGGAGCCTGATAATGAACTATAATAACCGCCATAAGGACATCCTCTGGCACATTTGCTGCGATACTGGCACGACGCCCGCCCGAGATCCGTGTGCCAGGGCTGCGGCTTGGTGAGATTAGCAATGCGTCCGATCGTGACAGGCCGGTTCAGCTTTTTCATCATCGTTTCCCTGAAATACAGCTCGGGAGCGCTCATAGGCATGGGAGGCAGGTAGTGGCCATCCGGCAAAACCTCCCAACCTTCGGCCTGGCCGCTGATGCCGACGAATTTTTCGACATGCGTATACCACGGTTCAAGGTCTTCGTAACGGATCGGCCAGTCTATCGCAATGCCTTCTTTGGCATTTGCTTCGAAATCCTTTTTGTTCATCCGGTACGACTGCCGGCCCCAGTGCATGGACTTCCCGCCCGTGTGATAGGCCCTAATCCAATCGAATGGACGTTTCTCTATATACGGGTTCTCTTTATCGTCCGTAAAAAACGGTGCGGTTTCTTCGTTGGCCAACGTCCCGAAACGGCTGTTTGCCCAATACTCTTCGGCAGAATGGATCGAGACCTTTCCCCTATGCTCAAACTCCCACGGGCCTTTCATGGCCGTATCGTAGTCTTCGATGTGCTTCACTTCCCGTCCGCGCTCGATCATGAGCACCTGCAAGCCTTTTTCGGTGAGTTCTTTGGCTGCCATGCCGCCCGTCATTCCCGAACCGACTACGATAGCGTCGAATGTATGTGCTTTGTCTGATTTTAAATTTAAGTTCATGGTGAAGGTTGGCGGCTAGTAGGCGAAAGATTTCTGATTAGGCTTCATTTTGATCATTTCCAGCTTTCCCGGAATGGGGACGTATTCGAAGGACGATTTTATCCCTTCCTCCGACGTGAAGTAACCCAGCATCGTAAGCTCTTTCATCAGCCGCCAATAGGGTAACCCTTTCGCCTGGGCCGCCATTTGCTCGCGGTCTTCGTTGTCGCCCATTTTGGTCTGCTGCACCTGATATGCCTTCATCTCTTCGGCAGAATCGATTTCGACCTGCTGCAACAATGCCGTTTTCTGCTCCGGATTCATATTCAAAAACTGCTTCCCTTCCAGCTTGCTCAGCCCTTCCACGAAACTCTTATGCTCCGGCGTTTTGTAACAATCCTGCAACATCATCACGATGAACGCCGGAACACCCACATCCTTCGCTCCGGGTGTCGTCGTCCTGGGAATGATCATTTCAGCGACTTCCGCGACGATCAGTTTCTGGTTGCCAGTCAAGCTGAACTCCGTCGGAAAACTTTCTGACGGCACGCGACTTTCCCAACGGTTCATAGCCAATAACGTCGGAGCGGACAAAGCCCCGCCGAGCATGGCTGCAACATGTGTAATAGCAGTTCTTCTGTTCATGGATTCACTGGGCTGGTATGGCTAGACGATTGAGCATATACAAATAAAGGTCAAGAGGACGAGCTAAAAAGCCTCGTTCTATTGACCTTTACCCAAAGTCGGCAGATTTATATAAAATGCCTGTTACTAGCCTTTACTTTACTACTTCACTCACTAAGATAACAGGAGATGCATTGGTGTAATTGGCAAAATCGGCGCGAATGGCGTCTCTGTTCGGCCCGATAGCCGCCTGATACTCGCTGAGGCTTTTGACATAGAATGTGCCGATCGCCATGAAAGGCAATGGTTGGTTGGGAATACCGCTGGCAACCCCTTTCTCAATGGTGTATTTAACCAGATTTGATCCTAAAAACTTCGCCACCATAGGCATATGCTTCGCTTCATAATACTCCATATTGAAGGTTTTTCCTTCGGCATAGGGGTACATGACGGATACTTTTGTCAGTCCTTTTTCAACAACGGACGAGTTCTGCTTTTCCTGGCCAAACGCGGCCAAACAAGTGGTAGCAAGGAGGAGTGATACAAATAGTGTTAGTTTCATGGTTAATTCATTTAAGTGATAAAATGCTCAATTTGAGTTCATTGGGCAAATATTAAAATATCACCTATATTCGCAAAACGTTATTTTTCGATGAAATCGATCGAAAAAACCGATTTAGAAATATGGAACTACGGCAGCTCAGATACTTTTTAAAAGCGAAGGAGTTATTGAATTTTACGGAAGCCGCAACGGCTTTGAATATCAGCCAAAGCACATTATCGCAGCAAATCAAGCAGTTGGAGGATGAATTAAATGTTCCGCTGTTCAACCGTATCGGAAAAAGAATTACACTCACCGAGGCCGGCCTTCTGTTTAGTGATTATGCATTGCAAAGTATAAACCGTGCCAATGAAGGGTTGCTGCTTTTACGGGACTTGAAGAATTTGAATACAGGAAAAATTACTGTCGGTGTAATTTATTCCATGCGAATTCTATTCGCTAAAATATTGATACAGTTTGCTAGTCAATATCCAAATATTAAAATACAGGTCGTATTTGGCACTACAAAAGATCTGCTTGAAAGACTCAATCTGCACCACTTTGATTTTATTCTGACGTTTCACGACGATCCCCTTGAACTTCATCTGAAATACCAGACACTTTTAAAGGCTAATATGGTGCTGGTAACTGCCAAAACCTCATCGCTGGCACAAAAGACCAGCATATCACTTCCGGAAGTCGCCGAACTGCCATTGGCTTTGCCTTTTAGCGGCAATAATAGTATACAGTTTTTTGAAGAATCATTCGGCCAAAACAATCTGGTCCCGAATGTTTGTATGGAAATAAATGATATACCTACGTTATTTGAAATTGTCAAAACAGGTCATTGGCATACCATTTTGAGTGATACCAGCGTAAACGACTCCGATGTAACTGCGATCCCTATTGATGGCAAAAACATGCGGCGCACCATTATGATTATTTCGCTCCGGGAAGCCTATGAAAAGAAAGCCGTCACAAAACTCTATGAGATGCTGGCTGAAATTTGAGATGCTGCCGTCGTATATTGCCGAATTTCCTGCCGTTAATGAACAATAACCAACCTGGCGCGAAGCCGCATTATCAAATACTGGACGGACTTCGTGGTGTAGCAGCTATCATCGTCGTATTCTTTCACCTCACCGAACCGCTCGCCACCAGTCGCCTCGATAACGTTGTAAATCATGGTTATCTGGCGGTTGACTTCTTTTTCCTCCTGTCCGGCTTTGTAATCGGCTACGCATACGACGACCGTTGGGACAAACTAACCTTCGGCAGCTTTCTTCGCCGTCGGTTCGAGCGGCTGCAACCACTGGTTGTATTGGGTATGACGCTCGGCGCCATAGGTTTTTACTTTACCGACTCTCCCATTTGGCCGCTTATTCATACCGTACCGGCATGGAAACTGATCGTTGTGTGGCTTATAGGGTGTACGATCTTGCCGATACCACTTTCTATGGATATACGAGGCTGGTTCGAGATGCATCCGCTCAATAGCGTGGGCTGGTCATTGTTTTTTGAGTATATAGCCAACATATTCTACGCGCTGGGGCTGAGGAAATTATCGAATAAGGCGTTGGCTGGCTTTGTGGTGTTGGCAGGCGTAGTGCTTTTACATTTCGCGGTTACCAGCCCCAACGGAGACGTTACCGGCGGCTGGACATGGAATGCGGAGCACATGCGCGTCGGGATAACACGTACGATATTTCCGTTTTTTGCCGGTTTGCTATTATCGCGGGTTACACGGCCAGCTCGTATCAAACATGCGTTCCTATGGTGTAGCATCCTGATCACGGCCGTTTTGCTTATGCCCAGAATAGGCGGTGCACAGCACCTTTGGATGAATGGACTGTACGAAGCTTTTTGTATTATCATCATCTTTCCGCTCATTGTGTACATCGGCGCCAGTGGTGTGGTGCATAGCCAAATGGAAGCTAAAATCTGCAAATTCCTCGGCGACCTTTCTTATCCTTTGTATATGACACATTATGTGCTCGTCTACTTTTATGTGGCATGTGTAAGCAACCACAAGGGCATTACATTATGGCAGGCCTTTCCAAATGCATTACTTACATTTTCAGGGGCTATTGTGCTGGCTTATATCAGTTTGAAGCTATATGACGAACCAGTAAGGGGTTGGTTGCGCAAGAAGCTCGGGTAACGAAATGGGAAGGTCGACGCCAAAACATCCACCATATAAACTGACATGGGAATACCCGAAAACTTTTCCAGCGGTTTTATATAAATTGCCTTTTCAAAAAATGGCTGTTTGTTTCTTCAAAAACTAACTCCAAACAGAACTACATTACTTTATGAAGCTATTTAACACCTGTCTTTTTGTTTGTCTGAGTAGTTTGCTTGTGTTTGCACAAAAGGTCCCGGTTCCCGTTTTACACGCACCTTCTGATAGTTTGATCATGTATCTGGACGGCCAGAAAGATGAGTTTAATGGTATTAACAAATTAGGCCCGAAGTTCGATTATAGTTTCGTAGTGCAAACGGATTCGTCCCGGTTTACATTGATATCAAAATCGGACACCCTGTCGGTCATACTCAGACCCAGGGTGAATACTGTTTTTCAGATTTTCAGAGAATCCAAGGGCGACACCGTTACGTGCAGCTTCACTGTACAAAAATACGTCAAGCCGGCAGCATTCAGCGATAAATACAAAGCCGAGCATGAGGGTAAGACTATCATTGAGATTCCTGAAGTTTATGAGCTGGTCAATGTAATTTTTTCGCTTACCCGCTATGGAAAAACAGAAGCGATCAAAAAAGGTACCGACCATTATAAGGAAGTAATCGATCATTTTACGCCCTATCGGCAGCATGCAGCAGTAAAAGCAGTGGATTCTCTCCTGAACTTTTCCCCGGAATTCTATTATCTGCATTTAAAAATGGATAGCTATGCCTATGTTTTTAAAGGGAATACAATAAAAAATGTAGGTGTTTATGATCGTGTTGCCACGGGAGAAAAAAATGAATTAGAACAGTACCTTCCATTACTTGAAGCATTTGCCAAAGAATCCGGATTCAGGGCATTTTACAAAAAGCATGCAGCCTATTATGCAAGCCTCAAAAAGGACTACTCGGATAATATTGATGTATCCAGCATGAAAAGCTGGCTTACCCGACAATTTCCCGCAACTAAATATTCCGCCATTAAAGTCATCTTTTCGCCTTTGGTAGGATGGAACCAATCTGCCAACACTTTTAACGATAATGGCTTTACAGAAGCGCAGGCACATGTCAATTATCCTTTCATAGAGGAGAGAGTAAAAAGTCAGTCTCCCGGTATTCTGAAAGGGCAGCGTATGATGATTGTATTTACAGAAATCAATCATGCCTACCTGAATCCCGAGGCCGAAAAGCATCAAAAAGCGATTTCAGAAGCATTTAAAAACTTGTCTGGGTGGACCACCAGCGGTAAGCCTTCCGCGGGATACAACAATGCATTGGTTTGCTTTGAAGAATACATGAACTATGCATTAGTCACTTTATTTTATTCGGACATTTTCGATAAAAAGACATTCGAATCCCTGCACACCACCATCCAGAATAACATGGTTCTTTCACGTGGCTTTCAACGATTTAAAGAGTTCGACCGGGAATTACTCCGATTGTATCAAAACAGAAAACCCGGTCAAACGGTCGCTGATTTGTATCGTGACATCATTAGCTGGGCATCTGACCGCGGGGTGGAGTAGACTCTCATTGCCTCCACTGGCAAACACTTTGCAGACTCAGCTTAACGAGAAATAACGAAATTTCCTGTTGCAGGATCCGAGCTTCCCAATAAGGCTCTGAACACGTAAGTACCAGCAGGCAGTCCAGAAATTTCAAATCCGTTGTTGATAACACGGTATGTACATTGCACTTTAATGCCTAGGACATTGTAGACCGTCAGGGATTGAAGTTCCTTATCACGAAAGTCATTCGACGCCGTAATTCTGACAATATCGCTGGATGGATTTGGAAATACATTCACTTCAAAGCCATTTGGAGAATTCAGTTTCCTAATAGCGCTAAACGCAAAAGAATCATCGTTGTCGATCATTTTAAGCCTGTAAAAATTTTGACCGGGTGAAGGCATGGAGTGATTGAAACTGAACCGGGACGTATGAGATGTGCTTTGCATTGCTGCCACCGAGCCGATCGTTTTCCATTGCCGACCATCCACGCTATGCTCTATCTCAAATGTTTTACTATTTATCTCCCAGGCCGTCTCCCAAGTTAGGTTGGCAGAGTTTCCTTCACGAATCACCTCGAAGGTTATCAACGAAACGGGTAGCGGGTTACCTTTTTGTCCTAGAAGGCCGTTTATGTAGTCTTGTGGATATATCCATGGCCCGAACACTTGTCCAGACGGCAATTCGCTCGATTTATATTGCACGCGGACACGGATTTTTGTGGTTTTACCTTCCGATTTTGTGATCATTGCTTTCAA
Organism: uncultured Dyadobacter sp.; assembly: GCF_946482605.1. Next base: position 5,129 of record NZ_CAMLSE010000065.1, on the reverse strand, counting down.
TATTTCTCCCGAACCTGGTATGTCTGTCCACACGTCATTACTTCCATCGAACCCAGTGTAATTGGTAATAGGGCTCGACGAAGAAAAGGCCTGTCCATTGTGTTTGGTTTCCCACACCAATCTGGCCTGTCGTGAACCGCTAAGCGGAGAGACAAACAACCCCACTCCGAATTGATCCTGAGAAACATTTTCATGATTAAGAGGAGTTGATAAATCCTTATTGTAAAGTGTGAAAACATGGCTGTGTTTTCCCCGATTATTGCCGTTGAAGAGCTGTGAAACCATTTGGTTCGCCGAATACTCAAGACTTGCCGACATGATATCGCTGTACCCATCACCATTCACGTCGCCAACACCTGCCACAGAATGTCCGAAAAAAAACATCGACGAAGTTCCATTCAATGTAACGTCCGGCTCGTTCGAAAGCCCTTGCATTCCCCCAAGATATACATGCGCAGCTCCTGTTGATTTTCCCCATGCACCTATCACAACATCGCTATATCCATCACCATTGACATCACCTGCGCATGAGAGGCTTGATCCGAAAGAACTATACGCTACCGAACTTATGAGCTGACGCATATCGTTTTGTGATACGCCACCCGGGCCACCGGGAAAAATGGCAACGGCATTCGCATTCGGAGCACCAACAACGATATCTGTGAATCCGTCTGCATTGGTATCGCCAGCGTTACTGACGCTCATGCCGAATAGTCCATTGGCAGCGACGCCTTTTAGCATTGTAGTGTTCGTCGAAGAAAGTCCTCCGATGCCACCGTAATATACATATGCAGCACCTCGATTAAAATCGTACTCATAGTCTCCTATCACCACGTCACCAAACCCATCGCCATTGAGATCGCCTGCATTAGCAACACTTCCACCAAATGATCCGCCACCACCTCTCGATAGTGTTACGGCCACAGCCTGGCTGATACCAGTGGGGCTGCCCATATGCACAAACACCTGGTCGGCACCGGGATCACCCACCATTACGTCCGCGTATCCATCACCATTCACGTCGCCAGCACCTGCAACCGCTCTTCCGTAGTTATATGACATCCAATATTGATCAGTCAAAATGCGAGCTGGTGTCGTAATCAATCCGTTGGGTCCGCCGTGGTAGACGAACGCTGCGCCGAAGAAATTGTTGAAACCGGGCGCCCCAACAATCAAATCGCCATAACCATCGCCGTTCACGTCGCCGGCACTGCCCACGCTTGAACCAAACTGGCTGTATGTGGCAGGAGAAGCCAGCGTGATCGAAGGACTCTGGGGCAATCCTGAGGCACTTCCATAATAAATATAGACGATTCCATCATTCGAGGCGTGTTCAGACGCACCGATTGCAACGTCGGAAAATCCATCGCCATTGAGGTCACCCGCGCCGGAATTTCGTAAAGTAAAAAAGCTGTTCACGACCGGTTCGATAAATGTATTGGCAGGGTCTGACGATATCGTGCCGGTATTTCCAAGATATACGTATGCTGCGCCGGACTCCATATCTTCCAGGAAAGCTCCGATCAAGATGTCGGTCCTGCCGTCGCCATTTACATCCCCGGCAGGCGAAACCACGCTACCAAAAGCACTGCTTTTCGCAGGACCTACAAGATCTTGAACATCCTCCTGAAATCCACCTTCACTTCCATGGAATATGTAGGCATGGCTCGTCCCTTCATCATACAGGAAATTCCCCGCACCAATCACGATATCCGCGTAGCCGTCTGCGTTCTCGTCACCGGCGCTTGCGACACTGGATCCAAATGAACCATAAGTTGAAAAACCGGTAAGGGTGGTTGAAGGTATTGCGAAAATTCCGGATGCATCGCCCAGGTAAACAAATGCCGCACCTCTGCCGGAATCGTATTGATAATCGCCGATTACTATGTCGCCAAACCCGTCACCATTGATATCTCCCGCTCCTGATATACTACAACCGAAAAAACTGTTAGCATTTCCGGTCAGGGTGGTAGCCGGCGTTTGCGAAAGGCCTAATGATCCGCCCAAAAATAAATACACTGACCCGGTAGCCGTGGAATTGTCCAGTCCGGATACGAGAACATCATCATAGCCGTCGCCATTTATATCCCCGGCGCCCGCCATTGCATTTCCGAAAGCTATATTATCGCCTGGCATTTGAATATTTGCCGAAGGCGTGTTTTGCAACCCGGTGCTACTACCCAGGAAAACATACACCTTGCTTACTCCGCTTACCACCGAACGACCAACCATCACATCCGAAAACCCGTCGTGGTTTATGTCTCCAAGGCCGGCCAACGTAGTGGTGCCTGTAAACCCTGAGGGTGTTCCAAGAAGCACATTTGCCGGCGTATCTATAATACCACCAGCACTACCCAAATAGACATATGCCGAGCCGATCACCGGCGCTCCGTCGTCCTGACTTATATAGGTTCCAACTATAATGTCACTGAACCCATCACCATTAACATCCCCGGCACCAGCCACTGCTATTCCGAATTGGCTGCCCTCAGCCGGTCCGTTAAGCACTTTTGACGCAGCAGTCGAAAGGCCAGACGGCCCACCGTGATACACGAAAACAGCTCCTCTGGATGAAGAATAGTATGGAGAACCTACTATCACGTCGCTATATCCATCACCATTAATGTCCCCTGCAACCGAAAGCGAGCGTCCAAAATAGCTGAATCCGCCGGGCCCGCTCAGCTTGGCGCCCGGCTCGATCAACTGTTGCTCTCTGAGGTTGTGATTCGACAAAGAGCCAGCATTTACGACCGAGCCAGTAAAATTTCTTGCCTGCTGCCCCCAGAGAGGATTAATGTATACTATAAATAGATGCCAGAATATGAGAATGAGAATTTTGCTTTGGTACATATCCCGCATAGACAACTGGTTGATGATATAATTTTTTGTAAAAATAATGCAAGTTGCAATAAGTAACTATTTGTATATCATTAACACTTTTAGAATAATCAAACGTGAGATGCCGAGATACATAGGCAGCGCAACTTATAGGGAATACGTGACTTGATTTAACCGCTTTCACTCCATTAGCATAAATAATATAGCCCTGTCTGCTTTGCGCGTCTGGCGAGACGTACGATGGTTAAACAGTGACGGCGCTGCGCCTTCTCCTCCAAGGTCGGTTCAGGCTCTTATGAGTGATTCTGTAACTTACATGGCAGCACCTTTAAGTTATTTAAGTACTTCCAGGCAGATTTACATAAATTGCCCTTTAAACCAAAAACCTTTCCGCATGACACATGCTACCTCCAACCCGAAGATCCACGAAGGCCGCAACTTGAAACGCTTTCGCGAAATGCTCTCGATCAAGCAAGAGGCGCTTGCGTTAGAACTCGGCGATGAATGGAACCAGCAGCGAATTTCAACGCTCGAACAAAAAGAGAAAATCGATTCCGAGATTTTGGAGCAAGTTGCGGCTATCCTTAAAATCCCGGCAGATGCGATTCGGAATTTCGATGAGGAACAGGCTGTGAATATTATTTCGAATACATTCAACAGCGAAGCTTACTATGTAGGAAATCCGCAAGCTACTTTTAATGTCAATCCTATCGAGGAGATAAGGAAGTTACATTATGAAAAAATAGAGCTTTATGAGCGGATGTTGAAGGAGAAGGATGAGATGATGGGTCGGTTGGAAAGGTTAATTGGAGAGAGGTAACGCTAACTATTACAGGGCATTAACCCCGATCAACTCCACTCCCAAAACCTCCTCAATCCGCACAATCGTCTCAATCGTAAAATTGCTGTTCCCTTTCACCCACGAATTGACCGTTTGAGGCGTCACGCACAGTTTCTCGGCCAAATCTTTCTGGCTCATGCCCAATTTTCGTAATTGGGCCAGAATATTAATCGCGATACGCCTCGATTTTTCGAGCGCCTTGGGGTTTTCGGCTCGCCGTGCTGCGCGCTCCTTCCAGTTGCTCGATTCGGCAGCCGTGACCGATTCCAATTTTTGTAGTAGCTCTTCTCTCGTTTGCATGGTCATTCAAAATCTATATATCCCCAATCTTCAACGGCTTCGATGTTCAACTCTTTTAAATATCGGACAAGTACATCCAGCTTTCTAAGTTCTTCTGTCAAATGCGGCCGCTCATTCATAGTCCTGGTCAATTTGATCGCTCCTCCTGAGATCACGAAAAATTCATAGTTGAGTCTAACGGCATAAATTCTAAGCCACGACCTTGCTCCCGTTCCGTAGGCCTTGCTTTTTTCTTTTTCAATCCGAAGCGTAACCGTTTTATCCAAAGGCTTGAAAAGGTCGCCAAGTTTTTTCTCCGCATCATATTTCTGTGCCACTTTCAGCAACTGCGCCTCAAAAGCATCAGCCTCAGCAAGTGTGATCGAAACAGCCTGACTTATGGAGCAGTAGCCATAAAAATCCCTGATCAAATCCCGCTCATGTTCAGCAAAAAATGCATCCAAATAGGCCGCGTCATTCCAGCAATTAAAAATTCGGTCAAACTCGTTTTCTTGATTCCCTTCAAACCGTGCTGCCCACAGCGTTTCAGGAATGATTCGTATCAGTTCAATAATCTTCATAGTGTGTACGCGTGTTGATGCTGTATGCGGATCAAACAAACTCTGTGAATCACAAGTTAGTAAAAATTTTAAAAATCAGGTTACAAACTGATTTTATTGGCGCTAAAAAAGCGCCAATCTCACGAAAGACGCTTAATTCTGTGGTCTCGTAGGGATTCGAACCGCCCGGCGGCCCGGCCCAAACCTCCTGATCCGTAGTCGACACGATAAAAACAAAAAAGCACCTGAACGAGGTTCAGATGCTTTAACTAGTGGTCTCGTAGGGATTCGAACCTAAGTTGTAACTTATTGATTTTCAATACCTAAACGTCGCTCAAAAGGGCTGCTCACCGACTGCTCACCTGATTTTGAGGTTGGTGCAACCGAAAGGTAAAAATAAGATTTAAGCGACTCGATAACAATATTTTAGTCAAAATTTCGGTGAAAGGGTTGGAGTTCGGGACGATTTGGGGTTTAAGGAATCTTCTAATGCCTGCCAAATCACTTACTTCTCCCTTAACTGGATAATGCTCGGGAATCAAAACGATCCCTGTCTAGAAACTGTCTCTTACAAGTTTCAATCCTACTTCAACTGGATAATGCTCTGGAAT
>NZ_CAMLSE010000064.1 GCF_946482605.1 uncultured Dyadobacter sp. | reverse complement strand
AGCCCAGCACGTGCTGATGATCATGCGGCGGAGACACCTTTTGCTTGTTCTGCGAAAAGATTTCTTCACTACCTATATATTGTGGTATGTCAATGACCTTCGCACGGGCGTCGGCAAGCGCTTTTTTGAGCTCAGAGCGTTCCGGGCTGCCTGTTGCGTAATTTTTTACCGGCTCGTTTTTAAGTGCGGGCACATTGAAAATTCCTATCGACATATTATTTGGTTTGATTTATTGATTTGCTCATTATCACGAACTAACAAAATTATCTTCTGCTAAGATCCACAATCCGACTCAAAACACTGGCACCCATGCCCAGAAATTCATTTAAAGGCCTTCATGGTGAATGACCTGGCAGGATTTTAGTTAAATTTGCGCTCCCAATTTCCGGATCAATCAAATGAAATTCTACAGTACAAAAACTGCAAGTTTAAAAGCATCGCTCGAAGAAGCAATTTTTAACAGCCTGCCACCTGATAACGGTCTCTACATGCCAGAGTCTATCCCGACAATCTCCGGGGAATTTCTCGCTGATATTGAAAATAAATCTTTCCGCGAGATTGCCATCGAAGTAACACACACACTTTTGGGCAGTGAAATTACAAGAAGCGAAATTGAATCCATCATTGAGCGTGCATACGATTTTGAAGCTCCCGTTGTCCAGATCACTCCGAACGACTACGTGCTGGAACTGTTTCATGGCCCATCCATGGCCTTTAAGGACTTCGGAGCACGGTTCATGGCTGCAATCATGTCCTATTTTTTGCAACGGTCTGAAAAGGAAATAAGAATACTCGTGGCCACCTCCGGTGATACAGGAGGCGCAGTCGCTCAGGGATTCTTTAAAGTGCCTGGTATTTCCGTCACCATCCTCTACCCCAGCGGAAAAGTAAGCGATATTCAGGAGAAACAACTCACTACGCTCGGACACAATGTCACGGCCATAGAGGTGGATGGCACATTTGACGACTGTCAACGGTTGGTAAAAGAGGCATTCCTGGATCCTGACCTAAATGCTAAATATAACCTCGCCTCGGCCAACTCTATCAATATTGCCCGACTCATTCCACAGTCATTTTATTACTTTGCGGCCTATGCGCAATTGAAAAAGTTCGGAAAGCCATTAGTAATCTCGGTTCCGAGTGGAAACTTTGGGAATCTCAGTGCCGGCATCCTGGCATATCGTATGGGATTACCCATTGAGCATTTCATAGCAGCAACCAACCTGAACAATGCGGTGCCACGTTATCTGGAATCGGGCGAGTACCAGCCCCTGCCATCTATTGAGACCATCTCTAATGCTATGGATGTAGGCAGCCCGAGCAACTTTGTAAGACTTAAGCGATTTTTCGGTGACGAATGGAAATCAGTGGCTGAAAAAGTTTCCGGATCATTCTTCAATGACGAGCAGACCCAAAAAGCAATGCGCGAAGTTTTTGGTAGCGCCAACTACGTGATGTGTCCACACACCGCGGTAGCATATAAGGGACTTCAGGAGTACCGCAAAAAAAAACAGGGCGACTTTGTCGGCGTTTTCCTTTCAACGGCTCATCCGGCGAAATTTATCGATCTGGTGGAAGAAACGATCGGAAAAAGTATCGACATACCCGAAAGGTTGAAATCACTGCTTGATATTGAAAAAGTGGCTATCAAAATGAAACCCGACTTTCAGGCATTCAAGGAGCTATTAATGAGGGATTTAAAATAGAATATTGCAGATTCACATCGCCTGAGATTTGAATATTTGAATTCGCACGGGTAGATGACCGCGAATTTCAAAACGTAAAAGGCCCCGAAGCGACAAACTTCGGGGCCTTTCGCATTGGTTAGCGAAAATTCTAGTTGATCACATCTCCTCTCAAAATCCTGAACCGTTTCCTCGACTCGGCGACAAAAATACTTCCCGGATATTTTTCCATCAATTCCTGATAGAACTTCATGGCCTGGTCTTTGTCATTCAATTTCTCCTGGTAGAGTTTCGCCATCGCGAATAATGCGTCGTCTCCATAAAGGTCATGGCCAAATTTAGAATAGAGCAATTTCAGATCTTCCATTGCCTGCCTGTTACTGTCCAGCTTGATGTATGTCTTAGCAGTAAGCCACAAAATTTCATCGGCCAGACTGTGGCTCTGGTATTTTTGGTATAAGCTCCTCAGCGTATCCAGCGCTTCGAATTTCTTGTTTTGGAATAATTGTAGCTCCACTGCGGAGTAAGCTTTCATGGCGGCTTCGGTGCTATCCAAACCCGTATTATCCATGATCAGCAGCGAAAGCTCATTCGCATCATTCGCAATCTCTCTGGTGGTTGCTTTCTTCAGAATATCAAGGACCGCCTTAGCCAACTCGAACTCTCCTTTAAAGTAGTGTAACTTTGCATTGCGCAATTTCGCCTCATAGCCCAGCACATCGTCTTTCTGCGACTTTTCTACCTGCGAATAAACCAGGGTCGCTTCCCAGGGTTCGCCTTGCAAAAGGTAAATGTCGCCAAGATCCAGCTTGCATTTATCTACGAAACTCTTTTCCGCTTTACCCGCCTCGATGGCCATCTGAAGGATTTCAATGGCTTTTTTGAAGTCGTCCATGTAAAATGCATTCAGAATTGCCATGTTGCGCAGCGCTTCAATGGTCCTGACATTGATCCCTAACTCATCCACCAACTGCTGATATTGCCCAAGCAGTTTCTGAACTTCACTCCGCTTAACAGGGTAGGTATTCTTTACCTGTTCCTCACGCGCAAAGATGGCCATTCTGCGGGCCACCGGATAGAGCTGGCCCTTCGGATACTCTTTCACAAGATGATCGAAGATCAGTCCCGCATTGGCATAATCAAGGTTCTGCAAAGCGAGCATTCCGAGATTATACAACCTTGAACCGTTGTGTTTGAAACGGCGGTCGAGTGCGCGCTCCTGTATGAATGCCTTGTAAAAATCCTTTCTTTGTATCTGGTACCAGATCAGCAATTCATTGTAAAAACCTTCATTTGGAAATTTCTGGATCTTATCATAAAGTACTTTTTCCAGCAAGGCCTGCTCCTTTTCATCCTTGGTAAAATCCTGAAGCATATTCTGTACGACTTCGGTATTCTGGTAGCGCATCCCGTAGGACAGCAGCTCGTCGATCATTTTCTCCGGTTCATTCAGGTCGCGGTAAATGCTGGCCAGTTCAAGTTGGAAAATATCTGCACGCTTTGCACTTTCCCTCGCTTCGAGTAAGATATTCTTTGCCCATTCGGACTGGTTATTTGCCCTGAATTCCTCCGCCAGGTCACGTTTGAGCTCCGTTCTCATTCCCGACGACGTAATGGCCATCTCATACTTTTTAGAGGCCTCCTGCGTCTTTCCCTGATTCTCAAGCAAAACGCCCCAATAGATATAGTACCAGGCCGCGTTATTGGCATCTCCTTTGATCTGCTTTTTGAAAAACTGCTCGCCATCATTCCATGCTTTGCTCTTTACGATACAGCTCGCATAATTCTTCAGCGAAACCTTCTCAAAGGAGTTTTTTAAAAAGGAAGAATAATAGCTCAGCGCCTTCGGGCAATCCCCGTTCTTGAAGTACTCCTCCGCCAGCTCCCGCTCACCCTGCCCAAACGCGGCGGCGGCCCCGGAAAGCAGAAATCCTATCATCAAACAGCTCGCAACCCTTTTCATAATAGATAAAAAAATCTTTTCCTTTAGTTATTATCATTCATTGTACCTGTGGATTTGTGAATAAAAGCCTTATCCACTGTAGATTAACATAGTTATTCACATTTTGTGGATAACTATGTTAAGTTATCCACTGTAGAATTTTTTATAATCAACATTTAAGTAGCTGAAACACAAGTTAGGAAATATTCTATTCACATCAGAATGTGGGTAAACCCCTTTAGTTCGCTATTTTTGTTATCCACAGTTTCTAAAGTGGATCAACGTACTGTTAACTCCGATTTAGATGTTGGTTATCCACTCCAGAGCCTAAATTGATTTTTTATCCACACTTATATAGGGTTATCCACACAATTGTTCACATTTTAGGGGGTCTTACCAACAAAATTTCGGCGTTATACACATAGTTATCCACAGACTGTAGACAAAAATGTCGTTATTTTTCTCCAGGAATCGTAATGTTGATATCGTTCAGCTCGAAATTTGCCTTGAGAAGGATCTTATCCGGGAGGTAGTAGATCGGTTCTGGCTGTAGGTCCTTGTCCATTTCACCGGTGTCCCACCTTTTGTTTCGATTTTTGTCGATTGTAATCCGAAGAAAGTATTTGCCCTGCGGAATATTCCGGAAAACGTATGGTGAATCATAAACTGTCTGAATGACCTTGTATTGTTCGTCCACCAGGTCGATCATGATGTGAGTCGCTGTGTCGGCATTGGTCACGCGGCCCCGGATAATTCCATAATCTTCTTCCTTAAGAATAGGGTGCCTAAGCATGGTTTTAGGAAGCGTATCGCCTTCTACACTGATAATCGATCCTTTCGGGATATCCCATTTGACCGTGTCCTTAGCGAAGGATTTGGCTTCGATTGTGATAACATTATGATTTTTGTTCCAGCTCCATTTGAACGCATTTAACGGCTCATGTGTGAGACTGTCGGTGATCAATGCGATCTTTTGCTCGTCTATGAACCGAACAGGCTTGCTGAGCATGATCTTATAGGTAAATGTATTGGTGACCGGTTTGTTGGCTTCGGGCAACGTTGTAAATGACATCGGATCCCGCTGGCGTTCCTTTCCACGTTGTGCCTGAAAGGCTATTTTTTGCTCGAATTCGGTGATTTTACCCAGAGAATCCCTAGCCGCAAGCTTTACAAGCGTGGAATCAGGGTGTGGTTCTACATTGAAAAATTTGAGAGTTCCTCCAGCTTCCAGCAGATAGGGCAGCGTGTCTTTATTCATAAAGGTCACATCTACATTTTCGAGGGGTTTGCTGAAAATAACAGAGTAGTTATTGACCTTAGGAATGGTTCGCTGGATTTTCAAAAGCGTGTTATCAGAGAGAAACATGTTGATGTGATAGGACGCGGAATCGGTGCCGGCAACAACGGGTTTACTCAAAAAGCCCATTCGTTCATCCTTGGCATTATAGAGCATGTTACGGTTTTTGTCGTCGATGGCAACCAGTTTGTACGACTTGGTTTGTATGTTTTCAATGGAAAATACGCCGCTGCTGTCGGTCCGGGAGAAGTAATAGGGCTTCTGTTTCGCGATATTGAGCGTGTCACTTACATTATAAAGCCCTACCAGGGCGTCAAAAATGGGCTTGTTCGTCTTGATGTCCTTTAACGTGCCGTAAACCCGGCCTGAGTCAAGCGAGTTGCCTGTACTGAATACAATTTTGAGGTTTTTGGCCGGGTTTTTTTCGGCAAAATCCTTAATGGCGTCACCGAAGTTGAGTGTGTAGGTGGTGCTGTCTTTAAACTGGTTTTTGAACGTCAAGAGAACCGACATGCCATTTTGCTTATAGGAATATGGATTGTCCGCTTCCGGGGTAATGACGAGCTTCTGATTGATATTATCGACGATAACGTACTCATCGAAAAACAATTCTACCTTCCTCCCCTTGAAGTTTAGCGTTTTGTTGATAGGATTGCTTTCTACGAGACTGGGTGGAATTGAGTCTTTTTTTCCTCCCGTAGGCGTTACCTGCTGGGCGCAGCGCCCGAAAATCAGCAAAGAGACAATGGCAAATGCGATGGTTCTTAACATTTAAGATTAATTTAAAAAGCCCCCAATACAGTGGGTATTGAGGGCTGCTTGATAGGTTAAAGCTTTTTAGTTTTTCGAGATAATATAGATCAGACTGGAAGTATTCAGCTCTTTATTGCTGCCGGCGCGCCCTTTCAAATTGGATTGCAGACCGGTGATCGCACTATCGACGAGATTTGTTTTGCTGTTTTTGTATTTCGTGCTGAGCATACTCACATAAAAGGAATCGAACCACATGGGAAGTACCTTTTTAACCGCTAATCCATGCCTTTGGAGAAGGTTTTTCATCGTAGCGCGGGTGAAATGATACAAATGCCGAGGAACGTCGTAGGCGGCCCAAAAACGGCCATATTTTACGGCATCATACGACTGTGGATTGGGGACCGCAATGATGATCCGGCCGTTCGGTTTCAGGTGATTCTGGAGCCAGTCTATCGTTTCATTAAGTTTATGTACGTGTTCCAGTACGTGCCACATGGTAATAATATCAAATTGCTCTGTTCCGAGACTGCCTTCAAAAATGCTTTCAAACAATGTTGCCCCTACCCTTTTTGAGGCTACCTCGCGTGCGCCGGAGTCGGGTTCGGTACCGGATATTTTCCAGCCATCCAGCTTCATCGCATTTAGAAAATTGCCTGTTCCGCAGCCAATATCCAGCAATTTTCCTTTGGGTTGTACCAGACTGTTGACTAGCTCCACCTTCTGTTTGATGGTGTGATTCCGGACGGAAGTATACACTTTACTCATCAGATCCCTGGCTTCGTCGTGATGAGAAATATAGTCCTGGGATTCATAATATGCGCCAATGAACGCTTCTGACGGACGTGGATTGGTGAACAGAAAGTAGCAGGAATTGCATTGCTGGATGGTGAATTCTTTATGCGAGACGGTGTAATCCTCCACGTTCAGATAATTACTGAAACTGGATTGATCACATACCGGGCATTTATCGAGCGTTTCTAGAGACATTAGCGACCTATGTAAAGCATTAATACAGATATATCCGAAGGGCTGACGCCGCTGATGCGGGAAGCCTGGCCGATCGTAGCTGGACGTGTTCTTTTCAGTTTTTCACGGCCTTCGAAAGACAAAGAAGTGACCACATCGTAATTGAAATTGTCGATGATCACGAGGTTTTCAAGTTTGTTCATTTTCTCTACAAGCAGCATTTCCTTTTCAATGTAGCTGTCATACTTGAGGTTGATCTCTGCCTGATGGATTGAATCCGGGCCATACTCTTCAAGTAACGCTGCCGTTGTGGCACTCGCTTCCAGGAGTTGGTCGATTGATATCTGAGGCCTTCTGAGCAGCTGTGCGATGGCGATTTTTTCACGGATCGCGGCGGTTCCGATGCTTTCGAGGACGCCGTTGATTTCGTCGGGTGTGACTTTGGTAGTGCTGAGTTTATTGATGATTTCCTCAGTTTCCTTTTTCTTCTTTCTCACCGCTTCTACTCTTTGATCGCTTGCCAGCCCGATTTCATAACCTTTTTCGGTTAGTCGCAGGTCCGCATTGTCCTGGCGTAACAGCGTCCTGTATTCCGCGCGGGACGTGAACATCCGGTAAGGTTCTTCGGTGCCTTTATTAATGAGATCGTCGATCAGCACGCCGATGTAGGCTTCGGATCTTTTCAGTACAAATGGATCCAGGTTGCGGACATTGCGGTGTGCATTGATGCCGGCCATTAGTCCCTGGCAGGCGGCTTCTTCATATCCCGTGGTTCCATTAATCTGGCCGGCGAAGAAGAGGTTTTTCACCAAATGGGTTTCGAGCGTCGACTTCAACTGGGTTGGCGGGAAATAGTCGTACTCGATGGCATAACCAGGACGGAACATTTTGGCGTTCTCAAAGCCTGGAATTTTCCGCAATGCTGCATATTGCACGTCTTCGGGAAGCGAAGTAGAGAAGCCATTTACATAAACTTCTACAGTATCCCATCCCTCCGGCTCGACGAAAATCTGATGGCGATCCTTGTCGGCGAAGCGATTGATCTTATCCTCTACCGAGGGGCAATAACGGGGACCGAGCCCCTTAATGCGTCCGGAGAACATGGGCGATTTTTCGAAGCCGGTTTTCAGCACATCGTGGACTTCCTGATTGGTATAGGTGATCCAGCAGCTGCGTTGTTTTTCGAGCGGCTTGGTATCCGAGTAGGAGAACTTGGCCGGGTTTTCGTCACCAGGCTGTTCCTCCATTTTCGAGTAGTCGAGTGAGCGGCCATCCACACGCGGGGGAGTTCCGGTCTTCATCCTTCCTGCCTCGAAGCCGAGAGAGACAAGTTGCTCGGTAAGGCCCGTTGCGGATTTCTCACCCGTGCGACCGCCACCGAAGTTTTTCTCGCCGATATGGATCAGTCCGTTCAGGAAGGTACCGTTGGTGAGCACGACTGCTTTCGAACGAATTTCAATTCCCAGACTTGTAATGACGCCGCAAGCCTTTCCGTCTTCGACAATAATGTTCTTAGCGGTGTCTTGCCAGAAGTCGACATTGGGATTGTTTTCGAGAATGGACCGCCACTCCTCAGCAAAGCGCACGCGGTCGCTCTGGCAGCGGGGGCTCCACATGGCCGGACCCTTGGACAGGTTTAGCATGCGGAACTGTATCATTGTTTTGTCGGATACGATGCCCGACTGCCCGCCGAGTGCGTCTATCTCACGGACAATTTGCCCCTTGGCGACACCGCCCATTGCGGGGTTGCACGACATCTGTGCGATGGTATGCATATTCATGGTGATCAGCAGCACGGAGGAACCCATTGTCGCTGCCGCTGCTGCGGCTTCGCAACCGGCATGGCCCGCACCTACCACGATCACATCATATTCTTGAAACATAATTTTTACCTACTTATTAAACCACTTTAATTAAAGTGTTCCACGTGGAAATTTAACTAGAACTGCCTAAGATACTCGTCTTCTTTGCCCCTCATAGCCGTTTTAAGGGCTTCACTTGAGTCCTCGTACCCCGAGAGGTGGAGAAGGCCATGGATGAGCACACGGCGCATTTCTGTGTCAAAATTGGTGTGGAACGTCTCTGCATTATCCTTAACCCTGTCTACGCTGATGTAGATATCCCCTTCCAGTTGGTTGTCTTCCTCACTGTTGTCAAACGTAATAATGTCGGTGAAGTAGTCGTGGTCCAGGTACTGTTTATTGATTTCCAGAAGGTATTGATCCGAACAGAATATATAGTTGAGCTGTGAAATTTCATAACCCTCTGAAATTGAGGCGTTTTTGATCCACTTTTTTGTCTTGATCGGATTAACAACCTTAAAATCAACGTCTTCCGAGAAGAAACTAATCATATGTGATACTCACACGCCCGTACCCGCACAGGCGTAGCCGAGCGCATGATATTTTAAATGTTTGATCGTAAATAATTTACAAACTTACAAAGTATACGTGATAAGAACATGAAAGGCAGAGTACAGCGCATAAAACCCTTGTTAAAAAGAGTTAACGCTGTCCCCTACCCTAGCCAACAAATCGGGCCTGTGATCAGTTCTTTGCCTGGTATTTGCGGAAGTAGGTATCCACTTCGCGTTTATAGAATGGTGAGAATGTAGGTGGTATCGTCCGCAGCAGCTCGGTTTGCTTCTCTTTTTCACGAATGTATTTTTCAAATGCGGCAGGTGGCTGCTTAGGCTGTTGCTTTGCACTTTGTGCCTTGCGCTGCTCGTCCTCGTCCTGCTCTTTCATCGCTTTTTCCGATTCGAGCAATCGGGTGGTTATTTCCTGGTTGCGCTTGATCATTTCAGGGGTAATGCGCTTATTGACGAGATCTGTTTCGGTTTCATCCATCTTCTCAGATATCTCCTGCAGTTCCTTGCCCATTTGTTTGCCGACTTCGGTCCCCTTCTGAGATTCCATGAGTTCCTGGATCATCTTGCGGATCGCCGCCTGTTGCGCGGCCATGCGGGCGAGCTGTTCAGAATTGTTACCCTGGCCTTCCTTGCCCTGCCCGAGCTGCTTGATCTGTCCGTTCAACTTTTCCTGCATTTCACCCATTCCCGGCTGTTCCCCTTTCTGCTTGCCTTTTTTGCCTTTTCCTGCTCCCGGCATCGCCATGGCCATCTGCTGTTGCATTTGGTTGAATACGTCACTCAGCATTAAGGCGAGGTTGTTCATCGACGTCATGGCGAACTGCTGTTTGGAAGTGGCAACATTGATCTGCCGGTCCTTGATGCTCTTCACGCTCTCGTTCATGTAGGACTTCATATCGTTCAGTTCGCGGGTAATGAAGGATTGGATCTGAACCACGCGATTAGCAAGCGCGTACAGGCTATCCTCCACGATCTTAGCATCGTCCTTTAGTTTAAGCTGCTGCTGCCCGAGTTTGACGAACCGGGGGTCCTGCAAGCTCACGCCGCGGAAATCTTTCATCAACGTCTCCTGGTCGAATGATAATGTGATCAGATTTTCCAGAATGTCGCGTAATGCATCCAGATTCTCCTGCATCTGTTCCATTTCGGCAGACTCCATTTGCTCTTCCATGGACTGCGACATTTTCTTCATCGATTTAGCCGCATTTTTTTGCGACTGGGCCGCTTTCGGGTTCTGTTGCTTGTCTAGCTGCTGCTTGCTCTGTTCCATTTGCTCAGAGGCGTTTTTTTGCTCCTCCTTCTGCATATCCAGCTCCTGTTCGAGTTCTTTGCCCATCTCCTCGATTTCCTTACTGTTTTCCTGCGCTTTTTTGAAATCCTCCTGAATTTTCTCCTGCTCTTTTTTCAGGTCTTCATTCTTGCCTTTTTTATCATCTGCATTCTTGTTCTTGTCGTTCTCCTGCGACTTTTCGGCAAGCTGTTCTTCCTTGTCGGCCAGTTCATTCAGTTTTTCAACCAGATTTTCCATCTTCTGCTCCATCTGCATTTGCTTGAAGAGCTTCATGGTTCTTTCGAGTTCCTTTTCGAGGTTGTTCTCCTTGTTGCGGAGTTTCTCCATCATGGTCGACATCCGGTCGCTCTGTTTTTGTTCAAGGAGTTTTTTGAGTTCCTTATACAATTTCTCGGTATCCTCGTCCATGAGATCGTTCATCAGCTTTTGTAGCTGTTCGATCTTGTTTTGCAACTCAGGACTTTGCTGATTGAACTGTTTCGACTTTTCGTTGGAGTTCTGATGTTTTTCTTTCAGTGCCTCCAGTTCTTTCATCAATTCCTCCCGTTTGCGTAATACTTCCTCGATCTGTTTTTGCTCTTTGAAGTCGAGTTCCTTGTTACTTTTCAAACGATTGTCCAGGTTGTCGAGATCTTTCTGCAGGCTCTGCGCTTTTTTCATAGCCGACTGCATTTGATTCTCCGTTTCCTGTTCCGATTTCCTGACCTCCGCTTCGAGCTGATCTTTGGAGGGAACCGTAAACTGAATAGACCGGGACCGAGCACTTTTAGCACCATTTACGCCGTCGTTATCCCAAACCTGGGCGTAATACTCGATTTTATCGCCCGGTGCCAATTTGAGGCTATCCACATACCATTGGAAAAAGAAGCTTTGGGTATTGACGGATTTATTAAACGAAATCGGGATTCCCTTGGGCAGGGATGCCGCATCTTCATTGGCTCTCTTGACAGTATAGAACATTTTAAGCTGCGAAAAACCATAGTCATCGCTGATGGAGCCGCCCAGAACAAGATAGTTGTACAGGGTGGTGTCCTGGAAATTTTCGAGGTTCATCACCGGATATTTGTCGGGGATGACATTAATAAAATAGCCGATCTTATCCGAATTAGTGGTTTCCTCATTCTTTAGATTAACCTGGTACTGAGCGGATTTCCGTACCGTTCTCCGGATCTCGAAATGGTCGCCCTCATTTTCTTTGGCCTTGTAAAATGCAGAATCATCTTCAAATTTGATAGCAAGAGACTTGGTAGACGAAGTATTAAAGTTCCACTCCACAGTGGTGCCTTCCGGTACCGAGAGGTTTCCTACGTTGTTCAGTCCTTCGGAAGGTTTATTTAAATACGCCGGATAATGCAGGTTCACATCAAACGACAGCAGAGACGGCCGTTCGTTCACTCTAATGCGGTATTCCTCCGAGGCATAGCCTGCCGCGTCGAATGAGAATGCGACATCACGCTGCAGATTTTTGAATGTGTAGGAAAAATCCTTGGCGCTTTCCTGAGTCAGCTTGAAGCGGGTACCATTCTGAACAAGGTAAACGGCAGATGGTATGGCCTCGCCTTTTAAGATGAGTTTCAATGTAAAATCTTCATTCCGAAATGCTTTCAGGTTCTTGTTCTGCAACTCGAAAGAGAATGGTGCGTAGGTGTAGTTCTTCTGAAAATGGATAATGCGCTCCGAGCTGGAAGAGAAAAACGACGGATTGAAGAGCAGGATTACCGCAATGGCTGCCAGCGGGTACACCGCGTATTTCAGCCTTTTTTTGTTTTCATTAAAACGAATGGCATCTGAAAACCGGACGATCAGCAACTGTCCTGATTTTTGCCGGATACTGGCATCAATTAAATCCGATTGGCTGCCGGTCAGGTTTCCCAGTTGCAGGGTATTCACCAGTTTATCTCCGATTTCCGGAAAATATTGCCCGATCTGCAATGCGGCCTGCTCGTCGGAAAGTGGCTTTTTCAAACCATACAAATGGATGATCGGTTGTACTACCCATTGCACGAAAGAAAACGCGAGCACTGCCAGAAAGCCGAAAAACAGCATTCCGCGCACCAGTGAACTGAAGCGTCCGAAATATTCGATGGTATTGAAAAACAAAAACACAGTCAGCAGCAGGGCTATCGAAAAGATAGCGCCTTTGAGCAACTGGTTCTGATAATATTTCTGACGATATTCCTGAATGCGGAGCAACAGGCCTTCCATGGATGTAGTGAAAGGAGCCATAGTGGTCTAGGTATAACTGTGAAGTTTCTATAACGCCTGCGGCATGTAAAAATTACCGAATGCCCACACGCGCTGAAAACAAAGAAATATAGCGAATTTCAATCACATTTACCCCAGAGAATGCTTAAAAGTCTGGGTATCGTCACACCAATGGTCCTTGCATCAGGTGCTGCCAAGCTAGCTTTGCGAATGGCAGTGGCGGAACATTTGCTTTTACAGGGAAATCAGCAGGCCGGCCGATGCATAGTTGATCCAGTTGAAATTGTAAATCTTGTCGTTGTCCGCTCCGCCTTCGAGCATGCGGTAGCCGAGCTTAATACCGATTGCATTATTGAAGTTATAAGCAATGCCGCCGAAGATGTCCTCCGCGCGTCCCTGCTTCGCAGCGAGCGCGTCGCCTTCGAGGAGGATGGTCCAGTGGTAGGCCGGTTTCCAGGATGCGTAAAAATTAATGAGCGGCACAAAGCCAAGGTTATCGTAATGGGTGTCGTCATACTCGCTTTTGAAACGAATGTCGGCGTCGCGGATCTTGCCGGTGATCCCCGCCCCTACCCTCCACTTCCCGTTGGCCAGAAAATCGTAGCGATAGGTAAGCCGGTACGAGTTGAACCGGTAGTCGACATTGAGCGGCTGACCGGGAAGAAAGTTGTTGTTGTTAAAATTTGTGTTCTGATCAAGCGACCCGCGGTAGTGAATCGTGAGCGGTGCGAACAATGCGAAAATGTTGTGCCGGTTGCCGATCCGGTACCCCGCACGAATGCGATAGAACGCACTCCGGTCGAGGTCGAGTTGCTCTGGAAGATTCACGCGCGTTCCCACGCCGCTTGGAATTTGTACTTTATTGTAACTGGTGCCCAAAATGAGGCCGCCTTCAAAGTCGAAATTGAACTGCGCCGATGCGGGCGTATATACGCTGCATATGAGGACGGTGAGTAGTGAAATAGCGGTTTTCATAGGCAACGTTGGTATATAAAAAAACAAACAACCCGGGGTCGGATTGTTTGTACAAAATTGATGCCTGAAGTGATTCTGAAATCGACCGCTCCGCGGTGAATTTAAGCCGGAATCGGCTCCGAAGAGTTTTTGACGCCTTTTACAAAGCTTTTGATATCATTTTCAAGATCGGTACTCTCCTGCAAAACGCGGATGAACGCACTGCCGATGATCGCACCCGCGGCGTGGCTCGAAGCCTTCGCGAATGTGTCGTGATCTTTGATACCAAAACCGATCAGTCGCGGGTTACGCAGGTTCATCGCGTCGAGTCGTTCGAAGTATGATTCCATGTCGCCGCTTACGCCGGATTTCGAGCCGGTAACGCTGGCGGAGGAAACGGTGTAGATAAAGCCCTCGCTTACCTCGTCGATCTGGCGGATGCGTTTTTCCGAAGTCTGTGGTGTTACGAGGAAGATGTTCAGCAAACCATGCGCGTCGAAAATAGATTTGTACTCATCGAGATACACATCCATAGGCATATCAGGCAGAATGAGCCCATCCACGCCGACTTCGGCGCATTTGGCACAAAATGCTTCGATACCGAATTGCAATACCGGATTGATATAACCCATCAATAGCACTGGCACGGTAATCGACTCGCGCATGCCCTGTAACTGATCGAAGAGAATGCGTACGGACATGCCGTTTTCCAATGCGCGGTCATTGCTTTGCTGGATCGTCTCGCCGTCGGCCACGGGGTCGGAATAAGGCATGCCTATTTCTACCAGATCGGCGCCGCCATCCTGCAATGCCTGCAAAACGCGCCGGGTATCGTTCAGCTCGGGGAAACCGGCCGTGAAATACACGTTGAGCAGGCCCTGGCCGTCCGTGTGATTAGAATTCTGAAAAAGATTTACAATGCGGTTCATTCCTGTGTCCAGTAGTCAACAACCAATACTTTGTCCAGGTGTGGTTCCAGGACTTTTACAAATGCTTTGTGGTCCGGATGCGGCAGGTACACTTCACGACCGGCTTCGCTGTCGAAGCTCACGAAAAATACGTGTGTGAAACCCTGTGCCAGTCCTTCGGGGCTGTTGTTGGTACCCCATTCAAATCCTTTCACCTCCTTCACTTTGGAGGGAAGTTTTCTGAATGCATCTTCCACTTCTTTGACCTGAGCAGGCGTTGCAGAGTCTTTGAATTTGAAAAGAACAACGTGACGCAGCATTTTTTTAGGTGGATTGGAAGGTGAAACAAACGACATGGTGCTGAAAAGAACCATGGAAGCAAGCAAAAACAGTTTAAATCTCTGCATATGGTGGTATGGATTAAAGGTGATCCTAAGCGGAGCAATTGAGGCATTCGCCTTCGTCGCTGAATTTGAGGCGGTCGAACTCGCCCAGTTTTTCTTTCATTTCCAGGATTTCGTCTTCCATATCGCAGCGTTCGAAGAGCGACAGTTCACCTGAATTTACCTTGGTTTCCAGTTCCTGAATCTTCAACCGGAGATCGAAAACCTCCGGCAATGTCAATGTAGCCATGTGATGTTGTATTGAGGTGAGAATTAATCGATGTATTTCATATAAGTACCCATGTCCTTGTCACCGCGGCCCGAGAGGGTAAGTACTACCGTTTCGTTGTCGGAAGCCCCCAGGCGGCCCAGAGCGGACAATGCGTGGGATGATTCCAATGCAGGGATGATGCCTTCGAGACGCGTCAGCTCAAAAGCGGCCTGCACCGCCTCGTCGTCGGTCGCCGAAAGGAATGTACCGCGGCCGCTGGCGTAAAGCCATGCGTGCTGAGGGCCGATACCCGGATAGTCCAACCCTGCGGAGATGGAGAATGGTTCCGTTACCTGGCCATCTTCCGTTTGCATGAGGATGGTGCGGCTGCCGTGGAGCACGCCGGGCTTGCCCAATGCAGTTGTAGCAGCCGAATGGCCGGAAGTAAGGCCTAAGCCGGCCGCCTCCACCGCCACCAGCTTCACATTTTCATCGTCCAGGAAGTGGTAAAATGTACCTGCTGCATTGCTGCCGCCGCCCACGCAAGCCACCACGTAATCGGGCGTTTCCTTACCAATGTGCGCATTCAGTTGTGAGCGGATTTCTGCGGAGATAACCGACTGGAACCGCGCTACCATGTCCGGATAAGGGTGCGGACCCACCACGGAGCCGATGATGTAATGCGTATCGACCGGGTTGTTGATCCAGTGGCGCATAGCCTCATTCGTAGCGTCTTTCAGCGTACGCGAGCCGCAGGTAGCCGGGCGCACTTCCGCGCCGAGCATTTTCATGCGCGCTACATTAGGTGCCTGGCGCTCGATATCGATCTCGCCCATGTACACGACGCATTCCAGGTTCATCAATGCGCACACGGTAGCCGTAGCCACGCCGTGTTGTCCTGCGCCGGTTTCCGCTACAATGCGTTTTTTGCCCAGGCGCTGTGCCATCAGGATCTGTCCGATGGTGTTGTTCACCTTATGAGCGCCGGTGTGGCAAAGGTCTTCCCTTTTGAGGAAAATGTTGGTTTTATATTTTTCCGAAAGCCGGTTCGCGCGGTAAAGCGGCGTGGGGCGGCCTACGTAATCGCGCAGTAAATCATTGAATTCTTTCTGAAAAGAAGGGTCTGCGATCACTTGCAGGTAGTTTTCACGCAGCTCTTCTACATTCGGGTACAACATTTCAGGAATGAATGCGCCCCCGAAGGTGCCATAATAACCACGGTCATTTACCTGATACGACTTCTTTTCTGCAATTGATTCCATAAAACTAAGCTTCCGCTTCTTCTTGTTCTTTTACGCGAACTAAACTAAATAACTCTTCCAGCTTGGCAATGTCCTTCACGGCCGGTTCGGTTTCGAACTTACTGTTGACGTCGATGCCGTAAATGGGAAGTGTTTGGGACAATGCGATGATTTCTTCGAGATTTTCAAGCCCAATGCCGCCGCTGAGGAGGAAAGGCTTTTCATTATCGTATTTGCTCAGCAATTTCCAGTCGAATGCTGCGCCGTTGCCGCCCGGCTGATCGCCTTTGGTATCGAACAAAAACAGGTCGCAAAACGATTTGTAGTTGTTCAGCATGGCAAAGTTGAATTTCTCGTCGATCGAGAATGCCTTGATTACGCTTACCCCTTTCTGGCGGATGCTGCGGCAGATGTCGGGCATTTCGTTGCCGTGCAGCTGCACATATTGCAGGTCGTATTTTTTGACCATATTCAGAATGTGGCCGGGGTTTGCATTCACAAACACACCTACTTTCTTGATGTTCTGAGGAATGCTGCGGATGTATTCTTCGTCCAGTTCCTCCCCTACGAAACGCGGCGACTTGTCATAGAAAATAAACCCTATAAAGTTGGGTTGTAAGGCCACTACCTGCTCGATGTTGCCTTGCTGGCGCAATCCGCAAACTTTAATTTTCATAGAATCAGAGGATTTAAATTGCTATGTTGAGTTAAATCTTGTTGCAAACCAGCAAGTGCGGCGCCTGGGTCTGCCGTTTTCATAAATGTTTCTCCGATCAAAAATCCTTTGTAGCCGTATTGAAACAGCTTCACAATGGTTTCGGCGTCCTGCAAACCGCTTTCCGAAATCTTCACGAATTGCACCGGGATCAGCTCGCTAAGCTGGATCGACGTTTCAATGGAGGTTTCAAAAGTTTTGAGGTTACGATTATTGACGCCGACGATATCGATATGCTCACCTGTGCTCACAGCCAGTTCTTCCGCATTATGGACTTCCAGCAGTACTTCCAGTCCCAGATCATGCGCTCTGCGGCTCAAATGGGCTATTTCCGAAGGCGTGAGGTTCGCTGCAATGAGCAGGATCACGTCCGCGCCGATGGATTTGGCTTCAAAAAGCTGGTATTCGTCGACAATAAAATCCTTTCGAAGCATCGGAATATGCGGGTTGGCTTCCCGTGCGGCGAGGAAATCGGCAAATGAGCCGCCGAAAAAGTCGGTATCGGTAAGTACCGAAAGGCCCACGGCGCCTGCATTCACATACTCCCGCGTCACGATCTGTGGCTGTACGTCGCCATTGATAATGCCTTTCGAAGGGGATTTCCGTTTGAATTCCGAGATAATGCGGGGTGAAGTAGATGACCTTAGCGCCTTGGCAAGGGAAGTAGTTGGACGCGAGAACAATGGCTCCCTTTCCAGCTCGGAAATGGTTCTGTGTTTTTTCGACTCGCTGATTTCTTCCTGCTTTCGGGCGATAATTTTTTCTAAAATATTCATCTAAAAATGCTGTAACTGCAATGATATTAAAAGGGAGAAATGCATTCCCGTTAACTATTCTTCGATTAATTTTTTGAACGCTGCCAACGCTTTTTTGCTTTCGAGCGACTCCCGCGCGGTTGCCACAGCGTCGGTGAGCGACAATGACGGATTCGCGCAATAAAGCGCCATCGCCGCATTGGCCAGCACAGCTTCCTTCTGAGAAGGCGTTGCTCCATCATTCAAAACACTCATAAAAATCCGGGCCGAATCTTCGACTGTTTCGCCACCCGATAAATCGTCGGCGCGCAAAGTTTGAAGCCCTAAATGAGAGGGGGTAAGAACTTGCTCGGAATGAGCGGTTATAATTTTAAAAGCACCTGTCAATGACACTTCGTCGTAGCCGTCTAATGCGTGAAGAACCAGAAATTGCTTATCCGTTTGTTGGTAAAGATAAGCAAAAAGGCGCGCTAATTCAAGACTGAATACGCCCACAAGCTGTTTTTTCGGCGATACAGGGTTCACCATGGGACCGAGCATGTTGAAGAATGTTTTCACGCCCAATTCCTTCCTCACCGGTGCCACATTCTTCATAGCGGGGTGGAAAAGAGGGGCATGCAAAAAGCATACGCCCGCCTGGTCGATCTTCCGTTCGAGGTAATCTTTATCATTGGTGAATTTTACGCCGAGATGTTCCAGCACCGTCGACGACCCCACCAGCGACGATACGCCGTGGTTACCATGTTTCGCCACCTTCTGACCGGCTCCCGCCACCACAAAACAGGACAGCGTCGAAATGTTGAACGTATCCTTGCCATCCCCGCCCGTCCCGCAAACGTCGATAGGATCGTAAGCCGACAAATCTACCGAAAGGCACAGTTCGAGCAAGCCATCGCGAAAGCCTTCCAGCTCTTCAACGGTAATGCTGCGCATGGCATATGTTGTTAAAAATGAGGCAATTTCGGAATTGGTGTATTTGCCGGTTCCGATGCCCATCAAAACGTCTTTGGCTTGCTCTTTATTAAGGACTTTGTATTCAAAAAGGTGGCTAAGAATGTGTTTCATGACAGTTTTAAAAGCTAATATCGTCGGGTAAGGTGGTGTTATTTCAATGCGGAGGTCAGATTTGCAACCAGTTTTGCAGCATTTCTTTGCCGTGCTCTGTTAGAACCGATTCCGGGTGAAATTGGAGCCCTTTCACATCATATTTTTTGTGAGAAAGCCCCATTACGCGGCCTTGCTCGTCTACGGCCGTGATCGTAAGGTCGTCTGTAAATGTCTCGGGAATGACAGTCCAGGAATGGTAGCGTCCTACTTTGATATGTGAAGGCAAGCCTTTGAAAATGCGGTCGCTTGGGTCGGTAACAATGGCTGTGTCGGCAATGCCGTGCAGCACATCGGTCATGTTTTCCAGTTCGGCGCCGTAAACCTCCCCAATTCCCTGATGGCCGAGACAAATGCCCAGAATGCTCTTGGAAGAACCGTATTCACGAATCACGTCGTGCATAATGCCTGCTTCGGAAGGGATGCCGGGACCCGGCGAAAGCAGGATCTTGTCGTAATTTCCGACGTCTTCCAGCGCGATTTTGTCGTTCCGGTAAATGTCCACCTGGTCGTGCAGCTCGCGGAGGATGTACACGAGGTTGTAGGTGAAAGAATCGTAATTGTCGAGAACTAATATTTTCATTTGATTTCGAATCGTTTTAAACGGCAATTTTATAATCCAGGACCAACTCGTCCCCTGCTTTCCCACGAATGCCCCAGTTGTGCGGTGGTGTCTCCGTGAGCGTAATTTCCACGTCGTGCGGCGCGATACCGAGCTCTTCTTCGAATTTTTGGAAGATCAGCCGGTACAAATGCTTCTTCGCTTCGATCGAACGGCCTTCAAACAATGCTATTTCGATGATCGTGTAGCGTTCGCTTCTGCCTTCGGGATAAAAGAAATCTCCTTCATCGAGGTAAAAGAACCGGTGCGCCCGTTTGTTTTGCGGATATTGGAAGGCATCTACAATGCAGCCATGCAATGTGTCGGACAACCGCTCCCGGATCGCGTAGAGCGAAGATTTGAGGCCATATATCTTGATCTGCGACATGTTTTCCGATTTTAAAGTCCTTCCGCAACCTGAATCGCCTGGCGCAATGCGGCCAGCTTGCTGTTAATCTCCTGCAACTCGCTCTCGACGTTGGATTTCGCCACTACGCCCATTCCCGCGCGGAAGAAAAGTGTGTTATCCTTGCTGAGGAAGGTCCGGATCGCGATGGCGTGGTTGAAATCGCCATTGAAATCCATAAAACCGATAGCACCGCCGTAAATGCTGCGATTGCTGTTCTCCATCTGGTTAATCAGCTTCATCGCATTATGTTTGGGTGCGCCCGATAACGTGCCTGCGGGAAAGGTGTCGGCCACCAATTGAAGCGGGTTGACGCCTTCATTCATTTTCCCAACTACTTTCGAAACGAGGTGGATCACGTGCGAATAATATTGCACTTCCTTGTAATTCGTGACTTTTACGGCGTCGCAGCTGCGGCTCAGGTCATTCCGTGCCAGATCGACCAGCATCACGTGCTCAGCGGTCTCTTTGGGGTCGTTAAGCAGGCCCTGAGCTGCTTCCGCATCGGCCTGATCGTCGCCTGTGCGGCGGAATGTACCTGCAATCGGGTGGATTTCCGCCTGGCCGTTTTTAATGAATATCTGCTTTTCGGGAGAAGATCCGAAGATCTTGTAATTGCCGTAGTCGAAATAGAAGAGATAAGGCGAAGGATTGATGGATCTCAATGCGCGGTAAACATTGAATTCGTCGCCCTGAAATTTGCGGCTGAAACGACGCGAAGGTACGATTTGGAACACATCCCCGCGGAGGCAGTGATCGATACCTTTCTGGATCACTTTCCGCATTTCGTCGTCGGTAACGTTCGAAGTTTCGTCAGCCGTAATGCTGAAACCATACTGCGGAAAGTTTCGGTTCTTGATCAGCACCTCGATCTGATCGATGCCACCCTCCTCGGTTATCTCGCCATATTGGTGTTCAAGAATGTATAGTTCATTTTTGAAATGGTTGATGGCAATAACATACCTGTAAACCTGATAGAATATCTGGTCGATTTCGGTCTCGGCATTTGCCGGCTGGATCTCGATATCTTCAAAGTAAGTAACGGCATCGTATGTCATGTGGCCAAACAGGCCGTTTGTGATGAATGGGAACTTGCTTTTTTCCGAAACAAAACTCTGTGCAAAGCCATACAATGCCTGAACAGCGTCTTTGCGGTTAGTCAGGTCGAAATTATTCTCCGAACCATCCGGAAATTTTTGAGTGATGGTGCTATTGTTGAGCTTGAAGGATGCAATCGGATCACAGCAGATATAGGTGAAAGAGTTCTCATTGCCGTGGTAGTCGGAGCTTTCCAGGAGGATCGTGTTCACGAAGCGGTCTCTGAGTTTCAGATAGATCGAAACGGGTGTCAGGGTGTCTGCTAGGAGCTTTTTGTGGCGTGTGGTGATCGGGTAAGTTTTGTTCAGGGTTTTCATTGATAAATAGTAATGTAAAGTGTATAAAAAAAACGGCTCGCTGTCAGATGAACAGCGAGCCGTTTGGATGTATATTTTGATTCTATACCATGCAATAGCCTACTTGTCCATCCAGGAAAGATGAGTACGCCACCACCAAATAGTATTGAATAATTTCATGCTTGGTTGTTGCCTTGCGACAGTTAAGGTCACAAAGATATAAAAAAGAATAAATGCTGCAGTATTCTGCAAAAAATTTCTGCAAGAATTTGCAAAGGGGTATTACTGGAATGAGGATTAATGTTTGAATTCTTCAATTCCAGCACTTGGGAAAATGCTGACATAGTGACAGTAAACGCACAAAGCCACCCATTTCTGAGTGGCTTTATTGTGTTTAATAATTGTGG
>NZ_CAMLSE010000063.1 GCF_946482605.1 uncultured Dyadobacter sp. | reverse complement strand
CTGTTGGCTGTTGGCTGTTGGCTGTTGGCTGTTGGCTGTTGGCTGTTGGCTGTTGATAGATAAAATACATCTTCAAAACATCTACTCTTTTTCGAAAGTCGATTGCTGAAAGCCGATTGCCGAAAGCCGACTCCCGACAGCCGAAGTCAAATTAAGCACTTACCACAATCGCGTGCGTCAACTCGTAACCTGCCGAAACACTGCCGGTTACCGTCGACATTTCGGTGCTGACGCCGTCACCGAACACGTTATCCCTTGCATTCGTCGTATCCGCCTGCCCGTGCGCCGCATACACGCCCTGCGCAAACACGACCTTGCTGATCTCTTCCGGGAACGCTATTTGGGTCACCAATAACGATTTCCCGCTCGCATTATAGATGTGTACGTGAATGTGTACCGCACGGCCCGAGTACCAGCCCGGGTAAATGCTGGTGAACGTAACAAGGCCATTCGTATCCGTAGTCTGGCGGCCCCGGAGGAAGTGTACGCTGGTATAATTGGTCGATTGCATTCCTGTACCACCGTATTCCGAGTAATTTCCAGCCGCGTCGCAATGCCAGATGTCCACCAATGCGCCTGCAAGGCCCTCGCAGCTGTTATTTTTGTTCTGAATCGTGATTTTAACCGTCAATTTTGTCCCCAAACGATCGGACGTAATGTCATTGGAAACCAGGCTGGCCGGCGTCTTCGTCGGGAAAGGGCCTTCGGTTTCAGAGGCGGTGAGTGTACAGCTTCCCGGTGTGCCTGTTGTTTCTGTTGAGGTTTCTACCGGGTCCACAGTGTCATTTGAACAGCTGATCACCGGGATGATCGCTGCGAAACCTAATGCCGAAAATCCTCTTTTTAAAAATTCCTTGCGTTCCATAATTGCAACAGTTCTGTGAGTTTAAATACATTATCGTATTCCACACCTTCTTTGTTGCGGGATCTTGGTAATCTATCGGTTAACAGCCCTGTTTTACCGGTGAATCGGCCGGCCTGCCGGCGAATTTATTGACTTTTCCATTTTTCAATGAACTCGAGATAGCTATCACTGACCGGCAGCTCTACTCCTGAAAGCAACATAACTTTCTTATTTTGAATGGATTTCACCTGCGCATTGGGGACAATGTAGCTACGATGTATCCGACTGAATCCATTTGGCAAATTTTCCAGAATACCTTTCAGCGACATCAGCGTCAGGACCGGGTGCCTTGAACCCAGCAAATGGATTTTGATATAATCTTCCATTCCCTCGATAAAGGCGATATCATGCAATGCAATTTTAATGGCCTTGTATTCCGAACGGACCACGATAGACTCAGTCTCTCCCTGCTTCGCCCTTTGCAGTTCAAACCGTTCGGCTGCCTTTCGTACTGCTTTTTCAAAGCGCTCTATCGTAATCGGTTTCAGGAGGTAATCCAACGCTTCCAGCTCGAACCCTTCGTAGGCAAATTTTTTATAGGCCGTTGTGAAAATGACCATCGGCCGTACTTCCAGACGGGAAACAAGTTCCAGACCCGACAGATCGGGCATGTTAATGTCGATAAAAAGCAGGTCCACCGGATTGGCCCTCAGGAACCGGCCACCTTCCACGGCGTCATCGAAAACGCCCAGCAATTCCAACACCGGATAGGACCCGATGTATTTCTCGAGGATTCGCAATGCCAGCGGCTCGTCATCGATCACGACACATTTCATTGGCCTGTCAGCTTTAAATTCACGGTAAATATCTCCCCATCGTTCCGGATATCGAGGTTGTAAAGGCCCGCATAAAGAAAATCCAGCCGTTTCTGCGTATTTATGATACCCACACCGGTGCGCTCCTCGTCCGTTCTGCGCTCGATAACCCTGTTCTGGCAAAAAAACAAGATCTCTTTTTCAACCACTTTGACCGCAATGCGAATCTGGGACTCCCGATGATTGCTCACCCCATATTTAAATGCATTTTCTACAAAAGTCATCAGGATCAATGGAGCGATCTTAATCCCCTCAGGGTTTCCTTTTAACTGAAAATCCAGCGTCGTTTTCGCATTCAGCCTTAGCTTTTGCAATTCAACATAATTTTCAAGACATGCGAGCTCATCTTCCAACGGAACATAGTTTTCCATCGCTTCTTCCGTAATGTAGCGCATCATCTGCGACAATTTCAGGATACTGGGTGCAGTATGGCCGCTGTTGCTGACCGCCAAAGCATAAATATTGTTCAGCGTATTGAAAAGAAAATGAGGGTTGATCTGCGCTTTAAAAAAAGAAAGCTCCGCATGTGCCTTCTCTGCCTCCGAGAGGATCGCCCGCCGCTCCGACTGCCGCCATTGTTCCGAAATGCGTATGACCATCGCTGCCACCCACACGACAATGAACAATGTGAGGCTCACAAAATCTACTGCCCGGGGCGGTACCTCTCTGCCGCGGTCCTGCGAATCGCGGAAAATGCGAGGCGGAGGTAACCGGGTGCCGTCACCCCGCTCCATATCGAACGGAGGACCTGGCGGAAGTTCGCGCTCCCGCATTTGCACCTGATGAAACTTTTTGAATATCAGATGCTCAAATGGCTGAGAAATATAGGTAAGGACAAACAATGCAGCAAAAACACCTCCATACAGCACATATCGCTGTTTTAGAAACAACTGCGGTATCAGCACCAGCAAATTGGCATAGAACAGTACGGAGTAGATCAGAAAGAAGAGCCAGAACGCCCACGACCGCAGCACAAAAATCTGAAAGTCGGTGTCAGCCCCCCTCGACACAATCGTCAGGGGCAAGCTCATCAACAACACCCAGCCCAGCAAGTGAATGATCCAAAGGTTCTTAGCCCGAAACATGGTCGTTGTAGAGAGATTGTGGATTGCGCAAGTATTTGATGGCGAATATAGGAGTTACATTCAAAAAAACTTTCCTATTTTCGAAATGCACATTTTCACTCCCCATGCAGCAACCTGCTACCCGAAACGAACTTTTTAAAATTCTGGGCGTCGGCTTCGGCATTGCCGTAACGGTCGGTGGCACCATTGGAACCGGCATCCTGAGAAAGCCTGGCCCCATCGCCGCCCAGTTGGGCGATTCATGGCTGATCATGGCCTTGTGGATGGGTGTGAGCCTGTATGCATTCCTGGGTACACTCTGCACCATCGAGCTCGGCACCTCGGTTCCGCGCGCAGGCGCATGGTACGTGTACGCACAGCGCGCATTCGGGAACTATGCCGGGTTTGTAGTAGGTATCAACAGCTGGCTGGGGACCTGTTCTGCGTTGGGTTTCGGCGTATACACGATGAGCGAGTACCTGGCCCTCCTGATCCCTTCCCTAACCGGTTACGAACCCTATGTAGCCGCCGCAATCTTGCTGATACTGACGATTATACACTGGATCGGGCTCGCACTCGCAAGTAGCTTCCAAAACATCATGAGCCTGCTGAAAGGAGTTGGCTTGTTCCTCTTTGTTGCCATTTGCTACGTCTACGGCAATGAAGTGACTGCCGAAGAAGCACGGGTTACCACCAGTAAAATCATCGAAACCGGCTCCTGGATTGCCCCGGTGGTCTTTTCACTCCAAGCCATTTTTTACACCTATGACGGCTGGCACACGGCGGCATACTTCTCCGAAGAGGACCGGGACCCTTCGAAAAACCTGCCCAAATCCATGATCGGGGGTGTTCTGGTGATTATCGCCATCTATCTGCTGTGCAACATGGCCATTCTGTATGTCCTGCCCATGGATCAGCTGGCCCACTCGAAGCTTGCGGCAGCCGATGCGATAAGGTTGATTTTCGGGGACGGATCCGGAAAAATCGTAACGCTGTTCCTGATGATTTCCATTCTCGGGATTGTTAATGCGCAGTTGCTCTTCAATCCGCGGGTTCTGTATTCGATGAGCCGCGACGGTCTTTTCCTGAAATCCGGTGTGACGGTCAACAAAGGCGGCACCCCTGCCGTAGCCATGCTGGTGACTTCCTCCGTCGCTATCGCCCTGATCCTCATAGGTAAAGAAGCCTGCGAGAAACTGTCCGATATCGCAACTTTCTTTTTTGTACTCGGATACACG
Organism: uncultured Dyadobacter sp.; assembly: GCF_946482605.1. The sequence goes on along the minus strand of NZ_CAMLSE010000063.1, from coordinate 18,230 downwards.
TCCGGTTTCGCATCGTTGCTCGCCCTGCGGCGGAAAGAGCCGCTCCTCCCCCGCCCCTGGAAAGTTCCCGCCTATCCTGCCTTGCCCATTATCATGCTCATACTCTCCATTGCCTTCCTCGCTGGCGCGGTGGTACAGGACCTCTCTGGAAGTAAATACGCCTTGCTTTTCCTGATCATCAGCTATCCCGCTTTTTTGCTCGTCAGAAAGCTCAATCAGTAAAAGTGCCCCGCAATTTCTTTTTTTAAATAAATTGCATATAAAACTAAACTACTCATCGATATGCTGAAAAGAATACCCTTCATCAACTACTGCCTCATCACACTCTTTGCATTCATCACATTCGCTTTCCAATCCTCGGAAGAAGATTTTACACAATTCATTTCCAGCAAATTACTGCATTACCGGCAGGTTCTGCCCTCCGAAAAAGCATATCTTCATCTCGACAAACCCTATTATGTAGCCGGCGACACACTTTGGTTTAAGGCCTATCTCACGGAAGGTTCGCTCCATTTGGCCGACAGTGCGAGTAACCTGCTGTACGTAGACCTTATCGAACAGCGCTCCGGCAAAAATGCCGGGCTCCGCCGCGTACACATGGAAGGAGGTAATGGGCACGGTGAATTTGTCCTGACCGATTCTATTGCGCCAGGGGCCTACACCATCCGTGCGTATACCAACTGGATGCGCAATTTTGAACAAGCATTCTTCTTTCAAAAAGACATTTATATTTTTGATTATCAAGAAAATAACACTTCGCCCCAGGCTGGATCGACAGATCTCCAGTTCTTCCCGGAAGGCGGCCAGCTTGTAGCGGGGATCAACACCCGCATTGCTTTTAAAGCAGTCAACGCGACTGGTACTGCGCAGGAGGTAGCGGGCTTTGTACTCAATCAGAACAAGGACACAGTCGCTTCTTTCAAAAGCGAACATCTGGGTATGGGCCGCTTTCAGTTCGAGCCCAGGGCCGGGGATTCGTTCCAGGCATTTGTGAAGGAAAAAGATGGAAAAGCGAGTGCATTTAGCTTTCCGAAAGTGCAGGAAGCCGGCTATACCATGCTGGTGGACAACCTGTCCAGCTCATCCAAAATGCGTGTGATCGCTTACGCAAGGATCCCAGGTAAGACTGAAATTCCAATCCATGTCGTCGGCCACGCTCGGGGTATCATCGCCTTCGTTGCAAGAGGCAAGATCGGCAGCAGGGGATTGATCATGCAACTACCCACCGCTGAATTACCGGATGGTATCACCCATTTAACGCTCTTCGACGACCAGAACAAACCCGTGTGCGAACGGCTGGTATTCATTAATCATTCCCGCAGCCTCCGCGTGCAGATCAACCCGTCGAAAGCCGACTATAAACCGCGTGAATTGGTGGAAGTAGAAGTAAGTGTCACCGATTCCGTTGGCAAGCCGGTAGAAGCCAACCTTTCCCTGGCTGTCACCGACGGCGGGCAAATCCTGCAACAGCCCCATGAACAGCATATCGTTTCTTATCTCCTGTTATCGTCTGATTTAAAGGGATATATAGAACAACCTGCCTACTACTTTGATCCTGCCTATTCGGAACGAAAAATCCGTCTCGACTACCTGATGATGACCCAAGGCTGGACACGCTTTCGCTGGGAAGATGTGTTGCAGGATTCCATTCCGGCACCGGGAAGATTTGTCGAGCAGGGCGTAACGCTGGAAGGTGAAGTGCGCAAAAACAACAAGAAAACCACCGAAAAGACTGCATTATCGCTCTATCTGAGCAATGACAGCCTGAGCACATTTATGACCTCGGAATCGGATGAAAACGGGCATTTCTCCATATATAATCTGGCCTTTACCGATTCCCTCCAGCTCCGTCTTCAGGGGATGAACAAAAAGGGGAATCAGAGCCTATCGTTCTTTATCAACCCGTTTGACGTACCCAAAGCTTCCGTGGTGAAGATTCCATTCAAACCATTGACAATCAATGCACAGCAACTGGCCGACTTCCTGAAACGAGCCGAACAGGATCAGGAGATTGCGAGAAAGATCCGTGAAAGCCGGGAGCGTCTTTTAAAGGAAGTCACCATCAAGGCAAAAAAAGACGTGCCGCGCGATTCCCGAAAACTTTATAATTCGGCAGACGCGACGCTCAAAGTGACGCCCCAAATGGCTTCGGGAAATATGAGCGTCATCGATATGCTCGCGGGGCGCGTCGCTGGCGTGCTCGTTACAGGCTCGGGTATGAATGCGAGCGTGTCTATCCGTGGCAACCGGGGAGAACCACTTTTTGTGCTGGATGGTATGCCGGTCGACAAAGCACTCATCACTTCCCTGAACGTTTATGATGTAGAGTCTATCGACGTTTTGAAAGGAGCGTCGGCTGCGATCTACGGAAGCCGGGGAGGCAACGGGGTTATTTCTGTCCTGACCAAGAGAGGCAATGCGAATTACGACTACTCGCAGGATATCGTCCCAGGCGTTCTGGTGACTAAAATTGCCGGTTTCAATGTCCCCAAAGCGTTTTATGCCCCAAAATACATCTCCAGTGAAGCTCCGGCAGTTCCGGATTTCCGCTCGACTGTTTTCTGGGCACCAGTGCTGAAAACTGGCCCCGATGGAAAAGTCCGTTTGAAGTACTACCATTCCGACGCTCCCGGCCTTATGGATATCCGGGCGGAGGTACTGACCGCCACAGGAGTGCCGGGATTTGGGAAATCTGCGTATTCCGTTCGCTGAGGGATTTCCTGGCATAAGATTATATGCTTTTCCACGTTACTAATCTTATTTGCCTAAGGATTTGCCCCCATCTTACAGACAAATTTTGGTAACTTTGTTATTTACACTGAAATAGCCGGTCATGTCGCACGATCTGATGGCGAACGATGAATATATGAGGACCGCATATTTAAAACTGACCCTTCTTGTTTGCCTGGTTTCAGTCACTTCCGTATTGACGTCGGCTCATGCTCAGCGCCGTAAAGACCGTGAAAAACAACCCGAGAAAGGCGAGAATGTGGGTCTAAGGCTCGAAGGTGAGTCAATGGCCGCCGAGGGGATGAAGTTTATGATGAAGGACGAGCCCGACCGTGCGTTACCTGTGTTCGAAAAACTGGCACAAGCCAATCCGCAGGACGCGGCGAGTCATTATATGGTCGCCACAGCGCTTGTCAAACTCGAAAAATTTGACGACGCTATCGCTTCATCGAAAAAGGCTTATGAGCTCGACAAAGAAAATATTTTTTATGCCCAGCAGCTTGCCGAATTATATGCCAAACGAAGGAAGTACGCCGAAGCAGCACAGATCTACGAATCTTTGGTGGCTAAAAACCCCGAAAACATTCAGTATGGTATAGAACTGGCAGCCGTATACGTTTTTAATGATCAGTTCGACAAGGCCATTGAAACCTACAACACCCTCGAAAAATCAATGGGTGTTACCGAAGAAATTACGCATCAGAAGCAACAGCTTTACCTTCGCCAGAATAACCTCGACAAAGCGCTCAATGAGGCGAAAAAGCTGATTGCCGCCGAACCGGGCGAAGTGGGTTACCGGGTGGAGCTGGCAGAAATGCTCATTGCGAACGACCGGATCGTGGAGGCTGTCGCTCCCTTGGAGGAAGCGCTTAAAATCAATCCGGATGAGGCCCAGGCGCACGTTTTGCTTGCCGATATATACCGCCGTAATGGCGATGTGCAGAAATGCAACCAGGAGCTGAAACTTGTTTTTGCCAATCCGAACCTCGATGCCGACCCCAAGATAAGGGTACTGACCGGCTACCTCACCATGCTGAAAACCGATACTGAAATGAGCGAGGCGGTGGTTTTGGCCAGGCAATTGACTGAAACCCATCCCGGGGAGTCCAAGGCCATTGTTATTTACGGTGATCTGCTGATGCGGCAGGGCAAGAAACAGGAGGCGCGTGATATGTACCTCAAAGCGGCCCAAATCGATGCTTCCGTATTTCAGGTCTGGATCGCCATTTTGCAGCTGGATGGCCAGCTTAATCAGGCCGACAGTATGCTTGTGCATTCGGAGAAAGCATTGGAGCTATTCCCGAATCAGGGAATGTTCTGGTATTTTAACGGAACGGCCAACCTGATGAAGAAAAACTTCAAACCGGCCATCTCGTCATTGGAAGAGGCCCAGAAAATCATGGGTGACAAAGGTGAACTGACTCCCTATATTCTCCCACAGCTGGGCGACGCATATAATGGTCTGGGAGATCACGAAAAGTCGGATTCCGCATATGAAATGGCCCTGAAAGCCGATCCTGATAATGACCATGTGCTGAACAATTACAGCTACTTTCTGTCTCTGAGAAAGGAAAAGCTGGATCTGGCACTCAAAATGTCGGAAAGACTGGTTCAGCAGCACCAGAATAACCCAACTTACCTTGATACCTATGCATGGGTGTTGTATATCCGGAAAGACTACAAAAAGGCCAAGGAGTTCCTAGAAAAAGCGATGGTCGACAGCAGCAGCGTCAGTGGCACGATTGTTGAGCATTATGGAGACGTCCTGTTCAAATTAGGCGAACGGGATAATGCGGTGGCACAATGGAAAAAAGCCAAAAGAATGGGCGAGACCACCGAACTTCTTGACAAAAAAATAGCAACAGGTGCATTACATGAGCAGTAAAATTACGATCGGGCTGGTAGCCATGTCTCTGATATGGTTCACGGCTTGTCACAAACCACGTTCTTCCAAAAGTACTTCCCAAAGTCCAGCCAAAGATACAACGCTGATTACCAGGGCTCCGGAATCCAAAGACTCCATTGCCAGAAACACCAGTCCGATGGACAGTGCGGCAGTTACAGCCGTACCCGACGCCGGTGAGGCCATGCCGGAGGTAAAGGTCAACGAAGTAGATTTTGATTATCTGACAGCTAAATCCAAGTTTTCTTTCAAAAGCGCCAAGCAGGATTTTGACAATACCAATGTCAATATCCGGATGAAGAAGGATAGCATTATCTGGCTTTCTGTAACCGGTGTGGGGCTGGAAGTGGCGCGAGGCCTCATCACCCGGGATTCCATTGTTTTTATGGACAAAATCCATCGCGACTATTTCGTTTTCAGTTACGCGCAGCTCAGCAAGCAATATAATTTCGATCTCAATTTTGACCTGCTGCAATCTGTGATCGTCGGGAATATGCCATTTGAAAAGCAGGAAGAAGGTCGTTTTGTAAAGGAAAATGATTTCTACATCCTCAAACAGCTCGTGGACAGGCTGGAAGTCGACAACTACATTGCCGAAAAGAACCAGAAACTCTCGCGCCTGAAAGCGACGGAAGTGCCCACCCAGAACACTTTTACCCTGGATTACGAGGATTTCAGGGAAGTTGGTAGCTTCCTCTTCCCATTTGTGAGCCACATCAACCTGAATGTGCTTTCAAAAGAGCAGCAAAAGCTCGAAACAACCATGCGCCTCAAACACAGTAAAGTGGAATTGGTAAATCAAAGCCCGGGTTTTCCATTTAATGTTCCTTCGAGCTACAAGCGTAAAAGGTAAAATACAGAAAGTCTGCTTAACTTTGCCCGCCGTGAGATGTATTTTTGGCCGCAAGAATTGATATTATGCCCTTTCGTACCCCTGGTAGCCGTCGTTTTTGGTTAATGCTTACTTTCGTGCTCTGCGCATGCGCAGGTGCATTTGCGCAGAAAACCCGCGAACAACTGGAACGTGAAAAAGCTGAGAACCAGGGCAAGATCAGGGAAATACAGAGCATCCTGAAACAAACTTCTTCCCAGAAAAACGTCAATCTCGGACAGCTCAAAGCGCTTAACCAACAAATCAACACCTACAAAAAGCAGATCGACCTGCTCACCGACGACCTTGAAATACTCGACAGGGAATTAAAAGTGCTCGAAAAAAGACGTCAGGCGCTGGATAGCAGCCTCGCAGTCCTCAAAGAAGAGTATGGCCACATGATCTACGAAGCCTCCAAGCGGAACGCTTATTTCAATCAGCTGGTCTTCCTGTTTTCTGCCGGAACTTTCAACCAGTTTGTCTTAAGATATAAATACCTGAAACAATATACCGAGGCCCGGCAGGGAAGAGCCCAGGAAATCGATGTTTTACAAAAGCAGGTAATGGCCGAACGTCAGCGGATTACCTCAAAAAAGAATCAGCAGAAAACCGTACTGGATACACGGTTGACCGAAAATACCAAGCTGGAAGGCCTGAAAGTGAAACAGAACGAGGTCATCCAGGAACTGTCGCAAAAGGAAGTCGAGCTTCGGAAGCAGATCGCCGAGAACAAGCGTGCTACCGACCTTTTGGAATCCAGCATCCGACGGATTGCCGAACGTGAGCGCAGGGAACGTCTTGAAAGGGAACGCCGGGAGCGGGAAGAAAGAGAAGCGCGTCGTAAGGCGGAACGCGAGCGCATTGCACGTGAGAATGCAGAACGAGAGAAAAAAGGAGAAGCTACGATTGCTGAAACACCCAAAGAGGAAGAAGAGCCGGTGGTTTCCAGTGGCATGAGCGAAGAGGAAACGACCCTGGCGTCGTCTTTCACGGCATCTCAAAACCGGTTGCCGTGGCCAGTTAAAGGATTTGTTTCCAGCCATTTCGGGCAACGGCCACATGCTGTTCTGAAAGGTGTGATGGTGGATAATCTGGGTATCGACATTCAGACCACAGCGGGAGAAGCTGTTCGGTCTGTGTATGACGGTTTGGTGCTGGATGTGACCGAGCTACCCGGGATGGGCAGCGTTGTAGCCATTCAGCATGGTAATTACATGACGATCTACGCGAAGATGACCGGTGTCGCAGTGCGTGCGGGTCAGAAAGTGAAAGCACGTGAAAACATCGGCCGTGTAGCCACCGACAGCGATGGAACTTCCGAACTGCAATTCCAGATCTGGAAAAACACTTCCCGCCTGAACCCTGAAAACTGGTTGATTAACAGATAAGTACGGCCAAACACACCCCTGCCACACTGAGACGATACATGACAATGCCCGGCCATTGTAAACTGGTCGATTTTTGATTTCGAATACCATACCGATAACCACCATGTCTGTACATACTGCTGATATTAAGCGCATTACAACCCATGTTATTCAGGAAATGAAAAACCGTGGGGAGAAAATATCCTGCCTTACCGCGTACGATTATTCCATGGCCGGAATTGTAGACGCCGCCGGTGTCGAACTGATCCTGGTAGGAGATTCCGCCTCGAATGTGATGGCCGGACATGAAACGACCTTGCCCATTACGATCGATCAGATGATCTACCACGCGTCGTCCGTAGTGAGGGCCGTTAAAAGAGCACTGGTAGTGGTTGACCTTCCTTTCGGTTCCTATCAGGGTAATTCGAGGGAAGCACTGAATTCGGCGATCCGGATCATGAAGGAGTCGGGCGCACACGCCGTGAAGCTGGAAGGCGGGCTCGAAATCAAAGACTCCGTCACGCGTATTCTGAGCGCGGGAGTGCCTGTCATGGGTCATTTGGGCCTCACACCGCAATCCATTTACAAATTCGGAACGTACACCGTACGTGCAAAACAGGAAGCGGAAGCGCAGAAGCTGCTCGAAGATGCCAAACTCCTCGAAGAAATAGGTTGTTTTTCCGTGGTGCTCGAAAAGATCCCTTCCAAGCTGACCAAACAGGTTTCCGAAAGCATACAGATCCCGACGGTTGGGATAGGAGCAGGTCCTCACGCAGATGGCCAAATCCTGGTCCTTCACGATCTGCTGGGTATCAATAAGGCATTTAAACCCCGTTTCCTTCGTCATTACGCCGATCTCAATGGGGTCATGACCGATGCTATTACCAATTATATCAAAGATGTTAAAGGAAGATCATTCCCGAACGATCAGGAATCATATTGACCTTTTAAAAAGTATTAAACTATTTATATGGCTAAAAAACCATTTCGGGTTGTCTACGAGGATAATCACCTGATCATCGTCAATAAGGAGCCTGGTATCCTGGTTCAGGCCGACGTCACCGGCGATACCTGCCTGCTAGACATGGTCAAAGACTATGTGAAAGAGACCTATAACAAGCCTGGCGCCGTATTTCTCGGCACCGTGCACCGGCTCGACCGTCCGGTGAGCGGGCTCGTCGTCTTTGCGCGAACTTCCAAGGCGCTGGAACGAATGAACGAGATATTCCGCAAACGCGACGTTCAAAAAACCTACTGGGCGGTTGTCAAGAACAAACCCGCCGAAAAGAAGGGTAAATTGGTACACTGGCTGATCAAAAACGAAGCCCGCAACATCACCACCGCGCACGACGAAGAAGTACCGGGCGCTCAGCGTGCAGAGCTGTCGTACCGCTGGTTGGGGGAAGTCAATAAGTTCCATTTACTGGAAGTAATGCCGGTTACGGGCCGTCCACACCAGATCAGGGTTCAGCTGGCATCGATGAACTGCCCCATTCGCGGGGACGTCAAATACGGCTATCCGAAAGGCAATGCCGACGGAAGCATCAACTTGCATGCCCGGAGACTATACTTTGAACATCCCGTTAAAAAAGAGCCGCTGATATGCCGGGCAGGCCTGCCTAACGATCCCTTCTGGGAAGAGTTTTTAACTTTGGACAAGGAAGTTATCAAGCCCGAGCACCTGGACTTTTTTCACGAATAATGCCCGATGATCGAAAAACTGAAACAGCGCTGGAACGTCAGGAATGGATGGGATGTCCTCATCATTCTGGTGGTTTTTGCATGTACCGGTTTTTCGGTCTTATATGTCAAGCGATGGCTGTTTGATCTCGTCGGACTCACGGCAGATTCTCCGGGCTGGATGCGTTGGGGGTTCAATATCCTCATTATTCTGCCATTGTATCAGGTAATACTGCTGGCGTGGGGTTGGGTTTGGGGCAAATTCAATTTTTTCTGGGAGTTTGAAAAAAGAATGTTCAGCCGCATAGGAGGTCTTTTCCGTCCAAAGCGTACAGAAACCAATACCGATTGACCGCTACCGGCCAGCGGCCCCGATCAGTCCCCGGTATACAGCCCTGGCCTTATCGTATGTAGCTGCGGCTGCATTCCGTTCTTCGGCCCGGATGTTCGGCTCCTTCATCTTCCAGCACTGTTCCAATGCCGCCAGGCACCATTCCGCGCTTTGCTTTTGCACCACCGGTTTGTCCCCAACCTTTATAAAAACAGGATTAGAATGCGAGCTGGGGTAAATTCTAAGCGCTACCCAGCCTGATACAGCTAGCTTAGGAGAAAATTTCACATCGCTCAATTGCCCGTCGGCCCTGATTTCGGCCGCATCCACCGCAACGCCATTGACTATCAACTCTATTTTCACCATTCTCGATTTTCCAATACGCGAACGTTCGATATCCCAGAAAGGCGTCACATCAATAGGCGTCCGGACGATTTTCTCACCGATACTATCCTGCTTTTCAGGAAGATATGCTGCTACCTTCGCGCTGATTGTCACATTTCCCGGTGCCCGGAGGCTGACCTCGCTGTCCCCGGTGCCTGCCTCTACGCCATTGACGGTGAAATCCATGATATGCGATTTCCCGTCCGAAACATAGCTCCGGCCATTCCGGATCGCTTCGACATAGCCGTCATAATCCATTTTATTTTGCGGCTTGAAATAACTTCGCGCCTGTCCTACACGCGCATCCGTAATGCACGGAAAATCGGTCTCTCCGCTTAAACGCGTCCTGAAACCGCAGTTCAGTGTATGATAGTACATATTCAGCTCCCAGGGTGCCGGCGTATCGCCTGCGCTGAAAAAGTCTACAAGGCCCTGTGTAACTGTTACAATGTACTCGTTAGCCCCAATTCCGTCCATTTTGGGAGTTACATAATTGGGTAGCTGGTTAGTCGGCTCCATCGGTTGAAGCCCCCAGCCCGAATGTGCATAACCCACAACACCACCCTGAGACTTCGCCCAGGAAAGAACCGGGGCGGTCCAGCTCGGCCATTGCTCAATGCGCGTTGTTCCGGGATAATCATCCTCGCGGATCCGCAAAAGCACAATGTGACCGGCATGTGACGAAGGAAAGCCAGAAACTTCCACATCGTTGCGCATGATATTCTTAGCTGCCGACAGTGGATGGTCCTTTCCGGTGAAAAATGTCTTTTGGTGATACCAGCTAGGCCCCCAGGCAAGGTTCGCAGCCATATTCAGGTCTTCTCCAAGCACCTGACGAAACATGTCCTTCGGATCTACGCCCTCCGTCGGGCTGTCATAATGACTGCAGCCCGCTGCATGGATATGGTGATCTGCGCTGAACCAGCCGAGTTTCGTCATCTGTATCCATCGTTTCAACCGGAATGGTACCTCTACTGAATCACGGCCGTCCGGAATTGTTATTTCCTTTGTTTGCGGTATATATTCGGGCCCCCGGGTGAAGGTGACCTTGTATTTGCCCGCCGGAAGCATCACGTGCTCGCCGCTTTTGCGGTAAATCTGGGGCTGAAAGAAAAAATCCGGGTACTCGTCCATCGCGGCGACTCTGCGCGATGGCAGCGGGTAAATACCTTTGAATTTCCCCGAGGCATGTTCCTGGCCGTCGGTGATCAGGAAGGAGGCCATCGCAGGTGTACCGTCATCGTCCTGCACTTTCAGCTTCACTTTCACAGCTGGCCTCACATCGAACAAAATGTGTGTGGAATTTCTGAATCCAATATCCTGGGAGCCTTGCCCCACATGATATGCGATTTCCGCCTCGCGCTTGCCGGGGTCCTTACTGTAAATCTGCACCAATGCATATTCGAGTTTCAAACCCGATAAGTTGGCATGCAGCGGTCTGCCTGTGTAGATCTGAATGTCCAGAAAGCGGTTGGCGACCTGTCCGGGAGTCAGTTCATGCTCCTTTTTTACCTTCGATTCAAAAGACGGATAATGATAGGGCTTTGCGGCATTGGGGCTTTCGGCTTCCAGGCGTGCAGTAATGCCGGCCTCATTGTGAACCTTGACCAGAAAAGCTGTCCAGCCACCTTGCACAAGACCAGCCTGAGCGGCACCCCGGTCGACCTTAACCCTTCCTTCCGGGTTGATATGGACAACATTGAGGCAATACGGATCGAGAATGGCCTGAATGCCGGCCACCGTTTCGTTTGAAAACGGTTTATTTCCGATTTCGCGCAGGCGCTGAGCGTCCTTCGCCGGCAATGCATTGCCCGAAAAAGCCAGTGCCTCCTGCAAGCGCAAAGCTTGTGCCAGCAAAGGTTGAGGATCAATTCCGGCAGAGGCTGTATGCCCCGCGTGCTGATCGTGCTGCCCAAGCAGCATCATGGGAAAGAAAACTGCTAAAAGGAGTAGGGCAGACGTCGTTTTCATATCAATCCTTGTCTTTTTTCCGATTTGCTTTCCACGCGGTAAACCCGATGTACATCATACTCCCCCGGGCGCCTCCACTTTTCATCAGGCCATTCACATTACTGAATCCCAAGAAAACCGGGCCGAAATGACCCGCCAGGCCAATGGAAGGCCGGTTGTTACCTTTGATGAACGAAATCGGAAATGACAACCCCGAATCCTCGTCTTCAAAGCGTGGCGTAACCATAAAAGTATTGGGCTGGTATATATCTAATGGGTTGCCGCTCCGAGTTTTAAACCGGCTCCGCTGCGTCAGGTTTAAAAAGAAGCCGTGAAAAACCTGGATATCTGCTTCTAGGTGCATCATTTGCGGCAACTTCACACTTTTCCCGAAAGCTGAGCTGGTATCTCCCGGAAAGAGGCCCATAAAGCCTTCCGCGCCCCGGTCACTGATCGCTTCGAGTTCTTTCTGTCCTATTACCACGTCGCTGGCCGTTCCCCGGACCACTTTTGAATCCGTTGTTTTGTATTTGATCGATCCAATGTCGGTCAACGAAGCTCCGATTCGCACCAGATAATCAGGACTCTCGTTATATGCTTCCTTCCGGTCGTTCCACACCGATCCCAATTCATAGGTGAACCCGAGGTCGTAGCCCCACCCCGAACCATATTTGTCGGAACTCATCAGGTTGCCAATACTCATTTTGCGGTTAGGTGTACTATATCCGCTTTCGTAGGAAAGGTTATTGATCCGGAGTTGGCTGATTTCAGGATCGCCACTTACCGGCGCGACACTGAAACGGTCCGCATTACCGACCATATATGCGATTCTTGCCCCAAATACTCTTTTCAGAGTAACCCCGACGCGGAATTTGTGTCCTTCTACATCCAGGAGCTGTGCCCCGTAGGAAAAACTAACGTCCGAAAAGCTTTGCTGTACCAGACTAAAATTTCCCCATTCCTCATTCTGAACCGCGGGGAGGCTGCCGGTGTCGAGCCTTTTTACATACATTTCGTCGATGATACCCGGGATATTTCTCCCCTGAACAAAACCTCTCGTACGGAGCTGCACCGCAATCCCATGGTACTTGCCCAGCGCAAACATCGCCGACGGCCAGCGAATTTCGCCGACGACCGAGATGGGATCTTTATAGGTAAGCGAACCCATTGTGCGTGACCGGCCGTAAAGTTCTTTGGTCGAATGCGCCGCGAGCAACGGGTATAAAAACGAGTTTTCGCCAATAAAACGGAAATAGCGGTATTTGATGCTTCCACCCAGCGTGAGTACGTTAAGCTGCCATTTGTGCCTGGCCCCCCCGAGCACCGAAGGGTTATTGGTTGCCCGGTACAAACCGCCGTAGTTACTAAGTTCGAGGCCTGGAATCTGCTGGGCAAAGCCGCATTGCACGGCAATCAGGATCAATAGTGTTGTGGTAAGAAAAGAGGTTTTCAAGGTTGAGTTTTGTTAGTTAAGGTCAGCAATCCCTCATCGTTGTAATGGACTGCCTCCTCGTTGATTAATGCTTGCAATGCTTTTAAAAAATCGTCCCCGGGCACATTTTCAAATACGCGCCCGAGTTGCGTCGGCAGCACCGGGCCTTCCTGGGTCAGATAGTGGGTAATCTGATCGGCCAAACCAGCGTTTACAGCGACTTCCTGCTTCCTGTTTTGTATACATATGTCACACACACCGCACTCATCCGCATCGAATTCGTGAAAATACTCCAGAAGCAGCAACGTCCTGCAACGTTTGGTATGAGAGGCATACCGGATCACCGCCTGTGCTTTCCGGAGGTCCCGGTCCTTTTTCTTTTGTATTTCAAAAACATTCAGCGGCAGCAGAGAAGAATCATACCTCGGGGTCAGGAACGTAAGCTGGGGCTTGTCTCTTCTGGGCTCGTAGTCGATGACCTCCCGTTCGGCCAGGAACCGGAGCTTCCGTTCGATCTCAGCGACGCTGGCAAAGAAAACTTGTGAAAGTTCCGTCTCGGAAATACGTACGTAGTCTGTGAATAACTCGCCTCCATACATTCTCAGGATTAGTTTGATAAACGAATCGAGCTCCTGGTAGCGTATCTGAAAATCGTACAATTGACGGTTATCGACCAGGAAATGGATCTTGGAAAGGTCATTGAACTGCTCGCTTAGCTGCACAAAACCTTCCTCTTCCAGCAGTTTGAGGGCATAATGCGTTTCGTTTACAGGCAGTCCGAAAATTCCCGTAAATTCTTGTATATCAAAGTCAAAGCCGGACAGTTCACCGGCACCGATGGCGATCTTGTAGTAATTCGCCAACGCCTGGTAAACACGACGGAGCATCTCTGTCGGGGGATACTTCCTTTCGATGCTATCGGTAAGTTCTTCCAGATCGATCTTGTTGAACAATGCTACGGCATAGGCCTTTTTTTCGTCCCGGCCCGCCCGGCCGGCCTCCTGATAGTAGGCTTCCAGGTTATCGGGCAAGTCAAAATGGATAACGGCGCGCACATCGGGCTTATCGATCCCCATCCCGAATGCATTGGTGGCAACAACCGTCCGGACACGGTTCTGTATCCATGCAGTTTGCCGCTCCGATCGGTCCTTCAACGGCAACCCCGCATGATAGCTCGTAGCTGAAATGCCCTGCCGCGATAGCCACTCGGCCAGGTCGCGGGTGCGCTTGCGGGTGCGAACGTATACAATGGCCGTTCCCATTACGTTACGAAGAACCTGTAATAATTTCCGGTCCTTGCTTTCCTCGGCGAATGCCGAGTAGGAGAGGTTGGCCCGTGCAAACGATTGCTTGAAAACCCTTGCATTGCGCATTTCCAGCTTATCCAGAATATCCGCCCTGACTTCCTCCGTAGCCGTCGCGGTAAGTGCCATGACCGGAACCTTCGGTAAAAGCTGGCGGAATTCGGCGATTTGCAGATACGAGGGTCTGAAATCATAACCCCATGCCGAAATGCAATGCGCCTCATCGATGGCGAGCAGACAAACCTTCATCTGCTTTGCACGTGCAATCATGATGTCGGTACGCAGGCGTTCGGGCGAGACGTACAGAAATTTGGTGTTTCCGTGAATGCAATTGTCGAGGGTAATGTCTATCTCCGTTTTGCTCATACCCGAATGGATGGCAGCAGCGGAGATATACCTGCGTTTCAGCTGCTCGACCTGGTCTTTCATCAGGGCAATGAGCGGCGTCACCACGATGCATACGCCCTCGGACGCCATCACCGGAACCTGGAAACAAATGGACTTGCCTCCGCCGGTCGGCAGTAAAACGAGCGTATCCAGGCCATTCAGGACTGCCTGGATGGCATCCTCCTGAAAAGGCCTGAATGCGTCGTAACCCCAATATTGTTTCAGGACAGACCTGATATCAGTCATCAGAATGCTGTTTGCGGTGTGGTCGGATAGAGGTACAAAGTAATTGCATTAGACGCGTTATAGAAAGCAGCCGTGCTTACGTTGGATAAAAAAGAAAACGCGCTGGCTCATTCTTCGAAACATAAAAACCGTTAATTGGCGGCAAATTCACTCCGCATGACGACATTAAGTACGAGCAAAAGCGACAAACACCTGCACTGGCTACCCTGGTTATTTACCCTCAGTTTCATCCTGATCACCTTCCTGCCGCGGTCGGTCGATGATACCATGTTCATGGATGGCGTCACCTATGCCGCCATTTCCAGAAATATGTCGGAAGGGATCGGGTCTTTCTGGCGGCCTTTTTTCGCCCATTCCTTTTGGCTCCCTTATGATAATGCGGCCTTTTTCTCCGGTCATCCGCCATTACAATTTGGTTTGCAGGCATTGCTATTCAAACTAATGGGCGATACGCCCACGGTAGAAAACTTGTATAACCTCCTCGTCCTGATCGGCCATATTCTGATGATCGTGCAGCTCTGGCGGAAACTCCTCGGTCCGGATAGCGAATATCTGGCACTCGGCTGGCTGCCCGTGCTGTGCTGGTACGGTATGGTTACGGTCTGGTACAGCATTCCCAATAACTTTCTGGACAGTACAATGGGCCTTTTCTGCCTGGTTTCCTGCTATTGCCAGCTTGCTTTCATGAAAGAAGAGAAACTTTCGGTGCGCAGCTTTCTTTGGCCGTTCCTGGCGGGAGTTGCTGTGTTGCTTGCATTTTTAACCAAAGGACCGGTAGGACTCTATCCGCTTGCATTTTCGGTCATCTATGCGATTTTTTACCCCTTTGGTAACTTTCAAAAAGCCTGGAAAGCCACCGGAATCATGGCGATTACCCTGGCGACAGGCTTCGCCGTCCTACTCGCCAGTGCCTCCGCACGCGAATTCATGGCAACCTATCTCAACGGGCAAGTGCTGCTTGCGCTGATGCAAAAGCGGGAGAGAACTGGCACCGGCTGGGCCGCTCATTTTACCTTGGTGACAGAGCTCGTCCGAAACCTGTATCCGCATTTTTTCGCCCTCGCGGCGGCTTATGTTCTCTCATTTTGTCTCAAATTGAAGGTAACCCATGACAACGCCATTTCTAAAAACAGCCGATTAATTGCGCTGGTGGCCTTTTCAGGCATTGCACCTATGCTGGTAAGTGTGAAGCAATACCCGCATTATCTGTTACCGGCACTGCCGTTTGTAGCATTGCTGTTTGCATTGCTTTTGGCGCAACGGACGCATGGCCTGATGTTCCTAAAAAGACAAATAACGATTGCACTGTTATGCCTCGGTACACTGGGCTGCTGGGTGGCAACGGCAAAGAAATTAACCTCCATCCAACCCGATGTCATGGTCGCCAATGCTAAAAGACTGACTTCCCTTGTTCCAAAAGCTTCTACCATCGGCATTTGTCACGACTTATTCCAGCACGCCGATATTCACGCCAATTTTCAACGATACCATCACCTCTCGCTTACCACGCAAATCGACTCGGCCCGGTATGTCTTTGCCGACTCTGCCTGCCTGCCGCAATTCGACCTCCGACGAGACAGTCTGGTACCTTTAACGGGGCAGTATTTTCTGGTTATCCGCAAAAGGAGCCCAGCCAAGTGATTGATCGCGTGCTCGTTGATACCGCAAAATTTACCCGAAACCAACCCGAGCGCCGTCTTTGCCGATACGACGAAAATATTACCTTTGTTTTAAGAGTTCAATTTAACCCATTTCCATGCGCACGCTGCTCTTCTTCATCAGTATCATTGCATTGTCAGGCTGTTCGGCATCTCATTATCTGAAACGCGAAATAAACCGGTCACCGGTTTTAAGTCAGCAACACACGGGCGTCTCTATTGCTCGGCTGAATGAAGCGAAACCTCTGGCGTCTTACCAGGACAACAAATATTTTACCCCTGCTTCCAACACCAAATTATTCAGCTTTTATGCCGGACTATCGGCGTTGGGCGATTCCATTCCGGGACTGGAATATCTGGAATGGGGCGAACTGCTGATCATCCGGGGGACAGGTGACCCCTCGCTGCTTCACCCGGATCTGCCACACAGTAAGGTCTTCGACTTTCTGAAAGGCCGTAAGGACCAGATTTTTTATACACCCTACCATTTCGAAAATAAACGGTTCGGCGCAGGATGGGCGTGGAGTGACTATAACGATTACTATCAGCCCGAGGTGACCGCCATGCCGGTATACGGCAACATTGCACGTTTTAGAGGCAATGGATCCGGGCGGTACAATGCCAGTCCGCGATTCTGGCAAAAATCGATGGTCTCGGACAGCGCCGTTGCAGGAGTCGAGCGGGAAGAATTGCAAAACGTCTTCCATTATCCCAAATTATCAGGTTTAAAAGCAAGCACACAGGATGTACCGGTTCATATGACCGACCCTGTCATGCTTCAATTGCTGAGCGACACACTCAAAAAGGAGATTAAACTCATTAATATTCCGCTCGAAATCGAGCTGCAACGCATTAATAGTATCCCGTCGGATTCCCTGTATACCCGCATGATGCAGGTTAGTGACAATATGCTTGCCGAGCAGCTCATGCTGCTGTATGCTACCGCCAATAAACTTCCATTGAACACGGAAAAAGCCATTGCACACGCCATTGAGCACTACTTGGCAGATCTACCGGACAAGCCGGTCTGGAAGGATGGGTCGGGGTTAAGCCGTTACAACCTGTTCACGCCGAGAACAATGGTTGCATTGCTCCAAAAAATCCATCAGAAAGTACCTCAGGAAAGATTGTTCAAAATATTGCCGGCAGGTGGCAAAACCGGTACACTGAAAAATATTTTTAAAGAAGAACCCCCATTCATATTTGCTAAAACCGGAAGTCTCAGCAACGTTTACAATCTGAGTGGCTATATGATTACAAAAAAAGGCAAAGTACTCGTTTTCAGCTTTATGAATAACAATTTCACAAAGCCGACAGCAGATGTACGTAAGGAAGTAGAACGCATTCTGACCGGCGTGCACAACAAATTTTGACCTATTCCTTTTCCTCCCAGGTCTTACCGGTACAGTAAATACGGTTGCGGCCATTTTGCCTCACCAGAAGATAAATGCGGTAACTACCCGGCTCGATCGTGGCTCTGTGAAATCCGGCATAGATTCCCCTGTTGAAATACATAAGCCGCCGGAGCGTGGTCCGCAGCGGTACCGCAACCTGATTGGGAGGTGCCACATACACGTGGTTCGACGACTTCATAATCACATAAGCTCCATCAGAATAGTCTTTTTGTGCATTGAAAAAGTCCCTGTGGAAGCCCACAACGATGTGATCGCCGGTCAATGCGACTTCATCCGGCACATAGGTACTGTCGCAACGAATCGAATCACTGCCATTTCGCGGCTGCCAGCTCTCTGCAACAGGATCTTCGGAATGGTAGTAAGACCGTATTTTTTCAAAATGCTGCTGATCCATTGAAAACATGCGGATTCCCAACCAATCCGCATTGTAACGGGCATTGAACTCCTGCGCGATCGCTACCCGCCTGTTATTGACCGCGTCCGCGAAATTGCTGTGCAGGATTACGAGGTTTATCAACATAGCCGCTATCAGTGCCACCGGCGCCAGTTTTTTTCTCGTTCCATGCCCGACA
>NZ_CAMLSE010000062.1 GCF_946482605.1 uncultured Dyadobacter sp. | reverse complement strand
GGAATTACCGGCTCAAGTTGCCGGAACACTGGCTCTGTTTGCTCCGGAATATCCATACTTAATAATGGCGAAAGAGAACCATTCAACTTCCAGGAACACAGCCTGGAAGCTCTGCAAGGATATCTTATAACGATTGGCAATGAAGGAAATCAAATCGCACTTTATAAAAAGCATCACCCCATAAATCTCTTCAAGCGCGACCGGTTTCTGTTAATCCCAAGCAATCAACGGCTAGTAGCCCTGAATAGCGAAGCCATTGCAATCGATAAAAGCTTTGACTTTGTTCTAGTGGACGGGCACCTGATTGTATTGAAGTTAAATATCTTGGAGAGATTCTTCGGATTTGAGCAGGTTATACGTACACAAGCTCAGAATACAATCGCTTTGATAGAAGCTACCGCGTTGCTCGAGAATATCGAACAACTCAATGAGCTTGCTGTAAATTTACCTAATGCTAGAAAACTTATGAGAATTCGCACCTCTCCGGTTTTAGGAGTTCCGGCAAATAACGTAATCAATTTTATCACCAACCATCCTGAGTTAACCGGTAAAATTGAATTCAATGAGAATAATACTCAAATTCGATTAACAACTGGAATGTCGAAAAAGCTTTTCCTGAAGCTGCTAAATGATGACTATCTATTTTCTCAGCTAACAGAGCTTCAATACGACAGCCTTGCAAAGGATCGCTTAAATCACAATCGACCTGAGGAATAGCCACTTATCGCTTCAACCTTTCCAACGTTTATTCTCCGCTAGTCAAACTGAACACGGTATCTGTTAACCAACGCCGAAACGAATCATTTTCGTAGAATTGCTTAAAAAGCTCTGTATCATCTTTCAATAATTCCACTATCACCCGACCTAACGCATTGTCATGTTCTAGCCTGGCGGTTTGAGGCGTATTTCTTTTCGCGTTTTGGTAAGCTTGATCCGCAGCAACTTTTGGTGCTATGTCCTCAGCAATTCGCTTGCTTACGCGGTCTGCATCGGTAAATATTGTTTTAAATTGCTCATTAAACGTATTTAGGATATTGCTCAGTTTATCTAGCGAAGGCTCCGGCCGGCGGCCAGCAGCACCAATAGCCGCTGGATCGATCTCAGAATTATCATCAGGAAGGAGGATTTTAAGTACGGCCTTCTTCTCAACCCGATAACTATCCATGTCAATTGCCTCCAAGATACCCTTAGATAAATCTTCTTCCTTCGGAGCAGGCAACTTGGAAATTAGAAAAGCCAAAAAGATCGAAAGCTTTTCCCAATCTGCATAGCTGTACGGGAGCACTTGAGCGAGAAATTCATAAGTTCGAGAAAAACTCTTTGACTTCCCCTTGAATCCAACCTGCTCGTCTTCATCCAAAGTTGCTAGATAAACGCCCACACACGCGTCCAAAATCGGGTCCAACTGATCGCGAATACTTCCTCGCAAGTATAAAGCAACAAATCGATCAATCTGTTCCGGCATATATACCTGATATCCATCCAGCTCTGATTTTAAGTTGTGTAGCTTATTGGGGTCCGCTTCCTCACTTAATATTGTTGTTCGGTAATAATTGGCGAAAGATTTTTCTATGGTTTCAACATCGTTAATAAAATCGAGCACAAAAACATCATGCTTCTGTGGATGTGCCCGGTTAAGGCGTGACAATGTCTGCACAGCTTGGATACCCGCCAAGGTCTTATCCACATACATTGTGTGCAATAGTGGCTCATCATAACCGGTTTGAAACTTATCAGCACAAATCAAAAACCGGTAAGGGTCTTCCTGAATTCGGTCGGCAATATCGTTACTAGGGAATCCATTCAGTGAAGCCTCGGTGACAGCGCTACCATTATATTCGTGTTCACCTGTAAAAGCAACAAGAGCTTGATAAGGACTCTTGATTACTTGTAAGTAGGACTGAAAAGCATGAAAGTATTGAATAGTGCGCTCAATTCCGTTACAAACTACCATGGCACGAGCTTGCCCACCGATCTTGTTTTGAGCAATGACTTGTTCCTGGAAATGATCTACCATTATTTCGGCTTTCAATCTTATTGCATGATCATGGCTCTCAACGTAGCGACGTAATTTTTTCTTTGCTCGCTTTGTATCAAACTCTGGATCATCCTCTACCTTTTTTACTAGTTTGTAGTAGCTGTCAACAGGAGTATAGCTAGCCAAGACATCGAGAATAAATTTTTCTTGAATTGCCTGCTTCATGGTGTATCCATGGAATGGCTTGTGTTTGATTTTCCCATCCTCAGCTTGATAGGGTTCACCAAATGTTTGAAGAGTTTTAGCCTTTGGTGTGGCTGTAAATGCAAAATAGCTAGCATTGTTAGCAAGCTTTCGTGATTGCATGCGCGATTCCAAAGCATTATTAACAATATCTTCCGGATCAGTAATATGATCCGGTGCCGACAAGAAATCACTCATCGCGGCAGCGGTTTTACCACTTTGACTAGAATGTGCCTCGTCAATCAAAATGGCAAATTTTCGCGTTCGGTGATCTTCTTCAATTTCCTTTAGAATAAAGGGGAATTTCTGAATTGTACTGATAATGATCTTTTTGCCTTCATTAATAAATCTTCTCAAATCTCCCGCTCGCTCAGCATGACCGATAGTTGCCCTTACCTGGGCGAACTGTTTAATCGTTTCTGTGATTTGTTGATCCAGAATACGTCGATCCGTAATAACGAGAATGGAATCATAGAGGGGCTGTGCTTCATGTTTGAGACCGATTAGTTGATGAGCTAGCCACGCAATGGAATTCGACTTACCACTGCCGGCCGAATGTTGAATGAGGTAGCGCTTTCCTTCACCGTACCATGCTGCGTCCGCCAATAATTTCCGAACTACATCAAGCTGATGGAAACGAGGAAATACTTGCTTTTCACGCCTTTTACCTGTCTTTCTATTACGCTCCGAAACCACTTGGGCGTAATTCTCGATGATATCCGTAAGACCCAAAGGCGTCAGAACACGCTTCCACAAATAATCAGTTTTAATGCCATATGGATTTGGTGGATTTCCTGCGCCGTCATTCCATCCCTGATTGAAAGGCAGAAACCACGAACTTCTTCCTTTGAGCTCAGTGCACATTTGCACTTCCTGATCGTCAACTGCAAAATGAACCATGCAGCGTTTGAATTGGAATAACAGTTCGCTTGGGTCACGGTCCCGCCTATATTGTTCGACGGCGTCCTCGACAGTTTGTTTTGTTAGACTGTTTTTTAATTCAAATGTGGCAACAGGCAAACCGTTGATAAACAGGCAAAGATCGAGCGACAGCTTTGCGCTATCTCGACTATAACGGAGCTGCCGTGTAATGCTAAACCGGTTATGAGTGAAATTTGACTCTGCTCTTCTATTACCGGGTGAAGGTGTGCCATAGAAAAGTGTTACTTCGTATTTGCCGTGTTTGACACCGTGTCTCAAAACATCAATGATACCTCGACGAGTAATTTCACCCCGAATACGGTTCAAAAACTGCCGACGCGTATTTGAGTCCTTATCCAGATCAAAACTTCCAGTTTGATCCGGTTGGCTGGCTTCTAAAAACGTTCTTAACTGAACAAGATCAACAGCATAATTTCGATCGTAGTCTTTCCAATTGCCTGCCATCCAACCAAAGCCAGTCATGCCCGAAAAAATCAGAGATTCTAAGCCAGCCTCGGAAGTATTTGTTTGCCCTATTTCCGTAGACTGCGCAATAGTAGTCGCTTCTATACGAAGAACTCCTATCTCTTGAAGCGGCTGTTTACCAGGTGCCAGGGATAACTCATCATCCGTTTCCAAACGATACACTTGCCTGTTATCGGTCAGCTCAGCCATGAAAGCTACTAAGCGTGGATCCTGCGATTGAAATCCGGCGATTAACGTCTCCGCGGCTCTTCGTGGAAGACATACTTTTACTTTCGAACTATTGGCTTGCGTAACAGAAACAACGTCAATATCCCCAATCTGTACCCCTGCGTAGGCAGCTATAATTGAAACGAAACGGAGTCGCTTGCGTTTGTCTAGGTCATCTGGGTCAAAGCTCATTACAAGATCGACCATCGCCTTTTGCTCTGGTGAAAGTGCAGGCATAATATCCTTTTTCAATGCGCAGGGGTCCTGCTTATAGCCACGCATAACCGTTACCGACCAATTTTCTGTATGCGAGCGTGTGTGACAATTGGCACAAAATACGACCAAGTTTTCTAAGCTGTGATCCTGGGTTTTACTCCAAGGAATAATATGCGCTTTTTCAAGCGCGACAGGTTCACAGCAGCACGAACACCGATGCCGGGATTCTAACATTAAGGTTTCCTGAATAGAACGAGGAATAGCTGAGCGGCTCATATTGGGTAATGGTTCGGGCAACTTGAAAACACATCTAGTAATATGCCTATCTACAAAATTATATAGCTCTTAGTGTGTTAAGTTCTGCATATCAATAGCGAATGAACATACCAATCAAAAAGAATCTTATTCTTCTGAAAGCATTTCTTCTTCTAATTCACTTTCTTCCTCTTCAAGTTCACTTAATGCATCGGAAGATTTCTCCTCATCTTCAGACAGGTTTTGGACAACTTCTCGAACATCCAATTGGCCAGTCACAATATCGGCAATCAGGCGTGTACGATACTCCTGCAAAAGCTTAATTTCACGCTCTATGCGGTCAATTGTAGATTTTAATTTGGTTGTCTCTGAATTAATATATGATAAAATTCTTTCTTGCTCTTCCAAAGGCGGTAATGGTATTTTGAATCCGTCCCAAGAATCTGTCCGCAAACACTTTGTGCCATGTCCAGCTTCCTCTACCAAATTCAATAGTTCTCTCTTGGAGCCTGTAAGTAAAGCAGTTAAATAATCTGGATTTACTATAGATTTAGTCATTATTGCCTTCATATCCTGGTTAATGGTGACCGGTACTTTTGTAATGGCTGTTGGGAATGTCCGCGCTAAAATCATTCCGCGGACAACGATCAAAACAGCTGGGGGGGGAATTAATGAAATACTTGTCTCAGCAAGAGCTAGCGCACTAATATGATTTTTTGAATCGGCAATAACTTCAACTTTCATATCCTTAGGGCTAACCCAAGGGATTTGTCCATCCCAAAATTTTCCATTGCTTTTGCTAGGAGTCATTCCTCCAATCATTGAAGTGACATATTTCATTTTATAGCAATTCCAATGCGCGGGAATTTCTCCAATCCAATCCACGCCCGAGTCACGCATAGGTACGTCAGCATCAAGGCCGCGGGTAACAACATGATGAATAATAGTCTGCTTTTGTTCATTAAGAAGATTGACCAATTTACGCTTTGCACGAATAGCGAGGTCAATCTTGTGTGTAGCATAATCCAAGAACTTAACAATAGCAGCTTGCTCATCAGGCGGCGGGAGAATTGCTTCAATTCGATACAAGTTGTCCGAGTACAGGCGGAGTCTGCTCTCTACTACACCGGTCGAGAAAGCTTTAATGCGCTGCTTATAAATTGGTGACCGCAATAAATGATGAAAATACCAGGGATATGCGTCAGAATTAAATCGATATACGCAATAAGCAGGACTAACAATACCCGAAAATCTCGACACGCCAAGACTTCCGTTCCAAGCTAACATGATATTGATGACCATAAAATCAGGCTGGGCATGTTTATATCCTTTTAGTGACTTAGCTCTCGTATCCGGTTCAGTTCCTCCATTTAGCCCCAAACGTTGTGTAACTCCTGTGTACTGAGAGACTCGTAACAGTTGTTCTTTCCCTTCCGGGGATCGCGAGTCTGTTTCGCGCAGGATGTATTTCATACGTCTGATAGTCCAATGCGCTGGAATATCACATAGCCAATTGATATCCGTCTTTTTATATTCGGAATATGGTTTTAAATCGGTTATCATATAGCAACAGTTTGACGAAGAAGCTCATTCAATAAACCAAGAGCTTCATGCTCAATTGCCTTAATATCGGCCCCAATTTCCGCTAATGTTCGTAGCGGTTGCGTCTTGTAAAAATGGCGCGTAAAGCTAATCTCGTAGCCGATGCGTGTCGCCTCATCTTTGAGCCACGCGTCGGGGGTATACGGCAACACTTCTCTTTGAAGAAACGCCTCAATGCCCCCTTCTTCAAGTAACGGAATTTGTTCTGTATCTCTCAATGTTGGGTCTGGCTCATATTCAACTACTACCGGCTTTCCACTTAAAGTTTCCGCAAACAGTCCCCTGAGCGGGTCTGCTTGCTTTTTGTTAGCCTTGTGTACAGTCGCCCAGACCGGAGGAGCCGTTTCTTCACGCCAACTAACCGCTCGCAGGATAATTTTGAGATCAGTAGCCGACGGCTTTCTCTTGCCCAGCTCCATAAGAGCCATATTTACTCGGTCTTTAAAGCGATTGTAATCCGTGAATAAACCATCGCCAACCACCTTCATCAGGGCAGTGGCCAACTCAATCAGTTGCCCATCCCGCTCCCAGGTTTTTCGCTCTAACAATCGCTTTTTCTTTTTCTCAGGTAATCCCTTCGGTTTTGATGCCTCCTCCTCCTCGGTCTCCTCGGTATCTTCATCCGTGTTCCAGTTAGCAAGCCTTTGAGTCAGCGCTTTCTCAACACTTGTAAAGTCAGTGAATAGCACTTCGCCAAATTCTTCGTAAAGCTGAGTACGGATAGCCTCATCTCCTGACGAAAAACGAAGGCTTTCAATAGCTTGCACCGTAAAACGGCTATGCAATCTCAATGGGCGCTCCACCACGATTTTCCAGTAGCCAAGCGCCTGGTTTGGGAAAATTTTTGATTGCTCCGTCTCCTTGAATGCCAGATAGGTATCTGTAATACGTTGGATATCGGTTTCAGAGAATTCACAGTTCTTCTTGCCAAGGTTCTTTCTCAACGGTACTGACCAACCACTAGCATCGATGAGCTGGACAAAGCCTTTTCTATGTTCAGGTTTGCGATTGGTCAGCAACCATATGTATGTTGCAATGCCGGTGTTATAAAAGAAGTTAAGAGGCAAAGCAATGATTGCCTCAACCCAATCATTTTCAATGATCCATCGGCGGATATTACTTTCGCCTTGTCCCGCATCACCAGTAAAAAGCGATGAACCATTATGAACACTGGCAATACGGCTTCCCAACGCACTTTTATGATTCATTTTGCTGACCATATTGGCCAGAAATAGTAGCTGCCCATCGCTTGTACGTGTAACGAGCGAGTAATCTGGTTGACCGGCGTAATTAATAACAAAACGCGCATCCTTAACGCCCGTTTTTCCACCTTCACCGCCCAAACGCTCCAAGTCTTTTTTCCAGCTTTTCCCATAAGGTGGGTTCGAGAGCATGAAATCAAACTCCTTAGAGCGGAAAGCATCATTTGCCAAAGTCGAATACTCAGCCCCGCCGACAATGTTATCGGCGTTTTCACCTTCTCCTTTTAAGAGCATATCTGCTTTACAGATCGCAAAGGTTTCAGGATTTATCTCCTGTCCATACAGGTATGTATTTACCCGCTTACCTTGTTTTTCGGCTAGTTGTACCAGCGTTTCTTCCGCAAGTGTGAGCATACCTCCGGTGCCACATGCCCCATCATACAATAAGTAAGAACCCGGTTGGATGGTTTCTGCAATAGGCTGAAAAATCAGGTTTGTCATCAGCTTTACCGCGTCCCGTGGTGTCCAGTGCTCTCCGGCCTCCTCGTTGTTTTCCTCATTAAACCGTCGGACAAGTCCCTCGAAAATGGTCCCCATGGCATGGTTATCCAGCCCCGGGTGCTTTATAGAGCCATCACTATTGTAGACAGGGTTTGGGCTAAGATTAATCTCCGGATCAAGCAATTTGGCGATAAGAGTGCCTATTGCGTCCGCTTTCGATAGCGTAGGTATCTGATTCCGAAACTTGAAGTTATCTATAATATCTTGCACATTAGGAGAGAATCCATCAAGATAATCTTCGAAATCGTCGCGTAGCTGTTTTTGACTCGAACGAGATCTCAAATCCCGTAGACTAAATTTCGATGTATTATAGAACGCCTGGCCGGATGCCGAACAGAGTGCTGCTCGTTGTTCGGTTATGCCAGCGGTATCAAGCATTGCTTTCGTGTTTAGGACTTCTTGTTTCTTCGGCTCCAATACGGCGTCAAATCTACGTATTACAGCCATAGGGAGGATAACGTCTGGATACTTGCCTCGTTTGAAAAGATCCCGCAGAACGTCGTCGGCTATTCCCCAAATAAAATTTTCAATCCAGTCAGTTTGTGACTTAGTAATTTTTGGATTCATCAATAGTAAACTTATTATGACTAGCAACTGGAGCTAGACCTCGAAAATACTCAGATATATTCGTTATCTAATTTCATTTTATCCTCTTCTATATCTAATTATCAAATTACACTTACAGAAAAAGAGCTAAAATACTAGCAATAAGTACATTCAGTGAAAATTTCAGTAGGCATCGCCTCGATACGCTACTAGCAAGCACCTGGTCACACGTTATCCACGTTATTTAAGCCCAAAAGAGTGACACAGTTTTGAAATGTGTCATGGGTTGTTCATTTTTAACAAGATAATCGGAAAAAATCCGATTGCCTTGTTAATTGACGCATGAGCCTATTCCAAAACATCCAAAATCCTTCTAACCAACCATTAATCCACCAATGAACTAAATTTTGCTACAAAATTGTACATAACAAATATACTGTTGTACTATGTGTATAATTAGTGAGTCGCTCGTGTCGTTTATATCAAAGAAAGGAGCTGAAATATTGATTACGGGCGAATTAAATGCAAAGTTCGAGACCGGTCTTCATAGTGAGGCGATAGATTGACAAAACAGAATGGCAAATCGCTGCTGTAACCGGGCGCTACTTTAACCAGACGCAAGCTGCTCGTTGCGGAGCGTAATATCCGATTTCAGCAATTCCCTTTGATGCAAGATTTGACCTGTCCAAAGATCTAATCGTCAAGATTAGTCAGATATAACGTGACGCTTTCAGGGGAGAGAAAAAGCTTTGGCCGAGACTGAGGCCTACTGTGCCATTTTGGGGTTCATTTGCACCCCTTGCTATATTTGTTCGGGCATTAAGTCTCTAGGAGAACAGTTCATTTCTCGCGCGAGTATTCCGATATGTTCAATATTGTATTTACTTGGAAATTTGGGACTTTCTATTTGTCCAATAAACCCCCTGGTCAGATTTAGAAACATAGCCAGATCGTCCTGAGTGTAGCCCTTAGCTTTTCGGACTTTCCTCACTTGATTTATCACCGCAATTTCGAAATCTGTTTTTTCGGGCATGGGTTGCAAGAACCAAAAACATCGTTATTTTTGTGCTTAGTTATAACTAAGCAATTGTTTTCGCGCGTCTGCTTTCCGCAGTTTTAGGCACCTAAATAGATGGAAGTGACGTAATACTAGGTCAATAATGTATGATATGGGAATTCGAAAGCTACATGCCAACTCTGGCGGAAACGTCGATCTGTTAGACAGGTTTAAGGATGGTGATGAACGAGCATTTACAGGCTTTTACGACAAGTCATTTTCTAGCCTTTTATATATTGGCAAGAGCTTAGTTAATGACGAGTTCCTGGTAAGCTGCATCCTGCACGAATGTTACCTGAAAGTCTGGGCGCGCCGAGATAAGATTGAAAGCCTGCCTCATGCGTACCGGTTTATCCGTCTCAATCTCCGTTGGCAACTCTTGAAACAGGTCCAAAAGCCCTCATACAAGATATACCGGAAAATGACGGAAATAGACCACTTAGAACCTTTTCTGGGAGAAAAGCCAGATTTGGACAGCTATTTCGCGGACGGCACTGAAGGGAAAAGGTGGGCTGAAATCTCGAAAGCGATCTCATTTCTGCCCAAACAGCGCCAGTTGATAGCCAGCCTTCATTTTAAGGATGGGCACAGCGCGCGCGAGGTAGCGGAAAGAATAGGAGCCAGTACGCTGCATGTGACCAGCGAAATCCAAAAAGCCATAGAGGAGCTTAAAAGAATGGTAGCGCCCCGCACGACTGTGCCGGTACGGCAAGCAAAGCAGTCGTATCCTTACGGGCATATTCTGAGTAGTGAGCAGGCGGCGGTGTTTGAGTTGAGGCAAGACCAGAAAAAATCCTTTGCCGACATCGCATCGATATTAGGCTACCCACAGACCCAGGTACAGCAGCATTACATCAAAGCATATCAGCTTATCAAAAATCATTGGAAGCAAAATGGGCGTTAGGTTATGGGAAAGCTTTTTACTACCCGGAAGATCCGGCTTTTGATCGATTCGGACGACATCGATCAGAAGAACAAGATTATCGACACGCTCTACCAATGGCGCTACATCTGTTTTAAAGCCGCTAACCAGATCTTTACTCATCATTACGTCCAACAGCAGCTCAGAGAAATGCTTTATCTGACCGAAGGCGTAAGAGCAAGGCTTTCTGACATCAAAAAGGACGAGTATGGGATACTGTCGACATCGAGAATGAACACCAGCTATCAAGTCCTTGCTCAGAACCATAAGGGCAGTATCCCGATGCACGTCATGAGTGCCTTGAATGGAAATTTGGTTGCCAGTTTCAACAAGATGAGCAAAGCGTTAGCTACCGGCGAAAGCGCAATGCCAAGTTTTCGAAGAGAAATTCCGATCCCCTTTAAAGGAACCGATGTCAAGAAGCTAAGAAGCAGTAAAGAAGGGGCAGTGTTTCATTTCTCGCTATTTGATTTTCCGTTTAGGACATACCTGGGAAAAACAGGCCATGACAAGCGGGAAATGCTTCAAAGGCTACTCGCAGGTCAGCTCAAGCTTTGCACCAGTTCGCTGGTGCTTGACAAAGGAAAGATTTTCATGCTTGCGGTTTTTCAGGCAGAACGGCAACAGCAACAGCTTGATCAGGATATCATTGCCGAGGCGAGTTTGTCGCTGGATTACCCGATCATCGTTTCAGTCGGCAATAGACGTTATACAATCGGAAGCAAAGACGAGTATCTATACAAGAGGCTCGCTATCCAGGCCGCCATCCGGCGGAAAAGAAAAGCAATGGCCTTTATGAATCAAACCAGCCGAAGGCAAGTCAGGAAAACCAGCATCGATCATCTGATGCGATCAGAGAAGCGGTATGTGTCCCACAAGCAGCACGTATACAGTAAAAGGTTAATTGATATATGCCTTAAAAATAAAGCAGCGACTCTGCTGCTCGTAGATCAGACAGAGAAGGAGCAGCAGGCGAAAGAAGATCCGTTCCTTTTCCGGAATTGGGGTTACTACGGCCTCAAACAAAAAATAGAGCGAAAAGCCGAGAAGGTTGGGGTTGCTGTGCTGGTAGAATGAATTTTCACAGAGGCTGCTTGTACAGCCGCAGGATGAAACCCGTGGTTTCATTAAGTGCCGACGGGCACATACAACTGGGTTAGCTTAATTATCAGTAAGCAAACGTGGCCCGAAATCAAGCAGGTAACCGGGAACGGTTACCTGCATTTATGTAGCTTTATTCTGCATCAACCGAAGCCTTAGGCTTTCTGCCACGGGGCTTTCCGGTATACTCAGGCTTTGGCGCTTCGGTTTCGATGGCGAGCTCATAGCCTTTGGTGGCCTGGTCAAAATCAAAAGTCGAGATCTTAAAGATCAGTTTTTCACTATTGAAGTTGACGTTACCTTTTTTCAGAATAAGTGCCAATGGAATTACATGGCCTCGGCCACTTTTCTCAAAGGAAAAAGTTTGATCCGAACCCACTGCCGGTACAAGATATACGGATTTAATTTTTCGCTTTCCTTCCTGGGTTCCAATTTTGAAATGGGTAGATTCAGGATCAATTCCCAGGTCGCGTAGTGCGGATGCCGGGAAAACAAGCTTGCCGGAATTAGAAATGTAACCTGTCGGAAGTGGTGCAGCCTTTTCAACCGCTTTGGTTTTGGAGACGTTTTCTTCCGGAGAAAAGAATTTAATTGCTTTCAGTTTCATAGGTGCAATTGGTTATTTTTGGCTAAAATAGGTTATTCTTCACGAAAACCCTTATTTATAAGCCCAGGCCGTGTTTTTTCTGCTTTTTCAGATCTGGTTTTAGCTCTTTTTTGAGGCCGATTTCCAAATTTTGAGCCAATCGCTTTTCAAGAGAAGAAAGCGAATAGTCACGCCCTAAATCAGAGCCCTTGATCTTAATTTTCTTCTGCATGTTAAAGAATGCAATGCCGCGCCCGATGTAAGATTTATATCCCGCATTTACCAGTTCTTGTTTAAGCTCATCAATGGATTTTACGTTATCCAAGAGCTTATCTATCGTCTGTCTTAGCTTCAAATGTGCATGGTCGGTTATTGATAGTTCCTGTGTCCTTCGCTGGTTGATGCGCATATCAGGTGCTTGAACTAGTCCCAGTTTATGCTCCATTTTGCGAGAGAATTTCCCGATTCGGGCGTAGTTCTTAAAGTGGTCGGCGGTATTTTTCCCGTTATGATCGAGCCGGTTCGCGACAATGTGGAAATGGCGATGACCAGTATCCTCATGCTTGAAGACAAGCATTTGGTTCTGTTCAAACCCGAACTCCTTGGCAAACTCAGTAGTGATGCTGGTTATGGTCTCGTTACTGGGTCTCTCGCCTGGCGCGAAGCTAAACGACTGATGCCAGATGTATTTGGTCAGCTGCGTATTCCGCTGGTGGTTATCCTCAAATTGTTTGATCAGGTAATCTAGGTCTAGTTTTCCATCCGGCTGTATTTTAATTCCCAGATTCTGTATGTAGACCAGTTCTCCACGGACTTCTTCCGTATCCAGCTTTCTTTGCATTTTCGCTGAAACCTTTTTGTCATAGTAGCAGTACTCGATAAGCCTTTTGGCGCTACTGCCTAAACTTGCTTTCCCAATCATACCTTCATCGTTTTAAGTAATGCAGTAAGAGCACTTTCAATCTCGTGATGGACAGCGCTGGCGTCAGTCTTCACTACTTTCCAGGCCGGTTCTAATTCTGATAGTGGGACCTCATAGTAGGCTTCGTATTTATCGAGCAGGTTACCTGCAAGCCGGGCGTTCGACCGGCACTCTTCAATAAGTTGCTGCTTGCTTTCAAGCTCGTCAGGAAACAGCGACAAAAAACTGGTTAACCCATTTAACCATGAGTGCAGGCTACCGAGCGTCTGCTTTATGCTACGGATCTCAAAGGATTCAAATACCCATGAGGTGATGAGCTCAGCAAGCAGCCGGACACGCTGACTGCTCTGTTGCCATTGGGCGGAAAGCATCTGCTGATCTTTGGTCTTTAAGACTGCCAGCGACAGGATACCTGAAAGTTGTTCCAGAATCCGGACGGTGTCAGCGACCGGTTTGGGGAGCGATCTTTTCTGCGGTTTTTTAAAAGGGATATCCAGCGCTAATGTCAAGAAATACTGGCTGGCGGAAAGCCCGCTTTTTTCTATGAGCTCATTAATCTGTCTTTTCTGATCAGCGCTCACCCAGACTGAAAAGTGTTCCCTTTTGGCAGTGCCCTTTTCCATGGGCGGTCTGCCTTTCGTTTTCTGATTTTGCATATATGTCTTTTGAGATTAGCTATGAGCCGGAGGCGAATAGCAGGGGTCCAGGGGTTTCTCCTGGCCAGCGCCGCCGGGGAGTCGCTTTTTGCGACGTACCGGCGATAGCTGGCTAGGGAGAAAACCACAGCCCACGTTCGAAACTGTTCGAAAGCGTTCGCTTCCGTTCTAAAAAATTCGGATTTGTTTGAAAGTGTTTGAAGTCGTTCGAAATCGTTTGAAGTTGTTCGCTTTTGTTCGAAATCATTTTGATAAACAAGGCCTGTCCTATTCGGTCCCTAGCGGAACCAGCACGCGTTTACCCTGGGAGTCATAGATGTAGTGCTCACCGATCTGGACTTTCCCTTTTTTAGGTAAAGGTGTTAGTTGCAGGTAAAGCATCTTATCGTACTCGACGATTTTTCCTTGCTCCATGATCTGTTTGTAAGTCGGTGCATTTTGGTACTCGTCCAAAATTTTTTGCCGCTTCACATACTGCTGTCCATGGCGTATTAATACATAGAACAAGACGGCAATGGCAATCCCTGCAATGGAGTAAGGGGCGCTTACCCCTAAGCCATAGAATAGTGCCTGGTTACGATCTTGAAACTGCAAGAACCGTTTCCTGCCTTTCAGTTCCAGTGCAGCACGGTCGATCGCTGCAATGGATTTACCGACCCTGGTTTCCAGACTTTGAAAATGCTCCTGGGTTTCGGTCAGAAACAGCGCTGACCAGTCGTCGATCTCATGGCCGTACTTGGCCGCATACTTACCCCTGGTCTGGGTGAGACGGTTTGGCTCCGGACTATTCATCGCTGAAATTTTCTTTAAGTTCCTTTTTCAACCTGAGCCTTGCACCCGGTGGATAGTTTTTCAGCGCATAGCCATTCCGGATGCCGTCTAGTATCTGTCCGCCCAAAAGTGAGGCTGGTTCGAAATCGCCGAAGCGCCTGAGGTCAAGTCCGAGTGTGGTGCAGTTATCTTCGAGCTCTTGGGACAAGCCTGGGAATTGGTTGAAGCCAAAAAGGTTTTGCCAGATTACGATCTGAAATTTTGATCCTAATGCCGCTCTCATCTTTTCCAGAAACTGTATGCTTGCCAGATATGCCCCTCCACCACCGATGATGATATGAAAGACGGCCTGAATACCCAGCTCGTCACACCATTCCTTTAAATCGATATCACGAGTGATCAGTGCCGGTAGCTGCTCGCTTTCCGGAGCCCCGAAATCCATAAACACTTTCTCGAAAGGGCTATCTACCAGGCTTTCTACATAGCCAATAAATAGATCTCGCATTAACCTTTCGCGGTTATCAAGCAGAGAGAAGGCTTCAAACCGGTCTTGTCCCAGAAAAGCAAGCTGTCGGGAAGAAGTATTTGTTGAGCTGTCAAGATCAACAAAAAGGGAAGAGCTGCCCGCTTCGGAAAGCGCCCTCAGATAGGTGTGCAGGCTTTTGCCTACGCCGCCTTTGGCCTGGACGATAAAATGGAATTCACGTTTCATTTTTCTTTGAAAATTTTGATTCGAACTTAAATTGGTCTTGTAGCTTGATTTCATCCGGATCGGTCACCTTGAAAGCGCTCGATTGAATGTTCTCCGCGTATTGCGATTGATCCGGCTTACGTATTGTCTTTTCCACAATTCTGGGAATCCGCCTAGTTTTTTTGTCCTTGAAGTAAAACCGGCAGTAGCGCACATCTTCTGCTGTGATAAGCCCTGGCCTACCCAATTTGATATTAATCATATCGGCAATCCTGGCACGTGTCAGGCTAGCAAAAAGATCCTCTCGGAAAAGCCCGAACAGTGCCTCTCTACGTTTTCGGTCTTTTTGCTCAAAAAGCTCAATTAGTAGCTGCTCATCGATCAGCATCGGAGTCAGCAGCTGTTCCGGTCAATACTATACGACTACCCTGTTGCGGGTGAAAAGAAGGATGATAGTCCACGTAGCCATAGCTGATCAGCTCCCGCAAACATTTGTGATAAGTCGCTCCGGATTTGATCCTGGAAAAGCCCATCAACTTCCTCCGACTAGCATGAAACGGGATTTGCCTAATCCCTTTGCAGTAGTAAAGAAGCGCGGTGTAAAGGCTGATGTGATAAGAGTTCAGCCGGTCGTCAGATTTGACGGCTTCAAGAACCCCCATGTCCATGGCGGCAATTGAATGATCGAGCCTTTTCATCGCCCCGAGCCGTTTTTGTCGAGCATCGCAGTAATGTCCCGCTGGCTGTAAAAGAAGCATCCACCGATCTTGGTAAACCGAAGGTGTCCCTGGATGCGAAGGTTCTGTAAGGTGCCCGGTGAAATGCTTAGCATCTTTCTGACCTGGGCGCTTCTGAGCCAGGTGCTGTCCGTGGGTTTATCCTGCGAAAGGATTGATTTTAGCTCTGCTATGATTTCATTTTTCAGGTTTTGCAGATCCTCCCTGGTGATCATCTCTACATTCATTGTTCTGCAAGTTTATTGTGAAACATCCCGGCATTAAGACCGCCGGCTGCTTGCAAAAATGAACCAGGTATGACTTACTCCAATGACCAAACTTAGCAGCTGGTCATCACTTAGCTGGCTTTGAACCGGTCAGCACGATTGTGAAGAGCTGCAAACCCTTAGGTACTTCGACTGCCTTGCTCGTCTTCTCTTTTTGGACGGGAAAATAGTTGCGGGCCGTTTCGATGGGGATCGGCTTGCGATCATGCGTGAAATATTTACTTACCAGCTTGTACCAAGCGCTCTGTCCCTGGAAGTTGAAAAGCCTGTGTCCACTGGGAAGAACCAGATCTTGTAATTGATGAATGAGATCGATGAAGGTCGGAAGGTGCTTGTCGCGGATATCGATCTTGGTGCTCGGCTCAAACTGTCGAAGAGCTTGGAGCAGATCACTAAGCTCTGAGATTTGATTTTTCAAACCGGCGATTTCATTGTTCTTTTCGGCGATGACCACTTCCAACGCCTGTGAGGACTTCCATTGGTCAATCGAGCCAAGGAACTTCTGGAATGCCGTAAGCTGCTGCATTTGTCGTTTCGCGTGCAGCGCTTTTCTGGTGAATGGGTCGGTGAGCTTTAAATGGGCGATCCTAGTTGAAACGATATCCGAGAGGTAGCGGTGAAAGTCCTGCTCACCACCCGGAAAATTTTCTAAATAATGCCTCAGATGGTAATTGTAAAAATCAGGAAACTTGTTTTCTTGCAGCTTGTGAAGTTTCAAAAAGAAATGATTGTCGTGAAAAGAGCTTCGAATGAATGGCGTGCCGATTTCAAATTGATGTGGTTTGAAATTCCACGGATCTCGAATTTTAAAGTAGGAGTGTAGCATGGTTTTTTTAACCATAAGTTACATGTCGCTATGGATAAATGCAAGTGGGATTAGCTTCTTATGTTTGTCGGCCAAAGTTCCACGAACGAGTAGTATAGCGTACTTTTTTCTTTTACAAAAGTGACGCTTCGATCATGTAACAGCGGTAGAGCACCTTTGCAAAACCGACTAAAGTAGTAAATACCTCCTTTAACAAATTTGATAATAAAATGGTAGATTTTAGTAAAAGACTAAAGCGCTCAGAATTAGAGATCAAAATTAATCCAATTGACGTTTACGAGAGTTTAGATCGTAAGAGTGTTGCAGGGCCACTACGAACTGTGCAAAAACTTATCTTAGAGGAATGGTTCCACAATTTTAAGCAAAAGCGAGACGTCATAGTGAAATTGCATACTGGGGAGGGTAAAACACTTATAGGCCTTTTAATACTGCAGTCAAGGATAAATGAGAACAAAAAGCCAGTTTTATATGTCTGCCCAAATAAATATCTGGTTCAGCAGGTTGTGCAGGATGCAAAAAAGTTTGGTATTCCGTATTGCCTTATCGATGAAGTAGATAATAGTTTACCGAGTGATTTTCTTGAAGGGAAGAGGATTCTTATTACTCATGTTCAGAAAGTGTTTAATGGGAAGTCCATCTTCGGATTCAATCAGAGCTTTGTTCCTGTCGGTTCGTTAGTGCTGGATGATTCTCATGCTTGCATAGATTCCATTAAGAACTCGTTTACACTTTCAATCCAACGTCAACACGACCTGTATGATAAGTTTCTCGAACTATTCGAAGATGACTTAGTTGAACAAGGCGAAGGAACCTTCATCGATATAAAAAATAATCACTATGATACGTTACTTCCAATTCCATACTGGAGCTGGATTGATAAGAAGAGTCAGGTGACGGCTTTGTTGTCAAGTTATCAAGATGACAATGCTATCAAGTTTCTATGGCCAGCAATTAAGAATAGTGTTGAAAACTGCCAAGCGTTCATCACAAGCTCAAAAATTGAAATTTCACCTTACTCAATCCCTGTCGATCAATTTGGGACGTTTTCAAAGGCGGACCAACGAATCTTGATGTCTGCGACAACACAGGACGACTCATTTTTCATTAAGGGGCTTGGTTTTCAGCAGGATGCCGTCAAATCGCCACTTTCTAATACATCACAAATTTGGTCTGGTGAAAAAATGATTCTTATCCCGTCTTTAATTGATGATGCATTTGATACGGACTATATAATTCGACAGTTCGCGCCCCCGAGAGATCGAAGTTTTGGAGTTGTCGTTCTAGTCCCGAGTTTTAGAAAGTCAGAGAATTATCGACATCAAGGTGCACTAGTTGCTGGTAGGGATAACATTTTTGAAGGCGTTTCTAATCTAAAAAACGAGAAGTTTGGCACCACATTAGTAATTGTGAACCGGTACGATGGTATTGATCTTCCCGATAACGCCTGTCGCGTGCTAATAGTCGACGGATTGCCATTTTTGGAGTCGCTTGTCGATAAATATGAGGAGCTTTGCCGAACTGGTAGTGAAATTGTCTCTGTAAGATTGGCGCAAAGGATCGAACAGGGACTTGGGAGAAGTGTCAGAGGTGAAAAGGACTATAGTATCATATTATTAACCGGAGCCGATCTAATTAGATTTGTTAAGGGAAGTCGCACGACTAGATTCTTTTCGTCCCAAACTAAAAAGCAGATCGATTTAGGTATGGAAGTTGTCGATATGGCGAGGAATGAAATTGCTGACGGTGAAGTTGCGAAGAAAGTTGTGAATGATCTTATGCGACAGTGCTTGACACGTGATGAGGGGTGGAAGACGTTTTACAAGGACGAAATGGACAGTTTGAAGCAAAACGTCGAAACTAGCAAGGTTTACCATCTTTTGCAGCTAGAAAAAGAGGCAGATGATGCTTGCAACGCGGGCCAATTTGAGGTCGCAGCTGAGAAAATTCAGAAGCTGGTAGATACACACGAGATGGATCCAGCGGAAAAGGCATGGTACTTGCAAGCAAAGGCCAGGTATACATACCATTTCAGTAAGTCAGAGTCTAATAGTCTTCAAAAAGCAGCATTCCTAAAAAACTTCCAGCTGTTGAAACCGAGAGATGGAATATCTTATAAGAAAATACAGTATAAGAGTGACAATCGCATCAAGCGTGTGAGGGACTGGATACAGCAATTCGAAAATTATGACGAATTGTATTTGAACTTACTCGATATTTTAAATGCGTTAAGCTTTGGTGCTGATGCTGATAAATTTGAAGGTGCGCTTTTCGAGCTTGGAGTTTTGCTCGGTTTTGAATCCCAGCGCCCAGATAAAGAAATTAAGAAAGGGCCTGACAACCTTTGGTGCGGAGTAGATAATAAATATTTCCTGTTCGAATGTAAATCAGAAGTTGATCTAAAACGGAAGGATATACATAAAGATGAGGCTGGCCAAATGAATACTCATTGCGGTTGGTTTGATTTGAACTATGGAAAGGAAGTGTCGGTTACGCGAATATGGATAATTCCCACTAGTAAACTTTCATATTCGGCCGACTTGACGCATGAAGTATTCGTTATGACGAAACCCGGGCTTGACAAACTGAAGGAAAATGTAAAGGCATTCTTCAAAGAACTCAGGCAGTTGATATTGAATGATATCAATGACAATACGATTCATAATGGTTTGACCGTGAATCATTTAACGGTTAAGGAGTTGAGGTCAATGTATGTCGAACCAATCAAGTTGAATAGATCCAAATAGGTACAGTTAACGAACACATTGATCATTTCAGAGTGAGGCCCTACTCACAATTCGCTTTTGTGCCACCATGCGGCAAGAAAATGCTGTCTGCCACCACGATTTAGTAGGGAGTTTTTTGGGCGTCCGGTTTTGCCGGGCGCTTCTTTTCTTTGCCCGGAGCAGCAAAGAAAGGAAGCAAAAGAAAGGGCCGGCACAAGGTTAAGTCAATTCCGAGTTTGTTTTAGTATTCCGTTGCAGCATTATTGAATTGCTAGATTTAGAATGTCTAAAACGGACTTCATTGGGCCAGTCATTTCGGAGTATCATGGGCCAATCATAACGGAAATCAACGGGCCAAAATTCAGGATCATTTTCGGAGGTCATCGGGCCAAGTTTTCGTCGGGTTAAGCTTGCTGATTTAGGCTGGAAAACGGAGGCAATTGGGCCAATAGCGATCCTTATTTCGGAAGTCATTGGGCCAGTCCTTCGAGTGAGCATTGGTCAGAGCTCTCGGAAAACGGAGGTCAATGGGCCAAAATCGTCTTCAATCCGATCCTGATCTATTATTACCAGGCGATCTAACTTCCTAAAAACGGAAGTCATTGGGCCACTTTCCATGATTTATCATAGCCTTGTTTCTGAATTAAATCTCAGCGACATGGCCGGACAAAGGATCAATATCATGGAAATACGAAGCTTGATTGCATTAAAATTGAAGGGGTTAAGCAACAGGAAAGTCGCGGACCTGTTAAAGATTAACCGTAAGACCGTTGATAATTATACCAGCCGTTTTTCGGCTCTGCATCTTGGTTTTGACGAGCTTATCAACCTTACCGAGCCAGATCTACGCGATCTTTTTACGGAGGAGCCACAGACGGAAAAGCAGCGCTACGAACTACTGGCGGCACGTTTTTCGTACTTCGAAAAGCAGCTTCGCAAGCCAGGTTGCACCCTTCAGACACTTTGGAAAGAATACCTGCAACAGAATCCCGAGGGTTATAAATACACCCAGTTTACTTTTCATTATCGCCGGTGGCGCTCCTTAAACAACCATAGTGGAAAGCTGGATCATAAAGCCGGAGAAAAGCTTTTCATAGACTTCTGTGGCAAACACTTATCCTACATCGATAAATCTACCGGAGAACTGGTTGAAGTAGAGGTGTTTGTAGGGGTTCTGCCGTGCAGCCAGTACACTTTTGTAAAAGCGGTTGCTTCACAGAAACGGGAGGACCTTATTCTTTGTCTGGAATCGTGTTTGCAATGGATTGGTGGTGTCCCACAGGCTATTGTATCGGATAATTTAAAGGCAGCTGTTAGTAAGGGCAGTAAATATGCTCCGGTCATCAACAGGACGCTTACTGATTTTGCGCTGCATTATGGCTGTGTGGTCGATCCGGCCCGCCCGCA
This sequence comes from uncultured Dyadobacter sp., assembly GCF_946482605.1. The sequence goes on along the minus strand of NZ_CAMLSE010000062.1, from coordinate 1,704 downwards.
TCACCCTCAAGATAAGGCGCTTGTAGAGCGCAGCGTCGAGCTGGTATACCAACGGATCTTCTATCCTTTAAGCAAGCTGACTTTCTTTAGTCTGGATGAACTTAATAAGGCCATCAAAGTCCATCTAGATGAGTATAATGACTATTTATTCTCTCATGGTGGCGGCACCAGGCGGAGCCACTTCGTGGACCTTGAAAAAGAATATCTCCAAGTTTTACCTGTCGGCTCTTACAGCATCCGCCATTACAGAAGGGCCAAAGTCCAGCGTACTGCCCACATTTTCCTGAGTGAAGATCACAACTATTACAGCGTCCCGTACCGCTTTACCGGACTGTCTGTTGAAGTTCAGTATAACCACAACCATGTGGAGATCTTTTATAACCACGACCGGATTGCCCTCCATAAAAGGAGTTACCGAGCAGGCCATTACACCACTGTGGCCGATCACATGCCTTCTACGCATCGGGCCTACCAGCAGTGGTCACCCCAGCATTTTGAAGACCGGGCGCGAGAAGTCGGCAGTTGTACACTGGAATATATCAGGAAGTTATTAGGCCAGTACAGCTATCCAGAAGTCGCCTATAAGCAGTCGCAGGGCATCCTGGCTTTCCTTAAACAGTATGACCGCTCGCGTTTGGAAAATGCATGCAAGCGTGCACTACTGTACCATAAGGCATCTTATCATACGATTGAAAACATCCTCAAGAACAACTTGGATATGGAAGACCTCAATCAACAGCCTGAGCTGACTATTCCACAGCACGACAATATCCGCGGCGCAAGCCATTACAAGTAGTATTCCGGGCTATGCTGGCCCGAGTAAATTTTATAAACCAGAACAATTATGAACGAACACAACACCCTTGAAAAAATGCGCCGAATGCGCATGAACGCGATGGCCACGCTCTACCATCGCTGCGTCAACGAACACCTGTACCAGGATTATTCCCTGGATGACTTCCTATCCCTTCTGGTGGACACAGAATGGGAAAGCAGACAAAGCCGAAACATTGAAAGCCTGATCCTTAGGGCCGGTTTTAAGCAAGACGCTGCCGCGTCGGACATCGATTACCAAACTGCCAGGAACCTGGACAAAACAAACTTTGAGCGGCTGCTCAGTCTAAACTTTATTAGTAAAAAGGAGAACCTGATCATCACCGGGCCTACTGGGTCCGGTAAAAGTTTTCTTGCTCAATGTCTCGGAATCAAGGCTTGCCAACTCCTTAATAAAACCATCTATTACAATACCGCCAGGTTTTTTGACATTGCAAAGCTGGCTAAACTCGAAGGCACCTATCATAAACTGATCAAACGTATACAGAGAGCGGAACTGCTGATCCTGGATGATTTTGGACTGGTATCTATTGATCAACCGGCCAGAAATGTCCTGCTCGATGTCATTGAAGAACGGTATGATAAATCTTCAACGATCATTGCAACTCAGATCCCTGTATCAAAATGGCATGGCCTGATTGGGGAAAATACGATTGCTGACGCGATTCTTGACCGAATTGTTTTCTCTTCACACCGTATTGAGCTCGAAGGGGACTCTTTAAGGAAGAAAAAACAGTTGAGTACTTAGATTTTAACTACTATTATTGCAAACGGAAAGTGGCCCAATGATTCCCGTAACTCTTGGCCCTATATGCGGCTCTTCTTCACTTTTGATGGTGGGGCTATCTGTTTTTAGCCAGTAACATTTTT
>NZ_CAMLSE010000061.1 GCF_946482605.1 uncultured Dyadobacter sp. | reverse complement strand
GGCTGACCGTTTCTGCCAATTTTCGACAAGCACTGATCAGCGGCTACAACCCGCCTTTTACGCCTTCCTTAGGGGCGGAATACGATGTGATGCGGAATGATCAGCATCGCCTGCTCATGAAAGGCTCCGTGGGCCGCAGCTACCGTACCCCTACTTTGAATGAACGTTATTGGAAAGATCTGGGTAATCCTGACATTAAGCCGGAAAGCGGCTGGAACAAGGAGCTGGGCATCACACATAGCTTCAAGTCCACTGCGGGCAGCACCTTCCACGCATCGCTGACTGCCTATCACAATCGCATCAGGGATTGGACGTATTGGAATCCTTCGAGAAACTACCGGGTCGAAAACCTGCAACAGGTACTGGCACGCGGTATCGAGCTGCAACTGGGCTACCGACGCCAGATGGGGACGGTCCGGTCGGGTTTCGATGCAGGTTACGCGCTCAACAAGAGTTCTCAGGAGAAGGCTTACGACAATTATTCCCAGGATATAATAGGGAAGCAACTTGTATTTGTACCCCTTCACAGCGCCAATATGAGTGCATTTGCTCAATACAAGGCAACGAAGGTCACTGGTCAGTTCCAGGCAGTTGGCAAACGTTTCACAACTTTCGACAATTCACAGTCTTTTGACGGATATGGTTTGCTGAATATTTTAGCCGAAACCACGGTTTCCTGGAACACATTCAAGGCACACATTCAGGGACAAGTACGGAACCTCACGAATGCATTTTACCTGAATGTGAGAAATAACGCGATGCCGGGAAGAAGTTTTGCATTAAGTTTAACCTTTAGTTATGATTCTCAATAAATCAATGAAAATGAAAAAACAATTAGCCAGTTCAGTTGCAATAGCTCTCTCCACGCTTGCGGTGTGGTCATGTAACCAAAGCGACCCTGCACCGAAAGGCGATTATGTAAGTGGGGTTTTTGTGATGAATGAAGGTAATTTTTCACAGAATAACGGAGCTATTTCGTATTTCCCACGGGAAAGGAGCACCGCTGACGCCGACATTTTTGCTGTTGCTAATGGTACCGCATTAAAAGGTGGCGTGCAGGACTATGCCACATCGAATGGAAAAGGAATAATTCTGGTCGACAACTCAGCTGCCGGACAGGACAAGGTTCAATTTATTGACAGCTATACTTTCAAAAGCGAGGGTACCATTGGCGCACCGGATATCGAAAATCCACGGGAAGTTGTCATCGTCGATAACAAAGCCTATGTGTCCTGCTGGGGCTCCAATTCAGATTTGAAATATAAAACCGGCTATGTAAGCGTTATCGATCTGGGCAGCAAGAAGGTTACCAAAAAAATCGACATCGCGGACGGGCCCGAAAACCTGGTCTATCACAATGGTAAACTGTTCGTAGGAACCACGCTATGGGGTTCAGGGACAAAACTGACCATTATCAACACCACATCCGACCAGATTGGCACACCTGTCTCGTTTGACGGAGCCGCCAATCCGATAGGAATTGATGCAAACGGCAAACTTTGGGTTCAGGCTGGCGGAAAGGTGATGCGCGTCAATCCCGAAAATTCCAATGTAGAAGCTACATTAAGCATTGCCACTGGTGGTTTCAAGACACCCGGAAACTTTACGTTCAGTGCCGATCTACGATCGATATTCTTTGTACTCTCATGGTATGACGACAAAGGCCAGGAACATGGCGCGACCTATAAATTCGCGATCACCGACTCCCAAATTGCAATGAACACGCCTTTGATCCCTCGCGTTTTCAGCGGATTATCTGTTGACCCGTCGCAAGGTTTGCTATATGCAGGTGTAACACCTTCGTACGCTCAGGCGGGCTATGCCGTACGCTACCGGACAGACGGAAGCCTGGTCGATTCCCTGAAAGTGGGTGTTGCTCCAACAGGATTTGTCTTCCAATAACAGGAATGGCCCGGCAATCGCCGGGCCATTCCCATTTGCCTTCTCAGCAAAACAGAACGTATGATCGCAATGCAGCCGGGTTGTTTTATTGAGGTCAAACAGCGAAAACCACTTTCTGTAAAGCCAGATAATGGATTGCAGGCCGTCTTACAACAAAAAAGTCTCCCGAAGGAGACTTCCCTATGCTGGTAATGCACTGAGTTACTTGAAAAATCCCTGAGGATCGGGCATTTTGGCCTTCAAAAGTTCAACAAAGTCAAGGTTCAACTGGCTAAAATCCAGCGTGCGACCTTTATGCAAATGCTCCCATGACTTGTCGAGCTCATTGAGATTATAATGCAGCAATGCGAGATTGTACTGTCCCAATGCATAAGATGAATCAATGGAAACGGCATGTTTCAGCAGTTCACTTGCCTCATCCAATTCTTCCTTGCGGCTGGTGATCGCATATAATTTTAATTCAACCGTTGACAAATCTACGAGCAGCGGGACATTGTCGGCTTGCAGGCTTATACCTTTGGTCAGCATTCTTTTGGCATCCACCCAGTTTTCACGCTGGTAAGATACAACGCCCAAACCCCAGTAGGCCTCCACGTTCTTGTCGTTCAATAACTGGGCGAGGTTGAAACGGTAGCAGGCTGTATCAAGCGACCCTTCCTGCAAATATTCCCAGGCGCGGGTAGCAAAGAAACTGCTGGCCTCGGTCCGGGTGGCGAACGATTTATCGCATTCACTCAGGAACTTAATCTCTTCATCGATTTGCTCCGAAGTTTTGCTTACTTCTCCGAATAGCGGGAGAATACGTCTTTCCTTTAATTCAAGTGGCTTTTTGGGAGCAACGTTGGTATCTGTACTTGGACCCGCGCTTGCCAGATGCGTGTTTTGAGCAAAGCCCATTACAGGTATCAAAAAGGCAAGCCAAATTACAACAGACTCTTTCATAATTGACTTTAATAGAAGATAGGTTTTCTATTGTCCAAGTTAAACGGTTTTCTCCGATTTGTATTGCATTATCTGCGTTTACTTCTTCCTCCCGATCCACGCTGCCCCTTACCGGTATTCCCTGATGATTTCCTGGCCGTCGGAATGAATCTTTTCTTTTCATGAAAAGCACCCTTGAAAGTCGGGTCCTCTTTCCGGCGTTGATTATCGATTTCGCGAAGCATATCCTGTTGTTCCTGGAAGGGAGTTTCTACGACATCAACCTCATCCGGAAACTCGGCACGGGGAATCTCCGTCCTGATCATCGACTCAATTTTCCGGATATGATATTCGTCGGCAATGGTCATGAACGTGATCGCATTACCTACATGGTTGGCTCGGCCCGTACGGCCGATCCGGTGCACATAGTCTTCGTAGATCAGCGGCACATCGAAATTGACCACATGGCTCACTTCTGTAATGTCAATCCCGCGTGCCACCACGTCGGTTGCCACCATTACCCGTATCTGTCCTTCCCGAAAGGCTTCCATCGCATTGATCCGGGTATTTTGGCCTTTGTTGGCATGGATCACACGCAGCTCTGCTTCGGGCACGGCCCGGTTCAGCAAATTCTGGTGTACCAGCCCGGCCACCTCCCGGCTGCGCGTAAACACGAGCACACGTGTAAGCGCATCACGGTCTTCCAGTAAATAGGTCAATAAATTAATCTTCGTGCGAAAATTGGGCACTTCGTACAACGATTGGGACACCATTTCAGCCGCCGTCGCCTGCGGGGTAATTTCAATGCGTGTCGGGAATTCAAGAAATTCGTGGGACAGGTGCTCAACTTTCCCGGAAAATGTCGCCGAAAAAAGCATGTTCTGTCTTTTACGCGGAATGATTTCCAGCAATTTCCGGATTTGGGGCATAAAACCCATGTCCATCATCTTATCGGCTTCATCGAGCACCATCGCGTTGAGATGCTTTACCACAATTTCCTCCTGAAAATAGAGGTCCATAAAACGGCCTGGTGTCGCAACAATAATGTCCACACCTTTCCTGAGGGCTTCGATCTGTGTTTTCGGACCTACTCCGCCATACAGGACGACCGTCCGGATGTCGGTGTACTTTCCAAGCTGGATAATGGCCTCCGATATCTGCATGGCCAATTCCCGGGTGGGGGCCAAAATCAATGCCCGGGGATGTTGTCCCTGGGCATATTTGATACGCATTAATAATGGTAATGTATAAGCCGCTGTCTTACCGGTGCCCGTCTGCGCTATGCCCAGAATGTCCTGGCCAGCGAGGGCAATGGGTATGGCCTGCTCCTGAATAGCGGTCGGTTCTGTGTATCCTGCTTCTTCAATCGCATTGAGCAATTGGCGGTTGAGCTTGAATTGCTCGAATGGGTTTTGCGTAGTTTGCATGGCGCAAAGTTACGAAAACTAAAACGGTAGCCCGCCATCAGCCTTTCACAACGTCGTCCACAAGGCTCGACGAGCCAATGTACAGCGGCGAGCGCTGGTGAAAAGACTGCGGTATGATGTCGAGAATGTTACCAAAACCATCACTGGCTTTGCCCCCTGACTTTTCCGCGATGAATGCGAGCGGATAGCATTCATAAAGCAGGCGCAGTTTGCCTTTCGGGTCTTTTTGGGTAGATGGGTAAAGGTAAATGCCGCCTTTAAGCATGTTCCTGTGGAAATCGCCCACGAGCGAACCGATATAACGTGCACTGAAACTCCTCGATTTGCACTGCGCAATATACTGCTGTACAAACGCCGGATAGCTGTGGTAATGACCTTCGTTGACAGAATAGATCGTGCCGTTGGCCGGGGTACCCATGTTCTTGTGCGACAGGATAAACTCTCCCAGCGAATGATCATATGTGAAACCATTGACCCCGTCACCAGTGCAATAGACCAGCATCGTCGACGATCCGTAGAGAATATAGCCCGCCGCCACCTGCTTGCGTCCTCCTTGCAGGAAGTCTGCCATAGAAGCCGGCTCGTTGATGGGTGTAACCCGCCGGTAGATAGAAAAGATGGTGCCGATCGAAACGTTCACATCGATGTTGGAAGAGCCGTCCAGCGGGTCCATCGCTACTACATATTTCCCGTGATCGTTTCCGGTGTGAATAATATCCTCCTCCTCTTCCGACAAGATGGCACAAACCTCCCCACCATTCTTCAATGCACGAATAAAGCGGATGTTGGCTACGATATCCAGTTTTTGTTGGTTTTCTCCCTGCACATTTTCTGTCCCGTTCCCGCCGGTAATATCGATCAGACCTGCCCGGTTGATTTCACGGTTGATGATCTTTCCCGCAAGCGCGATGTCGCGGAGGAGCTGGGACAATTCGCCCGTTGCATAAGGAAATGCACTTTGGCTGTGCATGATAAACCGGTCGAGCGTTACGCCCACCGGCAGGGCTAATTCCTGTGCTGTTTTCGTCGCCATAGTCGATTGAGTTACATCAGATTGGCTGGAAAGTTACACCCGGATTTTTCCTATTTCCAAACAGTTTGACCTAATAAAATTTTTTAAAAATTAATATAATTTTATCTCCATTAAATCATCGATTAATCCTAAGGGTGAGCTATTTAGCTAGTCGTCGCCTTGCACTTTTTAAATGTCTGCGCGACATTAATCAGCTATACCGCATAACAAAAAAGCACAAGGTGCTTACACCCTGTGCTTTACAGATAATATGTATTTCTGACGCTTATTTAAGTCTGGACAGCGCGTCGGTCAGCGTCGCGATCTTCGCCTCGGCATCGGCCTGCTTAGCTCTTTCCTTTTCAACGATATCACCTTTTGCATTGGCCACGAAACGTTCGTTGGACAACTTCTTCATGACCGATTCGAGGAAGCCTTTGGTATATTCCAGTTCACGCAAAAGATTCTCGCGTTCTGCTTCCACATCCAGCTCATCCGCTAAGTTCACGAAGAACTCATCTGACTTCACACGGAATGAAGTGCCTTCCGCTTCCCCGGACACATAGCTAATGCCCTCCACGTTCGCCAGCTTTTCGATCAGCGGCGTCAATGCATTGTAACGTTCGTCTGAATCCGTGCGAATCGCGAGTGGCAATGCCGTTTTGGGACTAATACCTTTCGAGTTACGCAGGTTGCGAATTGATGAAACAAGTTCAAAAAGAACATCAAAGTCATTCAGCAATGCCTGATCGAACTCGGCCGCTTGCGGGAAATGTGAGATACAAATAGATTCTTTCTCTCCCCTTTCTATAATATTCTGCCAGATCTCCTCCGAAATGAAAGGCATAAACGGGTGTAGCAAACGCATCTGCCTGTCGAAGAAATCGAGGGTAGAATCGTAAGTCGACAGGTCAATCGGCTGTTCGAATCCCGGTTTGATCATTTCGAGATACTGCGCACAGAAATCGTCCCAAATCAGCTTGTATACCGAGTTCAATGCATCCGAAATACGGAATTTCGAGAAGTGGTCCTGGACTTCGGCCAGAGTCTGGTTCAATTTGCTTTCAAACCATTGAACGGCGAGTTTCGAACCTTCGGGAACCGGGAGCTCGCTATCCACTGTCCAACCTTTCACCAGCCTGAATGCATTCCAGATCTTGTTACCAAAATTCCTTCCCTGCTCGATCAGCTTCTCGTCGTAAGGAAGGTCGTTGCCCGCTTGTGAACTGAACAACATACCGGTACGAATGCTGTCAGCGCCATATAGATCGATCAGGTCGATCGGATCCGGCGAGTTGCCCAGCGATTTCGACATCTTCCGCCCCTGCTTATCCCGCACAATGCCCGTGAGGTAAACATTTTTGAACGGATACTGACCGCGGTATTCGTAACCTGCGATGATCATACGCGCCACCCAGAAGAAAAGGATTTCAGGTGCGGTTACCAGGTCATTGGTCGGATAATAGTAATTTACCTCCTCATTATCCGGCTCTTTAATACCATTAAAAACAGAAATGGGCCAGAGCCATGACGAAAACCAGGTATCCACCACGTCAGGGTCCTGGGTAAGGTCTTCCTCGGTCAATGCAAAAAGCTGGTACTCATGCTGCGCTTTGCGCAGTGCCTCGCGCTTCGATTTCGCCACGATAATGGTCCCGTCATTCAGATAATAAGCCGGAATACGGTGCCCCCACCACAGCTGGCGGCTGATATTCCAGTCGCGGACATTCTCCATCCAGTGACGATAGGTGTTCTTGAACTTCGCAGGGATCAGCTGAACAGTATCGTTCATGACATTCTCGAATGCCGGTTTACTGATCTTCTCCATTTTCAGGAACCACTGCTCCGACAGTCTCGGCTCGATCACCGAATTAGTCCGCTCCGAGTGTCCTACATTAGATTTATACTCCTCCGTTTTCACCAGGTTTCCCGACTCTTCCAGCATTTTGATGATCTTCTTCCGGGCTGCGAAACGATCTTCGCCAACAAGAATCTGTGCCTTGTCATTTAACGTACCATCTTCATTCAACAAGTCGATGATCGGCAGATTGTGCCGTTTGCCCAGCTCATAGTCATTGGTATCGTGCGCAGGAGTAACTTTCAGGCAGCCCGTTCCGAATTCCATTTCCACATAATCATCCGCAATAATCGGAATCGCCCGGTTGATCAAAGGAATCAGTACTTTCTTACCAATCAAATGCTGGTAACGCTCATCGGCCGGGTTGACACAGATAGCCACGTCGGCCATAATCGTTTCTGGTCGCGTAGTAGCAATCACCACCCCTTCCTCCGTACTCCCTTCTCCATTCTCCCCGGCAAGAGGATAGCGCAGGTAAACCAGCTTCTGGTTCACTTCTTTCATGATCACCTCCTCATCCGAAACGGTCGTACGCGCCTGAGGGTCCCAGTTCACCATCCGATGCCCGCGGTATATTTCTCCTTTATTGTGGAGGTCAATGAAAACGTCGATCACCGAATCGTACAGGTCCGGCTCCATGGTGAAGCGCGTGCGATCCCAGTCGCACGAAGCGCCTAGTTTGCGAAGCTGTTTGAGGATAATGCCGCCGTATTTGTGGGTCCATTCCCAGCAGTATTCCAGGAATTCGTCACGGGTGAGGTCGCGCTTGCTGATGCCCCGTTCTTTGAGCATCGCTACTACCTTCGCCTCGGTAGCAATGGAGGCATGATCGGTTCCCGGAACCCAGCAAGCCTCCTTGCCTTCCATCCTGGCCTTGCGAACGAGGATATCCTGAATGGTATTATTGAGCATATGCCCCATATGCAGCACACCTGTGACATTCGGCGGCGGGATCACGATGGTGTAAGGTTCTTTTTCGGGGTTGGGTTTCGACTGAAAGAACTTGTTCTCGATCCAGTAGGAGTACCATTTATCCTCTATCTCCTGAGGGGCATAAGTTTTGGAAATCATCGTAGTCAGAAATTTACCGTAACGATCGGTTGGTCATCTTAAAAAGATGGCAAGTTAGGGTTTGCTGACGATATTTCTAAACTATTGCTCCTCTTTGCGGACGGGCAGCCAGATTGTAAATGTGCTACCGTCACCGGGTTTACTTTGCACTCTTACCATGCCCTCATGTGCCTCCACCATTTTTTTGACATAGCTCAGTCCAAGCCCGAATCCTTTCACATCATGGACATTGCCGGTGGGCACCCTATAGAAGGTATCGAAGATCCGCTGTTGCTGCTCACGGCTCATGCCGATGCCCTTATCTGCAATCGAAATCGCGATTCCCTGATTTTCATTGCGGGTAGTGACCGTCAAATGCAGTTTTTCCGGTGAGTATTTGATCGCGTTGTCGATCAGGTTATTGAGTACATTGGAAACATGGACTTCGTCGGCCGCTACCACGTCCTCTTCGGCCTCAAAATGCAGATCAACCGTACCTTCTTTCTGCTCAATTTGCACGCTCTGCCCATTCAAAGCCTTGCTGATCAGGTCATGGATGTTCGCATCACTGATTTTCAGTTTCACGTGTCCTTTATCCAGCAGCGCCATTTGCAGCACCTTTTCCACGTGAGTCCCCAATCGTTTGTTTTCTTCCCGGATAATGCCGAGGTATCTGTCCAGCCTTGCACCCTTGGGATTGTCAGTCGTTGTAGCGGAGTTTTCATGCGCCATTTCCGCCGCCAGTGCGATCGTCGAAATTGGTGTTTTGAACTCGTGAGTCATATTGTTGATAAAATCATTCTTAATGTCGGACAGCTTTTTCTGCCGGAGGATCGTCGTGACGGCCATGTAAAAGCAGGCCATAATGACGATGATCAGAATTCCAGAGCCGCCAAAGAGCACTCCCATATTGCTCAGGATGTACCGTTGCTGATCGGGAAAAAACACATACAGCGCATTTTGAGCACTCAACGACTCGTTGGGAAAGAGCGACGCCTTGTAAGACTTGTTCTCCCATTCGCCTGGACGCATGCTGACCGTCGAAAAAATAAGACTGTCGCCTGACTGCCCCCGAACAGCAAATTCGTATGGTAGTGAAATGCCATTCTGTATCAACTGTTTTTTCAGCAAAGTGTCCAGCAAGAAGCGGTTAACACGTTGTTCGATCGGCCTTTTGGTATAGATAAAATCCTTCATCACTTCCTTCAGGAGCTCGGCACGATCGGGTTCGCCCGCATTGATCAACGCACGTGACTTCTGTTTGCTGTCTTTGCCTTCGGGCAATGCCACTTTTCTGTTGGCGATACTTCGGGAAACGGAATCTTTCTTCGGCCATTCATTCCCTCTTTTGCGGATTTCAGGATCTGCCACGCCACGGAATGCATTACCGAGCCTGCGCTCATCATCCAGCCTGCGCCGCATAAATTCATCAATCCCGGCCATTCCATACTGCTGCGCCTGAAAAAACTCTTCCATGATACGCTGCTGGTGATCCACCATCACCCGAAAATTCGGGCTCAGAACATCCGTGGGAACGGCTTCCGTAATGATCTGGTAATGGATTTCCTCTCCGTTCGGGCCAATAGCCACCTCCAATCTCGGCTGAATGCGGGGGGCTTGCTCATGAACGGGCTGTTTTGGCGTAGCCGGAGCTGTCCGTTTCAAAGGCATATTGCGAAGCTGCGCAATGCGATCCAGTTTGCTTTTCTGCTGCTCCGTCTCGATCCGTCGCTGCAACAGATACATCATCTCCTGTTTTTCGAGACGATGGACCACCTCCTGTACCGATTCGGACACCTTCTGATTAAACTGGTCATTGCGGATCGCCATGGCCTCCCTGATCCAGTACCATTGAAGCCCGATAAGACCTATCAATGCAAAACACATCAGGCCTACAATGATTTGTATTTTCTTCCTGGTCATAAATTTTAGATTCTGGGTGCAACGCAGGCAATGCTTTGCCCGACATTTTGCCAATAACAAATTTAACGCTTCGACCCCGGCCGCTGCTATTTTTAACATTATTTAACAGGGCCCCAAGCAACACCGACATTGTTTTGCAATTCATTCAGACACAAAACAAAAACACTTTTTTATGAAACCTGTATCATTCCAAAAACTGACATGCTCATTGCTGTTGCTGGCCGGATCTGCTATGCTATCCGTTGCACAGGCGCAATCTGACAAAAAAATCAAATCCGAAGATGCGGAAAAAAAGGCAAGTATCCGGATTAAGGTAACCGAGGACGATAATGGCAAAGTCCGCGATATCGAAAAAAGCTACACGGTGGGAGCAATGACTAACGAGGAACGGCAAAAGTTTGTCGACAAAGTGCTGGACTCCCTGAATGTGGATAAAAAGAAGAAGCAGACCATTTCGATTACCGTCGATGACGGTGACGACGGGATCGCAGCCAGGAAGCGCAAAAAGATCGTCATAGATCACCGCGACAAACGTGAACCTATGGCATTTCACTGGGACGGAGATTTCAAATATGATCTTGAATGGGATTCGGACAAATTCCGCGAGAACATGAAAAACTTTAACCGGGATTTCCATCCGAAGGCGAAAATGCTCATGCGAGATATGGAAGACCTCGGTAAACACTTCGGCGATGTATGGGAAACCAGGGATCCGGGCAGCAAAGCGTCCAGCATCCGGTCATTGAATGCTTATACCAACAACCCCGCCGACGACATACTCAACCTTCGTTTCGGTGTTCCCCAAAAAGGCAATGTGACCGTTACGGTAACAGACACTAAGGGCAAGGAAGTTGGTAAAAAAGAGATTCACGATTTTGAAGGAGAATATGTAGGACAAGTCGAACTTAAGAAAAATACAAAAGGAACGCTGTTCGTAACCGTGGTGCAAAATGAAGACGGAGCGGTGAAAAGGGTTGTTATTCCCTGATTGTTGCCACTTTTCCGACAGCGGATCCCCTTCGTCAGAAATAACGAAGGGGATTTTTCTTGTAAAAATTATGCAACAATTTCGCCGACATATAGTAAGAGTTGTAAATTTGCCGGATATTCACCTTTCTACCGCGACATCAATTTTTGAAGCAACCATGCTGAATCTTATACTGTTTGGCCCTCCGGGTGCAGGAAAAGGCACCCAAAGTGAAAAAATCATTGCCAAATATAATCTGATCCACCTTTCAACAGGGGATCTGCTGCGCTCCGAAATACAAGGAGGATCCGAACTCGGATTAAAAGCAAAAACGCTTATGGATCAGGGGATTCTGGTTCCGGATGAAGTGGTGATCGGTATGATCGATAACAAGCTGAAAGAACACCGCGATTCGGCGGGCTTCATTTTTGACGGCTTTCCCCGGACAGTCAAACAAGCCGAAGCGCTGGACGCTCTGCTTGCCACTTATGGCGAGGGCATCTCCGTGATGGTAGCGTTGTCGGTGGACGACGATGAGTTACTTGCACGGCTTCTGAACAGGGGTAAGACTTCCGGTCGCCCTGATGATCAAAATGAAGAGCTGATCGCCAAACGCATTCAGGAATACAACAGCAAGACCAAACCAGTCGCTGACTATTACCAGGGCCAGGACAAATTTATCGCTATCAACGGGATAGGTGAAATCGATTTAATCTTTGGGGAGATCTCCAAGGCTATCGAAACTGCCTGATTCCCACTTTTTTCACTATACTCACATGGCTTCCTCTAACTTCATCGACTACGTAAAAATCAATGTGCGCTCTGGCGCCGGCGGCGCCGGCTCCATGCATTTCCGGCGTGAAAAACACGTGGAAAAAGGCGGACCTGATGGCGGTGATGGCGGACGCGGTGGTCATGTGATCCTGAAAGGCAATACGCAACTCTGGACGTTGCTGCATTTGAAATACACCAAACACGTTAAGGCATTTGACGGAAAAGGTGGAGAAGGCGGCCGTAGAACGGGAGCGATCGGGAAAGATATTATCCTGGAAGTGCCGTTGGGAACAACCGCCAAAAACGCCGAAACCGGCGAGCAGCTCTTCGAAATCACCGAAGACGGACAAGAGATCATCCTGCTGAGAGGAGGTCGCGGAGGAATGGGTAACGACCATTTCAAATCCGCGACCAACCAAACGCCGCAATACGCGCAACCGGGAGAGGCTGGCCAGGAAGAATGGTTTGTTCTGGAACTGAAAGTCCTGGCAGATGTGGGCCTGGTAGGGTTCCCTAATGCCGGTAAATCGACGCTACTGTCAGTGGTATCCGCTGCCCGTCCTGAAATTGCGGACTACCCCTTTACCACACTTGTACCCAACCTCGGCGTAGTTTCCTACCGCGACTACAAATCCTTCGTCATGGCCGACATTCCCGGCATTATCGAGGGCGCGTCGCAGGGAAAGGGGCTTGGTTTGCGCTTTTTACGCCACATAGAACGGAATTCTATTCTACTTTTCATGGTACCTGCCGACAGCGAAGACATTGCGGCGGAGTACGATACCTTAGTGCAGGAGCTTCGCATTTACAACCCCTCCCTCCTCGACAAAAGCCGCATTCTTGCCATTTCCAAAATGGACGTACTCTCTGATGACGAGAGAGTTACTTTACGGCAAAATCTACCCAATGGTGTCCCAACCCTCTTGATTTCTGCAATAACTCAAGAAGGTATTGAACAATTGAAAGACAAAATATGGGAAATGATTAATTCGTCGTTTCCCGTACAATAATATTTTCTTGAAAGAGGCAACCTTTCGATGCATATTGTGTGTCCAAGAAGTTATTTCAAAGAATTTCCAGTCATCATGAGACACTATCTACCATACTTATTTTGGGTAGTATTAAGCATTATTTCTTTCACTGCACACGCTCAAATCAGCGTTGACTTTCCCGCAGACCGTACCGTTTTTCAGCGGGACAAAAACAACCGGGCCAATATTTACATATCAGGCAGCTACACCAAGATGATCGACAAGGTGGAAGCCAAACTGACCGCCATGAACGGCGGGGGGACAATTGATTGGACTACCATCAAAGATAACCCGCAAGGAGGCTTTTTCTCCGGTTCGCTGAACGCGTCGGGTGGTTGGTACAGACTTGAAATCCGCGCTTCCAGAGGTGGCCAGGTGGTGGGTACGCCTTCGGTCGAGCACGTGGGGGTGGGCGAGGTGTTTATGATAGCTGGGCAGTCGAATGGGCAGGGATTCCCCCTGAACAAGCTAGCTTCCGATCCTCAGGGAGCGCAGGAGGACAGGGTAAACAGCATTAATCATAATAAAACCGAAGGGATAGAGCTTTATCAGGACCTGCCCAACAATCCGCAATTTGTTCACATTGATGCAACTACCAATATCTCGCCGCGAGGTTACACCGCCTGGTGCTGGGGAAAACTCGGAGATAGGCTTGTAAGTAAACTGGGTGTTCCTGTTTTGTTCTTTAATGTTTCGTGGTGGGGCACTTCGGTAAAGGCGTGGCGGGAAAGTATCAATGGTACGGCCTACTCGGTATATGACCCAAGCCTCAAGATCGATCCCAGCGGAATGCCCTATGGCAACATGCGCGATGTTATCCAGAGATACACCTCCGTAACAGGGTTACGCGGGATATTGTGGATACAAGGTGAAGCGGATAACGACTATGATTATGGTACTGACAGATATTTTAATGATCTAAAAACAGTTATTGAAACTTCTCGAAACGAATCGGGCAAAAACATTTCGTGGATGGTTTCCCAAACCTCCTATAACAACAGAAACAAAACTGATAGTCAGATCACAGATGGACAGACAAGGGTTATCAACAATGTTCAAAACGTATTTGAGGGACCTCTGACAGATCTTATCCAAATTCCTCGCCTTGATGGAGAAGGTGTACATTTTGTTCGGGAGGGTCTTGTCCAACTTGCCGATGCCTGGAACGACAAATTGAACGACGATTACTTTGCTCGTTCTGAGCCATATCAGGGAGTCGCGCCATTGAACGTGGCCGTCAATTGCGCCGGCAATGGGAATGTCACTTTAACAGTGGATAATGTAGGCGTACATGGTTTCAACTGGAACAATGGGGGCAATTCCAGTAGTGTTCAGGTTGGCAACGGCTCCTACCGGGTCTCTGCCCGTGATGATCGCAACAACGTGATCTGGTCACCTGAGATACGGGTATTCGAACAAATTCAGCCCAACAGGCCCCTTATTTCAATCGAAGGTAGTAATCCGGTTTGCCTGGGCAATTCTGCCACGCTGGTGTCGAGTAACTCTGAAAACGCGCGGTGGAATACCGGCGCTTCTGGCGACAGGCTCCCTATTACCGTCGGAGGTGATTATTTTGTAACGACGAGAAATGTCTACGGATGCGAGGCGAGTTCCGACGTAATTACCATGAGAGTTGTGACCTCGCCTTTGCCCGATAAACCGAAGATCACCGCTTCCGGCGCTCTTACATTCTGCCAGGGCGGAGAAGTCACGCTCACATCGGACTCGAAAGTCAAAAGTGTTTGGTCCAATGGCGTGACCAACGCTAATATAACCGCCGTCACATCAGGAGATTATCGTGTAAGAGCATTGGACGACGTCGGCTGCTATTCTCCGGAATCAGATGTAACGACTGTCAAAGTCAATCCTCTGCCCGCCAAACCGGTAATCGCTTTGAGCGGAGAAACCACATTCTGCGATGGCGGCAATGTTACCATGACATCCAACTACGATAGCGGAAATATCTGGAGCACGAATGCAACGACGAAGGCCATTGCCGTGACCGTATCCGGCCAATTCAGCCTTAAACAGAGAGATTTGAACGGATGCGAGTCGACTTCCGACCAAATATCGGTCAAAGTGAACCCATTACCTGCGACTCCGGTCGTAACAGCATTGCGCCCTACTACCTTCTGCGTCCGGGATTACACGACGCTGAGAAGCAGCGAAGCTTACTCTTACCTTTGGAGCAACGGATCGACAGATCGCGAAATCGAGATCAGAAGTTCAGGTAATTTTACCATTTCCGCCAAGGATGCAAATGGTTGTATTTCCCCTGTATCTCCGGTCGTGCAAGTAGTAGCCAACCCATTGCCGCCCACGCCGGTTATCACGGCCGACGGCCCCACGACCTTCTGCGCAGATCTCAGCGTCAATCTGACGTCTACCACTGCCACCGGGTTTTTGTGGAGTAATGGCAATTCGTCTCAAACGCTGAAGGTGAGCGTTGCCGGTACCTTTTCGGTACAGACCATTAATGAATTCCAGTGCTATTCCGATCCGAGTAACCAGATTTCCACGCAAACACTCGCATTACCCCCCTCACCAGTCGTTACGGCCCTGCAACCAACGACATTTTGTGACGGAGACACCATTATCCTGAAAGCTGCGAATGGTAATCTGTTTTTCTGGAACAATGGCCTGGAAGGTGAAAGCATAGAAGTATTCAAGACAGGCGATTACGCCGCGAGAATCCAGGATGACAAAGGCTGTTATTCACCCTATTCGCCGACGGTTCCGGTTGACGTGAAACCTTCTCCCAGCGCGCCGACAATCCGGAAAACAGGTACTTATACGCTCCTAGCAGAGAATAATCTGACAACGGGAGACCATGTCTGGAAATACAATGACGTTGTGCAGCCCGAAAACTCTGCCATCCTCAAAGCTGTGAGAGCAGGCAATTACGTGGTCAACAACACCATTGTGTACAGTGCCACCCTCACCTGCGCATCTGAGTTTTCAGAACCGTTCCTGTTCTACCTGGATACGGCGAATCCGGGATTTGTAGCTTATCCAAACCCCAACTCAACCGAGCGGGTTACGCTTGAAACACTCAGCAATGTGGTCAATGCGGACGTGCAGATTATCGACAGCCGCGGTGTGATCCACCGGACGTATAAAGTCGCCAAATTTGATGGTCAGAAATTCTTTAATTTAACCGGACTGTCCAGCGGCATTTATATAATTCGCATTACATCTGCCTCGCTAAACGCAGCACAAAAATTGGTAATCGTCAGATAAATGGGCACCGGAAATGCCCGTTTATCAAAAAAACGGAATAGTGATATTTTAGCGAAAATAATCCTGTACATTTGTGACCGTTTTGTAATTGAACTCATTAACAAAATCAAAAACCTTAATACGTATAGCTTACAAAACTTTACCTGTATCAGAATTACCAATGCGTCATAGAATTATTCTCTCGGTAGTGGCAAAGGCGTTACTGTTGGTTTGTCTCTTTTCTCCAACAGTCTTCTCTCAGATCAAAATCACTTCACCTACTTTTCAGGCTGTCTATCAACGTGATATCACAGGACAAAGGGAAATCACCGTATCAGGCACATTTACTGCCCTGATGGACAAAATCGAAGTGAGGGCCGTTCCGGTCGTCCAGGGACAAGGCGTCGAAACGCCATGGCAAAATTTACAAGCCTCGCCCAAGGGTGGAGTATTCATGGGCAAAATAACCCTTTATGGCGGTTGGTATACACTGGAAGTAAGAGGTGTTTCTGATGGCAAGATAGTAGGCAGGGATGTCCTTTCACGCGTCGGG
The DNA here is from genome assembly GCF_946482605.1 of uncultured Dyadobacter sp. Next base: position 6,665 of record NZ_CAMLSE010000061.1, on the reverse strand, counting down.
ATCGGCGAGGTATTTCTGATTGCCGGCCAATCCAATGCGCAGGGTCTTAAGGGTTATCCCGGGGGACCATCCGCGCAGGACGATCGCGTACTGTATGTCGACAATTACCAGAATGACGAAGTAGGGACTTACCCCGACCTTTTAACGGATCCCGTTCCACCCACCTTTTCAAAAATCACTAACGGCATTGGGTATATGTCCCCACGCGGCCAAACCGCCTGGTGCTGGGGTCTTCTGGGGGACTTGCTCGTTCAGAAATTGAATGTCCCCGTGCTCTTTATCAATACAGCCTGGGAAGGAACGGCGATTGAAAACTGGTCATTCAGCGCACAGGGTCTTCCAACGAAAAATAAATATGGCGGCTTTACCTATAATGCGGGTATGCCCTACGCGAACCTCCGGATTGCTGCCAGGAACTATGCCAACCAATATGGCATCCGCTCCGTGTTGTGGATGCAGGGTGAAGCCGATGCATTGTTCAAAACTCCATTAGCATTCTACCGTGACAACCTTCAATTGATTATCAACCGGTTATCAACTGAAACCAATAAGCGGATTACCTGGGTGATTGCCCGTACAAGCCGCACTTCACCCGCGAATACGACGGTGTCATTTGTGAATCCTACCGTTATCGCCGCACAAAATGCGGTTCTGGACACGCCTTTCAATCCAACTTATCCCGGACCCGAAACCGACAACCTCGTTCCTGACCGCGGTGATGGTACGCACTTCGTAGGTTCCAGTCCGCAGGATGTAGACGGCACGATACGCGCGCTGACTATCCTGGCAAATGCCTGGAACGATGCCCTGGGCCCACAGTTCTTTTCAACGGTAACCCCTGCGGCCCCGGTTGAGGTCCCGGCCATTACTGCCACTTGTGTGACAGAGAACAATGCTGTGAGAATCTCTCTTCCTTCCGGCTATGCCTCCTATGAGTGGAGCACGAAGGAGAAAGGCAGCACGATAGTTGTAAATAAAGCGGGTACTTACCGCGCTACCGTCCGCGACGCAGTGGGAAATTCGACACTTACTTCCGTAGTCGTTCTCGACCATGATGCCAAACCAGCTCAACCAAGCATTCTGCAGCAAGGGGAACAACAGGCGTGTGCCGATTCATCATTCCAATTTTCTGTGAATGACGAGGGCAACATTTACAGCTGGTACAAACAAGGCACCACAACGGCCTTAGCGAGCGGGGCTACCGCTAAGATTGCTGAAAGCGGCAATTATTATGTCAAAAGTCAGAACATTTTCGGGTGCGTTTCCGATAACTCGACAGCTTCGACATTGACCATCCGCGCCAAGATCTCCAAACCGACGATCGAACCATCCGGACCATTCAGTGTTTCGGCCAGCATTCCGGAAGGAGCAGAAGTAAATGAAAGCTTTTTGTGGAGAAGACCCGGTTCCGAAAGCGATACCACAGCCACATTGATTAAAATCCTGAAATCAGGTGTTTACTCAACGAAGGCAAAAGTCACTTATTCGATCGGTAGCAACCAGCTGGTTTGCTATTCCGATACCGCCTCCAGAGAGTTCAAGACCAATGAACAGAACGACATTGTTATTTATCCGAACCCGAGCCAGGGAGCATATATCTACATTGAGTCACGGGATAATATCAAAGAAGCAGTTATTACACTTTTTGACATTTATGGGCGTGTCATCAGAACATCCGCTCCTAAACTACTCAATAGCCGGTTGCAAATCGATGTAGGTCTCTTATCAACAGGCAAATACATCCTCCGGGTAACCGGTCAGGGAGAAAGCCTTACAAAGCAAATTATCATCAGATAACCATTTAGTCTTTCCTGAATATTAGATAAGCCCCGCCAACACGGGGCTTATTTAGTATGATACTAATTAGACAAAACAAAAAGGAAAGAATTTGATTGATAAATTTGCAAAGGCTAATTTTGAGAGACGGGGAGGAATGTAACCCGCTGGCAACAGTTTTTACGCCATTCCTGACCCTCTGTAACCGGATCATTATAATGAAAAACGAATATCTTCCTTCGGACTATTTGCCCATCATTGTGCAATTTTTGCTCGCAGCCGGCTTCATCGGCGGCACGATGATCGTCACTCACCTGATCGGTCCGAGCCGCAAAAGCAAATTGAAAGACGATCCGTTTGAATGCGGTATCGAGTCGGTTGGTGATGCAAGGACCCCTATTTCTGTAAAGTACTTTCTGGTAGCTATCCTGTTCGTTCTCTTCGACGTAGAGGTTATTTTCATGTACCCCTGGGCCGTCAATTTCAAAGGATTGGGAATGTTCGGGTTCATAGAAATGTTATTGTTCATGGCCTTGTTGCTTTCCGGGTTCTACTACGTGATCCGCAAGGGCGTATTGAACTGGGAGGAATAGGCTTCGAACATTGAAATACAAAGAATTATGAAAGAAGTAAAGATAGTGGAGGCTCCGCAAGGACATAGCGGATCTGGTTTTTTTGCAACTTCATTCGACGAAGCGATCGGTCTGGCACGTAGCTACTCTCTCTGGCCGTTGCCATTTGCTACTTCATGCTGCGGGATCGAATTCATGGCGACCATGGGTGCGCATTACGATATTTCACGTTTCGGTTCCGAACGTCCGAGCTTCTCGCCACGTCAGGCCGATTTGCTGATGGTAATGGGGACCATCGCCAAGAAGATGGCGCCGGTTGTAAAGCAGGTTTATCTTCAAATGGCCGAACCCCGCTGGGTAATGGCCGTTGGTGCATGCGCTTCAAGTGGTGGGATCTTCGATACCTACGCCGTATTGCAGGGCATCGACCGCATCATACCTGTGGATATATACGTACCCGGCTGCCCCCCACGCCCGGAGCAGATCATTGATGGCCTGATGCAAATCCAGTATTTGGCACAGAACGAAAAGCTCCGCCGCCGGAATACCGACGAATACCAGGAACTATTGGCATCATATAATATTCAGTAACCCCCTATGCTTACTAACCAGGAGGTAGCCGAAGGGCTTTTGGAAAAATTCGGGGATCAGGTCTTCAACTTTGAAGAACCTTACGGGCTTCTGACCCTCTCGACCACCCGTGAAGAGATTATCCCGGTAATGGAGTTCCTGAAAGACCATAAAAACTATCAGGTAATATTCCTCACCGACATTACAGGTATTCAGTATCCTGATAATGCAGGCCAGGAATTCGTGGTGGTGTACCACATGCACAGTTTTGTGCACAACTTCCGCATCCGCATCAAAGTAGCCATTCCGGAAGCTGATATCCACATTCCGACAGCGACAGGCCTCTTTGCGAGCGCCAACTGGATGGAACGCGAAACCTACGATTTTTTTGGTATCTTGTTTGACGGCCACCCCAACCTGAAACGCATTCTGAACATCGAAGAAATGGACTATTTCCCGATGCGCAAAGAATACCCAATGGAGGATGCGACCCGTGAAGATAAAATTGACGCCCTTTTCGGCCGATGATCTATATTGAGTAAGATATGGCAGATATTGAATTATTACCGCATAATGTCCCTTCTCACAGCGAGTTACCCGAACTCGTAGAGGAATTGACCACCCTCAACCTCGGCCCGACACACCCTGCTACCCACGGTATTTTCCAGAACATCCTGAAAATGGATGGCGAAAAGATCGTTTCAGGCGAGCAGACGATCGGTTATATCCACCGTGCATTCGAGAAAATTGCCGAAAGAAGGCCGTTTTACCAGATTACCACGCTGACCGACCGCATGAATTATTGCTCCTCCCCGATCAACAACCTGGGATGGCACATGACGGTAGAGAAGCTTTTGGGCGTAGAAGTTCCCAAGCGTGCGCAGTACATCCGCGTGCTGATGATGGAGCTTGCACGTATTACCGACCATATTATTTGTAACAGTATCCTCGGCGTGGATACCGGCGCATTCACCGGCTTCCTGTATGTGATGCAGAAGCGCGAGGAAGTGTACGAGATTTACGAGGAAGTTTGCGGCGCTCGCCTCACGACCAATATGGGCCGCCTCGGCGGCATGGAGCGTGATCTTTCGAATACCGCTATCCGCAAGATCAAGGAATTTATCAAATCGTTCCCGCCGGTACTGAGAGAGCTGGAAAAGCTGCTCAACCGTAACCGGATCTTCATGGATCGGACCATCAATGTAGGTGGTATTTCAGTTGATAGAGCGCTTTCATATGGCTTTACTGGCCCTAACCTCCGCGCAGCCGGCCTCGATTACGACGTACGCGTTATGAACCCGTACTCGTCCTACCAGGATTTTGAATTCGACGTCCCTGTTGGACAGAATGGCGATACTTACGACCGCTATATGGTCCGCAACGAAGAAATGTGGCAAAGCCTCCGGATCGTTGAGCAAGCCATTAATAACCTTCCGGAAGGCCCTTATTACGCCGACGCCCCCGAATATTACCTCCCCCCAAAAAACGAGGTTTACCGGAGCATGGAGGCGCTCATTTACCATTTTAAAATTGTAATGGGCGAAATTGACGCACCGGCGGGCGAAGTTTACCATGCTGTGGAGGGAGGAAACGGCGAGCTGGGCTTCTACCTGATCAGCGACGGTGGCAGGGCGCCATATCGTCTGCATTTCCGCAGGCCAAGCTTTATCTATTATCAGGCTTATCCTGAAATGTGCAAAGGCTCTACACTGTCGGATGCCATTCTGACGATGAGTAGCCTCAATGTAATTGCAGGTGAACTGGACGCTTAAAGTTTGTTAAAGACCCATTTAGAAATGACCGAATCACCAAATCTGGTTGCGTTCACACCCGAACGACTTGAAACAGTAAAAGAAATTATTGCACGTTATCCGGAGGGCCGCCAGAAATCGGCTCTTTTGCCTGTTTTGCACGTGGCCCAGGAACAATGGGGCTGGCTAAGCAGTGAGGTAATGGACTACGTGGCGGGTATTTTAAGCATAGAACCCGTGGAGGTTTACGAGGTAGCTACCTTTTACACCATGTACCACCTCGACCCGGTGGGCAAGCACGTGATCGAATACTGCCGTACAGGACCTTGCTGCTTAATGGGCGGTGAAGATGTGTACGGTCATTTGAAGCAAAAATTGGGCATTGAAGCGGGTGGTACCACTGCCGATGGCCTGTTTACATTGAAAGAAGTTGAATGCCTCGCCGCTTGCGGATGGGGACCGGTTTTCCAGATCCGCGAGCAGTTCTACATGAACCTGACCAACGAGAAGGTCGACCAAATCATAGAAGATTTAAGTAAATAAGCTTTCAGGAGCTGAAAATATTATCCTCAAATGGCTAGAAAAATTTTAACGGAGCATATTAATGTCCCCGGTATCGAAACCTTCGATGTTTATCGCAAACAGGGAGGCTATACTGCCGTTGAAAAAGCTATCAAAACCATGACCCCGGAAGAGGTGGTGGAAGAAGCGAAAAAATCAGGTGTGCGCGGCAGAGGTGGAGCTGGTTTCCCGATGGGAATGAAATGGGGCTTCCTGGCCAAGCCCGAAGGCGTTCCCCGTTACCTGGTGTGCAATGCCGATGAATCGGAGCCGGGTACTTTCAAAGACCACCATCTGATGAAATGCATTCCTCACCTTCTGATCGAGGGTATGATCATTTCCAGCTTCGCATTGGGTGCCAACAAGTCGTTCATCTACGTGCGCGGCGAGCTCATGTACGTGATCCGCATTCTGGAAAAAGCCATTGCGGAAGCGAAAGCACAAGGTTTTTTAGGTAAAAACATCCTTGGCTCCGGCTACGACCTTGAACTCGTGGTACAGCCCGGCGGCGGTGCTTACATTTGCGGTGAAGAAACCGCATTGCTCGAATCGCTCGAAGGAAAAAGAGGTAACCCGAGGAACAAGCCGCCATTCCCTGCGGTGAAAGGTCTTTACCAAAGCCCTACCGTGGTAAACAATGTGGAGTCCATTTCCAATATGCCGTGGATCATCAACAATGGCGGTGATGCTTACGCAACCATCGGTATTGGCAGAAGTACCGGTACGAAACTGATTTCCGCGTCCGGTCACATTCAGAAACCCGGCGTTTACGAAATCGAGCTGGGTGTGAGTGTTGAAGAATTTTTGAATTCGGACGAATACTGCGGCGGCGTGCGAAAAGGTCACCATTTGAAAGCATTGGTAGCCGGCGGATCATCCGTTCCCATTCTTCCTGCCAGCCTCATTACTAAAACAGCTGCGGGTGAAGATCGTCTGATGACCTATGAGTCACTCTCCGACGGTGGTTTTGCAACGGGGACCATGCTGGGATCAGGCGGGTTTATCGTTTTTGACGAAACAGCCTGTATCGTCCGCAATACCTGGAATTTCTCGCGCTTTTACCACCACGAATCCTGCGGCCAATGCAGTCCTTGCCGCGAAGGAACAGGCTGGATGGAGAAAGTCCTCCACCGCATCGAGCACGGTCACGGCAGTATGCACGACATCGATTTGCTCGTCGACATTTCAAAGAAAATAGAAGGTAACACCATTTGTCCGTTAGGAGACGCAGCAGCCTGGCCGGTAGCCAGTGCCATCCGCCATTTCCGCGACGAATTTGTGTGGCACATCACTCACCCGCAGGAAGCTACGGCTCCGGGCGCGGTGTACATGGGTGAAATGGCCCTGGTGTAATAGATCTCAGAACATTGTACAGGATTGGACATGGAAGAAGTTAAACCCCAATTGTTGAAAATTACATTCGATGGCATTGAGA
>NZ_CAMLSE010000060.1 GCF_946482605.1 uncultured Dyadobacter sp. | reverse complement strand
CTCGTTCCACTTGTTCCAGAAGTTCCATTTGTTCCAGACGTTCCGACAGTTCCACTAATTCCATTTTGTCGGCGATGTTCAATCTCGTTCCATTTGTTCCGCTTGTTCCATTCCGTTCCAGTCGTTCCACTTGTTCCAGAAATTCCATTTGTTCCACATTTTTCGCCTAGAAATCTCACTAAAAAATGGAACTCATTAATAATCAATTAGATAGGTAATTTTTTAGGCAAAATGGAACAAGTGGAACGTGTGGAACATGGAACGGAACGGAACGAATGCGGGTGAAAAAAGAAAAGCTATGAATGCAAAACAGATCAATCAATCGTATGAAATCGTGGCTTTTTTGGCGCATCGTGGCTTTCGGCCAGCGTCCGTAAAAGGTGATAACTATTGGTATATCAGCATGATACGAGAGCCAGAGCGCCGGGCGTCATTCAAGGTTGATACTCGCAAAAATCTCTGGTATGATCATGCGCTAGGTGTCGGAGGCAACCTGGTCGACCTGGCTTGCCGCCTGTTCCAAAATTCGGATGTAAAGGAGGTCATAAGACTGATCACTGACGGACTTTCTTCTTTTCAACCGCAAAAAACAGAAGTAAGGGTTCGGCTGGATGTGAGCTCCGGGTTGCGTATAACGTCCGAAGGTAGCCTTGAAAACAACTATCTGCTACGGTATCTGTGCGGTCGAGGCATATCAGTTGAAGTTGCAAATAGGTACTGCTTTCAGGTCAACTACGAGAATAACGGCAGAGAGTACAGTGCCATTGGTTTCAGGAATAGAGCGGAAGGTGTTGAGATCCGGAGTGTCAATTTCAAATCATGCATTGCTCCGAAGGATGTTTCCTACATCGATCACTCCGGCAATAAACTAGTCGTTTTCGAAGGGTTTATGGATTTTCTCTCGTACTGGATGCTTCCTGTATTTCACATTTCCAACGCGAATTTCCTAATCCTGAATTCCACCTCACAGCTAAAACGAGCCCACGAATTTCTTGCAGCACCTGGTCCGAAGTACCTTTTTCTGGATAACGATAAAGCTGGATTCGAAACAGCGGCTTTTATCAAGCAAAACTATCCGAATGTGATCGACATGGCAGTAATGTATGCTGGTTGCAAAGATTTGAATGATTTTCTCACTCAAAACCGACACCTCAATGACCAAAGACTTGCTGTTGCGCTTGTACGCGAGAAAGGACCGGAAGCGCCGGAAAATGCTCTTCGCACTTTTTAGGGACAGAATTAAGCTTGATATCTCGATCGATGCGGTAGTCGAAATGATCAACCAGGAATTGGGAAAGCAAGGGGTCGTCAATGCCGCCGATATCAAATACTGCCGCCACTATTTTGGCAAAAGGCAAGGTGAGAACGATAGACCAAACGTGATCGCGGATCGAGTTCCTCGGAATAACTCGAATTTACCAACCGTAAGACAAGAAGTGTTAACCGGCTCACCTGATCTTAAAAAATTAGATTGGACAGACCTGACAGACATAAGTGTGGCAATTGAAGGTATTAAATCAAAATTCACAAAAAGATGAAACAGCTAAATTTTATCCTTCAAGCGAAAGGAGGAGTAGGTAAAAGCCTGCTAACATATCTGCTCGCGATTGCAGAGCAAAATTCTGAAAAGTCACTGTTTGTTGATCTTGACAGCTCAACCGGTACCTCGACCCGCCAGCTCAGATTTTTGGGCGATTTGCGGACGGAGGCGGTTTCGCTTCTCAATGAGAAACAAGTGCTGGTAAGGGATAGCCTTATCTCGTATCTGGAAAGCCTCGCCGAGACGCCTTTTGATCGTATCTATTTTGATCTAGGTGCACCGGAATCAGAGCAGCTTCCCGCATTGATTGAACGGGATATCCCATTTAAGGATTTCGTCGACGAATTGGGCTGCAAAGCCAACTTTCACATTGTTATTGGCGGTGGCGGGATGTATAAGTCGAGCGTCGATTATTTGCACAAGCTTCTCACGGCTTTGCAGAATGAGTTTGAAGTGACCGTCTGGCAAAGCATTACCACATTTAACAATTTCGCTCAGCTCGGCGAAGAGTTGGAAAGGAATTGCAAAGCCTTGGGATTACGATTCCGGAAGTTCGCCGATTTTGATCCCGGTTCAAACTTGGGCAGCCATATACTCGACGGCATAAGGAAAGGTTACAGCATTGGCGAATATCAGACCGGTGCAAAGCTGAGATTGAAGAAAGAACTTAACGACCATTTCAAAGATGAACTCAACAATCAGTAAGGACGCAATCACAAGAATGAGGGGCGCATACCAGGCCAAGTACGGCTTCGAAATGGACGAGTGGACTGCGGTAATGCTGACCGAGCTGCACGAGCACTTTCATGATTTCGGCAAAAATGTTGCTCAGTCCAACAGCGAAATTGGAAAGGCGGCGCAATTAATCAAAGGGCAAATCAACCAGGTGCATTTTAAAAGCGACCGACAAGCATTCTGGTATGGAATGTCTCGGCTTTTGCCTCCTTCATTGGTCACGTTGATGGGAATATTATTGATCGCCTATTTCGTGAACCAGGGGAGCAAGTATCAGGAGATAGCCAGATTCGAAGACAGTTACCCCAACTTCGAGCACTTCCGTCAGCTTATCCGTAATGGAGCACTCCACGAGGAGAAAAATACTACATACCTGGTACTTCGTCCGGCGTCCAATATCGCTTCAATGAAGATAGGCAAGGAATACCAGTACCTCAAAAAGCAAAATGTAGTCCTGGTTCCATTAGGTGCTGATAGTCAGTGATAAACTCGCTGATTTCGACTTTTTTCGACCAAATTCGACCGTGTTCGGCCGGTTTCTAACTTATCAATTGGCTTTCATTAAGCAAGCCATGTGTTTGTAACTACAATTTCTGCGCTTCGCTCCGAATTGCAGTTACAAACACACCGGTCGTTCCTCCCTTGCCTTGTCGGGGTGTTACCCCGAACCCCAAAAATCCATCAACTTATCGACAACAATGAAAGAGCATTTCGACAATGCGGCTGATCGGCCGCGTCAACCCAAAAAAACGAATAAAGATCGGACAATCCCGCTGCGAGTTACGCAGCACCAGTATGCGACAATCAAATCGAAAGCAATGCTTGCCGGATATTCTGTGTCCGAATATTTACGGAGGCTGGGCATCGGTCATCCCGTCGAAGCCAGGTTCGACAAAGACGAGAAACGGAATTTAGTGGGTATCGGCAGAAACCTAAATCAGTTGGCCGCAAATGCTAACAATGGCTTCTTCTATCATAAGCCGATTATGGAAGTGTTGGAGCAGCTTAAACGGATCCTGGTGAAATGATAGCGAAAACAACGATAGGGGCGGACTTCCTGGGAGCGATCTGCTACGGTGCCGGCTTGCGTGTAAATGGGAAGGAGATAGAAGGGAAGTCGGAGCTGCTTTTGACTCATAACTTGGTTTCAGATGATCCGAAGGGAATGGCGCTGGAAATGCAGCGGGAGGCGGAGTTTAGTCGGTGCAAGAAACCGGTTTGGCATACATCGCTTAGCTGGAAGCCGGGGGAGAATCCGAGTAAAGAGCAGATGATTGAGGCGGCTAATCGGTATTGTGAGAAGATGGGTGCGAGTCCCGAGGATCATCAGATAGTGGTGTTTCAGCATCATGATCGGCCGCATAGGCATATACATCTGTATATCAATCGTGCGCCTGTGGGTGGAGGTAAGGCTCTTGAGACGTCACACAATTATGCTCGGAATGTTCGGGTATGTAAGGAGATTTCCAGGGAGCTTCATTTTTCTTTGATAATGAGCATTAAGAGCGAGAAATTGCGGCATGTGCCGGAGTACAAAAAAATGGCTCAGAAATATATCAATATGGCTCTCAAAGAAGCATTGAAGCAAAAGTGCAAGACAACTGACGACTTGAGATGTCGATTAGAAGCGAAGGGGATAGAATGCAAATTTGTTAAAGTTGGTGACAAATTGAAATTTTCTACTTATAGATTTCAAGGTGTGCCTGTCAAAGGTCAGGACGTTGGCTTCTCATCCCAAAAATTACAGGCATCCCTGTCTCGTAATACGAACACCAAAAAGTTCATACACATAGACATTGACACTCATAATTAGCCGCGTTTAGTGGTTACATATTTATTGCGGTGTACTGAGTATGTGATATGTTAAAGCTTAAACATTCCTGAGATCGTGCATCAGTTTAGGTAATAATGCTATCCAAGCCTGCATGTTGCCGCAGCAATATGGGTAATTGTAGTATCGATACCGAACGCTTGGTCAAGACGCTGGCCGTTAGATCCTTAGATGATAGACCTATTTGAAGAATTTGGGGTAAAAAAGTTTTTTTTTTGGAAAAAAAAAATTTATTTGGCATAACCTTTCAAATGTTACTTGTGATACGAACAAAGCCTTGCTCGCATGTATCTGAGCTACTGGTCTCAAATCTTGAGATCAGAAATTTAAAACTAAGCGCTCCTCCTTTTACTTGGTTGATTATCAGCCATTTTACTGCTTGTTCTCCCGACGTCTTCAATCCAAGTTGTTCTGATACGAACACTTAGAAATTTTACGTACAAAAAAATCTAAAACATCTTCTGTATAACTATGAAACATTTTACCTTTGCAGTCCGTTTCAAAGTAAAGTTATTTTTAACCTGTAAATCACAGCGATATGGCTTCTAAAATTCAGAAATTTAAGCAAGCCTTATCCCACAGGTCAGAAAGTCCAACGCCGCAAGTGTGGAAAAAAGAACTTGACCGCTGGGATTCGAAGGCTAAGGCGTTACGTAAAGAGGCTAAAGAACGAAGTATAGTTGATTGGGAAAAAATTGGAAAAGTAACGCTAAGGTAAGACTAGCTTTAAACCTTAAATAAGGAAAAATAGAATTAGTCGTTGAGCCGCCGCAGGATAATCTTGCGGCGGTTTCGTGTTTATACTGAAATTTGCCGCTTTTTTGGCATCAAACATTGGTTTTCGCTTTTGTGCTCAATCTTCTCGGCCGCCTCAATCTTATTTTCTGGATTACCTCGGTGCTTGATTTGAATGAAATGCCGATCGATCTCCTGTTTGACTAGCGACATAATGTTTGTTTATTAAGGATATTTGTTAATATTTACAGTTTAGCTTGTTCCTGATAAACCCTTAGCTATCAGTAAATATGAAAAAATCTTATGAGTTTATTGACTTCTCGCATGCCACATTATATCCATATTTTTATTCCCATAAGCCAAGTTCATACAGTCGGTATTCTACGACATTTTTTGAACAGCAATTTGATAAAATCAGCTATTTATATAGCTACCTTGATCTGCTGGGCGCCAAATATGTTCTAGTAGAAGAAGGCTATCTAAGCAAGGATTTTTCTCGGGACTATACGCTATATTATAATTCAAGTTTTACCCAATGGCAGAGATCTTGCAAACGATTGCATTTTTTTCGAAGTAAGGTTGACAAGTCTACCTTCAAGAAATCGTTTGAACGACATTTGCTGTCACCTGGGACGGAATTCGGGCAAAGTTTTTGGAATGATGATTATTTAGGCTTCATTGTGATAAAGCCTATTCCTGTTTCTTCGATTGGTTACACTCTTCTAAGGCATTATAATTATTCGCTCACGCATCCTTTATATAATCCAAATAGAGTTTATTTTGCGGCCAGATCGTATAAAATCCATTTATTTGGCCATGAAATTGAAATCAGTACTCTTGCTTTTCAAGAGCAAGATAGTATGGTGGCAGCCTGTGCCACTATGTCTGTATGGTTTCTCCAGCAAAAAGCTCTAACTACAAATCTTGTAGTTAGGAAATCGCCTGGGGAAATTACGAAAGATGCTGGTGAACTCCTTGACAAAGGAGAGCGGGTGTTTCCGAATAGTGGTCTAAAAGTTCCTGAATTATGTAGAGCAATCCAAAAAAATGGCTTGGACCCGCACGTGCGCAATGAGCGTGATAAGAAGGAACAAGATTTTCCAACATACTTGAAACGTGTGGTTAACGCTTATTACGGGATGAAGCTTCCGATAGTTCTCATAAATAAGCTGATAAGCTCGGAATTTGTAAACCTGGAGAAAAATCCAGAAGAGGACTTGTCAATTCCAACGGATAAAGATGGTTTATCCTCTGACGGGGATGGTTTTGCAAATGATGAAGAAGATAACGACAATGGCACTAGACACGCGGTAGCAATCTGTGGTTTTCGGTCGTATAAGAAATCGGAAGTTAAATTGGAGGATATAAAAAGCCGAAAATCTATCTTTTTTGCTGACTATATTATTGAGAAGCTCTTTGTACACGATGACCAGTTTGGGCCCTTTGCCAGTCTAGATATAAGCGAAAAGGAAGAGAAATATGAAGTCTTCTATCAACATGGGACGATAAAAGAGGGGATAACATATGCTCAATATAAAAAATACAAACCAGATAACCTCATTATTCCTTTACTTCCAAAGGTCAAAATAACTTACGATCAAATTGAACCGATAGTAAGCACCCTGAACTCTCTCTTCGGTTTGTTCTTTGGAGTATCATACTCTAGCGGTAATGATATTTGGTCAACAGTGCTATGGGATATCCGTTTAGTATTTGGAGATGACTATAAGCACAATATCCGCGAAGAAAAATACCTGCGAAAAACGGATAAATATAATGCTTTGACCCAAAATCTGCCAAAATTAGTGTGGGTTGCAAGGGCTCTGTTCTGTGACGAAGATTCAAGCGGAGGTACTCAGGATCCAATTATAGATCTAGTTTTCGACGCAGGTGGGTTAGTTAATAGCCTGTTATGTGTTAGTGAACTTTTCTATCTTTCAGAATTTGAAAGAGACTTTAGGATATGGATTAACGACAAGCTAAATGACCGAGACTTCCTTGCAAGGTTCGAGCCCATTGATGTCTACTTAAAATATTTGAGTGAAAAGAGGAACTAGTTTTCTTTCTTTATCGGTTCCTTTGCGTCGTTCTTCTTAGTGTCCTTTTCGGCCTTTTCGGTTGATGGGTTTTCTCTTAGTTTTTTCGGGACAGGTATTAGAGTCCTAGTGCCAATGCTGGGTTTATCGGATTCTTTTCCGGGAATAGTCTTCTTGCTCATATTTATAATTACGTAAGTTAAAAAAAATGTCAAGCCAAAGGAAAGAAGCACAATTTTTATAAAATTTAATCTGTTCATGGTTCTAATTCTGCGCTCATTTGCCTTGTCATTCATAACTCCCTTTTCGTTTAGTTCCGAGACAGAGGTCTGTATTTGAAGTATGGTGATATAGTTTGATATCAAATTTAATACCATGAGAAGCCCTAAAAAGACCCAGCTACCAAAAAGCAGGCAATGCGCATCTGTTTCAGTTGCCTTAACAATAATCTGATGGAAAGTGAGTGTTATAGCTAACGTTCCAGCAGCGATCGCAGTTATATTTTTGTCGAAGTCATCCTCGCTCTTTTCTTTAATTTTTAAAAGGTTGTTCGAATGATCCTTCCGTAGGCTCTCAAGTTCGTCGTTTTCGCTTGACATATTATGGAGGGTTATGATTTGCTCTGGTTGAGTCGTAAGCAATTTACGAATAAGTTCTATCTGATGAAAGGGAGCAGAAGCAGACCATATAAATTTCCCGAGATTGAGCTTTGGCTTTAGGATTAGTAACGAATATAAGGCGGGTGATCCGTAACGATGGGGGTCAATGCGGCTATTATGGCGATCATGATTGTTTCACAACATCCAGTCGACATTGTGAACCCTTAATTATGGTTTTCTGGGCATTCGTTCTTCAACTGTCAAGTGGTCCTTGATAGTTCGATTTTTCCTTATTTCCTTTCATTTTAAGGCCTAATATGAAAGTAGTCACTGTGCCTGGTAAGGGAGTGACAATAGGTGCTGGGACTTATGTCTTAAAAGACCTCTAATTCGACTAGTTTGCTCTATATAGCCAGAAGATGCATTCGATCTTATTAGTTAAAAAAATATCTCCTTAGCGCTTCCTGCAACTGTTGAGGAATATTAGTTGCCTTTCTAACCTCGGACGCTTCTTTCTGCAAGGACGATAAGGCCGAGCTTTTAAAGCTCTCAAATTGATGCAGTGCTATGGCCGTCCCTAAACTGGTCGCCTTCATCGCGTATTCAGTTCCATTTGGATCTCGGATGTCGTTGAAAAGAAAGGAAAACAGCCGTAAAATCTTGTCGCGATCTTTCCCCTTTATTTCAGCTCTTGCACCAACATATACCGGCTCCATCTTATATGACTCATGGTTGTCAATCACCCAGGCGAGACACGTTTCAAGCCGGATTTTCTCTTCCTTACCGGACGTTAGCTGGATCCTGGCAGGAAGAGAAAATTTGAAGTATCGCAGAAAGCGCTCCTTTTCCTCGAAATGATGATAGTGGTACTCAAGGCATTCGATAGCCTCTTCAACTGAACTGAAATAGCAGAGCAGGTTGATAATGTCATTCTGATATCTTCTACGAGCGGGCCTTTCCGCAAAGTGAAGGTGGTAGGGGTGGGATGCTTCACCAATCTCATAGCGGAAATATGGAGTGAATTCCAGGCTATCCTGGTGCTTTAATCCAAAGTGCTTCTTGAATCTCTCAAACTCAGAATATCCAGATTGGTAGTCAGTTTGTTCTGCCATAATCACTCATCTTTAAATCGCTCCTTCCAGATCTCGGAAAGCTGCCGCGCGTACTGTTTTTTAGTAACCTTGATGTATGTCAAAAATGCTTTTTCGGTCCTATGACCGGTGATTGCCATGATGGCGTAGGAGGGAGTGCCGGCAAGATACTCATTGGTTGCAAATGATCGCCTGGCAGTGTGGGACGTAATTAACGAAAACTTACTTACCTTTTTCTGCGTCCGTACTTTTCCTTTCTTTTCGACTAAAGCCACATCTTCGCTCAGATTGGCCTTTTCGCCGATCTCTTTGAGATACTCATTCATCTTCTGATTGGAAATGACGGGAGGCAAATTGTTGGGAGTCTTGCCCTTATACTTCTCCATTACCTTCCGGACAATCGGATGTATCGGGATTTCAAGGAATTCGTCTGTCTTAATTGTCTTTGTCTTCAAATATTTGAAGTCAGGAGAAATGTTTTCGGCTTGTATGGCCGTGAGATCGGAGAAGCGCAGGCCAGTAAAGCAGCCAACAATAAAGAGATCCCGCACTTTTTCCAGCCTGGGCTCAGCTGACAGGTCAAGTTTCAACAGGAGCTTTATTTCATCTTCATTCAGGTAAATCGAATCCACTTCCTTGCGGGGAGTGGAAAACCGGCGACTCTTGAACTCAATGTTGTCGTTCTCCTTCCGCTCGGTCGCCTCGTTCAGGAAGAATTTTAAAAGACCTGTGTGCTTGTTCTGCGTGTTCTCATTGTATTTCTTGACCTCAACCATAAACCTTTTGAAATCATGGTAGAAGTCGAGCGTGATGTCGTTGAAGGCGATGGTCTTCTTCTTCGTATCGGCCTGATACGCTGTCAACATCTTCAAATGCGAGCGGTAGGTCTTAATCGTATTAGCGTTTTTAAACCCCTCAACTGACTTAATGTATTTGGTGACAAATTCGATCAGGCCGGGCTTGCCTTTCTCGGGAGCTGCCTCATATTTATCAGTCCTTATCTCGCGCTCGAATAGCGGTTTCAGGTCGGCAGGTGTGATCGACAGCTTCTGGTAAAGGCGCTGCTGGTATATTTTCTGCACTTCAGTTCGCCACCGATCCAGGTTGGCATTGAGCTCCAAATAGGCTTCGTGACTGGCTTTCGCCCTCTGATTTTTGGCGTCCCAGGATTTGGGCTTGATAAACTGATTTGTAGAAACCACAACCTGCTCGGTTCCGTACCGGAAGTATAACGATATCAGGCAATTGCCATTTGGTTTTGGCTTTTTGAGATAGTATTTTGTAGTAGCCATGCAGCCGACGACTTGATTTACACAAATCTATCTTAACTGAACTGGTTTACAAAATGGTTTACAACAAAATTACTTTTTAAGGTTGCATGTTACTTGTTTCAATTTTATATATTTGCCATTAACAGCTCAGAATCAGAATATTTTAACGAAAAGGTCATGAAAGTAGAAATCAAAGGTTCGATTCCGTCCATCACCACAACTAGTACAATTTAAACGCCTTGATAATCGCTGATTGTCAAGGCGTTTTTGCATTATCACCCAAAATGCCGTACCACTTTGGACGGATCCGAAACTGAGCATTTCTAGTCTCCTCTTCAAATCCCGAAAATACGTCTGTCGGTGATCCGATGACGATGTGTTTCAAGGAACTCGCAGAATGAGCGGACCTGGGTTTCCTGATGAGAGAAGTCCGTTTCCTGATCGTATTCCTCCTGATACACATCCTGAAAATCGGTGATAATGTATCGCAGGCTGCGGACGCCTTTCGTCCGTAAAGCCGGGAGGTAAAAATTCTGATGGCTTTTGGCGAAATATCCCGGGCGGTATTGGCTTGTAGTCTTAATGTCTACCGCCAGTAACTTTCCAAGCACATCGACATAGCCGTAGAGCAGGACGTCGCCGAGCTGGTATTCGCAATATACCTGAGTTTTAAGCATCGGCCTGGGCAGTAATGCGCGTACTTTCGAAAGAATTTCCGGGTTGAAAGCCTCTTCTCCAACGCCTTTTATCACGGCATCTTCAAATGAAACGCCGCGAGACTGTGCTTCTGTCTGGGGAATGGGTACTCTGTTGACGCGGTCGAGGAGTGAGGATTCGTCGAGGTAGCCTCGCTCATAACGGTCGAAACAGCCTAGCAGACTGGGATATAGCTTATATTTAACAGTGGTAGAATTCATTTTAACAGTGTTAGACTTTCAGCGCCTGGGCTTCCGTTTGCCAAATTGGTATGCAATGTAAACCGAAATAAAACTGAACTTGTCATTTGGTGTGTCGCTGTATGAGTCGCTTTCTTCGGGATTGATCAGCCGTCGGCCGGAAGTGGCATCCATTTTATCGGTCCTTACCAAATAGAAGCGGTAATCGATTCCCATTTTCCATCGATTCAACAACACAAAGTCTACTGAAGTGCCGATTGGCATGATTCCTTCCCTGGTTTTACGGATGCCTGGGGGACCGTGCGGAGGACCCCAGCGCAGGAACAGAGGATTGCGGGCACTTAACGTGCTGTTGGTGAATCTTACCATTTCACCATTGTCAAGGTCGAATGCCTGGGCCGCGAACCAGATCTGCCCGATCCCTCCGTAAATATAACAATGGGCGGCATCAGGCTCGAAAATGTTGAATTGCTCAATAAGATCCCATTTGGCAATGCATTCCAGTGTGTTGAATTCATTGATAAAGTAAGAGTTAAAGAAATCATTTTTCTCGCCGCCCACCTTGCCTGCCGTGTAATCGATTTGTACTGAAAACTCTTTCCGGAAATTTTTCCCAAGCCCTATTCCCAATACACTCTGCATATCCTGACCATTCAGTTCTCCGAAAAACTGGGTGAGCCCACCTCGGACTGCGAGCTGGTAACCCATGTCGGTTTTACGGTTATAGTCTTTTTTGCCGCTTATGCCGTTGGAGGATGGGCGGCGGTAAGGCTGGGCGGCAGCTTGGGGAACCAGCCAAATCAGAAAAGTGAAAAGCAGGGCACTACGCATGCGGAATAATGGTTGAATGGAAGATACGGTTCAGCCATTTAGACGTTCGTTTTGTAATTTGGTCAGCTTTTGTAGAAGGAAATAAGATGAATTCGTCGGAAGCTATAACCGTAAATATCTGTTAGCTTTGTTACTAATTGATTTTACAAGCATTAAAATGAGTGTAGTACCCTATAAAGACAAGGAAGGCACCAAGCGTGAGCAGGTGGCTGAGATGTTCGACAATATTTCTCCGAAGTATGATCTGCTCAACCACGTTTTGAGTGCGGGTGTGGATATATACTGGCGCAAGCGGGCTATCCGGCTTCTTAAAAAACAGCAACCCAAAGTCATCCTTGACATCGCAACGGGTACCGGCGACTTTGCAATCGAAGCTCTGGCACTTAATCCGGATAAGATCATCGGGGTCGATATATCCGAAGGAATGCTCGCTGTCGGCCGCGAAAAAATTAACAAATTAGGCAAGCAGGACATCATCGAGCTGCGAAGCGGCGATTCGGAAAGTTTAAGTTTTGCAAACAATTATTTTGACGCGATCATCGTTTCGTTTGGAGTACGCAATTTTCAGAATTTGCTGGCCGGACTGACTGAGATGAACCGCGTGATGAAGCCAGGTGGAACCTGCGTTGTTGTTGAGTTTTCAAAACCCCGCAGCTTTCCGTTCAAGCAGTTCTATAATTTCTATTTCAAGTACATACTACCGATTATTGGAAAGACCGTTTCGAAGGATAGCGCGGCTTACACTTATTTGCCCGAGTCTGTTCAGGCCTTTCCGGATGGGGAAGCTTTTCTGGATATCTATCAAAAAGCAGGTTTCATAAATACCAAATGCATATCACTTACCTTCGGGATCTGTTCAATTTACGTCGGACACAAGTAGTAATAGGCATCCTGGCGCTGCTGATGGCGGTGCAGGAAGTAAAGTCGCAGGGCATCGGATACCGCCGCAAGCACCTCGAATATTATGATGATAAGCCGATCCACTACGGAATCCTGTTTGCAGTACCGTTTACACGGTTTAATATCAGGCACAGTAACGAATTTGTTTCCAAGGACTCGGCCTTCGTCATTCAATCGCCGACCAATGCTGCATTCCGGATGGGTTTCACGATCAATGCCTTTCTGAATGAGCATTTTGATCTGCGTACGACACCATCGGTTTCGCTGTATGAACGCCATGTAAAATTCAGCTATCCGAACGGTACGGACCGGACTGAGAAGCGGGAGTCGACATGGATTGAAGTGCCTCTCTTGCTAAAATACAAATCGGTGAGACGAGTCAATTCGAGGATGTATATGGTAGCAGGACTCACCCTCGGTATCGAGACAAATGTGAAGAGAAGCAGAGGCGGCGGCCCGGGGGCATTGAATACCAAGTCCAGTGATCTCTCGATTGACTATGGGATCGGGTACGAGCAATTCTTTGAGTTCTTTAAATTCGCGCCGGAGCTGCGTTTTTCGCATGGACTGACTAATATGTTGGTACCGGGAGCTAATTCGGTTGGAAACGGAATCAGCAGGATGAGAACGCACACTGTAACGCTCTATCTAAATTTCGAATAGCGAATGCTGGTTATGAGGAGGTTGTAAAATATTTTAAATTTTTTTTCTGAAATATTTGCAGAGTTCAATTTGGTCGCACATATTTGCACTCCCAAACGACGGGAAACAAAAAGAAAAAAAAGGGAGTTTAGCTCAGTTGGTTCAGAGCATCTGCCTTACAAGCAGAGGGTCGGGGGTTCGAATCCCTCAACTCCCACAGAAGAAGAAAGGCCGGTAAATGAAAATTTGCCGGCCTTTTTGTTTACACTTTATTTGCTGCTGCATCATGGGCCAGGCCCAAAATTACGAAGCTCAATGGCATTTTATTAGTCTTTCAAGGCGTCTACCGGGTTTTGCAGCGCCGCCTTGCCAACCCTGATTCCAACGGTAAGGAAGGTTATCACAACAGCAGCCAAAATGGTTGCCGCAATATCCGTCCACGAAATGTGTATCCTGTAACTGAAATCGCGCAGCCAGTCGTTCATTAGATACCAGGCAATCGGTGACACTACAATCACTGAAATCAGGACAAGCTTCAAAAAATCACCGGATACAATGTACACGAGCCACAATACGGACGCACCGAGTATCTTACGAATGCCTATTTCCCGCCGACGTTTTAAAGTCTCGAAATGAGTAAGTCCAAACAGTCCGATACAACAGACAAAGATCGCAAGGCCCACAGCATACCCGGTGATTTTCTTCCACCTTTCCTCACTCGCATATTGTTTGCCGATTTGATCGTCGAGAAAGGCAAACTGATAAAAATGATCAGGGAAAGAATTTTTAAACGCCTTTTGTATTGCGGCAAGAGCCGTCGTAGTATTTCCTCTTTGGATCCTGATCAAGAGGTTCTCGTTCTGCTTCAATTCAAAGATCTTTGGTTGAATTTGATACTTTAAAGACTCCGTGTGAAAGTCACTTATAACCCCTATCACGGTCTTCGGTTTCTCACCTTCCAGATGTAGCTGCTGATTGATCGGGTCTTTCCAGCCTGAGTGCCGCAAAAATGCCTCGTTTACAATAACTGAATTGGAATCCGCCAGCGAATATTCGTCAAAATTCCTGCCAAGCTTTATTTCAATTTGAAGTGTCGGGATATAATATTGGTCAACATGCAACCTTTCCGCCTTAAATTCATGGCTGCCAATCAGTTGTTTGCTGTCGCCCCAGGAGGAAAGCGAACCACCTGAAATTTTTTCAATGTGGGGAGAAGATTTCAATTCATTTACGAAATATGATCGTTCCTCCCGATTGGCCCTCCCAAATGGTATTGGCACGAATACAATTCCCGCAGGATTGTAGCCCAGGTTTTTCTGAGATATAAAATTCATTTGCCGGTAGTAAACAATAACTGCAAATACTAAGCCCATTGCAAAGGAAAATTGCAAGACAATCAGAACTTTGCTGAAATAGTTTTTCCCACTCCAGTTCTGTTTACTTTGTAAAATATCGATCGAATTGAACATGGATAATTTAATTGCGGGGTAAAGACCAGTGGCCATTACGCATGTAGTAAGCGCCACCAGAGCCCCTGCAAAAAATTTCAGGTCTCCGGGAAATGAAAGGTGAATATCCTTACCAGTTATCTGATTTAAGATTGGCAGGCCCAATGCTACTATCAGCGATGAAAGAAGGAAAGAAATGACACAAACTAAGACGGGTTCTGTTAAAAAATGCCAGACAATCTGGCGTGATGTGCCTCCGGAGATTTTGCGAACGCCGATTTCCTTGAACCTCTGCGAAAATCCGGAAACACTCAGATTGAGAAAATTAATACTGGCCATGATCATGATCATGGCTGCTATCCCGCCAAAAATAAAGGAATACGCAGAAAGGCTTTCATTCGCCAATGCCGGGTAACGGCTTCGCTTAGATCCGGCACTATTGTTAAATATATTCAAATGTATGTCTGCAAGTGGTTGCAAACCGAACGCTATCTCGGATGTGCGTATCCGGGATTTCTTAATCTGTTCTTTCGCTTCCCGGGCAAAAACACGGGCGAACTTGTTTTCGAGCTGTTCGAGGTTTGTGCCTGGGTGCAGCAATACAAATGTGTTGAGATAGGGGTTTAGCCAGTCATCGTCATTAAACCATCGTTGTAAAAATTTAAATGGGACTACCGCCTCGAATTTTAGAGAGGAGTTCGCCGGCAGATTTTTGGCGACTCCGGTTATTAAAAAAGTTTCGATGACGGACCCATCCTCTAAGCCAAGGGTTCGGCCGACAACACCGGTTTCTCCAAAAAACTTCATTGCCAGTTCCTCGGTGATGACTATGGAATTCATATTCCTTAGTGCTAGCAAGGCATTTCCCTGCAACAACGGAAAAGAAAAGACCTCAAAAAAATGATCGTCCGCATAGGTCACACTTACAGGGAACCCTCTTTTCTTATCAACAATGATGTTGTGGGTAATGTCAGACCACACCCTTGCAAATTCGGTTACTTCGGGGATATTGGCCTTGAAAGCCGGGCCCTGAACCTGCCCCGTAGTCCCAAGAATAGTATTGCCATTGCTACGCATATCTTTGGTAGTGACCCTATAAATATGTTTCCCGTTTTTATGAAACGCGTCAAAATTCCTCTCATCTTTCATGAAAAGTAAGGCGAGCAGCACGCACGTCATTCCGAGTGTCAGGCCAATAATTTTAATGGAGGATGAGAATTTGCGTCTCCATAGGTAGCGTGCGGAAAGCAATAAAGATGAGCTGAGCATGCCAGGTTGTTTAGAAGCAAGATTTTAGATCCGTTTATCGGAGCTATCCAATTTATGATCATGCGACCAGGTACCGACAATTCAATTGTAAAACTATGTTAACAGGAAGTAAAAGATTGACTGCGATTCTCTCAACTCCCATAGTAAAAAAGCCTGTAACGATTTTTAGTTACAGGCTTTTCTAGAAAACAGTGCAGTTTCTATTTAATCTCGCAAATCGCAATAATCAAAGTGAGCCTCTAATTACATACAGATAATCATCGGTATAGCTTGCCGAAACAAAGGACGGTGCGATATGTTCGAGTTGTAACCAGCCTTCCACGCCTGCCGTAGTTTTAATTTTGGCACCAAAACTTAAAGTCGCTGAGACTCCCGGACCTAAAATTATCCTTCCGCCAGTGTAGCCATGGCTGTTGTAATAAACAGGACTGTCATCGAACATACAAGTGCCGCCGCCTGAGCAGGACAAAGAGGGGGACATAATTTGGAGTTGCCCTGTGACGGCAATTATGATGGGATAACTATTATTGTTGCTGACGTATACATTTGCAGGGAAGTTATATTCCGTAACAGAACCTGTGTATTGATATCCATATTGGGTGAAATACCAGGTTGCGGCACCGAAAGTCCTGGCATTGCTTGGTACGTCTTTCTTAGTTGTATTTGCGCCGATAATAGCCTTTATCCGGGCGGTTTCCTCCGGAGTCAAATTCGCCGTTTTGGCACTTTCAGGATTAGCTACTTCGATTTGATTGTCTTTACAAGCGGTAATGAATAATGCCGATAAAAAGAGTAGCAAAGTAAATACTGTGAGTTTCATAATTGTTTGTTGGTTATGTTATTAAATATCGTTCTATCAATTGTACAAATAAATAGTCTAATATTTTCATTGTGTAATTATTTTTTTGAACTGACCACGCTCGTTATAGCTGACCTGTAAAGAAATGACGGATTTAACATCATTTTTTATTCGCATGTTAAATATTGCTTCGTCCATTTTATCCAGAAAATTTACATGATCCGTGCGTTTGGCCGAAGCTTATGGTATTATCCCAAAAAATATTTGAAAGCACTTCACATACGGAAACATAGTCGATCGATTGTTCGAAACTTCCGTATTCAATGAGAACACTGCTGAGAGCCGATATAGAAAAGCATCCACCTCAGAAGCCAACGGCAGTTCTGAAATGGATGCTTGCGGAGCTTCTTACAATTCGACGCGCTGGCCGCTTTCGGCTGACCTTAGTCCTGCTTCCAGTACCTGAAGTATCTTCAACCCATCCGCAAAGTCGGGTTTGATATCGTTACCTTCTTCGATGGCTTCCAGAAAGTCGACAACCGCGTGTACAAATGAATGTTCATAACCGATGATATGCCCCGCCGGCCACCAGTTGCCAGCATACGGGTGGTTCGACTCGGTAGCGAGGATCGTACGGAAACCATGCTCTCCGGGGAGGTCAACATTGGAATAGTATTGCAGTTCATTCATTCGCTCGAGGTCAAAAACGAGGCTGCCTTTGCTGCCATAGATTTCAAATGTGAGCCTGTTTTTACGACCGGTGGCGAAGCGTGTGGCTTCAAAAGAACCTATCGCCCCGTTTTGGAACTGTACCATCATAAGCGCGGCGTCTTCGACTGTCACTTCGCCCATTTCGTCACCTTTGGACGCGCCCGAAAGGCTGCCAGTGGCGGCTTCGTCGGCGATGGGACGTTCTTTGATGAAGTTGGTGGTAAGGGATGATACGGAAGCAATGTCTCCCACCAGAGAATGGGCCAGATCTACGGCGTGCGAATTGAGGTCCCATTGTGGTCCGGCCAATGCGGTTTCCTTTTTCAGTTGCCAGGTCAGCGGGAATGACGGGTCCACGATCCAGTCCTGCTGATAGGCACATCGCCAGTGAAATATCCGCCCTATTTTGCCCTCGTCGATCATCTTTTTGGCCAGAGACACAGCGGGTGTTCTCCGGTAGTTGTGATTGAGGTAATGCCTTACATTGTTTTCCCGACAGACCCTCAACATTTCAGCAGCCTGCCCGCTGTTCATCGCGAGCGGTTTTTCGCAGAATATATGCTTGCCGGCTTTCGCAGCAGCTAACGCTACTTCGTAATGGAGGTTTTGAGGCAATGCGATGTCGATAATGTCTACATCCGGCCGACTGACGAGCTTTTGCCAATCCGTTTCGGTCTCTTCCCAACCCCAGTTTGCAGCAAATTCCGAAAGTGACTCCTGATGGCGGCCACATGCGACTTTCAGGACCGGGGTGGTCGGCGTATCAAAAAACAGCGGAGCTTTTTTCCATGCATTACTATGTGCACGGCCCATGAATTTATATCCTACTATGCCGACGTTAATCTGTTTTTTCATTGGAATTCAAAGTGATTAAGGATGTTTGTAAACAGGTTTTGTCAAAAGTATTAAATCTTGATGATTGCATTTAATTCGTAAATTTCATCAAGTGGTATTTATAGCATAACACACTATATCTCATGAACCAGCTTGTCCAAAACCTCAGGACGGGGGAGACGTCGTTAATGGAAGTGCCCGTTCCGCTCGTTAAAAAGGGTTATGTGCTCATCAAGACCCGGAAAACGCTCGTGTCGGCCGGTACCGAGAGAATGCTGGTCGAGTTCAGCAAAGCCGGTTTCATCCGGAAAGCAAGGCTGCAACCGGACAAGCTCAGGCTCTTTGTTGGTAAAATTAAGACCGAAGGGCTGTTCTCAGCAACACAATCGGCGCTCCGCAGGCTGGATCAGCGGTTGCCGTTAGGTTATTGTAATGCAGGCAAAGTGATGGAGATCGGGGAGGGGGTAGCCGGCTTTCGGGTGGGCGATCGGGTGGTCAGCAATGGACCTCATGCAGAGATCGTTTGCGTGCCGGCGAATCTCGTGGCTAGGATACCTGCGAATGTATCCGATGAGGAGGCTGCCTTTACCGTTTTGGGTGCGGTAGCCTTGCACGGCATCAGGCTGCTTGGGCCTGAAATGGGGATGAGGGTCGCGGTTTTTGGGTTGGGGCCATTAGGGTTAATGGCGGTAGATCTGCTCAAAGCAGCAGGCTGTCAGGTGGTGGCGGTGGAGCCGGATCAGGTGCGTCGTCAGATTGCTGCTAAGAAAGGGGTTTCCGTGGCCGGTTCCCTGCATACAGAAGTGGCTGACTATGTTTTGCAAAAATATGGTGAGATAGATGGCGTGCTCATCACCGCTTCGTCCGAGTCCAATGCAATCATATCGCAAGCGGCCTCTGTATGCAGAAAGCGGGGGAAAATCGTGCTCGTCGGGTCGGTTGGCCTGCGCTTGAACCGCGCAAATTTTTATCGGAAAGAATTGACATTTCAGGTCGCCTGCTCGTATGGGCCCGGGCGTTACGATCACATGTACGAGGAGAATGGGGTTGATTACCCGTTGCCTTATGTGCGCTGGACCGAAAATCGGAACTTTCAAGAAGTGCTGCGGCAGCTTTCAGTGGGATCTTTGGATGTCAAACCGCTGATTTCGAGAATTATTCCGCTGGCTGAATACGATCGGATCTATCATTCCGAAGGACACGCTGTCGCTACTTTGATCGACTATAACATGGAATGCACAGCCAATAGCATGGTGCAATGCGTCAAGTCAACAGCGATTCCGGATAAAGTTGTGGCGGCGGTGCTGGGGGCAGGGAATTTTGCCCGGCTTACACTCCTGCCGGCTTTGAAAGGCAAGTTTATCAAGTATATCGTTAGCTCGGGAGGGCTTTCGGCCACAGAGCTGGCATTGAAATATGGAGTACCATTCGCTGCGACGCATTATCATGACGTGTTGCCGGATCCTGCATTAAATCTCGTCCTGATCGCCACCCGGCACAATGACCATGCACAAATGGTCATCGACGCCACCCGGGCGGTCAAGCATGTTTTCGTTGAGAAGCCATTGGCCCTGACGCGGGAGGAGCTTCGGGAAATTCGGGAGGAGGCAGGAAAAGGGACAACTTCGCTCACGGTTGGTTTTAATCGCAGATTTTCCCCGTACATCCGGGTGATGAGGGACTTGCTGGGGGATTCGCCTGCGCAGGTGATCGTGACAGTCAATGCAGGCGCGTTGCCCGCCGACTCCTGGGTGCTCGACCGCGGTCGCGGTGGCGGCCGGCTGATCGGGGAAGCCTGTCATTTTATTGATTTGGTATCCTGCCTCACAGGCAGTCCCATCACAGAAGTGTGCACCAATGCACTGCTGATCAACAATTATCTCAGTACTGAGAACGTCAGCATTCTCCTGAAGTGTGAGAATGGGTCAAGCGGTGTGGTCAACTATTTTTCGAATGGAAGCAGAAGCTATGCGAAGGAACGGGTAGAAGTGCATTCGTTGGGTAGAACTTTGGTGCTGGATGATTTCAAGATACTTCATGGCTATGGCTTTCACGGTTTCGGGCGATTGGCAGTGGGTTATCAGAAAGGGCATCGGGAGCAATTTCAGGCGTTGTTTGAAATGGTAGAGGAAGGCGGGAGACCGATCATGGCATTCGAAGGAATCGTAAATACCACCCAGGCGACTTTCGCGGCGGTGGAGAGTCTGGAAACCGGTAGTTGGGTAAATGTACTATGAAGGCCACGCACTGGATCAGGCTAAGCTGGCATATCGGCCGTCAAATGGGGATCGGATATGTGCTGTTCAGGATTGTGTATGCGTTTTGTGGGTGGTCCGGACTGCTCAGGCTGCGGTTTCCCAGGTCAGCAACCAAACGATCATGGATCAGCCTGGCGGAGTGGGAAAGTCTGAAAACTACTTTTTTCTTTGGTTCCAAAGAGCAGGTGGTGGTCATCAGGCGGCCGGACAGTACGTTAGCTGGCCGGGCGGCGCGGATTAAGCAGAGCTGCTTCCGGTATTTCAGTTCGCAGTGGTTTGAAGTATCTGATTGGCACACCAACCCGATCACCGGATACCGCTACCCGGAGCGAATGCATTGGACCGCAGTGAAAGATTTTGTGGATGAAGCGGGTGATATCAAGTTTGTCTGGGAGAAATCTCGGTTTACATTCCTTTACGACCTGATCCGCTATGACCATCATTTTCAAGAGGACCAGTCTGATTTTGTCCTGTCATTTATTGAAAACTGGATCGATCGCAATCCTGTAAACTGTGGTCCGAACTGGAAATGCAGCCAGGAAATTGCAATCCGGGTATTGAACTGGACTTTTGCATTGCATTATTACCGGTTCTCCCCGGCACTGAGCCAGCCGCTGCTGGACAAGATACTGTGTAGTATTTATGACCAGATGCGTCATGTTGCGGGAAACATCCGGTTTTCGCTGGTAGCAGTACGGAATAATCATGTGCTCACGGAGGCGCTAGGTCTTTTTGCGATCGGGCTGCTGTTTCCTTTTTTTCCTGAAAGTCAAGAATGGAAGAGAAAGGGGAAGGATATTTTTGAAAGGGAGATCGTCGCACAAATCGCCGCCGATGGCACTTACCTGCAATTCTCGATGAATTACCATCGCGTTGTTATCCAGTTATTAAGTTGGGCATTGAGGCTCGGGGAATTGAACGATGAGCGACTTTTAGCGGGCGTTTATGAGCGTGCGAGGGCATCAAGGGTATTTTTGAGTACCTGCGGGGATAGTCGATGCGGATGGCTTCCCAACTACGGTAACAATGACGGCGCATTGTTTTTTCCATTGACAGAATGCCATTTCAGAGATTTTCGGCCACAGTTGACGGCATTGGGCGCGGTGTTGGGAGAAAGACATGGTCAGGAAACTGCATGGCAGGAAGAGTCGGAATGGATCATGGGTAAAGCGCTTCCTTTCGCCTGTGAAACGCCGGGAATAGTAGCTGACGGTGCATTCTCATTTCCCAAAGGTGGTTACTATCTGATCCGCAATGATCAAACGCTCACTTTTTTGCGATGCGGATCGTATTACAGCCGCCCCTTTCAGGCAGATCACCTGCATCTGGATATTTGGGTCGACGGCAGAAATTTGCTTCGGGATGCTGGAACATGGCTATACCATGCAGATAGTGAACAGGCCCGTCATTTCTGGGGAACTGCGGCTCATAATACCGTCACGCTTGGAGAAGCGGATCAGATGCAGAAGAGGCAGCGGTTTATCTGGACGCATTGGATCTCGAACGCGCATGGCGCGGCAAGATATGAGGCCGGTCAATTCGAAATTGAAGCGGAGTTTGAAGGTTTCAGGCATTTGGGGAAAAACATTATCCACAGAAGGAAGGTGGTCCAAAAACAGGGACAGTTACATTGGACGGTCGAAGATCATATGCTGTATGCACCCGCCGGAATGCCGATGAAACAGCATTGGCACCCGGACGCAGATTTTTTCCAAACTTATGAGATCAGGGCCTTTGACGAAGGATCAAAGGAGATTTCGATGCAGGTTACAGAGGGCTGGTATTCTGAAACATATGGAGAAAAGTCAGCCTGTAATGCAATATTCTTTGAGACAATGGGAAGATATATCCGTACAGAAATTTCAGTATGCCCAACTTTTTTGTAAAATCATAACCACACACCTATGCACATTTTGCTCCTGCATCAATATTTCCTGGACGACGACGAGGGCGGCGGGGCGAGGTGGAACGAGATGAGCAGAATATGGGTTGAGGGCGGGCATTCGGTGACGGTCATCGCCGGAAATTTTCATTACATGCAGGGCCCTTCGAATGCAAAGCATCATTGGAAGTTCACAGTTAAAACCAATGTCGACGGTGTTCGGGTGATCCGTTGCCCTGTTTCCCGAAGTTATAATGCGGGCTTCGCCGGCAGGATTCTCGGGTACCTGTCTTTCGCATTGTCGGCGTTCATTGGAGGAATCCGCTTTGCCAACGACCGATACGACAGACTGCTCATCACCTCGCCACCGCTTTTCCTGGGTCTGCCGGCCCTGGCCCTGGCATGGTGTAAGCGACTGCCTTTGTTGCTGGAAATCCGGGATCTGTGGCCAGATTCTGCTGTCGGCGCGGGCGTTTTGCATAACAAGCAGCTGATCAGTCTCGCATATCATTTTGAGAAATACCTCTATCAGAAAGCGGTTCTGATTGCCGTTTTGACACCGGCGTTCCGCGACAAGCTGATTCAGGAAAAAGGAGTGACACCAGAGAAGATCATTTTTATTCCCAACGCGGCAGATTTCCGGTGGAGCGAGCAGGCGCTTGCGGGCAAGAGCTGCGCATTGCGCACAAAGCTTGGGCTTAATGGGCAGTTTGTCGTCATTTATGTGGGTGCACATGGGCTGACCAATGATTTGACACAAATCGTTCGGGCAGCAGCATTGTTGAAGGATGTCAATGCACATTTCCTGCTCATCGGAGACGGTCCCGAGAAAAGGAGATTAATGCAAATAGTGGATCAGCAGAAGATCTCCAACGTGTCTTTTATCGACCCGGTACCCAAATCAGCAATCTTCGAGTACATCGTGGCGGCGGATGCGGGAGTTTCTGTTTTGAAAAAAGCAGCTATTTTCAAAACAGTTTACAGCAATAAAACTTTTGATTATTCCGCGTGCAGGAAACCGGTGCTAATGGCCATCGACGGTGTGTCCAGGGCGCTGATAGAGTCGGCGGAGGCCGGTGTGTTCGTCGAACCCGAAAACCCGGAGGACTTTGCATTGAAGGTGCGGCTGTATATGACCAACCCGGAACTGGTTCACAAGCATGGCGAAAATGGTTATCGATTTGTGAAGGCGCATTTTGACCGGGATGTCCTGGCAAAAGAATATATGAAAGCCATCCTTTCCCTGTCGCCGCCGGATCATGAATATGGCTCAATCGGAGAACTCGAAAAGTGAACTGAAAGTGTCTACGAAGGGTTTCTTAATAAATGAAAGACAATGAAAAACGTAGCACATTTGTTCCCTGTTTCTGTTACAAAAGGGGCTTATTCATATAGTGAATACATGCAGTTAATGGAGAAAGTGGTGCTGGAAAACGGGACAACCGGCCCCAAAAGATCCGAAGAACTGAGTCATTACACAAAGCTCAACCTCGCGCGAATGCTGCGCCTCAATAAGAAGGTTACAGTTCATGACACATTGCAAGAAGCCGTTGACCAGATCGGCGTTCCCCAAACTTGGTATATCCTGACGGAAGCCTGGTGTGGTGATGCGGCACAGAATATCCCGTCCATTGTGGCTGCTTCACTTTCGAATCCATTGATCACTGTTAAGTTGCTGCTTCGTGATGAAAATCCGGAGCTGATGGACGCCTACCTGACCAACGGAGGACGTTCAATTCCTAAGCTGATTGCGGTCGATGAGGAGTTTAATGAGCTCTTCACCTGGGGGCCTCGTCCCGCCGGTGCGCAGGCACTTTTGAAAGAATACAAGGCCAATCCCGTCAGACCTTACAGTGAGTTTGCGGAGGATATTCAGCGTTGGTACATCGCGGATAAAACAGAATCTATTCAAAAGGAATTGCAGGAGCTCCTCGAAGGAGTATGCGTAGGTCAATGAGTTTTTAAACGGTTTACTCTATATTTGTCATAGGGTAACCCGTTTCACAAACGAACAGGGATTTTGTCAGAATACTTTAAAAACATATCGGATGGCATCAGTACGACCCTCACGGGTATGCGGCTGACGTTACGGCACTTGTGGAATGCACGCAAAAAGCGTAAGCCAGGTGATATCCGTGCATCCAACTTCTACGATCAACAGGATGGCATCGTCACAATCCAGTACCCGCTGGAAACCATCCCGATTCCCGACAATGGCCGCTACCGGTTGCACAATGAAATGGATGATTGCATTGTGTGCGATAAATGTGTGAAGGTATGTCCGGTAGACTGCATTGAAATTGAACCCATTAAGGCCATTGAGGAGGTCGGAAGAGCATCCGATGGGTCGCCGATCCGGTTGTATGCCGCCAAGTTCGATATCGACATGGCCAAATGCTGCTATTGCGGCCTTTGCACCACAGTTTGCCCTACCGAATGTCTGACAATGACCAAGACATTTGATTACAGCGAGCTCGATGTGCGGGATATGGTTTATAACTATTCCAACCTTACGCCCGAACAGGCGGACGAAAAACGCCAGTTACTCGAACAGTTCCAGAAAGAGAAGGAGGCACTTAAAGCGGCGAAAGCTGCTCCGGCCGCCCCTGCCACGACTGCGACCACCGCTCCTGCCCGCCCTGTTTTCAAACCCACAGCGAAGCCTAAGCCGACGGAAGAGGTGGCAGGCAATGCAGAGGCAGAATCTGCCGAAGCCGCCAAGTCAGCTCCCAAGCCGCCATTCAAACCGGTGATGAAACCAAAAGCGGCTTCGGAGGGTGATGTGGAGAAGCCGTCGGTTTCCGAGCCCGAAGAAAAACCGATGGCTGCGAAACCTGCATTCAAGCCGATGATGAAGCCAAAGGTGGTTTCGGAGAGTGATGTGGAGAAGCCCGCTGAGGAGGCCGACGCGGAGCCGGTAGCCGCTAAGCCTGCATTTCGTCCGTCAATGAAACCGAAGGCGGTTTCGGATGAGGGAGTTGAAAAACCTGTTGTGGAAGCCAGCGCGGATGAACCGGACAAGTCGGCAGTCTCCAAACCTGCATTCCGTCCTACGATGAAGCCGAAGGCCGTTTCGGATGAAGTAGTTGAAAAACCTGTTGCGGAGGCTAATGTGGATGAACCA
>NZ_CAMLSE010000059.1 GCF_946482605.1 uncultured Dyadobacter sp. | reverse complement strand
TGAGATACACTATACTTTCGAGCCTGGCACTTGGTATGATCACCTACGGTTCAGTTGCTCAAACCCTTGTCAACAACGGCGCCGTCATTCAAATCACTGCCGGAAGCACATTATTCATTGGCGACTCATTTACCAACAACAGCGGCAATTTGCAAAACGATGGCACCATAGTCGTAAAGGGGAACGTAGTCAACCATCAGATTTTCAACAATTATTTCTCCGGGAGCCTTGTTGTCAATGGTGTTTCAAATCAAACTGTTTCGGGCAGTAACACATTACGAACAAAAAACCTAGTTTTTGATAATAGCAACGGGATTACCCTCAATACCTCCCTGGAAGCGGATGGCGTCGTTAGCTTCACCAATGGGGTAGTAACAGCACATGATGCGTCTGCGCCGCTTGTATTTACTTCCAATGCTGCACACGCTGGCGTAAAAGATGCTAGTCATGTTGACGGATATGTCGGGAGAAAAGGCATCGGAAATTTCGAATTCCCAGTGGGTGATCCAACGAAATACCAACCCATTACAGTTGACATTACAAACAACAGCGACGAACTCTCTGCTCGATACTATCCCTCGGACGCCGGAACCGGCCTTTTTAAAGCAGGCGGTACTTCTCCCGTCGTATTGAATGCTTATAATCACGAAGAATATTGGACCATTGTACCGGCTGGCACAGCCACCGGCAAGGTGAAGGTAACGTGGGATTCGTTTCACAATCCATCAATAACCTCTTCTGTCAATCCGGCGGTATTGCAAGTTGCCCGTAAAAGCGGAACAGACTGGCTGAATGAGGGGGCAACATCTACTACCGGCACAATAAGTACCGGTAGCGTAACGGGACAAACCGTTTCCAGCTGGGGAGCGTTCGCACTGGGCAGCATTCCTGAAAGCGCGTTGCCTGTAACCCTGATCAATTTTACAGCACATAAAACCGAAAATGCCGTGGTACTTACATGGAGCACTGCTGATGAAAAGTATGCATCCCACTTTGTGATAGAAAGAAGTGTAGACGGTCGGTCGTTCGAAGCAGTGGGCCGGGTAAATGCCCTCGGAAATTCCACTACCAGACTGAATTACGAGTTTGAAGACAGTCTGGCCGAATACGCACCCTTGACCTACTATCGTCTTCGTTCCGTCGATGTTGACGGCAGTTTTACCTTATCAAGGACCGTTGTCGTAAAACATAACATTAATAACATCCAAGTTGATATCTATCCAAACCCCACTCCGAGGACCGAAATTTTGACCATTGAATCGAATACCCCGATCAAACAGATCAGGGTATGGGATTGGGCGGGACGTGAAGTTTCTTCCCAAATGGCTACCACGGGTGGCAAGGGGCAACTGAATCTGGGCAACGTCCCCGGAGGTACTTACATCATCCAAATCCAGACACGAGAAAATCTGATTCACAAGAAATTGTTAGTTAAATAACAACCGTGCTACTCCGACCTCAAACTCTTCACCGGATTCATCAGAGCCGCCTTAATGCTCTGAAAGCTGATGGTCAGTAAAGCGACGCCTACTGAAAGCCCGGCAGCCAGCACAAAAACCCAGGCCTCAATGTCTATTTTATAGGTATATTCTTTTAAAAACGACTGCATGGCATACCAGGCAATTGGTGTAGCGATAAAGAATGCGATCAGCATCAGTTTTAAAAAGTCACGCGAAATCAATTCCACAATGCTGTAAACCGTAGCACCCAGCACCTTCCTGATGCCTATTTCTTTGGTACGCTGTGTTACCACGAAAGAAACGAGCCCGAACAAGCCCAATGAGCCGATCAGCACACCCAGCACGGCGAATATTTGGAGGAAATTGGAAAGCTTGCGCTCGCTATCGTAAAAGCTCCTAATGTCGTCTTCCAGGAATTTGGGTTCGTAATAATTGTTGGGAAACATGGCTTTCCAGTGCTCCCCTATATGGGCAAGCGCTTCGGCCTTTTTGGAATTATCGATCCGGACACTGGCCAGCTGAAAGTTCCAGCTCGCGTACACGTATACATGCGGTATCAGTTTGCTTTTAAGGTCTTCCGAATGATAGTCTTTGACCACGCCCACGACATTCATTTTCATTCCCCAGAATTCAAGCTTCTCCCCTATCAACTTGTCCAAATTCCGGAAACCGAGGTCATGTGCGGCCTTTTCGTTCACTACTACGTCGGTAAGTCGGGTACCCTTGCTTTCACGGATCGTGTCTCTTGCCGACAACATCCGGCCGGCAAGCAGCGGAATGCGGAAGAAGTTGAAATAATTGGTATCGATGTGCTGAATACGGAACGTTTCCTCACCATCCCGCAGAGCCGGATGCTTCATCATCCCCCACCAGTGATTTCGCTTGCTCGCCGGGGTAGTAAGGCCGAATGCGACCTCGCGGATCTCCGCATGCTGTTTCAGTTGCTGCCGGAAACGCTCACGCAGAACGGCGCTCCGGTCGGGCATATTGACGGTTACAATGCCGCTTTTCTCAAAACCCAGGTCCTTTTCATAAAAATACCGGATCTGCTTCATCGCCAGCAAAGTACAGATCACCAGCACCTGCGCGATCACAAATTGCAGCACTACCAGCGACGACCGCAGTGAAATACTGCTGTTAGGCAATGCCACACGATTTTGCAAAGCCTTCACCGGCTGAAAGCCAGAGAGGATAAGTGCGGGATACAGCCCGGCAAAAAGCGTTACCGTCACCACCAGCGCGCCCAGAAACAGGAAAGTACCGGAATCCCAAACCATCGACCCATCAATGCTTGTATTCAAAAGCTCCGACGAATAGGTTACCAGCTTGCCGGCCAGCGATACGCCCAGGCATGTTGCCAGCAGCACCAGCATTGCGGTTTCACCAAAAAACTGGTAAATCAGTTGCTTCCTGCCACTGCCCAGCACTTTGCGCACCGCCACCTCGCGGCCGCGCTGGATCGCCTGAACGGTAGCCAGATTTACGAAATTGATACAAGCGATAAATATGAGGAATAGCCCAATGCTCGCAAGCGTGTAGAGCATCCATTTCGGCATCGAATACATGAACGGATCCTTGCTGGTGTCGAAATGCATTTCGGAAAGAGGCTGCAATTCCACCGAGGTTACCGTTGTTTCCTCCGGCCGTTTTTTGGAAAAATCGGTAAGCCCCGCATTGATCGGCTCGGTTGATGCGCCGGGTTTCAGCAAAACAAATCCCTGGTGCATGGAATCGCCGCCGCCGAGCTTGTCCTCCTGCGCCAGATCAGGTTGCATTTTCTTCATTGTTTCCCATGAAATGATCATCTCCATCGGAAATTCGGTGTTAATGGGCAGGTCGCCGATCAAGCCGGTGACGGTCAGGTCTACATTATTGTCGTAGCGCAGCCGCTTGCCCATCGCATTGCCCTTGAACAGCTTCCTGGCGGTCTGCTCGTCGAGTACCACCTGGCCGGGCGCACTGAGGGATTGCTTCGGGTTCCCGGCAATCCAGCGTACGTCCAGCATTTCGAGCATGGCCGGTTCGGTGAAAGAGATATTCCTCTGGTTAAAAATATCCGTCCCCACCTGCACCGCCGCAGGGTTCATGCCATAGAAGTTAGCCGCTGTTTCCACGCCCGGAAACTGTGTTTTCAGTATTTTAATCGTGGTCTGATGCACATGTGACTGATGCTCACCAAACTTGTCGGTCGACTTGACACGGTAAATGCGGTCGGCCTTGGCATGGAAACGATCAAAACTATACTCAAACCGTACAATCCAGAAAAGTGTAATAGCAACACCCAGACCCAATGTGAGGCCTGTCAGGTTAATGAGCGAATAGAGCCTGTTTTTCACCAGACTGCGGTATGCCGTTTTGAAGTAATTTCCAATCATATCCGGGCAGGTTGAAACTTTGAAATGGATAATTTCTGTCCAAATCAAAAATAGCCTGCCAAAGCAAAAGAGGCCGTCAAAAACGGCCTCTGGATAATCCAATGCATGATTTAGTGATTCCCTCCTGTCCGCTTACGAACAGATCCGTCCAGGTTTGGACATCACATCTTCTACCTCAAAACAAGCACTCGTTGCTGCACGATCCGGTCGTGCCCGGCCATTCGCACAATGTAAATCCCCGAAACAGTTGCCTGCAATGGTATGCTGACCGGACCGCTTCTGCCACCAATTTTTTCTGTCAAAACTACCTGTCCTCCCGTATTGACCACCTCCACGGTCTGGAACGGCTCCTCGATCAGCAAATTCATAGTACTTGTGCTGATCAGCGAGGGCCTTACAAAGTTCTCATTCATTTCTTCCGCATCCCTGCTCACGGTGATCATCCGGGAATACCTGAAACTTTCATCCGTATCGACCATTTTGAGGCGGTAATACAAATTCCCTTTCAATGCAGTGGTATGCGAAAATCCATACCTGTTTCCTCCTGGGGCATTGGCGCCAGGCACAATGCCTACATTCCCGAAGCCCAATGCATCGGTGCTGTATTCGATCTCGAATGCCTTGAAATCTGCCTCCATTGAAGTCTGCCAGGATAGTTTCACCCCCTCGGCGCTCGGAGCGCCCGAAAAATTGACCAACGTTACCGGCAGAGCTGGCTCTGCTTCAATGGCATACACGGCGCTTCCCGTTACGCCATATATTTCCCCGGACTCCGCTTCACCTATGTCGGTAACGCCGGTAATCGTAGATGTCTGATAATCTGCTACCAGGCCGTTCGCACTAATTTTGTGAATATCCCCTGAAAAATAATCGGTACCGATGTAATAGCCCTGCATGGCCGGCCAGGCTGTGCCCCGGTAAACCACGCCCCCGATCACAGACCTGCCCCTTGCACTGCCTGTCTGGTAACTATAAACTGGTTTGACGTAACCCGCGGTATCCGGACATTCCGTAATAGCGATTCCGGGCGTCCGGATATCGCCCTCGAAGCACCTCCAACCATAATTTGCTCCCAAAGTCGCTGCCGCTGACCTGCGATTGACCTCTTCGCGGCTACCCTGCCCGACGTCACCGATCCACATGGCATTCGTTTGACGGTCGAAACTCCATCGGAAGGGGTTCCTCAGCCCCAGCGCAAATACTTCATTACCAAATGGATTTCCCAGCGGAATCGCATATTTGACTCCCGATCCGCTGGGCGGATTAATGTCGATACGTAGTATTTTACCGAGCAAGGTCGCACTATTCTGCCCGTTTTGGCCCGGGTCATTACTCGATCCGCCGTCCCCGGTGGATAAATACAGGTAACCGTCCGCATTTCCGAAATGCAGTTCTCCTCCATTGTGATTCGAGTTGACCGGATGCGGGATTTTCAGAATTTCAAACCTGGTGGATGCCAGGGCCACATTCCCGGCCGGTGTGGTCGCGGTGTACCTTGCAAGTACAAGGTCACCAGCAGTGTCGGTGTAATAGGTGTAAAAAAAGCCGTTGTTGGCATAATCGGGATGAAATGCCACGCTGAGCAAGCCCCCTTCTCCGGTGGTAGACACGACCGGCCCCGCACTGTTCATGTTCAGAAAAACGATTGCCGTCCCCAGAGCCCCTTGTTCAAACACCTTGATGATCCCCGCCCGCTCTGCGATAAAAATTCGGTTGGAGGCGTCTCCGGCATGCACCAGTGACATTGCCGATGTCAATCCGGATATTACCGGCGTCGTATTGAACCGGACCTCAGGTGTCTGCGCAGGCAGGTGCAGAACGGGCAGCAGGAAATAAAACACCAGTGCCTTCATCACCGGCATCTTGTAGTGGTTAAAATGTTTCATATTTACATATTTAAATAGATACATTATTTCTACTTTCAATTAGAAATTATACTACAATTCCCATGCCTAAAAACGAACCAATGCTGAGCGCTCCAAATAAAAAACCTCCGGTAGAATAATCTCCGGAGGTTCAATGCAACGAGCGTAACCGATCTTTAATAATAGAACGTACCGTGCTCGCTGCTGATGGTCAGTTTTTTTTCTGCCGAAGCTTCTACCCTGCCGATTATCTGAGCGGGTATTCCGAACGATTCGGAGATCTCGATCACCCTCGCTGCATCTGCTTCTGACAGGTAAATTTCCAGCCGATGACCCATGTTGAACACTTTATACATCTCCTGCCAACTCGTACCACTTTCTTCCTGGATCAGCCTGAACAATGGGGGTACCGGCAGCAGGTTATCTTTGATAATGTGAAGGTTATCAACAAAATGTAGAATTTTTGTCTGAGCTCCGCCACTGCAATGTACCATGCCATGAATTTGCGTCCGCATCTCGTCGAGCAATGCCTTGGCTACGGGGGCGTATGTACGTGTAGGTGAGAGGATTAGTTTACCCACATTCAAAGGTGCACCTGCTACTTCGTCGGTGAGTTTTTTGCTGCCGCTATAAATGAGATCTTCGCTCACCTCAGGGTCAAAACTTTCGGAATATTTGGTCAGGTATTTACCTAAAATATCGTGTCTTGCGGAAGTCAGGCCATTGCTGCCCATGCCGCCGTTGTATTCCTGTTCGTAGTTAGCCTGTCCGTACGACGCGAGCCCTACAATCACGTCTCCCGCCTGGATATTGGCATTGTCCACTACTTCGGAGCGCTTCATGCGGGCAATGACGGTGCTGTTGACCGTCACTGTTCTCACGAGGTCACCCACATCGGCAGTTTCACCGCCGGTGCTGTAAATCTCAACCCCGTAACTGCGCAGCATGTCGAGCACTTCCTCGGCCCCATTGATCACCTCGGCGATCACTTCCCCCGGGATGCGGTTCTTGTTCCGGTCGATGGTTGAAGAATAGAGCATCGGGCCTGTGGCGCCGACGCACAAAAGATCGTCGGTATTCATTACGATAGCGTCCTGCGCAATGCCTTTCCAAACGGAGATATCTCCCGTTTCCTTCCAATACAAATACGCCAGGGAAGTTTTGGTACCGGCGCCGTCAGCATGCATGATCGTGCAATATTCGGGATCGCCTGCCAGCGTATCCGGGACTATTTTGCAGAAAGCCTTCGGGAAAAGTCCTTTGTCGATCTTTTCAATGGCCTTATGCACATCTTCCTTTGAAGCCGAGACACCGCGCTGGAGATAACGGTCGGTAGTTTTCATCTGAGCGTATTGATTAGTAAGCTATCCTGATTCTGCCACAAAAGTAGGCAAAAAGGGGGCTTAAACCTTTACTTTAATGAAAGTATCCCTTATTTATTGAAATCAATGATTTACAAATAATTACAAAAATTAACCATTTTTTAAAATAAGACAACCGCAAAAAAGTCGTTAGCTTTACAAACCTGAGGTAATTAAGCAAAAAACCATAGAATCTCTTGTTTGACCATTTTAAGCCCTGAACCCACTTAAATTTCATGCATTTTTTGATTCGTTCCCTAGTCGTTTTCGCCCTTTTGTTTGCAGGCAGTACATTCGGCAATCAGTCTTTCGCACAGGCCCGCCCTGCGCAGGAAGTAGCCGCCGACTCACTCAACCCGATCCAATCGCTGGTTGGCTTTGCCACAAAGCATTTACATATCCCTTACCGCTCCGGCGGTTCCTCCAAAAAAGGTTTTGACTGCTCCGGATTTGTCCGGTATTGCTTCAATCAGTGGAATATTACATTGCCCCATTCCAGTGCCGCTCAGGCAGAGCATGGAGAGGCCGTTGAGCTCGAAGAGGCCAAACCGGGCGACCTGATCTTTTTCAAAGGTAACAGCTCTAAAAGCAAGCGTATCGGCCACGTGGGCATCATCACCGAAGTCGCTCCGGGATACGTCAAATTTATCCACTCTGCATGGAAAGGCGGGATTCGCTACGATTTATTGAATGCAACGTATTACCACAAGCGATTTGTGGCGATTAAAAGAATGCTTCCGTCGACTTAAGTCGACGGAAATTGACCGGACGTTTCTTTTCTTACCACCAGCCTCCCCAGCCGTCGGCTGAAGCCGACGGTCCAAGATTATTTTTCGGTCCAGCCGTATTTGGCCATAAACCGGTTGATCTCTGTATCGAAGGTTTTGCCTTTGTGGTGTTCTTCCTGCCTGAGTATGTAGTTGCGGACGCGCGATACGTGCCTTTCGCTCACACTTACTGCCCAGTAATCATCCTGCCAGACAAACCGCATTTTCGTCAGTTTGTTTTTATTAATCCAATAAGAAGACTCTCCTTTTACGATCTTCATAACATCTGCAATCGTTTGCTCCCGGCCAAGGCAAATCAGGCAATGCGCGTGATCCAGATGGCCATTTACCACATCTACCTGGATGCCTTTCGATTCGGCATATTCCTTAATATGCATAAACACCTTCATCCGAATCTCATCCCGCAATACAGGCGCGCGATACTTCGTAGAAAAAACAACATGGATCCAAAGACGAGTCCAGCTCATACCATTAAGATTAAAACGCATTCAACAATAAACCACTGCGGTATCCTTGATACGCAAAACCCCACATTTAGTAACAAACAAAAAAGTATCGCCCACAAAAAAACCACTGGCCGTCATCTTAAGATGACGGAAAAGGTAAGCTAATGATGCTAAATTTGTAGTGAAATTTTAAATTCATAAATTTTACAATCCTGCATTTTGAAACTCTGGCAAAAGGAAAATACTGTCACTTCTGAAAAAATTGAGCGCTTCACAGTCGGGCGGGACCGCGAAATGGACCTGCACCTGGCCGAATTCGACGTGCTCGGAAATATAGCGCATGCCACCATGCTGGAAACCATCGGCTTGCTTACAGCCGATGACCTTTCAGCCCTTAAAACCGAACTGAAAGCCATTTACCAGCAAACTCAGGCCGGCGAATTCGTAATCGAAGACGGCATCGAGGACGTGCATTCGCAGGTAGAGTTGCTGCTGACCCGCAAGCTGGGCGATACAGGCAAAAAGATCCATAGCGGACGTTCGCGCAACG
Organism: uncultured Dyadobacter sp.; assembly: GCF_946482605.1. Next base: position 18,695 of record NZ_CAMLSE010000059.1, on the reverse strand, counting down.
ATCAGGTGCTCGTGGATATGAAGCTTTACACTCGTGCGCGGTTGTTTGAAGTCGTTCAGGCTACCGGGAAGCTTTTCGATGTGCTTGCCCGCAAATCGGAAGAACATAAAAATGATCTGTTACCAGGCTACACGCATTTACAGATCGCCATGCCCTCTTCCTTCGGGCTATGGTTTGGGGCCTATGCAGAGGGACTGATCGACGACGTGATCCAGCTGAATGCAGCCTACCGCCTCGCCAATCGTAACCCGCTAGGCTCCGGAGCTGGCTACGGATCGTCGTTCCCGCTCGATCGCCAGCTTACCACCGAACTGCTGGGCTTCGAAGGCATGCATCACAATGTGGTGTACGCACAGATGAGCCGCGGCCGGACCGAACAGGCTGCATTGAGCGCGATCGCTTCGCTGGCCGCAACGGTTTCCCGGCTGGCGATGGACGTTTGCCTTTACAACAGTCAGAATTTTGGGTTTATCGTCTTGCCGGACGACCTTACGACGGGCAGCAGCATTATGCCGCACAAAAAGAACCCGGACGTTGCCGAGCTGCTCCGTGCCAAGACCAACCGCATGAAAGCCCTTCCCATGGAGGTAACGCTGGTTCTCAGCAACCTGCCATCCGGCTACCACCGCGATATGCAGCTGCTGAAAGAAATCCTGATGCCTGCATTCGATGAGATCCTCGATTGCCTCGACATCGCCGCGTTTATGCTCGAACATTTGAAAGTGAAGCAAAACCTGCTCGACGATCCGAAATACGACCTGCTTTTCAGCGTCGAACGTGTGAATGAGCTCGTGATCGCGGGTGTACCGTTCCGTGATGCTTACAAGCAGGTTGGGGCCGAAATCGGTGATGGCAGCTATGTTGCGCCGCGGGCATTGAAACATAGCCACGAGGGAAGTATCGGGAATTTGCAGACGGACGCTATTCGTGCACGAATGGAGCTGGAAATAGCGGCATTCGGGTATGAGAGGATATCCACCGCTTTGGAAGCATTATTAAAATAAATACCATGAAAACCCGGTCCGCCATCGTCTGGACGTTGTGCTGCATTACTCTTAGCCTTATTTCGGCTACCAGCACGCACCGTCCCGCCCATGCCGGACCGGGTAACCTCAAAGTCATCTTCTTCCTCGATCCCGAGTGCCCGGTTTCGAATGCCTACATGCGCGAGATCAAAAGCATTCACACGGATTATTCCAAAAAAGGCGTTGCGTTTGAAGCAGTCTTCCCAGTCCCGACGGTTAAAAGGGAAGACATCCGTCGATTTTTGCTCAAATACCAAACCACCATTCCCGGCTATCAGGACCCGGAATTACGTAAAGTGAAGCGCTACCAGGCCATCACCATGCCCGAAGCGATACTCATCAATGCAAATGGGGAAATACTGTACCGGGGAGCGATCGATAACTGGTATTATGCACTGGGGAAAAACAGAGCGAAGGCTACCGAGCTATACCTGAGAAATGCTATTGACGCCGTATTAAATGGAGAAATGGTTGTCAAAAGCAGAACGGAGGCAATTGGGTGTTTGATTAATCAGTGATCTCTCTTTGCAATCAGGATACACATGTACAAACAAAGAGGCAGGCCAAATGGCCTGCCTCTTTCGCTCTTAACTAAATCTATATAATATTATTGCTTGTCCCACCAAACACGGCCTTGCGCACTTGCGAGGTCTCCGAAGCCCGGCTGTGCAGCCATGGCATCGTAAGCTGCCTTTTTGTTTGCAAAGTTAGGATCTGATGACGACGGCAAAGTGATAGGCGCACGACGTGGAACAACCAATGCAACATTGAGGTAAGTCATTTTTGGCAAAGGCACCACAGAGTTTTCGTTAGGATAACCTGTGCGCTTCCACAAGGCCCATCCTTCCTGAGGCTGTCTCATGAAGTTCAGGTAGCTCTGACTCGCGATCTGATCCATTGCTTTTGCAGCCTCGAATGCAACCCCAGGTTGTGCCAGATAGGCTGCAACTTCGGCATCGGTGGTGGCGACATAGTCTGTCAGTTTCGCTCCCAGACCTACTTCGTTGTAAAACTGCAAAGAGCTCTTCACACCAGCTTCGTACCAGTCTTTTGCAGTGCCGGTACCGATCGACTTCGTTGCAAGCTCCGCACGCATAAAGCAGAATTCGGCATAAGTGATCACAGGGATGTATGACTTGCCCGTTCCTGCATTTCCTGCTCCATCAGCCTTTCCTGCATTGAACAGGCGTGGTTGAATGAACGACAATGTGTCGACGGTCTGATTGTTGGACGAGATCAGCTTCGGAGTGTAGTATCTCTGAATCGTGGTCGTCTGACGTGCATCATCAGGGCTGGTGAAGCTTCCGACGTAGCGCCTTCCCGCTTTTGTACCAGCAGGGAGCTTCTTATCCGCAATCAGCAGATCAACATTAGCCTGGCTGTATTGGTTAGGTGTAAAGAAGGCATCCAGACGCGGGTCTTTTTTGTCCCACATAAAATCCACTATCGGCTTGGGAGCTCTCAACCCGTCGGTATTCCAGTTACCGCCACCCGCATCACCGGTAAATGTAGCGTTACCGATAAACACCCAGGCGTCGGCGTTGCTGCTCATCTGATCAGCGGCAGGCAAAGCAAGTACCTCATTGATGATCGCGTTACCCGCAGTGGCATCAGCCTTCTGCACACGCATTGCCATACGAAGTCTTAAAGCATTAGCCGCCTTGATCCATTTCTGTGCGTCACCATTGAAATATTGGTCATAGTTGCCCAGTGAATATTGCGGAACCGCAGGGTTTTGTTTAAGAATCGCCACAGCCGCTTTGATCTCTCCATCCAGTTTTGCGAACAATTCCTGCTGTGTATCATACTTGGGCTGCAATGTTCCGCCGTAACGTCCCTGGAAAGCCTCTGTATAAGGTACGCTTCCATAGATATCCGAAACATAGAAAGTGTAATATGCTTTCAGGATACGAGCCTGCTGGATCATATTCGTGTAACGAGGCTGCTCGTCGGCACTCAGTTTCCCTACCAACTGTTCCAGATCGTACAATCTGTCACCCACGCCGTTGTAAAGACGTCCGTAACGATTGGCGAAGTTGTCATAGTTCAAAGTAAACGAACCCTGGTTCCCGGTCTGCGGCGTGTTGTACTGCATCCAGGGCATGATACGGCGATAGAAGTCGTAATATGCTTCAAAATCCTGGCTATGGATACCATTTGTTGCCTGCAAGAACTGGTTCTGAGGTGGGACCCCTGAAAGAGCGTCCGGGTTTTTGTTGACGTCAACAAAGGCTTGCTTCTCGCAGGAGCTCAGAAATCCTACGGCGGCCATTAATATGAGTTTACTCTTTATAGATTTCATAAAAAATGCTGTTATTAAAAATGGGCTGTAAACGGATTACAATCCTACGCTCACTGATACGCCAAGGTTACGCGAGAATGGCAAACCACCGTACTCCATGAACTCACCGGCCTTGTTGCTATACAAACCTTCCGGGTTGATACCATCCTTCGCAGTTTTATACAGGTAACCCAGGTTACGACCAACCAGGCTCACACGCAGGCTTTGGATCTTTGCCTTGCTCAACCATGCCGAAGGCACATTGTAGCCGATCGAAACTTCACGCAATGCAACCCATGAGTTTTCGAAAGTCGAATATTCCCGGATACCGGACGACCATTGGGTCAGGTTCAGGTAGTATGCGTAAGCAGGAATTGGCTTCACATAACCCGCTGTTACCGCGTCGGCGTAGCTCATGCCACCCAGGTCTTTCGGCTGACCATCCACTACCACCTTGAATCCGTCCGCCAATACACCCTGAGGGATGATACCGTCGGTTTTCACAACACCTTCCGCATCTGTATAGGTTACACCACCGTGCTCAGGGTTACGACCTGGCAATGTGAATGCGAATGCACCTGTCGAAGAACCATACTGGTGCGTTGCGGACGACATGATACCACCGATTTTAGCGTCGGCCTGAACGGTTGCCGTGAAGTTTTTGTAACGGAAAGAGTTGACATTGCTTGCCAGGAATTTCTCCATCACCGTTCCCAGTTCCTTATCCGCCTTGTCGCCGTAAGAACCGTTGCGTACATATCCGATACCGCCTTCACCTGAAATGCTACCGATTACTTTCTGTCCGTTTGCCGGGTTATTGGCATCAGCGGATTTATAGGTTGCAAAACCGTATTGCGTGATCACCGTTCCGTAATCCTTACCAACACGGGCAACAGATTTTACGTCAGCGCCAAAACCGAGGGCCAGATCATACGTATTTGTTCCTTCAACGAGTTCGAGCACCTTGTTACGGTTACGTGAGAAGTTGATGCTGGTATTCCATTCGAAATCACTTCTCTTGATAGGAGTTGCTGTCAAAAGGATTTCCACCCCTTTGTTTTGAATCCTACCTGCATTCACTATCCGGCTGCTTACCCCTGACTCAGCAGTGGTGTTCAGGCTCAAAATCTCGTTTTTAGTGATCTTGTTGTAAACAGTCGCATCGATTCCCAAACGGTTGTTGAAGAAACGAATGTCCGCACCAAATTCAACTTCGCGGGCCAGACGGTTTCTCAATGCATAGTTTGGCAACGTGTTATCGCGGAAACCGGACCAGTTCACTACGCTTCCGTCAGCCTGTGTATAAGTACCTTTGGGCTCGTATACACCAGTTTGGTTGGTAGACCATGCCTCTGTATCACCACCTGTGTAACCAAGGCTGGCTCTCAGCTTACCGAATGACAACCAGGAAGGAAGGTCTTTCAAAGATTCTGTCGCGATCCATGCCAAACCTACGGATGGATAAGAATAAATGTAGTCTCCGTTTCCATTAGCATAGGTCAATGTAGAAGACCAGTCGGTACGATAGCTCGCGCTCAACGTTAACGCGTCCTTGAAAGTCAGGTCACCATAAGCGTACAATGCATCGATTCTTTTCGAAGGTGTCAGCGCATTGCTTTCCACTTTCAGGATGTTGATGCTGTTTGCCAAAGAGTATACATCCGGCACACGAAGACCACCGTCTGTACGCATATCGAATTTACGTCCGCCGACCAACCGGTTGGTTTCTCCACCCACGGTGAAGCTCAGATTGAAGTCGGTGCTCAGCTGCTTGTTGGCAGTCAAGAGACCTTGGAAACGGGTCTGGCTCTTATTTTCAGAATATTCACGGTACTCTCCGCCGGAGTAGTTCACGTTATCACCTCTGTTTTTATTTCCACCTGTATACAACTCGTTCTGAACGTTACCGCGTACCAGGAAGCTTAGCCAATCGGTGAGCTTTCCGGTGAGGTCAATGTTCCCGCGGAATACTTTTTCATTTCTGAATTGCTTGTATTCGAAAGTCTGGAACATAAACTCGGTAATGTTGTACGGGTCGGCAGTACCGCGGCGACGTCCGCCTGCAATCGGATCGATGTAGTTTTTAGACCAGTAATCGATATCCAGGCTTCGTGGACGGTTGTAAACAAAGCGGAATACCGGGTTGTAGTTACCACCCTGACGGATCGGGTTCACCATGTCGTTGTCGGTGTAATCCGCGCTCACGTCCAGGTTAATGACTTTACCGATTTTCTGCGTTCCGCGAACGTTGAAGTTATTTCTTTTCAGCTCGGTTCCTGCCACCATGATGCTGGTGTTTTTCAAAGACGAGAAAGATGCGCGGAAAGAGCTGCGGTCGTTACCACCTTCTACGGCCACGTTGTGGTTGATGTACTTACCAGTCTGGAAGAATTTAAGCGGATCATTGGCTTTCCATTCCACCATACGGCCATCCAGGTCACGAACTTGCTGGCCTTCAAATTTAGGACCATAAGAGAACGGGAAGTTAGGACGGTCAACTTCGGGTACGCCGTCGGCACCATTTGCAAATGTAGGGCTCAACCCTGCACCGAATTCATTCTGAAGATCGAGGAATTTATAGGCATTCTCGAAAGTCGAAGTATGGGTGTAAGTAACTCCCAAGCCTTTATCAACACGTCCTTTTTTAGTTTGAACAACCACTACACCATTCAAAGCTTCCGAACCGTACAGTGAGCTCGCAGCCGAACCTTTCAACACGGTCATCGACTCGATGTTATCCGGGTTGATGTTTTTCATGATGTTACCGAAATCCTGCGCAGCACCCCATGAGTCAGCACCGGATGTTCCGGGGCGGATCAAAACACCATCCACCACGAAAAGCGGCTGGGTGTTAGGGCTTAGCGATGCATTACCGCGGATACGGATACGCGACGAAGACATCGGACCACCTGTTCCCTGGTTGATCATTACACCGGCTACTTTACCCTGCAATGCATTGACCATGTTGGCGTTTGCAGTGCGGGTAATATCCTGTCCCTGAACGGACTGAACCGAAAAAGCAAGCTTTCTGGCCTCGGTCGACATACCGAAACCTGTGATGACTACTTCATTAAGCGTTTTATTGTCCTCGTCCAGGTTGACGGTCAATTGGGTGGCATTACCCACCGGTACTTCTTTTGTAACAAATCCAATCGATGAAAATACAAGCACTGCCGAACTGGAAGGCACAGCCACGCTGAACTTTCCGTTGGCATCTGTCGCGCCACCTGTGCTGCCTCCCTTAATAAGGTAGGAAACGCCGGGCAAAGGATTCTGATCCTTGTCAAGCACCGTCCCGCTGACGGTCTTTCTGTCTTGGGCCATACTCCAGGTACTTCCAGTGAGGAGGAGGAGCAATGTTACCAGACGTGTTAAAGTAGTACACTTTTGTCTCATGGTAAACTTGGTAAATTGAAATTTTAGGTGGTTTAAGTTAACTTGACTACATACTCTGATCCGAAGACCGGCAATCAGCCGAGGCTGACTCCCATTTTGCACATCAAAAGCATTGTAATGTCAAAAATAAATATTTTTATTAACAAAAATATAACATTTATTAAAAAATATTAATAATTAACATACAATTGTGATAGACTATTTGCCGATAGTTTCTTTTAGCCGTATTTTCTGAATTACCTGTAATCCAATGCCTCTGCCTTGCTTTTGCCCGTTCACAATGGCGGCCCGATAGTGTATGCCTCCGTAAAGCCTGCTGATGGCCGCCTCTTCCGCCGCCGCTGCAAACGAACTAAAATGCCTTACCGGTAAGCCATACGGCGTTTCGGTATAGTCGTCAAATGCAAATCCTTTCCCAAGCTCCGCTTCGAGCACCTCCGCGGCCGCTGTGGATATGACGCTGTGGCCGCTGGTATACTCCGGAAATGGCGGTGTCTGGAGCAATGGCCGCCATTTCTCATCCATGTAAGCATTGATCACCGTTTCCGGCCGGATAAACTGGCTACGGTACTTTTCGTCCCAGCAGCTGATGAAGCCATCGAACAATGCAATGGATGTACGCAGGTAAACCGCCGACGATTCGATCCAGCTTTTACCGACGCTCTCCGTGGCTTGTCCGGCGATCGATATCCAGTGGCCTCCGGGCGAAAGCTTCTTCGTAGCGAAGTTCAGGTGGCCCTGTGTATTGAGATAAAAAGGATTACAGTCCCAGAAGCTAGCGATGAGGATTTTTTCCTTGCCAAGGTCCCGCGTGCTATCGTAAACTTCCTTCACTTCCTTCATAAATGCGCTCGCAGGATCGGTGCTGAATGCCGGCGGCGGAATGGGCTTGAATTGCGCCGCGGAATCCAGCGAAACGGGCCGGATCTGGCTCCAATAAGGCTCCACGGCGTCGATATACCCCGGGGGTGTCGGTGTCCATTTACCTTTTTCCTTACTATATGCATACCGGCGCTTTTTCCGGGTGACGGCGTAGTTGTCGCGCGCCGACCAGGCCAGAATGCTGTCGCTAACCATTTCGCCCAGGCGCAGGGAATTCTGGTAAACGACCTCGTCGTGCTCGCCGCAAGTGGCAAGGATATGCTCGGCACTGTCTTTCAGCATCGGCTCTGAAAAAACAAGCCGTCCGCCCGTTCTGAAAAACGCGTACAATGCAGCCAGTTCGTAGTTAATATCACCCGCGGGCAGGCCCGATGCAGTCAAACTTTTCTCGCGGGGCGCTTCTATCCGGGGGAAGCCGTTGGCCTGGCCGTAGAGGCTATTATATCCCTTATGGCCGAGTACCAAAGTTTCGTAAGCAGCTGCATTGGCATACAAATAAATGCGGCTTGCCACAGGTGGAGAAAATATATCATGAACGATCACCCGCGTGAGGTTCTGCTCGGCGCGGTGCAGCAACGCCGTGCGCGGCTGCGCATGCGATTCCCCCGCGAGCATGCATAATGCATACGCGAAGCATCTGAAGGCCCTATTCCGGATCACTTTTTCCATTCCAACAAGACGGGCTCGTCATTATTAACGGTAAACAATATACGCCTTTTATTTAACAAAACCCCACCCCGAATATCGCCGCCTGCCCATAAGCCAGTCTCCGTAGGCGAAAGTGCCTCGAAACGGAAAGGTCCTACCTGCTTCAACACCGTCCCTACCGAAGCGTCGCAAGGCCCGAGCTGCACGCGGTAAGCGGAAAAGTTGCCCGCGACCACGAGATCTGCTTTGCCATCCACATTCAAATCCTGAGCGATAATGCTGCTCGTCCGGGAAAATTGAACGGCTTCCGGAAGCGAATGCCTTTTAAATCCGAAGTTCCCCAGATTTTCCAGCACAATGCTCCTCAGCTCTTTGCAATACACTTTTTTACTTTTTTCTACGGCATCTTTTCCAAAAACATCTTCCACCGTCGCATCGGCATAGCCGGCGTAGTTGGTATATTTCCTTTTCAGGGCCGTCATCTGGTCGAGCATTTCGTCGCGGGAGAACATCGGGTAGCTTTTTTCTCCGATATAATAGGTGCAGACGGGATCGATCACGCCATTTTTATCGAAATCGTCGTAGTAGATCGCCACCGGTTTATCGGGCGTGGGTTTATATTGATTGTTTAAACCTGCGTTACCGAGTATGAAATCGAGGTCGCCGTCGCCATCGAGGTCCGTGGCTTCCATAGCAGCCCACATTCCGTCGGAATCCTTCAATGCATCAACCGGCTCATTTTCAAATGTGGTACCGGTATTTTTAAAAGCCATGACGGGCATCCAGTCACCTGCGAGTAGCAGATCGGGCTTTTTATCTGCATTTAAATCCGCAAAAACTGCGGCGGTAACCATTCCCGGGTTCAGCAAAGCAGCCACGCCAGCTGTAATATCCGTGAATTTCACGCTGGTACCCTGACTGTCATTCCTTAATAAATAACTTCTCGCCGCCATTGGAAACGAACCCGGCACCGCGCGGCCGCCTATGAAAAGGTCCAAGTCGCCGTCGCCATCCACATCCGCCGCGGCAATGCATTGCTTGGGGTTGCGCATGGACGGCAATGCCAGTACTTCTTCGTGAAAAGCCCCTTTTCCATCATTCAGATACAGGTGATCGCGGTATTCCGGGGCATTTTCGTCAAACTCATTACCACCGCTCACCACGTATAAATCTAGGTCGCCATCGCGGTCGGCATCGAAGAATAATGCATTCACTTCCTCACAAACCACATTCTGCCGCCAGGGCTGGGCGGCAGCGCCTTCGAAAGTACCATCTTGTTTTTGAATATAAAGCACGCCAAACTGATGCGACGCGCCGCCCAGGAACACATCGTCGAGGCCGTCGCCATTTACGTCCGCTTTCGCCAGTGCAGGTCCCAGTCTCGAAAGCTGGTAAGGCAGCAGCACCTCCACTTTGAAATCCACAAAATCATTTTCCTTATGCACAAAATCGATCCCGGCGGCCTGTGCAGCCACATTTTGGAACCAGGAAACAGCCACCGGACCATTCGGCTTGGGGTCAGCGCCTTCGGCTTCTTTCAGTACCACGAGCCCGGCTGCCTGATTGGCCAGGAAACTGGTTTTACCCGAAGGCCAATCAATCCGCACGGAATCGGCCTTTCCGGCAATACCCAACCCGAAATGCAGGTCGGAAGTGACGGTCGATTGGTAACCCCGAACCGGATAGAGCTCTGCGTATTGCGTAACGCCTCCCGCATACACACGCGCTTTCGCGCCGAATGCCTGCGAATTGGCATTCAAACCGAGCAGCCGCAGCGTCAGGCCTTTTTTGTTAGTTTGGTTCTGATAAATCGAAACCGGGTCGTTGATGTGCGAAATGACCATATCCAGGTCGCCGTCGCCGTCAAAATCCGCGTAGGCAGCTGCATTCGAAACCGCCAGCTCATTCATCCCCCATTTTTCCGAAACATCCTCGAAACCAAAGCTTCCAGCGACGCCGGTGTTCCTGAATAAGTAGTTCCTGAGCTTGTTGGAGGGCATCTTCTGCACCAGATCGTAGGTTTTGAAATTCAGGTTGCCCTTTGCCGCTTCCTTCATCTGCTCGTCGGCCACGGTGTATTTCAGGAAATCCATATTGGTAAAATCCCTCAGATAGCCGTTTGTGATAAGCAGATCCTTCCAGCCGTCATTGTCAAGGTCGGCCATTAAACCTGCCCAGCTCCAATCGGTATTGCTGACGCCCGCAAGCTGGCCTATTTCACTGAACCGCACATTGCCCGCCTGGTCGATTCCGCGGTTCAGGTGCAGCATATTACGCATATTCTGGTGGTAATAACCGCTGTCGAGCAACAAATGGTATTGATCGTACATATCAGCGCCTTTGAGCAACTTCTGGCGGTGGTTGTCCTCCGGCAGCATATCGAGCGTTAGCACGTCGGGCAGGCCGTCGTTGTTGAAATCGGCCACGTCGGCACCCATTGAGAACCTCGAAACGTGGGTAAACGACTTGCGCAACGACTCTGTGAATGTGCCGTTCCGATTGTTGACATAATAACAATCAACCTCGGTATAGTCGCTCGTCGTGTAAAGGTCGGGCCAGCCGTCCTGGTTCATATCCGCCACGACCACACTCAATCCGAAGTTCAAAGCATTGTTGATAATTCCCGCCTTCTGGGTTACGTCCTGGAATTTGAGCTTGCCCTTCCCGCCTACATTCTCGAATAGCCGGTTGCCAAAATAGGGGTTCGGCGTGGCACGCATTTCCCTGGTATTCAGGAACGGATTGACCGTGTGGTTGGAGTGATTGAGCAAAAACATATCCAGGTCGCCGTCTTTGTCATAGTCAAAAAAGGCTGCCTGCGTGGATTGCGAGCCGATCGCATTCAAACCTGCTTCCACGGCTACTTCCTTGAAAACCGGCACACCGCCCTTTACGCCCTGATTGATAAACAACTCGTTATTCTTGTCCGACAGCTTCCTGTAAAACCCGGAATGACATACGTAGATATCCGGCAGACCGTCGCCGTTTACATCGGCCACGCTCACGCCTGTCGCCCATTTACCATTGCCTTCGAGCTTCGCTTTGCGGGTCACATCTTCAAATGCGATGCCCCCTTCCGGCGAACGATTGAGGAACAGCTTGTTTGGAACCGTATTTCCGGAAATAAAGAGATCGGGCTTGCCGTCTCCATTGAAATCGCCCACACCGATCCCGTTTCCGTTGTAGAGATATTCATACCGGAAAATGTGCAGCGAATCGTTCTCTTCGATCCGGTTTATGAAATTCACCCCGGTTTCTTTGGGAGGTAATTTCCTGAAAACAGGCTGGGAGAAAACAGGAAATGGCAGCAAAAACAACAGATAGTAGAGTTTACCCATGCAATTCCGTTTATGAACCAATAAAAATCAATTCCACTTGAAAACAAGCTCCTCGTCGCCGGGTAGCCTGTCCACATACATCAGGATAAGCGTCATCATTTCCTGATCGCTCCGCATATTGCCCGTCGACAACACCAGCTGCGGCGGATTGTGCGGGTTCGCAGGATTACTCGCTGTATTATCGTAAGTCGCTTCTACCGTCACCACCGCGCCTTTGGGCAGCAATACCGGTTTTTTATATTTATAAATTTCCTGCCAGCGGAAATCCCACGCAGGCACGTGTACAAGGCCTACCGTATCGCCCGAGGCCATCGTCGCATAAGCCTTGAACTCCTTGCCCAGGTAATGCATATGCGGCCACGCGTACAGGAGCGAAATATCGGGCTGGTTGTTTGCAATACGTAGTTTAAAACTACTCACCTCATTGGCAAAGATCATGAGCGGTGGTGAAATCTCCTTTTCACCGATACCGCCCGAGCCGAGGCTTATCACCTTTACCCTGCGTTTGATAGGCGTTTTTTTGAAGAAGACATTCAGGCCGTCGATACTTTGCGCGTCTACCGAACTGGGGCCAAAATGCACGGTGAGCAACACCACGCCCCGTTTGGGCATTACCCAACCCATATCTTCGGGATAGGCCTCGACCGTCGTTCCCGGGATCCAGCCGCCATAATAGGTCATTTCTTTTTTATACTTGACCCATTCATAATACTTGTCGCCCTCCGGCCCGCTCAGGTCCACGAAATCGACCGTGTTATGCAGGTCTATCGACGCGTCGGGCACGGGATGGATCGCAAAATTGGCGTGGTGGATGAGTTTCTTGTTATTGGAAGTAAACTCGATTGCCTCCACATTAGCCTCCTGGGCCATCTCAAATGGAATCTTGAACATGACGAAGCGTTCCTTGGTATCGCCTTTCAGCGTGAACGCCTCTTTCATGCTCAGTTTGAGGTCCGGCTTGCGTTTATAAGATGTTCCGGCGTCGAGGCGGGCCTGCAACTCCTGTTCGGCTTTGACGTTGGCTTTACCTTTGGAGGTGCCGCCGTCTATCCATCCGACAATCGTTTTGATATCTTTTTCGCTCAGCGAGCGGTCGTTGGCAAAGGAATTGTAATGGTTGTCGGCCTTCCAGGGCGGCATATACCTCGAACTGACGACTTGTTTGATGAATTTGGAGCGTTTGGCGACATCCTCGAACGTTACCAGGGGGAATGGAGCTGCCTCGCCCGCACGATGGCACGGAACGCAATTGGCATGGATAATCGGTTGTACATCCTTATAAAACTCGGGAGCCTGGCCTGCACACCAATGACACAACAGCAAAAAAACCAGAACTAGGCCTTTTCGAAACAGCATGGTAATGAGTGGGTTTAACTCATGCAATTTAAGAACTTTAAATTAAATTTTAAGAAAATTTAATAATTAGGTGACAAAATTGACCTTAATTGACTATGTAACTAACAATATACAAAAGTCTGTAAACTTAGGAATGCGATTCCTAAATTTACAGACCTTCACTTAACTAATTGTCATTCAAAAGATACCTACCCGATCACAATCGCCGTCCCCGCACCTCCGGAAACCGCATTCGCCAACTCATCGGCATGGCAAATGGTAACTTGCGTCACACCTGCATTCAATGCAGCAAATGCATTGTCAAGTTTGGGTATCATACCTTTATTGATCGCGCCTGTGGCTTTGTACTCTTCGTAAGTAGCGGGTACCAGTTTGCTGATCACCGCGTCGTCGTCGTCGGGGTCCGAGAGCACGCCTTTTTTCTCGAAACAATAGATCAGGTTCACTTCAAATGTTTCCGACATCGCGACCGCCGTTGCGGAGGCCATCGTGTCGGCGTTCGTATTGAGCAGCAGGCCTTCGGCGCTGTATGTTAATGGGGCGATGATCGGCGTGAGGCCGCTGGACAGGATAGCGTTGATTTGCTCGCCGTTTACCGCTTCGATGTCGCCCACGAATCCGTAATCGATCGTTTTCACAGGACGCTTCACGGAACGTATGATACCGCCGTCAGCACCGGTAAGGCCGATGGCGTTGCAGTCGGCGGCTTGCAATTGCGCTACGAGGTTTTTGTTCACCAGCCCTCCGTACACCATGGTCACCACATCCAGCATCGGCTGGTCGGTAATGCGGCGGCCGTCAACCATCTGCGTTTCAATCTGCAATTTCGCGGCTATTTGCGTCGCTACTTTTCCGCCGCCGTGCACGAGGATTTTGGGAGCATCGAGCTCCGCAAAGGCTTTCAGAAAACGGGCACATGCTTCGGGATTGTCGATTACATTACCTCCGATCTTGACTACGTATAAGGGCTGGGACATGTTAATAACTGTTAACTATTCTGAATTTGAGGCGACAAAGGTAGCAGAAACGGGAATCGGGGGAAAGGGAATTTCAAATGATGAATTTTTTTAGCCAAATTACGTTGGTTAAGAAAGCTCTATCAAAATTGTAGATTGATCGCCCGGCCCGGCGGACCAGCAAAGCCATTACCCAAACCATCGACATGAAACGCGGTATTATATTCATTCTCAGCATTTGTCTTTTTGCAACAGGCCTCGCGCAGGCGCAGGTACAAAAGGCGAAAGCGCATTGGACTTACACATTTTCCAAACCTGAGGTCAAAAAAGGCGAGACCGTCGACCTGGTTTTTACCGCAACCATCGACAAAGACTGGTACATGTATTCCTCCGATTTCGATCCGGACCTGGGCCCGATGCTGACCACATTTACCTTTGAAAAGAACAAGACTTTCGAGGTTGTCGGCAAACTGAAACCGCAGAACCCGAAGACGAAATTTGAAGAGGTATGGCAGGGCAATGTGCGCTATTTTGAAGGAAAGGGTGTTTTTAAACAAACTGTAAAAATCCTGGCCGATAACCCGGTCATCAAAGGCGCATCAGAATACCAGACTTGCAGCCACGTGAGCGGCTTGTGTATTCCGGGAGGAGAAGATTTTGAATTCAAAGGTTTGAAAGTTGCTGCCGCTGCAACTTCGACGAGCGAGCAACCCACTGTGGGCGCCACTACACCGGCCGACAAGCCCAGCGTGGCCCCTACTACCGCACCGGCAACACCCAACGACACTGCCATAGCCGTTTCTGCATCAGACCTTCCGGCAAGTGCCGACAGTACTGCCTCCGCAGCAGCTACTATTGAAACCACCCCGAAATCGGCTGCCGAAGTAGTGCCCGCCGAATCCGCTTCCGACGGCTCGTTGCTGGGTTTCGCATTAGCCGCATTCCTTTCCGGCCTGGTAGCATTGCTTACGCCTTGCGTCTTCCCGATCATCCCGATGACCGTGAGCTTTTTCACCAATCAGGAGAAGGGCAAGTTCAAGGCTTTTTTATATGGTATCTCCATTATTCTGATCTATACATTAATAGGTACCGTCGTTTCGCGGCTGAATGGCCCGGCATTTGCTAATTTCCTCAGCACGCACTGGCTGCCCAATCTGCTCTTTTTCGCGATTTTCATCACATTCGGACTTTCCTTTTTGGGGCTTTTCGAGATTGTGCTGCCGAGTGGTTTTGTAAACAAAATGGACCAGAAGGCCGATCAGGGTGGTTATGCGGGCGTTTTCTTCATGGCATTCACATTGGTGCTCGTTTCATTCTCCTGCACCGGCCCGATCGTCGGCAGCTTGCTCGTGGCCTCCGCGGGTGGTGAAGTGGTGAAGCCTATTGTGGGTATGGCCGCATTTTCGGCTGCATTTGCCATTCCATTTACCTCATTTGCATTGTTCCCGCAATGGTTGAAATCGTTGCCCAAATCCGGCGGCTGGCTGAATACCGTGAAAGTGGTACTCGGTTTCCTCGAACTGGCATTAGCACTGAAATTTTTCAGCATTGCCGATCAGGTTTACCACTGGCATTTGCTGGATCGTGAGATTTACCTCGCATTCTGGATCGTCATTTTCGCATTGCTGGGCTTCTATCTGCTCGGCAAGATCCGCACGCCGCATGATTCACCCATTGAGAAAGTGAGTGTACCGCGGCTGCTTCTTTCCATTATCACCTTCACATTCGTCGTGTATATGCTCCCGGGCATGTGGGGAGCGCCGCTTAAAGCATTGGCCGGTTACCTGCCTCCGCAATCGACATTGGATTTTGATTTGAATAAAAGAAGTGCCGCTGCCGCAACGCCCTCGGCCCTTTCCGGTGAAGCTCGCAAGTATTCGGACCTCTTCCATTTACCTCACGAACTCGAAGGCTTCTACGATTATCAGGAAGCATTGGCTTATGCCAAAAAAGTGAACAAACCCGTGTTCATCGATTTCACCGGCCATGGCTGCGTGAACTGCCGCGAAATGGAAGCCCGCGTGTGGGTCGATCCCGCCGTATTGCAGCGCCTGAACAATGATTACGTGATCGTCGCATTGTACGTCGACGATAAAACCGAGCTTCCCGAAGCGCAATGGTATACTTCTAAATACGATAACAAGGTGAAGAAAACCATAGGCGCGCAGAATGCAGATTTGCAAATTGTGAAATACAATAACAATGCCCAGCCGCATTACTGCCTCGTGGATCATGAAGGAAACCTGCTCGTAGCGCCTAAAAACTATGATCTGGATCCGGCGAAGTTTGCGGCGTTCCTGGATAGCGGGAAGGCGGCGTTTGGGAGCAAGTGACTCGCACAATAACCCAAGACTTAAGTCTTGGGTTATTAGTTGGTAGCCAGGAATCGAATGCGAGTCTTTCAAATCCCGTAGGGATGTAACTTAGTATGCCCTGCATTTCTTATGTTGGGTTGAAACAAAGACTGTCATGGAGCAGATCATTCAAAAAGCAGCCCAATTTTTCCGGGATAAGCCTGTTAAACGCGCGTATCTTTTCGGTTCGGCATCTCGCAGCGAACAAACCGCCGAGAGCGATGTGGATATTCTCGTGGATCTCGACTATGAAGCCGGCGCGGACTTTTTTGCATTTGTAGACATGCAGGAAGAGCTCACGAAGCTCCTTCAAACCAAAGTAGACTTAGTCAGCTCCAACGGCCTTTCTTCGTTCATCAAGCCTCAGATCGATCAGGAGAAACAATTGATCTATGAAAAAATCTGAGGGAGACAAAGCGCGGCCACCCCTCTACTTAAATCCCTCCCCTGAAAAGAACCGTTTCCCACTTGCTATCAGAACAATAACGTATTCAATGCAACGAAAACTACCTCCTCGTTGCTCTATACGGTTCTTACCCCTATCATTACGGAGATTTTCCAACACCATTTCCACAAAACCAACCGAAACTATGCTCAAACGCTGGCTTACCGCGCTGACGCTACTCACAACCTCAACGATTTTTGCCCAATCTATCCGGCCGCCGGCAACGCCGCTGGTCACCGTCGATCCTTACACAAGCGTTTGGTCATTTGGCGACCAGCTTGCGGGCTCCGTTACTAAACACTGGACGGGCAAGCCGCACCCGATGGACGGCCTCATCCGAGTCGACGGCAAGGCATACCGCTTTATGGGCGCGGCCACAGCCGAAATGAAAACCATTCTTCCGACGGCCAAACAGGAAGCCTACACCGCCAAATTCACAACCACCAGGCCCGATCCGAAATGGTGGTTCAAGGACGGCTACAATATCAGCACCTGGAAACAGGGTCCCGCGCCATTTGGTACGCACGAGCGGAACGATGCCATGCTCCAGGGCGGCACCGAATTCCCACGGGAGCTCTGGTACCGGCGCGAGTTTAATCTCACTAATGTCGACTTTGAGAAACCTGTCCTGAATATCTTCCATGACGACGATGTGCAGGTATTCATCAACGGCGTGCCTGCATTCGATTGCGCACCTTGCTTTACGGGCGATTACGAGTTCAAACCAATCAGTCCGGCCGCTGCGAAGGCATTGAAAAAAGGGAAGAACACACTGGCTGCCTACGTCAAAAATGGCGCCGGGCCTGGTTATATCGATATTGGTTTGGCCGATGAAATCGCTCCGAAAGGCGATGATGTGGTGGCATTGGCAAAGCAGACCAGTTTTGAAATGACGGCTACGCAATCGATTTACAACTTCGAAGCGGGCCCTGTGCAGCTTCAAGTGCGATTTGTAGCACCGTTGATCATGAAAGATATGGACCTGCTTTCGCGTCCGGTCAACTATGTTGTCTACGAAGTCAAATCGACGGATGGCAAGCAGCACGACGTGAGCATTCTCAATGCCGTATCCGGGCTCTGGGCGACGAACGACGCCAGCCAGTCGGTAACCGGCAAGGAAGCAAGCCAGGACGGCCTTACTAGCCTGTCACTCGCTAATGCTGTTCAAAATCTCCTGGCAAAGAGGGGCGACGATGTCCGTATCGACTGGGGCCAGGCTTATCTTGCTGCTCCACAGGGCATCGTTAAAGGCTCGGCAATCGGCCTCTCAACGGATATTATCAAAGAATTTGCTTCAAAAGGCTCCCTTAGTCTGGATCAGGCCGGCGCGGCTCCTGCGGATACCAAATCAATGGGTTTGATATTGAATGTGGGGAAAGTGGGCGCTGAAAGCAAATCGCTGCACGCATTGCTGGGCTATGACGATGGCTATTCTGTCCAATATTTTGGTCAAAACCTGCGTCCGTGGTGGAACCGCGAGGGTAACAAAACCATTGCAGGTGAGCTGAAAAGCGCCGAAAACGATTTTATCAAAATCCTCCAAACCTGCGAGGAAACCGATAAAACCATTTACGACGATGCATTCAAAGCCGGTGGCAAACAATATGCCGAGCTTTGTGTGCTCGCCTATCGCCAAGCCATTTCGGCGCACAAACTGGTAGCCGATCCGACCGGCACCCCGCTGTTTTTCTCCAAAGAAAATTTCAGCAACGGCTCCATTGGAACGGTCGATATCACTTACCCATCGGCGCCATTGTTTCTGCTTTATAACCCTACTTTGCTCAAAGGGATGATGGAACCGATCTTCTATTATTCGGAGAGCGGCAAATGGACCAAGCCTTTCGCCGCACACGATGTAGGTACCTACCCGCTCGCGAACGGGCAGACGTACGGCGAGGACATGCCCGTGGAAGAAGCAGGTAATATGCTCATCCTCACCTACGCGATCACCAAAGCCGAAGGCAACACCGATTTTGCCAAAAAGCATTGGAAAACCCTCAGCGTTTGGGCCAAC
>NZ_CAMLSE010000058.1 GCF_946482605.1 uncultured Dyadobacter sp. | reverse complement strand
TAAAACCGGTCGCAGTAATGGAGCAGCAACGCTATATTCGCGATGATCAACTGCTCGGTATGCTTGTCGATATTTTGGGAATATTCCTTTTCGATCTTATCGACACAGTCCCGGATGGTCTCTTTCTCGTCCTCGGAGATATGCAGCGCCTCGTTGGCGTCATAGCCGAAAAACGAATACTGATGCATTTTTTTTCCAAGATCCGACGTATGAAGCAAGTCTGGATGGATGAATAACGCCCACCCCTCCTCCACTCCTCTTTCATCAATGCTGCCTGAAATGGCCTGCCAGGGCGCGGTGAACATCAGAGAACCCTCGCTGAAATCGTAATGCCCTTTCCCGTATTTCAAAACGCCATGGATCTTCTTGCAGGAAATCGTGTAAAATCCAAACCGGAACGTCGTAAGGTCACGCGGACATTGCGCATAGAAACGGCTATTGTCGATCAGGCTGATCAACGGATGCTTGGGTTTGGGCGCACCGACATAATCGTGCAGCCCGCTGATGGAGGCGATATCGAGATACTGGCTGGTCATAACATGGTTGGCAAAGATAAAACTAGCCTGCTAAAAAGCCGGAAATCAGATTTTTGACCATCAGATCATCCATTTCTTTCCTCGCCTGGATAAGCTGCACAGCATCGGCACCAACCGGGTAACGCAGCTGTTGCGATCCATCCGAGGCTGCTTCAAAAATAGCTTCTGCTACCTCCGAAACATGTTCCGACATCGGCCAGCTATCGATCTTGCCGGCAAATTCATCGTAAGCAGGTTGGTAGTCCAACAAATCACCTGCACCAAAAGTTGCCAGCGACCGGCTTGCGAAATCCGTTTTATAACCACCCGGCTCCACGATTTTCACGCGTATTCCGAATGGCTCTAACTCAAATTGCAGTGACTCGGTCAGGCCTTCCACCGCAAATTTGGTGGCGTGGTAAAGCGTAGAGAACGGAAAGGCCACCTTGCCGCCCATCGACGACACATTGATAATGACCCCGTTGCGATTTTTACGCATATGCGGCAATACCGCCTGTGTAACCTCGATCAACCCGAACAGGTTGACATCAAACTGCTGGCGGATCACTTCGGCCGGGGCCGCTTCCAAAACGCCCAGAGAGCCAAAGCCTGCATTATTGACGAGTACGTCGATGCTGCCAAATCTGGCAATACCTTCTGCTACTGTCTTCTGAATGCTAGCCTTATCCGTCACATCCAGATGCGCAAGCACCACATTGTCCAGCTCTCCCAGTTCCGTTTCCTTTTCCGGCGACCGCATCGAAGCGATTACATTCCACCCCTGCTTTTGAAATAATTTTACGGCATCCTTGCCAAAACCCGAAGAAGCGCCTGTTATCAAAACTGTCTTTGTCATCATTTCCTTTGTTTAAATGGATGATGCAAAGCTCTCCTCAAACCGGCAGACCGGCTTATACATTTCTATGGCATGCTTATACTTTTCAACGGAGCATTTATTTCTAACGGCTTTCAGCCAATCCGGACCATCAACTCATCCACTTTTCGTACCACATCTGGAACATCAGCAGGTACCAGATCTTGAAAGCATATTCCTTTTTGCCTGAATAAAACTCGCTTTTCAATTCCCGAACGAATGACAATCTGAAAATCCCCTGCCGGGAAATGTGATCGTCCCCTAAATAATACATGACGCTACTTTTCAGTGACGTCGACAGCCACGATTCGATAGGAATGGCAAAACCCATCTTTGGACGATCCATGACCGGTTTGGGAATGTAGTCATGCACTATTTCCTTTAAGATATGCTTTTTAACGCCTGCATTATATTTAAAGGAATCCGGCAATTGCGCCACCCATTCAATAATATTATGGTCCACAAAAGGCTCTCTGGCTTCCAATCCAAATGCCATTGAGGCCCGGTCCACTTTTTGAAGCACGTCATCCATCAGATAGCTTTGGTAATCAATGGCCATCATGTAGGCCAGCGGCGAGAAATAAGGTTGCTGAAGCGCCCCGGATAGATGCGCGGTTTTCAAAACGTCTACCCCGTCTATCAGCAATTGATTCACTTGCCTTTGATCATATTGCCGGCCGAGACTTTGCATTACGTTGGCTGGTGACGGGTCTCTTAAAAAAGATTTGACCTTTTCATATCTGTGATAATAATTACTCCGGGCCTTCAATGCAGCCAGGTTTTTTGCCGGCAAAAAGTCCATCAGATTGGCTAAGCCTACCCGGAAAATAGCGGGAATCTGCTTTATTGTCCCACCAAATTTCATCACATACTCATAGCGGTTGTAACCCGCAAATACCTCGTCTCCGCCGTCTGCACTCAATGCCACCGTGACATGCTCGCGGGTTAGTTTACACAAAAGCATGGTGGGAATTGCACTCGGGTCGCCGAATGGCTCATCATAGTAGTAAGGAAGCTGGGAAATAATTTCCAATGCATCCGACTCGGTACATTCAAACTGAGTGTGGTCCGTGCCCAGGTGGTCGGATATATTTTTAGCAAATTTGGATTCATCCAGGCCTATATCCGGAACTCCCATGGTGAAAGTCCGCAGTTTTCGTCCGCTATGATCTTGCAGAAGCGCCGTCAGGGCCGTACTGTCGTAGCCACCGCTCAGAAACAATCCCAAAGGAACATCGGATACCATCCGGTGGTTAAACGCAGTCCGAAGGATCCTGGTAGTTTCTTCTTTGGCCTCGGCAAAGGAAATATCCAGTTTGGGTTTATTGTAGGCGTCGTAAACATCCCAGTATTTCACAATTTCCATTTCCTGATTCTCAATGGAAATTTTCAAAAAATGACCTGGTTTTAATTTATGCGTATCATTGAAAATACAATGAGGGGTAGGAACATTTCCGTATTGCATAAAAGCGCCTACCGCTTCCAGGTTAATTTCTTTTTTAAATCCGGGATGGCTGCATAACGATTTCAGCTCGGAGGAAAATAGGAACAGCCCATTCTTGCTGTAATAGAAAAAGGGCTTTATGCCGGCACGGTCCCTTACACAAATCATCTCCCTGTTTCTTACATCATACAAAACAAAGGAGAACATACCAACAAATCTATCTACACATGCGACACCCCATTGCCTATACGCATGGAGAATTACTTCGGTATCGGAGTCGCTCAAAAAATGATGCTGAAGGGCGATTAATTCTTCTTTAATTGCTAAAAAGTTAAAAATTTCGCCATTGAAAGTGATCCATAAGTCATCAAAAAACATCGGCTGATGCCCCAGTGGAGAAACCTCAATAATCGAAAGTCTTTTATGGCCAAGTCCTACGTTCGCATGTTCGGGATTGAATACTTCCAATCCGGAAGAATCCGGACCCCGGTGATTCAATAGTTCGTTCATTACCTCCAAATCTGCGAGCTTCGATTTCCTGCTGTAATCGATGAATCCTGCTATCCCACACATAAAATGTAAATTTCTCTAAATAAATACGATCGTAAAACTTTACCTGCCTATTTCAGGCCTTTTGACAACACTAACGAGAAGACCCAAAACGGGTCTAAAGGGATGCAGGAACATATAACAATTTGAGCGGGGAATTTCCTTTGCGAATTACGGATGCAGTTTGGGGGCTGCTTTGCCATCTCTGTGAAATTTTACCGCCTACTTTTCGCCTTTTTTTAATCACATTTTAACCAACATACCCATTGACAAACTTGTAGCTGCGGCGCAGCACCCCAGAGTTCGAAAACGGCGACGTATTTTTTTTCCCGGACAGAATCATAACAATGACGTGGCAATGAGCGATCAATAACACAGTTTACCGCCTGCGGCTTCACCGGGCAGGCACTGATACACTTCCAACATAGCTTTGGCAGCGTCACACCGCCTTTGAAGGCTTACCAAAGGGGCGCTTAGTCACCAATTCTGAATGCCATCAGTCTGAAAGGGAGAGGGTCATACTCACAAGCAAGGCATAGCTTGAATGCTTCCAGTCAATCCAGACAAAAAATGGCTCCATAACAGCTCGGCAAATGATTCGGGGGCGCAAGAACCAGAGTGGGTACGGCATGACAAACGCGTAGCTATGCACTGATAGTCGACATAACTTGCGCAGATTTAATTTTGCAGACGTGATCATATTAGGGGTTTACGGCTGCAACTTACAGAATTGATTTAACAAACTCAATAGCGCCTAAAAGTTCATTCTGTTAATTCTATTTTTGTAAATATAACTCTACTGCAAAAAGGTAATTCAAAGGTCATTTTTTTGTCAGAGTTGTTTAAACGCCGGAGTATTGAATCAAAGATATTGTACATCATTTTCGTACATCTCATAAAGTAAGGCCTGAACTAATCCATCCTTTGTCGACACTGGCATTTCCTGAAACCGTCCAGGTAGTTTTCCAGGAAACTCATACCGGGGAAAGACTATCTAAATACCAGGTCTTTATAATAGACCGTCCATTCATAATGCCTGCCTGCTCGGGCCCGTTGTTTGTCCAAACAGTTGATATCGGGCAACATAAGATAACCTTCCTTCCTCGAATTAGCTGGATTCTGCTTTTTAGTTAGGCAGCTATATTTTCTCAGCGCAAATGACGTGGTTGTTACACAGAACTTCTGCATTGTCGGGTGCCCTAATGCTTTTGTCCCCTTGCGCCATTCAACGAATCTGGTCATAATAAACCATAGAAACTGCGGTTTCCATTCCGGCCTGACACTCGCATGAATCTGTGTACCTTTACCCGCCATACGTACTTTTACCGGGCAATTCTTATACGATGGCAGGTAGTCTCCATGACAGCAAGGCATACGACTAATTGTTTAATGGCTCAAAGCGTATTGAGTCTCCTTTTCTTTTAGCTTTTCCGATTGGATGGTCAATTCATCAGTCATCGTGTTCATTTGCTTTCTGTGCTGGTGAAAGACCATAGTGTTGATGTTTGAACCCTCTGCCATGTTTAGTAATGTTCCATATTCCTCGATGATTTGCCGGTGGCCATGTACAATTTCCCCAAGTGCTGCGCTAACGCTGCCGCCAGCTTCCTGGGCGACGCTCGTGTTGCGTTCCGGACGCATGATACACGCGTCGCCCATGCAACATCGGAGTGCGTCATAAAAATTGGCTATCTCTTTTTTCAGTAGTGAACATATCATATAATCCCGACTCAGCGATTTTCTGAGCGGAAACGGGATTTCCTCGCGCATAGCAACCGTCAGTACCAACTGCTGTGTTTTATACAGCCCCCAGATCTTAACAACTTGTTTTACAATCGCTTTTACGTTTTCCATGTCAGTAGTATTTTAAATGGATAAGCAATAACTATGCCAATAATCCAACTTACTCTTGCCCGACTGGCACGGCTTCGGGAACGGTTTTTGTCACTGATTCCGGCCAACAGGAAATTAATCAATAAACTTGGAAATCATGAAGAAATTAGCAGCTCTGATCGCATTCATTATCGTATCGTCCGTCGCTTATGCACAGGAGGACACAAGGTCAAAAGCAGACAAGGCCGCCGCCGAAACCAAGGAGGCCGGGCGAAAAGCGGGTAAGGAAATCAAGAAAGACGCCCGGCATGTTGGCGACAAAGTCGAGGATGGTGCTGAAAAAGTCGCGGATGGATCCGAAAAAGCCTACGACGCGACCAAAAAAGGTGTCAAGAAAGGGGCAAAAAAGGTAGAAAAGGGCGCCGAAAAGGCTTACGATGCGACTAAAAAAGAAGGCAAAGAACTGAAAGAGAAAGTGGATAATCGCTGAGACCAAATGTAAAAATCCTGGCTGCCAGCAGCCAGGATTTGCAAAAACCAGGTATTCATGTGACCTGGCCCTCTATACCTCAAATGAACGGGCTTCCTCAGGTCTCTTTGCCCGCTCCGGCAATGCTTACGCGTCTATCGCGTCGTAAACGATCACCTTATCCCAAAGATGGCTGCAATCCTTGATGAATTGCTGGTGGATAGGGTGAGTTTGATAGCTTGCCTGTCCCGCCACATCTTCAAAGAACATCAGTTCCGATACTGCCCAGCTGTTGTCCACGACGTCGCGTTTTTCGGTGCTGGCCACTACTCCAATGCGGAGCTCTTTAATGGCATCTATCTTTTTCAGCGTTTTGAGCCCTTCGATAATGCGGTCGCGATCCGCTACTGAACCCGGGTTTTTAAGCCAGAAAAAAACGTGATGGACCAATGGATACTTTCCTTTGGCCGTATCGGCCGGGGCCGCTATCGCTGCTGCTGTACCTGCTGCAAGCGTAACAGAGCTTGCTATGAATTTACGACGAGTGTTGTTCATGCTATTTGTTTAAGTATACAATGCACCATTTTTAGCCAAAAATAGCACATGCGTGCATGAGTCGGTCATATTCGCGTCTATATTAATACAGAAGTGTGGAAAATCGCTAAATGTGGTCTTTTCTCGTACCCGGAATCAGGGTCGGCGCATCCTGAATTAGTCCCATACCATGGCCCGCTTCCGCCGACTTTAAAAACATCCGGGTGTGTCGTTTTGTGCAATAATGGTTATGTTTGTTATAGTTAAAATGATATTCCTGCCCGCCCGATGATATGTCTCTAGCTCAATACACAGATCACGAACTGCTCGGTCTGATGAGATCGGGGCAGGAAAGCGGGTTTACGGAGATCTACAACCGTTACTGGAAACGATTGCTTGTCATCGCAGCTAACAAAACCGGTGATCTGGACGAGGCCGAAGAAATCGTGCAGGACATTTTTGTCTCGCTTTGGAACCGGAAGGCAGAACTGCAACTGACCTCATCACTGAACAATTACCTCGCTGTTTCAGTCAAATACCGGGTCATCAAATCACTGGCTAAACAAAATCTAAAAAGCAGATTTGGCGACGACCGCACCTTTCACTACGATCTGATCGACGATTCAACCCAAGAATGGCTTGAATTTGAAGAATTGCAGCAGCGACTCAGCGAGCTGGTGGCCGGCCTGCCCGAGAAATGCAGATTGGTGTACCAACTCAGCAGGGAATCGGGTTACTCTCAGAAACAGATCGCTCAAGAGCTCGGTATTTCCGAAAAAACGGTGGAAGCCCACCTCGGCAAAGCACTCAAAACCCTCCGCACAGGCCTGAATCAACTGCTCCTCTCCTTGCTCTTATGATCCATTTGTAATTGAAGTATAATTTTTTAAAAAAATAATACATTTTTCAATCGAACGACTAAGGGATTGGTCCGTCAAAAGGAACATATAGAAAAAGCCTTTGACCCGATGTCCCTGAAACCACCTGACGTACGCTATCTGCAATTGGCCGGAAAATGGCTCACCGGCACGATCACTCCCGAGGAAAAGCAAGCGTTTGCCGACTGGTACAATCGGAACCAGGATGAAGAAGTGCACGTACCGGAATCTCATGCATTAAGCGAGCAGGAACACCGCGATCGCCTTCTGGCTGGAATACAGAACCGCATGATCCGCACGGAAAGCCGGAAAACGTACTGGCTATTCAGACCGTCGGTTGCTGCT
Source organism: uncultured Dyadobacter sp. (assembly GCF_946482605.1). The sequence goes on along the minus strand of NZ_CAMLSE010000058.1, from coordinate 24,115 downwards.
GCCCTCGCACTGCTTCTACTGGGAGCGGGAACTTATTTTTTTATGGAAGACAGGAAAATGGCGTCGCTGCCCGTGAAGCCTGTCCTGCATGACGTCGCACCTGGCGGCGACAAGGCCACGCTTACCCTCGGAGACGGTTCCGTACTCAAACTGGACGAACTGGCGGACGGCGCGTTGAGGCAGGATGCGCATTTTAGTATACGTAAAAAAGACGGCGAGCTGATCTACGAGGTCAATAAGGATGCCCAAAGCGGCCAATTGAGCTACAACACCATTTCCACCCCCAAAGGAGGGCAGTTCAGGGTAGTGTTGCCCGACGGCAGCAAAGTCTGGCTCAATGCATCGTCGTCGCTACGGTATCCCACTTCATTTGATCATAACCTCAGGCTCGTCAGGCTTTCCGGCGAGGGCTATTTCGAAGTGGCCAAATCCCGCGGAAAAGGCAAGCCGGTACCATTCCGGATCAACGTCAACGACCGCGAAACGGTGGAAGTGCTCGGGACGCATTTCAATATCATGGCTTACGCTGAAGAAAAGGCGATTAAAACAACTTTGCTGGAAGGAAGTGTGCGCGTAACGAAGGCCGGTACGCATAAAAGCAGCTTGCTGAGGCCGGGACAGCAATGCGCGTACGAGGGCGATAAAGGCTTTGTGGTCCGGAACGATATCGACGCCGAGGAGTCCATTTCCTGGAAAAACGGCATCATTTCCTTTGAGAATGCAGACATCGAAGCCATTATGCGGCAGCTTGGGAGATGGTACGACGTACGCGTCGAGTATCAGGGCGAAATTCCGCGGCGCCTGTTTACGGGCGGCATTTCCCGGAAGTCGAATCTTTCAGGCGTGCTGAAAGTACTGGAACTGAATAATATTCACTTTGAAATCAGGAACAACGTCATTATTGTAAAGCCCTGAACAAATAAAACCGGAAGTGCTACGAACACTTCCGGTGATTACCATCCTGTAAGATGGCAGTCGGGGCCAAACGAGTAGCCGTAAGACGGCAAAGAATCTTTCCACAGATTATTTTTCCATTTAACCCAAACGAAGCAAAAGTATGAATTTTTGTACTTACGGCATTTCTGTTGCCCAAAAAACAGGTCGGCTTTCCGGGCGCGGTCCCGCGAAGTTCTCGACGCTGATCCGGCTGGCCCCGGTCATCCAAAAACGAATCGTCATGCGGATTAAAATCACAGCCTTCCTGATCGCCTGCGCGTGCCTGCACGTTTTCGCGGAAGGAAACGCACAAACCGTCACGCTCTCGAAGAAGAACGTCTCGCTGGAAAAAATATTTAAAGAAATCAAAAGCCAAACAGGCTACCTCTTCTGGTACGAAAACGACATTGTGAACGCTTCGAAAAAGGTAAACATATCCGTCCGTAACGTGTCCGTCACGCAGGCACTGGATCTTTTGCTTCGGGATGAATCGCTACAATATTCGATCATCGACAGAATGATCGTGATCCGGAAAAAGGACATTCCCCGGCCCGGGCAAACGTTGATGCCGATGCTGCGCAAAGAGCAGGTACCCGAATCGATGGTCGGCTTTACGGATAAAACTGCCGCGACCAGCCCCGGTACCAGAATCGGCGCCTACCGGTTGCCCGACATCCGTGTACAGGGGAGGGTTACCGATGAGCGGGGCGATGGCCTGCCCGGTGTAAGCGTGTTGCTGAAAGACACCCAGCGCGGCACGACATCCGATGAAAACGGAAACTTCCTGTTGGAGGTGCCCGACAGCAGAGCCATACTGGTCTTTTCATTTGTAGGCTATCTGCCACAGGAAATGCAGGTAGGAAACCGCACAAAGCTCGATGTCGCATTGAAAGTGGATACAAAAGCCCTGGAAGAAGTAGTCGTCGTGGGTTATGGTACCCAGAGAAAGTCGGATATCACCGGGGCCATTGCATCGGTGAACGAACAATCGCTCCGCGATGTGCCGGTAACCAACTTGTCGGAAGCATTGCAGGGGCGGGCCGCAGGTATCGACATCCAGAAAAATGGAGGAAACAGCAAACCTGGCTCACCGCCCGTGATCCGGATCAGGGGAAACCGCTCGCTCGGTGCGGGTAACGATCCGTTGTTTGTTGTCGACGGGCTTCCGTTCAATGGCAGTATCAATGATTTGAACCCGGACGACGTGGTGTCTGTCGAGGTCTTGAAGGACGCTTCCTCTACCGCCATTTACGGTTCAAGAGGTGCCAACGGCGTTATTCTGGTCACTACCAAAAGAGGAAAAGAAGGAGGCCTTCAGGTGGGGTACAGCGGTTATGTGGGTTTTACCAAAAATCTGGGCAAGTTCCACATTATGAACGGCCCGCAATTCCGTGACCTGAAAAAATGGTCGAGGATCAATGGCTCGGCACCCGGTACCTACACCGGTTTGGACGATCCCAAATTTATGACCGACGGCACCTTCGACCCGCAGGAAGTGGAGTCGATCAATATGAACAGAAGTACCGACTGGCAAGATCTTATTTACAAAACCGGCATCATGACCAACCACCAGCTGAGCGTATCAGGAGGCACAGGCAAAACCCAGTATGCATTCTCCGGCGGATATTTCAAAGAAACAGGCATTTATCCCGGCCAGGGTTTCGACCGCTATGCCGCCAAGCTCAGCATCGACCAGCAGCTGGCCCGCTTCATCAAGGTAGGCCTGAGCTCGATCAACACTTTCACCCGTATCCAGGGTGAGAATGCCAACCCGATGGGTCAGGTATTGCGGGCAAGTCCGCTGACGACGCCCTATGATGCCAACGGAAATCTCTGGGGCTTCGTGCCCGGCAGCGCCAACCAGGTCTGGAACCCGCTGGCCAACTTCATCGACGGCGCGGCAGTCGAAAACCGGCGCAGGCTCGGAACCTTCACAACGCTCTACGCGGACATCAACCTTACCAAAGGGCTCAGATACCGCTTCAATGCAGGTGCCGAGGTCCGCTCGGACGTGTACGGGAATTTTTATGCAAGTGCCACTTCCAACAACCTGGGAGGATTATCGACCTCCCGCAACAGCACCGGCTTCCGTACCGATTACACGCTTGAAAACATGATCATCTACGACAAGATCGTCGCCGGCCGTCATAAGTTCAATTTTACCGGATTGTACAGTTTGCAGGAATCGCAAAACCAGACCAACGAATTCAATAACAACACCATTCTGGCCGATGTACTTGAAAACACCAATCCGCAACTCGGTGCAAACCTCACCGGCACGGGAACTTATGAGAAATGGGCGATCATATCCTACATGGGCCGTCTGAATTATGGCTTCAATGACAAATATCTGCTCACGCTGACCATGCGCTCGGATGGCTCCTCCCGCCTTGCACCGGGCAACAAATTTCACGTGTTCCCGTCCGCGGCCGTGGCCTGGAACCTGAGCGAAGAGCCGTTCATGAAATCCATGACCGACGTGACCTTCCTCAAATTGCGGGCGAGCTATGGTACGGTAGGCAACCAGGGGATCAGCCCCTACTCGACCCTGGGTAAACTGACGCCTGTGGTTTACAATTATGGCTCATCCAATGTCACAGGAGCCTATCCGACCAATACCCCCAACCCGTCACTGGAATGGGAGTACACCAGTTCATTCAATGTCGGTGTGGATTTCGGATTACGTAACAACCGGATCAGCGGATCGGTGGAGTACTATCAGCAGAAAACCAACAACCTGCTGTTGCCCCAGAATCTTCCGCCGACGACCGGTATTCCTAACTCCATCCTGACCAATGTGGGAAAAACCCAGAACCAGGGTTTGGAGATCCAGTTGAGCCTCATCAATATCCCCGGCAATGGCAGGGACAAATTCAGCTGGACCACGGACCTGAATTTCTTCCTGAATCGCGGAAAAATCGTGCAGCTGGCCAATCAGGTAACCCGGGATATTACCAACAACTGGTTTGTAGGCGAGCCCGTCGGGACCATATTTGACTATAATAAGATCGGTATCTGGCAGAACACTGCTGCCGATACCGCCGCGGCCAGGAAACTCGGCTTGTCTGTAACAGGCACGGGTTCGGTCATTGGCACGATCAAGGTCGAAAACACCAATGGCGACGAGGTGATCAACGCCAACGACCGGGTGATCCTCGGCTCGCAGCAAGCCAAATGGCAGGGCGGGTTTACGAACCGGGTTGCCTATAAAGGTTTCGATTTTACAGTCGTGGGTTTTGCCCGAGTCGGTGGGCTGCTGATCAGCCGGATGCATAACAGCGGGTTTGCCAATACTTTCCAGGGTAATTACAACAACCTGGTTGTGGATTACTGGACGCCTGCCAACGGCCAGAACTATTACCCAAAACCCAATTCTGCCTCAACCAACACTCCATTCAATTCCACGATGGGCTATTTCAATGCAAGCTTTCTGAAAATCAGGAGCCTTAGCCTGGGTTACAATTTACCGCAGGGGCTTCTGAAACGGATAGGCTGCAAATCGGTCAGGCTGTATGCCACGGCCAACGACGCCTTCATCCTCTTTTCACCTTACCGCAACAAGTACAATGGCATCGACCCGGAAGGAGGATCGATCAACGTCGATACACCGGCTACTTACTCGATGATCTTTGGCGTCAATATAACATTTTGAAATACAGTATTTTATATTTTAAAAATACCGATCAATGAAAAAAATATTATCGATAGCAACGGTTTGCGCCCTGGGACTGGGCCTGCTGCTGTCCTGTGAGGATAGGCTCATTGAAGAACCCAAATCCATACTCACGCCCGCCTTTTTCAGTACGCCCCAAGGATTCAGGTCGGGCCTGGACGCGGCATATGCAGGTACGCGCATGTTTTGGGGAAATCAGGATTTGTTTACAATTACCGTGATAGGAACCGACGAGTTCTTTACAGGTCAGGATGGCAACAACAACATTAATAAATACAACAGCAACTACCTTCCCAACAACGGGCAGGTGACCAATACGTGGGCGAACTGCTACACATTCATCAATACGTGCAACGGTCTGGTGGACAATGCTGAAAAAATAACCGGGATCGATGACGCCGAAAAGAAGAGAATGGTGGCCGAAGCCAAATTCCTGCGGGCCAACTTCTACTTTATATTGGTCCAGTTCTGGGGAGATGTAACGCTCAATAAGAACTTTCAGGCATTACCCAGCACATCGGCGTCACGTTCGCCAATGTCGGAAGTATATGATTTCATCGTAGCCGACCTGAACGATGCGATCAAAACGCTGCCTGCCAGCCCGGTCGCTGGCGGCGTGCTACCCGGCAAAGCGACTGCCGCCGCCGCGAAGCATTTGCTGGCCAAGGTTTACCTGACGCGCGCAGGCTCGGCCGCCGCCAAACCGGACGATTACAAAAATGCCCACACCGTGGCCACAGACCTAATCACCAATAGCGCTTCGCTCGGCCTGGGCTTATTGCAGGATTTCGGCCAGGTACATGCCGAGGGAAATGAAGGAAGCAAGGAAGTGTTGTGGACCGTACAGCACACGTCTAACCTGGCCTATAATGGCCCCAACAACAGCGGAGGCGCCGATAATGTCCTGAACCACATGTGGGTGCCTCAATATGAAAATCAGCCGGGCATGAAGCGGGACGTCAGGTATGGCAGGCCTTACATCCGGTGCGTACCAACGCGCTGGCTCACTGATACCGCATTTGCGGACCGGGTCAACGATACCCGCTACGGCAAAACGTTCCAGACGGTGTGGTACTCCAACAATGCCCCTTCCATTTCACGCTGGCCAGCCACGCTTCCCGCCGGTGCACCGGCCAATGCCCAGCCGGGCGGCCTGAAATTCGGTGTCGGTGACACGGCGATCTACATGCCGGGCAAAGACGTCTCGAATGCAGCGATCGCGGCGGCTCCTTACCTGCTTATTCCTCCAAGAAATTACAACATCAGGCTCTCGCCGGCCATGTTCAAGTATTTCGATACCAAACGCGCTGACCTGAACTATCCTTCGATCAGACCGGTGATCGTTTACCGCCTGGCGGAAACTTACCTGATCGCGGCAGAGGCGCTGCTGATGGATGGCCAGGCTGCGGCGGCATTGCCACTCCTGAATGCCGTCAGGCAACGTGCCGCGTACCCGACCGGCAATGCAGAAGCGATGAAAGCGAAAGCTGCTGACCTGACATTGGATTTTGTCCTCGACGAGCGCGCCAGGGAGCTCTGCGGGGAGAACATGCGCTGGTGGGACCTGGTACGGACCGGAAAGCTGGTTGAACGTGTAAAAAAACATAATCTGGAAAGTGCCCCCAACATTCAGTCTCCCAAACACCTGCTGCGACCCGTTCCGCAGAACCAGATCGACGCCGTGGTGACGGGTGACCCCTACCCCCAAAATCCCGGCTGGTAGACTGATGAACCTTTGAACAAGTCATTTAAACATTTTTTCTGCGTGAAATCATTGCAAGTTTTATTGTCGCTCCTGGTACCGGTCATGGCTTTCGGACAGTTTTCGCCCGAAGCCGCCACCGGGCCGGGGCGATACAAGGCCGTTTTTACGGCTCCCGCTCAAAACGTTCCTACACCCAAAATGCCCGACGGGCCGCTCGCCGGCAACGGTGATATAGGCCTTACCATCGGCGGCACGCCCGACCACCTGACCTTTTACTTTGGAAAGAATGATTTCTGGCGCGCCTATCCGGTGTACCCCGGTGGCGGCATTGCGCTGCCGGGTGGCCTGGATATCTCTATTGCCCCTTTGAAAGGCGCTTCCTACTACGCTGAAACGCTTTTCGATCGTGCTGTGACCCGAAGTCGGTTCAAAAAGGGGGATCTGGAAGTGACTTCCGAAGCCTGGGTGACGGCAACCCACAATGCTGCCGTGATTACTTTTACGGCAAACCAGATCTGTAAGCTGGACCTCGGATTGTGGGCTGCGAAAGGAAATACGGCAACAACGCAGCAGGGCACGACAAACGGTGTTCAATGGGTAACCAGGTCTTTTGAAAATACACCATTGCTGGAATGGCCGTCACACGTTGCGATTGCCATAAAATCTTTGGAAGGAACCACTGCGAAAAACGGGACCCTTACTCTTCGGCCGGGCCAGAAGCAGACCTTCGTGGTAATGCTTTACACCAACCTGGACGACGCCGACTGGAAGAACAGGGCCATCAGGGAAGCCGGCGACATGGACCAGGCGAAGGTCGGGCAAATGCACGATGCTCATGTTAACTGGTGGAAGCAGCGTTGGGAACGTTCGCAGATCGCTATCGGGGATACACTGCTCGAAAAATACTACTATGCCTCCCAGTATCTTTTTGCTTCCGCCAGCCGCGGCAACAAAATGGCGCCCGGACTTTGGGGGCCGTTCATCACGCGCGATTCGACGGCCTGGGGCGGCGATTATCACCTGAACTACAATTACCAGGCGCCATACTGGGCAGCGTTTTCATCCAATTATGTCGACCTGACCGATAATTTCGACCAGCCGTTGCTCGACTATATGGAAAAAGGAAGGCAGCATGCCAAAGAGCTTCTCCATATCGGCGGCCTGTATTACCCGGTCGGTATCGGCCCCAAAGGCATATGCACGACGCGCTGGCCATTGACGCCCGAGGAAATGCAGAAACGTTACGGCTCACCGGAGAATACGATCGACGGAGGATACAAGTTTCTGGGCCAGAAGATCAATGCCGTTTTCAGCGCCGCCAATATGTTTATGCGGTTTTACAGCACCTACGACGAGCAGTATGCACGGAAGGTCTACCCGTTTCTCATCGGGTGTGCGGATTTCTGGGAGGATTACCTGCGCTTTGAAAACGGCCGCTATGTGATCGTAATGGACCATTTCAATGAGGTGATGCCCAATCTGCGAAACAAGGGACAATGGCGGGACAAGCTGGGCGATTTCAACTCCAACCTTTCTCTCGGCCTGGTGAAAATGCTTTTTAAAGGTTTGTACGATATGAGCGGCTATCTGCAAACGGACACTTCACGACGAAACAAGTGGGCGCATATCGTGAACCATATCAGCGACTTTCCCACCGGACCGAACCCGGACGGCCATATCGCCCTCAAAAATACAGAGCAAAGCCCCGTGGAGCAGCAGGAGCAGCCCAATGGATTGCAGCGCGTTTCAATACACGGGCTCCTCCTCCCGGGCGCAGTGACCGGTCCGGTCACCGATCCGGCTTTCAATCAGATTCTGCTGAACGATATCCGGCGTTGGCAAACCAGGTCCAAACAGCCCGAGGAATGGGGTAACACACTGGGTAACGGCATCGAAACCGTTTTCCCCGGGGCCGCAAGGGTTGGATATGATGCGGATTCGCTGCTTGGTTATCTCAAAGCAAGAGTCGTTGCGTCTTCCTTTCCGAATTTGTTGATCACCCAGGCAGGGGGCGGTGTGGAAACCTTGTCGGCCGTTCCGCTGACCATCCATGAAATGCTGATGCAGAGCTACGAAGGTGTAATCCGTGTTTTTCCAAATTGGAATCGCAACCGGAATGCCTCCTTTCGGCAATTGCGTGCATATGGCGCTTTTCTGGTGAGCAGCGAATTGAAAGACGGGCGGGTCACATCCGTTAAACTTTACAGCGAAAAGGGAAGACCCTGTCAGCTGATCAATCCCTGGCCGGGTAAAATCGTCCAGCTCAAACGCAACGGCAGGCAATCCGGGCAGCTAAATGGCGACCGGCTGTTCTTCGATACCGGTGTGGAGGAAGTCATCGAATTGAACGCGCTCTGACACTGTTCAGCCAATGCCTGTTGAATTAGCCACCATTAATACGGTACAGAAAACCGCCAAAAGTCGCCGTCACCAGCACCGCTATGATCAGCCCCGACAGTCCGATCAAAACGGCTTCCCGGGCAACTTGCTTTCCAAAATCCTGATTTTCAAGAGACCGGTCTGCATTCAAAAGCATTCTGCGGCTATAATGCGCACAGGCAACATGCAGAAAGATGCTCACGATCGCAAAGAAATAATACGGCAAAAAGAAGGCTCTCGTCGCAGGATCCACCGCAACATTGGCTGCGAAAAAGAAATCTGTCTCAACTTTCCACGAAAAACGCGCCAGAAGTATCGCCCGGACATGGTACACTAAGAAAAATCCCAGATAAAGCCCGCTGATGGCCTGTAAACTTTTCAATACCGATTTCCAGAACTGCTGAGTGACCACCAGCAGGATTCCGCTTCCAATTTGAATGACCACGCCAATCAGCAATACGGGCTCCACATACGGGTGCCTGTATACGTTCCGCAGGGCCATCATGACATTAATATGAGTCGGTGGTCCGGCGAGCGCTGCCAGATGATTCAAGAGGTGGACGGCGATAAAAATGCTGAGTATAAACGCCGAAAACCGATGTGTCTTTTGCAACAGGTGTTTCATTATTTTTCAGGTTGAAAGAGAAGGTCAAACCGGCTGCCCTGCTCGTCCCGCGGCAGCCGGTCCTGGGTAATTAGAAAAGCATACTATGGTTGAATTTCACCGATAACGGTGCTAATGCTCCGCGGCTGAATAATCACAGCGCCGCCAGCGGCAGTAACTTGTTCCAGATCCCGGCTAGCAGATGTTTCATATTGTTTCAACACTACAAACCTGCCATTGGGGGTGTTAAGGTTTACCCTCACCTGAGCATCACCGGTATTGACGAGAATCGTCGCTATCTCACCATTGGTGTTCTGGTAGGATGAGGCCAGAAGTCCGGGCTCTTCGGCAGTGCCGACCGCTTCGATCCGCACAGCGCCCGGCCTGATGAAGGCGCTGAAATTACCCAGGGCCCATAGCATTTTCGAGGTCCGGTAATTACCACCGGTTTTATTTTTGTCGATGTACACGAGTCCGTCCTTATAGTCATAGGGAGAAACGGCAATCCACCAGTGCCAGGCAGAAGCATTGGCGTGAACCAGGTCATTGTGAATCACTTTTGCCATATACAAAGCCGAAGTAATCGATAAATCCAGGCCTTCGCCTTTTATCTCCCCCTCATTATCACCCAGTATACAATACTCGGTCATCCAGTATTCGAGCCCGGGAAGTTTGTTGACCTGGGAAGCCAGCTCCTTTCTCTTGCTGACGGCTACATTGAACGGCGAGGTCGTCAGGTAACTGTGGCCGGTGATGACAGGAAGTAAATTAGGGAGATCAGCCAGATATGCAGGCGACTTCTTATCGAAATAGGTGTGCAAATTCAGTCCGCGCTCCGGCCGCTCGTATCCTGAATAGATGTATTCGATCCGCGAAGCTTCCGCAATGGCAATTTGGGTGGGTAACTTCCTTTTTAGTAGTGACATGCTCAGCGATCTGGTCATGGAAGCGACATGCTCGTTCAGGAATGGCGTCCCCTCCTGTCCACCGTGATCCCAATCCCACTGAGGCTCGTTGACGGGGCTGACGTACCCGAACATGATGCCTGTTTGCCGGTGCACCCCTTCGATCACATCAGTCAGAAAATTGCTAAAATCCGAGAAATGCTCCGGTTTCAGGTTCGGTAGGGCGTCAGGAGCGTATCCCCGTTGGTTCACGGTAAGGTGCGTGGGCGGGGTGTTTGGAAAAATAAGGAACTCTTTCACGCCGCGATCCCGGGCTGCTTTCATAAACCACAGTTGCCCGGCCTGCTTTTCCCAGTCGTAGGAGCCGGTGGTGGTGCGGAATGTCTCCGTTCGCCTCCATTCGTCCCGGATACCGCTCGCATCACCCTGCGCCATGGTGCCGGAACCGACGTTAAAGCGCCATAAAGAGAGGCCGATACCCTTCATACGACCATCGGGCGTTGCATCGTAGCTAAAAAGCAGGTCGGCGATCGCATTTTTCTGACGATCCGGCCAGTTCCCTACAAACTGGCACGACCATGCGTCCGAAGCGCCAAAATGCCGGACCGTCTGGTGCCTGACTTCCGGCCTGACCTCTATCCTCACCACGGTATCACCTGCTGATATCCGGCCTGCATTCAGCCTGACGGGTAAAACATTCGAGATCACAAAAAGACATATAGTAGCCATCAAAGACGGCTTTGGGTACAAGAAACACATAGAAACGGTTGTAAAAAGTGAGATAAGGAATTTTGGAATTGTTAACATGCCATGCCGGAGGTTGATCAGGCCTGCCGATATGCTTGTTATGATTTATTGAAGCAAAAGTAGAATTTTTCCAATTTCAGTTTAGGGGGAGATTTTCGTTTCTTTGAGGGGGTAATTCCACAAAATCCCCGACTTAATACCCGCTTCATGGAAACAGCTGATGTCAATGCCGTTAGGTTAATCGATCATATCAAAACAATTACGGGCTCTCCTGTCGAAGATGGTAATGCCATACTCCAATCCTTCAACAGTGATTTTGTCCCGAAAAAGCAGGTCATCCAGCAGGCAGCTCGTGAATGCACAACACTTTTCTTTGTTGCCAGGGGCTGCCTGCGTATGTTTTTTGTTGACAACAAAGGTGTCGAGCGGACGACCCAGTTTGCGCTTGAGAACTGGTGGCTGACAGATTTCATGGCATTTGAAAAAAGACAACATACCGAATTTTACATCCAGGCTGTGGAAGCCACGCAGGTCCTGTCGATCGATTACCGTTCCTATGAACGGCTCCTTGACAGCTATCCGCAAATGGAACGGTACTTTCGCAAGATCTACCAGCGCGGCTACGGCGCGTCGCTGCTTCGGATGAAATACCAGCAGGATTTTTCGCGGGAGGAGCTCTACCGCCACTTTGCGAGCCTGTATCCCGAATTTGTCCAGCGTGTGCCGCAGTATCTGCTTGCTTCCTATCTGGACATCACGCCCGAATACCTGAGCGAGCTCCGGAAAAAGCGATCTTAAACCAGCTTAAGTAAATTCGCTACACCCCCTCCTACCTTTGAACCATTAATCAAACAGTTCAAAAACAATGGAAAAGAGGGTCAATATCGAGGCCACGCAGCCACGGGCATACAAGGCCATGTACGGCCTGGAAAGTTATTTAAGCACCACCCTGCTCACCAGGACGCATCGTGAGCTGATCAAAATACGGGCTTCGCAGATCAATGGCTGCGCCTTTTGCATCGACATGCATTCGCATGATGCACTTCAGGCCGGGGAAAGTATTCAGCGAATTGTTCTGTTGAATGCCTGGCGGGAAACATCCCTGTTCACACAGGAGGAACGCATTATCCTGGCACTTACCGAGGCAATCACCCTGATCCACAAAGAAGGCGTTAACAGTGAATTGTACGCACAGGCAACCGCAGCATTAGGGGAAGAATACCTGGCACAGGTGATTATGGCCATTGCGGCCATCAATACCTGGAACCGTATCGCGATCAGCACCCTGATGCAGCCTGCTTTGCGCTCATAGCGCGGTGGCATCCTACCCGAATCAGCACCGGGATTCGCGGTTGCACCTCGCCTGCACGTGTTATCGCTTAGTCGACGCTGCCGATTTCTTACTATCTAGTGTAAATTTATTGGTAAAATATTTTACCTTTAAATTTGCATTAGATGGTAAAAACAAAAATTCGGAGTGTCGTGATGAGAACATTGGAAAATCTGCAACTGCAAGGAGGATGTCTGGTGTTTGACTTCACCAACACCGTCAACACGCGGAAACCTGTACCTGAATACGAGTACCTGCAAACATATGACGACTTTCTGGAATGGTCGGCCAAAGCAGGAGCACTTACCGGCCACAGGTTTCGGGTACTCAAGGAACGTGCATCTCTTGAACAGGCTTCTGCATTAGCGGCACTCGGTCAGGTGATCGCCGTTCGCGAAAACCTCTACCGGCTTTTTACAGCCATCGCCTCCGGTAATGTTCCGGAAGCGGCCGTCGTGAGTGCTTTCAATGAAAGACTTTCCCTGACATTTCAGAAAATCAATGTCGGCTTCGGGACAGCCGGCGCCGAGGTTTGTTTTAAAGATGATGAAATAGCGCTTGACGAGCCGCTGAATCTGGTCATCCAATCCGCTTTCGAGGTTTTGACCCGCCAGGATTTCAGCCGGCTCAGAGCGTGCCCGCGTTGCGGATGGCTTTTTCTGGACACATCCAAAAACGGAAAGCGTAAATGGTGCGACATGAATGTATGCGGCAGTCGCGAAAAAGCGCTCGAATACTATTACAGAAAAACTAAAACCGCCTGATCACGTATGGTTTTAAGCAGATCTGCCAAAAATGCCTTCGCGGTCGTGATCGCGCTACTGACGATGTGCTGCACCGGTGAGCGCAGACCGCAAACTTCCATCAGCTACCCCCTGCCATTGCCCGATTCCGGAGCCATGCGTTTCCTGCCGGGCATTGTCTGCGGCGACTCACTCGATTTCAATGCAGCCTTTTCGCCGGATGGCAAAAGCTTTTATTTTTCACGTTCAGGCAAAGGAAGATGGCAGATCTACGTGACAGAACAAAAGCATGGCGTATGGAGCAATCCGGTACCGGCGCCGTTTACCGAACCGGCGTATTCGCAAGCGGATCCATTTATCGCCAGTGACGGCACCTTATATTACATTTCAAACAGACCCCACCATCCCGGCGATACCCTTGCTGACTATGATATCTGGTTCATCCGACCCCAGCAAGACGGCACATGGACCGAGCCCGAGAATGCGACAAGCGTCAATTCCGACAGTACGGAGTATTATGTGTCACGTTCTGAAAATGGAAACCTGTATTTTGCCTCCAATCGCGCGGGAACGATGGGGTCGCATGACATTTATGTAAGCCGCTATGTCAATGGCGCTTACACGACACCGGAAAATCTGGGACCTGCTATTAATTCCAAACAAATGGAACACGATCCGATGATCTCACCCGATGAACGCTACCTCATTTTCACGTCCGTAGAACGCCCCGACTCCCACGGCAGCGCAGACCTTTACTATTCTTTACGAAATCCGGACGGTACCTGGGCACCCGCAAAGAACATGGGCAAAAAGGTCAATACCGATAGCTACGAATACTGTGCTTATCTTACACCGGACAAACGCTATCTTTTTTACAGCACCCGATACAATGTAAAATGGATCAGCACCCGGCATTTCACCTGGATGCTGCATTAACCTGAAAGAAGCAGGCATTAAGAACCTGCTGTTCAGCAGAGCATTTGTTTTTGATGAGTTTGCGTTTTGAAAGTTCATTCGACCATGCCCGTTATGCAGAAAAAAAACAACCTGAAGTCTTTTAACCTGTACGAGTTCCTGAAACACCAGAACGCTCACAGCCCAAACCTTCCCTTCTTTCTGGCCGACCGGCACACCTACCAGAATGCACACGTCAGTTTTCCGTTCAGAACATTTGCTTATGGATTAGGCATCACTTACACGGGTGAGGGCGACATGTTCAAGATCGGCAGCACCGATTATTCGCTAAAAGCCCATAGCCTCACGACCGTCGGCCCCGGGATGGTTTGTCAATGGTCGGGCAACTACACGGCCGAACACGACACGCTCTATTTCACGGAAGAACTGTTTGCGGAATTGCAGGCAAAGTCATTCCTGCATTCGCTGCCGTTCTTTTTCCATGGCGGCAATCACGTCATCCAGCTGACAACCGACCAGGTAGAAAAGGTGACATCCTTGTTTGCACTGCTCAAAGTCTTAAAGGACGAAAAAGATGCGGTCCCCGGGGTCGTTCACTCCCTGCTGATGCTGGCCAGTTCGTTCCATTCCATTCAGGATGACAAACCTAAGAATGCTGGGGTTTCCAGGCGGGAAGACATTACCCGTAAGTTCAGAAAACTGGTTGGCGAGCATTTTATCTGCCACAAGGAAGTAGCTTATTATGCGATGCATCTGCACATCACACCCAAGTATCTCAGCGAAGTATTGCAGATCGAACTGGGCAAATCGGCGAAGGCGTTCATCGACGAATTTGTGGTCATGGAAGCCAAAAGCCTGTTAAAGCAAACCGCGATGTCCATACAGGAAATATGCCACGGGCTTGGTTTTGAAGACACTTCCCATTTTACAAAATCATTTAAAAAGCTCGCCGGAACTACACCCAGCGAGTACCGGAAGGACAAGCAATCATCCTGGACCGGGTAAGAGAGAATACCGAAATTTCTACCATTTCTCCCGACATTTCCTCTAACTGCTTACCCGTCTGATGCGGTAGCTTTGCTTTACAAACAATCAGACATTATGCGCAAGTTGTACGCTGTCATTTTCGCTATGCAGATGCTGAGCATCACCGGTTCTTACTCACAAACAAACAAAAAACCAGCTATGAAAAACGTAACAGAATTCAAGGTCGCAGTTCCTCAACAAGTATTGGATGATTTGAAAAGTCGGCTGCAAAACACCCGCTGGCCGGGGGAGTCCGAGGGGGCGGGCTGGAATTTCGGTACCAGTGAAGCTTACCTGCGGGAGCTGGTCGGCTACTGGCTCACCAAATACGATTGGCGCAAGCACGAATCTGCTCTAAACAAATACCCGCAATACACCGCCCAGGTGAACGGCGTCCAGATTCATTTTCAGTATATCAAGGGAAAGGGCAATAACGCCAGGCCACTGATCCTGACGCACGGCTGGCCCGATAGCTACTACCGCTTCCACAAAATCATACCGCTGCTCACCGAAGGAGAACAAAGCTTTGATCTGATCATACCGTCCATTCCCGGTTTCGGCTTTTCCGAAAAGGTGGCCCTGAGCAGCGAAGCGGTGGCCGACCTGTGGAAGGTGTTAATGACCGAAAACCTGGGCTATGACAAGTTCTATGCGGCTGGCGGGGATGTAGGCATGGGGGTCACCAAGGCATTGGCTTCCAAATATCCCGGCGTGGTAGCGGGCGTACATTTTACAGACCTGGGCTACCCGATGGGACAGGAAGATCCTGCCACGATGAGCGAGGACGAAAAACAATTTGCACAGTTTGTACAACAATGGTGGTATGCGGAAGGTGCGTATGCCATGGTACATGCTACCAAGCCGCAATCGCTCGCCTACGGATTGAACGACTCACCCGTTGGGCTTGCTGGCTGGATAGTCAGTTTCGCCAACTCCGGTGCGACGCCCGACCTGATCGAGCAGGCATTTGGCGGCAAGGATGAGATACTTACCAACATCATGATCTACTGGGTCACACAAACCATTGCAACCTCTGCCAGAATGTACAAAGCAGATGCGGTGGCACAATGGGGTGGCGCGCAGCCATTGCAGAAAAGCAATGTGTCGGCAGGTGTGACGGTGTTTCCCAGAGAGGCGCAATTCCCGAAAGAGTGGGCGGAGCGTTTTGTAAATGTGGTCAGCTTCAGAAAAGTGAAAGAAGGCGGACATTTCGCCGCCCTGGAAGTCCCGAATGTTTTTGCGGACGAGCTCAGGAGCTTCTTTTATGGAATCCAATAATTCTAGGACTCTTAAAAGCCCGATTTCCTGATCGGCCGGCAAGCCAAGACTTAGGAAGTTCAAAATCAACTAATCCGCGGTACATCAGCTGGTGTACCGCGGATTTCTCTTTGCAAAAGCATTGCAAAAATTATTGCTGCAAAAGCGAAACCAAGGCCGACGACATCGTGAGCACGCCGGTCCTTAATGTAGGCGACAGGTCGGGAATGTATTTGGATGAATGGGTTGAAGGCAACGGGAGCTTACTTTGCACGGATTCGGCCATGGCGGCGCTGCTTACCGAGCCCAGCGAGTACATCAGGATCGGGATTTTAGGAACACTTCTGCCAAACCACCCGAAATCCTCTCCGAACATCAGAGGCGATACTTTTACCACATTCTCCGCCCCTATTACTCCTTTGAAATGATCGAAAAGACGCTCGGTCAGGACAGGGTCATTGTATTGGGAAGGCGTAAACTCGTCGCGCACGGTCACTACCGGAAAACGCTCCTTTTCCAGCCCCGCAGCTAATGCGGCACCTTCGCAATGTCTTTTGATCCTTTCGATCAGCTGTTTTTGAACATCATCATTGAATGACCTGATCGACACGGAGAGCTTCACCTCGTCGGGAACGATGTTGGCCCCGCTCCCACCCTGAATGGACCCTACGGTGATCACTGCCGGTTCCGTTGGTGAGATTTCACGGCTCACAATGGTTTGAAATCCTAGCACGAGCGTCGAGGCCAGCACAACCGGATCGATGGTAAGTTCCGGCACGGCACCATGTCCGCCCTTTCCTTTCACGGTAATATCCAGCACATCGATATTGGCCAGGGAATAGCCCGGGCACAGCCCCACTTTCCCCGATTCGAGGGCCGAATTAACGTGAAGCGCCAATGCAAAATCCGGCTTACCGAATGTTTCCAGCACGTTGGCTTTGATCATCGCAAGCGCTCCGGCACCTCTCTCCTCGGCTGGCTGCGCGAGAAAGATCACCGTTCCGTGCCAGTTGCTCCTGACCTTGTCCAGCGCGCGCGCCACCCCTACCCACACGGCCATATGCATATCATGCCCGCACGCATGCATGAGCGGCGATGTTTTTCCCGACTCGTCGGAGGTGGTGGCCGTACTGGCGAAGGGTACGCCGGTGCGTTCCTGGATCGGCAGCGCGTCCATATCCGCCCGCACCAGTACTACCGGCCCAGGGCCGTTTTTCATTACGCCCACCAAACCGTGTCCTCCTATTCCGGTCAGTACTTTGCAATTGAGTCCACCGAGTTCTTTTGCCAGTCTCTGCGACGTTTTTTCTTCGTGGAATGATAACTCGGGGTGCGCGTGCAGGTCTTTGTAAAGTGTTTCGAGATACCCGTAATCCTTTTCAAGATGAACGCTTATCATTGCATCCGCAGGCGATTGCCCGTTCGTTGCAGGCGGGATAACCATTACAGCAAAACAAACCAGCAACAGCGTTCGTAACATGATCTAGTTGAGTTTTTTGATATACAAATTTGCAAACTGGAAAAGGTTATTGTCGGCATGATCGTCCTGCAAGGCTATTTTGCCACAGGCTGCAATGCCCGGCAGTAATGCATTCTCCACGACTGTCTTTCCATTCAGATTAACCGTCACCCTCGATCCCTTCATGGTGATAATGAACCGGTTCCATTCGCCCGGCGGCTTATCCGCTTTGACTTTCGGCGTCACACCCGCCCTCACTTCGGCAGGAAGACCGGCATCTACCCGGTAACCGTATATTTCACCCGAGCCGATGTAACGATAGCCGATATTGACCTGGTTTTTAGAATCGCCCCGCAGGTAAATGCCGGTATCGCCGGCGTAAAGGATTTCCACCTCTTTATTGGTGCCATCGGCATTCTTCGCATTGTCTCCATTGGCGAGGACGATGGTACTTTTCGCCATTTCCGGCTTGCGGGTCAGCCGCACATCGGCCACCAGCACGAAATCGCAAAATGCCTCGGCAGTCCACAGACATTTATCTTTTTCGGCACTTTTGCCGTCATAGTCGATCAGTCCTTTGGTAAAAACCCAATGGCCTCTGTGCCCGGGCAGCAT
The DNA here is from genome assembly GCF_946482605.1 of uncultured Dyadobacter sp. The sequence continues at coordinate 5,821 of NZ_CAMLSE010000058.1, read as the reverse complement.
TTCCCAGCCATCGGTACTTTCCCCGTGAATCAGCGGCAGAAAGCCCTGTTGGGTCAAGGGCTTACCATGCAGCAACGGCTTGGGAGCGTCACCCTGCCCGGCAGGCATTTTCTGTGCGTGCGAGGGAAGGGTAAAAGCAAAAAAACAGATCAGGAGCAGCAAACTTTTCATATGCTTTTAAACAATGGGAGAAATGCCCGGTACAGGAACAGGGTAGTTACCATCCGGCCCCGGCTTGACGGGCGACTCGGCGTCCCATGCAAACTTTTCGGGCATAAGCGAGATCGTTGAATTGAGCGCCTCGTCCCATTCGACCATTTTGCCCGAATGCACAGCCATGCGCCCGAGGATGGTCGTCATGGTGCTTTTGGCGCCCCATTCGGTATCGTTCAGCGGCGTATTGTTCCGGATAGCGGCAAACAGCGCTTCGTGCTCGATCTGATAAGCGCTTTCGGAATCCTTGTTCGTATTGCGCCAGATCGTGTCGCCATTGTGGGCCTTAATGCCCGCTTGCAGGCTCGCAGTGCCGGTAGCGCCCTGGAAAGTAGCACCGCCCTTGTTCCATGTGCCGGTAATGTGCCTGATCTGACTGTTGAGCTTGGTACCGTCGGCGTATTCGTATTCAATGTAAAAATGATCGAAAATATCGCCGTCGCCGGGTCCATTTAACGATGAGCGCCCGCCCATTCCCTGCGCGCGCACCGGGTAAGCATCCTTCACCCAATTGACGATATCGGTATTATGGATCTGCAACCCGGCCGGTGAGCCGGCCCACAGCCAGTTGAAATACCGCCAGTTCCGCATTTGGTACTCCATTTCCGTCCAACCCGTCTGCCGCGGCACATTGGTAACCGGACCGATCAGGTAGTAATCCGTAGCTGAAATGATTTTGCCGATGGCCCCCTCTTTCAATTTCTTCACCATTTCCTGGTATCCCGGATCGTAGCGGTTTTGAAGCCCTACCACCACTTTCAGATTCTTCCGCGTTGCCTCTTTTCCCGTTTCTAAAATCTGCCTGATTCCCGGTGCATCGGAGGCCAGTGGTTTTTCCATAAAAACGTGCTTACCCGCTTTCACAGCCGCTTCGAAGTGCGCCGGGCGAAATGCGGGAGGCGTTACCAACAGCACCACATCCGCGCAGGCAATGGCTTTTTCGTAGGCATCGAAACCTACAAATTTTTGATTATCAGGGACTTTTACAAAGTTCTTGATCCGCCCGACTTTCAGCAACGTCGCATAGGTATCATCGAGTTTGTCTTTAAAAACATCCGCCATGGCCACCAGCACGGCGTTGGAGTTGGAGCTCAATGCATTCAAAACCGCGCCTGCGCCCCGGCTTCCGCAGCCGATCAGCGCTATTTTGATCGGGTCGGCGCTGAATGTAAATGCGCTGACCTTTCCAGGAAAAGCAGCGCTGACAAAGGCCCCTCCCACGATGGCGGCCGATCCTTTCAAAAAATCGCGGCGCCCAGGAAAGTTGTTTGGTTGATCGTCTTGGTTCATAAGGCACGGGTTTTATTCAAAGTGAAGGATTCCAAACTTTTCATACTCATGAAAATTGCCGCTGTTAGGCCGCCAGGCCCATAATGTTTCGCCCTTGTCGTAATCGATGCGGTAGAGGTTACCTTTCCAACGGGTTCCCGAAGCAGGCAGCGCTTTCAACAGCGGTTTCAATAATTGATAGGGAATGAATATTTCGGAAGTCCAGCTATCGATTGCCGCATGGCTTTTTTGCGCCCCACCCTGTACTGTTACCGCGTGCCTGGTTTTGCGTTCCGCCTCATAATGAAAAGGTATCCAGCTATTTAACTTACCCTTCTCATTGTAAATACTGATGGGCAGCTCGTAGTTCAATGGGGACAGCTCGTATTCAAAATAGGCCGGAACAGTCGTGTCAGGCTGCATGAATATCTCGATCACATCCTCATTCCACAGGTCGAGAAAATCCGCCTGCATGGTGGCGGTAATCTTTTTGTCGGTACAGACAAACAGGAAATAAATACCCGTCTGCGAGTAAAGCACTTTCGTTTTGGTCGGATAGGGCGTATTACCGGACGCAAGCGGCGGAATCGTTATCCATTCAGCTTTTTTCCAATGCGCATCAGCGCCGGTTCCCGTCAGTTGAAAGTCATCCGTTTTGCTGATGATCAGCACATTTTCTTCCGCAGCTCCACGCCGGAATGCGAATCCGGCAAACAGCATTACCGACATGATCAGAAGTATGCGACACGCGATAACCATCTGTTTGCTATTGTTTTACAGGCGCAGGAAACCACTTTTCAGCATTTTTCCTGTACAATTTATCGATCACGTTTTTGGGCAAATGCAATGCTTTGAACTGCTCGCTCACCTCGGGCGCGGTCATCGTTTGGTCGGATGTAAAAAACGTCCAATGGTTTTTCCAGACTTCCCCGGCATGTGCCAATGTCGTTCCGGCAGGTGCGCTGTCGTCGAACACGAGGTCGGTGGAGTAGAGCAGCCTGTCCTGGTATTTGATAAAGAAATCATACACTTTCCGGTGATCTTTCACGGCCTGATATTGAATGTGCGAAATGCGTTCGGCCATATCCACGACCATATTGGGATATTTGTCCAGTCTTTTGGCCAGCTCGTCGAGGCTCCATTCCAGGCTTCCCAAATGCGCCCCGTCGAACCGTAATCCCGGATGCTTGGCGAGCATATTATCGCGGGCTTCGATCTGTTTTTCGTACGAGGGAAATTCCGGATGCAGGTACATATGGTACTCGGGATGCCCGGCAAAATATTCGCGGTCGTTTTTGACCGTCATCTGATCCAAAGGCAGCCAGCAGTTTCTGGGCTCGCCCAGGTGCCCGACGAGCGTTTTGTTATTTGCTTCAATAAAATCCCAGATCGGGTCGAGCCTCGGATCGTCGGCCATCACAAAAGCGCCAGCCTTGTCTTTGTACTCCATCCCGATATTTTTCCAGACTTTCACCCCCGCAGCCCCCCGGGCAAACGATTCGCGCAGGTAGGCAATCGTTTTCGTCTGCCAATCGCTGTCGTCGATGTTTTCGATGTGAAAACTGGTGGTATAGGCCAGCCGGTCTGCATATTTCTCGCGGTGTTTTGTGACAAAATCCTGCTGTTTTTCAATGGGGACGTATTCCGGCGCGGCTACATTCAGGCTGAGCAGCCGGAAATTGTTCTTTTGGGCAAATTCCAAAAAAGCGGGGTTAAACGAATTGATGTGCACATGCGCATCGTATTTCTCCACCGTAGCGAAATCGTCCTGACTGTAATAATCTGAATTTTGGCTTTCTGCGCAGCTTTGCATAAGTACAAGGAAGGGTATCAAACCAAAATAAAGGTATTTTTTCATAAAACTAGTTTTTTACAATTTCCAGCTTTTCTTCAACCAGTTTCGACACCGCTTCGATGGCGGACGGAAACACATTTCGCAGGTCAATGTCCTCATTGCGAGCCATGGAGTTCTTTAAAGTCTGCATAAATATGTTCTTAATCTCCGTAGCCAGATTAATCTTGCAAATACCATTTCTGATCGCCTCTTTCAGGCTGGTGCCGGGGATTCCCGAGCCACCGTGCAGCACCAGCGGAACGTTCGTTGCGGCGTGTATTTCCGTCAGCCGCTGAATATCCAGCTTAGGCTCCTGGGTGTAAAACCCGTGCGCCGAACCGATCGCTACCGCCAGGGCATTCACGCCGGTTTGTTCTACAAAATATTTGGCTTCCTCCGGGTCGGTAAACCCTGTTTTCTCCTTCGACTGGCCCAATTTGGCAATATAGCCCAGTTCCGCTTCCACGTTGGCGCCATACCGCGCCGCGAGCTCCACCACTTTTTGCGTAACCGCCATATTCTCGCCCAAAGACTTCTCACTGGCATCGATCATCACCGAATCGAAACCCGCATCCAGGCATTCATGCACCAGATCGTACGACGCCGAATGATCGAGGTGCAGCCATCCTTCCACCTGATATTCTTCCAAAGAGGATTTGGCCAGGTTCACGGCCACCGACAGGCCCATATAATCGATGGAGCTTTTGGTAAGCTGCAAAATAATGGGTTGCCTCAGGTGCGAAGCCGCCCGCATGATGCCCCTGAGGGTTTCATAATTGTAAAAATTGGTGGCAAGCAGGGAGGAATTGGTTTCCTGCATTTCCCTGAGCTTGTCAATCATGTTCCTTTTCGGCATAACCAAATCTTTCTTTAATGTTTTGAAGGATATTTGCCCGGCCTGCGAATGCGCCGGTCCCGCCGGAGGCGGTAGTGGAGAAAGCCCCTGTCATGTTTCCGAATTCCTGGCAGGTTTCGAGGGGGTGTGTATGGATGAATTTGTAAATAAATCCTGCATTGAAACTGTCGCCCGCACCGATCGCGTCCACAACCTGCTCGTTGAGGAATGCGGGCTGAAAAGCAATTTCTCCGTCCGACAGCAGCGCCGAACCTTCGTTTCCGAGCTTCACGACAACGGTATTGGCAAAGTCTTTTAAATACGCGGCAGCATCCTCGATGGTAGCCTGGCGGGTGAGGTGGAGCAGCTCTTTTTTATTAGGCATGAAAACATCTACAAAAGGTAAAGTGCCTTCCAAATCGATACTCCACTGCTCGGCCGGATCCCATTGCGGATCGAAAGAAGTCGTTAATCCTGCTTCCTTTGCCCGCTGAAAAATGCGACCTACATCCTTTCTGATGCCTTTCTGGATAAAATAGGAAGAAATATGCAGGTGCCGCGAGCGAAGGATGGTATCCCAGTCGATATCGTCGAAAGAAAGCTCTTCCATCGCGCCCGGATGGGTGATCATGGCGCGGTCCTCTCCGAAGTTCAGGACTACGGTTGCTCCGGTTTTCAAGTTCTCGTTTCGGGCGATGGCTTCGGTATCGACGCCGCTATTGCGCAAGGTCGCAAGTACGATATCGCCAAATGCATCCTGCCCGATTTTACCAATGAAAGCGACGCGCGCGCCCAGGCAGCTCAGGTTGCTGGCAAAAATGGCCGACGAGCTCCCCAACGTCACATTCATTTGCTGCGAAAGAATTTCCTTACCCATGACCGGGAAGGAATCGATCTGATTCAGTATAAAATCTACATTGAGTTCACCGATCACCGAAACGTCGAAATCTTTCATTTTGAGAGCCTTTTGGGTTTAACCTGTTGCTAATAGGGCGCTAGCCGGTACTTTGGGCGGGAATGCCTTGCTATTCAGGAAAAGGGTAAATGGTGACGCCTCTTACTACACGCGTAATGGTTTCTTTCTTCGAAGGCTTGTCCGGCGAAAGCCCGAGTTCCAGCGATTTATAAAACCCGAGCAGCTGCGCTGGCAGCACGCTCACCACCGCCAGCAGCTCCTCGTCCACGGATTCGCCGTCGGGCGAGAGCTCGATCAGCATATCGGTATCGACGGATTTTTGCCCGGTTTCCATCACGCCAATCCGGTACAGACCCTTTTCGCCCAGGCTGATCGCCTTCACCAGGTCCTGCTCATACTGATACACGTGTGCATTGTTGGAAAACAGATAAACCAACAATGTGGCAGCATTGATCACCGCCTTCGGACCGTGCCTGAACCCCAGAAAAGAATCGGATTTGCAGATCACATTGCCGTCCGTCAGCTCCTGTACTTTCAAATCAGATTCATTGGCTACCGAGCGCAATGGCCCCGAACCGAGAAAAATGGCCCGCTGAAAACCCAGCTTAGCGACATTCCGGAGCTGTTCGCTGTAATTTTCCAGGATATTTTCTCCAAAACGCGAAAGCAATGCAACCTGCGATTGAAGACGACCGATATCCGCAACCCGGGAAATAAGCAGGCCCGCAAGCAGCATGGACGTGAAGCTGCCCGT
>NZ_CAMLSE010000057.1 GCF_946482605.1 uncultured Dyadobacter sp. | reverse complement strand
TCAGGTACTCGTGGTTTTATCGATAGTTTCAATCCTACTTCAACTGGATAATGCTTTGGAATATTAGAGCATTCATCCCGCGCTTGTAAAATTTCTGGGTTTCAATCCTACTTCAACTGGATAATGCTCTGGAATTCCAGCAGGACCACGGCATACACGATCAGGAATATTTGTTTCAATCCTACTTCAACTGGATAATGCTCTGGAATATTGACTTTATAAATGGCAACATCTAAATTATTTTTGTTTCAATCCTACTTCAACTGGATAATGCTCTGGAATTAAGTCCGCTATTTGTTTGATCCGTACATCTTGTTAGTTTCAATCCTACTTCAACTGGATAATGCTCTGGAATCCGTCCTGCTTTTCTTATCCTGGAAATTCATGGAAAGTTTCAATCCTACTTCAACTGGATAATGCTCTGGAATTTTCGCCACCGTTAGACTCATCGGCGACCACTTCGAGTTTCAATCCTACTTCAACTGGATAATGCTCTGGAATCCGTGCTGTCGCGAAAGTTATTGATAATGAACAAATTAAATACCATTCTCAATATCGGCTTTTTATTTTTCACAATACGTCAAATAACGATTTTTCACATTAAATGGCGACTCTTCCGGAAACATAATTATTTCAACGTCAATTAATTGTACATTGATAACTTGAAGCCCTGAATAAATTGCCGACCGGATGACTATCGAACACAAATGTTGCGATATGTACAAGTTACACAACGCGCTTTGAACTTTGTCGCCTTCGGATAAAAATTTCGATCAATGATATCATAAACTGCGTCGGCGGCTATTCGGATCTGATCAAGATCACTTTCTTCAATTGACACCTCGATCACTTTGTTGTGACTACGGGTATATACCAAAAAACCACGGTCAACAGGTCTGTTGAAATTCTCTTTGATCAGCCACGCATAACAGTACAGCTGTGTCCGGTACGTGTCGTAAACCCGGTCTTTGTATTCGGCAAATTTATAATCCAGTGGCGCCATGGTCCCGTCGTTCAATTCCAGCACCTCGTCGATCCGGCCGCGGATTTGTTCATTGGTCAGGTATTGATCCAAATGCTTGCCTACTACGCCCAGTCGCCGTCGCAGGTAATCTTTATTTTGTTCGAGGCGATCGTCGTGGAGATTTCTGCCCCGCATGACTTTGTAGTCCTTTTCTTCGTTTTGTGGAATGCCCAATACATACTCGAAATATGTAAAACGGGAGCAAAACAAATATTCGATCAGATGCGACGGAGTTAAAGTCATAGCTAGAAGAAAAGTGCGCGGATTTCGTCAGTTACTACTTTTTTGTCAAATGCCTGGCCCAGCAGTATCGTTTGCTGCAACTCGTCGCGGCTCATTGGAAAAATGTAAACCTTGTCTTTTTCCTCGTCGATCAAATCCTCCAATTGCAGCCGGAGTGTGTCTTTCGCATTGGGCGTCAGCGTACCCAGAAAACAGGAAAACTGGACGCGGTAGAGCCCGGCCTGCATGCAGGCTTTCGCGGCTTTGGTCCGCGCCCTGTCCTTTTCGATATCATAAAGTACCCACACGATCATGGTATTTCCTCTTTTCTGTTTTCGCCTTTTCCAATGAGCTCATTCGCAAACTGGTGTGCATCCAGCTGGATACAATGACTGCGGCACAGATTGCGCCCCCGATGCCGGATCGGATCATTGTCCATAAATTCATTAAACGTCGTGACCAGCAATGCTTTGCCTTCCGCATTCAGCGTCGCGCCGGGTTTTCCATCGCGCCCGGCGAGCGGACTGGTGTGAGATTTGTTTACTTTTTTGGCCGTGAAAAGCCGGAAAACAACCTCGTCGGCATAAATCCGGTATGGTTCAATGAAATCATAGACCATGCTCAGCTGATTATAATCGTCGCGATGCAGGAAACCCAGGTATGGATCAATGCCCGCGATAATCAGACTTTTTTCCGTTTTGCTATATAAAATTCCGTAAGCGTAATTCAGGAATGCATTAAATGCGTCGAGTGCAGGTCGACTGCTGCGACCATTGAACTGATAATCATTCGGGAGTACATAACTCAGCGTCTCAAAATAAAGTCTGCCGGCCGTCCCTTCCAATCCGCGTAAAGTGTCCGCAATTTCGCTTACACGATTAGCTTCCAGGGTATTGACCGAAACACACAATGCCTCCATCCGGATAAGTTTGTCATTCAAAAAGTCGGCGTGCTGTGCCCTGTGTTTTTTCAGATCTTTGATAAACTGGGCCTAATTGCCCATTTTGGTCAAAAGCCAGGTTTTCGTTTGCTTGACCCCCACTTTGGACAAGCTTGCTTCCAGCTGTGCCTTGCGAATCCGGGTGGTACTGCCCAGTTTGGAATGCCAAACCCGCCCGATCGGGTCGCCATCCTGCTCCACAAAAACGATATCGACATTGTTTTGCATAGCGAGCTTAATCGCATCCGTACTCAGCATCGTGCCGGTAGTCATAATGATGTGCGTCACCTTTTGAGCCGAGTATTGTTTTTTATCGATCTCACCATTCTCGGTTTTCCGCCGCACCTCGAACATCTTGTCACGTACATGCACATACGTTCCATAAGAATTCACGTGTAGTTGCATAGGTTCGGGTTGTTTAAATGCGTTTAACCGATCCGAATCCCCGCGCGACCTGCTTGCCCAAACCCAGCCCGTCGGGTAAAATGATATTGGAAGTAAATGTCCCGGCAAATGCCAGCATCGTTTGGTTTTTGAACTGCGTAGCCCGCTCTGTAACATCCAGGTGAAGCATAATGCGGTCGTCAGGACCTAGCCACAAACCTACATCCTTGAAAACCGCTAAAAGCTGACTGATCAGTACGCGTTTGAGTTGCGCTTGCTGCCCGGCTTCTGTATGATTTCTATAATCGCGGAAATTTTCCTGATTGAGCGCCATCCAGAGGGTCTCAAATTTGTATTTGTGCAAATCCTCGCTCAGCCCGATGGCAGCTTGTTCGTGACGGATGTGTTTGCTCAACACCGGAATTTTCTCACCATCCAGATCCAGCTCCCGTATTTGCAAAAACAGCTGCGCTAAAAGCGACGCCCCGTCCCTAAGCCCGACTAGCGTAGGCAAATTGTGTAAAACCTTATACTGAACCAAAGGATATCCATAACGCAAGCTGCCGTCCTCATAATGATTATGCAAAATCGGCGAATGTTCGCGGAACAGTTCTCCAAAATACCCGCGAAGCTTATGTCCATCACGCGTGCGCAGAGATACTTCGGGGAAGGTAACGGTGGTGAGGGGGAGGGTGGTTTGGGTGGGCATGTTTTATAGCATTACAGTTAGCGGCGTGTTATCATTCTCTTTGTGTTTGAATTGCACCCCTTTGTCGAAATCATAGTTACAATCCAGGTACAAGAACCATTCGTGTTTCAAATCTTTTTCAGTTCTCCCTTCTCTCTTTGCCGTCAAACACCTTCTTTTACTAATACTGACTTCATGCTTGCTTTTATCACGAGCAGATTTTTCACTTAATTCTTGTTGGAATATGGATGGAATCACATTAACCGAATCTAATCCTTCACGTGTGTAAGCTGCTTCATTTTCGTTGCTGTTATCATAGACGAATTTTTGGGTTTCTTGAATCTCCCTGTATTTAAGCTTGGCGTCTTTAAAGCTACTATCTTCGGCGACGGTCCAATCTTTATAAACTTCATCAACCATTTTCAATAACTCCGCCTCTGATAATTTTTCACCATTATGTTGCAGAAGCACCTCCCATGTTTTCGTCAGAACCGGGTAAGCTGGTTGCCCGGACTTTTTAGCTTCTTCATAAATATGTTGGCTTGCTTCACGATGGGGGAAAATGATTACCTCCGTCTCTTTTGAATCGTCGCGCTTTCGATTTACTCGCCCCGCCCGTTGAATGATCGCATCTATTGGTGCGTTTTCGGTATAAAGAAAATCATAATCGATATCGAGTGATACCTCGACGATCTGCGTGGCTATAAGCAAAAAGCCTTGGCCAGAAGGTTCTTCTTCTCGTTTTAAAATTAGCTTTTCCTTCTCATTCCTATCTTTGACCGTGAATCGAGAATGATAAAGAAGGCATTCATACGATTTGTATGCGTCATAAATGCGAATCGCTTCGTCAACAGTATTTACTACCAGCAACACTTTTTTGCCAGCTTTAAGCCGACCTTCTATTTCGTCAGATAACTCATCAACTGTGTTTTCGACAACCCGGTAAGTATTTCTTGCTTTATCAAGTAACTCATGATCTTTAAGAAGTGTGACATTAGGTTCTCCGCCTAATGCATTCGTGAGAATTTCTAAAAGTTGCGTGGGCATTGTCGCCGTCATGATGTAGAATTCAGTTTGCCATTTTTTCCGGAGATATTCGATGCTTGCCACCAATAGTCCGAGTGTATAAGGCTGGTAAGCATGTACTTCGTCGATAATAACTTTTGCCCTGAATAAATGAAAAGTCTTCATTTCCCACCAGCCGAGATTGAACCCCTGCGTCAGCATTTGATCCACAGTGGCGACGGTCACAGCTTTGAAAAAACCGGCTTCACGATAATATGAAAGCTCCTCGTAGTTTTTATCTAAATCCTGCCTGAACATCTTCGCAGATGAATGCACGACTGCAGTGTAGGGTTCAGGGTTTATTTCGTCTGTTTTACCAAAATATTCATCCAGGCGGAGATAAAGCGCATTTGCCGTTACACGTGTAGGCAGCAAGAACAAGATCTTTTCCCAGCCTTGCCGTTGCGAAGCCCAGAGTAGAGAAGCTTCGGTTTTGCCGCTACCAGTCGGGGCGATTGCCAACACATTTCCGGACACTATACTGGCCTGCTGAAATGCCCGCCAATCATCAAACCTGCGGTTTTGGCGTTCTGCCCGCTCGTGTAGTTTCAATTTTAGCTCTTCGGGTCTGTAATGAAGCGGTTGTTCAAGTGGCCTGTGCCCGGAGGCCGACCAGTCTGCAATGTTTAGGATTGCTTTGTGATAGATATAGATGTCCCTGTACTTATGCCCATCGGCCGCTTTAATCTGTGTCCAGAGTAGTGAGAATACTTTTTCCTTTGCACAGACGATTTGGTCGAGCATCCCTTTACCGAAATCTCGGAGCCTCCCAATCATATCGATTGCGTCGGATATCCCATTCAAATATCCCGTGTGGGCCGGAGTAAGTTCGTTTAATCGAATTTGCACATACTCAATAAATAACTGGCTATTGATTGTATCCAATAAAAGGGGTTTCATTCCTTCATCACCGAATAAATCATTGGTGAGCGATTTATGGTGTGAAAAGATAGCCAGTAACTGCGCTGGATTTGGTGTCAAATCTAATCTGGCTCTGTTTGGAAGTACTGTATGAAATGCCAGCAGCATCCCCGAAATGAATTCATGTCGGATATGCCTACTCGGATCTGCTTTCAGATTTTTTCTGGCCCGTTCCATGGTTTCCTGAAAATTACCGGTAGCCTTTCCGAAGTCGTGAAACAGGGCCGCTATAATTGCATCCTTCCAAAAAGCATCGCCCAATTGCATTGCCGACTCGTAACGCTCCTTCAATGCCAACGTTGCTTCCAATACTAAATCGGTATGCACCGACAGACTTTCGTCTGGCTTCGCGTAGAGGTGATCAAGCATACTGTCAAAATAAGAATGTGGGTATAAATACATCGTCACTCCTTACACCCTTGAAAGATCGATTTTGAATTGTGACAGCCGGCCCTACAAATGAAAACAGCTTTCGAGCCACAACACGTCGGACACCATAATCTGATTCATACAAAAACCGGGTAGGTAAATTGTAAGCTACCGGATCATTTTGGCTGATAGTCAACGAATAACTCCCGCCGAGTAGTGCTTGTTCGAGAATTAGCGGCACAATGTCGCCTTCTACCAGTGTGTGGTTTAGGGTATGGCCCTGCTCGGTTTTATCCGTGAGCTGTATCCGGCCAATCTTTGCAAGTGAATCACTTTGACCCAATGTCAATGAGTAAACAGGTGATCTGAATGCCGCATAAAGTTTCTCAACTGACTCGTGATTTTCGCATCCGAACGCGATATGAAACTCACTATTAATGTATAGCTCCCGTGTAATGACACTTCTGCCAGGCAGCGTGTCGTATTTCCATAAGTCGCGAGCCATCCCTTTGCTTAAACCGGTTACTCCTATTTCAAAAGCATCATCCACAAGAAATGCCTGCGCCGCTTTTGGGTTAAGGCCGAGGGCAGCACCTGCTATTCCAGCCAAAGCGGTTGGGGGCGGTAATGCAAACGATTTATGAAAATTTTGGAAGTCAGGATTGCGGAATGAAGCAGTCACAGACTTTAAATGAACAGTGCAGAATAGCATATCAGTCTCAGTTTGCTTCGACACCATAATGAGAGTTAACCCATTGCTTCATTTGCTTAAAACCCTCACGAAGACTAACAACCCCGTCTGCCTTACCAAAAACACCTTCTTGAGCAGCGAATAAACTGTCCTGGATAAAATCGGAATAGTCGGAAACAACGCTCTGCAATGCTTCAACATTCACATTCCCTTTATCGACCTGCAATGCTTCCAAAAAGATCGGATTCTTAGACTTCATGCAGGCAGCAGCCAGAAATTTGGGTGAAATATCGGCTAGAAATCTCGATTGCCGACCGGAACTCCAAAGTGTCTGAAATGCATCCAGCAAGCCATTAACCCTATTGGCCTTTTCTTTTGCCGATAAATCTTCCACAAAACCAGCATCGGTTCCAACGCGATCCAGTTCAATTAAGATGGTGCCCCGATAAATACCTGAATGAATTTCGGTTTCAAAGATATTTGGTTGCCCGCCAACCTCTTTTGCCATAAAATTGGTACCGTAATCTAAATCCTCTTTGAAAGATGTTAATGCTAACAAGGCCTCGACTCTTACCGGAGAGGTTCGAACCGTTGCACGTCCCTTTCCACCATCCGCTCCCTTAGCCGCGTCCATAAATCCAAACAAGTCATCATCTATGTACTGGACGGGATCGAGCTTTGTTTTAGCAGCCCCTTTTTCTTCACTAGCTTTTGATACAGGAGATACTGTCCAACCTAATTCTTCCAGCTTGTCTCGCAATGCACGCCGTACTGCCTGCGATGATAAATAGGGCAATTGCTCGCCATTATCAAGCGTGACTTTTTTGATTGTTACAATGTTGTCAACTTCTTTGTCGCCGCCATTCAGGCTCGCAAATGACACTTTTGACAGATACGTGATGGTCAGGCTATTTGTTTTCATTGGTATTTGCTGATTTAGGATTGAGTTCTGAATTAATTTGATTGAGTGCGGAGATAATGATAAACTGTTTAAGCCAGGAGTAATTGTCGGCATTGATCCCTTCCATGAGATCCCGGCTGTAGTTCAGCATAAAGCGTGTTTGAATGCGTGACAGTTCTGCCATGAACCTGTCAAACTGATTCGCCTTACGCAAGCTGATAATGTACTTTCTTCCTTGTCGGGCATTCGCTTTTCGGTCGTTATCGGCATAGCCTAGTATGCCCTGCCCGACCTGCGCTCCGAGTTTAAGAGCGCGGCTTTGCAAGTCTGAATTCTCCATAATAATTGGGTTTATAATTTTTTCGTAACCGATCAGAAAGTCAAAAACTTGATAGTAGTTTTTATAACCTATACTTTTTGAGGGATCATTTAGCGTGTCGAGAAGATATCCGTAACAATCCTGATAATAGCTTTCTATATCATTCAAGATGCTTTTTCCATTTAATAGCTGACCAAGCACCTTCTCACGCAATTGTCTTTCAAGTGCATAGCTGTTCTGCCCACCCTTCAACGAGGGCTTTATCAATTTCAGGCTTCCCAATACCGACCGGAAATTGACCCCCTCTCTCTCTAAATCATTGATGATTGAAATCGAATACCGGAAATGACTCAAATATTCGAAATGGCTTGGGCGCATGGTAGATGCAAATGCGTCAGCACGAATTGATATTAATCCCACACTCTTATCGGCTATTCCCATCGCTTGAAATAGCTGCAAAGTTTCGGCAGCGGGTTTTTGGCCTAAAACATTCTTTAAAAAGGTGAAAAGTAGGTAGAACAAATTCTCATTTGGACCAATGTAATCGAAGCTTTTCCCAAGCGGGTTATTGTCGTCATTTTTCGGAAAGTTGGCCAAAAACTCCTGCTGCTTCAAAACATCTCTATCCTTCAACAAACCGCCAAAAAGTTTTTCTGAAAGCAGCTCGTTGAGATTTGTAAGCGTATCAGAATAAACAAAATAGACGTTCAACCCCTCACGCAACTTATTAGGGTACACATACAAGCATGTCGCAGGTGCAAATCGACTGAGATAGAGTGTCTTCCAACTGATTTTCTTGTCGCTTGTGCTCAGGTGCGAATTGAAGTTGGTTATTCCTGAGATAAAGGGTGAAATATTCTGACCGTCCACCAACCGTTTTACGGATTCTCCTGTGAGATAACAGCTGTTAGGCCCTGTCTCAAAATATGCACTAACAGGTTTTTCTAAGCGGGTCAGCTTGGTATAGGGCTCATTGAAATATATTTTGCTTAGCATTTTGATATTGGCCTTTCCGAATTCTTCCTTAATGGTAGTCGCCAGAGCTTCACTATCCTTTTCAATTGCGGCAATCTTACGGGTATTCATTTCGTAGCGAGTAACACCCTGGGCATTGTTAGTGAGTAGTTCGGTAGCACCATAGGTATTCATCTTTGGAAATCGACCCAATAACAACCCGCTTTCACTAAAAAAGAGGTTGCCGCCTTCACTTTCCTGCTTTGTAGTATATGTGTCATAGATGTCTTTCCCCATGGCATAATACACCTCTTCGAGAAGATCAAATAAGCGTTCATGCGTAATTCGCAATTCATCCCGAGTCAAAGCAAAATGTGTCCCTTCCTCCAAGCTAAATTGCTCTAAGGGAGCTAGCCAGGACGGCAATTCCTCGCGGGTGCCTTTTTTCAGATAGTGATACAAACCGATTATACCATTATCCAGAAAGACATTGTTCGTTTGCTTGAAAACAATCTCTTGCATATAGGTTAAATGTGATTTTTAACAAAGTAGCTACTAGTTCGTGACAACTACTGTCATTCGCTGACAATAGAAGAGCTAGCCATGTGGTTTCAGTGCAGATTTCTCTTGAACAGCATTACCCAGGAGAAATCTGCAAATTGCATCGAAAAGTTAGTCTATGCGCTGAAGTGCTTGACAATACGATGACAAATCTCGCACTTATGCATATCTCCAGAATTGTCCGGATGGTCGCAGAATTGACACTTACTGTACAATGGATTGTAGTAGAAGATGTCTTCGGGGTTGCCGTTCTTGTAATGAATTTCTATTTTTGCCATAAGCATTTTTGTTTAATTAGTTAAGCATTCTTGTCTTTACAGCCAATCGCAGGAACCTCAGAAATTTCGCGATTGGCTTTTTTTTCAATCCAACTTAAACTGGATAAATGTAACCAACCTTAGTTTATCAATTTCAATCAAACTTTGTTTTGAGATTTTATGATATAAAAAGTTTATTAAACATTAGTCTATCATAAAATATGATCCAAAGATAATTACTTAATTTGTTCATTGTCAACAAATAATTCATTTTTCTTTTAGACATAAGCCCTATGTCGATGGTAACATGAGAGTTTTTTTTACTCACCCCAACAAAAACTCCCCAACCCGCCCCTTCAAATACTCCCGCAAATCTTCCGGTTCAATCACCCTCACTTCCCCAGGCAAACCGAGAATAAACCTTCCCACCCCCTGAAATCCCCTAACCTCTCCCTTAAAAAAATACGGAAACGCAGTATCAGCCCTTTGCCCGGTAAATGCGCGGGAAGGTGGGAAATCTTCGATCAGCAGATGGTAAGCGCGTTTGGTCAGTGCCAGTTCAACTCTGATTTTTTCCGGTCCGGCCCAGTCGAATAAATCTGGCGCCGCGCCGGCGCCCCGGTACTGACATGGCGTATCCAATAGTACAACCTCCTCCATACGCCGAATTTTAAACGTTTTTTCCTTTCCCGCAGCAGGCTCGTAGGCGACTAATACATTGTAATCGTCGGTAAATGAAAGCGACTCTACAATGCGATCGGTGACGGTATTGGAGTTTGTCGACTGGTAGCGCACAAGAGCAACCTGACGTCCACAGTCGATCGCTTTAGCAAGCTGTTCAAGAAGCCGGGCCTGGTGGATATCCATTAATCCATCGGCTAATGGCAGCAGTGTGGATGACATAAAAAGTTTTTGCCTAATGCCAGGCAGCAGTGCATGGGAGGCCGGAATCCCCGTTATAGCCCGGCGCAGCAGTTCACTTTCATCTTCCGTAAAAAGCGGTTTTTGCCAGGTTTCATCTTCAAAAAGAAAGTAGCGGGAGGGTTCACCCTTTTTGTCGATCTCATAGCCAACTTCTTCCAGCAGGTTGAGGTATCGGTAGATCGTTCTTCTATCTTTTTCGAGGGATTGAGCCAGTTGATCAATCGTTTTGCCAGGTCTTTGTTTGAGAAGACGAATGAGCTTGAAGAGGCGCAGTAATTTTTGTTGTTCCGTCATGAGGGCTTATTTTTCAAAAGCTAGGTACGGAAATGAATTGTAAGTTGTACCACAATTTATTAAACGGTGCAATATCCCATTCAGCTATCATTTTACTAGATTGACTATTTTTAAACTTTTCAACTTTTTTCGACCAAACTCGACTTTTTTCAAATAGCCATGATTTCTAGAAATAAGGCTTCAATCCTAAGTCAAATTTACACAGGATAGGTAAATCCCATTTCGATAAGTTAGATTCACAAATCGGCTCAGCACCTGGTTCCATAGACTTTGCAATCTAAATGAGCCGCCTACTTTGCGCGTCTGGCCAGATGTACGATTGTAATACAATCGCCGGTTGCTGCGCACCCGATCTGGCCTTCCCCTCCAAAGTCGGTACAGGTTTGTGAAGGAGTTTTTAATGTTTGAAAGTGTAGATAGGATCGTGATGAAAGAAGAAAAATCGAACAAGACAAGGCATGTAATCTTCCGGTTGACACCCAAAGAATACGCCATATTGGAAGCCAAGCGTGGCCGCACCACATGCCGGAAATTAAGTGAATTCTTACGGCTCTTGATCTTCAACCGACCGGTAACCGTGATCGAACGGAACGGTTCGCAAGATCAAATGATCGAAGAATTGTCGGAGCTGCGGGAAGAGCTAAACCGGCTTGGCAACAACTTCAACCAGGCGACCAAACGCCTCAATGCGGTCAACCAAATTTCAGAATTCAGAAACTGGATCGCCAGCTACGAAGCTGAAAGAACATCCCTGTTTTCAATCTTGGACAAGATCAAATCGCAAACCGATAAACTGGCAGATCGATGGTTGCAGTGATCCACACCAGCAGCCGGCTTAGGGCTGTGCTGCAATACAATGAGAAAAAGCTGGAACAGGGACATGCGGAATGCATTTCGGCTATCAACTATCCCAAGGATGCGGATGCCCTGAGTTTTGATCAAAAGCTAAACCGCATCCAGAGGCAACTGGCTTTGAACAAAAGAACAAAGGTCAATACGGTTCACGTGTCTTTGAACTTCGATCCGTCGGAAAAGCTGAGCAAAGAACAGCTCGCGGAGATCTCGAAAGCCTATTTAAAAGGTATTGGATTTGAGAAACAACCCGCTCTCGTATACGAGCATCGGGATGCCGGTCATCCGCACGTGCATATTGTCACGACCAACATCAAAGCTGATGGCAGCCGGATCTCACTGCACAACCTGGGCAAAAATCAATCGGAGAAAACCAGGAAAGAGATTGAGATAGATTTTGGTTTGGTGAAGGCACAAGATCGTAATGCGCAGGAGTTTAACTTGAAGCCGGTCAGCATCAAAGCAGAGTATGGAAAATCAGAAACTAAGAAGGCCATTGCCAATGTGCTTGACAAAGTTCTGAACGAATACAAGTTCACCACGATGGGAGAATTGAATGCAGTGCTCAACCAATATAATGTTGCGGCGGACATTGGTTCGGAGGGTTCGAGGATCAGAAAGAATAATGGCATTTTATACCGTGTGCTGGATAAAGATGGCAACCGGGTTGGGGTGCCCATCAAAGCAAGCGACTTTCATTTCAAACCAACACATAGAAAACTGAAAGTGCGTTTTCTGTACAATGAGATAAATCCGAACCGCACGAAGGATTCGTTACGTGTTAAGAATAGGATTGATTTCACGTTGTATGGTAAGCAAAACGTGTCATTGTCCAGGCTTATCAATATTCTCCAAAAAGACGGGATCGATACGGTGATCCGGAAAAATGAGGAAGGCAAGCTGTACGGGGTCACATATTTAGACCACCGTACAAAATGTGTTTTCAACGGAAGCGCATTGGGTAAGCAGTATAGCGCGAAGGGAATTACCGAGCGGTGCATCGAGGATCCTTTTTCTATTCATCAGCAAAAGTCTCAAAGGATTGGGATGGATGTGGGGAAGGCTGGTAGTGCTGGTAATGTTTACCAAGTCGGAAATGGTAGTTCGTTGGAGAATGACAAGTCCCTTGATTCTTTGTTGTCTCCTGTTAAGGATGGTGAGTATGTGCCGCATCAGTTGAAGAAGCCGAAACGGAAGAAGCAGAAAGGGTTTTCGATGGGATTTTGACTTTTTGAAGAATTGCGCTTGCATCACAGCGCAACGAAAGGTACAAAGCAAAAAGTGACGACTTCAAATCCATCGGCTATTTACCGCGGCTGTCGCCGCTCCTTAAACCGCCTCCTTGATTTGCAGCCAAAGGGGTAAACCCCGTCACTTTCTGCTTTGAATGAATTGCTTATGCCCTGACTTCCAAGAAAAATTAATGTGATAATTTCTCCCTAAGTGCTCTCATATCCTCGCTAATCTTCCTATCCACGATTTTAGCGTAAATCTGCGTCGTCCGAATATTGGAATGCCCTAGCATTTTGGACACGCTCTCCATCGGAACCCCATTTGAGAGCGTAACCGCAGTCGCAAATGTGTGACGGGCAATGTGAAATGAGATATTCCGATCAATGCCGCAAACCGCAGCAATCTCTTTCAGATATGCATTCATTTTTTGATTGCTCGATACCGGGAGTAGCTTACCAGTAATCTCGCATTGCGGCTCATCCTCGTATTTAGCAATAATCTGTAACGGCACGGGCAAGAGTAGTACTCTTGATTGAGAATCTGTTTTTTGCCGGTTGATAATCAGCCACTGCTCGCCATCCTGGCCGATTGTAATTTCCGAACGGGTGAGTTTCTGCACATCCACATACGACAACCCAGTGTAGCAACTGAAAAGAAAAATGTCCCGCACTTGGGAAAGTCGCGCAGAAGGGAATTTTTTGTTTGCGATTGTTTTGAGTTCCTTCTCTGTGAGCGCCGCGCGGTTCGTTTCTTTCTTTTGCACCTTGTACCCAAAGAAAGGATCCCTCGGTAGCATTCCCGTTTTGATCAACCCAAGAACAATTTTCTTACAGTAAACGAGATAGCGCATGGTAGTGTTATGACCACATTTCTTTTGCGTTTTGAGCCAGAATTCGAAGTCAGTGATGAATTCATAGTTTAGCTTTTGAATATCAACATCGTCGCACTTGAATTTCCATTTAATGAAGTCTTTTACATGCTGATACGAGGTGTTATACCGTAAAATAGTACCGTGAGCATAATCAGTCCCCTTCAAGTCGACCAAGCGAGCGTTATGCTTCGCGAATTGTTCAAGGAACATGATTTTCTTTTCGGCAACTCCCGTCACGGCTGCTTTCAGAGCCTCAATGGTAATTGGTCCATCCTTCACCATCAGCTGCCGGTGCGCATCATAAACTTTTGCCTGGAAAGTGTCGAGATAGGCATTGAGTAGTCTTGTGTCTTCTCTAGTACCGCTTTTCCTGCCAGAGGCGCCATTCCACTTCTCCGGCTCGCATTCCCGCTTTGTAGCTAGCTCAAATCTTTCACTTCCAATCGAAACCCGCATATAGATGGGCAGCGGGCCGGATACATAGGCGCTCCTTTTCTTAAGATAAAAGAGCATCGAGAACCTGTTTGTCAACATAGCAATCTGTTTTAATGGTGGATAAAACTACGATTGCGACCACACCAAAATCAAGATGTTTACGCCGTAAACAGGTACTTTACAGCGACTTACAATCATTCTGGTGAGCACTTTTTTGCCCCTTTTTACCTGCTCACCAAATGCTCACCAAAACACTAAGAAAACCTGTATTTTTTGGTGGTTTTGACAAACAAAAAGGCCCGTAAATCATTGATTTACAGGCCTTTTGATGCTTTTTAGTATTCAACTAAGTGGTCTCGTAGGGATTCGAACCCCAAACCTCCTGATCCGTAGTCAGGTGCTCTATCCAATTGAGCTACGAAACCCTATTTTGTGAAACCCCCGATTCTAGTCAGGCGCTCTATCCAATTGAACGGTCCGTCGCTGCGGCTACGAAACCATTCCCGAATTGGACTGCAAAGGTAAGTGATGACTTTTTCAGTACCAAATCCCGGAGAAATAAATTTAAGGATTTTTTCTTGAATTAACCTAAAAACCCTGAAAATCAGGCTTTCTTTTATCGAGAAAAGCTGCAATCCCTTCCCGCACATCCTGCGTCCCGAACAGCATTTCCTGACTTTCCCGCTCTTTTTCCAGCATTTGCGGCAGGCTGGAATGCATCGATTGGTTGAATGCACGCTTCATCGCGCCTATCGCCTGGGTAGGAGCGTGGCGGTAGTGCTGAATTTGCTTCTCTGCTACCTCGTCCAGCGCCGCCTTCTCCACACACCGGCTGATCAGACCGATATCGTACGCCTGACTTGCGTAAATACGCTGTGCGTTGGTAGCCAGGTCGAACGAGCGTGCAAGGCCGATTAGCCGGGGCAGGAAAAACGTTGCACCGGCGTCGGGCATGAGTCCGATCTGCACAAATGCGAGGCTCAAATAGGCATCTTCACTCGCAATCACGAAGTCGCAGGCTAACGCAAGCGAGCAACCCGCGCCCACAGCAAGGCCATTCATGCGGCATACCACCGGCTTGGGAACATCCCGGATCGCGGTGATCATCGGCTCGTAATAGTCCCGCAGAATTTCGCCGGCGCTTTTGCCCGACGCAGCGGCCTCTTTCAGATCGGCGCCGGAACAGAATGCCTTGTCGCCGGTCGCCGTGAGGAGCACGACGCGTACGGAGTCATCGTCGGCCGCGGCTTGAATGGCGCTTGTGATTTCCGCAATGAGCGCAGGGCTTAGTGCATGATATACTTCGGGGCGATCCAGCGTAATGCGGACAACGCCATCTCTGTTCTCAAAAATGAGGTGTTGGTACATGCTGCGCCTTGGGTTAGTTTAAAAGAAAAAATACACGGTCCCCGTGCTCACCAGCAATCCGCAAACCACACCTGCGAATAGCTGCAAAGGCGTGTGCGCGTTCAGCTGAAGACGTGCACTCATGAGCCAGCCGCCCACCAATATAGTGATTAGGAGCGGGGTTAGCAGTGCCGCTTCGTCGAAGCGGACGATCAGCGCCGAGAGCATGCCAATGGAGCCCCCGATACCGGTACCATGTGCACTGATCTTCCAGAAGTAGCTAACCATCGTCACCAGCACTAACGAGAGCGTTACACTGGCCAAAATCACCGATATCTGTGGCGCCAGTTCACCGATCGGCTGAAGTTGCCAGCCAAACAAGTAGGTAGCAATGCCATATACCACTACGCAGGCCAGGTAGGGCAATCTGCGTTCGGTAACGTCGTCCACATAAATGGACGAAATCACGCCCATCTTCCGGAAATAGTAGATGATCAATGCAGGCGCTATGAATGTATTCAGGCAAAGCAGCAACAAAAGGCTTCCCAGCGCAGGAAGTTCAAATGCACTGACACCGATCAGGTCCGGCGCCAGCAGGAACAGCAATGCAAAAAGGTATGTCGTGAGGATCAGTGGATGAAATACCACCGACAGTATGATAGCAAGTCGATTATTCAAAACAACAGGTCTTTAATCAGGATGATGAGGACAAAATTAAGCTGAAAACCAGACTGTACAATCATTCGGTTCCACAGAAAAGTAAGTTGCCGGCGTACAATAGGTTTTCCTGCCCGAATTTGTAATTTTGCGCCTCATTCGTAAAAAACCGGGCATTCTCCGGCAGACATTTTAAAGATTGAATTGAAAAAATGGGACCGTTGCAAATCAAAGAAATTTTACAAACTGCGCCTGCCAGCCAATCGGTTGTTGTAAAGGGCTGGGTAAGAACAAAAAGAGAAAGCAAAAACGCGATTTTCATCGCGTTGAATGACGGCTCGACCATACATAATATCCAGGCAGTGGCTGAACCCGGTCAGTTTTCTGCCGAATTGCTTTTAACAGTAACCACCGGGTCGTGCCTCAAAGTAACCGGAGAGCTGGTCGAATCGCAGGGTTCGGGACAAACGGTGGAGGTGAAAATTACCGACATCGAGGTCTATGGTACAGCCGATCCCGAGGAATATCCATTACAGCCCAAAAAGCATTCGCTGGAATTCCTGCGCGAGATCGCCCACCTGCGTCCGCGTACGAACACGTTCAGCGCGATCCTGCGCATCCGCCACGCATTAGCGTTCGCGGTGCACCAGTATTTCAATGAAAAAGGCTTTTTCTACCTGCACACACCGGTTATCACGGCTTCCGATGCCGAAGGTGCTGGTGAAATGTTCCGGGTAACGACGCTCGACCTGAACAACCTGCCGCGTACGGAAGAAGGTGCCATTAATTTCAAAGAAGACTTTTTCGGCCGCGAGGCCAACCTCACCGTTTCCGGCCAGCTGGAAGGCGAGCTGGGCGCGATGGCCCTTTCAAAGATCTATACATTCGGACCAACGTTCCGAGCCGAAAACTCCAACACGACACGACATTTGGCGGAATTCTGGATGATAGAGCCGGAAATGGCGTTCTTCGAGCTGGCAGACAACATGGATCTGGCGGAGGATTTTGTAAAAAAAGTAATCACCTATGCATTGGTGAACTGCAAGGATGATTTGAATTTCCTGCAAAACCGCCTCACAGAAGAAGAAAAGAACAAACCGCAGAACGAGCGCTCGCTACCATTGCTGGAAAAACTGGCATTTGTGGTGGATAACCCGTTCGAGCGATTGACATATACCGAAGCGATCGAAATTTTGTTGAAATCGAAGCCGCAAAAAGAAGGCAAATTCCAGTTCCCGGTGACGGGCTGGGGCATCGATTTGTCGAGCGAGCACGAGCGCTATCTGGTAGAGAAGCATTTCAAAAAGCCGGTGATCCTCACCAATTATCCAAGAGAAATCAAATCCTTCTACATGAAGCTGGATGAGGACGGCAAAACGGTACGCGCAATGGACGTACTGTTCCCCGGCATCGGAGAGATCATCGGCGGAAGCCAACGTGAAGAAAACTATGAAAAACTACTCGGACGCGTGCATGAAGTGGGTATCGATCCCGAGAATGTCTGGTGGTACCTCGAAACACGCAAGTTCGGTACCGCGCCGCATTCAGGCTTCGGGCTGGGCTTCGAGCGCCTTGTACAGTTCGTGACAGGCATGGGCAACATCCGCGACGTAATCCCATTCCCCCGCTATCCGAAAAGCGCAGAATTTTAATTCTACAAGCCGTTACCTTTTCATGGCTTTACCGTAATAAGTAAAGCAAATAGTGTAAGTTTTAATTTAAACAACACGCACATGAAAAGGAACAAAGGAATTTGGAGCAACAGCATCATCGCAGCATTGGCGGTGGTGCTGTTTTTTGTTAACAGCACCCGGGCGCAGGATCCGTTTGTAGTCAAATGGACGATGGATTACACCCAGGCAGGCACGTCGGACCATACCAATTTTACTCCCGCAAACGCCGCTCTTCTCGGCGGCCCCAACACCTACGCATTACCCACAGTGTACAGCGCAGGCGGGGCCATTGTGGTGGGCTATGTGGTACGCCCCTGGCCTGTGAGCTTTACCGGCGCGCGCTATATGGAATTCTCCTTCAATGCGAATTCATTCAAGTACAACATTTCTTCCATCTCTTTCAGGCTCCGGCGCTCCGGAAACGGCCCCAACCAGATCAAAGTCCGCACCAACATCGATGCCTTTGCCAGTGACCTGGGCGCGTATACGATCAGCAACAGCGGACAGTTCAATACCTACACCATTCCGGTTAGTTATAACAATCTTTCCAACAACACCTTTACACTGCGGATCTACGGCTACAATTCCGTCGACATCTACGGAACGCTCTGGTTCGATGAAATCAAGATCAATGGGCAGGTACTCGCCATCATACTTCCCATCGACCTGACCTATCTCAAAGCGGTTCGCGAGGATGACGACCAGGTTACTCTTTCCTGGGAGACTGCCTGGGAAAATAACAGTAAAGAATTCGTGATCGAGCGCGGCAAGGGACCTGCCGATTTTACGGAAGCAGGCACAGTACCCGCGTCCGGTCAAACATCCGGGCGGGTCACCTATCGCTACCTCGACCCTTCCCCACTCCCCGGCACCAGCTATTACCGCCTCCGCCTGACCGACCGGGACGGAACATTCCGGATTTCCAAAAGCGTGGCCGTCACAATGCCCGAAAAACCGGATATTTTAAAGGTATTCCCAAATCCCGCCTCCGCTCGTCAGATCTGCATTTCGGTGGGCGACAATAGCTTAGGAACGTTTCTTTTAAGTACTTTTTCAGGTAATAGCATTCCGTTTCAGATGGTCAGAAAAGGCGCTGATTTTGTCGAACTATATCCGTCGAGCCCGCTGACTTCCGGTTTTTATTTGTTATCTTATATGAAAAACGGAAGAAAAGAACAGGTAAAAGTATTAGTTCCATAAACCATTCTGAGCTTAATTTGTAATGGTAAAATATAAAAAATGCTAATGCCGCGTCGTTAGCATCACAACGTTCTGAATATAAAGGCCAAAAGCCTATGTTGAAAAAAGTGCAGCCGAAAGTGTGGTGGACGGCAATTGCCGTCCTGGTTATTTTGTTGATTTCCTGGGGATTAGTCAGAAAAAACAAAGCCGGTTCCCCGGACGTGGCCGTAACGGACAAATCAGTTGCCAACCTCGACCCCGTTCCGGTGACGAACCCTGATGCCGCCACAGCGGAGAAAATTGCCAAGATTGAGGATATTTTCAGGCGCAAGAAGAATGCCGGCTTCAACGGCAACGTGCTGATCGTTCAAAAAGGCAAAATACTTTATCAAAACTCCTTCGGCTTTGCGCACATGAGGGCCAAAGATACGCTCACCACCGACTCACGTTTTCAGCTCGCGTCGTTGTCGAAGCCATTTACAGCCGTGGCCGTCCTGAAACTCATTCAGGAAGGTCGCGTTAGCCTCGACGACTCGGTACAGCGCTTCTTTCCCGACTTCCCTTATCATGGTGTGAAAGTAGATATGCTGCTTAGTCATCGCAGCGGACTACCTAACTACATTTACTCATTCAACGACAGCGTCCGCCACGGGCGGAAATATCCTGATAACCTCGACATCCTCGATTGGTATGCCAAAGTTGTCCCCACCCCGCAGCCTTATAACCGCCCGGGAAGGTCCTTCAATTATTGTAACACCAATTACTGTGTACTGGCCGCAATCGTAGAGAAGGTGACGGGCGACTCCTTTGGCAAATACCTGAACAACGAGATATTCACACCGCTTGGAATGCAAAATACCTACCTGGTAACCGATACTACCATTGCCGCAACCAAAAACCGCACCGATGGGCATCAGTATGGCCGAAAGCTGGAAAAGGATTATTATGACGATGTGGTGGGAGACAAAGGGCTTTATTCAACCACCGCTGACATATACCGTTTCTACAACGGCCTCACCAAGGGCCTGATTCTGGAAAAGAAAATGCTCAACGAGGCCTTCAAACCACGTAGTTTCGAGCGCGACGGCATCCGCAACTATGGTTACGGGTTCCGGATGCACATCAAGGAAGACCATACGCCCCGGTTTATCTACCACGGCGGCTGGTGGAAGGGCTATAACACCATGCTTTGGGTTTGCCCCGAAGACGACGCGGTGATTATCGTCCTCGGCAATACGTATAACCGATCTACGTACGACCTTCGGGAACTGCTGGAAGTTATACACGGTTCGGTGAAGATCGACGATATTGAGAAAGACATATAGCATTGTTTGAATTCGGCCGTGAATTCAGGATATTTGCCGAAATTAAACGAATTTCCAGCACCTTATGCCCGATACCGCATTCCATCTACCTGCTTATCTGCTGTTGGGCTTGCCGTTTTCGTGCTTTTTGTTACTGTGGCTAGGTGGAAAAAGTCTAAATAAATTTGCAGGCTGGATCGGGGCATTCGCAACTGCCGCGGGGCTGCTGATCAGCCTTCGCTACGCCGACTCCTCCGCAATACATGTACTTCGTTTTGAATGGCTTACCATTGGAAGCCATCCTATCGAACTTGCCTTCCGCTTCGACACGCTTTCCACAATGATGCTCGCCATCGTCCATTTTGTGGCACTGCTCGTGCAGCTGTATTCCACAGCCTATATGCATGACGACCGGAACCTGCACCGCTACTTTGCATTCATTCAGCTGTTTCTCTTTTCGATGCTCGGCATTGTGCTCGCAGGCAGCCTGATCGTGATGTACATTTTCTGGGAGCTCGTCGGACTCTCATCTTACCTGCTTATTGGTTTTTGGTATACAAAAAAACGAACGGTTTGGGCAGCACAGAAGGCATTTGTCCTCAACCGCATTGGTGACGCCGCTTTTCTGACAGGTATTTTAATGCTCTTCTACTATATCGGCTCTACGGACTTTGAAGTGCTTTCGCTCGAAATCGGGACAATCCGTCCGGGCATTCTGACTGCCATCGGCATTTGTCTTTTTGGAGGATGTGTGGGTAAATCGGCCCAGTTTCCTTTATCGGGCTGGCTGCCTGATGCTATGGAAGGCCCTACGCCTGTTTCCGCATTGATCCACGCAGCTACTATGGTGGCTGCGGGTATTTTTCTTTTGGCAAGAATATCTTTCCTGCTCACGATAGATGCGCGAATGGTAATCCTCATCGTCGGGGCCATTACCATGGTTACCGGTGCTGTCAAAGCTTTAAAAGGCTGGGATATTAAGATAGTCCTCGCTTATTCGACGATGTCTCAGCTCGGATTGATGGTCATGGCCGTCGGTTTCGGAAGCTGGCAAACTGCCTTGTTCCATCTGGCGACGCACGCTTTTTTCAAGGCCGGATTGTTCCTTTCTGCCGGTTCGGTCATCCACGCGGTTACACCGCACGACGAAGTGCAAGGTTATGATCCGCAGGACATGCGCACAATGGGTGGTTTACGCAAAGCATTGCCCATTACATTCATTTGTTTCTCGGTCTGCGCGGCTGCATTGGCGGGGTTACCTTTCTTTTCAGGATTTCTTTCGAAGGACGCCATTATCACCGAGGGTTTTCTCTGGGCTTCGGAAAATGGCCCGCTGGGCTACTTATTCCCTGTACTGGTCATTTTATCGGCCGGATTAACAGCATTTTATATGACACGGCAGGTTTGGCTGGTGTTTTTTGGGGAAAACAGATTCCCGGCAGCCGTGCACCCGCACGAGTCGCCGGTGGCCATGTGGCTGCCTATGGCATTGCTTTCCGCATTGTCATTATTCTTCTGGTTTTCGTTCAACCCATTTAACGCAGAAGGATGGTTCCTTCATTGGATCGGTCAGGAACATGGCGAGCATTTGCCCTGGGTGCCGTTCGTAGCCAGTGCGGTAACGTTCATTTCAATCTTTCTGGCCTACCGTCAAACTTCAACCGACAATCCCTTCCGGATCAACGACCCGGTTTCCGTGGGCGAACCTGCGCAAAGTCCATTCAACTGGCTACGCGGTTATTCCCATGACCAATACTTTCTTATTCCCTTCGATTGGATTGCGGGTTATCTGAAACGCTTCGAAAAATATACTGTCGATGCGCTTGTGGATGTCATTGCCAAAGGCAGTCTGGTGTTCGGACATTTCATTGCCTGGTTCGACAGGATGTTTGTCGATGGCGCGGTACACCTGACCGTCCTCTCTATCCGCTCCGCAGGCCAGGCGGCAAGGAATATGCAGAGCGGCAAGATACAGTCGTACTACGTGGTAACGGTAATGGGCGTCTTTTTACTGATATTGTGGCTGGTTGCGATGTAACGCGGCGGGCTGGTTTAAATTAATGCTTGATGATTGATCATATACTCACCTTCTTAATTGCTATACCCTTACTCGGCGCGGCTGCCATCGCATTCTGGCCGGTCGACAGCCAGCACAATTTCCGCCTCATCGCGCTGGTTGCATTGCTGCTGGAAGTAGTGGTTACGGCGGTATCCTATTTGTCATTCAGTAGCCAGGACGCTGCGCTGCAACTTTCCGAGGTCAGGGACTGGATCACATTACCGATCGGTTCGCTCGGCGTTGTATCCATTGATTATGCGTTGGCGGTGGACGGCATCAGCTTCCCACTGGTACTCCTGGCGGTAGTAGTACTTTTTGCGGGCGTCATCAGTTCCTGGAACATCAACCAAAAACCGAGGGCTTACTTCGCGTTGTACTTACTGCTCTGCGGCAGCGTGATGGGCTGCTTCCTGGCGCAGGATTTCTTCCTGTTTTACTTGTTTTTTGAGTTTATGCTCCTGCCGATGTACTTTCTCATCGGTTTATGGGGCGGTCCGCGGCGCGAATATGCCGCACTGAAGTTTTTCATTTACACATTCCTGGGCTCTCTGCTCATTCTGATCGTCATGATCGGCCTCTATCTCTCGGTCATCGATCCCGTGGAAACCGCACGCGTAGTAGGCATCATCGGCCCCGACGACGCAGTGCACCCGGACATGATCCCACAGATCCAGCAATGGCTATTCGACGGAAAAATAGCTCCGGAGCAGCTCATTCATACATTCCGTTTTGCCTACCTGGCCGATCCCGGCAACTATATCCCTGGCTCGATTCTGAATGCGGCTTCTGAATTTTTCATTGGTAATATCCCCGTGCGGTTGCTTGCATTCTGGTTCCTTTTCGCCGGTTTTGCGGTGAAGCTGCCCGTCGTACCTGTGCACACCTGGCTGCCCGATGCACACGTGGAAGCGCCCACGCCAATCTCCGTGGTACTGGCAGGTATCTTGCTGAAAATCGGTGGTTACGGGTTCATCCGCATCGTCGACGGCTTCTTTCCCGCGGAGGCACTGTACAGCGCCATTCCGTTGGGCATTCTCGGTATGATTTCGATCGTTTATGGCGGCTTCAATGCATTGGGCCAAAGCGATCTGAAAAAAATGATCGCTTATTCCTCGGTATCGCACATGGGATTCGTACTCCTTGGGATCGCCGCGTTCACACCCGAAGGTTTTAATGGGGCTATTTACCAAATGGTTAGTCACGGAATATTATCGGCAATGCTTTTCTTGCTCACGGGCGTTCTCTACGACCGCACCCACGACCGGCGCATCGATCATTACCGCGGTCTGATCACCGTCATGCCGCAATTCACCATCGTTACCGGTATCGCATTCTTCGCATCGCTGGGACTTCCCGGCTTTTCAGGTTTCGTAGGCGAGTTATTCACACTCATGGGCGCATTCCAGTCCGACGCCCTGCCCGTCTGGATTCCCGCGATCTCCACATTAGGCATCGTCCTCGCCGCAGGTTACTTTCTATGGACCTACCAGCGCATGTTTTTCAGTTCATTCTGGTATAAAAACGGATCCACGCATGTGCTCAGCGACCTGACGCGTCGCGAGAAGTTCATGCTCGTACCGCTGGTGATCCTTACTATCCTCGTCGGCATTCTGCCGGGCTTGCTGTTCGATTTGTCGGGACCTACGGTTGAGGCTTGGCTGGAAGGATTAAAGTAGCGAGGTTAGAAACTGATCGCGGTTAGTTGTTCTGAAAAGGTAGTCTTACCCGCCTGCCTTGGGCCATAAATGATAAATGCTTTTCCCTTGAAAAGCCCGCTCGATGCAGCTTGTTGTTGGCTCCTGACGATCATAATTCCGGATTCAAATCCAATAAAATTATGATATTTAAGGATTCAAATCATTATGATTTCGAGCAATGGGAAGCCTTACCTCCCGAACAATTGCTCGAAACTGAACCGTCCCTTCTTCGAAAGCGCTTCCAGCGTTTGCTGTTGGTCAGGAGTCAGTATTTCGATGATTTCTACGCGTTTCTCTTCCGCCAGGCGTTTACGATCCCTACGTTTGGTATCGTCTCTGCGGTTCATTTTTCTCTCCATTCTTGCATAACGCCGGTCGATCTTTTTGAGCTGTTTCTGCTGCCGCTTGGTCAGTTGAAGCTGGTCGGCGTACTTGTCCATGTTCTTTTCAAGCCTCCGGTTATTGAGCTTGCTGTTCGTGGCCGGATCGTCGCTCTGGAACGTATCGTCGTCACGGCGGCCGTCGCTACGGCGGCCCTGGCCAAATGAACTGGTGGTAGTGAAGCTGCTCAGTAACAGGCCGAGTGCGAAGATCAGCGTCAGGATTCTTTTCATGGGGTGATCGTGTTTAAAAATTCGAAGCTTATAACGGCGTTTCCCCGTGCGGCTATATATGGTGCTACTTTTTCATTATCCGCGAGACTTATAGGCTTATTCAAATAAATGTGGTTTTGCGCGAAAGAACGGATAGTATTTTTTGCAATCTTTACCGTAGTTGCTATTGGTTTTATTTCAAACTGCATTCTATTTCCCAAATTTTATTTCCCTACACCCTAATTTATCAGATGAAAGATAGTGCTCCTTCACAAAGGTTGTTGTCCCTGGATACATTGCGTGGTTTTGATATGTTCTGGATTTCGGGAGGCGAAGAGATTTTCCATGTACTTGCCAAAGTGACCGGCTGGTCGTGGGCGATAGTTCTCGCTCACCAATTTACCCACCCCGACTGGAATGGTTTCCGTGCTTACGACCTCATTTTCCCTACATTTTTGTTCATGGCAGGAGTATCGACCCCTTTCTCGCTCGGCAGCCGCCTCGAAAAAGGGGTTCCGGCATCGCAACTGATCCGGAAGGTTATTCAGCGAGGTATTATCCTGGTGTTTTTAGGCATTATCTATAACAACGGTCTCTTCGAAACCGAGTGGTCGCAAATGCGCTATCCGAGCGTACTGGCGAGAATCGGTCTGGCCGGAATGTTCGCACAGATCATTTACCTCTATTTTGGTTTCCGCGCACGATGGATCTGGTTTGCGGGACTACTGATCGGCTACTACCTGTTCATGATGTTTTACCCCGTGCCGGGCTGCGGCGCCGGGTTGCTGACGATCGACTGCAATCCCGCCAGCTACATCGACAAAATGATCATTCCGGGCCGTCTTCACCTCGCCATCCACGATCCCGAGGGACTTGTTTCGACGATTCCCGCCATTGCAACCGGCCTCATGGGCATATTCGCCGGTGAATTACTCCGTACCAACGGCGAAGTCCTCTCACAAAAAAGCAAAGTGACATACCTTGTGTTTGCCGGAATAGTCAGCCTGCTGGTATGCCTGGTATGGGATTACTTTTTTCCGATCAACAAAAACCTCTGGACCAGCTCCTTCGTCCTTTGCGCAGGCGGCTTCAGCACATTGCTGCTCGCATTGTTCTACTGGATCGTCGACGTGCTCAACTATCGAAAATGGACTTTTTTCTTTGTGGTAATAGGCATGAATTCGATCGTCATTTACATGGTCGGCCGTTTTATCGATTTCGGTTACACCGCCCGTGCATTGTTTGGAGGATTACTCAGCTACTTCCCGCACGGCTTCGAAGCGGTGGGAGAAGTAATCGCATTTATTGCCGTTCAATGGGCGTTTATGTGTTTACTTTACAAAAACAAGCTGTTCCTGAAAGTATAAAATATCATGGGTGGAAGAAATGGTCGGAGAATAAGAAATGGTCATTATTCAGTCATTCAGTCATTCAGTCATTCAAAATTTATTCACTCATTCACTCATTCAAAACTCACTCATTCCAAATTAAGCATGATCGAAGTCACCAATCTGACCAAGGTTTACGGAACGCAGCGTGCGGTCGACGGGATTTCATTTTCCCTTAAAAAAGGGGAAATAGTTGGTTTTCTGGGTCCAAACGGAGCTGGAAAATCGACGACCATGAAAATCCTGACAGGCTATCTCAAACCAACCGAAGGATTGGCGAAAGTATCGGATTTCGATGTGCTAACGCAGCCTATGCCCGCGCGCAGGGCTATCGGTTACCTGCCCGAGCATAACCCGCTTTACCTGGATATGTACGTAACGGAATTCCTGATTTTCTCCGGAAAGTTGTACGGAATGGCTGGCAATGCATTGCAAACAAGAGTCGACGAAGTGGTCGCCATGTGCGGACTGGAACCTGAGAAGCGGAAAAAAATCGGCCAGCTTTCCAAAGGCTACCGCCAGCGCGTGGGACTGGCGCAATCATTTTTGCACAATCCCGAAGTACTGATCCTCGACGAGCCTACCACTGGTCTCGACCCGAACCAGATCCAGGAAATCCGGGAGGTCATCCGGACAGCCGGCAAGGACAAAACGGTGCTCTTCTCCACCCACATCATGCAGGAAGTAGAGGCGCTGTGCGACCGCGTAATCATCATCAATAAAGGAAAAGTGGTGAGCGACAGCACGATCGGCGAACTTCGCGAAACCGGCGGTTCACTCGAAGACATCTTTAAAAAACTGACCCAATGATCCCGCTGTACCGACGGTAGTTGCTAAAACGATGTTCTGCATAGCAAATATTAGAATTGCATTAAAACGCTATTTACCAGGACTTAAAACAACGAAAAATTGTTATTATTGTAACTTTTGACAAACCCGGATATTCCATGTCCAAGTTAAGCAGCCTAACATTCCCTCGTTAAATTCAGTGTTTCCAGGTATGAAAAATTGGTGGTTCGGCCGGTTTCGTGTTGTTGTAATAGTAGTGGCGTTGGTGGTGCTGACCTCCGTGGCATCCGTTGCCTGGAAGATGATTGCCGTTAAAACGATACCTTCCCAAACAGAGGCGCCTGCCATCCGGAAAGAGGTTCACAAAGCGCCCAAAAAGCGTCGCGATCCTGTGATCGTGCTCCCAGAAAATGAATGGGTGGACAGCACTTTGAAGTCACTCACGATAGAGCAAAAGATAGGGCAGCTGTTTATGGTCGCGACTTTTTCCAACCGCGACGAATCTCACTACAAATACATCGATAAGCTGATCAACGATTATCAGATCGGCGGGCTGATCTTTTTCCAGGGCGGCCCGGTGGGGCAGGCCCAGCTCACCAACCGCTACCAGTCGCATTCCAACATACCGCTTTTCATCGGTATCGATGGTGAATGGGGCCTGGGCATGCGGCTCGACAGCACGATTTCCTTTCCCAAGCAGATGGTCCTCGGGTCCATTCAGGACAATCAGCTGATTTACCGGATGGGTGAAGACATCGCCAGGCAATGCAAACGACTGGGTATCCATATCAACTTCGCACCCGTCGCCGACCTGAACAGCAACCCAGCCAATCCGGTGATCGGTATACGTTCGTTCGGCGAGGACCGGGAGAATGTCACCCGCAAGGCCATTGCCTATATGAAAGGCCTGCAACGGAACAAAGTGATCGCCACTGCCAAGCACTTCCCGGGACATGGCGATACCGATGCCGACTCTCATTTCACGTTGCCTGTCCTCACGCATTCTGTCGAACAACTGACCGAATCCGATCTGTACCCCTACCGCGAAATGATCGCCGACAGCCTGATGGGCGTTCTGAACGCGCATCTTTACATTCCTGCACTCGACAACACGCCCAACCAGGCGAGCTCCCTATCAGAAAAAGTGGTAACGGGCCTGCTGCGGAAAGAACTCGGGTTTCGCGGACTCGTTTTTACCGACGCCATGAACATGCGCGGCGTACTTAAGACCGGAAAGGCCGCCGACGTAAACCTGAAAGCATTGATTGCCGGTAACGACGTACTGCTGTATCCTGAAAGCATAGCAGAAACGATTACCCGCATTAAGGATGCTGTTAATCAGCGGGTGATCAGTGAAAAGATCATCGACGACAAAGTCAAGCGCATTCTTCAGGCCAAGTACTGGTCCGGCCTGAACCAGTATAAACCCATTGAAGTCAATCATTTATACGCAGATCTGAACAGCGAAAAGAGCTACGAACTCTATCGTGAGCTATGTGAGGCTTCGGTTACGGTCGTCAGAAATAACAACAACCTGCTCCCTATCGGGTCGGTGCTGGACAACAACATGGCCAGCGTAAGCATGGGGGAAGGCAGCAGCCTGGCATTTCAGAAAATGCTGTCGACCTATAAACCGATGCGCGCCTACACCTTTTACGACGGCCCCTCGTCGCAGGAACAGATTACGGAAATGCTGGGCTATCTGGAACCCTACAATACTGTGGTTGTCGACGTACATGGCATCAGTTCGCGCCCGGGCAGGAACTACGGTATTGCCTCGGGTATGGTAGATTTTGTAAATCAATTGAAACAACAGAATAAAAAGGTTATTCTCTGCCTGTTTGGAACTCCATACAGCATTCCGTTCTTCCCTGAAACAGATGTGCTGATCTGCGCGGGCCAGGACGGGAAGGATCAGCAGGAGATTGTACCGCAGATCATTTTCGGGGCTCTGGGATCGCAGGGACGGTTGCCCGTTTCGGTGCTTTCCTACAAGCCCGGCAGCGGTGTCAATACCACCACCATCAACCGCATTGCCTTCGGAACTGCCGAGAGTGTCGGTATGGATGGCGCAACACTTAAAAAGATTGACGAAATCGCCAACGCCGCTGTCAACGACCACGTATTTCCGGGCTGCGAAGTCCTGGTGGCCAGACAAGGCAAGATCATTTATGAGAAACAATTCGGCGGGCTCAGCTACCGGACCAATGACCGCGTAACTCCGGAGACCATCTATGACCTGGCATCGCTCACCAAAGTTTCCGCCACCCTGCAGGCGGTCATGCTGTTGTACGATCGCAAGCAGATCGATCTCGATGAAAAAGCATCTAAATACCTGCCCGAGCTCACCGGAACGAACAAGCAGAATTTCACCGTCCGGGACCTGCTCATGCACCGATCTGGATTAATATCCTTCTATCCTTCACTTTGGGACCGTACCAAAACCAGCGCAGGTGGCCTGCTGCCGGAATATTACAGTTCCAAACAGGATACCGCCTACTATCTGCAGGTCGCTCCTAAGCTCTTCGCAAAAGGTGCATTACGCGATTCGGTCTGGAAATGGGTGGTACAATCGCCCATGAATAACCGCAGGGACCGCGCGGGTAATTACGGCTACCTTTACAGTGATCTCGGCTTCCTGACGTTACAAAAGGTCGTCGAAAAGGTGACCGGCCAATCCCTGGACATTTTCGTAGCAGCCAACATTTATGAACCATTAGGGCTGACATATCTGGGTTTTAACCCACTGCGACGGTTTTCTGAAAAACAGATCGCTCCTACCGAGCAGGATTATCGCTTTCGCGGACAGCTTCTGCAAGGTACGGTTCACGATCAGATGGCCGCCATCGTGGGCGGAGTTTCCGGGCACGCCGGCTTATTCGGTACAGCCCGTGACCTGGCAGTACTATTGCAAATGAATCTATGGAAAGGCACCTACGCCGGGCGCAGATATTATGAGCAGGCGACGGTTCCCTTCTTTTCGCGGATGTATGACGAGTCGCACCACCGTGGCTTAGGCTGGGACAAAGCACCGGCCGACGGCAACAGTTCGTACGTGTCACCTCAGGCTTCTGTCAACTCTTTCGGACACACGGGTTTCACCGGCACCATGGTGTGGATAGATCCCGAAGAGGACCTGGTGTTCGTCTTCCTTTCCAACCGTGTCAATCCGGATGCGGAAAATACGGCCATTACTACGCAACGAACCCGTAGAAAAATCCAGGATGTCGTATACAGTTCGTTGATTCAACGGAAAAGCCAGCTTCCTTAAATCACCTTCAGCGTATTTGAAAAATATCTCTAACTTTACCAGTCAAATGGGTTAGCGGAAAGATATTTAGACAGATACATGAAAAAAACATTTATTAAAGAGAGTTTATTAGCCATTCTCGTCACGCTATTCAGCCTGGCATCTTCATTCGGACAAACGACGATTAAGACCAATGCAGTTTCCGGAACTCCGTTCTGTTCAGGAACGTCAATTTCCGTCTCATTTGATGTAACAGGCACCTTTGCTGCTGGGAATGTCTTTACAGCACAGTTATCTAATGAGTTGGGCGTATTTGATACTCCAATAGCAACAGCAACAGGTACTTCTCCCATCTCACTAACCATACCAGTGAGTGCAGTCACAGGCAACAAATACTCAGTTAGGGTGATTGCCTCTTCTCCTGCAACAACCGGAAACGAAACCGGTAGTTTCGTCATTAATAGCACTCCGCCCGCTCCTTACAGCGGCGTTTATGCCCCTGATTTTTGCGTGGGTGATGCACCTAGACCTTTAAGCGTAGCGGGTCTTCCCGGAGCTACCATTAGATGGTATGGGTTAGATGGAACGGAATTAAGTGGAGCACCAACACCAAGTACAAGTGCTCCTAGATCAGCAGCAAACCCATACGTCAATTATACGCAGACGCTGAATGGATGTGAAAGCCCGAAGGGAACCATTTCCGTTGGTGTTTGGGAAATTGCAAAAACACCGGCTGTCATTAATCCCACGGCTTGTCAATTTAGCAATGCGACATCCGAAATACTCTCGAAAGCTGTAACATCAACAGCTCCAAACGGAGGCGGTGGAACCTTGTCTTGGTATGATGCGCTAATAGGAGGTAACTTTTACCAGGGTGTACCAACGCCGTCAACGTCAACGGCGGGCACTCAAGATTTCTATGTGTCTCAGGATTATGCTATGGCATGTCCAAGTCCAAGAGTAAAAGTAACCCTAACTGTAAGTCAGGCGTCTACTGTTCCAACCTATACCAACCCAACATATACAAAAGGACAAACTGCTCTCGCTCTTACAGCAACCGGTACGCAGGTGAAATGGTACGAGACTAAAGCTAGTGCAGCCCCACTAGCATCAGCACCTATTCCACCAACAGCCTCGGTCGGAAAAATTAGCTATTGGGTCACACAAAACAGTAATGGATGTGAAAGTGAAAGAGCAGAGGTAGTAGTTACTGTTACCGCTTGCGCTCCTCCTGCAAAACCAGTTGTTTCCAACAAAACGTATGAGGTTGGGGAGAATGCGCCAGTCCTGACGGCGACAGGAACCAACCTCAAATGGTATGCCGATGCATCCTCCACGACTTCTTTGCCATCTGCACCTAAGCCTTCTACTACCAATGCAGGTGTAACCAAATACTACGTTACTCAAACTAATGCTAGCGATTGCGAGAGTGAAAGAGCTGAGATTACTGTGACAGTTACTGCTTGTACACCTCCTGCTAAACCGGTTGTTTCCAACAAAACGTATGAAGTCGGCGACAATGCACCAGTTCTGACGGCGGCAGGAACCAGTCTTAAATGGTACGCCGATGCGTCCACTACAACGCCTTTGCCCTCTGCACCCAAGCCTTCGACTACCACGTCGGGTGTAACTAAATATTATGTCACTCAAACCAATGCCAGCGGTTGCGAAAGTGAGAGAGCTGAGATTACTGTGACAGTTACCGCTTGTACGCCTCCTGCTAAACCGGTTGTTTCCAACAAAACGTATGAAGTCGGCGATAATGCACCAGTTCTAACAGCGGGAGGAATCAGTCTTAAATGGTACGCCGATGCGTCCACTACGACGCCTTTGCCCTCTGCACCCAAGCCTTCGACTACCGCGGCGGGTGTAACTAAATATTATGTCACTCAAACCAATGCTAGCGGTTGCGAA
>NZ_CAMLSE010000056.1 GCF_946482605.1 uncultured Dyadobacter sp. | reverse complement strand
CCCGCGACCCCATGCGTGACAGGCATGTATTCTAACCAACTGAACTACCAAACCAAAAAATAAAGAACTTCAAAAAAACTGGCGGTCTGGACGGGACTCGAACCCGCGACCCCATGCGTGACAGGCATGTATTCTAACCAACTGAACTACCAAACCAGTTCGTTTCACAAGTCGTTTTTGTAAAACGTGGTGCAAAACTACCACTATTATTTACGATTGCAATACTCTGAACACCAATTTAGTTATTTTATTTGTAAAACGAATACACCCGCTTCAAGAATATTCTGAAAATGAAATAGTTGAACCAAAGAAAATTTATGATAATAATTAAGGCGATCTTAACTGAACTCGAAAAATTAGCCCCTTTGTCATATCAGGAGGATTATGATAACGCCGGATTACTGGTCGGATCTCCCGACACGCCTGTTACAGGGGTCCTCTTCACCCTCGACATTACCGAGGAGGTCGTTGATGAAGCGATCCAAAAGCGGTGCAACCTGATTGTGGCACACCACCCGATCATCTTCAAAGGCCTCAAAAAGCTTAATGGCAAGAACTACGTTGAACGAACCGTCATTAAGGCCATTAAAAACGACATCGCTCTATATGCCACCCATACCAATCTCGACCATGTCGTCGGGGGAGTCAACTGGCAGATCGCCGAAAGGCTGGGGCTAAGAAACCTGAAAATCCTCGCACCTAAAAAACGGCTGCTCACCAAACTGGCTTTCTTCTGCCCCGTGAGCCATACTCAGTCAGTGATGGACGCCCTGTTTGAGGCAGGAGCTGGTAGAATCGGAGATTACCAACAATGCAGCTTCCGTACCGAAGGACTGGGCACCTTTCTTCCGGGAGCAGGCGCTCATCCTGTCATCGGCGAACAGGGAAAGCTGGAAACCGTAGAGGAGCATCGTGTGGAAGTAATGCTTCCCGCGCATTTACAGGAGAAAGTATTGCATGCCCTCAAAAGCTCGCATCCCTATGAGGAAGTCGCATATTACCTCTCGGCACTTGAAAATGAAACGCAGGAAGTGGGCGCAGGTGCCATCGGAGAACTACCCGAAGCCATGGAAACTAATGATTTCCTCCATTATCTGAGGGAACGAATGGAAGCGAAAGTGGTTAAATACACCGAGCCCACCGGCAAACCCACC
Organism: uncultured Dyadobacter sp.; assembly: GCF_946482605.1. The sequence continues at coordinate 31,303 of NZ_CAMLSE010000056.1, read as the reverse complement.
CGGCGTGTCGCCGTGTGCGGCGGCGCAGGAAGCTTCTTGCTGCGTAATGCGCTCAGCTCAGGCGCTGATGCCTACATTACGGCAGATTATAAGTATCACGAATTTTTTGATGCAGAGGGGCGCATTATGATCTGTGATATAGGACATTACGAAAGTGAAGTCTTTACGAAAAATTTATTATATAACTATATATCCCGAAAATTTAGTAATTTCGCACTCTGTTTGTCAGAAGTCAGTACCAATCCGGTTCGGTACTTTGTTTAAAAAAAGCGATTTTACCAAGTTGTTTGTCTGATCATCTGTTCAAACTAGGGCTGACTACCTTCACATTTCAAGCATTGAAACAAGTCCATAAAAGACATACATGGAAAACACAATCGCACAAAAACTAGATGCTCTCCTGAAACTTCAGGAAATCGATTCAAGCCTTGACGAAATACTAAAAACCCGCGGGGACCTTCCGGAAGAAGTAAGGGACCTGGAAGACGAGATTGTTGGCTTCGAAACGCGTTTAGGAAAATTCAAAAGTGAAATTGCCAATCTGAACTCAGAGATCGACAATTTCAAAAATGCGCAGAAAGAAGGTGAAAAACTGATCAAGAAATACAAAGATCAGCAGATGAATGTCCGCAATAACCGCGAATACGACGCCATCACCAAAGAAATAGAATTGCAGGAACTTGATATGCAGTTGGCCGACAAGAAGATCAACGAAGCCAAAGCCCGCATCCGCCTCATCGAAGAAGACGCCAATCGTGCGGAATCCATTCTGAACGAAAGAAACGAAGACCTGAAAGCCAAGAAAAACGAGCTTTCTGTGATTACCGGCGAAAGCGAATCAGAAGAAAAAGCTTTGATCGCGGAGAGAGAAAAGCATATTAAGAAAATTGAAGATCGTTTACTGAAATCATATCAGAAAATCCGTGACAATTCGCTGAATGGATTAGCTGTCGTGCACGTATCACGTGGCGCTTGCGGAGGTTGTTTCAGCATTGTTCCGCCTCAACGCCAGGCCGATATTCGCGAACGTAAGAAACTGATCGTTTGCGAGCATTGCGGACGTATCCTTGCCGATGTTGAAAGCGTACAACCTGTTCACCAGCGTCGCTAAGATTATCCATAGTAATTTGAGAGGTTGTCTTATCCGGACAACCTTTTTTTATGTCGTTATGATGGGAAAAACCAATGCTGAAATGAAGTGGCTCGCCGTCCGGCTGTTTACCGGCGTCCTCATGCTATTTTTTCACTGCACTTCTATCCAAGCCGAAGAAAATCAGAACGACATAATATTTTCCCCTAAACTGCAAAAGGCTTACTTCGAAATTCAAAAGCTCCGGTTACCCGCTGCGCGGAATTTGATTGATGACGAAAGAGCTGCAAAACCCGAAAATCCATTCATATCCTACCTCGACAGTTACGCAGACCTGCATTACCTGCTGATTTCCGAAGACCGGAGCCGCTACAAACTGTTCACGCAGCAACAGGATAAAAGACTGGCTATGGTGGGTAAACTATCGGAAAAATCGCCCTATAAGAGGCTATTTCAGGCAGATATCCGTCTGCATTCCGCTTTCGCGAAGTTGAAGTTCGGGAATGAAGTGAGCGGTTCCTGGGACATTATCAAAGCCTATAAATTACTGGAAGAAAACCGGAAAAAATTCCCGGCATTCGTTCCGACGCTCAAATCGCTCGGACTCATGCATGTACTGATCGGTTCGATTCCGGAAAATTACACCTGGATCGCGAAGTTTCTCGGAATGCGTGGAAACATCGCCCAGGGCATCCAGGAACTCAGAAAAGTGGAGCGCGAAGAGCCGTTTTTCAGACAGGAGGCCGAGCTGATCGACCTGCTTTTGCATGCCTATACATTACATCTCAGTCCCGAGCAGCAGCGCCGCATCCGGCAATGGCCGCATGAGCAGCCCGATAACCTTCTCCTGCATTTCTTCGCCACAACGGTACTCATGAAGGAAAACCGGAGCGACGAGGCCTCACCCTACCTGGCCGACGCACCTGGCGGTCCGTCTTACATGCCGTTCCCTTTCCTTAACTATCTGCGTGGCGAGATTGCACTACAAAACGGCTCCTACGATGCATCCTTTGAGTTTTATACCCTATTTCTCAAACAGTATTCCGGTTTCAATTACATCAAGGACAGTAATTTTAAGTTGTTCCTGAATCGCTGGCTGGCCGGCCATGACGAGGAAGCCATTGGTTTTATCAAAAAAGTCACCCAAACGGGCAGCACGATCGTTGAAGCTGACCAATTCGCGGAAAGAATAGCCCGGGAATTTTTAGCGGGAAAGATTGGTCACCAGCAAAAGGTGTTGTACAAAGCCAGATATGCATCCGATGGAGGCTATCAGCAAAAGGCATTGGATCTGATGAAGACCACTTCCGAAAAAAATTTCAGCAGTATCTACGAAAAAGCCGAGTTCAATTATCGAATGGCACGAATCCTGCAAAAATCGAGTCGTATCAATGAGTCTATTGCATTCTACGAACGAGCCATTCACCTGGGGCAAAGCGATCCGGAGGCAACCTCATTCGCAGCATCCTCAGCCCTGCAGATGGGGTACATTTACCAGGAAAAGACTGATAATCAAAAGGCTGCATTTTATTTCAATAAAGCCATATCTTTCAAAAAACACGAATACAAGAACAGCATTGACAATAAAGCACGTGCCGCACTGACAGAACTCGGAAAGTGAAAATCGTTACCAATGCAGGTTTTCGACGTATAAGAATACAGAGCTATACTGTGTCCTGTACATGTCCAGAAAAAAGAGTGACAATCCGAAGGTGATCATCAATTGGAATGATGACGATAAGCCCCGCGAAAAGTTTGTGAACAAAGGGCGATCCTCCTGCTCGGACTCCGAACTCATGGCCATCCTGATCCGGGCGGGGACGCCGGAAATGACAGCCGTAGACCTGGCCAAAATGCTGATGGCTTCTGTGGGCAATAACATCAACGAGCTCGCAAAACTGAACGTTAAGGACCTTACCAAGATGAAGGGAATGGGGGAAGCCAAGGCCATTACCATTCTTGCAGCACTGGAACTTGGCCGTCGCAGAAGCGAAATCATCCCGTATCAAAAGCAAAAAATCAATCAATCCGTATTGGTGTATGAAACCATGCGTCCCTACCTGATGGACAAAGTCCATGAAGAATTCTGGATTATACTTCTCAATCGCGGCAATTTCTTTATGCGTGCCATACAGGTAAGTGTGGGCGGAATCTCCGGCACCGCAACCGATATTAAAATGATTTTCAAACTGGCCCTCGATCACATGGCCAGCTCATTGATACTGGTCCACAACCACCCATCGGGCCAGCTCGTACCCAGCCTGGCCGACCGGCTTCTCACCGAACAAATAAAAGAAGCAGGCCGAATGCTCGACCTGCCTGTTCTGGATCACATGATCTTTACCGACGAAGGATATTATAGTTTTCTGGATTCCGGTGAGATATGATCAAAATACCGCGTCTTTTTTCACGATCCCCTCCAACGCTGCGTATGGAATTGTAAACTCGATCGCGCCCCGGACGTAAGCCGCTATTTCGTAAGGATTGTAATAGAAAAGGACGCCCTGCGGCGTAAAAACGTAATTCGCCGGAACAAAAAAGTGGTGATTCTGAAGAAAATATCCAGCTGCTTCCAGGTCAGCCTCAGGGGCTAGTTTCTCAACTTCCCGAAACTTCTTTTCAACCACTTTCAGTAAAGCCACCGAATCGACCACAAAATCTTTCATTTCCACTTCTACTCCCGTTTTTCCGTCAAAAGCATGAAACGAAGTAAAACTATTGGGATGCGCACCGCCGGTAAAAGCGTAATGCCCCAGCTCATAAAAAAGTACTTTTGCAGTCGTCATAACGGTATCTCCGCTCAGCTCCACCTGCCAGCATCCGGGTGCTTCCGGAAAATCCTTTCTGAAATCGTTGTAATTTTTTTCAAAAACTTCAAAGGCCGCCTTCGCACTTTTGGTAGCTTCCGGATGTGCAGCGATACTGGCCGAGTCGGCATAAGAATTCAACCTGCTGATGATTTTCTCAGTCAGGATCCCACGTATTTTTTTCGCCACCGCACCGGAGTCCGATGGCTCCCAAATGCTCAGTGCCACCGCTACGCCCTTGTTGGTCACGGTGTCGCAGCTTCCAAATTCCGTTTTCTGCACGCTGCCATCCCGAAAGGCGCTTACACCGGATGCGTCTTCATTGTTCGATGACTGACCACAAGACCAGCACATCAATGCGCCCATCGACAATGCTACAATACTCTTCCACATACGCATTCCTATAATAACGTTGATATATAAGCTATTACAAACTCATCAGCTCTTTGAAACGAATGGCTTGACGGCGTGAGATCTCGATTTTGTCCCCACCTTGCAGCGTCACCAAAAGACCTCCGCTGAACCATGGCTCGATCTTCTCGATCCAATGCAGGTTGATGATATGCTTCCGGTTGGCCCTGAAATAGGTGTTAGGGTCGAGTCTTTCTTCCAGATTATTGAGAGATTTTAATACCAGAGGTTTCTGGTCGTCGAAATGCAGACGCACGTAATTGCCCATTGATTCGAACAACCTGATCTTTCCCAACTTCACAAACCAGCACTTTTCCCCATCCTTCACAAAAACCTGATCACTTTCGCCCAGTACTTTCTCCGCACGTTCGTTGGCGTGTGTGGGCGCCTCGGGTTGAGCCTGATTTTCCTCTATGCGATGAATTGTCTCTTTCAGCCGTTCTGTATCGATGGGTTTCAAAAGATAGTCCAGGGCATTAAATTCAAATGCTTTGATGGCGTACTCGTCGTAAGCGGTCGTAAAAATCACTTCCGGGCTCTTACCTTCAATGGAAGACAGCAACTCAAAGCCGTTTTTACCAGGCATCTGAATGTCCAGAAAAAGCAGTTCAGGCTGTTGCTCTTCGATGAGTTTCAATGCTTCCTCAGCATTGGCGGCTTCCCCTACTATTTCAATTTTAGTGTATGGTTCAAGTAATCTTTTTAGTTCGTTGCGTGCAAGTCGCTCGTCATCAACAATTAAGGTCCTCATGGCGGATGGATCAGTTAGGAATAAAAAATTGAAAGTATATGAATCTTGGTGTTTAGTTTGCTTTCTCGGACCCCTCGCCTACCATCATCACCCCTTCCGATAACATCGGGATTTTTATCTCGGAACAAACCACATTCTCCTTCTCCTGAAAAATGTTGAATGTCGCCGCCTTTCCGTATAAAATTGAAAGTCGCTCTGCTGTATTCTTTAAACCAACCCCACCCGATTCGGTATTGCCCAGGTTATTTACATTCACTTCCGTATTACCCAGGGTACCCGAATTGTGGATCGTAATGACCAGCAACTCATTGGCAATTTCCGATTTTACCCCGATAAATCCACCTCCCATTTGCTTGGCGACGCCATGCTTGATACCGTTTTCGACCAATGTCTGCAACATCATGGGAGGTACCTGCCAGTAGATGGCCTGTGGATTGGTGGCTATGCTGTAACAGAGGCGGTCCTCATACCTGACCTTTTCCAATTCGAGATAGTCCTCCACCGTCCTTAGCTCTTCCTGTAAGTCGACGGTCTTGCGCCGGTCGGCGAGAAGCGAATTCCGGAGTATATTCGACAACTGTGTAATGCTGAGTTGCGCACGCTTGGGATCCTCATACACCAGAGCGCGAATGCTGTTCAGTGCATTGAATGTAAAATGCGGATTAAGTTGCGAACGCAGCACTTTTGCCTCAGCCTCCCGCATCGACATTTTTAGCATGATCTTTTCATAACTCGCCAGCCGCGTCTGCTCCACGTAATGATAAACGGTATAGGACAAGATCCAGGCCAGCAGGTTCTTGCACCAGTTGGCATAGTAACCCCAGAAGACCAGTGGCTGATTAAGCAAATTATGTTCCAGGATTTCCCGGTCCATGGGCTGATTGATCATGGCCATGATCAGCCCCAGCCAGAGTACCGAACCGATTACCCGTAAAGCGAGCCTGGGTAACGGCAGCGACGACCAGTTCCATCGTCGGATGACCAGCCTGTATACATGTGTGAGACAAATCCCAAGGAGGATATTAGCCAGTGCAGTATAGAATTCCCTCATCTCGAAACCGTATTCCAATGCATACGGAATGTATTCGAACATGATCAGTAATGTCCAGCCCAGTATCTGCAGAGACCAATAGATGCGTTTTTTGGACATGAACTTAGAAACGCTGATGATATATGGAAAAGCCACAAATGTATAAATGCACTCCCACGAAGGGTACATTTATACACCAATGGAAACGAATATACACAAACGGCTACTATATCGTTTGCGGAATTTCGATGGAAAGCAGGTGAGTGATATCGTTGGAAACTTCCAGCTCGAACTGCTGGGTGTCGTAGGAATAATTGATTTTGTAAAGACACAGATTACTGTGCTCGTAATCATCCATTTTGACCAACGGCTGATCAAAAAGTGTAGTTAGCAGCACACGCATTGCCCGTCCGTGCATGGCGATGAGGATATTTCTTTCGTGCGGGCGGGACAAAATCGTGTCGATTACGGGGATCTGGCGTTCTCTTACGTCAACAGGGCTTTCGCCTTCTTCGGCGGCAAGCTCAACATGACCGTCTTTCCATGCATTGACCAGCTCCCGATAATAATTATTGTCACCCGTGTTGGGTTCGCGTCCCTCTCTGACTCCCCACGAAATTTCGTTCAACCCGGAGTAGCTCTCATGCGGTATTCCGCGCCTGATGAACCCACGGACAGTTTGCTGTGTTCGCTTTAAATCAGAGGTATAAATTTTGTCAAAAGGGACATGTTGATAAGCACTAAAAAAAGCTGCGGCCTGCGCTTCTCCCCATTCATTCAGCAAGGAATCTACACCACTTCCCTGTACTACTCCCCTGCGATTAAAATCGGTTTCACCGTGGCGAATGAGGTATATCGATTTTCTTTTCAAAATAATAGGATAATTTAAATATAAAATTTGCAAATACCTTGTTTTCTCTCCGTAAAGCCAATACAAATTTATACATTTTTTAGATATGTTTGTTAAAACCACTACCCTTGATTCGCTTCATGCTTTTGGAAGTAAGAGCATTGCACACCATATCGGAATTGAGTTCACAGAAATCGGAACGGATTATGTTTCAGCGCGAATGCCGGTGGATCAAAGGACGCATCAGCCCTTCGGGATCCTGCATGGTGGTGCTTCGGTAGTCCTGGCGGAAACCCTGGGCAGCATCGCCTCTTTCCTTTGCATTCCCGAATCCGAAAACAAGCATGCGGTGGGACTTGAAATCAACGCGAACCATCTCAGGTCGGTGAAAGAAGGCTATGTCTACGGGACGGTCAGGCCCATACACGTAGGCCGGACCACCCATATCTGGGACATCCGCATCACCAATGAAGAAAACAAATTGGTTTGCATCAGCAGACTGACGGTCGCTATTGTGAATGCAGACCGCTAACATTATTTTGCAGAAAATTGACCTAACGGGACGTTGCCCATTCGTTAAATGCTATCAGTACAAACCGACACCGGGATTTCGATATTTGAAGGATTACAGATTCAGGAGCTATGGCATGCTTCCAGTATATTGGGCTTCCCATCTGCGCTATGGCGACTTCCACACACCAACGAAATCAAACTTCTTATCTCCATACAGGACGGAATCCGCAAGTGTGCGCCCGAGCTCGAAAAAATGAGCCCCGGCTTTGTCATGAGCACTTTTTATTGGGAAAGCGACCAGGAAGTCTTGTTTCTTGAGGGCGATATCATCCTGACATTCTCTGACGATTGCCGCATTGCCGGTATTGAAAACAAACTGGGTGAAGAACATACCGAAGTAAAAAAACTGGTACAACTGGCTGAATCGTTCCACAGTGAAAAGGCGTCCCCGGACGAAAAGCTGTTCCCGATTGTCCCGCCAACAGATCATCCCGATGCCAGGGCCCGCTTTGAGCGCACGGTAGAATTGGCTGTATCGGCGATCCGTCAAAATCAGTTTAAAAAAGTCGTTCTATCCCGCTCAAAGGACCTGCGGTATACCGATGCATTCCAGCCGGCCAGGGCATTCCAAAAGCTGGTCCATGCATATCCGCATGCATTTGTTTCACTGGTCAATCTACCCGAGGAAAACGAAATGTGGCTGGGAGCAAGCCCAGAGGGATTAGTGGAACAGCTATCCGATGGTACTTTTAAAACCATGTCTTTGGCCGGTACTCAAACTGCGCGAAATGCGTCGGGCGAGCTCATTCCCCGCTACGACATTCGCTGGGGGGAAAAGGAGATCGAAGAGCAGGCGCTCGTGAGCCGGTATATTATTGAGTGCTTCAAAAAAATCCGTTTGCGGGAATACCTCGAAACAGGTCCGAGGACCGTTCTGGCTGGCAACCTGTACCATTTACGGACCGTTTTCGAGGTCGACACCGTCTCGCTCAATTTTCCTGAGCTGGCGTCGGTCATGCTGAAACTCCTGCATCCTACCTCGGCCATCTGCGGTGTACCCAAGGCTCCCAGCCTGCAATTCATCAACGACATCGAAGGCTATAACCGCTCCTATTACAGCGGCTTTCTCGGCCCGGCGCAGGTGGGAGGGAATACAAATCTTTTTGTCAATCTCCGCACGGTCCGCTTCAAGGATGGTATCGCCACGTTTTTCGCCGGTGCCGGCATTACCGAAGATTCCGTGCCCGAACTCGAATGGTTTGAAACCGAACTTAAGTGCGATACTTTGCTCAGAGTGATAGGCACATCCTTATAAAAAAATTAGCCTGCGTTAAACCTTTAAAGGAGAAAAAAGTCTTAACCGTTCGAGATTAATATATAATTTTGAACAACACTCTGAAAAGGACGCAATTAGTTCTCAGAACTCCTAAACCACTAAGCCCAGGATTATTCAACCCTATGAATGTTATCGCCAGATCTGCTCAAGCAGACGCATTACAACATCTGACCAAACCTCTTTCTTCACTTTTCATTGCCGGTTCACTTTTTGTTATTTTTTCATGCGGAGAAAAAAAGGATACGTTTCAGCAGAAGGGCGGCGGAGGCCCCACTATTGTTGACGTAATCATCGCAAAGTCGGAAAAAATCAGTGACAAGGTGGAGGTGAACGGGACCATCGTAGCCAATGAATACGCTGAATTACGGCCCGAAGTAAGTGGATTGCTGACCTTCCTGGATGTACCCGAAGGTAAAACAATTCAGAAAGGCACGGTTATTGCCCGAATCAACAATGCTGATCTTGTAGCTCAACTTAACAAATCCAAAATACAACTGGATCTTGCCGAGACAACGGAAAAGAGGCTTAAACAACTGATCGCCGTCAATGGGATAAATCAGGCGGATTACGATCTGGCGACGAACAATGTGAACACACTGAAAGCAGATATGGTCTACACGCAGGCATTGATCGACAAAACAATCATCAAAGCGCCGTTCACAGGTGTGATCGGATTGCGTAAAGTCAGTGAGGGCACGTATGTGACTCCCCAAAGCGTGATTGCCACCATGCAGCAGCTCTCCAACCTCAGGATCGACTTTACCGTCCCCGAAAGCTACCAGCAGTACGTCGCAAAGGGCACTTCGGTAGAGGTCATGCTCGATCAGGCTTCGGGCAAATATGAAACCGCACGGATTCTGGCCATCGAACCGCAGGTGAATCAAACCACCAGAAACTTAACGGTAAGGGCTGTTTTGAACTCCGGTTCCACCAGTCCCGGGTCATTTGCGAAGGTTTATCTCAATGCGAGCAGCAACAAGAACAGTATCATGATCCCCTCCAACAGCATTATTCCCGAAGCACGCAGCAAGAAGGTCGTGACGGTTAAAGGCGGTAAGGCGGTATTCACACAAATCGAAACCGGTGACCGCAGGGAAGATGTAGTAGAAGTTACCAAAGGCCTGACTGTCGGTGATACCGTAGTTGTTTCGGGCGTATTATTTGCCCGTCCCGATGCTCCTGTGAAAGTGAGAAGCGTAAGAAGCCTGAATGCCGGTAAGTAGTGACGGAGTCGCAATGAAAATTGTTGCAATGACCATTTCCCTGAACCCCAACCTATGAATATTTCAGAACTATCCCTGAAACGCCCCGTTCTCGCGGTCGTGATGAACCTCCTCATCATCCTTTTTGGTGTGGTAGGATATAACTTCCTTTCTCTGAGAGACTACCCGGCGATCGATCCGCCGATCGTCAACGTCCGGACCAGCTACACCGGTGCCAATGCAGACATTATCGAGAGCCAGATCACCGAACCGCTTGAAAAGAGTATCAATGGTATTCCCGGTATCAAAAGTATCAGCTCGTCGAGCCAGATCGGGTCCAGTAACATTACGGTGGAATTTAATCTTAAATCCGACCTGGAAGGTGCCGCGAACGACGTACGCGACAAGGTAAGCCAGGCCGTACGTAACCTCCCGCAGGACATCGATGCTCCGCCGGTCGTGAGTAAAGCCGATGCAAACTCGGATTTCATCCTCCTTCTGGCCGTGCAAAGCCCCTCCAAAGGTTTGCTCGAATTGAGTGAGTATGCCGAAAATGTGTTGCAACAAAGCTTGCAGACGATCGACGGCGTGAGCGCGATCAACATATTCGGGCAGAAAAGATATGCCATGCGGATCTGGTTGAACCCGGATAAAATGAGCTCCTACAACATCTCATTCAATGACATTACAACCACATTAGCCTCCGAAAACGTAGAATTACCGGCCGGAAAGATTTACGGGGATAATACGGAGTTGACAATCCGGACCATGGGCAGGCTAAAAAGCGAGAAAGAGTTCAATGACCTGGTTATCAAGAACGACAGTTCGGGCATCGTCCGGCTAAGTAATGTAGCTAAGGTCGAGCTGGGTCCTGAAAACGAAGAACAAAGCTGGAAATACAATGGTATGTACGCCGTCGGTCTGGCGGTAATCCCACAGCCCGGCGCCAACTATGTGCAAATCTCGGACGAATTCAACAAGCGCCTGGAAGAAATCCAGAAATCCAATAAGTCCGACATCACGTTCAGCGTGCTGATCGACAATACCCGCCTGGTACGCCAGTCGATCAAGGAAGTAGAAGAAACACTGCTGATCGCCTTTTCATTGGTAGTGATTGTGATCCTGTTCTTCTTCCGCAACCTGCTGGTCGCTGTCCGCCCGCTCATCGATATCCCGATCTCGCTGATCGCAACATTTTTCGTCATGTACCTGTGCGGGTTCTCGGTCAACATCCTGACATTGCTGGGTATTGTACTCGCAACCGGTCTGGTGGTCGACGATGGTATCGTGGTCACGGAAAATATATTCAGGAAGCTCGAAAGCGGCTTACCGATCCGACAGGCTGCATTGGAGGGAAGCCGAGAGATTTTCTTCGCGGTCATCTCCACTTCTCTTACGCTCGCCGTGGTATTCCTTCCGGTGATATTCCTGGAAGGGTTCGTGGGAAGCCTTTTCCGTGAGTTCGGGATTGTTGTAGCTTCTGCTGTATTGATATCCGCCTTTGTTTCGCTGACGATCACCCCGGTGCTGAATGTGGTGCTCAACCGCAAAGACGCAGGTCATGGTTGGTTCTACAACAAAACGGAACCCTTCTTCACCGGGATGGAAGATGGTTATAATCGCACCCTGCGGGGATTCATGAAAGCAAGATGGGTTGCATGGGTGCTCGTCCTGGCATGCGGTGTGGTCATTTGGTTTACCTATTCGCGTCTGCAAAGCGAACTCGCGCCGATGGAAGACCGGAACAGCATTCGTTTTAATCTCTCTGCTCCCGAAGGAACCAGTTTCGACCAGATGCAGGGTGTAACTGATCAGCTCAGTAACTTCCTGAATGACTCGATCCCCGAAAAGGCCTTTACCTTCTCTGCAACGCCTGGCTTTGGCGGTGGCGGTGTGAATAGTGCCACAGGGCGAATCGGGCTGGTGCCTTCCGACCAACGTAAAAAGAGCCAGAACGACATTGCGCAGGAAATCAATAAGAAGCTTTCCAGATTCAATGACGCACGGATCTTTGCTACCCAGGAGCAAACCATTTCAGTAGGGATCGGCTCCCGGGGTTCATTACCCGTTCAGTTTGTGCTGCAAAACCTCGACTTTGATAAATTGAGCGAAGTTCTCCCGAAATTCCTCGATGAAGCACGGCAGGACCCTACTTTCCAGAACGTGGATGTTAACCTCAAATTCAATAAACCGGAAGTTCGTCTGACGATCGACAGGCTAAAAGCGAAAGACCTGGGATTATCCACCACCGACGTAGCCGCCACCATTCAGGCTGCATTCAGCGGACGCCGCCTCGCCTACTTCATCATGAATGGGCAGCAGTACCAGGTAATCGGACAGGTAGAGCGCGCAGAACGTAACAAGCCTGCCGATATCGAAAAGCTTTACGTACGCAACAGCAGGGGCGAAAACATTCCCCTGACGGCCGTTGTACAAATGGAAGAGGAAAGTGGCCCTCCGACGATCTATCACTACAATAGATATAAAAGCGCAACGATTTCAGCCTCGCTGGTGGAAGGAAAAACCATCGGAGACGGCGTTGAAGCCATGCGCAGGATCGGTACCAAGTTACTGGATGAGTCATTCCAAACATCACTGACCGGCCCTTCCCGCGACTTTGAGGAAAGCTCTTCCAACACCAGCTTTGCATTCGGGCTGGCATTGCTGCTGGTTTACCTTGTTCTTGCAGGCCAGTTTGAGAGCTTTACCGATCCGTTTATTATCATGATCACCGTGCCGCTGGCGTTAGCAGGCGCATTATTAAGCCTTTACCTGTTTGGCCTTACGATCAATATCTTCTCACAAATCGGTATGATCATGCTCATCGGGCTTGTGACTAAAAACGGTATCCTTATCGTGGAGTTTGCAAACCAGAAACGAGAGCAGGGAATGAGCAGAATGGCCGCGGCAGTGGAATCCGCCACGCAACGTCTGCGCCCGATCCTGATGACGAGCCTGGCCACGGCATTTGGTGCATTACCCATTGCATTGAGCCTCGGAGCTGCCGCCACGAGCCGTGTTCCACTGGGTGTGGTCATTGTGGGTGGACTGATGTTCTCGCTCATCCTGACCCTGTTCGTCATTCCGGCGATCTACACGTTCATTTCACCAAAAAAACACAAGGTGACGGAAGAGCAGAAAATGGCAGAGGAGCTTGTGGCTTAAAGGATATTTTTATACAAAATCAACTATTGTTTTTTACATGGGCTCGCTCACCTTTTTTAAGAAATTCAAATACACATTCATATTCACGCTACTTTGCTCCGGTACCAGCTGGGCAGGACGTCCCGGCGCTACCCAACCGGCCGATACACTGGCGCTTACACTCGAAGAGGCTGTGGCTACCGCACTCAAAAACAGCTACGAAATCGAGATTGCCAAAAATAATGTCGAAGCCAATACCATTCTGAACAACTATGGCGTCGCAGGCGGGCTTCCGACGGTGGGGATCAACGCTACCAATACGGAGCAGATCACACAGGTAAATCAGAAACTGAATACCGGTGTTGAGATCAATCGTAATGCCGCCGCCGGTAACAACACGCAGGCGAACCTTGCGATAGGAATGCTTCTTTACAACGGCAAACGCGTGGTAGCAACCAAAAAGCGTCTCGCGGAGCTGCAATACCAAAGCTCCGAAGTGCTCAATTCACAAATTCAGAATACGATTGCACTTGTGACAACGAGCTATTATGATGTTGTTCGCCAACTGAGCTATATCAATACGATCCGCACCTCCATTACCGCATCGGAAAAGCGCCTGGAAATCCTGCGGGTAAGGAAAGAGGCTGGTATGGCCAATAATGCGGATATTTTCCAGGCTGAAATCGATTTGAATACCCTCAACCAGACGCTGCTGAACCAGCAAATGGTGGCGCAGGTGGCGAAAACAGAACTACTCCGTACCCTCACGCTCGATCCCAAGTCGGCAGTTACCATCAAGGATACCATTACGGTGGACAACAATATGCAGCTGGCTCCCCTCATGGACCGGCTGGCTTCCAATGCAGATATTAAAGCGGCCGACCATCAGATCAAAATCAATGAACTGATCGTAAAAGAAACGGCTGCACTCCGCTATCCTACGGTCCGTTTCAATGCAGCTTATAATTTCAGCCGTAACCAAACGGCGGCTGGTCTTACCTTGCTTAACCGCGTGGCAGGTCCGCAGGCGGGTCTGTCGCTGGCTATCCCGATCTATAACGGATCGGCATTTAAGCGCCAGAAGCAAGCTGCCGAAATCGATACGGAAACGGCCGAATTGCAAAAAAGTACGCTGATCCGTGATTACAGTGCCAATGCAGTCAAAATGTACCAGACCTACCAAAGCTCGATCGAGCAGCTCGAAAATCAAAAGCAAAATTATGCATTGAGCAAACAGCTTCTGGACCTGACGCTTCAACGTTTCGAACTGATCCAGGCGACCATTATCGACGTTCGCGAAGCCCAGCGCAGCTTCGAGGAGGCTGGATACCGGCTGATCAATCTCAATTATGCTGCCAAAGCTGCCGAGATCGAACTGAAAAGACTCAGCAATACGCTGCAATAAATTTCGACGCGCCACATTTGGGATAATGATTGGCACAAGTTTTTTTCATGAAGATTAAAAAGCCATTAAACTTTGAGGTGGCTTTTTAATCTAACCGGCTCACCTTCAATTTAACGCATCACCGGCAACTTTTAAGTCGACAGTGATGCTTTTGCCGTCATGAAAAAGTTACTACTACTCATTTCACTCCTGACCGCCCCGGTCGTCCAGCTCCACGCGCAGGATGAACCCGCAGTAACCTACCCCATTACCGGTAAACTGGAAGATCCTGACAAAAAACCGGTGCCTTTTGCGAATGTAGCGCTGCTTGCCGCCAAAGATTCTGCACTACTCGGCGGCGGGACCGCCGACGAGAACGGACTGTTCAGCATTCCAGCCGAGCCGGGCGCTTACCTTATCAAAATCACATTTCTTGCATTGGACGAAAAGATCGTCTCCGGCATCCGCATTATTAATCAGCCTGTTGCCCTCGGAACGATTTCGCTTACGGCCAGCTCACGCTTACTGGAAGAGCTTGTTGTACAAGGCGAAAAAAGTCAAATGGACCTGCAATTGGACAAAAGAGTGTTCAATGTAGGGAAGGACCTCAGCAATATCGGCAGCAATGCGTCGGACATTCTGAATAATATGCCCTCTGTGACTGTGGACGTGGAAGGGAATGTCGCGCTACGGGGCAGTCAGAATGTGCGGATTCTGATCGACGGCAAACAGTCGGGTATGGTGGGGCTTAACCCTGCCGAAGCATTGAGGCAAATTCCCGCTGATCTGATCGAGAGTGTAGAAATCATCACAAATCCCTCTTCCCGCTATGATGCGGAAGGTGAAGTCGGTATCCTGAACATTGTGATGAAAAAGAATATACGCTATGGTTTAAATGGCTCATTCACCGGAACCGCCGGTTATCCTTCCAATTTCGGTACATCCTTCAATCTGAATTACAGGAAGAAAAAAGTCAATCTGATTGCCAACTACGGATGGATGTACCGCGATGGGCCTGGCAAAGGCCATTCACGGCAGGAATACAGCAGTGCGGATACCAGTTTTGTGTACGAGCAAACCAACAACAGGACCCGGTCGGGCTACTCTAATAATGTACGCGTAGGATTGGATTATTTTTTAAATAACAACAATACCATCACGGCAACCCTCTCGTACCGCAACTCTCAAAACGACAATAAATCGCTGCTCGAATACCGGGATTTTGACTTAAATAATACCCTCACCCGCACGGTCACCCGTTCTGAAAATGAAACCGAGCCACGGACCAACATCGAGGCCGCATTGAACTACAAAAAGACCTTTGAGCGGAAGGGACAGAGCCTGTCGTTCGATGCGAAGTACATTCTCAGCGACGAAACGGAGTCGTCGCGTTATCACGAGCTGGCCGATAATGGCTCCGTGGACATTATGCAGCGGTCGTATAACACCGAAGATGAAAAGAATTTCCTGGCTCAGCTCGATTATATACATCCATTCGGGAAAAACGGAAAAATAGAGGCAGGCCTGAAAACCTCGATACGGCTGCTTGATAATGATTTTTCCGTCCACCAGCAGAATGAGCAGATGCACTGGATCATACTCCCCGACTACGACAACAGACTTGCTTACGACGAGAAGATCCATGCGGCATACCTGATGGCCAGCAATCAGTTCGATAAGCTCTTCATTCAGGCCGGTCTTCGGGGAGAATACACCGACATTCTCACGGAACTCAAAAAAACCGCGCAAACCAATCATAGAAAGTATTTCAACCTGTTTCCCAGCATCCACCTTTCCTATAAACTGGAAGACAGCCAGACTTTGCAATTGAGTTATAGCTACCGTTTGAGCCGGCCCGGCTTCCGCGATTTGCTTCCGTTTTCAAATTTCAGCGATTCGCGCGTTTTCAGGTCTGGAAACCCACTGCTTAATCCCGAATTTACGCATTCATTCGAGGCAGGGCATTTGCTGAACATGGAGAAAGGCACCTTTCTTTCCAGCATTTACTACCGTCGGAGGTTAGGAGTAGTTGAGAACATCACGACGGTTGATTCGACGGGTTTTACAACCATTACCCCCATTAATCTCTCAACCGGGGATTCCTACGGCTTTGAGTTCAACCTGACCTATGACCCGGCGCCCTGGTGGAAACTGACCGCCAATGCCAATATTTTCAGGGCCATGAATGAAGGTTTCTACAACGACAAGCTTTACAAAAGCGATACCTATTCCTGGACAAGCCGCTTCTCGTCCCGGGTCACGCTTTTCGGATCTGTGGATTTTCAGAGTTCGTTCAATTACCGCGCGCCCAGAAGAACTACTCAGGGGAAAGACCTGGCGATTTACTTTATCGACCTTGGTTTCTCGAAAGATATCCTGAAAGGCCGTGGCACACTTACCGCGAGCGTCAGGGATCTGCTGAATTCGCAAAAAAGAAGGAGCATTACCGAGAATGCAGGCTATTATTCGAGCTCGGTATTCCAATGGCGGCCTCGTCAGTTCCTCCTGACGTTTTCCTACCGCCTGAACCGCTCAAAGGAAAAGCAAAACTTCGACAAACAAGGCGACTCCGGAGATGAAGAGTAAATGTCAGCCCGAAAGCGCTACCTTTGCAGCCGAACTTCGTTTTTTGAACAATGCTTTTTATAGGAAAATATAATTACCTGACGATCGAGCGGGTAACGAGTGTCGGGATGTTTCTCAGTGATGTTGAAGGTGAAGAAGTCTTACTTCCGAATCAGTACATTACAGACGACATGCAAGTGGGGGACAATATCAGGGTGTTTGTGTACCTGGATTCAGAAGACCGGCCGGTAGCTACTACCCAGACCCCAAAAATCATCCGCAACGAATTTGCATTCCTCGAAGTCAAAGACGTTTCCGAATACGGCGCTTTTCTGGATTGGGGGCTGATCAAAGACCTTTTCGTCCCGTTCCGGGAGCAGAACCCACCCATGGAAGTCGGTGAATGGCATGTAGTATTTCTGTATCTCGATCAGAAAACATCGCGCCTGCTCGCGTCTGCGAAAATCGATAAATTTCTCGAAAATGAACGGCTCACTGTGGCCGAAGGGGACGAAGTGGATCTGCTGATATGGCAAAAAACGGATCTCGGATATAATGTCGTGGTGAATCAGTATCACAAAGGGCTGGTGTATGCCAACGAAGTGTTCCGCGAGCTTAATATAGGCGATTCTCTGAAGGGTTATGTCAAAAAAATCAGAGAAGAAAACAAGCTGGACATCAGTTTGCAAAAAACCGGGTATGACATCGTCGAGCCGGTGGCACAGCTGATTCTGGATGAAGTCAAAAAGTCCGACGGCTTTCTGAACCTTTCCGATAGTTCGTCGCCTGAAGAAATATACAAAAGACTTCAGATCAGTAAAAAAGTATTCAAAAAAGCCATTGGCGGATTGTACAAACAGGGCCGCATCCGAATCGCCAACGAGGGGATTTATCTGGCTCAGTAAACCGATTTGCTACGTTATTTTTGTAAATTCACTGGAATACAGCCTGAATCAGCATCATGAAAACCATTGAAATAGAAATTACCGACACCAAGGCATTGAAGCTTCTAATGGATATGGAAGAGATGAATCTGATTAAGGTTGTGCGAAAAAAAGCTACCTTATCGGCTCTGAGAAAGCAAATTAATGCGCCGATGACCAATCAGGAGATCGATTTGCAACTTAATAGCCTACGAAATGAATGGAAGCGAGATATTTGATCGACACCAGCGCCGTAATTAAATACCTCAATGCGACATTTCCCTCATCAGGCCTTCGCTTCATTGACGCCGTTGTCGATCAAGAGTCCATCATTTCCCTCGTCACCGAGATAGAACTGCGGGTTTGGGAGCCTGCCGACATTGCGGACAAAGAAATTTATGACATATTCATAGAAAATTCTTCGGTAATAACCTTGGACCGGGAAGTTGTTGATAAGACCATTCTTGTTAGAAAGAAATACAGACTTAAACTACCTGATGCATTTATTGCTGCCACGGCGATTGTTAATGATCTGATTTTGATAGCGGATAATGACAAAGATTTTGCGAGAGTTGACGTATTGAAATACTTAAATCCGCACAATCTGTAAAACAATAGCCATAGGCCTTTGCAGGCCGATGGCTATTGTTTTTAAGCTTTACTACTTTCCGTACTTCACTTTGTACTTCTCGTAGAGCCGTTTCTGTTTGTCGTCCAGATTGACCTTTCCGCCCCGGATGTAAACCATCTTGATCACATTCCCGCGCATATCGAGGATATCGCCGTCGGAGACGACGAATGATGCCTGCTTGCCTTTTTCCAAAGTACCTACCTGGCGATCTGCCCCGATGATCTCGGCAGCATTTTTGGTAATGAACTGCAATGCCTCTTCCGGAGTTACTCCACCAAAACCAGAAGCGGTACCCGCCAGGAAGCCGAGGTTACGCGTACGCCACCATTCGTCCGCATATGTTACCGCAACCTTTACGCCTGCCTTGTGAAGCAACCCGGGCAGCTCATACGGGAGATAGACGTTCTCATCGACATCACCCGGAAGCCGGTGGGTTGTGTTTAAGATAACCGGAACCTGATTTTCTTTGAGGAATGCGGCAACTTTATGGGCCTGATCGCCGCCTGCGATCACGATTTTCTTCACCCCTGCCTCTTTTGCAAATTTCACCGCCTCAATGATGTCCTTGGCATAGTCTGCCCGGATGTAGAGGTTGGCAGTACCATTGAAAAGTGGCTTCATTGCAGCCAAACGCAAGTTTACCGGGTTAGGATCGCTGAGCTCGTTGTAGGCTTTCGCCTCTGTAAAAGTCAACTTGAAAAGATCGATAGCTTCCTGCCGCTTATCATTTCGCTTGACGGAGTAAGTAAAGTCTTCATTGTTAAAACTACCCGCCAGAAAAGGAGGCCAGCTGAGCCAGATCCCGTCGTCCTTTTTCAGAACCGCATCTTCCCAGTTCCACCCATCGGTGTAAAATACCGACGATGATCCCGAAATCGCGCCCCCTTGCGGAACTGCCTGCGACAACAGGATTCCGTTGCCCCTTAATGTAGGAATCACCTCAGAATCGGTGTTATATGCTACCAGCGCGCGCACGTGAGGGTTGATCTCCCCTACTTCACGGAAGTCGAGGGTAGCCCGCACGGAGGCTATTTCCTGCAAACCGACGGTGGTATTGAGTGATATGATCCCCGGAAAGATATGTTTCCCCTTGACATCAACGGTTTCGGTGCCCGCAGGCGCCGTTACGGCGGCCGCCGGACCAATTTGCACAATAACGCCTTTATCGAATGCAATGGCGCCGTTGGGAATGACCTCTCCGTTTCCGATATGGATCGTCGCGCCGGTCAGCATGATCGGCTTGGTTTGAGGTATGGCGGGTGCGGGGTTCTGTGCATGCGCTCCGTAAGTGAGCGTCAGCGCGAAACCAGCGATCAGAATATGTTTTTTCATTGTATTGGTTTGAAAGTCTTGAAACAGATTTTACCTCACGGCCTCATGTTCAGCATGTATCCCCACTACATCCTCGCAATGCCACATATGCGGCTTGATCGCTTCGGGTTTTTGGGTAGGCTTCCCCTCGGCTTTGTCACCAAGCATTTTCTGGATCAGCCGTTCACGCTCTACCGCGATAGTCCTTTGTTTCTCTTCATCCTTCTTACGGTCAAAATAAACCGCTCCCTCTACCATTGTAAACTCCGGGCGGGCATACACGGATAGCGGACTGGCATTCCAAAGCACCAGGTCAGCGTCTTTTCCTGCCTTCACACTTCCCATAAGGTCATCGACATGTAACAGCTTCGCCGGGTTCAGCGTGACCATCTTCCAGGCCTCCTCTTCGGGCACTCCACCATACTCTACCGTCTTGGCGGCCTCCTGGTTCAAACGCCTCGCCATTTCGGCATCGTCGGAGTTGATCGCTACGGTCACGCCTTCGTGGTACATCAGTGCCGCGTTGTAAGGAATGGCCTCCTTCACTTCCATTTTATATGCCCACCAGTC
This sequence comes from uncultured Dyadobacter sp., assembly GCF_946482605.1. Next base: position 10,785 of record NZ_CAMLSE010000056.1, on the reverse strand, counting down.
AGCAAAGGTCGAACCCCCGATCCCGCGTTTTTGCATTCCATCGGCAAGCTTGTAACCTTCCAGAATATGGGTGAATGTGTTGATTTTAAATTTCAGCGAATCGGCGACATGCATCAGCATATTGATCTCGGATTGTACGTACGAATGGCAGGTAATGAACCGCTCGTTGGCCAGAATTTCGGCCAGCGCATCGAGTTCTATATCCCGTCGCGGAGCAACCGCATTCGGTTTTTTTGAATTCGCCTGATAAGCTTTCCAGTTGTTGGCATATTCCCTGGCGCGCAGGAAATGGTCGTAATAGACCTGTTCTACACCCATTCTGGTTTGAGGGAAGCGCACACGCTGAACATCCCCCCAGTTGGATTGCTTGACATTCTCACCCAATGCAAACTTGATCGTCTTCACCTCCGGGATCAACATTTCAGATGAGTTAGCGCCCCATTTCAATTTGATGAGGGCGCTCTGTCCACCGATCGAGTTGGCGGAGCCGTGCAGCAAATGCGATGCAGTAACCCCTCCGGCGAGCTGCCGGTAGATGTTGATATCGTCGGGATTGATGACATCGCTCATTCTCACTTCCGCGGAGCTGGACTGGCCTCCTTCATTGATCGTGAAGAGGGCAATGTGGGAATGCTCGTCGATGATACCACTTGTGAGGTGCTTTCCTGTGCCATCGATCGTTTTGGCTCCGGCAGGTGCTGCCAGCGCCTTTCCTACCCGGGCGATCTTTCCATTCTGAACGATCACGTCGGCGTCTTGCAGAATCCCCTCCTTCTCGTTGGTCCATATGGTAGCATTCCTGATCAGAACGGTCTCCCTGGCGGGCAATGCTTCATTTCCATAGCCTACAAACGGGTACAAAACAGGCCCTGTTTCTTTCGGTTTTAGGGTTGCCGTATCCGCGACCGCTGCGGTAGCGCTTTTTTCCGTCAATGTCGCATTCCAGGGAATAACTGTTCCGTTTGGCAATACGCCCTCCCCCGACAATCCGTTTCCGCTCAGCCATCCCGTCAGCCGGGTCGTTCCTCCCACCTTCTTATCCTGCTGATAAGTCAGCGTCAGTAATGCGTTTGAAAGAATGGCTTTCGGCGTGATTTTTACCGAATCCTGTACCGTGATTTTGTACTCCGGCTTTTCGGGCGTACCGCTGATCTGTAATTTTCCGGCTGGCTGATTATTTAATGACAAGGCGTACGTACCTCTCAAATCCGGCGCATCCAGGGCTGTCAGGATAAATTTTTTCCCCTGGATCCAGTTCTCATAAATCACATTTTCTTTTGCAAAGAGATCGCCCGAGGTAATGATAAAATTAGCCAGCATACCTGGTTTCAGGCTTCCAACCTTATCCGCGGCTTTGATCAACGACGCAGGCAGGGTTGTGATGGCTTCCAGCGCTTTTTCTTTCGGCAGCCCATACTCGATCGCTGTCCTCAGGTTTTTCCAGAAATCCGCCTTGTTTCTCAGACCCGCAGTAGTGAATGCAAATGGAATTTCTGCTTTGGCTACTTCCGATGCATTGCGTGGTGCCAGCTCCCAGTGCTTCATTTGTGTCATGCTAACCACCTCTGCATCCCAGGGGTCCGTGACATCGTAGGCCTCGGGAAATACCAACGGAAGCAATACCGTAGCCTTGGTTGCCTTGATTTCACGAATGCGCTGGTACTCGTCGCCCCCTCCTTTGATAATGTATTGTATGCCAAATTCGTCACCGATCTTGTCGGCTCTCAGCACACTGTATTTGTCGTTGGTTTCAAAAAACGAAGGTAATCCTTTGATCTGGTTGAATGCTTCGAGCGACAGGTTCGTCTCTTTCTTCTTACCGCCTTTGGCATACCAGTCGGCATCATAGTAGTGCTGCCTCAGCAATGCGACGACACCCATTGTCGACGATGGGTAGGTTTGTGAAGAACTTCCTTTGCTGAATGAAAAATGGGCCGAAGCCTTGCTGTTGAGCATCGCTTTGCTGGCTGGCTCGTCTGTCAGGGTGAGCAATGCACCACTCCCGCGCACAATCCCGTCATGTGTATGAACGAGCACCGTCCCAAAACCGATCTTCCGGAGGTCTCCTGCCTTCTTCGCATCCGGCGAGAACAGCATACCGGCATCGGTTTCCGGTTGCACGGACTGGTTCCAGCCGAATGCACCTTTCTTGTTGGATTCCAGTTGGGGCGTTTGCCTGCCGGGCGCTCCCTGAGCCCTTCTGACATCCGGCATACCATAATCAGAGTCCAGATCGATCAGGGATGCGTAGATGAACTTCCCTTTAAGATCGATGGTAACGGTTCCCGCTGGTATTTTCACCTGCTTTCCCGTTTCCCGGATCATCCCGTCTTCGATGAGCAAGGTAGCATTTTCCAGTCTGGTCTTAGGGTCCACTACGATGGTGGCATTTGTAAAAGCATACCTGCCCGGTCTTTCGTCATAAGCACCGTTTCGCGGGAAAGTCTCCTGTGCCTGACAATAGACCGCCATGGCCATACAGGCTAATATCGTTGATAATTGTTTAAACATAAACCATTGTTTTAATTACAATTGTGTACGACAATATACAAGTAAAATCAGGAAATAAGGGTTCCGGGGCACGATTCGGGGTAAGTTGCAATTAGCGCGCAAAATCTTTATGTTGTTTTGATTTATTCGCATCTTGCAATCCGTTTGATCGCTTTCCCCTCATTACTTCGTCCTATGACATTCGAACAATTCCAGGATTCACTAGCGCTTCCATCTCCGCCCAAAGGCCTTCATGTTCTTTTGGAGGCACTTTGGCATGATGCTAACGGAGATTGGGAAACTGCCCATAACATTGCCCAGAGCAAAGAAGGAACCCAGGCCTATGACCGTTTACACGCATATCTTCACCGCGTTGAAGGCGACACCTGGAATGCCGGATACTGGTATAAGCGTGCTGATTCAGAAGTATTTAAAGGTTCTTTGAAAGAAGAATGGGCCCATTTGGCGCAGGTACACCTAGGCAATACATAAGGCAAAAGCCTTATATTCATCAAACATAAGGCTTTTACCTTATATCTTTAAAATATAAGGTTTTTAGCTTATATTTATCAATTATAAGATAAAAACCTTATGTGCTATGGGGAAGTTACAGGCTGTCTTTACGGCAGATATGGTCAATTACACGCAATTTCCGCGGGATGAGGCCACGCGATGGATCGAGGAAATGATTGGTTTGTTACGTGATCACCCTTCCTTTAAGTGGACGCTGGCACCGGAAATATACCGGGGCGACAGCTTCCAGGCTGTCCTGAAAAACGCAGATCAGGCCATGTCGGCTGCCATTCTCGCCCGTGCATGTATGCGCATGCACTCGCCCAACGCGGACTTGCGCATTGCAATCGGTATTGGTAAAACCGAGCAGCTTACAGATCGCGCCGGGACTTCCGATGGGGAGGCATTCAGGTTATCGGGACATCTTGCGGACCATATCCGTAAACAAAAGGCTAAGATCGGCATTGCACTGCCGGTCCCGTCAGCGTCGCTGAATGCATCCCTCGACCTGCTGGAGGCCCTGATCGAAAACTGGACGATGGCACAAAGCGAAGTAGTAGCGGCCTTATTACAAGGAAAAAGCATTACACAGATCGCCGAAATGCTGTCGATCAGCCAACCCGCGACAAGTCAACGGGTTATCGCTTCCAAATGGTGGGCAATTGAAAGTTTTCTTGCTAATTTTCCAAAGCATTTATCACTATACACCAAACGCTAGCCATTATGACCGAATTTCTGCTGCTGCTCCTGGCCCACGTGCTCGTGGATTTCTACTGGCAACCTACCGCATGGGTTGTTGGCAAAAGGGAGAAAACATATCAATCGAAATACCTGTATTTTCATGTATTGCTGGTTATCGTGGTCTCATACGTCGCATTGGCCCATTGGCAAAACCCCTTGCCAGCCATTGCATTGGGTATCGCGCATGGGGTCATCGATCTGATCAAAATTTCACTGGACAAAAAAGGGTCACTTACCTGGTTTATCGCCGACCAGGCCGCACATATCGCCACCATCGCACTTACCGCATTGCTTCTCACCAGCCAGCTGCAACCCGGATTTCAAACGTTTATAGCATGGTTTTACACCACTAAAACGCTGGCGACAGTATCCGGAGCTCTGCTTTCACTCTCTCCCATTTCATTTCTGGTAGGTATCCTGACCAAACCCTGGCGCGAAGAACTAAGCAGGCTGGCCCCGAATGCAGACGATAACCTCGCCAATGCAGGCCGCTGGATAGGCATGTCGGAACGCCTGCTCATATTTGTTTTCGTGCTCGTCAATCAATTTTCCGCAATCGGCTTCCTTATCGCCGCCAAATCGTTATTGCGCTACAATGATAAGGCCTCGGACGCCGGAATTCCGCCGGCCTATATCAGCAAAAAATCGGAATATGTACTCGTTGGAACACTCATGAGTTATACCTGCGCCATTGCCGTAGCGCTGATCGTTCGCATGCTCAGTTAAAAATCCAGCAGCACAGTTAAACTTCCCAGCCACTTTCGCATCTAACACCGGTATCTAAACTTTTTTGACCATGACCAGAACATTGTTCGCCATACTACTGGCATTCGTAAGCTTCACAACCTTCGCACAACGCGGCGGCGGCAATATGACAGCCGAGCAGCGGGCCGAAAATCAAACCAAAACATTGACCGAAAACCTGAAACTTTCGGATGATCAGCAAAAGCAGGTGTACAATCTCAGCCTGGCCCGCGCACAGAAAATGCAGGAGATGCGGGATGCGCAGAACATGGACCGTGAGCAAATGCGAGCTTCCATGGAAACTTTCAATAACGAAGTCGCCAAAATCCTGACCGTTGAGCAGCAGGAAAAATACAAAACCATGCTGGAAGACCGTCGGAACAACCGAGGCGGAGGAGGCGGAAGAGAGCCGCGAAACTAAGTTCAGAGCTATAAAGTAAAACAGGCTGCCGCATTTAGCATGACGGCAGCCTGTTTCGCTTTGTAATATTCTTCAAAGAATCCCCTCTTTTTCCAAAAGGTCGTTGAGGCAGATCTGGTAATCATCAAAAACAGGTAGTGACTCGCTCCATTCGTGCACCGACCATTTGTTTGTCTGGTCAGTCATCATGATCTTGCGGCTACCGGTCAGAATCCAGATTACGCGTTCTGTTCCGAATTCTATCAGCTTTTCACTTTTACGGAAAATGTAGTCGGTTGGGTTGGGAAAATGATCTGCCTCGATCTTTGTATCAACCTCGATGGCTATTTTCGGCGCAACATCTGCATAGTTTTCTGAAAAAACGTCTTTAATCGATGCCTTATCAAAAACAGCAACATCATTAGCCAGGTTATTGCCTCTCGATAAATGCACCCCGGCCTCATTACAAACCACCCAATACGGCCCGCCTTTCAGCATTTCCTTGATATACGGAAAAACAATACTGACAATTAACGCCTGAATAAAGCTGCTACCCATAATCTCCTCCGAAGATTTTTTGTTTGCCAAAACTTCTTTGTAGCCCCTGTAATACAAAGGGCGTCCGTCGAGCTCTTCAAAAACCAGGGCGGCAGGAATAGTCTCCGTGAGTATCATGATGTCTTGCTTTACATTCAAACAAATATAGTAAAATCAAACACACTCACAATCAGCGTCAAATCGCCATTTCAGTCTTGAACTCCGATGTGAAATGGAAGTGGATTGCAGGATTATTCTCACGGTTCATGCGGATCATCCATTCAGATTCCGCCAGAAAAACCGGATTACGGTCCTTATCATAGGCAATCTGGTTACCTTTCAAACGAATGAACTGGTCCATAGCCGGCTTTTCGTCCGCAGTTAGCCAGCAGGCGCGGGACACATTCATAGGTACCCAGCGGCATTTTGCTCCGTATTCGTGTTCCAGACGGTACTGGATCACATCAAACTGCAGTTCACCCACAGTACCGACAATCTTACGGTTTCCGAGGTCTAATGTAAAGAGCTGGGCAACCCCTTCATCCGTCAGCTGCTGTATCCCTTTTTCCAATTGCTTGGATTTCATCGGATCCATATTGATCAACTCCTTGAATATTTCCGGAGAGAAGCTCGGAATGCCGGAGAAATTCAGAATTTCCCCTTCCGTCAATGTATCCCCGATCTTAAAGTTACCGGTGTCATAAAGACCTACCACATCACCGGGAAAACCTTCGTCCATGACACTTTTATCAGAGGCCATGAATGTAAACGGGCTCGAAAAACGAACATCTTTCCCCAGGCGCACGTGCTTATAGAATTTACCCCTCTCAAATTTACCCGAACAAATGCGCAGGAACGCAATGCGGTCGCGGTGACGCGGATCGAGGTTGGCATGTATCTTGAACACGAAACCGGTGAACTTCGGCTCCATAGGTTCCACTTCGCGCACGTCCGTAGGCCGGGGCTGGGGAATGGGTGAAATGTCGCAGAATGTATCCAGCAACTCCTTGATACCAAAGTTATTGATCGCACTTCCAAAGAATACGGGCGCTAATTGACCCTTTTGATATGCTTCGTCAGAGAATGTGTCATAAACGCCTTCAACGAGCTCCACATCTTCGGTCAATTGATTCGCATCCCTTTCGCCCAGCAAGTCCGTCAGACTTTCATCCTCCAGGCTCACTTTGGCCACGTCATTCTCGATCTTGGTCTTATTGATTTTAAAGAAATACAGCATTTGCTCATACAAGCTGTAAACTCCCTTAAAGTTGGCACCCATATTGATCGGCCAGGTAAGCGGACGAACGCGAATGTTCAGTTTGCTTTCCAGCTCATCGAGCAACTCAAATGGGTTCTGGCCTTCGCGGTCAAGTTTGTTGATAAATACGATCACGGGCGTGTTTCGCATCCGGCATACTTCCATCAACCGCTCGGTTTGCTCCTCCACACCCTTCACGCAATCCACAACGAGGATTACACTATCCACGGCAGTCAATGTCCGGTAAGTATCTTCGGCAAAGTCCTTGTGGCCCGGCGTATCGAGGATGTTGATCAGCAGGTCCTTGTATTCAAATGTCATGACCGACGTCGCCACGGAGATACCCCTCTGCTTCTCGATCTCCATAAAGTCGGAGGTCGCTGTCTTCTTGATCTTATTGGATTTTACCGCACCCGCTGTCTGGATCGCGCCACCAAATAGCAGTAATTTTTCCGTCAATGTGGTTTTACCCGCATCCGGGTGACTGATGATCGCAAACGTGCGGCGCTTCTTTATTTCTTGTAAATTACTCATATATGGCTGCCCCGTTCAGGCAGTAATTTATCAGGAAAGTAGCCTAATGCATTTTATTTCAAAGCATTGACAACCCTAAGCCTGTTGTGACAGAATAGCAAAATTTGCACAAAGATAAGAATAAAGAAGAGCCGCCCCTCATCGGAACGGCTCTAAATTAACGACACCTGAAAGCAGCCCATTGTGCTGCTGATCTCAGTAGTAGGAATGCTTGTAATCTTCAACCGAAGTAAGGATCACCTCGTGCGCTTCTTCTCTTCCGTAAACGTTGGTGATCTCGATATGTGCCTTTTCACCCGGCAGGTTCTTATAGGTCAGAAAGTAGTGTTTCAGACGCTCCACGATCCCCTCGGGAAGTTCGCTCAGGTCGGAATAGCCTCCATATACTTCGTCACCTTTCAGAACAGCGATGATTTTGTCATCTGCCTCTCCACCATCGATCAGGCGGATACCGCCGATAGGCTTGGCTTCGCACATGATGTTACCATGCGAGATGATTTTTTCGCATAGTACGATGATATCCAGCGGGTCACCATCACCTTCGGTCACATCACGACCCGAGCGCTCTCTTGCCAGGGCTGCGATCTTATCCGCACAATAAGTTTTGGGGATAAAACCGTACAATGCAGGAACGATGTTCGAGTATTTCTGAGGGCGATCGATTTTGAGGTAACCGGTCACCTTGTCAATTTCGTATTTTACTGTATCGGTAGGAACAATCTCAATAAATGCAGTAACTAATTCGGGTGCCTTGTCACCCATTGGAATTCCGTGCCACGGATGTGCTTTGTGTACGTTAGCGATCATTAGTTGTGTAATGTAATAACTTAGACTAAAATTTCTTTTTCTCCGGCCTGCTCATCGGCCTGCCTTTTCCGCAATAGTATAATCCCCTGTTTTCGAAACAGATTGCTTCACAAACAATTCCCCTAAAAAACCTGCGAGGAATAATTGAGAACCTACCATAATCGCCACCAGTGCCAGAAAGAACATCGGGTTCTCGGTAACATTCCGGTAAGGCAGTAAATGGTAAATATTATATATCTTTTTCCCGATCAGCCACAGCGCTATAAGGCTTCCAAGAAAAAACATAAGGGTTCCCAGACTGCCAAACAAATGCATCGGCCTTCGTCCAAACTTATTCACAAAGGCGATCGAAAGCAAATCCAGGAAGCCAAAAATGAACCGTTCCAGACCGAATTTTGTGTAACCGTATTTGCGCGCCCGGTGCTGAACTACCTTTTCTCCGATCTTCCCAAAACCGTTCCATTTCGCGATCACCGGGATGTAACGGTGCATTTCGCCGTAAATGGTAATGTTTTTCACCACCTCTTTCCGATACGCTTTCAGCCCGCAATTGAAGTCATGCAAGTAAACCCCTGAAATACTGCGGGTAGCTGCATTGAAGAGCTTCGTAGGAATTGTCTTCGTGATCGGATCGAAACGTTTCTTTTTCCAGCCCGATATCAGATCGTATCCGTCCTTGGCAATCATATTGTACAATTCCGGGATTTCGTCGGGACTATCCTGCAAGTCGGCGTCCATCGTGATCACCACTTCGCCTCTCGTTGCTTGAAAGCCGGTCTGCAGCGCCGCCGTTTTGCCATAATTGCGTACAAACCGGAAGCCTCTCACATGAGGGTTTTCGTCTGAAAGCCTGGAAATTACATCCCACGAGCGGTCCCTGCTCCCGTCGTCAACGAACAGCACCTCATACGAGAACCCATTCTCATCCATCACCCTCCCAATCCACTCACAGAGCTCGGGAAGGGACTCTTCTTCATTATAAAGCGGGATAACTACGGATATCTGAATAACTTGGTCGGTCATGTACGATGCTGGTAACAATGCTTGCGCCGGTAATTTGCCGCAAAGTTCGTGTTTTTCCTGATCAAAATTTCAAATAAAAAGCTTTCAGCAGTTCCTTGAAACGGGGATCATGCGTGACGCCATCCTTTTCATAAATGTACAGATCCGATTCAACATGCACATTATGAGCAAATTCAGCACGCTGGAACAACATCAGAACGCGAAATGCTTTTTTATCTTCCTGATGAAACAATGTCAGTTTACGTGTCAGTACCCATCCTGCGCTTTCTGCCTTCTCGATAAACTGATTAGCCTCTTCGACCGGAAACAGCACATTCACCTTCCCCTCTGGCTTCGTCAACCTGTCGATCGCCGCCAGCAATTCACTAAAATCCAGCGACTTGGCATGATGCGCTATATTTTTCTTGTCAATCGGCGAAAGCAAGTCGGATTGAAAGAAAGGAGGATTGGTGATGACCACATCATATTGGTGATCTGAAACAAACTCCTGCACGGCTGAATGGAACAGGGTAATTCGGTCGTGAAACGGGCTTTGCTCCACATTTTCGCCGGCCTGGTAAAAAGCCTCAGCGTCGATCTCCACCGCATCGATCATCGCATACGTATTGCGCTGCGCGACCATGAGCGACAAAAGCCCGGTCCCTGCCCCTATATCAAGAATGCGATCGGCATCTTCCACATCCGCCCACGCGCCCAGCACGCAAGCGTCGGTACACACTTTCATGGCGCACTGGTCCTGCCTGACCGTGAACTGTTTGAAACGGAAATGGGCGTTACGAGGCATGTTATGATTTATTTTCGTCCAAAATCAGCTGGATTCTCTCCCCAATATTCCGTCTCCCATTTCAAAATCTTATTAGGGTAAGTATTTGTTGCAAGCCAACGTTCAGCACGTTGCAGCATTTCGAAAAGTGGTTTGTTTCGCGGCGTCAAAGCCAACTTGGTGTTTGCATGTTTTTTTTTGATCCACGCCATCGCCGTTTTTGAATCAGTATAAATCGGCAGGTCGCTTTCCTTCTTCTGCAAATAGGCCAGCGCATGCACGATCGCGAGAAACTCTCCGATATTATTGGTCCCGTCCTTAAATGGCCCTTGCAGGAAAATACGGTCGCCGGTAGCGTAATACACACCCTGGTATTCCATATCGCCGCTTGCCGTATTCCACGCCGCGTCCACTGCAATACTATTTTTGATCGGTCGTCCTACGTTAGCAGGCGGCTCCTGCACCGGCGGTTTAGAATCCTTTTTGGCCACAAACTCCCAGTAATTCCGCTGAATGGCCGCTTCGGCTTCCTGCAATGAGTCAAAAGACTTGTAGCGCGCATCCTCGAAGCCCTTAATCTGCGCTTCGCATTCCTTCCAATCGGTAAAAACGCCCGTCTTCCGGCCTTGCCACACTACGTAAAACTTGGTCTTTTTCAATTTTGAATTTTGAATGAGTGAATGAGTGAATGAGTGAATTTTGAATGAGTGAATGAGTGAATTTCGAATGAGTGAATGACCGAATGACTGAATTTCGAATGAGTGAATGTGTGCATTTTGGAGGAATGAATGGATGACTGGGGTTGCCCGGGCGATGATAAAATTTGAATGGATTCGTAGCGAAAATTTTAGAGCTTGCCTTTACAATTCGACATATCGACAAACGAAGTGCAAACACTCAACTATTGCCCACTCACTCATTCACTCACTCACTCACTCACTCACTCACTCACTCACTCACTCACTCACTCACTCA
>NZ_CAMLSE010000055.1 GCF_946482605.1 uncultured Dyadobacter sp. | reverse complement strand
AGCAGTTGATCATCGCGAATATAGCGTTGCTGCTCCATTACTGCGACCGGTTTTATGATCGTCAGTTTTACACCCGTTCCAAAGTCAGTTCCGATGTCGTGCAGCAGTTCGACCGGTTATTGAATGCCTATTTTGCAAAGGATACGCTTATTGAAACCGGCCTGCCGGGAGTCAAATATTTCGCCTCCGAACTGAATCTTTCACCAAACTATCTGTCGGATCTGCTCAACCGGTACACGGGCAAAACCACCCAGGAGCACATTCATCTGCGGCTGATAGACAAGGCTAAGTCGCTGCTTTGGGGAACAGAGCATTCGATCAGTGAAATCGCCTACGAACTGGGTTTTGAGCATCCTTCCCATTTTACCAAGATATTTAAAACCAAAACCGGCCAGTCGCCTTCCGCTTTCAGAGGACTAAATTAAGGCCTCATTACACTGCACCGTTTACTCAGTGGCGTGAAATGACACATTACTGGCGCGAAAGATCAGACGGGTTGTGCAGGCTTCCAGGTTGTTTTGTGTGAAATAAAACAACCTGGTTTAGTCATGAAAACAACTCAAAAATTACTTTTTTTAATCATTTTAATGGCCGGCTGGCTCTCCGGGTGCAAAAACGATGACCCGAATTTGGTCAGCTTCAATGGCGGAGGTACGGAAGTCGGCGTGCCTGACGGAGAGCTTGCGGTAAAAACCATCGGCCCGGATGGGGGCACCATCAGCTCTTCGGACGATCGGGTCCAATTGGTGATACCGGCGGGCGCGCTGGCGAAACCAACCCAAATCAGCATTCAGCCCATTACCAATCACGCACCCAATGGCCTGGGCCTTGCGTACCGTTTTTTGCCTGAAGGGACTACTTTCGCCAAACCGGCCTCCCTTACCTTTTCATATGATCCTCACAGGGTCTCGGCAAACGATGCGGAGGCATTCCGGGTGGCCACACAGGGCGAAGATCGTAAATGGTATCGTACCCCCGACGTCTTAGTGGATACCATTTTACATACCATTACAACCGCAATGCCTCATTTTAGCGACTGGACTGCTTATGAGCTGGCCATTATTGAAAACATCGGACTGGCGGGAGGGCCTAAGGGAGCGGAATATGTGGAATTGGGCGGGTCGGTGGAATTGGAACTTCATATTAGTAATGTACTTACAGTAATACATCTCGAGCATGAAGGCGCAGGGGACTTGCAGGTCCAGGAGATAAGCTGGCAGGTGCTAGGCGGAGCTGTCAATGGAAGTGTCAAATCCGATGGTCCGAAGGAGGAGCAATTTTTTGATGACGTCTATAAGGCTACTTTCACGGCGCCCACCAAAAAACCGGCAAGTAATCCGGTCACTGTTGTTGCGGAGATCACTCTTAAGGGAAGAAAAACAAAGTTGCAGGTCGTCAGGCAAATCCTGGTGGGTAAGGATTATTTCAGGGGTACATTTGGAGGTACGCCATTTGACTGGGAGAATATGACTTTCATGTGGGAAGGCAGCGGCGTTCACATCGGGGGCTGGAATGATAAGCCCTCGCAGTCGCTCAATATTTTCGTCAATCGGATCAGGGCTGACAAGCCTAATGGGCTTTACAGCTATCATGAACAGTTCCAGAGCGGCGCCTGGGCGGAATTTTCGCGTTCGTACGGCGGTGAGCCTGGTTGGATTTCTTCGAATGTCGACTGTGCTAAAAATGCGATGCGCGTATCGGGTGGGGGTGTAACCATCACGCAGATCAGCATAGTGAACGGCGTCGAATACATTCAAGGTCATTTCAACGGTACATTTTACATGCTGCCAGGCCCTTGCCCTGCCGGTCTTCAGGCGTTACCGGCCGCAGGGGAATTCAGGATAAAAAATAGTTTCGGAATAGGGCGGAAGCCCGCACGGCTGGCTAACTTTAAGCAGCATTGACCCTTTACTATTAAGCCTATGAAAATTCAGACCAAGAGAATCTACGAGCCGGCTACGACTGCCGACGGCTATCGCATATTGGTCGACCGGCTCTGGCCGCGCGGACTGACGAAGGAAGCCGCGGCTGTCGACAAATGGATGAAGGAGGTTGCGCCTTCCCACGAGTTGAGAAAATGGTTTCACCACGATATGGAAAATTGGGAGGAGTTTGTCCGGCGGTATCACGCCGAGCTGAAAGGCTCCTCGGCTTTTCAGGAATTGCAGTCGCTGGTTTCGGAATGGCAAGTCGTTACGCTATTGTACGCTGCCAAAACCGAAACGGAGAATCAGGCCGTGGTACTCAGGAAAATGCTCGAAGCGTCCGATTCCTGAATGCATAACCTGATCTTGAACGGAATTTTATAGGAATTTAGCATTGAAAAATAGGGATAATCGAAGTGGATTGTTTATATTTAGGTAAATCAAACTACTTATGACCCATGATGCGATTTATTAAAGTAACCGGCGAATTCGACGAAAGTTTGAATGTAAGTGTTGAAAAAATCCTGTACTACATGGGGTACAGCCACGGATGTACCATCTGGCTTGCCACGAGTATTTCGCTGCGGGTGAAAGAATGTGAAGAAGATATCAAAAGACTGATCGAAGAAGCATATATGCAGGACGCCTATCACGGGTGATCGTAGCGAAATAATCAATATGTAAAAGCCATCCGGAAACAAAACCGGATGGCTTTTTTAGGTTACATTTCAACCGGATGTGGTACTGTTACCATGCAACTTTTGGTATAATTCTAATACATTGATAGAGTGATTGAAGAAGTTTTGCGCATTGTTTGAAACAAACCTTACTTTTGTAAACTATTGATAAACAATATTAGTTTTAAGTATTGAGACCCGGATTGTTCCAATTTCAAGATAGGGATAAATTGTTTTGATTTTGTATTTTGCCGTGTTTGTAAAATGGCCTGAATGTTGGGGCGACGGTCCGGAGTAAATTTAAAGCAGAAAGTGATGAAACAAGTACAAAACCATGAAAGCAAGAATGCGGCGACAGGTTTCCGCGCATTCATTGAACAGATTTTTCCTATGCGTGCCAACAGGCGTTCGGCCGCTCATAAAGCGATTAATAGTGCAAGAGGATGGCGGGATAAGGAACATTCCGAAAACCGCTACTCCGTGGTGTATCTCCTGAATGACCAGTATCAGCATGTGGGATGTGCTACGCAGGAGGATGCGCAATCGGTGCAGGGCTTAATGCTTACCGACGGCAACCGGGTTCCGGTGGGTATCTACGATTCGAAGACCGACTCGTTTGAATGGGAAATCGTAGGCGAATACCTGACCGCTCAGAGTCCGGAAGCGCATCAGAACGATCGCCACGAGCGCATTCTTACCATCGCACGTGCATTACGCCGCCGCGATGCCAGCTGGCATCCGGGCTATCTGCAAAGGCCGAGCTTTTTTGCCTGAGGCCGGTAATGCCGGAGTAAGAGAACCGTTTGGTTCGGTCGATGCGGAGCGATGCTTTGCGGCAGCATTTCCGGCTAAAATTGAAGGAAGCTAGTTTACAGGTTTGGAATAAATGAGGGCAATTCTCCGGAGTTGCCCTCATTTATTTATGCATCATGAATTGCTGCCGTTTTGGTGGCTTGCGGCTGCTTAGCGAAACATAGTTTCAAGATTGGGTGTCTCTCGTGACCCGCCGTGTCGCTGTGGTGCCGCATTGATCCTGGAAATAGACATCATTGATTGAATGTTTTTGGCAACTTCCTATTTGCAGCGTCGGAAGCGTTCCTTTAAATTTCAGGAAAATCCAAAATCCTGACCATATGTTGAAAAAACTGCTGCTGTTTCTTGTGCTCATTATCGTCGCGGTTGGTTCCCGGCCCCGAAAAATTACCTGGGTAGCGATAGGTGATTCGATCACCTACCTGAACGACCACCAAAATGAAACCGGCAACCGGGTTACCAAAGGGTATCTTACATTGATTCAGGAAAAATACCCGCGCGTGGAGTACATTAATCAGGGACACAATGGCTGGACAGCGGTTAACATTGCAGACAAAATCGAGTCGCTGGGCCTGGTAAAGGCGGATGTTTATACCGTGTTTTTGGGGACCAATGACTGGTGGCAGGGTAAAGCACTAGGAACGATCGCGGACTATGAGCAAGGTCGTGGCACGGGAACCGTTTACGGCGCATTCCGGGTCATTACCGATCAATTGAAGCGACTTAACAAAAAGGCCGCAATCATCCTGATTACACCCATGCAGCGAGGTGATTTTGTATATATTAATAGTTATAAGAACAATGCATTCGGTTCCTATAAGCCCAAAAAGGACCAGGCGCTGGAACAATTTGCGAATGCGGTCGTCGAGATCGGGGCGAAAGAAAAGCTCCCCGTGGTGGACCTCTACCACGATAGCGGCATTGATTTGAATAACATGGTTAATTTCAAACGGTTGAAGGATCCGCAATCCGGAATGTACAGGGAATATAAGTATCCCGAATACGTTGATGTGCCTTTCAATCCGGAAACTGACGAATATCCTTACCCTGTGGAGGCGAGCAATATGACGTACGACGGCCTGCATCCTTCCGACAAGGGCTATGAAGTTATAGCTGACATGCTGGTAAAGAAATGGAAGGGTTTGAAATAAGACAAACCCTGATTATTCCGTTGCTGTCGCGGTGAGGTAGACTTTTAGGTCGCCGAGCAGGTTGTAGAGGGAGGTGTTGATGCCGTCGTTGTCGGCCTTGGCCATTTGCAAAGCCAGCTCTGCCTCCTTCTTCTTTTTACGGTTGGATTCGGTTTTGACGGCTTGTTCTTTTGCAATGATCAAGTCGTTCTCCCCAGAATTCAGACGGATCGGGCTGCGAACAGCCGAAATGCCATCTAATGTAGCGATACGGGCCTCGTACTGATTGTTCTGGTATTTGATGCCCAGGTCAAACCGGACATATTGGTAGCTGGAATGGATCACCGGAATGTAGCTGGTGATGAGTACGATCCCTGCCTTTTCGTCGTCGCTGGTGATGGCATTCTCTGTATTACCGAATTTTTTTTCAACCCATCCTACTATCTTTTGGTGGAGAGCAGCCTGACTTAATTTGGGCTGGCCGGAGTCGGTGTAGCTGATATTGTTTTTGGGATCGAGCGGCAGGCGGCCGTCTTGTGCGAATGTGAAGGTAGTTGCTGAGAGCAGCAGAAGCAAAAGGAAATATTTCAAGGTGAATCAGGAATTGATGAATGGACAAAGATAACGGAAACATTTTTGCCGGACTGGCACGCACTTTGCATTTGGTTTAGTTTTTAAAAATCAATGAATTGGTTACTTTTAACTACACTAAACTCAGTAGGTTATGACTAAGCTCAAAAACATTTCGCTGGCGTTGGCCGTGCTCTTCTGTGTGTCGTTCACTGTTCTGCATCACGGATGGGCGGATTACGACCAGACCAAACCGACGGATTTCAAGGCAAAAATCGAAGACCTGACCTACGAAAATCCGCACGTACTTGCCAAGGTTAAGTATAAGAAGGAGCTGACCACCGTCTATCTCGCGCCCGTTACACGCATGGAATCCCGTGGGTTGAACCAGGATATGATCAAAAAAGGCACTACGATCCGTTTTGTGGCCTACCCGCACAAAACGGAGAAAAATGAAATGCGGGCGGAGCGGGTTTTTGTGGGTGATGACAAATACGAACTCCGGTAAGCGTGCATTCATACCATCAATGGCTCGAATGGCTCGAAAAATCTGCCTGGGCTGCCGGTATCAGGCAGTCGCTATGGCTGTACCCGGCCCTTGAAATTATTCATATTTTAGGTATTATACTCCTCGTAGGCGCAGCGTTCCTTTTCGACCTGCGCCTGCTGGGCTATTCCAGGAACCTCTCCGTGACGGGACTTTCGAGGCACTTGCTGCCCTGGTCGCAGCGCGGATTGATCTTCATAGTGCCCTCCGGTCTTCTGCTCTTCATTACTAACGCCCAGGCGCTGGGCGTCGATCCTGTGTTTTGGACAAAAGTGGGGCTCATAGGTATCGCGGGCATTAATGTTTTTGTCTTTCACCGGTTTATCTACAAGCCGTACAAATCCGGCGCTTCCCGCGACAGACTGCCGCGCATTGCACGGATACCGGCGATGATTTCCATTGTCGTATGGATCGCCGTGGTGGCTTGCGGGCGGTTGCTGGCTTATTGAGGGAAGCCGTGGATTTTTGTATCTTTGAATAGGCAAAATGAGGTAGAT
Source organism: uncultured Dyadobacter sp. (assembly GCF_946482605.1). The sequence continues at coordinate 28,006 of NZ_CAMLSE010000055.1, read as the reverse complement.
ATGCATACAGTAATAGAAGGCGTTTATGAAGATGGAAAAGTAACGTTAGACCACAAGCCTGATGTAGGGGTCAAATCAAAGGTGAAGGTAATCTTCGAAGAGATTGATGCCGAGCCTATGCCTTCAAAACGCCCGTTTGGTCTGGCAAAAGGCACCATTCATATGGCGCCGGATTTTGACGAACCGTTAGATGACTTAAAAGACCATATGTAAATGAAGTTTTTGTTAGACACACACACATTACTCTGGTTTATTGATGGCGACTCCAAGATGTCACATAATGCCAGGGAGCTTATAGAAGACCGCAGAAACGAAATCCTGACAAGCGTCGCGAGTTTGTTTGAAATTTCCATCAAACTCAAAATCGGCAAGTTGTTGCTAGAAAAGTCACTCGACGGTTTTATCCGTGATGTTGATAAGGCTTTGATACAAGTAATTCCAATTACCAATCCACACCTATTAGCTTACCAGAAGCTTCCCGATATCCCGGATCATCGTGATCCATTCGATCGCCTGATCATTGCGACGGCCTGTGCGGAAAGTATGACTATCATCACCGCCGATCCGAAGTTTAAGAATTACAGTAGTCATGCCGACATCATTTGGTAGTACGAAATGTCATCATAAGGGAACGAGGTGCATAGTGAAGGCTGTTTCTTCAGTACAACAGCAATTTTCATTCATCCTATGGCCTTGGGTTATTTTTATCGTACCTTTGCGCCTTAATTGGACATCATGATTTACTTCTTCACAGGCGGGGACAACACCGTCTTTGCACTACAAACCGAGCGAACGCTCGATGCCTCCGATTCCTCTAAATTAAGCTGGCTTTTTGGCGGCGCAGAACACCGGAAGGAGACCGTTCTCACCGACTATTTCGTAGGCCCGCGTGCAGCCATGATCACACCATGGAGCACTAATGCCGTCGAAATTACCCAGAACATGGGTCTTGAAGGCATTGTGCGCATCGAGGAATTTAGAAAGGTGAGCGCTGATTTCACGGATTTTGATCCAATGCTTTCGCAGAAATACAGCGAGCTGAACCAGGACATTTATACCATTCATATCCAGCCTGAATCCGTTCAGGAAGTTGCCGACATTGCCGCCTACAACAAACAGGAAGGCCTTGCATTGAACGACGAGGAAGTCGACTACCTCACGGGCCTTGCCGAAAAGCTGGGCCGTAAGCTGACCGATTCGGAGGTATTCGGTTTTTCACAAGTTAACTCCGAGCACTGCCGTCACAAAATCTTCAACGGCGTCTTCGTAATCGACGGCGAGGAGCAACCTGTTTCACTTTTCAAACTGATCCGCAAGACCTCCGAAGCGAATCCGAATACGATCGTTTCGGCATATAAGGACAATGTCGCATTCCTGAAAGGGCCCGTTGTACAGCAATTTGCACCAAAACGCCCGGATGTGCCGGAATACTACGAAATCAAGGATTTTGAATCCGTACTTTCAATAAAGGCGGAAACCCATAACTTCCCGACTACCGTGGAGCCGTTCAATGGTGCCGCGACAGGCTCGGGCGGCGAGATCCGTGATCGCCTCGCAGGTGGGCAGGGCTCGATCCCGCTCGCAGGTACAGCCGTATACATGACTGCGCTTTCGCGTCTCGAAGAAAACCGGGCGTGGGAAAAAGGAGTCGAGGAACGCCAATGGCTTTATCAAACGCCCATGGACATTCTTATCAAGGCATCGAATGGCGCTACTGATTTTGGTAACAAATTCGGCCAGCCGCTGATCGTCGGTTCCGTGCTGACTTTCGAGCACGAGGAAGAGGGCCGCAAGCTGGGTTATGACAAAGTGATTATGCAGGCCGGCGGTGTCGGTTACGGTAAAGCGGACCAGGCCAAAAAACATACACCATCCACCGGTGACAAGGTCGTGGTAATGGGGGGAGAAAACTACCGCATCGGGATGGGCGGCGCGGCCGTTTCCTCTGCGGATACGGGTGCATTTGGTTCAGGCATTGAATTAAATGCAATCCAGCGCTCCAATCCGGAAATGCAGAAGCGCGTAGCTAATGCAGTGCGTGGTATGGTGGAAAGCGGTAATAATACCATCGTTTCGATCCACGACCACGGTGCTGGCGGGCATTTGAACTGTTTATCGGAGTTGGTGGAAGAAACGGGCGGGAAGATCAACCTCGACAAACTGCCCGTGGGCGACCCCACACTTTCTGCCAAAGAAATCATTGGCAACGAATCCCAGGAAAGAATGGGCCTCGTGATCAGCCAGGATGATATCGACTTCCTCCAACGCATCGCCGATCGCGAGCGCGCGCCGATGTATACGGTAGGGGAAGTGACCGGCGACCACCGTTTTACCTTCGAATCGTCGACCACCGGTGCCAAGCCGATGGACCTTGCGATGGACGAAATGTTCGGAAGCTCACCCAAGACTTATATGCGCGACAAGACAGTGGAGCGCACTTATGAGCCCGTTCAATATGAGACCTCGAAACTGCATGAATACCTTGAACAGCTGCTGCAACTTGAAGCCGTTGCCTCGAAAGACTGGTTGACTAACAAAGTCGACCGTTGCGTAGGTGGCCACGTGGCCAAGCAACAAACTGCCGGACCGCTGCAATTGCCATTGAACAACGTAGGCGTAATGGCCCTCGATTTCCAGGGCAAAGATGGTATCGCTACTTCCATCGGCCACGCGCCGATTTCGGCATTGATCGATCCGGCAGCGGGCAGCCGCAATGCGGTAGCCGAAGCGCTTTCCAATATCGTTTGGGCACCGTTGAAGGACGGGCTGGCAACGGTTTCGCTTTCTGCTAACTGGATGTGGGCCTGTAAAAACGAAGGTGAGGACGCGCGTTTGTATAAAGCGGTACAAGCCTGCTCGGACTTCGCGATCAGCCTCGGCATCAACATCCCGACAGGAAAAGACTCCCTGTCGATGAAGCAGAAATATAAAGACGGCGATGTCATTGCGCCGGGCACCGTCATTATCTCCGCGGGAGGCCATTGCGACGACATTACTGCTGTTGTAGAGCCGGTACTGAAAAAATCAGGCGGTTCTATCTATCATATCAACCTTTCGGGAGACCGTTTCAAATTAGGCGGCTCTTCGTTCGCCCAAATTCTGAACAAAATCGGTTCTGAAACGCCAGACATTCAGGATGCCGCGCAATTTAAAGCTACATTCAATGCGATCCAGCAGTTGATCAAAGCCGGTAAAATACAGGCTGGTCACGACATTGGCAGCGGCGGTTTGATCACCACTCTGCTCGAAATGTGCTTTGCTGATCGTGACCTGGGTGCTTCGATCGATTTGTCGGTGCTCGGCGGACAGGATATTATCGAAAAACTCTTCGCTGAAAACATCGGTATCGTGTTCCAGGCCGACGAATCGGCGGAAGCGGTGTTAGCGGAAAGCGGCGTCGCATTCCACAAAATCGGCGTTGTGAACCTCGCTTCGACACTGACCGTGAAAGACGTAACAGGGAAGTGGGATTTCGATATCGATCACCTGCGCGATGTTTGGTTTAAAACTTCTTATTTGTTAGACCAAAAACAAACCGGCAACGGCCTCGCGAAAGAGCGTTTCGATAACTATAAACACCACGTGCTGCGCTACAAATTTCCTGCGCAGTTCGATGGCAAAAAGCCTGTGATCGACGCCTCGAAACCACGTCCGAAAGCCGCGGTACTCCGCGAAAAAGGCAGTAATTCCGAGCGTGAGCTTGCCAATGCGATGTACCTCGCCGGCTTCGATGTGAAGGACGTCCATATGACCGACCTTATTTCCGGCCGTGAAACCCTGGAAGACATCCAATTCATCGGTGCGGTGGGAGGGTTTTCCAACTCCGACGTTCTCGGTTCTGCCAAAGGCTGGGCCGGTGCATTCCTGTACAATGAAAAGGCTAAAATCGCGCTGGAAAACTTCTTCAAGCGCGAAGACACGCTTTCTGTCGGCATCTGTAATGGTTGCCAGCTTTTTGTCGAGCTCGGTCTTATCAATCCTGATCACGAGGAAAAGCCTAAAATGCTTCATAATGCGAGCCACAAGCACGAAAGTATTTTCACTTCGATGACCGTTCAGCCTAACAACTCGGTAATGCTCTCGTCGCTGGCGGGCAGCACGTTGGGTGTATGGGTATCGCACGGAGAAGGCCGGTTCCAGTTGCCACTAGCAGAAAATCAATATAATATCGTTTCCAAATATGGCTACGAAACCTACCCGGCCAATCCAAATGGCTCTGATTACAACACAGCCATCCTTTGTGACAACACAGGCCGCCATTTGGTAACGATGCCGCACATTGAAAGATCACTTTTCCAATGGCATTGGGCCAATTATCCTGAGGGCCGGAAAGATGAAGTTTCGCCCTGGATGGAAGCGTTTGTGAATGCGCGGAAGTGGATTGAAGCCAGACAGTAGTTTTTTAAGGAGGCAAGGGAAGAAGGGGGGATGTAGGAGGTGCTGCCTTCTGATAATTGGGCCCGTTGCGATGATAATCGTGACGGGCTTTCTATTTGTTTTTCAATAAATTCGGTCCTTTAATTCAAAGTTTTTTGTCCAAATTGAAACCTTAAATGCTAACCAACACATGCTATGACAAAACAGGATGCCATTCAGATTTTCGAAGACAGGAAAGTGAGAACCGTTTGGGACGATGAACAGGAGAAATGGTTTTTTTCTGTCATTGATGTGATAGAAGTACTAACCAGCACTGACAGGCCGAGAAAGTACTGGAATGACTTGAAAGCAAAGCTTAGAAAGGAGGGCAGCCAACTGTCCGATTTTATCGGACAGTTGAAAATGCAGGCAGAGGATGGGAAGCTTCGCTTGACCGACGTCGCCGATGTCGAACAGCTTTTCCGGCTCATTCAATCCATTCCCTCTCCCAAAGCTGAGCCTTTCAAGTTATGGCTAGCGCAGATTGCGGCCGAGCGGCTGGACGAATTACATGATCCCGAGCTCACCATTGACCGGGCATTGGAACAGTATCTGAACCTGGGCTATTCCGAAAGCTGGATCAACCAACGCCTGAAAAGCATCGAAATCCGTAAAGAACTGACCGACGAGTGGAAAAGCAAAGGTGTGCATGAAGGAGTGCAGTTTGCCGTCCTGACCGACATTATCACCAAAACCTGGGCTGGTAGGACTACCAAGGAATATAAGACGCTGAAAGGTCTCAAGAAGGAAAATTTGAGAGATAATATGTCCAACACCGAGCTGATTCTCAATATGCTTGCAGAGGCTTCAGCCAAAGATATTTCACAAGCTGTTAACCCGGAAGGTTTTGAGCAAAGTAAAAAAGTGGCTCAGCAAGGCGGAAACGTAGCCAAAGTCGCATTGGACGAATTGGAGGCACAGACCGGAAAGAAAGTGGTGAGCGCTGCAAATGCCAGAACAATGCTGAATGAGAAGGTTGTCAAAAACCTGGAAGCGGGCGATGCTGAAAAGTAGACATCAGTGGTTCAGCTCTTCCATGAATTTGTCAATATCCGCCAATCCCTTTTTGGTGGCGTAAGGCCGGAACAGATGCGCCTTCATTCTCAAATAATGCGTCAACTGCCGTGAAAGATTTTGCCGTGACTCGGTAAGCACCGCTTCCGAAAGCCAGAATCGGCTTTGCAGGCTATTGCTGGAAATGATCAGCTGCTTATCATCTTCACAGCTGAACTTCAAATATTTATTTTCTTCCAAAAGCCCGATGTCATGTACCAGACCCGACATCCGGTTCTGCATCACATTACCCTGATAATTAGCCGCAATGAGGCTGTTCTGCTCCATCAAATGCACCATGCTCAGCAGCAGGCATTGAAATTTCAATCCATTTTCAAACAGCAGTTTATTCTTATGCAGGAAGTCGTACAGACCTTTTACGGACACTTCGCTGTGGATCTTTGAATTGGACTCGGTATAAGCCTGACTGATGCTGAATACCAGATCGTCCTTCGTGGGGTAATAATAGGTAAGGTTACCAATGCGCATGCCGAGGTCGGCTGCGAGTTCGCGCATGCCCACGTATTCGATTCCTTTGAGATTGAAGAGCTCCAATGCCCGTTTAATAATTTTCTCCTGTGTCGCGTTTGCTTTCTGCATTTGAAATTTGGTCAATGTCCTAATTTGTCGTAATTTTAGGTCGTTGTCCAAAAATATAACTTTTAAATGTCATGACGAAATCATTTCCAAACATCTTGCACATTCTGGCGTCGATTGCCTTTGTGACCATCATCGGTGCCGCCATTTACGAACATGCGGCCGTCGTACCGATGTGGAGCGCCGCGCCCCCGCGCTCACTTGCTATGTTCCAGGGAGAGTATGGCCTGCAAGCGGTTAACTTCTGGAAGCCGGTACATCCCGTAGCCATTCTGTTACTCGCCGCCGCATTGATCACCAACTGGCGCCAGCCCCGCCGCAAACAGCTCCTGATCGCCTCGGGTGGTTACGTGCTCATACTGATCATCACGGCCGTCTATTTTGTTCCTGAACTCATCGCCATTACCACCTCGGCCTACTCGCCCGCCGTGAGCGACGACCTGACGGGCCGCGCCAAAACCTGGGAAACGCTCAGTCTCGCACGCCTCAGTGGATTATTGATGCTGGCGGTTGTACTTTTATATGGTTTGAGCGTAAAAACGGAGGAGAAATAATGGAAACTGTAACTATGGAAAAAGTATACCCCGTTACGATCGACAATGGCCACGGCGAGCGGCTAACCTTCCTCGGCCGCGAAATGCGCGATGGCATGGAATACATCCAGGTCGAAAACCGGGTGAGCCCCGGTGCCGGTCCGCCGATGCACGTGCATCACCAGCAGTACGAGAGCCTGCATATCCTCGAAGGCAAAATGGGTATCGAAATCCTCGGCGAGCAACCTACATTCGTGCACAAAGGCGAGTCCGCGACTTTCGCACCGGGCATCGCGCACCGTTTCTGGAACGCAGGTGACACGGTGCTCCATTGTAAAGGCGAAATCTGGCCGCCGCACAACATTGAATATTTTCTGGGCGAGATCTACCGCTCGTCGCGAGAGAATGGTGGCGGTCGCCCGGGTGCATTCGATGCGGCTTATTTGCTGCGGAAATACCGCACAGAGTTCGATATGCTGGGCATTCCGGGGTTTGTGAAGAAGGTGATTTTTCCGGTTATATTATTTTGGGGGAAATTGCAGGGAAAGGAGAAGCGGTTTGAAAACGCGCCGGATGCAGAACCGGCGCGTTGAATGGATTGCATTACTTGTATAAAAACCGGTTTTTGCTTTTTTTCAAAATGACGGGGAGCCAGCCACATCAACAAACTCAAATTTTAACATTCCAGACTTCCGTCAGCGTTTCCCTGAAAAGGGCATTCAATGCAGCGGTATCGGGCATGGTCATGGGTGGAAGTTGCTTTGCGTAGGCTTTGTAAAACGCGAGTTTCTCTGTCAGGAAATCATGGAGGAGCGGAATGCGAGGCTCCTCGCTGAGCTCTTCTCCACCGGATTTACGAACCAGCAGGGCGTCGATTTCGCGGCGCACGGCATCGTCCTTCACCTGGCTGTCGAGCAGTTTGACGAACTCTGTAGGCGCCATCGTGTCCGTAGTGCGTATCCAGTCGCATGCAAGGATGGGCCGCAGCACATAGAAATACTTTTTTGTGCGCACCATGTCTTTGAGCAGATAATCGTGGTAATTGCCCTCGGCCATGCTCAGATAATGGTGCAGACACGAGCGTGGATTGAAATATCGCTTTTTCAGCTCCCGTAACTTCTCGGCGGTCGTGAACTGCTCGCGGTAAACGATGGGGCTGTCGAGCCATTCGAGCATGGGAGGGTTCGATTTTCTGAAAAGCCGCAATGCCTTCCGCAGCTCCCAGCCAGCCAAATCGATATCGTTCGGCAAAATTTCCTCCTGGCTATCCTTTTTGTCATCGATCTGCAAATACCACTCCGGCCGGTGCAAATAAATGTACCGCACATCCCAATCGCTATTCACCGAAGCAAACCCCCAGGCCCGGCTCCCGCTCTCGACGGCGTAGAGGATTTTGATGTCGTGCTGGGTTTCCAGGCGGGTAAGTTCTTGCTGGATTTCGGTGGTCATGGGTTGAATGCATTGGGGTTATTGTTTGGCAATATAGCGGCTTTGAATGTTTGCACCGTCATTTAGTCCATCATTTGCACCCTCACTTACACCATCAAATATACACTCATTTGCTCCGCCCGGATATTGGGTCGCTACCGCTTCATACTTTTCCGATCTAGTATCTAAGGACGTTGCTGAGTTCCAGCAGGAATAGGTTGCCGAATCGGTATCGGGGAGGTGTGGAGTGGTGAATATATTAGTTGTCAAACTTGCGTCCATTTAGCTCCGCATCTTCTAATAACGAAGTAACGATAGTCTTTACTAGTGACTCTGGTACATGTTGATTTTCCAACGCCATGCTTCCGCATACTGATTTAGTAACCATCGAGATGACATAGGGTTTTTGTCGCAGTTTGCAGTGCTTTTCGTAAAGTTTCATATCCCGAAGCTGATGTGATGAGTTGTAGTAAATTTACTAATTTAATGATTCGATAGATGTGACTTTACTTAATAACTTGTGTAATGGTTTAAATTTCAGTTTGTTAGGTTGATTAGTGCAAATCTAAATATGTTACCTATATGTATATTCGCCACAACGATTTAGTGATACCGGAGGAAGACCCGTTCTCCGTTTGCAGGCTAGATAGAAAGAAGTACGCAGATGTTTTGACAGAATTAATCGGGGGTTTTGGTACTGGATTTGTTTTGGCAATAAACAGTGAATGGGGAACAGGTAAGACTACGTTCGTGAAAATGTGGCGTCAGGATCTTCAAAACGCAGGCTTCGATACGCTGTACTTTAATGCTTGGGAAAACGATTTTGAAAGTAACCCACTTGTTGCGATCATGTCTGAGCTTAAATCCTTATCTAAGGATAAAACAGTTAAATTTAAATCTCTGATACAAAAGGGGGCAGTACTCACAAAAAATCTAGCGCCGGCAGTAATTAAAGCACTAGCTAGTAGATATATCGATCCACAAACGCTCGTAGATGGTTTAGAGAATGCGTCAAAAGCTGCGGCAGAGATTCTTGAAAAGGAAATCGAAGCCTATGCAAATCGTAAGAAGCAGTTAAACGATTTTCGGAAGGATTTGGAAAGTTTCGTGAATAAAGGAATTGGCGATAAGCCGGTTGTGTTTTTTATCGATGAACTTGACCGTTGCCGGCCCAGCTATGCAGTGGAAGTTTTAGAACACATAAAACATTTCTTTGCTGTGAGTGGAATTGTGTTCGTCCTCGCCATTGACAAGGAACAGCTTGGTCACGCGGTACGAGGTGTGTATGGGAGTGAACAGATTGATGCTGACGAGTACCTCAGGCGCTTTATCGATATCGAATATTCTATTCCTCAGCCTCAGACAGAACATTTTGTTAACTATCTTTTTCAATATTTTTCTTTTGATGAGTTTTTTAGATCTGAGCAGAGAATGCAATATGGCGGTGCAAGAGAGGATAGGGAAAGTTTATTGTCTTTGGCAGTAGTTCTATTCGACAGAGAAAAACTGACTTTAAGGCAGCAGGAGAAGATCTTTGCTCACGCAAGACTATCGCTGAAAAGCTTTTCTTATGGCTCCGATCTATTTCCCAGTCTTTTTGTGTTTCTAATACTTTTAAAAGCTATCAACCGAAAGCTGTATCAAAGTATAAAAAATAAAAATCTCTCCGTTCAAGACCTGTCGGACGATTTTTCAAGAATTTTTAAAAGTGAGAGTGCGGATGAAAACTTGAAAAGGAGTTCGTTGCATTTGCAAGCCAGATTAGTAAAAATGTATAATATTTATTTGAACTATCCTTACGACGAACCACTGGTGAAAAAGGACACAGAAGGAAAGATAGAATTCTTGAAAGTGCAGTCAAAATTAGACGATTCACCAAACAATGAGAATTTCGCGAACATGATTATTTCCTTTGACAGAAATAATATTTCAATCGAGCATCTCCTCAAAAGAATTGATTTGACGGATCCCATTGTCACGTAGTCGCAACGGTATCCGTGATCTGCCCTAGTTCTACCGTTAGAAAATTCCCCACTCTTTCACTTGCATCCCACCATTTTTCTCCCGAATATTCCCCTTCCCAAAACAAGTAAAAACTATGAAACACATTAAGAACATTGCCCTGTTATGGTGTGAGGACCGCGAAAGCGCCTCGAGTGTGATTTACTTACACTGGGACACCTGAAGACAGGGCATTTTTTCATCCCAAAACAAGTAAGTTTATGAACAAACAAACATCCCCCGAATCCCAGGATTCGGCCACGCTCGCCTATGGCGAACACGTCAAAAACCTGTTAACGATGAACGACCCCAAAGAATGGGTTGAGGACCTTTGGACGATCTATACGGGTTTCATGGTCGGGCAAAGTGAGCTCGGGCATAACCCGCATGCGAGCGACTTATTCTGTACATTTCGGGAACTTGTCTTTTTCTTCGAGAGGCTGGGTGAGCCAAAGGCGGCATAGAACCGAAGAATAATCAGTAGCGTCACAAGGCACATTTCAATCACTCACGTTCCTCTATTTCCTCAAGCATAAAAAAATGGAGACCACCCAGGCAGCCTCCATCGCAATGCATTACTCGCAAAAACTATTATTGCGCCCCGTCAATCCCCGATTTCGAAGTCTTTTTCTCCTCAGGCACCTTAAACTTAGCATTCGAAATCTTCAAAACCACCGCATTTGGCCAGGTCCTGTTCGTGTAAAACCGTTGCCCGTTCACCGCGCTCACGGCCAGACCGAGCGGGGTAGGGGCAGAGCGGATCGAAGCGTCGAAATTGTTGACGTATTCCACCAGTTCGCTGCCGTAGCCGAGTACTTCGACTTTGGTATACGCATTGCCCTCAATCATAGGAAAGAGTAATTCGCGGCGCTGGCCGTATTTCCATTCGTCGTCGCGCTTTTTGGTGATGAAGGCGTAAATAGTTTTTTCGTCGTTGGATTGTGTGAACCAAATGTCTTTGTCGCGGATAATGGGAAGCGGTTTGACGGCGTATATGGATTCTCCGTTTGTGAAATTCCAGAGGGCGATTTCGCGGAGGAGCGCTTCCTGTTCGATCTGGATTTCGCCATTTGGTTTCGGGCCGACGTTCAAAAGGAAGTTGCCGCCCTTGGCGCGAATTTCGATGAGCATGTTGATGATCTCGGTGCCCGATTTGTGCGGGTCGTTGGTCGGTTTGTATTGCCAGTCGGTGCCCATCGTGTAGCAGGCTTCCCACGGGCGCGGCGCGGCTTTGTCGGGGATGTTCTGCTCGGGCGTGTTCATGGCGTCGCGCGTGATCACGAGCTCGGGTTGCAGGCTCCACGCGTATTCGCGCAGCCCGTCGCCGGGGCCGTCGAAGAACATAATGTCGATTTTGCCGTAGTTGGTGAGCAATTCCTTGATCTGCGCCTTGTCGTAGGCCATCAGTTTGGGGTTGTTCATCGGAAACTGGCGCTTGTCCTGCAACCGACCGAGCGGGATGCCGTTCTGGTAGAAAAACAGGAAATCTTCCGGCGAAAAATACAGCCCGATGGCAATGCCCTGTTTACGAAATGCGGTGATGATCTCCTTCAACACATCGCGCTTGAAGGGCGTGTTCATGACATTGAAAAGCGTCGTTTTCGTATCGAACATGCAGAAACCGGCGTGGTGCTTGGTCGTAAAAACGACATATTTCATGCCCGCTAACCGCGCAGTCGTCGCCCATTCGTCCGGATCGAACTTTTTGGGATTGAAAAACGTGGGCAATTCCTTGATATACCGGTTCACATAGTCGTCCGAAGCGCCAGCCAGTGAATGGCTGATCACCGTTCCCAGCGAAACGTCGACATTCCAATGAATGAACATCCCGAATCCGAGGTCCTGGAACCATTTGACGCGTTCAGGATTGTTGGTGGTTTGCTGAGCTTGGGTGCCTGCGGCGAGGCCGAGGAGTAGCAAGAGTGTTAAAATTCTGGTGCGCATTGTTTTTGAAAAGGTCTTTTTGGAAAGACTGGATTTGCGGGTGGCGATACTCTGTTTTGGAGGTGTATTTTGAAAATAGGTGAAGAATCACTTGTCGATTCAGAGGTTTGTGGAATTTTGTAGTGAAATAATTCCGGAAATCGTCTTATTGGTATAAACGATTTACACTTCATCCTCATGAAAAATTATCTCCTTGCTCTGCTGCTCTGTCTCGCGGTCGGCATTCGCGCATTCGGGCAAGCAGACGAGATTTACAAGCTGACATTCAGCGATCCGTCAAATTTTGATATCATGAACAGCCTGTCCCATAAGCAACCCAAGACGATCTTGATCTCGAATATTACGTATAGCTGGGATTATACTGTCTTCTGGAATGGATTTGTGGGCGGGGAAACGCAGGAGCAGATTGATACGGAGACTAAGACAAGTCGCCACGAGTCGTACGATCCCGAGTATTTGTTCAGGGATGCGGTGATGCTGAAAGCCGTTAGCACGGCGGAACGTAAGTCACTTCGAAAGCGCACATTGACTTCTACCACTGAAAAAATCAATTTGAAAGGCGCCAATTATCAAACGGTCTCATCGATTAAAAAAGTGAAAGGTTTTTGTGTATCAACCACTAAACCCATTTTTACTTCGGATGGGCGCTATGCATTTATCAAAACCGCTGTTTATTTCGACGGGCATTACCAGATCGATGGCGCACGGTACGGCGATTTTGGAACGGTTACGATCGTTTACCAGAAGCAGGCGAATGGTAAATGGAAGAAATTTAAGAAATACGATCACTTAATTTTGTGAGACCGGGATATTCACAAGAGTATTAAACTAAAAAGGGCTATGAGTAGGAAAATCGCCATGGTAAAAGCGCAATTTGATATGAAAACGCACGACCAGGCCAGCGAAGATTTAAAATACTGGCTTAGCAAAACACCGCAGGAAAGAATAGCGGCAGTCACTTTTCTGGTCCACCAACAACTGAAACCTGGGCAGCGAATGGATAAAACTGTGTTTATTCGCAGAAAATTAAAAGATTGATCATGTCAAACCTTTGTGCTTATTCGCTGGCAATCATGCCTTCGCCGCCGATTGCCGAAGTCGTCCGCGGCATTAAAACAGATTATCGCGAAGCCATTGGCAAATCCTACGGCAGCGCCAATGCCGACGGTCACATTTCGCTGGATGGTTTCGATGCCTTGGAGGCAGATTATCCATTAATCCTCGCCGAGTATACCAAGTTGATTTCCCCATTAACTCCTTTCGAACTTAATTTCTCAGGCTTCGCAGATTTCGACCGCGCCAACTTTTCAGCATTCTACATCAAACCAACCGAAGATTCCTGCAACGCCATCCGCGAGCGCTCGCAGGCGATCATGAAAGGCTTCGATAAGAAATTCAAAAAGCAATACATGCAGAAATGGGCCGACGAGTCTAAAAACCCGCATATGACGATCGGGCGCAGGCTTACTAGGGAATGGGTTGAGCTGGCCTATTCGCTCTTTACGGAATATGAAGCCGGGTTCCTTTGCGCGTCGTTCGCCATCCGGAAGTATAATGAGAAACGTCGGCAATATGAGGTTATTGACGTGATTGCTTTGCAAGGTAAAAATGCGGTAGAGGAGCAGATTAGTTTGTTTTAGGTTAACTAAGTGCTACACATCATGAGCAAGGCTTTTCAAATATGGCTTTGCTCTTAGCATTCGAACATTGTGGTATTCCTCGATGACGGTTGTATCTTCTTCGGGCACAATGCCTTGTTCGATCCATTGAATGACAGTTTCGGTATTTTCTATCCCAAATCGGCGGCAATATTCTTCAATCCTTACCCATTCAGTCATATCAACAGTTATACCCTTTTGCAAAAGATAAGCAGCAGCTTCCTGGATTGCAATGTCCGCCTTTTGCATTAAATCTTGAAGTCTCGTTTGAACTTTTTCTTTCGTTTCCATATCAATAGTGTTTGCCGCTAGTAGGTTTTAGAGTTTTGTTCACTCGGAAATTGAGCACAGTTGAAATTAGGGAGGTTTGACTTTTTCGTCGCAAGGAAATAAGCTGCGAGCTGAGTCTAATTATCAACCGGATTTCAGAAATAATTGATAACTAGTAGAATAAAGAAAACCCGTCCCCCATGCTCCAACAATACGCCCTCAACGAATTCTACGCCGATCGCATTTCGCACCAGCTCACCTTAGCTAAGAAATGGTGGGATAGGGGCATCTTTTTCACATTTGCTACCTTGTTTTTGGCCTCCTGGCTGGGATTGATTTTCAGGAAGGAAGAAACCAGCGCTTTACTGGAACGGTTTGGCGGGATGTTTGCCCAATGGATTTTTGAAGAACCTTATTCCCAGCAGCGCATGTTCGCGATTTTTGGGGCGGTATTTCTGCTGAACGTCGCACCTTCCCTTGTGTCGTTCGTGCGAAAGAACTGGATTTTCCCGAAGGCATCCATGCGTTTGCGCGGTTATGCGACCATTCGGTCCAAAGAAGTGATTAAGCTGCCTCGCAGCCGGGGTGCAACCAAATCACCGAAGTCGTTTTACGTGTACGTCTCGCATCCTGTGAGTGGGAAAGTGCTGCCTGTGGAAATCCACGAGGGATGGTATAACACCCTTAACGCAGGCAATCAGGCGGATGCATTCTATCATCCCAGCAGCGACAATGTGCTGTACCTTGTTCATAACCAGCACGCAGCCGGGGTGCATTGACGATCTTCTGACCATCTCTGATCAAATTTTGACAAAATTCCCGGGAACGTTGTCAGGCTTGCCGCAGGATTCCTCGTCTATGCCTGTTAATCGATAACTGCGTATTCAAACCTTTGGGAAACTTGGACAGGACGACGGATGACGGTGCGCTTTGGCTGGCTTTCCGCAACGGCGACAACGAGGCGTTAGGCGTGATTGCCGAGCGTCATTACAGTGCATTGCGGCGGTACGGCATGAAGTTTCTCGTCGGCGAGAGCGTCGTCGAAGATTGTATCCAGGACCTCTTCCTGGACCTCTGGCAAAACCGCGAACGCATCAGCCAAACACCCTCTGTCAAGTTTTACCTCTTCAAAGCCATCCGGCACAGCATTCTGGGGCATATGCGGTATCAGCAGCGATTTGCTAATGAGGAATCGCTGGATTGGGACACGTCCCTACCTGAAAATTTTAATGCAGAGTCGCTGCTGATCGAGCAGGAGACTTTGAACGGCCTCGTAGCGCAAATGCACGCGCACATGGAGGCGTTGCCCAAGCGCGAACGCGAGGCGCTGTTCCTGCGGTATTACGAAGACCTGAGTGTGACGCAGATTTCGGGTATCATGGGCGTCAACAAACAATCGGTTTCCAATTTTCTTCAGAAAGGTATTTCCAGGATCCGCGCCAAATGGCTGGTGTCGGTGGTACTAAACTTATTCTTTTTTTAATTTTTTTCTTCTGCCGAGGGTATATCGTTCTATGTTGTTCATAATATCATAGAAATCATTCGAATAATGAAGAATGGATATGTCCGGTTACGAATTCAGCTCACCTGAGGATTTTCTTGAAAACGACCGCTTCCGGGGTTGGGTAATGGGCCTGCACCCGGAGGACAAGGCCTTGTGGGAGACTTTCCTGGCGCAGCATCCCGACAAGCGGGCGATGTACGAGAAGGCGGTGGCCACATTGCTGGTGATCAACGCTGTGGAGCCTGCATCGTCGGCCGAGGCAGATAAAGCAGCAGCGCTCCGGGAACTGATCGGGGGGCAATCGGGTCAGGACAATGAATTCCCGCTTTGGCGCTGGATGCGCTGGGCGGTGGCCGCGATGCTGGTTATTTCGGCGGGTTTCTGGTGGGTGAATTCACAGAAAACCATAACAAAGGCTGGTCATGTAGCTGGTCAGGCAGCCGGAACCGAATGGGAGGTCCGTGAGAATCAATCTCAGGAGCTGTTGCTGGTCAACCTTCCCGACGGCTCGTCGGTACTCCTCAGCAAGGAGAGCAGCATCCGGTTTATGGCCGACATGACCGGGCCGGAACGGAAGGTGTACCTGGACGGGGAAGGTTTTTTTGAAGTAGTGAAAAATCCGGGAAAGCCCTTCTTTGTCACGACTGACAAGCTTACCACCCGCGTGCTGGGCACCAGCTTCCGTGTGCGGTCTTACCCCGGGGCAGAGGAGGCCTTGGTAGCCGTTAAAACCGGGAAGGTTTCGGTCACAACCGACGGGCATCGGGAGGGGGACGTCTCCTCGCTCACCCTGTACCCAAACCAGCAGGTTAACCTGATCCGTAAAAAGGATAAGATCATGCGGGCCGTCACCGCGGCCGTGCAAGTGAATCAGGCCACACCGATCGAGAAAGAGCCGTTCAATTTCGAATTTACTCCGGTTTCCGAAGCATTCAAGACGCTCGAAACGCAATATGCCGTTAAAATCCATTACGATCTGGAAAAGATGAGCCGGTGTACGATCACCGCTTCGCTTAAAGACGAACCATTCCTTGAAAAACTGCGGCTGATATGCCTTGCCACCGAATCATCCTTCGCCGTAAATGGAGACGAGATCATGATCTCCGGCCTGGGATGTCCCTGACTTCCTGAAATACTTACCTAACCTTTTTCTATGACCAAACCCTTTGTGAAGCAATCCCCTTGAATTAAAGCCATTTGTGTCTGTTGGAGACAAATGGAGCTACTACCTAACGTTTCTAAACATTTAACCAATTATGATGAAAAATTTATCGGCAAAAACCGGCGGGCGTATGGCATCCGGGACCGTACGTGGCTTGCTGTGGCAACAAACGCTGCTCCTGCTGGTATTCATGCAATTCAGCTGGGCGAAAAACGGCAGTGCCCAGGAAATGCTCAATCAGCGCATTTCAATTTCGGTGGCAAACGAAAAGATCGAATTAGTGATTGTGAGGCTCGAAAAAGCGGCCAATGTCAGCTTTCTGTACAGCAGGGAGGTTATCCAGTCGCGGCGGAAAATTAGTTTCGAAGCCGAAAATAAGCCATTATCCAGCGTGCTGGAAGGTATTTTGCAGCCCCTGGGTTTGAAATACGAAGTTTCAGGAGATAAAATTATCCTCAAACGACAGCTGAACACTTCCGGGGCGGAGGAAGCGCCTGCTACCCAGATCACTCCTGATGTCGCCGCTGAAATCAATATTGCAGGAAATGTGACGGACAATGCCGGAATGGGGCTGCCAGGCGTAAGCATACTCGTGAAGGGTACGCAAACCGGCACGACCACCGACGCGGACGGCAAGTATAAACTCTCCGTCCCAGATGGGAATGCGGTGCTGATTTTCAGTTTTGTGGGTTATATCTCCCAGGAAATCGCCGTTGGAGGCAAGACGGCTATTGACGTCCAGCTCCTTACCGATGACCGTGCATTGGAAGAGATCGTCGTGGTCGGTTACGGAACGCAGAAAAAGGCTAACCTGACCGGTGCCGTTTCCACGATCGACTCCAAGGCCATTGAGAACCGCCCGTCCAGCAACCTCGCAACGGGTATGCAGGGCGTAACGCCCGGGCTCGTTGTGACGCGCCAGACCGGACAGCCAGGTCGTGAGAATATCAATATCCAGATCCGTGGCGCGACTTCGGCCAATGGTAATGTAAACCCGTTGGTGTTGCTGGACGGTGTAAGCGTGCCCATCAGCACGATGCAGACCATGAACCCGAACGACGTCGAAAGCATCAGTGTATTGAAGGACGCGGCTGCGGCGGCTATTTACGGCGCGCAGGCGGCCGGGGGCGTTATTCTGATCACCACCAAAAAAGGTAAATCAGGCAAAGTTACATTCGATTATTTGGGACAACAGGGGATAGACTGGTCGCTGAATGTGCCCGAAAGGATGTCGCTGTTGGATGAGGCGCTGTTTTCAAACCTGGCACGGATCAATTCGGGAAGCAGCCCGGAATATACCGACGAGGAGATCCAGCGCATCCGCGACCGGGTCCCTTACGTGGTGAATCCGGCGGATACGTCTTCTTATTTGTATTACAATCAAGACCCGATCGCCAACCGCATCCTGCGCAAATACACCTCTATGAGCACGCACAACATCACTGCGCGCGGCGGTACTGACAAACTGAACTTTCTGATTTCGGGAGGCTACTACAACAAACAGGGGGTTTTCAAGGTAGGACCCGACAATTACAACCGCTACAATGTGCGGATGAACCTGGGCTCGCAGCTCACCAAGCACCTGTCGCTGGACAGCCGTTTGGCCTACACCAATGATAAAGCCAGAACTGCATCGGTAGATGTGAATGGCGGCGGGTTGATTTACCAGATCTATCGTTTCCGGACCAGAAACCCATTTTTTACACCCGAGGGACGTTACAATTCTGCCAACAATACCTACGCGATCCTCGAATCGGGTGGTTATAATGAAAACCGCAGAAACTACTTTGACGGCGTATTTACATTAACAGCCGCCAATTTTATCAAAGGATTGCAGATCCGCGCCATCGCCGGCACGCAGTACCGCCGGGGCGACCGCCAGCAGTTCAACAGGACTGTGCCGCTTTGGAGCAAGTCCAAAGTTGCGGGGTACGTCAATCAGATCAATGGATACACGCTAACCAACGATGTGACCAAGAATACCAATTTGCAGGCATTGGTGAACTATGATTTTACGGTGGGCAAAGACCATAATTTCGGACTTTTTGCAGGTTATCAATGGGAGGATTTCCGGACAGACACCTTGTCGACCGGCGCTACCAACCTGGTAAGCAACGATTTGCCCACATTAAACCTGGGTGACGACAAAACCAAAAGCAACCGTCAGATCATTGCCACGTATGCATTCCAGTCTGTTTTTGGAAGATTTAATTACAATTACAAAAATAAATACCTGCTGGAAGCGACGATCCGTCTCGACGAAAGTTCGAAACTGGCGCCGGGCCTCAGGAAAAAAGTATTCCCTGCCGGATCGGTCGGGTGGAATCTGCACCAGGAGAACTGGTTTGCGACACCTTTGCCATTCTTCTCGGAATTTAAGCTGCGCGCGTCGTGGGGACGCCTCGGAGGCGCATTGGGAACCAATATCGGCTATTACGATTATCTCAGCCAGCTGTCCCGGGGCAACAACCTGGTACTCGGTGACTCCCGAACTTCATACATTAATCAAGGCTCCATTCCGTCGGCCGCCCTTTCGTGGGAAACGATCGAGACGACCAACTGGGGTATCGATGTGGGCCTGCTTCAGAACCGTCTGCAGTTCAGCGGGGACTATTATGTCAAATACAACCGCAACATGCTCACGCCTCAGCAACTGCCGGGTGTTATTGGTGTAGGAACGCCAAGAAGGAATAATGGTGAGCTCAAATCATGGGGTTGGGAAGCCGAGCTGCGTTTCCGGGATAAGATCGGTAAAGACTTCAACTATTCATTTGCGGTCAACTTTTCGGACAACAACAATAAGCTCATCAATTTCTCGGGAACAACGGTCGTAGGAGCCGGTACCAACAAGCTGATCGAGGGTTATGCGCTCAACAGTATCTGGGGATATCAGACCAACGGCTATTTTACCTCAGCCGACGAGGTAAAAGGATGGGCTTTCCAGGATAACCGGGCTGGTGCCGGAGACGTAAAGTATGTGGATCGGAACGGTGATAAGCGGTTGTCGGTCGGAAAAGGAACTGTTGCAGATCACGGGGACCTGGTTTTACTGGGAACGACGGCTCCGCGGTATCTTTTCGGGGTTACGTTGGGAGCAAGCTGGAAAGGATTTGATTTCAGCGCATTCTTCCAGGGCGTCGGCAAGCGCAGCTATCGCGCCAACCCCGAGTCTGTTGCTCCGCTGCTCGTGACCTGGAAACAGGCAATGGGCATCCACAGCGATTACTGGACACCCGAACATACCGATGCATTGTTCCCGAGACCTTACACCGGTGCTACCCACAACTACGTGGCTTCGGACAAATGGACGCTGGATGCGAGTTACGTCCGCCTGAAAAATATTCAGTTGGGCTACACCATTCCCTCCCGCATCACCGAACGTATCAAGGTCTCCCGCGCGAGACTTTTCTTCTCGGGCCAGGACATCCTCACGATCTCCGGACTAGGCAAATTCCAGGGATATTTCGACCCGGAAACACGTGATGGGGTAGAAAACGATTACCCGTTTTTTGCAACTGCTTCGGTGGGCGTTAATGTATCATTCTAAAATTGTGACTGATCATGGCTTTCAAGAAAATACCAATGAACATAACTTTCAAAAAGACTTTAATAGGGCTGTCGCTGCTCGCCGGGCTGGCCTCCTGTGATGTGAACCGGCTGCCTGAGACCAATATCAGCGACGACAGCTTCTGGACGTCGGAATCGGATATCAAAACCGCCAACAACTATCTGTACACCTTTCTGCCTGCATTCAATAATGACGATGTGTGGTCGGATGATGCATTCGGGTTGGCTTCCAACACCATCAGTGACGGATCCCGGCTGGCACCAGCTACTGCGGGAGGAGATTATAACAATCCATACACTTTGATACGTGCGGCTAACAATATCATCGAGAAGGCACCCCGCGCGGCAGTTACCCCGGCGGTGCTGGACCGTTATCTGGCCGAAGCGCGTTTCTTCCGTGCCTGGGGCTATTTCTCGTTGGTGCAGAAGTACGGCAGCGTCCCGCTGATCCTGAAAACACTCGACGAAAACAGCCCTGAACTTCGTCAGCCTGGCGCCCCGCGCGAAGCGATCGTGGAACAGATCTATGCCGATCTTGATTTTGCCTCAGCGAAGCTTCCGACCATCACTACGCTTGGTACGGCCGATTTTGGCCGCATTTCCAAAACCGCGGCCCATGCATTCAAAGCGCGTGTCGCTTTGTTTGAAGGTACTTTTGCCAAATACCATTCGAAAGGCGACGCTCCCAAACACCTCACAATGGCCGTGGCGTCGAGCAAAGCGGTGATCGACAGCAAGGAGCACGCATTGTTTGGAAATTACTTCGATCTCTTCCAGATGGCCGGGGAAGGCCGCCAGAACAAAGAGAATATGATCGTCAAGCAATACGGCGTCTCCAATACCGAGCGTGTGCTGACGCATTCCTACTACCGCGGGTCGCTGGAAAATGGCAATGTGAACCCAACCAAATCGCTGGCAGATTCGTACCTGATGAAAGACGGCCTGCCAATTACCAAATCACCATTGTGGACGCTGCCGGATTCTTCGCACAAGGTTTTCAGAAACCGCGACATCCGCATGAGCGCTACTTTTATGAAGCGTGGCGACGCCATGATGACAACCAAACCGATCTTCGACATTGCCAACCTGGTATTCAACAAAACGGGTTACATGTTCCGCAAATTCGCCAACGTCGACGACTGGAATACGCAGGCTTCCACGATCGACCGCCCTTTGCTGCGGTACGCGGAAGTGCTGCTGATCTTTGCAGAGGCCAGCTATGAACTGAATGGAGCCATTACCGATGCCGAACTGGACATGTCCGTTAATCTGCTGCGCGAGCGCGGGCAGATCGCCAAACTGACCAATGCATTTGCAAAGGCCAACGGACTCGACGTGCGTGACGAGATACGCCGTGAACGGCGGGTGGAGCTTGCGCAGGAAGGCTTCCGCTATTGGGACATTATCCGCTGGAAAACCGCCGAAACTGAACTCATCAAGCCGGTGCTCGGTAATTTTTATTTCAAAGGCGAGTTTGCCGCAGCCACCGTCAATCTGA
The DNA here is from genome assembly GCF_946482605.1 of uncultured Dyadobacter sp. The sequence goes on along the minus strand of NZ_CAMLSE010000055.1, from coordinate 6,375 downwards.
CGCCGGATAACGTGATCCTGGTTCAGGCGGCCAGCTTCCGTAAATTTGATCCCGCGAAGGATTACCTGTGGCCGCTGCCGATCAACGAAATCGCATTAAACCCGGAATTGGATCAGAATCCAGGATGGTAGTTTTTTGGAAGGAGGAAAGGGAGGAAGGGGAGGAAGGGAGGAAAGGGAGGAAGGGGAGGAAGGGGAGGAAATCCATTTTCTCCCTTTCCATTCTCCATCCTCCATTCGTCCTTACTCCCTTTCCTCTCTTTTTTTACTCCCAGTTACAACCGAATGGGCCGTAGGCGAGTCTGTCTTTTATAAACCTCTAAACCTATGCAGACAAAATTTATCGCATTACTGCTTTCTGCGGCCCTCTTTTCCGGTTGCCTTCCCGACAGACAGGTGGATCCTCTTACTACCGGACCGGAACCAGTGCCCTATCGCATCGTCCGGGATAGTATCGAAACCGGCAGCTATCTGAACATCGCCATTGGCGAAGAAGCTGCCAGTGTTTATCCTAAAATCCAGGCGCTTCAATCGACCAAGGGCGTTACGGCGTTGAGTGTGGTGAGTAACATTTTTTCGGATCTCGCGCCGCTCCGCGAAAGGATCCCGTTGTACCAGTATATTTTGCTGGATCAACAGCAGGGGACAGACTCCGGCGTGCAGATTACCATCGAAAACCAAACCGTGAAGGCGATCTATCTGAACAGTGGTAAAAAGTTGAATCAGTGGCCGGAAAAAGAAAAAGCTGCCTCGTCGGTCAGAATGGGGGATGCTATTTCGGACTTGTACGAGAAATTCGCCAATATCCGGGGTATCGGCTCTTACAGGAATAAGTTCGAACGTATTTCCTTACTCGTCAAAAACCTGAGTGCCGCTTACGACCCGGGTATGGGCCAGTCACCGCAATGGTATTTCGGCTACTCCACCGGTACGGACACGATGGACCAGATCCAGGTGCATTTCGAGGCAGGCAAGGTCAAAAAGATCAGGATCGATCACTATTCGAAGTATTGATTATTGATGGGTTAGTTTTAATCGGGCAGTCATATTTCATGGCTGCCCGATTTTATATTTAAATACATATAAAACAAATGACCTGCTGCTATTTATATGCAAATGAATATAATTGTATTCTAATGTATATATTTATATGCAATTGAATATAATTTGTTTAAATTGAGTATAATTATATCTTAAAGCATATAATGGAGACGATAGCTCAGTTTGTGAAATTACGGAGGAAGCAGGTCGGGTTAACGCAGGAGGAGTTTGCAGACAAGGCCGGCGTGGCACTGACGGTGGTGCGGAAAATCGAGCAGGGAAAGGAAAACCTGAATCTGGACAAAGTAAATCAGGTACTTCGGATGTTCGGCCATGAACTTGGCCCGGTGACCATAAAACCTTTGAAAGAGGACTAAATGAGAAGCGCATCGATTTACTACGACACGGCGTTGGCCGGCACATTAACGGAAACTGATGAAGGACTCTATACCTTCGCCTACGACCCGGCATATGTCCGCTTGTTTCCTGATCAGTACCTGACTTTTTCAATGCCGGTTACGGAGAAGGTCTACACCGAAAAGAGGCTTTTTCCCTTTTTCGAAGGCCTGATACCCGAAGGCTGGCTACTCGACATTGCTTCCAAAAGCTGGAAGATCAACCGCAACGACCGCATGGGACTTTTGCTGGCGTGTTGTGAAAATTGCATTGGCGCCGTGAGTGTTATACCTGATCAGCAAGAGTATGAGTAGGAAATGTCTGTACTGTTATAAATTATTGGACGATTCCATTTCGGGTGACTTTCATGTGCATTGCAGTACCGCATTTTTTGGCTTAAAAACGCCGCCTGTGCTGGGCTATTCACTAGCGGAAATGGCGAAGCTTGCCAAAAATATTGTCGAACGCAGTGTAGCGGTGCCCGGTGTGCAGCCCAAATTGTCGCTATCGATCGTGAATGAGGTAATGGCGAATGGCAGCCGCGGCCGACTTACCATTGTGGGTGCTATGGGTGGAGGTTATATCTTCAAACCGCCGGTTGAAAAATATCCTGAAATGCCTCAAAACGAGCACGTCACAATGCGCATTGCCGAAGCATTCGGCTTGCCGACTGTTAAATCCAGCCTGATACGCCTGGAATCGGGAGAGCTCTCCTACATCACCAGGAGAATCGACCGGGTAAACGGAGGCAAGAAAATCCACATGCTGGATATGTTTCAGATCCTTGAAGCATTCGATAAATACAAAGGATCGATGGAGCGCGTAGGCAAAGCGGTACGCCAGCATTCGGTTAACACGCTACTGGACCAGCTCACGCTGTTTGAATTGACCCTGTTCAGTTTTCTGACGGGGAACAATGACATGCACCTCAAAAATTTTTCCATGATCAAAAGCGATTCCGGCTGGTCACTGGCGCCTGCGTACGACTTGCTGAACGTAACGATCGTGAACCCGGAAGATCACGAGGAGCTGGCGTTGACGCTGGAAGGTAAAAAGCGGAAATTAGAGAAGGAGCATTTTCTACGTTTTGCCGAAGGAATGGGACTGAATGCGAAGCAGATCAATGGCGTATTCCGCCGGTTTTTCAAAAACAAGCCGGTTGCTCTAAACTGGATCGGGAATTCCTTTTTGTCCGACGATTTGAAAGCCGCTTACATGGCTTTGCTGAACGAGCGCTACCAGCGGCTGGCCTGATTCAATATCTCTGCTGGCAGTTCTCGCAGAAATAACTCCGTCGCTTCGCTTTGCCCAGATATTCTTTGTGGAAAGGAATATCACAGCGCGGACATATCTTTTTGGTGTGCGCCAGCCAATGCTTCTTCAAAGTGCCTTCCTGCTTCCATTCCAAAAATTCAAAAGCATACTCCCTGGTTTCTTTGATCACTTCTTTCAATTTGGTATCCGGAACTTCGCCAATGACGCTCAGCGGGTGCATCCGCACGCGGAACAGCACTTCGTTTTTGATGATGTTGCCGCTTCCGGCAAAAACGTCCTGATCGAGCAATGCATCACAGACCAGCATTTTGGGCCGGTCCTTCAATTTCTTCAAAGCGACTGCGGGCTTCCAGGATTCGGACATGATGTCGGCCGACCAGTCGTAAATATCCCCCACGGGTTTGTCGATCAGCTGGATCGAAGAGGTGTAAAAATTCAGTTCGTTCTTGTCGAAGACCAGGCTCAATGCCGGCGCGGTTTTCTTGCGGTCATTGATGAGATAGGAGCCGAATAGCAAGAAATGAATGCGGATCGTGAAGTCTTCGAAGCATACCAGAAAATGCTTTCCCCACGACCGGAAATCGGTCACTTTCTGACCGATCAGTCTGTCCTTATCGATTTTTGCCGTGCCTTCCGCATGCCGGACGATCATTCTCTGAAGTCCGAGCTCTTCGACGGCTTTCCTTAAAATAACAATGGATGGTCCTTCGGGCATAGCACGGCGTTTTTGCGGGAGGTCTGCTAAAAATGTGCCAGAAGAGAGAAGGCCCAATGCGTTCCTGCATGAAAGCTGGCCAGCTTAGCCAGGTAATTTGTAAACCCGGATCCCACCGCCCGGCACGGATATTATACGTTTTGAAAAAGCAAACCAAAACCATTATTACCATGCGGAATTTCATGATTACCATTGCTTCTGCCTCCACGGAAAACGCTCTCACTTTCGAACGGCACATTATTGAATCCGAAACGTATCCGAGCCGGTCGTATATAGTCAACGTTGTCAACCGGGGAGGGCCGGAGCAGCCTCGGGGTGAAGTGATTTCGATCGTGGAGCTTTCCGATCAGGATGTCAAAGAGTATGAGGGCGTGGAGTAACTACCGGGCCCGCAGCGTAAACCTAACTTTTAATCACCGACACCTTTACTATGGGACTATTTTTCAAAAGCCGAAAACAGGAATCTGTTACCGAACTGCCCGAATGGCTGGCTGCACGCGACGGTTTTCCGTTCTATATCAAAGCTCCGATGGTTCTTATCGGGCTTTATCTTTTCTTCTACATGCTCAATCTGTTGCAGGAGATTGTGGTCCCGTTTGCATTCGCAGGGTTGATCTCGATACTGCTTAACCCCGTCTACAACCGTTTCCAGAAATGGAATTTCAATAAGGTCGCTGCCATCATACTCACAATTTTTCTCGCCATACTCGTCGTGGCGGGGATCATGTTCTTTCTGTCGTCGCAGATCGTACAGTTCGGGGATATGATACCGCAGTTGGAGAAGAAGACGGTCAAACTGCTGGGCAACTTACAGGTCTGGCTGTCGTCGAGCTTCGGGATCTCCACGGAGAAGCAGATGAGCATGCTCGACGAGGCGATCAACAACAGCAGGACTTATGTGGGCAAGACGGTCAACACCCTGTTCGGTATCATCAGTTTTTTTGTGCTGATACCCCTTTACATCTTCCTGCTTTTATTTTACAAGCCATTGATCCTCAATTTTATTTTCGAGGTTTTTGATGAAAATAATTCCGAACAGGTCGGGGAGATCTTGCAGGAAACCAAGGGCGCAGTGCAGAGCTACATTGTGGGCCTAATGATCGAAACGACGATCATCGCCTCGCTGAACTCTATCGCGCTCCTCATTCTGGGTGTTCCCTATGCATTACTGCTGGGTGTGATCGGTGCTATCCTGAACCTCATTCCCTACATCGGAGGGATCATTGCCATCGCATTGCCGGTGTTGATTTCGTTCATCACCAAGGACGGCTATACCACACCGCTGCTCATCATCGGCGCCTATATGCTGATCCAGTTTGTCGACAACAACATTATCGTTCCGCGTGTGGTATCGTCCAAAGTGTCGGTTAATGCATTGATTTCCATTCTGGTAGTATTGCTGGGTGGTACGCTCTGGGGCGTGAGCGGCATGTTTCTGTCGATACCGTTCACGGCTGTTCTCAAAATCATCTTTGATCGTATCGACGAGCTGAAACCCTGGGGCAAATTGCTCGGTGACAAGATGCCTGAGGATCCTCCCGCAACGGTCGTGAATCCCAAAGAAACAGAAGGGAAACAGACACTGCTGTAAAGCAAAGATGCCGGTATTCGTCTCGAATACCGGCATCTTTGCTTTCACTATATTCAAAATCAATAATCCAGCTTCTTGATAGCGCCGTCTCCCAGACTGAGCACATAGAAGGTGCGGTCGCCGTGGCGCTTGATGTCGGTCGGGAAATTCAGTCCGCTAATAAGTACATTCCCTGCTTCGTTGAGGATCGAGCCGGTGTTTGGCTTGAAACCCGGAGGATTACCCATACTGCCCGGAGGTGGGGTGAAATCGGCGAAATGAAGCAGGAGCGGTTGGCCGTTTGCGGTCAATGTGATGTGCGTAAGGGTTGTAAAGCCACCTGTCCGAGGAACCATTTCTCCGGCGGGATTTACCTGGTAGAGGTTCGCTGTGCCCGGCGTGAACGGGAAACCGGTAAGGCTGCTCAGCAGGAAGCGGGAGCCGTCAAAAACAATGCCGGTAGGAACAGCGTCCCTGTTTGGCCCACCCACAGGCGGGAATGTGGTGAAGAGATCGAGCGCATGCGTATCCTTGTTGCGGCGGATAACGGCGTTCGCGCCGGCATCGGCAATGTAAAGATGCCCGTCGGGTCCCTTGGTAAGGCTGAATGCATTCGAGTTATTGTCGAATGTGAGATTCAGAGTGGCCACAAAATTCTTGATGTTTTCGTTAGGCAGGTGGTCTTTATGCAAAGGCAGGCTGCCGGCAAGCAAAGTCGTGGGGTTGATGATATAGAGCAAACCCTCCACGCCGTGCAGCAGATACAACGTGCCGTTATCATAATACAAATGGCTGATGCCTTCAACGTTACCCTGGTTGATGATCGATTTAAAGTTGGTGACCACCGTTGTTTTGACACCCTGCGGCGAGATCATCACCAATGCACCGTCGTCATGTCCGGTACCACCCTCGGTCACCCAGAACCGACCCTGCTCGTCGATTGCCATGCCGATTGGAGCGCGCAGGCCGCTCACAAAGTTGCTAACTGAAAATTGTGTCGGTTCCGGGATCGGTTCTGAGTGGTCGGTGCAGGCCACAATGACCACGGTAGTCGCCATGACGGCGAATGCAAGAAATGAGAGGAAACGCTTTTTCATAGTGGTTGAGTTTGAGTGGAATAGATGGGAAAGGGAACTTGTAGAGATTGAGGGCAAAAGTAAAGTTTTGATGGTCCCTACTCATGCTATAACTGCGTCATTTCCAATGCAATTTATTAAGCGGTAAATGTTTTGCCGAATGTTTTTAATTGTGGTCAAATAATGATTGTTTGCGGTTTTAAAATCCACCACCAAACCACTCATGAACCAGGATATCAACCAACCAGTACCCGACGCCTACTACACCATCGATGCCGCTACAAAAGCCTCCGGCTTCACGAT
>NZ_CAMLSE010000054.1 GCF_946482605.1 uncultured Dyadobacter sp. | reverse complement strand
CGGAGCGGACGTAGGTGCGAGGTTGATGCTTCCGGTGGCCCATTGCGCGTGCTGGACGACCCGGAAAATGCGGTCTGCTTTGGAATAAAAACGGTCGTAGCTGAGCTCATCGGCAACATACAGGACCATCAGCCACACGGCGGCCATGCCGATACCGAGCCCTATGACATTCAACCCACTGAAAAGTCTTTGTTTACGCAGGTTGCGAAGCGATATTTTGATGTAGTTGAAAAGCATAGGGAGTTGAGGTTTGTTATGTCCTATTGCTATTTGAAAAACATATGCCAGTCTTTCTTACTTGTTTATAATCAATTTGTTATGATTAATATGTTCTGTTTGAAGTGTTCATGATCGGACAAAACCGTCCGGGGACGTCCGGGTGTACGGTGTTTTATTTACGATAAAAGAAAATATGCATTGCCGTCAAAATCCCTAATTTTGCCAAATTCATGATTTTGATGGATTTAATAGTCGTTTTTTCATATTGATTTTTAAACAAATAGAATGAGCCAAGCACCTGCTACCTCTCTTCAAGACATTGTTGCGCATGCCAAGGAGTACGGTTTCGTATTTCCTTCTTCCGAGATATATGATGGATTGCAAGCCGTTTACGACTACGGTCAGAATGGTGTGGAATTGAAAAACAACCTGAAAGCTGCCTGGTGGAAGGCCATGACGCAGCTGCACGACAATATCGTGGGTATAGACGCGGCGATTTTCATGCACCCGCTGACCTGGAAAGCGTCGGGGCATATCGACGGATTCAGCGATCCGATGATCGACAATAAAGATTCAAAAAAACGGTACCGTGCCGACCAGTTGCTGGAAGCTAAGGCCGAACAATATGAAAAAGACGGGCAGTCTGAAAAAGCACAGGCATTGCTGGCCGAAATGGGCCGGCTGCTGAGCGCCGAGGACTTGAATGGTGTCCGCGAACTGATCATCACAGAAGGGATCAAATGCCCGGTTTCCGGCACTGCCAACTGGACGGAAGTACGCCAGTTTAACCTGATGTTCAGCACACAGGTGGGATCGGTGGCCGAAGATTCGAGCCTCATTTACCTGCGTCCGGAAACGGCGCAGGGCATCTTCGTGAATTTCTTGAATGTGCAGAAGAGCGGACGGATGAAAGTGCCTTTCGGTATCGCACAGATCGGGAAGGCATTCCGGAACGAGATCGTGGCGCGCCAGTTTACATTCCGTATGCGCGAATTTGAACAAATGGAAATGCAATTCTTTGTACGTCCTGGCACCGAAATGCAATGGTATGCCAACTGGAAAGAAGCGCGGATGAAGTTCCATCAGGCGATTGGCCTGCCTGCTGAAAAGCTGAAATTCCATGACCATGAAAAGCTTGCGCATTATGCCAATGCAGCCGTGGATATCGAGTTCGAATTTCCGTTTGGCTTCCGCGAGATGGAGGGTATTCACTCCCGCACGGATTTCGACTTGCGTAATCACCAGGAACTTTCCAAGAAAAAGCAACAGTACTTCGATGCCGACCTCGACGAAAACGGCAAACCATACGGCAATTACATTCCTTACGTGGTAGAGACGTCGGTGGGAGCTGACCGCCTGTTCCTGGCTACATTCTGCAATGCATTTACGGTTGAAACGACTGGTGAAGGTGAAAATGCGAAGGAGCGCACTTATCTGAAATTACACCCGGCCCTGGCTCCGTTCAAGGCGGCGGTATTGCCGTTGGTGAAGAAAGACGGACTGGCTGAAAAGGCGCAGGCATTGGCCAATTCGCTGAAATCGTCATTCCGCACTGTATATGACGACGGCGCGGCGATCGGTAAGCGTTACACACGGCAGGACCTGATCGGAACACCGTTCTGTATTGCGGTGGATTATCAGACCATGGAAGACGACACGGTAACGATCCGTCACCGCGACAGCATGGAACAAGAGCGCGTTCATATCAGCGAGCTGAAAGAAAAGATCGGTTATCAGGTTGCCATTGAAAGGATCCTGGAAGCGATCTGACAGGCTTAGACTAAATATTATTTGAGAGAGCGGCCCGTAACGGCCGCTCTTTTGTTTACCGCCTCGTTGCGCGGAGCCTGCCAACTGTTCCTCTAACTCAATGCTTGCGCAGGTAAATCATTTTTGAGGGAAATAGTGACGATTTTTTAGTAATTAGGCGGTTTGTAAACACTAAACGCACCCCCGGATGATCAACCAGCTGTATGATACTTCCATGAGCCTTCTCACCGATCTTTACCAGCTTACCATGGCCTATGGTTACTGGAAAGCGGGAAAAGCGGAGCAGGAAGCAGTTTTTAATCTCTATTTCAGAAAACATCCTTTCCAGGGTGGTTTCACGATTGCCTGCGGGCTGAGCAGCGTGATCGAATACCTCAACGAGTATCGTTTTAACGAAGAGGACCTTACGTACATAGCATCCGTCCGCGGAAGCGATGACAAGCCGCTTTTCGACGAAGGTTTTATCGATTACCTCCGGAAACTGGAACTCCAATGCAGTATAGATGCCATCCCGGAAGGGACAGTCGTCTTTCCCAACGAACCACTACTTCGCATTCAGGGGCCAATCCTGCAATGTCAGTTACTCGAAACACCGTTATTGAACCTGATTAACTTCCAGTCCCTGGTTGCGACGAAGGCTGCGCGTATGCGCCTGGTAGCGGATAAGGATGCATTACTGGAATTCGGTTTGCGGCGTGCGCAGGGGCCGGATGGCGGCGTTACGGCAAGCCGGGCGGCCTATATCGGCGGCTTCGATGCGACCTCGAATGTTCTGGCAGGCAAGCTTTACGACATTCCGGTAAAAGGCACACACGCACACAGCTGGGTAATGTCTTTCGACAGCGAATTGGAGGCATTTGAGGAGTATGCCAAACACATGCCGAATAATGTGACATTGCTTGTGGACACTTACGATTCGCTGAACGGGGTCAGGCATGCCATCAAAGTAGGGGAGCATCTGCGCGAACGGGGCTACGACCTCGCCGGTATCCGCCTGGATTCGGGTGACCTGGCTTATCTCAGTATCGAGGCGAGGAAGATGCTCGATGAAGCTGGCTTCGGGAAGACCAGCATCGTGGCGAGCAACGACCTGGATGAATATATTATGGATAGTCTCAAAATCCAGGGAGCGCAGATCAATGTATGGGGAATCGGGACCAAGCTCGTGACGGCTTACGACCAGCCTGCATTAGGTGGTGTTTTCAAACTGGCGGCGATCCGCTCAGAAACAGGCGATTGGGACTACAAACTGAAATTGTCGGAACAGGCGATCAAAGTGTCGACCCCGGGTATCCAGCAGGTACGTCGTTTCAAGGATATGCGCGGCTTTGTGTCTGATATGATTTTTGATACTGAAACGCCATTGATAGGGAAATCAACAATGGTAGATCCTTATGATTTTACTAAAAACAGGTCATTCGATGATCAAATGCAATACGAAGACCTGCTGGTGCCGATATTTGCCGACGGGCAGCTGATCTACAAGCGCCCTTCCGTGCATGAGACACGCGCACGGGTAGCGGATCAGTTGTCGCACTTTTATAAAGGGATCAAACGTTTCGTCAATCCGCATACCTATCCGGTAGGTTTGGAAAAGGACCTTTTCGATTTGAAAACGGAACTGATTTTAAAACTCCGGGCGGGGAATGTGGACTAAATAACCTACAATGCAGGAATTACAACAACCGGATTCGGAAATACTCAAAGAACTGATCCGCCAGAAAATGCCTTTCGGCAAGTACAAGGACTGGATCATTGCCGACTTGCCTGTTTCTTACCTCGAATGGTTTCAGCGCGAAGGCTTTCCCAAAGGCAAGCTGGGCGTACTGCTCGCGACGATGCTGGAAATCCGGATGAATGGGCTGGAATTTCTGATACAGGGATTGCGGAAGCTGGGATGATGGTGGGGCGGTGGGCGGATGCACCCGGCCCCACGCTCGCGCGGCCTCGCTCAGCCCAAGGCTTAAGCCTTGGGTTCTGGGTTCTGGGTTCTGGATCCCGGGTTCGGGACGGTCGGGTGTTACCTTTTTGATGTTTGAGCGTATAGATGATATCAGTTATTGATCACCTGTCAATTCACATATCATGTCTTACGTTAAGATCTGGATACATGCGGTTTGGGGAACGAAGTATCGACGACCTGTTTTACAGCCACCTGTTTTGGACAAGGTTTGCCGGCATATCCAGGCTAACGCGCGTTCAAAAGGGATTCTGATCGACAGGATCAATGGTTATCATGACCACATTCATGTGCTGATGCTTCTGAAAAGTGAGTATGGTATTTCAAAGCAAATGCAGCTACTGAAAGGGGAGAGTGCGTTTTGGGCCAATAAAGCTAAGCTGGTAAAAGGGAATTTTGAATGGGCAGACAAGTACTTTGCCGCATCTGTGAGTGAAAGTAAGCTGCCGATCGTTCGAAGATATATAGACCGGCAACAGGCGCATCACGGCAAGCAGAGCTTTGGAGACGAGTTCCAGGCTTTTGTTCAGAGATTGGGATATGACGGGGCAGACTTCGGCTGAAGCCGACGCGTAGGAGTGCGGGGTGGATATGAGGTGGCTGCGGAGTCAGGCTGGTGCGCCCAAGGCTGAAGCCTTGGGTAGGGCAACCTGGGCTGAGGCCCAGGTTGCTCTACCCGCACTCGCTGACACATCACTTCTTCTCAGGCATCAGGATGACTTTGATGAAGTTGTCATCATTGAAATACTTCTGAGCTGCTTCTTTGGTACTGGCGACCGTTACCGATTTCAACAGGCGATCCTGCTCGAAGATCTCGTTCAAGTCATCTCCCAGGAACGTATTATCATCCAGATAGTCGAGCCAGAAACCGTTGGTTTTCAATGCTGTTTCGGTTTTTCGCTGTGTTTCTGCGACGAACTTTTCGATGTCCTTCGGATCTGCACCGTTTTGCTTGATCTTATTGATTTCTTCCTGCGCTCTTTTGATCAGTCTATCAACATTCTCGGGGGCGCAGCCAAAACCGATACTGAAACGGTAATGGCCGGTGGGAAACTTATCGGTTCCCTCAGATACACCGACGCCATATACGCCGCTTTCTTCCTCACGCAACGATTCGATGAGCTTGATCTGCAATACTTCCTGTAATGCTTCGATCTGAATGTTGTTCTCAGGATTGTAATCATACTCGCCGCTGGACACGAGTGTAACCCGGCTTTTGGGCTCCAACCCCTTGTAAATGATCTTTTCGATGCGACCCTTTGGCGGGTAAATGTTGGGATGATCGTAAGTGTCGTCCCTGTCGGTAGATGGCAACCCCCCGAGGTACTTTTCCAGCAACGGTTTGATTTCCTCCGGCTTGAAGGCACCGACGACAGTGAAAACGAAATCGGAAGCGTCGGCAAAGCGGTTCTTGTAGATTTCTAATGCCCGGTCGAGATTCACCTTGTCGACGCTTTCGGGTTTAAGCGGAACCCTTTTGGGATTGTGACTGGTCAGTACTGCATTGAGCGAATCGGAGTAGACCTTTTCCGGTGTCAGCGTCTTCTGCATGTTTTCCAGGTACGCTTTCTGGTTGGCTAAAATACCCGTTACAACATCGGCGTCTTTGCGGGGCTCGGTAAAATAGGCATAGATCAGCTGCAAGGTGGTTTCGAGATCCTTTGGATTAGTATTGCCCCCGATGCCCTCCGTCAGCTCGCTCACATATGGGCCCGCGCTGGCGGTTTTGCCTGCAAGGAACTTCTGAAGCTGGGTCTGGTTGTAGGGGCCGACTCCTCCCGATTGAATCAGGTAACTGGTGAAAATGCCGGTTTCGCGTTCCCCCGGAAAAAGCGAATACCCTCCCTTGGCTGTGGCCTTGATCAGAATTTCGTCGTTTTTGAAATCAGTAGGTTTCAAAAGCACCTTGACCCCGTTTGACAATGTCAGTTCGGTTACGCCGAGTTTGTCAAGTTTCCGTTCGGTAACTACTTTTCCGCCTTTGGGCTCGGTACCGAGGAGAGGCGCGTCGACCACGTCATCCACATAGGCGGTTACGTCTTTGCCCGCCTCGTTCAGAAGTGTACGGATTTCGGCTTCCGTAGGTAATGCATCCTTGCTTTTTTCAGGACCCATGATCACCACCGCCCGGTTTTTGTCCGTAATGTATTTTTTTGCCAGGACATTGATCTCGGCAAGCGTCACCCCGTCCAGGTTTTTTTTTACAAATTCAAAATACGCCTCGGCGCCCATAAATGGTTTGTCGTGCAGAAAGTGGTTCAGGTATTCCTGCACATGGTTTGCAGACTTGGTTTTGTCCCTTTCCTTGTAATACTCCTCGATACTGTTGAAGAAATCCTTCTTCGCGCGATCGAGTTCGGGCTGGGTGAATCCAAATTTCTGTACCCGGGCATTTTCTTCCAGTAGAACCGTCAATGCGGTTTTCATCGAAGCCGCGTCTTTCGCCAGGGCGATCGATGTGTAAGAGTCCAGATTGCCCAGGAAATCACCATACTGACTGGCTCCGTAGAGGAATGGGGGATTCGCTTTTTGTGTGAGCTCCTGCATGCGTTGCCCCATCATGGCATTGTAAAGCTCTTGTGCGAAGTTGTTGCGCACGTCTTGCAAAGATTTCTCCTTGTTTCCAGGTTGTTTGTAAATAAGCTGGATCAGGTTCTGAGGATATTCGGGGTCGGTTACAATCGCAACGCGGGTGGCTCCGTCCAGTGGAATCTCGTACCGCGTACGCTTTTTGGGGCTGACGGGCGGTTTAATGGACCCGAATTTGCTTGCGATCATCGCTTCCACTTTGGCCACTTCGAAGTCACCCACCGCGATCACGGCCATGAGATCCGGTCTGTACCAATCCTGATAGAATGATTTGATGGTTTCCGGTTTGAAACTTTTCAGGATGCTGTCTTTGCCGATAGGAAGGCGTTCGGCATATCTTGAATTGTTAAGGATCACTTTCAGAAATTTGTCCCGCATACGCTGCTGAGCGCCCCGCCCCATGCGCGACTCTTCCAGCACCACGCCTCGTTCCTTTTCAATTTCAGAAGGGTCGAGCAACGCGCCATGCGCCCAGTCTTCCAATACCTGGATGCCCTTTTCCAGTAATCCGGCCGAGTCGGTCGGGATCGGCAGCATGTATACGGTTTCATCAAAGCCGGTATATGCATTGAGATCGGCGCCAAAACGTACGCCCGTTTTTTGCAGAAAATTGACGAGCTCGTTTTTCGGAAAATGGGTTGTTCCATTAAAATTCATATGCTCCATAAAATGGGCCAGCCCCTGCTGAGCATCATTTTCCAGCACCGAACCCGCTTTGACTGCCAGTCTCAACTCAGCCCGGTTTTTCGGTTCTGCATTTTTTTTGATGTAATAGGTAATTCCGTTTTTTAGTTTTCCGGTCTTCACACTGGGATCGAGAGGGACTTTTTGGGAGCTCAGGTTCTGTGCGGATACCGCTGTGACAGAAACTACACCCCATCCGGCCAAGCATAATGCTATGAACGCCTTTTTCATTTTTCTAATTTTAATTTGATAAAATTCAGGAGGGGCGAAATATATTGTTAAAGATCGCGATTGCAAAGGGGTGACTGTAAATGTTTTGGAAAAGTGCCCCCGACTCGCGTAAGGCGGTAGGGAGGCAGTTCTTAATGAAAATTTGTAACCGGTATCTTATTTAACCGGCTCTCTGAGAATCGTTTTAAGCTTTTCGGGCGATGTTTTGCGGAAATCCGACAGGTATATTTCATGGTGCAGGCCATTACGCATGAGACGGCGGTCGGCCATGAATGATTGCATGACCATAAGCGTCTCAGCTTCCCGATCGAACGGACCTTTATGCAGCATTTGAACTACCTTACCTTCTTCCATTTCGAATAGCGTCACCTCCCGGATCGTCCGGATCTGTTTTTTTGCAAAGGCCGATTCGATCGCTGATGACACCTCGGCCTGCGTGATCACATCCGGTATCCTGATCAGCAACCGGTACTCCCATTCCTGACGTGGAATTTTTGAAGGCGCATCCGCAATGGCGATGTCGTGATACCGCGCTTCGTCATACCACCACAGTCCTTCGAGTTTTGCCACTGCGAAATCCATTCCACGGGCTTTTGAATCGAATTTCAACTGATATGCTACCGGGTACAAGGCCTGGATTTTTTGCTGAAATCCTTCACCGGAAGGGTCGCCTTTGCCGGTGATGGCAAGGTAACGCGTCGACCCGAATGTAAGTACTTCCGGTCGGGAGGTGGCTGAATAGTAGGTTTTGAATGCTTTGGTCAATTCCAGTTTTTCCATTGCGCAAATGATTTAGGTTCAAGAATGCGCAATTAAAAGCGGGGTAGTGACAACAGCATGACAGCAGCAAATTTGTTTTACTGAATGGCTGGCGGGCATTTGATACCTTTGAAGAGAGGCCCTCTGCCAAATTTAAGCCGGGAACGATCTTTGAAAAACACCACACCGGCGCTATCTTTTACCTCTCCGAAGCCTTCAATCCAGCCTGCTCCTTTTTTGAGGAACACCACTTCACGAACAGATTCGGTACCTTCTGAAACGAAAGTGTAGCGAGCCAGTAAAGTATCACCGCGCATGACGCCGTCGATACGTCCCTGATTCCGGTCTTTCTGGAAGAGGGCATACACCAGCTCGCCGGTTACGATACTGTCGGCAACATTGACATGCATAAATGCAGAATCCTTTTTAGTCTGATACACAAAACACTCGTAGATCTCAAAGTCGTTGACCAATTTGTCGGGATCGACAGCTTTGGCGTAAAGGATCCGCTGGCCATCTTTTTCAACTGTGAGCACGGTGTCGGCGACAGAGATGATTTTCAGGGTGTCCTTGAAATCCGTCATTTCACCGGACCGCTCTTTTTTTCCGGACAAAATAAGTTTGTCTCCTTGCTTTTCCCACTTTTCGAAGTTCATGTACCCCATGTTGATAGCCACGGCGCGGCCATCTTCCTTCAAGGTAAAACCCTGTTTATGCTGCGGTTGATCGGGCATTCCGATAACCCAGGTTCCTGTAATCGAGCCAGATTCCTTGGAGCAGGAGAAGCAGGAGATGGTTAAAAGGAAAAAGAGATGACGTATTTTCATTATGGTTAGCGGTGGATGCCGGGAATTTCCGAAACGGGTAGCTTCGTGTTCATATGCAAAAACAGAGTAAGAACGGAATTGTAACCGGAGAATTATCCGAAGAAGCCGTTTATAGTCAATTATTTCACAAATTTTCATAGCACCGGAAGCCTGCATGAAGTCATCGCGCAGCCGATTCCATTCGCGTAATCTCCGCCACCTCCACTGTCAGGAACCCGAATTCTTCCGTGACGGTACCCCGGATCTTGTACACACCCTTAACAGTCGCATTGACCTGGGTAGCAGTGCCCGGAAAGTGCACTGTATCGATAAATTGCCCTTCATAATCAAGAAACGTACCGAATTGCATCGTTTCTCCACGTGCAGTCCGGGTATTTTTTAGAGCGACCAGGTAGCCGTATTGTATCACTTCCTGATTGACATATTTGTCCAGGTCACGCGACATGACGCTTTTGGGTAGCGGATTTTTGAGCAGATTGAATGGACTGCAGAGTGGAAAACCCAGCAACTCGATCTGATCGTAGGCATCGTCCAGGATGGAGGAGTGGAAGACTGGCAGTTCGAAATCTTTGACTTCCGTATGAAACAGCTGTTTCTGAGGAACTTTCACCGGCGTGGTGCTGAGCCTGAAATGCGCTTTCCATAGCAGGGTTTTTTTATCGACACCCGTGAAACGAAGCGCATCTATCCGAATCAGGATCGTAAGTTGCTCAATGGAAATGGCCACCCGATCGAGCAGATCATTCAGAGACGTAAACGGTCCGTCTTGCTTCCGGGCAGCCAGAATCCGTTCAATGGTTCGTTCTTCAAGGTCGTTCAGGAACTGCATTCCGAGATAGACGTCGCTGCCCTCGATGGTGCTTTCGGCGAGACTGTGATTCACACAGGGGGCATGGACCTTCGCGCCGAGCATACGCGCTTCATGCACGTACAGCTCGGGTGCGTAGAAGCCGCCTCCGTTGTTGAGAACGGCCACCATAAATTCCAGAGGGAAATAGGCTTTCAAAAACAGTGTCTGGTAACTTTCCACAGCGTAGGAGGCGGAATGCCCTTTGGCAAAAGCGAAGCCTGCAAAACTGGCGATCTGGTTCCATATTTCCATCGTCATCGCATCGTCATAGCCCCTGTTCCGGCAATTCTTGAAATATTTGGTCTTAACCCGCTCAAACTCCTCGCGTCCCCGGAATTTTCCGCTCATTCCGCGTCTGATCACGTCTGCTTCGCCGAGTGTGAGACCGGCAAAGTAATGGGCTACTTTGATCACGTCTTCCTGGTAGACCATGATCCCATAGGTCTCTTCCATCAGTTCCAGCAGGCGGGGATGTGCTTCGCTGCGTTTTTCGGGGTTACGATGCCTTAGAATGTACTCGCGCATCATGCCGCTCTTGGCAACACCGGGCCGGATGATCGAGCTGGCAGCGACCAGGCCCAGGTAATTATCCACTTCCAGTTTTTTCAAAAGCATCCGCATTGCAGGCGACTCTACGTAAAAGCAGCCAATGCATTGGGCTTGCCGGATGAGGTCATTGATTTTGGGGTCGGCTTTAAACTTTTTTACATCATTGATATCAAATGCGGGCACATCGGGGCGGTTGTAGCGAATGATTTCCAATGTCTCCTTGATCTTCGCAAGTCCGCGCTGACCCAGGATGTCGTACTTATTCAAGCCGACATCTTCCGCAATCACCATGTCAAACTGTGTTGTCGGAAAGCCTTTCGGCGGAATGTCGGTGGCTGTGAAATAATGCATCGGGCGTTCGGATATCAGAATGCCGCCGGCATGGATACTCAGGTGGTTAGGCTGGTTATTGGATTGCAGGTAATCGGCATACCGCACGACAAGTCCCGACAATTGATCGAGTTTCCGGGAGTCGTACTTTCCGTTACTTAATGCATCGATTTCAAAGGCGGGTAAACCAAATACCTTCCCGAGCTCACGTACAGCTGCACTGTGCTGGAATGTACTGTATGTGGCCAGCAAAGCAGCCTGGCCATTTTTGCCGTAAGTTTCAAAAATGTACCGGGTAACGTCTTCGCGGTCGCGCCAGGAAAAATCGATATCGAAATCCGGCGGATTTTTGCGGTGAAGATTAATGAACCGCTCAAAATAAAGATCCAGCTCGATGGGGTCGACATTGGTGATATTGAGCAAATAGGCGATGATGCTGTTGGCACCGCTGCCCCGGCCTACATAGAAGTATCCTTTACGGCGCGCATAGCTCACGATGTCGTGATTGACCAGGAAAAAAGGCACGAAATTCTGCTGCCGGATCATTTCCAGTTCTTTGGCGATACGGTCGAAAATCTCGTCGGTGATATGGTCGCCATATCGGTACCCGAGCGCCTGATAGCTCATGGAGCTAAGCTTTCTGAAATCATCTTCTTCGTTTTTGCCAAAAATCCTGAGATTCTGATGCTGCCGGTCTTCGCCAAAACCGAAATGGATCTGGCATTCATCCATCAGCTTCCGTGTGTTGTGCAAAATGGTGCGGAAGTCCTTTTGGGTGAAATGATATTCCAGCACTTTTGCCGGGATGATCTGCTCATGTTCCGGAGCCGTTTCCGAAGGAGAGAGCTTGCTCAATAGTGTATTTTCATCGATCGCGCGCAACAGCCTGTGTGCATTAAAATCTTTCTTGTTCCGGAAGGTCAGGGGTTGCTGAATCACCAGCCGGTCGCTCAGCAGATGCAATCGGGAATAATGCAGTTTGTCAAGATCCTGTACGGAGACCCCGATGTATTCGTTGGGGGCAAACCGCTCATGTTTTTCCCGGTTCACTTTTTCAAACGGATAAATGAACACGACATCTTCCATTTCCGGTGCCCGGGCGGGGAAAGCACTGCCTGCATTCATTTGAGCTGAGAGGTACGCATTGAGCGACTGAAAACCCGCATTGCTTTTGGCCAGTCCGACAAATTGTTGCGTGACCCCATTCCGGAAATCGATCCCGACAATGGGCCTGATGTCAAAGCGTGGCGCCATCCGGATGAAATTCAGACAGCCGGAAGTGTTGTTGATATCGGTCAACGCGACGCAATCGTAACCGTTTTCCTTGCATAATCCAAGCAAATGATCTTCGGAAATCGTCCCGAAACGCAGGCTGAAATAAGAGTGACAGTTGAGTAGCATGATGATTGCAAAAGATAAACAAAAACTTACCCTTCACATGGGTGACGTAAGCCGGTGCGATAATGGATTTGCTTCAAATACACTGGATTTCATTAGTTATGGCAGACTCTGCGGGGAGGGTTGAAAGATCAATCAGGCAATCCGGTGTGCCGGAATAATGGGAGGGTCGCCGTTGAAGGGATTACCCATACTTCCTATCTCAGATACCTCCATGGTACTGGCCCAGGTAAGGATCTGATCTCCATCCTTGTTATAGGCGTACTTGGTTTTAATGTGGTCCATGGCCTGATACAGATTAAGTCTTTCTTCCGTATCGTCGAACAGGTTGATCTGGTAATTCCCCGTCACCAGGTCGCTGAAACTGACGCCGACCAGCCGTACCATCATCCGCCGGTTGTAAAGCTGCTCGAAAAGCCGTTCGATCTGCGGAATGAGCACATGGTCGGCCGAGGTATAGGGTATTTTGAGTTGCCTGGAAAAGGTGTTGAAATCGGAGTACCGTATTTTAACCGAAATACAGGAGGTGAGCTTGTTGCCGGTCCGCAGCTGAAATGCCAGCGTTTCGGCCATTGCCCTGATCATTTCTTTCATCTTTCGTACATCTCCGGTATCCCGCCCGAATGTCCGCTCACTGGAAATGGATTTGCGTTCATGAAAAGGAATAATGGGGGAGTCGTCCCGGCCATTGGCCCGGTTCCACAACGCAATGCCGTTTTTGCCAAAAATCTGTCCCATCACTTCCATCGGCATTTCTTGTATGGTACGTACATATCTGATGCCTAGATTGTTCAGGGTCTGTCCTGTCTTCTCACCGACCATCGGAATCTTCTGGACCTCCATCGGCGCCAAAAACGGCTTTTCCTGCCCGGCATCGATCTTTTTATGATTGTTGGGCTTAGCTTCGCCGGTCGCTACTTTCGAAACCAGCTTATTCGTAGCAAGCCCCAGCGAAATCGGGAGGCCGGTTTCTCTGATGATGCGTTCCCTTAGTTCCGTGGCCATTTTATAGCAGTTGAAATATTTGTCCATCCCCGACAGATCGGCATAAAATTCATCGATACTTGCTTTCTCGAAAACAGGCACATTCTGGCTGATGATCTCACTTACTTCCTTCGAATGCTTCGCATAGGTGCCGCCGTCCCCGCGGATTACCGTGGCTTCGGGGCAGAGCATGCGCGCCATTTTCATCGGCATGCCCGAATGGACACCGAATTGCCTGGTTTCGTAGCTGCACGCCGCCACGACACCCCGGTCACCGGTTCCGCCCACGAGAATTGGTTTTTTCTCAAGGCGGGGATCGGTCTTGCGTTCAACGGATACAAAAAATGTATCCAGGTCAAAATGTAGTATCGCGCGCTCCACTTTTTCTGGAATTTTTACTTATTAATGGATTTATTCCAAATATATGGATATAATCCATGATGTGAAAGGAAATATTCCAAAATATTTTCGTATGTTTGGGAAGGTTCGGAATGAACAGCATCGGTTTGATACAACCCACTAGCTTATGGTGATCGAAGAAGAATTCAGACGTTTTAAACAGATCCGGGAGGAGCTGAATATGACCCAGTCAGCATTCGCGGAAGAACTGGGCATCAGCGCGACCACGGCTGATATCGAGCGCGGGCGTACCCGCATACCCGGGCAGGTCGTGAAGGAGTTGCTGAGAAAATATCATATCAATCCGCTCTGGCTGTTCGGGGACAGTTTGCAGAAATATCTGCGGGCGGATAAAATTGACCTGAACCCGAAAGTGGTGACGGTTGATAACACCGGCCAGGAAAATATCGTCATGGTGAGTGCCAGGGCAGCGGCAGGCTATCCGAACAATATCGGCGATGTGCAATGGTTTGAGAGTTTGCCGGCGTTTACGATCCCGTTGCCTGAATACCGGAATGCCAGTTTTCGCGGATTCCAGGTGGATGGCGACAGTATGACACCCGCGTTACAGTCGGGAGAATGGATCGTCGGAAGGGCGGTAGACGATTGGGATGCCCTGAATGAGAAGAATATATATGTCGTGGTTACCGTCGATAGTGTGTTGGTGAAGAAGGTCCGGCGGGAAAAGCAAGGCAGTTTTGCGAATCTGATTTCGCTTAACTCCGACTATGCGCCGATTCGGATCGATCGGAATGAGATCAGGGAAGTTTGGCAGGTGAATAGTAAGCTGAGCTTTAATCTCGAAGCGGATCAGCAGGGGGTTAGCCTGCACGGACTATACCAGGAAATGCGTGAACTAAGGCAGGAAGTGAAAAAGCTCGCGAAAGAGTAGTCGTGACTTGTTAATCCGCAGCAGCCGGGTTTTCCATTCGCAGGCCTTTGATCACCATGAAATCTTTGACATTGTTTGTTAGTAAAGTCAAGTCGTGGACCAAAGCGGTCGCGGCGATGATTGCGTCGGGGAGTTTTATTCTAAAATTCTGCCGCAATTCAGCGGTTTTGAACCGGATCTCCTGTTTCAGGTCGAGGACCACAGCATCTCCGACAAATTCATAAATGAGACCAAGATCGTTCGGTGCAGGCGTTTTCCAGCAGTAAAGCTCTATTTCTGAAGGAAATACAATCGGGGATGTTGCAATTAGATCCATTCGCTCTTCTGCTTCGATAGGTAGTAATCGTTGCAGATAATAGATAACGATGTTGGTATTCCAGAGGTATTTTAATTCCATTCGTTGCGCAATTCTCTCAACTGATCTTCTACTTCCTGAATGGTTTGTTGAGTCATTGCGCCTTTATATGAACGTTTCGTTTTCTTTTCGTCCTGATTACTAGAAACGTCGTGCAGACGGATAAGATTAAGGTCTTCCAGATCCCGAAGCAACGGGAGTGCTTTTTTGTTGATGATATCGATCGTGACGGTTTGTGACATATATGCTTTGATGCTTTGACCTATGCCTGGTTGGAAATTGAAATTAGGCAAAAAAGGACGAATTGTCAAATTACACCTCTTCCGCCAGTAATTGCTTCTCGTATAGTTCCTTGTAAGCCCCGTTCTGTGCCATGAGCTCTGTGTGAGTGCCTTGCTCCACGATCCTGCCTTCATCGAGCACGACGATTTTGTCGGCCAGTTTTGCAGATGATACCCGGTGTGAAATGATCACCGACGTGCGGTTTTCCATAATCCTTTTCATATTGTTCAGGATGATGTTTTCGGTGTTGGTATCGACAGCTGAAAGACAGTCATCCAGTACCAGGATTTTAGGGTCACGGGCAATGGCCCGCGCAATGGAAAGCCGCTGTTTCTGACCGCCGGAAAGTGTGATTCCCCGTTCGCCCAGTACGGTTTCGAAGCTCTGCGGGAAATCCTGTATGTTGTAATACAGATCCGCATCTTTTACAGCCTGTTCGATCCGCTCAAATGGCATATCCATCGTCCCGAAACGCACATTGTTTTGGATGGTGTCCGAAAACAGGAAAACATCCTGAGGAACGTAGCCGATTTGTCGACGGTACTCCCTCACATCGTAGTCTTTCATCGGAATGTCGTCGATCAGAATCTGGCCGGTAGTAGGATCGTAAAGCCGGCAGAGCAAATGTGCGAGCGTGCTCTTACCCGAGCCCGTGGTTCCCAGAATGGCGACGGTTTCACCCGCTTTCACGGTCAGATCGAAATCATGCAGGGCCTGGATTCCCGAATCCGGATAGACGAATCCGACATGGCGGAATGTAATTTTTCCTGTTAATGCCCTTGTAAGGCTCTTTTCGGAGACCAGCGTTGTTTTTTCATCCAAAAATTCATTGATCCGAAGCTGGGAAGAAGCCGCCCGCTGGATCTGACTGGTAGTCCAGCCCAAAGCCATCACAGGCCATGTCAGCATGTTGACATACAAAATGAATTCGGTTATGTTCCCCGGGGTCAGCTGCCCGTTGATAATTTCCCGTCCGCCTACGTAAATGATCAGGATATTACTCAATCCGATCAAAAGGAGGATCAAAGGATAGAAAAAAGAATCGACTTTGGTGAGGCCGAGCGATTTAGTCTTGAAAACTTCGGCTTCTTTTTGAAAATTGGTAAATGAATGCTTTTCCTGGACAAAGGATTTGATCACCCTGATCCCTGAAAACGCCTCCTGCACATAGGTTGAAAGTGCGGAGAGCTGCTTCTGGATTTCCTGCGACCGCTTCATGATCATACTATTGACCACATATACGCTGACGGACAGCACAGGCAGCGGGAGCAGGACGTAGAAAGTAAGTTTGGGGCTGACGGATACCATATAAGAGATCACCAGGAAAAACAGAACGATCAGGTTGATCCCGTACATCAGCGCCGGTCCCAGGTAAATGCGCACATTACTGACGTCTTCCGAAATGCGGGCCATCAGGTCTCCGGTGCTGTGCTTGCGGAAAAAGGCGGCCGGAAGTGTCTGGTAGTGCTGGTAAATGTCGTTTTTTAGCTCAAATTCAATGTGCCTTGACATGACGATGATCGTCTGCCTGACCAGAAAGAGGAAAATGCCTTTCAGAAGCGCCATCAGCAGGATAAGAAACCCATAGAGCAGAATGCTGAACGCGAAAATGTCATACATTTCGGTTTGCAGCGAAACGCCATTGAAAAGGTAGTAGACGTCGAGCGTTTCAATAACCAGGTCCAGCGCATAGCGTACGAGTTGGGCCGGGATAATGCCAAAAAGGTTGGAGATGACTGTAAAAATGGTACCGAGAATGAGATACCATTTGTATTTCCACAAATACTTGTTGAGGAACTTTAATGCTTTCACCAGTTCAGATTTTAGATCGACGCCGCAAGGCGCTTTACAGGCAACATCCTATTTTGTCAAAACGTTGCAAATTTAAAACGCTGCATCCCAATTTTCCGATTGTGAACAAAATAGTCTAATTTTGCGGTCAATTTAAACATCCAATGCGGGGTACAGACTGAATGGCCTTGCAATACATGCAGACACGTTCTTTGATTTACTGTACCTTTTATCCAATTAGTGTTCCGGCTTATGCTGAATAGAAGATTACTCAGGACCAAGGCGGTCCAGGCGCTTTATGCCCGGCAACTGACAGCTGATGCAAACCGTTTGCTGGCTCTCGATCATATTGAAGAAGCTTTCGCTCCGGACCTTAACTCGATGGAGTTCCAGAACCGGCCGAAACTGGCAGGAATGAAAAAACTGGCCAACATGACGCTCGATGAGCTGATCAAGAACGGAAAGCCAAACGATGATGAAGAATTGCCGGAGCAGGTTTTGAAAGTAGCTCGAAGTGCCTATGAGGCCTATCACCGACAAACTATCAGCGACGGTGAGAAAGTGATCCGCAGGGTTTTAAACGAGACGGAGACCATCTATGCCGATTTCATACGCGTGCTTTCGATGCTGATCGAGCTTTCACACCAGGCGAAAATCGATAGGGAAAGAAGGTATGACGATCCCGAAGCGCCGTTTCCGAAGGATTCAGGGCTGGACACAAACCGGGTGATCAAAGTGCTGGTTGAAGACAAGGCGCTGGAAGAAGAGATTATCCGGAGCGGCATCAACTGGAGCGGAGAAATCAACCTGATCCGGAAGATCTACCGGGAGGGATTGCGGAAGGATGAAGAATATGAGAAGTATTGCCGGGAAGTTGCCCACACGCCCGAGGAAGACCAAGCCATTGTACAATATGTGCTCAGGCAGGTTATCCTGAAACATGAGGTGTCGCTGGGATACCTCGAACAGCGTGATCTTTATTGGGTGGACCACAGCGAACTGATCAGAAGCCTTTCTATCAAAACACTAAAATCCGCAGACCACAGTCACACATTCCAACTGGCACCGCTTACCAAGGACTGGGAAGAAGACCGTGCATTCGTAGAGGAATTGTGCAAGATCGTCGTTGCGGAAAGCGATCAGTACGATGTGTATCTAGAAGACCAGCTGAAAAACTGGGAACTGGAAAGGATCGCGTTGGTTGATCTTATCATTCTGAAAACTGCATTGGCGGAGTTGATCCATTTCCCCGGAATCCCGGTGAAAGTGACCATCAATGAGTTTATCGAGATTGCCAAAAGGTACAGTACGCCAAAAAGTGGTAAGTTTGTGAATGGCGTCCTCGATGTGCTTTCTGTCAAACTGGCGCAGGAAGGTATAATCAGAAAAAGCGGACGCGGATTGATTGATAATAAATAAAAGCTGCCGAAATTGTGCCGCAAGGCATGGAACAGTTTTTTGGAGCCATGTTTGATAAACGAACAGAGTCCGGATTGGCAGCTAAAAACGATAGGAAATCATGAGTAAAACCAGTAATACTTTAATAGCATTCCTGACAGGCTGTGCCACAGGTGCTGCATTGGGAATTCTATACGCACCCGACAAAGGTGAGGTACTCAGGACGCAACTTACATACAGACTGTCGAAGTACCGGGAGAAGCTGCAAGAAGTGGTTCAGGATCTGGTTGATAAAAAAGACCAACCTGATAGTCTGGCACGGACTGAGGGTGAACGTGTGGTGAATGATGCCCGCGAAAAAGCCGAAAAGTTGCTGGAAGATGTCGATCGTCTGATGGCTCAGATTAAAGGCCAGTCCAGCTGATCCCTTTTATGAAAAAAATATCGCTATTTGTCCTTTTGGGAACCACACTGGTTTTTTCCAATTGTTCGAAAGTTGAAAAAAAAGGTGAAGAAAAACAGGCAGACTCTAAAATGCCTGTTTTTGCTTTGATCGACAGTGCCTCATTTGATTTCGGTACGATCGAGGAGGGAGCGATCGTGGAGCACGACTTCAAATTCCGCAACGACGGGGAGTATCCGCTGATCCTCAATAATATCAGCTCTTCCTGCGGGTGCACCACGCCTGAATGGCCGAAAGATCCAATTGCGCCGAAGCAGACATCGAGCATTAAAGTCCGTTTTGACAGCAAGCACAAGGCAGGACCGCAGGTGAAGACCGTGACGGTTTATGCCAACACCGAACCAGCCTATTCGGAGCTCAGGCTGAAAGGTATCGTCAATGCAGCGCCGAAGCCGGAAGGCGAAAAGTAATCAGCGCAGCACTTCTTTAAAACATTTATACAACCCATCAATTCAAATGAATTTCTCTCTTTTAGCACAAGCAGCAGCCGGCGGTTCACAAGCCATGATTTATCAAGTGGTGATGTGGGTCGGTATTATTGGTGTTTTTTACTTCTTCATGATTCGGCCGCAGCAGAAAAAACAGAAGGAACAGAAGGAATTGCTTACTAATCTAAAAAAAGGTGATCAGGTTGTTACGATCGGAGGAATCCACGCCAGAATCTACACCGTTGAAGAAGCTACTGTTACATTAGAGCTTGACAAAGGTGTGAAGCTGACAGTTGACAAATCAGCTATTTCCCGCACCATCGCAGGGTAACTAATCATGGATAGCATGCATTCGTCGTGATGCATGCATTTTTTTATTTGTCGTGAGCCAAGTCCCACCCAACCAGAACAGGATCAAAACATTTATTGGATGCTTGCTTGCAGCGTCCTTTTTTTGGTTAATGAATGTGCTGAATAAGGACAACTATTCGCTGAAACTGAATTATCCGCTCTCCATCGAGTATGACAATTCCGCGTATGTTCCCATGCAGCCATTGCCGAAGCGTATTTCGGTTAATGTGACGGGAGATGGCTGGACATTGCTGCAAAAGTCGTGGCTGAACTTCAATGCAAATCCGGTGATTTACCGGGTCCAGAACCCGACTGTCGCCAGCTTTATCAATTCTACTACCCTGACGGATCAGATCACGGACATGTTCCCCAATCTACACGTCAACTATGTGGTGGCCGACACCTTCGAACTCAACTTCGAGCCTAAAATCAGGAAAATTATTCCCATCCGCGTGGATAGCACCGGCATTAACATGAGGGAAGGCTATGTGATATCCAGTTTTATCAATGTGTCGCCATCTCTGATATCGGTGGATGGCCCTGTTTCCCTGATCAAAACTTACCCTGATACGATCCGGGTGCCGGTACTTACCCCCAAAATACAGAACAATTACGATGAAAGCCTGCCTATCCCATTGCCGGTGTCGCCGTTGGTGGAAGTAAGTCATCGGGATGTTTATGTAAGTTTTGAAGTAGCACAGTACCTGAATGCTGCGCCCCAGGAGTAAGATCCTCATCACATTATTTTCGAAATCATGGATTTCCCGCGTCTGATAGGTGTTACCGGCGGCATCGGTTCCGGTAAAAGTATGGTATGCAGGCTTTTCGAATGCCTGGATATTCCTGTTTATTACGCCGACAGCCGCGCCAAATGGCTCACCAATCATGATGACGAGATCCGCGGACGGGTTGTTGAACTGCTCGGTCCGGAAGCTTATGACCGGAAGGGGCATTACGATACGGTTTTTGTTTCGTCAAAGGTTTTCAAAAACGAGGCCTTGCTAAAGGAATTGAATGCGATCATTCACCCTGTTGTGCTCAGGGACACGAAAGAATGGGTAAAGCAGTACGCAGGATTGCCTTATGTGGTGAAAGAAGCGGCCATAATGGCCCGGGCAGGCGGAGCTAATGCGGTGGACGCTGTTGTAGTAGTACAGGCACCGGCAGAGGTCAGGGTCAAACGTATTCTGCAGAGAGATCAGCGGACTGAACAGGAGATACGGGCGATCATCGCACGGCAGGTTTCGGATGCCGATCGGCTTGCCATAGCGGACTATGTTGTTGACAACGACGACCAGTCCGCGTTGATACCACAGGTTTTAGAGTTGGACCGGATTTTCCGACAGTAAGGTTAATCTCTTAGAAGTCCACATCCAGTCCCAGCGCCTGCTTCAGATCAAGCAGATAAGGGTTTTTCTCCGCCATATAATTGAATTTTTCAGCCGGTGTATAAGGCAGCCGGTTTACTTCCTGAGGAGCAACGCGGGGGTTGATATCCAGCTTCGGAGCGTCGAGGCGGCTTTTCAGGAAGCCCAGCAGATCGTACCTTACATTCATGACAGCGTCGAACTGATGGTCATTATCGAGGGCAATCTCAATGGTGGTTCCGTTCAGCTGGAATTCCCGGTTCAAGGTAATCTGCTCCGTAGTCGAATTCCCTCCCTGTTCGCGTCTTTGCGAAAACTCATACCATAACCTTTGCAGATTGCTGAGAGTAAGTTGCTCCTTCTTCCCGTTAACAGCGTCAGCCGCATAGTCATTTGCCGGCTTACTGGACAGTTCTTTGGCTGGCGCGGCCTGTGCGGTCATGACCGGCGGCGTCAGCGAAATGGTACTCTTCAGGCGTGAAGGAGCAGCCGTTTGCTGTACAGCCTGGGGTTGCGGCGCCACATAGCCGGCGCCATTGGAAGAGCTGCCATTGACCGTAGCGACTTCCGGGGCAGGAGAAGCAGGGGCATTTACGGGCTGCTGTGGTTGGACGTCAACTTTTTTTTTTGCCGTTTCATCAACGGCGGCAAGTGAATGAAGTTGAAGAACCTGGGGCAGATTGGCGAGTTTCATGAGGCAGAGCTCCACATGCAGCCGCTGGTTTTTCGCAGATTTATAATTGATATCGCATTGCCCGGTAATGCTCAGCGCCGATAGCAGAAAGCTTAAATCGGCCATCAAAGACTGTTCAAGGTATTTTCGCTCTGCCGACTCCGATACCTGCAGGAGCGTTACCGTTGCGGGGTCTTTGCAAACAAGCAGGTTCCTGAAATGTTCCAGCAAGCCGACTACGAACAAGTGGCCGTCAAAACCCTTTCGCAAAATTTCATCAAACAGCACCAGCGATCGGGCGATGCTGCCGGCAGTGAGGGCATCGGTGATCTTGAAATAGTAATCGTAATCCAGAATATGAAGATTCTCCAGCACAGCCTCGTAAGTGAGGTGGTTATTGGTCGAAAAAGTCACATTCAGGTCAAACATTGACAATGCATCACGCAATCCGCCGTCGGCCTTCTGGCCGATCAGTTCGAGCGCGTCTTTCTCAGCATTGATTCCCTCTTTCTGAGCAATGTCCGCCAGGTGATAGGCAATGTCCTTCGCCTGGATACGGTTGAAGTCGAAAATCTGGCAACGCGACAGGATCGTGGGCAGGATTTTGTGCTTTTCAGTCGTTGCAAGGATAAAGATCGCGTAGGAGGGAGGCTCTTCCAGCGTTTTCAAAAATGCATTGAAAGCCGCCTGCGAAAGCATGTGTACCTCATCGATGATGTAGATCTTGTACTTCCCGGTCTGGGGAGGATAGCGAACCTGATCGATCAGGTTCCGGATGTCTTCTACCGAGTTATTGGAAGCCGCATCGAGCTCGTGGATATTGAAGGAGGCATTGTTTTGAAAGCTCACACAGGACTCGCATTCCCCACAAGCCTCCACGTCGTCGCCCAGATTCTGGCAGTTGATTGTTTTGGCCAAAATACGTGCACAGGTCGTCTTTCCTACACCACGGGGGCCACAAAATAAAAAGGCCTGGGCGAGGTGATTGGTGCGAATCGCATTCTTTAATGTGGTAGTGATGTGTGATTGACCCACCACCGAATCGAAGGTGACGGGACGATACTTTCTGGCCGAAACGACGAAATGATCCATGGTGCAAGATACTTCCGTGCACTGGATTTTCAAAGCTGCTATTTCGTCACAAGCGGGTAGACGCGCACGTAATCGACCTCCATTTTTTGCGGGAAAATGCTGTCATCCACGCCCTTTTGCCCGCCCCAGTTGCCACCTACCGCGACATTCAAAATCATATGAAAAGGTTTGTCGAAAGGCCATTCTGCCCATTGATAGCCCGGCTCTTTTTTGAATGTAAAATAAGGATTACCGTCGACGAGAATCGAAACCGTTTCGGGCGTCCATTCACAAGTGTAAATATGGAAGTCATCCGAAAGACCATTGACGACGATATTGTTGCCCTTGTTTGTTTTGATGGCATGATTGAATGCCTTGGTGTGGATATTGCCGTGGAGGCGGTCCTGGTCGAATCCCACATGTTCCATGATATCGATCTCTCCGTTATCCGGCCATCCTTTGTTGCCGTAGTCGTTGCCGCTGGCCAGCATCCAGATGGCCGGCCAGGTACCGCGGCCTTTGGGAAGCTTCGCGCGAATCTCGAACTTACCATAGAGAAAATCGCCCTTGCCTTTCGAAACCAGGCGTGCGGAGCTGTACTGTTGCTTTCCGGATGGCTCTTTAATCGCGGTGATCACCAGATTGCCATTCCCGACTTTGGCGTTTTCAATTTTGTCGGTGTAGTTTTCCAGTTCGTTATTCCCCCATCCATGGTCGCCGAGGTCGTAACTCCATTTGGTGGCGTCGGGCTTGCCGGAGTAGTCGAATTCATCCTGCCAGGACGGCGTTGGGGCGAATTCGTAGGTGAAATGAGCCGGTGCCTTGTCAAATGCGGGTTGAACACAGCTTGCTATTGCGGCAACTACCGTCAGTTCGAAGAAAATTAATAAGGGCATATTTATGACTTTGTCGTTTTCTTAGGTTTCGAGCTTCCCTCGTAAAGTATTGAGAGGTCGACTGTGGAAAGGTATTCGTTAACTTCTTTCAACTTTTGGTCGACAACCTTCTGCTGGGCTGCTGTGAGCTTAAATGGCTTAGTTTCGTTCATATCAGAGTTTCTTTAAAAAGTAGTAGTTAGAATCAACGTCAGCCTGGAAGGGGATCAGGTTTTGGGGAGTTCCTCCATAAACAATGTAATAACCGGAAATTCCAGGAAGTTCACGGGCCAGAATAATCCGGTATAACCTGTGTCTTCTTTGATCACTTCCTCTGAACACGAGTGTTGTGTCAGGATTTTCATCAAGGAAGTCTTTCAGGATGGAAAAGACAGTTGCCAGTACTTCAACCATGTCTCCATTTTTACTTTCAATCTCATCACTGGTTTCACCATCGTTAAGCACGTCCAGTAACGCGACGTTAAAAAGCTTATCATATCTGGTTGGCGTAATCAAAACAAGTTTTTGTATTGTTTTGTTTTGCCCAATGCTCTCGAACGTGTAAACCGACCCATTCGCAAGGGTGCTGAACGGATACCCCTTTTCATTCATACATCTAACGACTTATAGTGTGTTTTAAATTCTCCCCAAACATATAAAAAATCCCATCAACCCAAATTATAAATTCATGAAACCCAGCATTTAGTAAAATCCTGATCATTTCATGCTTAATTTTGCAGTCCCGCACATCGTTTTATGTAATGAAGGAGATTAAGTTGAGGACGGAGGTTGAGTTGGATGCCCCGGATTGGAAAATAGATCATCGTTCCAGCATACTGACCATCGGTTCCTGTTTTGCTGAAGTATTGGGGGGCCAGCTTGGAAGTTATAAATTCGATGTACTCAATAATCCGTTTGGGACCGTATTTAATCCGCTCACGATCTGTAAGATTATAGATCAGGCAGTGGATGGAAGACAACCGAATCCGGCACTTTTCCTGCAAAATGCCGATCAAATCTGGCTGCATCACGACTATCATTCCTCGCATTGGGCTCAGCAGCAAAACGCTTTGGAAACCCTGCTGGCGGACAAGGCAGAATCCGTGCGCAGTTTTTTGGCGGAAGCCGATCTGCTGGTGATCACGCTCGGTACTGCTTTTGCCTATCGCCACAGGAAGACCAATCAGATCATCGGCAACTGTCACAAGCTGCCGGGTGACAGGTTTGTGAAAGAACTGCTGCATTTTGATCAGATCCTCATCCCGTTTGAACAATTGATTCAAAAACTGATTCCTTACAATCGGAAATTGCGGATCATGCTTACCGTCAGTCCAGTACGTCACACACGCGATACGCTGCCGCTGAACCAGGTAAGCAAATCCACATTGCGCCTGGTATGTCACAGGTTATCGGAAAAATACAAACATGTAGGCTACTTTCCGTCGTATGAGATCATGATCGACGAGTTGCGCGATTACCGGTTTTACAAGGAAGATATGATCCATCCGAACAGTGTGGCCGAAGAGTATATTTTCAATGCTTTCGGCAGCGCATTCATCCAGCCGGAAGCGCAGAAATTCATGAAGGAATGGGATTCCGTGCGCGACAGCCTCGCCCATCGCCCGCAGCACGGCTTCACTCCCGGGCATTTAAAAATGCTGAAATCGTTGTGGAGCAAGCTCAATGCGATTTCACGGAATCTGGACGTTTCGGCGGAAATGGAAGAAGTGGAAAAAAGAATCGGAGAATTTCCGGGAATGTGACAAACTGATTAGGCGCATTTCGTGTTGGGTAGTATTAGGTTTAAGTACAATACCAGATAATGGGAGAATTTACAATCAATAAAGAAAAAGTATTGCAGGCATTAAGTACTGTGGAGGAACCGGACCTGAAAAAGGATCTGGTAACGCTCGGTATGATCCAGGATATAGAAGTCGGTGTCAACCAGGTGCGTTTTACCGTGGTACTGACCACCCCGGCGTGCCCTCTTAAAGAACTGATCCGGAAAAATTGCGAGAATGCGATCCACGAGCATCTAAGCCCGGAAGTGGAAGTAATTATCAAGCTGACGGCCAATGTGACCACCACAAGGCATGCAGGTCCGCTGATTCCAGGGGTTAAAAACGTCATCGCCATTTCGTCAGGTAAGGGAGGAGTAGGGAAGTCGACCGTAACAGCCAATCTGGCGATGGCATTGCACCGGTCGGGAGCAAAAGTGGGGATTATCGATGCGGATATTTCGGGTCCCTCGATTCCGGTGATGTTTGGTGCAGAGGATATGCAGCCTACGATTACCCCCAAAGACGGTAAAAATTACATTAATCCGATCCGTCAGTACGGTATCAAAATGATTTCCATCGGGTTTTTGACACCGCCCGACAGTGCGGTAGTGTGGAGAGGGCCTATGGCCAGTCAGGCGTTAAGGCAGTTTTTCGGCGATACCGACTGGGGCGAGCTCGATTACCTGCTGATTGACCTGCCTCCGGGAACAGGTGACATTCATTTGACCCTGGTGCAAACCGTACCTGTTACTGGCGCGGTAGTGGTGACGACACCTCAGAAAGTAGCATTGGCGGACGCGATCAAAGGTATTTCGATGTTTAAACAGCCGCAGATTAACGTACCTGTTCTCGGGGTGATCGAAAATATGGCGTGGTTTACTCCTGAGGAACTGCCGGATCACCGATACCCTATTTTTGGGAAAGGTGGTGGTCAGGCCCTGGCCGACAAATTCGAGGTGCCGCTGATCGGCCAGATCCCGCTCGTACAAGGCATACGTGAGGCCGGTGACGAAGGGAAACCCGCTGTGATGGATAACAATCTGATCGTGAACGAAGCATTCATGGCCGCTGCGGAAGCATTGGCCCAGCAAGTGGCGATACGCAATGCATCCCGAGCTAAAACACAGCCTGTGGAAATACAGGTATGAGACGAAGTAAATGAATGATTTGATTTTTTGGATATAATCTTGCATCTTAGCAGACAGACTTTTTAACAATGGATTCAAAAGAAAAAACCATAGAATTGATCGAGCAGGCGCTCGAAACGGTGCGTCCCTATCTGCACGCAGACGGCGGCGATGTGAAATTGGTAGAGCTGACGGACGACCTGATCGTGAAACTGGAATTGCAGGGTTCGTGCCAGAGCTGTCCGATGAGTGCCATGACTTTCCGGGCCGGGCTGGAAGAATCGATCCGCAAGGCGGTTCCGTATATCAATAAAGTTGTTTCGGTGAACGTGCCGGAACTGGCATAGTAACGGAAAAATAATACTGTGTATCCAATAAAAGCAGTTCCTCTCAGGGGGAGCTGCTTTTTACGTTTTAATCGGCGCGGTAAATAGGCATAAATTGATTCCTCCCGATTAGTACCTTATATTGCGCACATCATTGAAATGCATTAATCAGGATAATCAAGTATGCGTATCGGAATATTTTTTGGAGGCCCTTCCCGGGAAAGGGAGATCTCATTTGCGGGCGGTAAAACAGCATTTGAATACCTCGATAAGTCACTTTTTGAACCGGTACCGGTCTTTGTCGACAGTTTCGGACGCTTTATCCTGCTGGAAAAGGAGCTGATGTACTCATCGGAAATCAGGGCGTTTTATCCTGCTCCGGCCTTTCAGAAAGATGGGTTCAAAACCTATGTGGAGTCCTTTCCTGAACTCGCTGCGGCCGGTGTTCCTGCTGAAACCGGTATTTTGCTTAACCCATCAGAGTTCAGCGCCCATTTCGACTTTGCATTCCTTGCAATGCATGGCCCCGACTGCGAAGACGGCGCGATACAAGGTTTGCTGGAATGGTACAAAATCCCTTACAGCGGCCCGGGCCTAATGGGTTCCGCGGTCGGGATCGATAAAATATTGCAAAACGAGATGATTGCCCTGGTCAACGGCCAGGAGAAAAAGAGCTGGACGCTCAAATACAATCAATGGGTTCCGAAAGAATATCCATTGCTTTTTCAAGTATTGAAAAAACATTTAGGCCTCCCATTGGTGATCAAGGCACCGCATCAGGGATCTTCCATTGGTGTGGCTATTGTGAAGGACGACTCGCTGGACGAATTTGTTTCGGCGGTTAATCAATGCTTTTTCCAGGTCGAACTGGATGCCGATACCTGGGCTGCATTCGACCAGTCGGAAAAACTTGCCTGGGGCCAGAAAGTCGCTAATCTCGACGAGGGTATCGGATTTCCCGTTGTCTTTGCCGGCAGGACGATCCATCATCCCTCGACGCTGATCGGTGAACTGGAAACGTACTTCTCGGATGGGAATACCCACGCTTTACTCAGCAGTTCCAATGCGGAGGACCAGGTGCTGATCGAAGAGTTCATCAATGGCCAGGAGTTTTCGTGCGGCTGTATCCAGTTCGATGACGGCTCGCCCCTCGCATTGCCACCGAGCGAAGTCATCAAAATGGTTAAGGTGTTCGATTTCAACGCTAAATATAAGCCAGGGGCCAGCCGGAAGCGTATTCCGGTGGACACTTCACTCGAAAAGAACCAGGAGATTCAGCAGATGATCGCCAGCGTGTTCCAGCAATTGGGCATTGATGCATGCGTGCGGATCGATGGCTTCCTGACAGAGGACGGGACAATTCTCCTGCACGACCCGAACACGATCCCGGGAATGTCGCCCACCTCCTTTATTTTTAAGCAAATGGCGGAAATAGGGCTCAATGTGACTCAGGCGCTGACCTATTTGGTTCGCCAGTCGCTGCGCGAGCGCATACGTACAGGTAAGCAGACGTGGCGTTTGCGTGCATTACTCACCGTGCTGGATGAACGGATCATCGCCAACAATGCAACGCCAAAACCTCAGGAATTGATTGTCTTCAATGCGACAGACGAAGAATATGTGGACGCCCGCATGCGCTACGGAAAGCTGAATGCAGAAGGAAAGGTTACCCCGGTACCCGTATTAAAGATCTCGGAAAATCGATATTATAAGCTTACCAATCCGCTGATGTTCAAGGAGTACGTAGCCGATGTGGAAGCGTTGCTGGATACTACCAGACATCCGTTACTGACAGAAACTTCGGACAGGGCGGCCGCTGTAACATCGTTCTTTGCCGGTAATGTGTCCTATGAAATCGAGGTTCTTGGCGACCTGGCCACGCTCGGATAAAATGTGTTATTAATTGTTTGTAATGTCTCATTATGAGTGAATTATGTATTTGCTAGTGAGGTGGTTACAACAGGTGCCCGATTGTTAAATTTTTTCAACTTTCTACCGGTTTCTCGTGTTTTTGAGAACCGGTTTTCTAAATTGGGTAAATATTGAAATTCATTCCTTTCGAAAATTGATAGATTAATGGCACACGGAGCTGAAAAAGTTAGATTGCGTCTTCAGAGTGAAAACAAGGGATGGAAGAAGTGGGGACCTTATCTGTCGGAGCGGCAATGGGGAACGGTTCGCGAGGATTACAGTGGTAATGGTGACGCCTGGAATTACATTACCCACGAAATGGCGCTCTCCAAAGCGTACCGATGGGGAGAAGACGGCATAGGCGGTTTTTCCGATAACAAGCAACATATATGCCTTTCGTTCGGGTTTTGGAACCATAAGGACAAAATACTGAAAGAACGGATTTTCGGTCTCACCAACAGGGAGTCGAACCATGGAGAGGATGTGAAGGAAATGTACTATTACCTGGATAGCACGCCCACACATTCCTACACTAAAATGCTGTACAAGTATCCGCAGCAGATTTTTCCGTACGACAAACTACGCCAGGAAAACGGCCGACGCGGTAAACAGGATCCGGAGTATGAAATCATGGATACAGGTGTGTTCGATAACGACGAATATTTCGATATTTTCATCGAACACGCCAAGGCCGATGAGGAAGACATCCTGATGAAAGTGACGGTGTTCAACCGCGGGACCGAAGATGCCCCCATTACGGTGCTGCCGACGATCATGTTCCGTAATACTTGGTCGTGGGGTTACGAAGCTTTCAACTACAAGCCGATCATGAACGGAATTTCCAACCGGCTGATCGAAGTGACCCACCGCAAACACGGGAAATATAACCTGTATCTCGACGGGGCCGATGAATTGCTTTTCTGCGAGAACGAAACCAACTTCAAAAAGCTCTACGGCACCGCCAATAACACGGCATACCCGAAGGACGGTATCAACGACTACATTGTCAGCGGTCAGAAATCGAATAGTGTTAACCCAAATAACATCGGGACGAAGGCAGCGGCCAGGTTTACCAAAACCATTAAGGGCGGCGAAAGCGCGACCTTCCGGCTTCGTTTCGTAAACCATTCTATTTCAGAGCCATTTGGTGGTTTTGAAGACCTGTTTTCTAAAAGAATCCGGGAAGCAGACGAATTTTATGACGATCTGCAGCGCGATGTTGCGGATGCCGACCTCAGGTCGATCCAGCGGCAAGCCTATGCGGGAATGCTCTGGAGCAAGCAGTTTTATTATTACAATGTATATGAATGGCTGAAAGGCGACCCTGCACAACCCGGGCCTAATCAGGGTAGGAAATGGGGCCGTAACTCGGGCTGGAAACATCTCTACGCCGCCAACATCATTTCGATGCCCGACAAATGGGAATATCCCTGGTTTGCGGCCTGGGATCTTGCATTCCATTGTGTGCCGCTGGCTAGGGTCGATGCCGATTTTGCCAAAAGGCAGCTCGAAATCCTCCTGCGCGAGTACTATATGCACCCCAATGGGCAGATACCCGCATACGAATGGAACTTCTCGGACGTCAACCCGCCGGTGCACGGCTGGGCGACCTGGAAGGTTTACGAGATCGACCGTGAGCAGAACAATGGTGTGGGGGACATTGAGTTTCTCGAAAAAATATTCCACAAGCTGCTGCTCAACTTCACCTGGTGGGTCAACCAGAAGGACGATACCGGGAACAATATTTTCAGTGGCGGCTTCCTGGGCCTGGATAATATCGGAGTTTTCGACCGGTCGACACCGATGCCTTTCGGAGGTAAGTTGCAGCAGGCCGATGCTACCGGATGGATGGCGATGTACACCTTGAATATGCTTCGCATTTCAGTAGAAATTGCGCTCGTGCATTCGGTTTACCAGGATATGGCCTCCAAGTTCTTCGAGCACTTCCTGCACATTGCAGGTGCTATGGAGTCGATTGGCGGGAAAAACTCGTCGATCAGCCTCTGGGACGAAGAAGATCAGTTCTATTACGATGTCATCCACATTCCAAACGGGCAGAGCATTCTGCTGAAAGTGAGGTCGATCGTTGGGCTTATTCCACTGTTCGCGGTAGAGATCCTGGATCCTCAGAACCTGGATAAGCTGCCGGTGTTTAAACGACGCGTGGAATGGGTTTTGGCCAACCGCCCGGACCTGGCGCGTCTGATCTCGCGATGGTTCGAGTCGGGCAAAGGAGAAAACAGGCTGCTGTCCATTCTGCGCGGGCACCGGATGAAGATGATCATGAAACGGATGCTGGACGAAAACGAATTCCTGTCCGACTACGGCGTGCGCGCATTGTCCAAGTACCATGAAGAGAATCCTTACAAATTCTATATCAACGGGGAGGTTTTACAGGTGGATTACACACCAGCCGAAGCGTTGACTGATATCATGGGTGGTAATTCCAATTGGCGAGGTCCGATCTGGTTCCCGTTGAACTACCTCATTTTTGACTCATTGATGAAATTCCATACCTACTATGGTGAAGATTTCATGATCGAGTATCCGACCAACTCCGGGAACCTGACGACTATCAAGGATGCCGCGCTGGCCATAGCCTGCCGGTTAATCGACATTTTCAAGAAAGATACCGAAGGCAAACGTGCGGTGTACGGACATGACGAGAAAATGCAGAGGGATCCGAATTTTAATGATCATGTGCTTTTTTATGAGTATTTCCACGGAGACAATGGCCGCGGTTGCGGTGCCAGCCATCAAACCGGCTGGACAGGGTTGGTCGCCGAATTGATCCATAAAACAGCGAAAGAGTCTTTTGCTGCGGTAGAGAAGGTGGAAGCGGAAATAAGTAAATGATTCCTTTTTTATTTACATTGATGACACTAACGGAGTATTTCAAATAATCCTTAGTCCCTTTTTGATGTAAGCCCCGTTCCGGCTGTTATGTCAAAAAGGGATTCGTTTTAAATTTTATTCTCTTTACTAATTCTACTTAACTTGATTATGACTGCAAAATTGGAACCGAATGTGATGACCAAAGTGAGCAGCTGGCTCAACGGTGATTATGATATCGATACAAAGCAATCCATTCAACAACTGATCGATGAAGGAAACGACACGGAACTGACGGATGCATTTTATAAAGACCTGGAATTTGGTACTGGAGGGTTAAGAGGCCTCATCGGTATCGGTTCCAACCGAATGAACCGGTACACGGTAGGAACAGCTACACAAGGACTGGCAAACTATCTTAATCAGGCTTTTCCCGGTGAGGAGAAGAGCGTTGCAGTTGCATATGACAGCCGGATCAAGTCGGATGAATTTGCCAAAATCATAGCGGATATTTTTTCGGCCAATGGCATTTCTGTATACCTCTTCGAAGCATTGCGTCCTACGCCGGAGCTTTCATTTGCGATCCGGTTGCTCGGCTGTAAAAGCGGAGTGGTCGTGACGGCCTCCCACAATCCTAAGGAGTACAATGGCTATAAAGCTTACTGGACGGACGGGTCACAGGTCGTGGCTCCGCATGATACCAACATTATCAATGAGGTAAACGCTATCCAGTCAATCGATCAGGTCAAATTTGACGGCGATAGCTCGAAAATAACAAAGATCGGCGTTGACGTAGATGAAAAATACATCGACCATATCTTGTCGCTCTCGATTTCGAAAGGGGCTTTGGAACGCCAGAAAGCCCTCAAAATCGTATATACGCCGCTGCATGGAACCGGTGTGACCCTGGTGCCACAATTGCTGGCCAAAATGGGTTTTGAAGCTGTCACTGTGATCGAGGAGCAAGCCGAGCCGAAAGGCAACGGGCAGTTCCCGACGGTGGTGTATCCCAACCCGGAAGAAAGCGAAGCGATGTCCAAGGCAGTAGAGAAAGCGAAGGAAATCGATGCGGACCTGGTGATGGGAACCGACCCCGATTCCGACCGGGTAGGGATTGCCGTGAAGAATCACCACGGCGAAATCCAGCTGCTGAATGGTAATCAGACGGCCAGCGTACTCATTTATTACCTCCTGAATGCGTGGAAGGACGCCGGCAAGCTGACGGGCACCCAGTTTGTTTGCAAGACCATCGTGACCACCGACCTGATCGACAAAATGGCAGCGGCCTACGACGTGAAGTGCTACAACACGCTGACGGGTTTCAAATACATCGCGCAGGTGATCCGCGAGAAAGAAGGTGTAGAGCAGTTTATCGGGGGTGGTGAAGAAAGCTACGGCTACCTGATCGGAGATGCCGTCCGCGACAAAGACGCCATTGCATCCTGTGCCATGATCGCCGAGCTTACTGCCTATGCCAAAGATAAAGGGCTGAGTTTGTTCGATATGCTGATGGAAATCTACAAGCAGTTTGGTTTCTATTATGAAGGACTTATTTCGCTGACGAAAAAGGGCAAATCGGGGGCGGATGAAATTCAGCAGATGATGGCTGATTTTCGTGCTAATCCTCCGAAAACCATCGCTGGTTCACCTGTGGTGAGAATGGACGATTATAAAGCATTGACGACCACCGATTTCAAAACTGCTGCTACTACTGCCATTCCTTCCGGAGAAATGGGTATCGAATCATCGAATGTACTGCAATTCTTCACCGAAGACGGAACCAAATTCACCTGCCGTCCGTCCGGTACGGAGCCGAAGATCAAGTTCTACGTAGGCGTGCGTGCTGCGCTTGAACGGAACGAAGATTTCGACAGCGTATATGCTTCTTTGAAAGAGAAAGTGAAGGCGATCGGAGAAGAGCTGAATCTTAAATAGAGAAAGTCTTATTAAGTTGATAAACAATGCGAAGGCGATCCGACAGGGTCGCCTTTTGTCATTAGCTGTAATTGTTTTGTTATAGCCCCCTTCCCCGCTGACATTCATCTTTTCGACCACGCCTGACTCACGGCAAATCCATATTGACCGCTGGCTAATCAATATGTTACCTTTTGTTGTCTTAATGGTGTATTTATTGATACTTTTTGAAGAATGAATTGTAAATTACATGGTATGTGCAATGATCACCTAACTATTTATGATGAAAAAATTACTTCACAACAACTTATGGGGGCTGTGCGTACTGCTGCTGACGTGGCAGGGCGTGTGCGCACAGTCCATTGGCGTGACCGGGAAGGTTACCGACCAGGAGGGCTCAGAGATGCCGGGTGTGAGCGTGAGTATCAAAGGAACCTCGCAGGGAACCACCACCAATGAACAAGGGCAGTTTTCACTATCGGTCGCGAATGGCGCTACGCTGGTTTTCAGCTTCGTCGGCTTCAAACGTCGGGAGGAAAGCGTGGGCGGCAGGAGTGTAATCAATGTGCAGCTGGAACCGGAAGCGGAGATGCTGGGCGAGGTAGTAGTTACGGCACTAGGGCAGACGCAGGAAAAGCGAGCCATTGGTTATTCGATCCAGTCGATCAAGGCGGACGAGATCCGCGAATCCGGAAATCCCAACATGGTGGGTGCATTGCAGGGAAAGGTGGCCGGGGCGGTTATCACGGGCTCCGGCGGCGCACCCGGCGCGGGTGTGAACATCATTTTGCGAGGCATTACCTCGCTCAGTGGCAGCGCGGATAACCAGCCACTTTTTGTCGTGGACGGCATTATCATCAGTAATGCTACCACAGCCGGCAGCCCATTGCCGAGCGCAGGTTCCGCTTCACCGGGAGCGTCGGAGCAATTTGCGAATACCAACCGTGCAGCGGACATCAATCCGGATGACATCGAGAGTATTTCGGTTCTAAAAGGGCCTGCCGCAACAGCTTTGTATGGCTTACGAGCCTCGAACGGCGCCATTATCATCACAACAAAACGGGGGAAATCGGGTAAACTCAATGTGTCGGTGTCACTATCGGGTGGGGTGGATGTGCTTGGGAAGTCGCCCGATATCCAGCGCCGGTTCATCCAGGGGCGTTTTGGTGAATTCATCTCACCAACAGAAGTGCGCCAGCGGACACCCTATCAGTCCTTCGGTCCGTCTATTATCGGCAACACAACCGACCGGATCTACGACAACTTCCGGGGCTTTTATCAAACAGGCTTCCGGACCAACAACAGCATTACACTTACAAAAGGGAATGAAAAGGGAAACATTTACTTTTCTGCCGGTCACAATTACCAGCAAGGCATCGTACCAACCACCGATTTC
>NZ_CAMLSE010000053.1 GCF_946482605.1 uncultured Dyadobacter sp. | reverse complement strand
AGGATCGCACCGTTCGCTGCTCGGCTACCGTATAATGCAGATGCGGAAATACCCTTCAGTACGGTAATGCTTTCGATTTCGTTGGGGTTGATATCGTTCATCTGGTTACCAAAGTCCATCGAACGGTTGAAGTCGTCGTTGGTGTTCTGGGCATTCGTTGACGAAGTGTTCCCCCGGTTGTTCATCGGCACCCCATCGATCACGTACAATGGCTGGTTGTTACCCGTCACGGAGTTGAAACCACGAATGTTCAGGACCGTCGACGCACCCGGAGCCCCGGAAGCGGTGTTGACCGACAAACCAGGCACGCGCGCATTGAGCGCGTCGAGCGGGCTCGTGTTCCGGGCTTCCGTGATAGATGTATTGGAAATGGTGGCGGTACTGTAACCGAGCGACTTGCGTTCGCGGGAAATACCGAGGGCGGTTACGACCACTTCGCCGAGTTGCTGGGCATCGGCCACCAGCGTTACATTGATCGTCGATTTCGAACCTACCAGGATGCTTTGACTCAGGTAACCCACAAAGGAGAACACGAGTGTTCCGGACGTGGGAGCTGAAATGGTGTACTTACCGTCGATATCAGTTGTGATACCTCTGGTTGTACCTTTCAGGGCGATGTTTACACCGGGCAGTACGCTTCCGTCATCGGCGGTCACAACTCCCGATACTTGTTTATCCTGGGCAAACGCCTGCCATCCAGGAATTAACAAGCACCCTAAGAATAGAAATAGTAGAGTCTTTCTCATACAAAGGATTTAAAGTTTGTTTAAAAGAGAATAATTGCGTTAAGGTTACAAAACTAAATGTTGTTTCAAACAATTACAATGGCCTGCAAATCAATGTCCAGAATATAATTTGGCACAAAATGATTTTCATTGTCATTTTGTTAGCCATAACATCAAAATCACCCCCATAAACGTATTTGTTATAAGTCTCGGCATTTTGCCCTATTCGTGATCAAATTTGCAACAGCACGAAGCGTTCCTTAAATATTTTTCAACCAATTCAAACAATTACTACAAATACGCCTACACGAAAAACTCACTTTTTTATGCCTCGGAACAGGTCTTTTTCAAGCCTGAAAATTTATTTTAATATACATACAATATTGAAATAATCCAACTATTTATTAAAAATCGGCCTCGCGGTAGTGCAGTAAGACCGGGGCTTAACCTAGCCCACATCTATTTAGATTCATTCTCGACAAACACAGCGTATATCAATACCGTTACACGCCTCTGTGTTTTGATCAGATACAGCATGTTTTTGCCAATCTGCTGCAAAAACCTCAATAAAATGTTCCCATCATTAACATTTGCACAATATGCACCCCCATTTTGGAAATTTGACGTATTTGAAAAAATTGCAAAAAACTGTCCATTTTGCATATATAATTCTCCAATCCAGGCCATGATACCAAAGTAAATTTTGAAGTTTCGCAATGCCGGGGTTGTAATGGTTAAACTAATAGTTATTTTTGCAACATTATGTTTACATAACAAACCTAACTTTATAATTAATTTATGAGGAAGACTCTATTCTCCTTCATGGGGTGTTTACTGCTATTAATCACGCAGCTGCATGCCCAGGATCTCGCGGTGACCGGTAAGGTCACGGCCGATGACGGCTCGATACTTCCGGGCGTTAACATTTCTTTGAAAGGTACTACTCGGGGTACCACCACAGACAGCCAGGGCCAGTATACTATCACCACATCTACGGGTTCTACACTGGTATTTAGTTTTATCGGTTTCCAAACACAGGAAATTGTGGTGGGAAGCCAATCAGTCATCAACATTTCGCTAAAAAACGATGTCAGCCAGCTTCAGGAAGTCGTGGTAACGGCTCTTGGACAGGAAAGAAAAAGAAATGAGCTCGTCTATGCAGCCCAGCAGATCAATAACGAACAGATCGTACAGGCACGTAACCCGAACGTGATGAACTCGCTGGCAGGTAAAATCGCCGGTCTCGACATCAAAACGAACAACAACATGGGTGGTTCAACCAGCGCGATCATCCGTGGTTACAAGTCCATTACGGGCAACAACCAGGCATTGTGGGTAATCGACGGTGTACCTGTATCCAATGCGAATACCAACTCATCGGACCAGCAAACAGGTCGCGCCGGAACCGACTATGGTAATGCTGCTTCCGATATCAATCCGGACAACATTGCGTCCATCAACGTCCTGAAAGGTGCCGCGGCGACCGCTCTGTACGGCTCGCGTGCTTCGAATGGTGTGATTTTGGTAACCACCAAACAAGGCCGTAAAAACAGCTTCGACGTAACGGTGAACAGCGGTGTCACCTGGGGCAAGATCGACAAGAGCACTTATGTGAAATACCAGAACGAATACGGTGCGGGATATGGCGGCGACGGTTCGAAAAATCAGTTCTACCGTGGTAACCTGGGCTCAGGCGAAGGCGATATCGCTGTATTTGATGCAGATGCGTCTTTCGGTGCGAAATTCGATCCGAACAGAATGGTATATCAATGGGATGCATTCGACCCGTCTTCCCCGACTTTCGGTAAAATGACTCCTTGGGTTGCTGCTAAAAACGGCCCGGCTGCGTT
The DNA here is from genome assembly GCF_946482605.1 of uncultured Dyadobacter sp. Next base: position 33,321 of record NZ_CAMLSE010000053.1, on the reverse strand, counting down.
CTTCGAAACGGCTGTAACGTCCAACCAAAGCATTAGCATCCTCGGCGGCGGTGAAAACACCACATTTAAAGTAGGTTACACCCGCAGCGACGAAAAAGGGGTTCTCCCAAATAGTAAACTGGGTAAAAACCTCTTCAATTTCTCCGCTTCTTTTGATCTGACCAAGAAACTGACGATCTCTGCCAATGCGAACTACTCGCAGGTAAAAGGTATAGGACGCTACGGAACTGGTTATGACGGCAAAAACCCTAACCAGCAGTTCAGACAGTGGTTCCAAACCAACGTGGACCTGCTCGACCAGAAAGCCGCCTATTTCAGAAACAGACAGGATGTGACCTGGAACTGGGGCAGCCCTACCAAGCCATTCGACCAGAACGGTCCGATTTATTCGGAAAACCCCTATTTCTCCCGTTACGAGAACTTCTCGAACGACTCGCGTGACAATATCTTCGGTTACGCCGCAGCGGTTTACAAAATTGCTCCCTGGATTGACCTTACTACCCGTTTTGCTTACAACGGCACACAGGATATGCAGGAAGAGCGCATTGCATTCGGAAGCTCAGACCCTGCTCAATACAAACGCTATAACAGAAGCTTCAACGAGACTAACCTCGACGTGATCTTCAACTTCCGCAAAGCCATCACGAAGGATATCAACTTCTCCGGTTTGGCGGGTGGAAGCATGCGCCGCTCGACTGAAAGTGCGATCCGTGCACAAACCAACGGCGGTATGGTGGTTCCAGGCCTGTTCTCGCTTTCGAACTCGATTAACCCGATCGAAGCGCCGATTGAAACTTACAGAAGAATCGGAGTGGATGGCCTTTATGCACAGGCGTCATTTGGCTACAAAGACCTTGTAAATCTTGACCTTACCGCAAGACAAGACAAATCGACGACGTTGGTCAAAGGGGAAAATACATACTTCTACCCTGCCATTGGTGCCAACTTCAACATCTCCAACCTCGAAGGCTTGAAAAGACTTAGCTGGCTGACCATGGCGAAACTGAGCGCCAACTACGCAGAAGTAGGTAACGACGCACCATGGGGAAGTACCATCGACGTGTATGACAAACCAACCGGACTAGGCAGTATCCCTTATTTCACGCTTAGAAACACAAAAAACAACCGGGACCTGAAACCGGAAAGGACCAAAAACTACGAATTCGGTCTTGAAAGTGCATTCCTGAACGACCGCGTTGGTTTAAACCTGACTTACTATCGTTCGACGACGCTCGATCAGATCCTTCCTGTATCTATCACCGCTGCCACCGGATATGCATTCCGCTATGTCAACTCGGGTGAAGTACAGAACAAAGGTATCGAGGTCTCTGCTTATGTAACGCCAATCAAAGTGCAGGATTTCTCCTGGACTTTGAACGTGAACTTTTCAAGAAACCGTAACAAGGTGATCAGCTTGTATGGTGAAGGAGATACCCGTGTAACCAACGTAACGATCGCCAGCTTGCAAGGTGGTGTTTCGATCAATGCAGCAGAAGGACAGCCATTCGGTATCATCCGCGGAACTGATTTCGATTATCATAAAGAAAGCGGTCAGAAGATCGTTAAATCCAACGGTATCTACGCGGCTACTTCCGCTTCCGACAAAATCATCGGTAACCCTAACCCGGATTGGATCGCAGGTGTGAGCAATACATTGAAATACAAAACATTGTCACTCAGCTTCCTGCTCGACATCCGCCACGGCGGCGACATATGGTCACTGGACCAATGGTATGGTGAAGGAACCGGTCTTTACCCGATCACGGCAGGCCTGAATGAGCTTGGCAATCCTAAAAGATCCCCTGTTGCACAAGGCGGTGGCGTGTTATTCCCGGGCGTACAGGCCGACGGAACTCCGAACACTATACGTGCTGCGAACGTAGACGGGAACGGTGCTACGGCATACGGCTACCCTGGCAATCCTCCAAGAGCGATGTACATCTACGACGCGAGCTACATCAAGCTGAGAGAAGTAGCCCTTACCTACGCACTACCTCAGGCGATCGTCAGCAAGCTCCGCGCCTTCAAATCGATCGACGTTTCTTTAATCGGGCGTAACCTTTGGATCATTCACAAAAACATGGAATTCCAGGATCCGGAAGAAGGTCTGGGCTCAGGTTTGCTGAATGGCGCGGGCGGTTATCAAAGCGGTGCTTATCCGGCTGTAAGGAACTATGGTTTCAATGTTAAATTCCGTTTCTAAGCGATATGAAAAAATTAATCATTCTTTTCCTTCCTTTCCTGTTGCTGACGGCCTGCGTCGACAGCCTGGAAGACTACAATGTGGATACCAAGCGCCCGTCGACGGCACCGCCTGTTACCCTGTTCTCCAATGCATTGAAAGGCCTGGCCGATACACTGACCAGCCCGAACGTCAATGTAAACAACTATCGTTTGTATACGCAGCAATGGACGACGACCACCTATCTGGACGAACCCCGTTACAACGTGACAGCGCGTATCGTTCCTGAGTCATTCTGGCGGGGACTTTACAAAGGCGTTATCTCCGATTTGAACGAATCGAGAAGACTTATTAATGCGGATGGGCTTTTAGGGCAGGCGACCAAAGATGTGCAGCTTGCACAGATCGAAGTGGTGGAAGTGATGACCTGGGCTGCATTGGTGAATACATTCGGCAACATTCCGTATTCCGAATCAATGAACCCGGAAAACCCGCTTCCTAAATACGACGACGCCAAAACTGTGTACGACGCGATTCTGGCCCGTCTGGACGCGGCGCTTCCTAAGCTTGAATCGAAAGGAACGCCATTTGGCGGCGGCGACCTGCTTTACAAAGGCAATATCGCACAATGGGTGAAATTCGGTAACTCGCTCAAACTCAAACTGGCGATGATCATTGCCGACAGCGACCCCGACAAAGCGAAAAAAATGGTGGCGGAAGCGGCTCCGAAAGTTTTCACCAGCAATGCGGACAAAGCGGCTTTCCCATACATTTCGACGCCACCAAACTATAATCCGATCGCACAGAACCTGAACGCGCTTTACACCAGCCGGCAGGACTTCATCCCCTCGGAAACAGTGGTTAACCCGATGAACGAGCTGAACGACCCAAGAAGGCCTTTCCTTTTCACAACCATTGGCGGTAAGTACGTCGGTGGCCAATATGGCTTCCTGAACACTTATTCCAGCTTTTCACACATCAGTGACAAGATCATCGATCCGGCTTTCGAAGGTTTGCTGCTTGATTACTCGGAAGTTGAGTTTCTGCTTGCAGAAGCTGTGGAAAGAGGGTTCATCACCGGTTCCGCTGCTGAGCATTATAACAAGGCGGTAACGGCATCCATCACTTACTGGGGTGGAACAGCGGCCGAAGCTGCTGCTTATCTTGCACAACCAAAAGTTGCCTATGCCACAGCAGAGGGTACCTGGAAACAGAAGATCGGCTACCAGAAATGGTTTGCTCTCTTCAACAGAGGCTGGGAATCATGGGTTGAGTGGAGAAGGCTCGACGCCCCGAAACTATCTCCTCCATCTGGCGGAAACGTTCCTGCCGGTCTGGCGATCCCGGTACGGATGATCTACCCGATCATCGAACAGACCCTCAATGGTGCCAACCGCGAAGCTGCGGCAAATGCCATCGGCGGCGACCTTGCTACGACCAAATTGTGGTGGGATAAATTCTGACAGTAATTTTTTGAATATTGGGAAAGGCGGGCTTCGGTTCGCCTTTCCTTTTTTGTAACAATTCCAATTCCCTTTGAGCTAGTATACCGATTGAAAGTCCAGCCCTGCCGGACGCTGGATACATTCCTGATATGCGGTTTCAACGATTGTAAATTCAGAGTCATAAGGTTTTTCGAAAGCCCTTCCACCTTCAAACCTGACTTTGATGAAATCACTTCTGCTTACAATCGGAGCCGGCATTCTCGTGCTCTTCTTTGTACCAACCTATGCGCAAATGCGCGAAATAAGCGGCCAGGTCACGGCCGAGGACGGATCGACACTACCCGGCGTCAACATTTCGCTAAGGAACACGACCAAGGGTACCACCACCGACGACATGGGCCGATACACAGTGGCCGTAGAACCCGGTTCAACACTTGTTTTCAGTTTTATCGGCTTTAAAAGTAAGGAAGCACTGGTCGGAAACCAGAACCGGCTTGACATTACCCTGATCAGCGACGAAACGCACCTTCAGGAAATTGTGATCACATCGCTTGGAATTGCCCGTGAGAAAAAAGCGCTTGGTTATGCTGTTCAGGAAATCAAAGCAGAAAAACTGACGCTTGCCCGAGACCCGAACATTGGCAATGCACTCGCCGGTAAAATTGCCGGCGTACAGGTACTGGGTCAATCGGCCGCGAAGTTCGGAACTCCGAGCATCCGTATAAGGGGGATCAACTCACTGGCAGGTGGTGATCCACTGTATGTAGTAGATGGCACTCCGACCGACATCAGTATGGTCAATATGGATGATGTTGAGTCTCTTACAGTCCTTAAAGGCCCTTCCGCAACCGCATTATACGGCAATCGTGCTTCGGCTGGGGTGGTAGTGGTAACGACCAAAAGAGGAAAATCCGGCGAAACATCTTTAACCCTTAACCACAGTATGACCATCGATCGGGTGTCACTGCTGCCCAAATACCAAAACGAATATGGTGGCGGCTACTCGCAGGAATGGGAAACTTTCAAATTCAAGCCTCAAGTTCATCCCGCCAACTGGGCGTCGTTCGATGGGCAACGCATTCTGGATTACTCGGCAGACGAGAGTTGGGGGCCAAAAATAGACGGTTCAATGCATAGGTCGGCATTCTCGTGGCAGCCGGGAGAAGGTTTTGGCAGGGAAACGCCTTACGTCGCACACCCTGACAATGTGCGCGATTTCTTTGAAAAACCGGTGAGTTACAATTCCAACATTGCATTCTCAAAAGCAGGTGATAGTTATTCGTCACGCATTTCTTACACACATATCGTAAACAACGGCATCATACCGAACAGCAAGCAGCTGCGCGATTACATCAGTGCGAAAACAGCTATTACTTTCGCCAAGCACCTCACCGCTGAATTGAATGTAAGCTATACAGGGACAAAAACTGATAATACACCAGCCGACCGATATGGCAGTAGCGGCGGTACAGGCCCCGGAACGTCCCTTTTCAATACTAATAACACAACCCTAAATGGAAACAACCAAACGACCGGCTCATTCAACCAATGGTTTCAGCGCCAGTTGAGTATAGACGATCTGAAGAGCTACAAAAATGTCGACGGCACCTTCCGTAGCTGGAATATCGGCGGCCCAATGGATCCAAGGCCAAAATATTGGGATAGTCCTTACACCCAAGTATATGAAAACACCAACATCAGTCGGCTACAAAGGATTTTCGGCGACGCAGGACTGACTTACCGGATTACGGACTTCCTGAAATTCACCGGCAAATTCCGTCGAGATTATGGGAGTTACTTCCAGAGTGGCCGCATTGCCTCCGGGACTCTCAATGCCGGTGGACTTGGCGCTTTCGCCTTTCTTACGGGTGCGACTTTGGAAAATAACTACGAGAGTCTGATAAGCTTCGACAAGACATTCAAGAAGATTTCAATACTTGCCAATCTCGGGGGAAACATGCGCTATAACCGTACCGAAGGTACATTGCAAGGCACGGTCGGAGGGCTCACTACCCCGGGGTACTACAACATCGCCGCTTCGAAAGACCGCCCGTTAGCGGCGAACTATCTCTTTGAAAAGAAAGTAAACAGCCTGTTCGGCAATGTCAGCGTAGGTTTTGCCAACATTCTGTTCGTCGAAGGTTCCATACGAAATGATTGGTCTTCGGCCCTACCCGAATCGGATAACTCCTACCTGTATCCTTCCGTTTCGACAAGTATCGTGTTTTCCGAGCTGCTATCCGCCAATCAAATTCTATCTTTTGGAAAACTACGGGCCGGTTATGCGCAAGTCGGGACTGACCTTACCTCATACCAGACCGCAATGTCATATTCGGTAGGTGCGGTATACGGCACAAACCCTTCGATGTCCCTGCCCTTAGTACTGCCTAATTCTGCGCTGCACCCCGGAATGTCGTCATCCTATGAGGGAGGAATCGACCTTCAATTTTTCCGCAATCGCATTGGTTTGGAATTCACTGCCTACAAAAATGAAAACAGCAATCAGATCATACCGCTAGCCGTCGCCTCCACAAGTGGCTACAATAATGCAGTTGTAAATGCCGGATTGATTACTACCACCGGAATGGAGCTCCATATTTCCGCACAACCAGTTAAAACAGACGCATTCTCCTGGGAATTGGACATCAACGCCGACCGGAATCGTTCCAAGGTAGTCGAACTGACCGAACAGAGCAATAACTACCGGCTCGACGGCCCGCAATGGCGTGCGCTCACGCTCAATGCACGTGTTGGCGAAGACTGGGGAATGCTCGAAGGAGTTGGTATTAAAAAGGACGCGAATGGCAGGAAGGTAGTCTACGCCCCCACTCCTGAAAACATCAAAGCAGGAAAGGCAGGCTTGTATGTAAAAGAAAACAATGTCAATCTCGGCAATGTCTTGCCCAAATTCAAAGGCGGTATTATCAATGCATTCGAGTATAAAGGCGTGGTTTTGCAAGCGAGCACTGATTTTGTCGTTGGAGGAAAATTCTTTTCAGTTAGCCGGATGTTCAACGCCGGATCGGGACTATCAGCGGAAACGGCGGGCAACAACGAACTCGGCAATCCTAAGCGCGATGATCCCGACAAAGGCGGCGGAGTTCTGCTGGACGCCGTAACAGAAGACGGCCAAACCAATACGCACCGGGTAGACGTCCAAAATCTTTATGAAAACTGGTTGTTTGCGCTCAATGAGTACTGGATTTATGATAAGACCTATGTAAAGCTTCGCGAAGTCTCGCTGGGCTACAAAATTCCTAAAAAGTTTTTAGGCAAACACCTGAAATCGGCGAGCGTCTCACTGATCGGACGGAATCTTCTTTTGATTTATAGCGCCATTGGCGGAGGGATCGACATTTCGGAGACAGAAACACTCTGGTACGAAGGTGGTCAGCTACCGCCAGTCCGATCGATCGGTGCCACGCTTAGAGTAGGTTTTTAAACATACATCCACCTCAAATCCGGTTCAATCATGAAGAAACGCTGGCAATTATCAGTGATAGCGCTCTCCCTGCACGTTTTTATGTCGGGATGCGGCGATTTCGGAGACATCAATACTAATCCTAACAACCCATCCTCGCCCAGCACGGCAGGCCTGCTCACCGGTGCATTGCGTAGCGTGGGCACGATTAACGCGCAGGTAGGTCCGGGAGGGGCAAATATTGTTCCTGCAATGTATGTCCAACAATTGGGAGATGTGATTTATATCGAGGATTCGAAATACAAAACGGTCAATTTCAACTACAATGTCTGGTATGCCGGCCCACTTATCAACCTGCAACGGATTATCGAACTAAATACCGACGAAAAAACAAAAATCAGCGCCTCCGTATTTGGCTCAAATGCCAACCAGGTCGCTATCGCCAGAATTCTGAAAGCCTACTTCTTCCAATGGATCACCGACCGCTGGGGTGATATTCCCTACTCCGAATCGTTGAAAGGCGACGGTGATTTCACGCCGGCCTTCGACAAGCAGGAAACTGTTTATACTGATTTGTTTAAGGAATGGAAGGAGGCAGCAGCGCAATTCGATGAGGGCAAGACTATACAAGGCGATATACTTTTGAACGGCAGTACGGCAAAATGGAAAAAGTTCGCCAATTCACTCCGCCTCATTGCGGCACTGCGATTATCGAAGGTCAAACCTGATTTGGGCAAAAAAGAATTTCAGGCAGCATTAGACGATGGCGTTATTATTTCGGCGGCCGACAATGTACAATATAAGTTCCTTTCGGAATCGAACAACGAGAATCCGCTTTACGCCAATTATGTAGTAAGTAACAGAAAGGACTATGCATTAAGCGACGTATTCGTCAACTATTTAAAGAAAACGTCCGACCCACGGCTTCCCTTCCTCGCAGCCAAAAACATCTCAGGTGAATATGTAGGCGTACCGTATGCTGTTGGCGGTGCAAAGGCGCAAGACCTTTCCCTTATCAGTTCTGTACTTTCTCAGCAAAATTCTGCCGTAAACGTCCTGACGTATGCACAAGTCCTGTTCGCGCAAGCGGAGGCAGCCGCCCTAGGCTGGACGAACGGTGATCCCAAAGCGCTCTACGAAGCTGCCGTTCAGGCGTCGTTGCAGCAATGGATGGGCAACAGCTATTCTGAAAATGCATTAAAAAGCTATCTCGCAGAACCTGAGGTGGCTTATGCAACTAACACAGCAATCGAACGTATCAGTACCCAGCGATGGATCGCTCTTTTTCTTCAAGGTACAGAGGCTTGGTCGGAATGGCGGAGAACAGGATTTCCTATTCTAAAACCCGCTACAACTACCCTCAACGGCGGCACTGAAATCCCAAGGCGACTTGCTTACCCTGTAACCGAAAACACGCTTAATGAAGCCAATTACAAAGCCGTGTTACAGAGCCAGGGTAAAGACGATCATTACACCCGCGTTTGGTGGGACAAGCCCTAATTTTTTGTCGCTAAGTAGGTAAGCTCAATCCATATAACTGCATGGCCCAATTAAAAAACGAACCTATGAAAAACAAAAACCTATCTGTAATTATTTTGATCCTGCTAACAGGCTCGTGCGTGCCCGATTGTGCTGTCAATCCCTCTTCAAATGAGGCGAAGAGGTATGAAAATTCACCGAACTTGGTGGCTGGTTTGCTAAAAGATGATACCAACACCAACCCGGTCTATAATTCCAAAGCACCGGTAACAACGGTTTTAGTCAATGGGATGGTTACTTTTCACAGTATGTATGGAGGCCTGGATTTTAATTTCGGTCCGTCCTTCCCCTATCCAATAACTGTTTATTCCTACGAAAATCTCACGTTATATAAACCTTCATTTGGGTCTATCTCAACCTCTCCCAATCCATTGTACGAATTCAGAATGGGGCCTGATGGATCAGCTTTTACGGCAATGGTTACTACGATGAGCGGGCCACTAGGTATAAATGGCCAAACTGCTTTAAAAAACTATTACAAAGCTTTTGACGATTTTGTGACTCAGAAAGTTGATCCGCAAACAGGTATGCCTAAACAACCAACTCTTCCGGATTTTTCATCGTTTGCAGCGGCGGCAAGCTACAACCCAGCTGTCAACGGACTTCTCACGATCAAAGGTAGGTTTGTTAAAGACAATAGTTCTCCGACAAATGTATCCATCATCGACATGACGACTTTGCCATACGAAGGTCCCGTTTGATTAGCTGCTCAAAGATAAAGTTACAAGCTTCCCAATAGTATATTTTCGGCCACGCGATTCGTGTGGCTGAACTTGTTTTCGAGGAAAAATACATGCATTGTGTGCAAAACAAGGCCAGCACATCGTTCAGTCATCGATTTTATTTAACTTTGAGGGTTATCCAACTCTTGAAAAAATGGAATTTCTAAAAAGCGACCGCCTGAATCATCTGAAATACGAGATCCGCGGAGCTACCTACCAGAAAGCGTTAGAGCTTGAAAGTCAGGGCTACAAAATCCATAACCTGAACATCGGCAACCCCGCACCGTTCGGTTTCGATTCGCCCGACGAGATCGTCCACGACATTATCATGAACATCCGCAATGCGCAAGGCTACTCGGATTCCCGTGGTTTGTTCGCGGCGCGTAAGGCGATCATGCACTACACCCAAACCATTGGTATTCAAGATGTTGAAATCAATGATATTTTCATTGGAAACGGTGTAAGCGAGCTGATCCTGCTCTCGATGCAGGCATTGCTCAACCCCGGCGACGAAATCCTAGTCCCTTCTCCGGACTACCCATTATGGACGGCGGCGATCTCGCTCAGCGGCGGCACACCGGTACATTATATATGTGATGAAGAGTCCGATTGGAACCCCGATCTCGACGACCTGGAAAAGAAAATAACATCTCGCACAAAAGGCATTGTCATTATCAACCCCAACAACCCTACTGGCGCGGTTTACGACAAGGAGGCATTGAGTCGCATTGCCCGGATCGCGGAAGAGCACGGGCTGATCATTTTTGCCGACGAGATTTACGATAAAATCCTTTACAACGGCGCCGTGCATCATCCGATGGGGTCATTTGTGACAGATACCCTCTGTGTATCTTATGGCGGCCTTTCCAAAAACTACCGTTCCGCAGGTTTCCGCGGCGGCTGGATGATCCTCAGTGGCGCGAAGCAAAAAGCCAAATCCTATGCGGAAGGTCTGCTCCTGCTTGCGAGCATGCGTCTGTGCGCCAATGTGCCTACGCAATACGCGATCCAGACTGCATTAGGCGGTTACCAGAGTATCAAGGAACATGTGGTACCGACCGGCCGGTTATACAAACAAATGAACCTGGTTTACGACAGGCTGACATCCATTCCGGGTATTACCTGTGTGAAACCCAAAGGTTCATTATATGTTTTCCCAAAAATCGATCTGAAAAAGTTTGGTTTCCGGGCAGACGACCAGTTTGTTTATGAACTGCTGGCAGACCAGAAAGTGCTGGTAGTGGCCGGAACCGGATTTAATTATCATCTGGATCCGCATTTCCGCATTGTGTTCCTGCCTACGGTCGACGAGCTGAACCAGGCGATGGACAAGCTGGAATTCTTCCTGACCAATCGCCGCATTATGTCGACACGCACGGTTGAAGATATCATTGCATGACGAATTTATAAACCTATACCTCCACTGAAAGTACTTATCACCCGATGACCATACCCGACAGAACCATTCAGGAGGCCAAACGCCAACGGCTGTTCCTCCTCCTTTGCGGTATCTTTCTCACCAACGCGCTCATCGCGGAGATCATCGGCGGTAAAATATTTTCAGTGGAGACACTTTTGGGCATTGCTCCGGCCCAGTTACCCATCGGCGGCCAGAAGCTCGACTTCAATATGACGGCTGGTGTGATCAGCTGGCCGATCGTTTTTATCACCTCCGACATTATCAACGAATATTTCGGCCGCAAGGGCGTCAAAAGGATTTCTTACGTTACTTCCGCCCTGATCGTCTACACATTCCTGATCATTTATGTAGCTACCCAACTCCCGCCTGCACAGTTTTGGCTCGACCTCAACAACACCGACAGTCAGGGTAACACCTTCAATATCAACGACGCATTTTCGAAAATCTTCAACCAGGGATTAGGCATTATGATCGGTTCGATTACCGCCTTTTTACTGGGACAGCTGCTGGATATCCTGGTATTCTCCTGGCTTCGCAGAAAGACAGGCAGCCGATTCATATGGCTTCGGGCCACCGGTTCCACCATGTTCTCGCAATTGATCGACAGTTTCGTCGTGATCGGAATCGCTTTTTATGTTTTCGGAAACTGGGATTTGAAGCTGGTATTTTCGGTAGGAACCATCAATTACCTGTACAAAGGTGTAGTGGCCATCCTGCTGACGCCGCTGTTATATGTGGCCCATTATTTCATCGATAATTACCTCGGCAAAGAGTACGCGGAAGAACTTTCTCACAAGGCGGCCCACGAGTAGAGGCTTAAAGCGGAACCTGTCTCCGCATATTATCCAGCATCACGGCAGTTGCAATGCCCACATTCAGCGACTCGGCAGCACCAAATCGGGGAATCATGATCTTGTCGGTCACAAATTGAGCCACCTGTTCGCTAATCCCGTTGGATTCATTACCCATTATGATAATCCCGCCATTGGTGGGATATGCAAATTCATACAGCGAATCGCCTCCCAGAAATGCACCGATAACCTGATGGTTCGCACCTTTTATTTCTTCAAAATACTGTACTAAATCAGTGTAATACAGATTCACACGTGTAAATGACCCTTTGGCCGCCGCTATAACTTTGGGGTTGTAGACGTCGGTTGTGTCGCGCGAGCAGACAATCCTGGTAATGCCGTACCAATCCGCGACACGAATAATAGTACCCAGGTTGCCCGGGTCGCGGACATCGTCGAGCATGAGCATATATTCGGAAGGCGCGGGAGACAAAAATGCATTTTCCTTCGTTCTAGCCACAGCCAGGCACGAATCGTTGGTCTGGAAAGATCCCAGCCCTTCCAGCTCCTGAGCAGTGACCGTTTCGACGGCTGCGTTATGCCGGGTTAAAATACTTGAGTATTTTTGCTGAAATTCCTGTGTTACCAGTACAAACTCGATTTCAAAGTCAGAGTCGAACAGTTCCAGCACGCTCTTGGCACCTTCTACCACGAAGGCCTCGTGCAGCTGCCTGTACTTCTTGATTTTCAACGAGTTGATATACTTGATACGATTTTTTGACAACATTGAATATTAATTGTAGGACTATATACGGCTGGTTGATTCTCCTGATTCTGACGGGACTATTTTCCTGCGCACCCAAACCCACTTCCAAAGGCTATTTACTGGGTAATTCTTCGATCAAGGGCAATCGCGTCATAAGCGACTCGGAATTGGACGCATTAATCCCGCAAAAACCGAACCGAAGGTTGCTGGGTTTTCCCATCTTCCCTTACGTTGGCCTCTACCGGTTCGGCGAGTTGTTCTACAATCGCGAGGAACGGCAGCGAAAGGTGATCGAGGTGACGCAAAATTACCAGAAAGAATCCCAGGAACACGCAGATTCTCCGCGAAAGCTTGAAAGAATCCAGACCAGGTACGCCAAAAAGCTGGAAAAAGCGCAGATACGGGCAACACAGGGTAACTTCTGGATGCGGGTACTGGGCGAAGCCCCCGTGTATTATAGCCAGACGGATGTCGTGCAGAATGCTGAAAAAATGCAGAAATATCTGTATAACAATGGATTTTTCGATGCGAAAGTCACCTTTGACCCCGACACGATCTTTAAGCGGATACGGGTCAATTACTTTGTCACCGAAAACCGGGCGACGATGATCCGCGACATCCAGTACCAGATCACAAATGAATTGGCCGACAGTCTCATCAAAGCCGACGCCAAAAATGCTGCATTGATCTCCCGCAAACGCTACGACGGGGACGCGTTCGAAGAAGAACGTGTCCGCATTGAAACTTTGCTTCGGAATGAAGGTTATATGGGCTTCTCGCGGCAGAATATCAGTTACATCGTGAACGACACGATTACCAACCGCCCCACCGACAGCCTGTTCAAATCGGTGGATGTGCGGGTGAGGGTGGATATGCCGGCGCCCGCCAGCAAGCGCTATTCGGTCAATTCGGTTAATTTTGAGGTACTTCCGCCATCGGGCGTTCCCGATTCGATTTTCAGGAAGGACACCAGCGTGTTTGAAGGCATTAAATATGTGTTTTCGGACAAAAAGTTTTCACGGAAAGTGCTGGACACCAAAATGCAGGTGCGGCCCCAAACCTGGTACAGCCAGAAGAAAGAGCGCGACACCCAGCAGCAACTATCACTGACCGACCAGTTCCGCTTTGTAAACTACAACTACACCCTCGACTCCACCGGACGGGGCATTAACAGCTATTTCAAAGCCATTCCACTCGATAAATACCAGATATCGACCGATCTCGGCTTGAATGTTATTCAATTGCAGGGTACCCCGGGCCCGTTCGCTAACCTGTCGTACAAGATCCGGAATGTCTTCAACGGGATGGAGAACTTCGAAACCAATATCCGGGGCGGAATCGAGCTTGTGCCGAATTTTGTGGGTAACCAGGAGATTTACAAAAGCGAAGAAATCGGTGTCACCGCCTCACTGACCTTCCCCAGGCTGCTTACCCCACAGAATCTGTTTAAAAGGCAGACTGCCAACAACAACCCCCGGACTCAGCTAAGTTTGGGTTACAACTACGTGAACCGGCCGGAATATACCCGTACGAACGTGAAGATCAATACCAACTATTCGTGGCAGCCAACCCGGACGACGCTCGTGAATGTATCGCTGGTTGACCTTAACATTCTGAACAACACTTACCTCCGCTCCGACTTCGATTCCCTTCTCAATGAGTTAAGAGCCCAGGGTAATAACCTGATTTATAGCTTCAAATCAGCGTTCATATCCGACCTGAACGCCAATTTTGTTTACAACACAAACTCCCTCGTCGGCCCGCAGAAGAAAGCGCACTATTTCCGGATTGCGGTGGAATCGGGCGGTACGACGCTTAATTTTTTACCCCGGCAGCGCGAAGTGATCAGGAACGTGTTTGGTGACAGCCTTCAATTCTACAAATACATTCGCTGGAATGCCGACTATCGTCGTTACTGGCCTGCCGGGAGAAGATCGGCACTGGTGGCACGTGTCAATACCGGGGCCATATACAGCTATGGCGACAACAAGGTGCCGCCCTACGAAAAGTATTTTTTTGCCGGCGGCTCGAACAGCGTCCGTGCGTGGCTGCCCCGGCGGCTCGGTCCCGGCTCCGCAGAACCGATCACTTACAACAACCTGTCCATTGAATCTCCGGGGGAGTTCCTGCTCGAAGGTAACGTGGAGTGGCGTGGATTTCTGGCGAAGTTCTTTGGTGACATTAATTATGCGTTGTTTATCGACGCGGGTAATGTGTGGCGGCTGGGCAATGCTACTTCCGATGATCAGAAGTTCAAGGCCGGCAAATTCATTCGCGAAATCGCTGTCGGAACGGGCTTCGGGATCCGCTATGACCTATCTTTCTTTGTCCTCCGCTTCGATTTCGGGGTGAAAGTATATGACCCTGCATTGCAGCGGTTCGTACTTGACGAACTGAACATTAAACACCTCTTCAGGCGCACAGAAGCCAATTCCCTGAATATCAACCTCGGTGTCGGGTACCCCTTCTGATCGCGTTCCGGCTATCGCCGACATATGACAGTTTGTCAGTTTTGATCCAAATTTTCCTATCTTTGCGCTTTGAGCGTTTAAGAAATCCTTCTCATGGAGCACCGGATTGCAGATACATTAAAAATTTTGACAGAGGCGGACAAGGAAGCTTGTGAAACTGTGCGCATTTCAGAAAACGAACCGCTTTCAGGAAAAAAAAGATTATTTATTGAAAGTTATGGCTGCCAGATGAACTTCTCTGACAGCGAGATTGTGGCTTCGGTCATGCGCGAAGCCGGTTATGCCACTACTTCGGATGTCAACAACGCCGATCTCATATTCCTTAATACCTGCGCCATCCGCGACAATGCAGAACAAAAAGTAAGAAACCGTCTGAGGCATCTGAACTTCGTTAAGATGAAGAAACCGGGTGCATTGATCGGCATCCTGGGCTGCATGGCCGAGCGCCTCAAAGCGCAGCTTCTGGATGAGGAAAAGATGGTGGACATCGTCACCGGGCCCGATGCATACCGCGACCTTCCCCGGCTGGTTGAAGAAGCCGAAACCGGCCAGAAAGGAGTGAACGTATTCCTCTCACGGGAAGAAACATATGCCGACATTTCGCCCATCCGGCTGAACTCCAACGGCGTTACGGCATTGGTTTCGATTATGCGGGGATGCGACAACATGTGCAGCTTCTGTGTGGTACCGCTTACGCGCGGACGTGAGCGCAGCCGCGATCCCTATTCGATCATCCGCGAGGCCAAACAACTTTTTGAA
Organism: uncultured Dyadobacter sp.; assembly: GCF_946482605.1. Next base: position 17,805 of record NZ_CAMLSE010000053.1, on the reverse strand, counting down.
GATGGGTACCGGGAAGTGACCCTGCTCGGACAGAATGTCGACAGTTACAAATGGCAACCCGCTGCCGGTAAGGAGGATACTTCCGAAGAATCTGTCAATTTTGCCCGTCTGCTTGAACTGGTAGCGCAGATAAGTCCCGAATTGAGGGTCCGGTTCAGCACATCCCACCCAAAAGACATTACCGACCAGGTGCTGTATACCATCAAAAAGTATGACAACATCTGTAAATACATTCATTTACCGGCACAGAGCGGCAATAGCCGCGTACTGGAAATCATGAACCGCACTTATACCCGCGAATGGTATATGGAGCGTATCGACGCCATCCGCCGGATTCTGGGCGACGAATGCGGCATTTCACATGATATGATTGCCGGCTTCTGCTCCGAAACAGAGGAAGAACACCAGGATTCCCTTTCCCTGCTCAAATATGCCAACTTTGACTTCGGTTATATGTTCGCTTATTCGGAACGGCCGGGAACACTGGCTGCCAAAAAGTTTAAAGATGACATTCCGGAGGACGTCAAGCAACGACGGCTTGCGGAGATCATCGAGGTTCAGCAGGGACTTTCGCTGGCACGTAACCAGCGTATGATCGGGACCGTACAGCGGGTATTGATCGAAGGGACATCCAAACGTTCCGAGAATGACTTTACCGGCAGATGTGATCAGAACAAAAGGGTCGTTTTCCCACGGGGTGACTTCAAAATAGGGCAGTATGTTGATGTACTGATCACCGAAGTCTCTGCTGCCACCCTGAAAGGAAAGGCAATGAGCGAAATCATGGTTTCTTAATTCAATCCGTTTTCGCATCCACACACATCAATCCATTAATTTACCAAAAGCTGACAGCCAGCAACTGATAGCTAATCGTTATTTGAATGAATTCATCGGAAATACAGGCTATAAAGAACCGTTTCGGCATCATAGGCAGCTCATCCGGCCTGAACCACGCCATTAATGTGGCTGTACAGGTCGCAGCGACCGATCTGACGGTTTTGATCACCGGTGAAAGCGGTAGCGGAAAGGAATCCTTTTCAAAGATCATACATAGCATCAGTTCACGGAAACACGGGCCGTTCATCGCTATCAACTGTGGTGCGATACCCGAAGGAACCATTGATTCTGAACTATTCGGGCACGAGAAAGGCGCATTCACCGGTGCGCTCGATGCACGCAAAGGCTATTTTGAAACTACCAACAGCGGGACGATCTTTCTGGATGAAGTAGGTGAAATGCCTCTGGGAACACAGGCAAGGTTGCTTCGTGTCCTTGAAAACGGGGAATATATCCGGGTAGGCTCTTCCAAGGTCCTTAAAACGAATGTCCGGGTAGTAGCTGCAACCAACGTCAATTTGCTCGACGCCGTGAACAACGGAAAATTCCGGGAAGATCTTTACTACCGTTTGAACACCGTGCCCATTTACGTTCCGCCTTTGCGCGACCGGGGTGAGGACATTCTGTTGCTTTTTAGAAAATTTACCAACGATTTTTCGGAACGTTACCGTACCAAACCGGTCAGGCTCGACAGCGAAGCCAGGGATTTACTTTTGGAATACTCATTTCCCGGCAACATTCGTCAGCTTAAAAATATCGCGGAACAAATTACCATTCTGGAAACCGATAAGGAGCTACCGATCAACATTGGTACGCTCAATCACTATCTGAACCCGGTGCAGCCATCGAGCCGGAAAGCGCTGGTCCCCCTGCGATCCGGCAGCGACGACGCTACTTCGTTTTCGGAAAGGGAACTGCTTTATAAGGTGCTATTCGATATGCGGCGAGACATGACGGAGCTTAAAAAACTCGTCAGAAATGTGCTGGAAAATGAAAAGTACGGCGGCGACATTCTGAAAGACCACCAGGAGCTGTTCAGTTCACTGAACAATGCAGAGCCGGTCATTACCACGCCGACGATCGAACCCGCACGGCTCCTGAGCCCGCCGACGCCCAGGACGGTAGACCTCGACCGCTATTCGGGTGAAAGAGATGAAATTGAGGACGTTACCCACGTTACTGCGGAGGAAGAATCGCTTTCCCTGGAAGATAAGGAGAAAGAGATGATCATTAAAGCATTGCGAAAGAACAACAACAAACGAAAATATGCGGCTAATGCATTGGGCATATCCGAGCGCACGTTATACAGGAAGATCAAACAGTACGACATTGAAGAATAGAAATAAAGCAGCCAATAGCCGCAGCCTGATACGCAGGATAGGCCCGAAAACGTGGATTCTGGGGCTTCTGATCCTGCAATGTCCCTTTTTCATGTCCGGCTGCGGCGTATATTCTTTTACAGGAACCAACCTGTCGCCCGACATCAAAACCTTCACCGTTCTGAACTTTACAATGGGAACAGCAGGGGGACCTAGTGACCTGCCGCAGCGATTTACCGAAGATTTGAAAGAATATTTCCAGAGAAATACCAGTCTGGTAAGCCAGCCGGGCGGAGGGGATCTGCTGCTGGAAGGCGCTATCACCGGTTACGACGTAGTACCAGCTGCTCCCACTGCCAATGACCAGGCGGGACTCAACAGGCTCAATGTAACGATACAAGTGCGCTATACCAATGCCAAAGACGAGACTAAAAACTTTGACCAATCGTTCACCTACTACGCAGATTTCCCTCAGGATCAAACACTCAATCAGAACGAAGCTAGACTATTACCCACGATCAGGGAGAACCTCGTACAGCAGGTTTTCAATAAATCCGCTGCCGACTGGTAGGAACGATCAGCCTTCATCTTTACATTCAATATCCTGACTTTTAATAACCCCCGGAATATGCCGATCATCGATAAGGAACAATTTGATCAGTTGGTGAAAGACCCAGGCCTGATCTCTGCCGACGTTATCCCACAGCTGGAAGCGACGATCAAGGCATTTCCTTACTGCCAGATCCCCTATTCGATCCTGGCCAAGGCGTCCAGCATTGCAGGTGGCGAAAAGCTGGATGAAACCCGGCCCCGTGCAGCCGCTTATGCTTTGAGCCGCGTCGCATTGCAGCAGCTCGTTGAAAGTGACAACGAACGGTACGATGCCACTGTGGACGTTGATGAGATCCTGGAAGTGAGCCCGGAACCTCAGAACGGAGAAGATCTGCTGATCAATACGGTCGAACTGCAGACAGCGGCGCAGTTGCAAAGAACCGAAGAACAGCGTCGCCAGCAGCAAATCATCGAAGGGTTTATGAAAAAGAACCCGCGCATTGCCCGTCAGGACAACAACCTGGAACCTATCAACGTCGATCTCAGCGGCAGGCTCGGAGGTACCGCCGAGGGAGGCATTGAGACTGAGGCATTCGCAAACATCCTGATCCGGCAGGGCAAAATAGAGAAAGCAATCGACGTCTATCAAAAATTGATTTTGAAAAAACCGGAAAAAAGGAATTACTTTGCGAAAAAATTGAGCGAACTGTACGCCCGGTCTTGATGAGTTCAGGAGTTTAAATTCAAGGAGTCAAGAGGTCAGGAATTGTAGTTTCATTCGCTCATTCACTAATTCACACATTCACTAAATCACACATTCAATCATTCAGTCATTCAAAATTGTTTAAAAAATGTATTTGGGTTTAATTATTCTGGTTGCGATTGTTGCGGTATTGTTGATTCTGGTCGTTTTGGTCCAAAATTCAAAAGGAGGAGGACTTTCAAGCGAATTCAGCGGGGCGGGAACCACCCAGATGTTTGGCGTTAAAAAAACTACCGACCTGCTAGAGCAGATCACCTGGGGACTGGCAAGTGCGATTATCCTGATCTCTCTCGCTTCTTACATTATGGTGGGCGGAAGCAACGCCGGAGCTGGTATCAATAGCGTAAATGTGGAAAGAGCTCAGAATGCAGTAGTTCCCGGCGGCAAAATTGCTCCCCCGCCTGCACAGCAGGAAGGTGCAGCACCAGCCGGCGCCACAACAGCACCCGCAGCTACACCGGTCGACACGGCAAAAAAATAATCACGGCAATAATTTGCTGCTGAAATCCCGCGAAAATCCGCGGGATTTTTTTATGCCTTTTCAATTCGCTAAGCAATATCAATCTCCCGCAGTACCAGTCTTTCGGCAACAGGCAAAAGCGTTTCATGCAGCGGATACTCGTATTTCGATTCCACCACATAAGTAGCGGGATTGGGAAGCGCCCTGTTTTTTCGGGTAAGATCTACCTTAATCTGAGAGATCGTATTTCCGACGCCGATCCGCACTGTTTCTACAAAACGGGTTTTGAGATACCGTTCCTTCCACTCATTGTACAATGCAAGCTGGTATTCAAAAATACTGACCATCGGCTGGAAGGTATGCATGAACAGCAGATATCCTTCCTGAAGATGGAGCGGAACGATACCCACCGGTGAAATTCTGACGTTGCCCTCTACTTCCGAAAACCGCTCAGTACCGTCTTCGATCGACTTTGAAAACCTGGGTATGGCAAAGTCCAGAATGTAATTAAGGCTGGACATGAAAGCATCATCCTCCTGCATTTCCTCGTAACGGAGTTGCCAGTTGCTGACATCGATTCCTGTCAGGTTCTTTGGCAGGCCGGTCCTGATCCTGCTTTTTGTGGATTGAATGCTGACACATGCGTCAAAATGCAGTTTCAGCTCTGGCAGGTAAGGATGAAGGCGGTTGCTGCTGAATTCATTCCGGACATGCTGAAAATAAGCCATCAGCACATATTTCTTGTATTCAAAATCAAAAATTCCTTCCGTAAGCCAATTTTCGCCGAGCTCTGACATAGGGTTCTCAATTTGGTGCCGATAAAATTTAACAAATTCCATCACTGAAAGCAAGATCTCAGTATTCCTGACACGCAAATGACATTATAATCATATAACGACCTGCTTGAATACAAATTTGTCACACTTGCCGGAAAAAATGTCAGAGCTGAAACGCTGGCACAGATTGTGCTAACGGGATGTCAGTCTAATCATTACTGACAATTAAAAATAAACGTTTAATATTTATGTCAACTTTAGCAGAAATACAAGTGAATGTACAACCGCTAGCTGACCGTGTTCTGATCGAACCAGCCCCAGCCGAAGAAAAAACAGCATTTGGTATCATCATCCCTGATACTGCAAAAGAAAAGCCTCAGCGCGGAACCGTACTCGCAGTAGGTCCCGGTAAAAAAGATGAGCCGCTGACAGTAAAAGTGGGTGATATCGTATTGTACGGTAAGTACTCAGGCACTGAATTGGCATACGAAGGAAAAGACGTCCTGATTATGCGTGAGTCGGATATCTACGCGATCGTAGGATAATTCCGGTATTCAGATTCATTAGTTTCTCTTAAAGTTTTTTCAAATTATTAATTGTTATGTCTAAGAAAATATTTTTTGACACAGAAGCCCGCGATAAGGTAAAACGCGGTGTTGACACATTGGCTGACGCCGTTAAAGTTACATTGGGACCTCGCGGTCGTAACGTAGTAATCGACAAGAAATTCGGTTCACCAAGCATCACTAAGGATGGTGTTACTGTTGCCAAAGAAATTGACCTGAAAGATCCTATCGAAAACATGGGAGCTCAGCTGGTGAAAGAAGTAGCTTCCAAAACTGCTGATTCAGCGGGTGATGGTACTACTACTGCTACTGTTTTGGCACAGGCGATCTACTCGATCGGTGTGAAAAACGTAGCGGCCGGCGCTAACCCAATGGACCTGAAACGTGGTATCGACAAAGCGGTTTCCGTAATCGTAAAAGATCTGGAAAGCCAAAAGAAAAACATTTCTACATCCAAAGAAATCGCTCAGGTTGCAACAATCTCTGCAAACCATGACGAGGAAATCGGTAACATGATTGCCGAAGCGATGGAGAAAGTAGGTAAAGAAGGTGTTATCACAGTGGAAGAAGCACGCGGTACTGAAACAGAAGTTAAAACTGTGGAAGGTATGCAATTCGACCGTGGTTACCTGTCTCCTTACTTCGTAACCAACACAGAGAAAATGGAAGCTGAACTGGAACGTCCGTTCATTCTGATCTCTGAGAAGAAAGTTTCTTCTATGAAAGAGCTTCTTCCTGTATTGGAAGCAGTTGCTCAAACCGGCCGTCCTTTGCTGATCCTTGCAGAAGATGTTGACGGAGAAGCACTTGCTACATTGGTAGTTAACAAAATCCGTGGCGCATTGAAAGTAGCTGCTGTTAAAGCTCCTGGTTTCGGCGACCGTCGCAAAGCAATGCTGGAAGATATCGCTATCATCACTGGTGGTACTGTTATCAGCGAAGAGCGTGGTTTCAAATTGGAAAACGCTACTTTGGAATACCTCGGTACTTGCGAAAAAGCGATTATCGACAAAGACAATACAACTTTGGTTAACGGAGCTGGAAATTCAGAAGATATCCAGGGTCGTGTTAACCAGATCAAAGCGCAGATCGAAAATACAACATCTGACTACGATCGCGAGAAACTTCAGGAGCGTCTGGCTAAATTGTCAGGTGGCGTAGCTATCCTTTACATCGGAGCTGCAACTGAGGTTGAAATGAAGGAGAAAAAAGACCGCGTTGACGATGCATTGCACGCAACCCGCGCTGCCGTTGAAGAAGGTATCGTTGCAGGTGGTGGTGTAGCTTACATCCGTGCTACTGCTGCTCTGGAAGGTGTTAATGGCTCAAACGAAGACGAAAAAACCGGTATCAATATCATCCGTGTTGCTTTGGAAGCTCCTTTGAGAACTATCGTTTCTAACTCAGGTCAGGAGCCATCGGTAGTTGTTCAGAAAGTGAAAGAAGGAACAGGTGCTTACGGTTACAATGCGAAGGACAATGTTTACACAGATCTTTTGGAAGCTGGTATCATCGATCCTAAGAAAGTATCCCGTCTGGCTCTTGAAAACGCAGCATCTATCGCTGGTCTGTTGCTTACAACAGAATGCGTAATCGCTGACGAGCCGGAAGAAGCTCCTGCTGCTGCTGGCCATGGCCACGGAGGCGGAATGGGCGGCATGATGTAATCAGCCTCCGTTTCTTCGGAAAATATAAAAAACGGGTTGTCAGGAAACTGGCAACCCGTTTTCGTTTGGCCGCAGAGCGGCCTCCTGTTTATAGAAATGGGATGTTAGATTTGGTCAATGCGGCCACAGAGTGGCCCCCTGTTTGTAGAAAACGCCTATGACACGAAGGATGTCGTCTCCGTCAGGAGACTCCTAGCAGAGTCCGGAACTAGGTGAAATGCACTTTGCTATAAACAGGATGCTCCTCACGGAGCGACGAGGATACATCCGGCTTGCTATAAACAGGCGAATTCTGCCGGAGTCAAACCGAATGCTGGACCATCAACCCATCCTGCATCAACAGCCTCCTATCGGCCATTTCGGCGAGCTCTTCATTGTGCGTCACGATAATGAACGTCTGCCCAGTCTCGTCCCGTAGTTTGAAGAATAGCTGATGCAAATCCAAGGCATTATGCGAATCCAAATTACCAGAGGGTTCATCGGCTAACACAATGGCCGGACGGTTCAGCAATGCACGGGCAACTGCTACGCGCTGCTGTTCGCCGCCTGAGAGTTGTGACGGTAAATGATCCATTCTTCCGCCAAGGCCTAGCAGTTCCAGTAGCTCCTTCGCACGTGCCTGAATGTCCTTTTCATTGATATTCCCATTGATATAACCCGGCATACACACGTTCTCCAACGCGGTGAATTCCGCCAGCAGGTTATGGAACTGGAAAATGAAGCCGATCTTCTCATTTCGGAACCGGGCCAGCTCCTTGTCCTTCTGCGTGAAGACATTGATTCCCTCGATAAACACGTTCCCCTGTTCCGGCTTGTCGAGCGTTCCCAGAATGTGCAGGAAGGTGCTTTTTCCCGCGCCCGAAGGCCCGACGATCGCCACTACTTCTCCCTTTTTTACTTCCAGATCAATGCCTTTTAAAACCTGCAAAGAACCGTAAGTACGCCTGATCCCGCTCGCCCGAAGTAGCTCCATAATGAAAAGATAATTGCGTCGAAAACTCGCCCGTTTTGATTAAATGCTTAATTTGCCGTGAAAATACCAATTTACTTTTATACTCATGAATATTCACGAATATCAAGGCAAAAGCGTTCTTAAAAAATACGGTGTGCGTATTCAGGAAGGCCTCGTAGCCGACACTCCGGATAAAGCTGTGGAGGTTGCACGTGAGCTTAGCCAGCAAACAGGCACCAAATGGTATGTTGTAAAATCCCAGATCCACGCGGGTGGCCGCGGAAAAGGCCGTATCGTCGGCAGCGAGCAACGCGGTGTGGCATTGGCGAAGTCGGTTGAAGATGTCAGGACCATCTCCAATAACATCCTGGGCAAAGTATTGGTAACGCACCAGACCGGTGCAGAAGGCAAACGAGTAAACAAAGTCCTGATCGCAGAAGACGTATACTATCCGGGTCCAAGCGAACCCAAAGAATATTACCTGTCGATCCTGTTGGATCGTGCCAAAAACTGCAACGTGATCATGGCCAGTACCGAAGGCGGTATGGACATCGAAGAAGTGGCAGAACATACTCCCGAAAAAATCATGAAGGAATGGATCGATCCCAAAGTTGGATTGCAGCCATTCCAGGCACGTAAAGTGGCTTTCGCCCTCGGTCTTGAAGGCGATGCTTTCAAAGAAATGGTGAAATTCATCACTGCACTTTACAGAGCTTACGTTGAAAGCGACTCATCGATGTTCGAAATCAACCCGGTTTTGAAAACATCTGACAATAAAATTCTTGCCGTAGATGCCAAGGTTGACCTGGACGACAATGCGTTGTACCGTCACCCAGAACTGGCTGAAATGCGCGACACCAACGAGGAGGATCCATTGGAAGTAGAAGCGGGTGCTAATAACCTGAACTACGTAAAACTGGACGGAAACGTAGGTTGTATGGTGAACGGAGCCGGACTGGCAATGGCAACAATGGACTTGATCAAACTTTCGGGTGGTGAGCCTGCCAACTTCCTCGATGTTGGGGGTGGCGCAAACGCACGTACAGTAGAAGCAGGTTTCCGTATTATCCTCAAAGACCCTAACGTAAAAGCGATCCTGATCAACATCTTTGGTGGTATCGTTCGTTGCGACCGTGTTGCTGCGGGTGTGGTGGAAGCATACAAAGCCATCGGCGAAATTCCTGTACCTATCATCGTTCGTCTGCAAGGAACCAATGCAGAAGAAGGTGCACGCATTATCAACGAATCCGGCCTGAAAGTTTCATCGGCGATCGAATTCAAAGAAGCAGCCACCAAAGTATCCGAGGTGCTGGCTGAGCTGGGGGTTTAAGAAACAAAAGCCTTAGGCTGACATAAATGTTAAACGTTAATGTCACCCTGAGCGAAGTCGCATTTACTCTTCGACTTCGCTCAGGGTGACATTCGTTTTTCATATGCATTCACAAATCTTCCGGCGCTCTGCACCTTCACGCATGACGAAAAGGTGCAGAGCGCCGAAATATTTGTAGAAGCCAATTAATTAACCCCGGGAGCCCAGGTGCAGCCCACCGTGAGAAAAGAAACGTTTCACGATACCTGGCGATCCCTGACAATACCTGACCGGATGCCCTTCCGCCTTCCCTCACCCGAGAATCAAATACAACACCATCGTCGCCGCAAAACTCGCAACGCCTTGCAAACCCGTCAAAATGGTGTGCGTACGATAAGTGTCCTTCGCTGAAATACCTGTAAACTGCGATACGACCCAGAACCACGCGTCATTCGTATGCGAGACGATCATGGCTCCGCTTCCGACTGCCATTACTACGAGCGTTATTTGAACGGGCGTTACAAAACCGAGAGATGCTAACAGCGGCGCGAGAATGCTCGTGGTCAGTACCATTGCGGAAGTGGTGGATCCTTGCGCTGTTTTGAAAAATACGGCTATCAGAAACGCGATGATCAGCAGGTATCCACCCGACATTTCATTGTGCAGCAGCCATTCGCTCACCATTTCTTTCAAGGAAGTTTCTTTTAAAATCGCCCCAAATGCCCCCCCCGCGCCTACGAGCACGAGCGTGGTCCCGCAATGCTCGATCCCGCTTTTAAAGCAGGCCATCATGCGTTGTGAAGCGTTTTCAGGAAAAAGAGAATAGCTGAAAAATATCGCCAAAAGGAACGATACGAGCGGACTACCCAGGAAGTTCAGCCAGCGGGTAAGCTCTTCCGGAAAATGCAGGATCTTCGCAAAAGAGGCCAGGGTAATGAGCAGAATGGGAAGAACGATGGGCATGAATGCTTTCCAGGCGGGCGGTAGCAGCTGCTCTTCGATCATTTGAGGCTCTTCCACCGCGGCATCGTCGATCAACTTTACATTTTTAGCATACCTTCCCGCAAACCAGGTCGATAGGAAAAGACTGGGAATAGAGACTACCAATCCAATCAGTATTACGAGGCCGATCGAATCCGGGATACCGAGGTTACCGGCTGCCGATAATGGCCCCGGTGTGGGCGGTACGAGCGTATGCGTGGCAAAAAGGCCGCCAGACAACGATAATGCAATGGTAGCGAGCGGTTTTCCCGTCCTTTTGGCTACAATTTGATTGAGCTTATGTAAAATAATAAAGCCGGAATCGCAAAACACTGGAATCCCGACGATGCCGCCAATGACCGACATCGCGAATCCAGGTCGCTTTTCTCCGAAAAGCTTCAATATGACATCCGCCACTTTGATCGCGGCACCCGATTTGTCCAGGATAGCGCCGATTACACAACCAAGGATTACCATCAGCCCGATTTTGGACATCAGTTCGCCAAAACCCTTTCCAATGGTTTCAGCCAGCTTGTCAATCGGTAAGCCTGCGAAAACGCCGACGCCCAGCGCTGCCAGCAGTAACCCTACGAGCGGGTGCATTTTTAAAACCGTGGAGCTGAGGACAATGAATACAATGGCAGCCAGTACAATGACGAATATCATACTCGCTCTTATAAAAGTTTCAGCACCGCTTCGTCGCCCATCACCGCATTGGCCGGACGCGGATGACCCGCATCGAAAACAGCCAGATCTTTCTGTTCCAGCACTTTGGCGGGGTCTTCATCGATTTGCCCGTCCTTAGCCGTGACGGCTTTGAGGTCCAGTTTCAGGTGTTTCGCCATGAAAGCGTACATCGCTTTCCGTTTGGAAGGGCCATAATCGTGCTTTTCGTTGGCTAGATGTACAGCTTCGAGGTTGTCCGTTTTGCCATACAATGCATACACCTTTTGCATAAAAGGATATTCTACTTCCGGAGTGTTCTTGGTCCAGTCGCCGCCATCGGAGATCATGATCATCGGGCGGGGGGCGGTTAATGCGGCTATTTCTACGTTGTTGGTCTGATAATCCCCTTTCTTATGAATGGGCAGGCCGCTCTCGCAAACACAGCCGCCGAAGAAATAGGCGGATACCATCACCACCGGTACGGAAACCTTCACGCGGTTGTCCAATGCAGCGAGCAGGAACGTCTGCGTTCCCCCACCCGATTCGCCGGTACAAGCCACGCGGTTGGGATCTACACCCGGAACAGATAGCAGAAAATCGAGCGAGCGAATGCTGTTAATGGTCTGCAATTTCAGCGCTTTCGCCATTTTGTGTTCGCATTGTTTGGCATCTCCCTGCCCTACCATATCCCACACGAAAACGATCGCGCCCATACGTGCAAGCGTCGCGCAGCGCTTCTGCGTCTGCTCGCGGAAACGACCATGCGGGTTCTCGCCATGCCCGTGCGGCGCAAGGATCGCCGCGTAGGATTTTTGTTTTTTTAATGGTTTATACAAATTTCCGGTTACATAAATGCCCGGCATGCTTTCAAACGCGACATTCTCGATCGAGTAGCCGTCCATTTCTTTTTTGGAATGAATGATCGGTTTAGAAGCCGGCTTTTGAGGCATGGTCCGCAAATCCATCCCGTCAAGGATCTGTTGACGGATCTTCGCGGCGCGCGCGTCCCATTCTACTTTGGAGGTTGGAATATGTTTTTCAAGAAATGCCTTGCCCTGTTCCTCGGTGAAATAGGTCCCCTGACAAAGTTCGGTCTGCTGAGCGAAGGTTCTAATTGCGAGGCTGAGAAGGGCAGAAAGGATGGTATATCGAATTTTCATAAGATTGCAGTTTGGTCAGAAAAGTATATCCTGGAATGAGCATACTGTTACAATACCGTTAAAATTGGCCCGGAGGGCCATCCTGTTTGTAACAAAATAGGGATTTGCGAATGTGTGCACCCCGCAGGGTGTCCTGTTCTCTATAAACAGGAGGCCCCGACGGGGCCAAAACGGTCATTCGACATCCCGTAGTCCCGCCGGGATAGCGACGCGGACGTACTCTTTCAAAATCACTGCTTCCAGTTCCTTCACAAGCCCTTTGTATTCGCCGTCGATCTGAAAATGGGCGGCTTTCTCTACGCATTCAATCTTCGCATTTTCCACAGAAATTACCTGCATGATCTCCGGGTTAAAATCTGTACTGCCTGCGAGTATTTTAGCAGTTTCGATAAAATCCAGCTTCTTGGCAATAACCAGTTCAAAAAAACCGTCGCACATATCGCCAATAGGGTTGATGCTGACACCTGTTCCGTATTTTTTCGCATTGGCAATGATGACGATCAGCGCTTCGGTTTCGATGACCTCGTTGCCTGTGGTAATTCTCACATCGAAATTTTCGTGCTCGCTCAATGTCCTCAGCATCTCGCGCGCATACCCGAGCTTACCGCGGGTGTCGCTGTCCTCATAGTTCCTGACCAGCAATGCATTCAGGCCAATATCGGCCAGGTGCAGACTGATCTCTCCATTGATTGAGACGGCGTCGATGGCGGAGACAGTGCCTTCAAACGCCACTTCCAGCGCCTGATCGATGGAACCGGACAATCCGAAATCGACCGATAGCCCGTTGGCCGAACCTGCGGGGATAATGCACAAAATGGTGTCGCTTTTGTGGATCGCCTGCGCCACCATGGAGATCGTGCCATCACCACCAGCCACCAAAATACGCTCCGGCCTGATATTTTCAACCATCTCGCGGATGGTCTCCTGATCTTCTTCGCCTGTGGTGGAGTAAATGCGCAGATCGTAACCTTCCGCTTCGGATTTTTCTATTACTCTTTCAAAAATGACATCTTTGTTCACGTCCCCGGAAATGGGATTTACTACCAGCAAAACTTTCGGTTGTGAAGACATATTCAATAAATTAGGGAAATGAAGTCGATGAGGTTAAAGATAGCTATGAAACGTTGTGACTTAAAATTATACCGTGGCTACGCCAATAAAAAGGAACTCGTTGTTTTTGGCCATGTCGTGAAGAAGTATCCATCCGGGGATCGGAAGTACACCCGCAGCGGCTTCCGGTACGCACGGACGATCATCGAGCTGTTCTCCATTAAAACCATTCCGTTCGTAACCGTAACCTTGCACCTGGGTGAAATGACGTACGAAACGAAAGCCGAAGCCGATGGCTATTTCAGGTTTCAGGTCCCATTCGACCAGGATATCCCCAGCGGCTGGCATTCCTACCGGGTGACAGTAGATGACGAGATTAACGGCAGAAAATACCACGCGGAAAGCACCGAGGAGTTTTTTTTACCCTATAAAAGCAGTTATGGATTGATTTCCGACATCGACGATACATTCCTGATATCACACAGCCGCAGGTCGTTCCGGAAACTTTTTGTGCTGCTTTCCAGGAATGTCCAGGCCAGGAAGCCTTTCGATGATGTGGTAAAACATTACCAGTTATTGTCGTTTGCAAGCCGTACGCATCCTCATAAAGACAGCAACATATTTTTCTATGTATCGAGCAGCGAATGGAACCTCTATGATATGATCGTGCGGTTCGCCGAGTTGAATGGGCTGCCGAAAGCTGTGCTGAAACTGAAAAAGATCAAATCGGGCCTGGACGATTTTGTGATGACCGGCAGCGGATCGCACGAGCATAAACTCCGGAAGATCCATAACATCATCCAATTTTATCCCGAACTCCAGTTCATCCTCCTGGGCGACGATTCACAAAAGGACCCGGTTATTTATGAAGAGATCTGCCGGACTTTTCCGGGTAACATCCGCGCTGTGTACATCCGGCAGACCCGCAGGCGCAGCAAACCCCATACTACCCTGTTGGTCAAACAGATCCAGGAAATGGGTATTGACACCTGTTACTTTGCGCACAGCAATAAAGCCATTATCCATTCGCTGGATCATGGCATTGTATTCCAGGCTGCGGCTGCGTCAGACGTGCAGGATATTGGTACCAATGCTATTTCCTGACTTACTTTGTTACCAGGGGCACAAATTATCCCCAGGCAGGTTATAGCTTATGTAACTGCCGTTTTGTAAATTGATTCGACCCATTTGGAATACTGATGAAAAAAATCCTGATTGTTGAGGATGACCGGAGAATCGCCCAGAATATCTTTCGGGGGCTGGCGGCCGAGAATTTTGAAGCTGAAATAGCCTACGACGGTATCACGGGCAAGCAGATGGCATTGGACAAAAAGTTCGACCTGATACTTCTGGATGTTAACCTGCCGGGAATGAAAGGCTATGATGTTTGTCAGCAGGTAAGGATCTACAAGCCTTCGCTCCCTATCATCATGCTGACCGCCTTCGGGGAAGTGGAGGACAAGGTGGAAGGGCTCCATAGCGGTGCAGACGATTACATTGTGAAACCATTCGATTTCAGAGAATTGCTCGCTCGCATCCATGCCGCATTGCGTGTTTCTGATCTGATCAATCCTGAAACGTCCGACAAGATACTCCGCATCGCCGATCTTGAAATGAACCTGGGCACCAAGCAGGTCAGGCGGGCCGGCAACGCCATCGATCTTACGGCCAAGGAATTTGCTCTTCTGGAATACTTCATGCTCCACCGCGGCCGGGTGGTATCCAAAATGGACCTCGCCGAGCATGTCTGGCACCTTAATTTTGACCCTGGCACCAATGTAGTGGAGGTGTATATCAATTATTTACGAAAAAAAGTAGATCGTGACTTCCCTACCAAGCTGATCCACACCCGGCCGGGTATGGGCTACATTATGAAAGAAGAATAACACCCTATGAAGATCAAAGATCGTATCGCCCTTCAATTTACGCTACTGGTGGCGGCGGTACTGACTGTATTTTCCATCGCCATTTACAGCGTCTCCGAACATTACCGCCAGGAAGAATTTTATGACCGGCTGAAAAGCAGGGCGCGCACGACCTGCCGCCTGTTGGTGAAAGTGAAGGGAATCGACAAGGACCTCCTGAAAGCCATCGACCAGAATACCTTATCCGAAATGCTCGATGAAAAAGTGCTTATTTTCGACGCTCATAACGAGCTGATCTATTCGAGCGTGGACGACAAGCTTCTCACCTATCATGCCTCTTTGCTCAACGAAGTACGCCAGAAAGAGTACATGGAATTCCATCAGCGGGAAAATGAGGTGATAGGGCTGCTGTACCAGGAAGGTGACGACCCGCTCGTAGTGCTGGCCTCGGCCTACGACACATTCGGACATAGCAAACTGCAAAACCTGAAAAGTACCCTCGGCTGGGGTCTGCTGGCCGGCATCGCTCTCACTGTCGGCCTGGGTATATACTTTGCGGGTAATGCGTTGAAGCCCATCAGTCGGATCAATGCGCAGGTATCGCTTATCACCGCGCAGAACCTGTCGCAGCAGCTTGATGAAGGTAACCGCAAAGATGAGATCGCACAGCTGGCCATCAACTTCAACACGGTGCTGTACCGCCTGAACAAGGCATTTGAACAACAGAAAAGCTTCGTCTCCCACGCGTCGCACGAGCTGAGAACACCACTGGCCGCATTGAAATCCGAAATCCAGCTCGGGCAGCGGTTCAATAAGGATAATCCTGAGATAGAAGAAGTATTTGCGAACCTTTTTTCGGATACCGAGCGACTGATCAGCATCACCAACAACCTGCTTTTCCTGGCCCGCTCCTACGAAAACATCGGCAGCATGAAAATGGCCCCGGTGCATATCGAGGACCTCGCATTTCTGGCCAAAGAAGAGCTGCTCTCCTCCCATCCCGACTATACGGTGATGATCGACTATGAAACGATCCCCGAAAGCGAAAATGAAACCGTGATCCAGGGAAACGAAGAGTTATTGAAAAGGGTGTTTTCCAACCTGCTCGACAATGCATGCAAATATTCCTCGGACAAAAGCGCGCAGATCCTCATTTCCTCTGACGAAAAGTCATGCATCGTCAAGGTCCGCGACCGGGGGATCGGGATTGGCGAGGAAGATCTCCCACACATATTCAATCCATTTTTCAGATCCTCGAATGCGACCGAACTTCCAGGGTTCGGCATTGGCCTTTCCATTTGCCAGCGGATCGTCGAGCTGCATCACGGAACCATTTCTGTAACCAGCGAAATCGGCCAGGGGAGTGAGTTTCAGGTGCATTTAACCCACATTTAGCACCTCCGGGACATTCTAATTTTTTTCTAAGGTTATTTTAAGCCTGGTGTAATACCGGTGTCGGAATATCGCATCATTTTAACACGGAAATTATGCGAATCTACCTCACCGGGCTTTTCATTTGTCTCACAACAGCCTTACACGCACAGGATACGCTCCGGCTATCGATCCGGCAGGCCGACAGCCTTTTTTTACAAAACAACCTGGAAATCCTGGCGGAGAAATACCAGATCGACGTTGCCAAGTCAATCGAGATCCAGGATAAGCTATGGAACAACCCCACTTTTGGTGTCGAGATCAGCGCCTATAACCCCTCACGCGGCGCTTTGGATGTCGGCAAAAACGGCCAGAAGGCATTCACGATCCAACAGCTGATTACCCGCGCCGGCAAACGCAACAAGCAAGTTGCATTGGATGTGGAATCGACCCGCAAAACGGAGTTTCAGTTCTACAACCTGATCCGTACCCTGAAATTCGAACTGCGCCAGATCTTCTTCGAATCGTACTACCTGGAACAGACCATCGCATTGTACGACAATCAGATCGGAACGCTCACCACGACCGTCACTGCGTTTGACAAAGAATACAACCGCAAGAACATATCGCTGAAAGAAGTTGTCCGCCTGAAAGCACTCCTTTTCGAACTCACCAACGAGCGGGCTAATATTCTCTTCGAATTACAGGAGAACCAGCGTGATCTCCGGACTCTCCTGAACACGGAACGCCCCGTGAAGTCGCTCGTCGACAGCTCCGATATCCGACGCTACCAGCTCGATCGCTACAATGTTATCGCATTGAAAGAAAAGGCCTTGCAAAGCCGCGCCGATTTGAAAGTGGCGCAATCGGAAACCAAACAGGCGGAACTTAACTACACGCTGCAAAAGGCGCTGGCCGTGCCGGATATCCAGGTCGGGGCGGTATACGACCAGGCAAGTAACTACGTCAGCAATTACTTCGGCGTGAATGCGTCCATTGCATTACCCTTCTTCAACCGGAACCAGGGCAATATCCGGGCGGCGAAAAGCAGCATCAGCTACTACAAAACAGCTGAAAGCGCGAAGCAAAACACGGTAGCCAACGAGGTGGATGCGGCCGTTCAAAAAGTTGGCATTGCAGATAAGGCTTTTCAGAGTGTCGAAAGCCAGTTTACCGACCAGTTTCAGCTCCTCAGCAACGGCATTTACGACAATTTCCAGAAACGTAACATTACCCTTCTCGAATTCATCGATTTCATCGAGACCTATAATGAAAGTATCAAGGAATATAACCGCCTTCAGGCCGACCGGATCAAAGTATACGAAGAGCTCAACTACGTCGTCGGCGAAGAGCTGTTCAATTAACGCACTCAAACTGAATACAACTTATCACATTACGGCATTGCCATTAAAAAGTTTCCAATGAAAAATTCACTGTATGTTGTCGTGCTGGCCACCCTCGGAATGTGGCTGACATCCTGCGATAAAAAGAAAGAAGACAGCGAGGAATCG
>NZ_CAMLSE010000052.1 GCF_946482605.1 uncultured Dyadobacter sp. | reverse complement strand
AGTTGAAAAACCTGTTGCGGAAGCCAGCGCGGATGAACCTGAAAAGCCGGTGGCTGCGAAACCTGCATTCCGTCCCACTATGAAACCCAAACCGAAGGAATAAGCCGGAGATGGAAGCAATTATTTTTTACATATTTTCCGCATTGACGCTCGCCGCAGGGTTGGTGATACTGTTCTCAAAGAATCTCATCTATGGCGTGTTTTCGCTTTTTGTTGCCTTTTTGGGAGTAGCCGCTTTGTATGTGCTCGCTGGCGCCGATTTCCTGGCTGTTTCTCAGATCATGATCTATGTAGGAGGAATCCTGGTATTGCTGATTTTTGGCATCATGCTGACTCAGAAAAGCGAGAAGAGTGATGATTCCACCAGGCATAACCGTGTCGAAGTCCTGGCGAGCAGGCAGCTATGGGGGTTCCTGGCCGGAGCTATTCTTTTCGGCTTGTTAGCCAAGGTAATCTCAGCCTCTGATTTTAAAATGGCAGGTGACGTCATTGTTAGTAAGTCAACGATCAAGACGATAGGAGTGGAATTGATGACAAGTCACTTGTTACCTTTTGAAATAGCTGCTATCCTTTTGCTTGTAGCATTGATCGGCGCCGCTTATCTCGCTTTGAACCGAAATACCATCTCATGACAGCCATTCCCATAGCACATTACCTGGTCGTTGCCGCTGCATTATTTTGTATCGGCCTGGCTATTGCGATTACCAAAAGACACTTTATAGGCATGCTGCTGGGCATTGAGCTGATGCTGAATGCGGTGAATATCAACCTGGTTGCATTCAGCAGACATGATCCCGGGCAGTTGAGCGGGCAACTGTTCGCACTCTTTGTGATCGTGGTGGCCGCCGCTGAGGTTACCGTTGCACTGGCTATTGTGCTGCGTGTGTACGGTGGTTTCAAAACCGCGGATCCGGAAAAGGTGAGCGAGCTCAAAAGGTAGCGGGATAGGTAGGAATCAGCTAACTTCGCCCAAAAATATCCGTCCTTCGCATGAACTGGATTTTCCTTGTCTTTGCTTTTCTCATCGGCATTAGTAACGCCGTTCAATCCGGTGTAAATACGCAACTCCGCGAGTCGATCAACAATCCTATCCTCGCGGCCATGACTTCATTTTTTGTAGGTCTTGTGGTATTAAGCATTGCATTTGCCTGTTTTAATCAGAATCCCATACCATCTCTCACGGATCTCAGGCAGGTTTCCTGGACACGCTTTATGGGCGGGGTGCTTGGCGCATTCTATGTCATCACGGTGATTTTCATCGTCAGAAATATTGGTCCGGCCAATATGATGTGCCTGGTTATCGCAGGGCAGATGGTAACCGTTATGACGATCGATCATTTCGGCCTGCAAGGCTTTGCAGTCCATCACCTAAACCTGCCACGCATTGCGGGCGCTGTCTTGCTGGTAGCGGGCGTATATCTTATCCTTAAAAACTAGGCAACAAAAAACAGCAACCCGTCCGGATTGCTGTTGGTATTTTTATCGATCAATGGCTTAGGGTATCTTGTTGAAAATGAACAGGTCTACGAAAGTCCACTTGCCATCTTCGTTCTTGCCGCGCTGGATCACCAGTTGTTTGGGAGACCGTCTTTCATAAATGATCCTGACCGACGCGTCATCTTTTTCAAAAAGTGCCTGATTCTTTTTGGCTTCGATAAAATTATAGCGATCAGCTACTTCTTTTTCTTCCAGGGAAATCATTCCCGGTTTAAAGTGTTTAACCATCGCCACAGGCCCTTTGTCGGTTTGCTCAAATGCAAACAGTTCGTAAAGAGCTGGTTTATCATCCTTAATCATGCGGATAAAACCCACGATATTATTACCCGCAGGGGCTGTCCAGGAAGCTTCAATAGGACCTCCATTATATGTTCCCAGCCAGCGACCGTCCAGAAAACTGATGTCATTTAAAGTTCCTTTCGATTGTGCGTGGGCAAAAGAGGCAGTTAATGCAAGGGCAAAGGCCAGGCAGGCGTTTTTTAGTAACCGGATTTTGGTAAAACGGGTCATGTAGATTTAGGTTGATTTGAGTCGGCAAGATAAAGGAAATGTTAGTAAACTTCATGAAAATAAAGCCGCATAGCCTCCGGGCACAATGCATAAAAAAGCCGGCCTATTTCCAAGCCGGCTTTTGATCGGTGAATGCATCGGTCAGTAAGCTCTTTCCAACTTACCTTCGTACGAATTGGTAAAAGCCTTATTGACAACCTTATTACCGCCATGTGTCGGGTAGTTGCCGGTGAAGTACCAGTCGCCTAAATGCTGTGGGCAGGCTTTGTGTAGGTTTTCAACAGTTTGGAACACGACAGACAGCTCTGCATTGAGGTCTTTCGGCCGAATGATCTCCGCTATTTTCTGCGAAATCTCCTCATCGGTGAATGGCTCATACAATGCTTTTACGTAATTGGTATGATAGGGATTTCTGGTAGCAATGGACGTTACACTTTGTGTATAAACATCTTCCAGCATGTATTCGAGATCCCGTTCTTCGAGAAGTTTAAGAACAGCACGATAAGCCACGAAGTCTTTCATTCTCGACATATCGATTCCATAACAGTCCGGGAAACGGATTTGCGGTGCAGACGAAGCTACGACGATCTTTTTCGGTTTTAGCCTGTCTAACATCGTCAGGATACTTTTTTCAAGGGTAGTTCCCCGCACAATGGAATCGTCGATGATGACGACCGTATCGACATTCTTACGAACCACCTCGAAAGTGGTATCATAGACGCTCGAAACCATATCATCTCGCAGCGCGTCGGCCGTGATGAAGGTTCTGGATTTGACGTCCTTCGTCACAAGCTTTTCGATCCGCGGCCGGAATGATAGCACTTTATCAAGGTCGGCTTCAAACAGGATGCCTTCCATAATAGCCTGCTTCCGCGTCTTGGCCAGGTATTCTTCCAATCCTTCGATCATTCCCAGAAATGCGGTTTCAGCAGTATTGGGAATGTATGAGAAGATGGTATTTTCGAGATCGTAGTTAACTTCTTTCAGGATCTGGGGAATCAGCAGTTTACCCAGCTGCTTGCGCTCATTGTAAATATCCGGATCGGTACCGCGGGAAAAATAAATCCTTTCGAAACTGCACGAGCGTTTTTCAAGACGTGGCAGGATCGGAAACTCATTGTACTCACCGTTTTTATCGATGATCAGTGCCGAGCCCGGGGTGATTTCGGTGATCTGATTGTAGTCTACATTAAATGCAGCTTTGATCGCCTGCTTTTCTGATGCGACTACAACAACCTCATCGTCGGCATAATAGAATGCCGGACGAATGCCTGCCGGGTCACGGATCACAAAAGAAGCCCCATAACCTGTGAGACCGCACATTGCATAACCACCGTCGAAATCGCGGCATGAACGGTAAAGCAGGCGAGGCAGATCGATATTATCCTCAATGACGTCGGAAAGTGTCGGGTTTTCATAAACTCCCTTGAAGCGCTCGAACACCCGCTGGTTTTCTTCATCCAGGAAATGTCCAATTTTTTCCATTACCGTTACGGTATCCACTTTCTCTTTGGGATGCTGGCCTAGTGAAACCAGTTTGCCAAAAAGCTCATCCACATTGGTCATGTTGAAATTCCCTGCCATGACAAGGTTCCGACTTCTCCAGTTACTCTGGCGCAACATCGGGTGGCAGTTCTCGACCTCATTCGTTCCGTGCGTGCCATACCGAAGATGTCCCAACCAAACCTCTCCTGTGAAAGCGAGGTTTTCCTGCAACCATTTGGCGTCTGAGGCACGGTCCCGGTGATTTTTGAGACCCTTGCGGAATTTCTTGTGAATTTTGGAGAAAATGTCCGTAAGTGGCTGAGGCTCTACGGATCTGTATCGGCTGATATATCGTTTCCCGGGTGGGACATCAATCTTGATGTTGGCTACTCCGGCTCCATCCTGGCCCCGGTTGACCTGTTTTTCCATCATCACCGAAAGCTTGTGAACAGCATACAGCGGCGTTTCGTACTTGTCGATGTAGTATTGATAAGGCTTTCTAAGACGGATAAGTGCTATTCCGCACTCATGCTTAATGGCGTCGCTCATAAGAAGAGTAATGCTTTAGAGATATTGGTGTTTGCTGGTATGCAAAGCGTATTCCCTGAATATTAGCCTAACGAATTTGTATCTTCGTTTAGTTCGTTATTTCTTACAAAGGTACAAATCCTTTGGCTTAAAAAACTTCAAAATCTCACGATTTTTCAAATCGGGCCGATCCGCTGAAACGGATTGTGACCGATTGGAATAATACGGACTACCACGGACCATTGCGGACTTTTTCCATCGGTCGGACAGTTGAAGAAAGATACCTATTTTTGGTCATATGGATATTAAAATTTGATATGCTTCATAAAACACGCGGTATTGCTTTAAGCTACATCCGTTACAAGGAATCGTCCATTATCGCCAAAATATATACGGAATTGTTTGGTATACAGACTTATATCGTCAACGGCGTAAGGAGCAGTAAGTCTAAAAGCAATCGGATAGCATTGTTCCAGCCGCTGACATTGCTCGATATGGTCGTGTACCACAAGAGCAAGGAAGATACTATTCACCGCATTTCCGAGCTCAAATGTTATGCTCCCTTCTTTTCCATTCCCTATGATGTAATAAAATCGGGCCTCGGACTTTTTGTGACCGAGATTTTGGGCAAGACACTTCGGGAGGAAGAAAATAATGAACCGCTCTTTAACTTTATCGAACACGCGGTGCAGTATCTGGACAATGCGGATGGTGGTTTTGAGAACTTTCATATCCAATTTCTGATACAGCTCGCCCATTATCTGGGTTTTGGGATAGAAACGATGGAAGACCTTGAAAATGAGCTGAAAGACAACCACTATCCCCATTTATCGGATGCGTGGGAACGGACTGTCATTGGGCAAATGCTGGAAAACGGCTACGGTCTGTCCATTCCGATGGACAGGGCACGTCGGATCGCTATTCTTGAAAAGCTGATTTTCTTTTACAAAATCCATATGGATTCACTCGGTGAGATCAGGTCGCTGGACATTTTGAGGGAAGTTTTACGCTGAAAAATTGCACCGGTCCCTAATTGGCATAATTTTGATAACGTATATGGTAGTTCATCAAACCCGATCGAAATGAAACACATACTGACAACCGCCTTTCTTTTTATCTCTGCTATCATGATGGCCCAGGTACCCAAGGGAGCGTGGAAATCGCAGGAGCCGACGGGCAGCACTTCTACACTCATTGTAGCTGATAACTATATGGCTATTGCCTCTTACAGTGTTGGTAACAAATATTTTGAACGGGCAGAGGGTGGACCGTTTACAATGAATGGCAATCAGATGACCTACACGCCGGAATTCAATTCGGCGGATACGGCTAAAATCGGGATTCCGGTGGTTTTCACGGTTACGGTAAAAGATGACATCCTTACGCTCAGATATGAAGAGGCGATGGTGTGGATGCGTGTGGACGATGCGACCAATGTGCCGATGGCTGGTGCCTGGCACATCACAGAGCGTGCTAATGCGCAAGGGGAAATGGCGCAAATTCATCAACAGGGAACGCGCAAGACGATTAAAATACTTTCAGCGACCCGCTTTCAGTGGTTTGCGATCGACCCGGCCGTCAAAGGATTCTATGCGACCGGCGGAGGAACCTATACTGCGAAGGATGGGAAATACACCGAGAACATTCAGTTTTTTTCCAAAGACAACAATCGCGTCGGTTCTGCGCTGAAATTCGATTTCAAACTCGTGGACGGACGCTGGGACCATTCCGGAAAAAGCAGTGACGGGAAACCGATCCACGAAATCTGGGAGAAAATTCCATAATACCTAGTCGACCAGCTCGGCATCCTGCAAAATGTAGTTAAGGTGATCGATGTCGCTGGCATTGAGCATAAGCTTACCTCTGACTGACCTGACTTCGTCGGTCCTGAAACGCTGCTTTTTCTTACGGAACTGAAGCTCCACAATGGATTCGGGGCCGGAGCCACCGCAGAAGAAGCAGCTGGCCATCGGCCTGGCCGAAACGACGTAAATGTTGTCGCTCTCGTCCACAGGGATCATATAACCCCTGATCACAATCTCCTTTCCTTGTAGTGCGGTGACTGAAGGGCCGAATGCCGGGTAGAGAAAATACATATTGACTTCGCTATTAAGCCGACGTGAGAACCGGACGTCAGTAAGCCGTTTCCAGCTGACCTGGACTGGTTCAGCTGCTATGAAAAATGCCATGGCAATGCTGAATATTATTTTCATGATCAGTGGGCGATTTCTAATCGGACTATCCCCCTTTGCAATTCTTTGATGGCTTCCCAGGATTTCTGCTGGTAATCGAGCATAGACTGGTCGGTCATAGGCGGCACGCTCTGGTGCTCGTGCGCGCCATGCGCGTGATCATGCGTATGCGGGAAGCCCGGTACTTCAACGACATTGCGCTCCCATAGTTCGATTAGCTTCTGTAAACTGTCGGCCTGCACTTTCACCGTCAGAGGGTATGGTTGGGTAGCCAGCCTTTTCAATTTTGTTTCGAGTTCGCTGGCTATTTTTATGGCTTCCAGATGCAAAGGGTTGGCTTCGACCAGTTCAGGACTTTTTTCCCGCTCACTGTGGCAGGAGGCGTTAAAGAGCAGACTGAGTAATACGATGACGGAGCGTGGCATGTTCATTGGCTATGGAACTTCATTATATGCAACAATGTTGCAAAAATGAAACAAATAGTTTTAATAAACAACTGCGCCGTCTGGTAACATTTATGAGATCTGTTTATTCCTTGTCTTTCAGCGTGGTAGTGACGCTTCTGCATATCGGTTGCTGTGTGCTGCCCCTGGCGTCCGTTGCCTCGTTGTCGGTTGTGAACGTCGGTTTTTGGGCCGAGCATCAGATGATTTTCCAAATTTTGCAGTACGGTATGGCGCTGTGGTTCACCGGCCGGCTTCTTGCATTTTATATTTTTGATAAGAACTTTCATAGCCGTACCGAATTGATTTCTTATTGCTTCGGCTGGCTTATTGCGGCTACGGGGATCCTGATCAACTACAACGAGCCGTTCAAAAGTGAGAACCAGATACTCGCGGAGCAGCATTTCGAGCGGTTCCGGAACCTCCGGCAACTGACTATCCGGCTTGGGGTACCTTTTGATGCCGGAATGCTGCGGGACGACCTTCGGCGTATCGACGGTGTCAGAAAAGGGAGTGTGAGTATCGAAACCGGTGCGATAACGCTTTCTTATCACAAGCATATGGTTACGCCCGATCAGATCTATGAAGCGTTGCGGACAAAAGGCTATGTGGTCGGTAATGCCACATTGCCGGAGAAATAATTGCCGCCCAACCGGCAAGTCACCCTTTTTCCGGGCTCGACTATTTAGATTTATTCAAAATAATTTCTTCAAACATTTGAATCATTCTAAATAGATATTACATTTGTCTGAGTTTTAACAGCATTGTGGATGAGCGCTTTTTCTTATAGTGAATGCAATACCGGTTCTGAGGAAGGATTTTTCTGGATGAAGAGCGTTGTGGACAGTACCGAATGTGTATTCAAAAAGTGTTGTGAGAAGTACAAAAAGAAAGGAAAACACTGTAAGAAGTGCCCCAAGAAATAACATTGGCTGTTATTCTTTCTGACTAGTAATACAGTTCATGGTGAATAATTGTAAGAGAGGGAGTGCCGCTGAGCGTTCCCTTTTCTATGCTGGAGAGATTCAGATCTTTCTCTTCAATTCGAAATTCTGCCCAAGGTAAACCCTTCTTACTACCTCGTCTTCGGCAAGCTCTTCGGCTGATCCCTGTTTCAATATTTTTCCTTCAAAAAGCAGATAAGCCCGGTCCGTGATCGAGAGCGTCTCGTTTACATTGTGGTCGGTGATCAGGATACCGATGTTTTTGTGTTTGAGCTTAGCGACAATGCTTTGAATATCTTCAACAGCAATGGGATCCACACCCGCGAAAGGCTCATCCAAAAGAATAAACTTAGGATCCACGGCCAGCGAGCGTGCAATTTCCGTCCGGCGGCGTTCTCCCCCGGATAATACCATTCCCTTGCTTTTACGGACATGCCCGAGGTGAAATTCTTCAATCAGCTCTTCTACCTTGTGTTTCTGGTCCTGAGAGGAGAGATCGGTCATTTCCAGAACGGCCTTAATATTCTCTTCTACGGTCAATGTGCGAAATACCGACGCTTCCTGAGCCAGGTAACCTAATCCCAGGCGCGCCCGCTTGTACATCGGCAGGTCGGTGATGTCTTTGTCGTCCAGGTATACCTTCCCGGCGTTGGGTTTCACCAACCCGACAGCCATATAAAAGGAAGTGGTTTTCCCGGCTCCGTTGGGTCCCAGGAGCCCTACGATTTCCCCTTGCTCCACCTGGTAACTTACATTATTGTTGACAAGACGAACCCCGTATTTCTTGACGAGGTTTTCAGTTCTAAGTATCATTGTTCGTTTAATTCAATTCGGGTATCAATGCAGTTTGATGTCTTTCAACGAAAGCTGCAGTGTTTTCTTGTCGCGAAAATTATTCTCTTCGAGGCAGTAGCAAATCGAAAACGCCCGCCCGTTGACAATATCGGGATAGAAGTGCCCCATTCCGAAGCCGACAGCTGTAAAAGTAGGTGAGTTATGCTGTCGGACGTCAAACTTGATATGCTTTTCTTTCATCAACATCGGCCGCCCGACCAGGGTCATGTTCCGGGATTCGAAAACCGGCGTCATGTTACCCGGCCCAAATGGGCCCATTTGCCGGAGTATATTGAAGAATTTGGGCGTAATATTTTCCAGTTCCAGCAACATATCGACATTGATCATGGGCACAAGCTGATCCGGGAGAATGCGGCTGCTCACGATGTCATTGAAACGTTTTTTAAACGCTTCCACATTGTCGAGCGGCAAGGTCAGCCCTGCTGCGAAAGTGTGACCTCCATATTGTTCAAGTAGGTCGGCGCATTCTTCAATGGCCTCATATACGTCGAACCCGGGAACGGAGCGTGCTGATCCGGCTGCCTTCCCGTGTGATTGTGTCAGGATAATGGTAGGACGATGGTATTTTTCAATGCACCTGCTGGCCACAATACCGATTACCCCTTTATGCCAGTCTTCCTTATATAGTACTGTACTCTTCGCGTCGGAAAACCATGAGTCGTTCTCGATCATCCAAAGAGCCTGCTCGGTAATGCTGGAATCGAAATTCCGCCTTTCGCTATTATGCTTATTGATTTCCTGTGCAAATTCCATGGCCTCTTCCTCGATTTCGGAGAGCAGTAGTCGGACGGCTTCTTTCGCATGCTTGATCCTTCCGGCGGCATTGATTCTCGGCCCAAGTCCGAAGACAACGTTGGTGATATCCAATGCTCCCGAAATACCGGATATCTGGATCAATGCCTTAATGCCCGTTCTCGGCGTAGCATTGAGCTTTTGCAACCCGTAAAAGGCCAGAACACGGTTTTCGCCCGTAATGGGTACAATGTCGGAAGCGATGCTGACCACCAGCAGATCCAGGTAGTCATAAAGGTTTTCCGGATCCATTCCTTCGCTTTGGCAGAAAGCTTGTAAAAGCTTGAAGCCGACGCCGCAACCTGTCAATTCCTTGTAAGGGTAGAGGCAATCTTCCCTTTTGGGATCCAGCACAGCTATCGCGGGAGGCAGCTCGTTGCCGGGGCGGTGGTGATCGCATATGATAAAGTCGATCCCTCTTTCTGCCGCTACTGTGACTTTGTCCACAGATTTTACTCCGCAATCCAATGTGACGATCAGCGTGAAGCCATTTGCTTCGGCCCAATCGACACCTTGCCACGAAACCCCGTACCCTTCCTCATATCGGTCCGGGATGTAGTAGTCGAGCTTATCGTAGATCCTTTTCAGAAAACCATAGAACAATGCGACAGACGTCGTTCCATCCACGTCGTAGTCACCATAGACGAGAATTTTCTCGCCCTGAGCGATTGCGCGCACAATTCTGGCGACGGCTTGTTCCATATCTTTCATCAGGAACGGATCGTGAAGATGGTTGATTTCGGGACGGAAAAAATCGCGTGACTGTTCGAAATCGAGAATGCCGCGCTGAACCAAAAGTGTTGCCAATGAAGGACTTACTTTCAGGGATTCCGCGAGTCGCTCCGCAACTTGTTGTTGGTCAGAGGTAAATGGAGGGTGATGGATCCAGCGCTTTTCAATCATAAAGCAAAGATAATCGGATTCCGTAATGCGTCCAGCCAAAATGTACGATCGGCCAGGGGAATCGGGAAAAGCTAATGGAAAGGTCTTATCTTTGCAATTTATTAACATATTTTAAGCACATGCCACGTCTCCTGGCGATCGATTACGGTGCCAAACGCAGCGGAATTGCCGTAACTGATCCTTTGAAAATCATCGCGACCGCGCTGGATACTGTTCCCACGCATACACTTGCGGAATTCCTCAGGAAATACGTGCTGGCGGAAGAGATAGAAGCTTTTGTGGTTGGAATGCCGAAAAAGCTCGACAATAGTGACAGTGAAAACGCGGCAAGGGTGTCAGCCTTTGTAAAAACTCTACAAAAGAGCTTTCCTCAAATCCCTGTGCACTTGCATGACGAGCGGTTTACTTCGTCCATGGCGCTTCAGTCCATGATCGCCGCCGGATCCAAGAAAAGCGACAGGAGGGACAAAGGAAATATCGATAAGGTAAGTGCCACCATTATCCTGCAATCCTTCATGGAGAGCAGAGGGAATTTGTAAATAGTACATATTATATAGGAAGCAAAAGTTCAATAACATGATTTATCCGATAGTCGCATATGGAGACCCCATTCTGAGAAAGCCTACCCGCTTTATTGAAAAAGATGAAGTGGATTTGAAAAAGCTTTCCGAAGACATGTTCGAAACCATGCATGGCGCTAATGGTGTGGGCCTCGCCGCTCCGCAAATCGGTCTGAATATCCGGATTTTCGTGGTCGACGGAACACCATTCAGCGAGCGTGACGAGGATGACGAAGATGATGAGCCGGATTTGTCGCTGGCCGATTTCAAGAAGACATTTGTAAATCCGGAGATTCTGGAAGAGACAGGAGAGGAATGGGCGTTTGAAGAAGGATGTCTCAGTATACCGGGAATAAGAGGCGATGTGTACCGTCCTGAGAAACTGCGGATCCGTTACCGCGACACCGACTGGAACGAGTACGAAGAGGAATACACCGGAATGGCCGCACGTATTATCCAGCATGAATATGATCATTTGTTGGGTAAGCTGTTTGTGGACTATCTCCCGACACTCAAAAAACAGTTTATCAAAAAGAAACTGACCGACATTTCGAAGGGTAATGTGGATGCAGACTATCGCATGCGTTTCCCGGGTCGTAAATAGGGTAAACTAAATTGACGTTCGGAATGCAGCAGGAACAAAAAGAAGTTCTTTCCATCGCTTTGGTGCAAACGGATCTTCATTGGGAAAACGTAACGGCAAACCTGGCCTCCCTGGAAGAGAAGATAGCGGTGTTGCCGGAGCCGGTGGATTTGATCTTGTTGCCTGAAATGTTCAATACTGGTTTTACGATGAACACTGCTTTGGCCGAACCCATGAATCTGACAACCACCCGCTGGATGAAACAGATTGCGGCCCAAACGAATGCATTGGTCATAGGAAGCTTCGCCGCCAGCGAAAACGGACGATTTTACAACAGGCTGCTGTGTGTGCGTCCCGACGGTAGTTACCTTAAAGCAGATAAGCGGCATCTTTTTCGAATGGGGGAGGAGAATAACCACTACACCGCAGGCGACACGCGTCTCCAACTAGCATGGGGGGGTTGGAAGATATGCCCGCTGGTGTGCTATGACCTGCGCTTCCCGGTCTGGAGCCGCAATCTGGAAAGCGATCCTTACGACGTACTTATATATGTAGCCAACTGGCCTGCCAGGCGCGCTCATGCGTGGAATACACTCTTACAGGCGAGGGCGATCGAAAACCAGAGCTATGTAATGGGAGTAAATCGGATCGGGGTGGATGGGAATGGACTGGAGTACCGGGGCGACTCTGTGGCACTCGACTATCTCGGGGAGCCGATCGCCATGCTGGCCAGTCATGAGGTGGAAAAAGTTGTACACATTTCCAGGTCGGAGCTGACCGCTTACCGGCAGAGTTTCCCTGCATTGTCCGACGCAGACAACTTTGAGATTCATTGTTGAGGTATAGGACAATTTGTCCTATACTTACTCAATCACTTTGGGTACCATTATATAGGTACTATTTTTCGAAGGGGCGTTGAACAAAGCCTCTTCCCGCGTGAGGGTGTTAGCGCCCTTGTCTTCACGCCAGTTATTGCCCTCATCCATGACGTGCGTCAAAGGCTCCACGCCGTCGGTGTCAATCTCATTAAGCTGGTCCATCCAGGTAAGAACAGAATCCATACTTTTCAGAAGAGCGGCTTGTTCCTCCGGCTTTATTTCAAGCCGCGCCAGGTGGGCGATCTTATTCAGCGACTCCTGATCAATTTTCATCGTATTTTAAGAATTTGTTAAGTTAACGTCCTTGTTAAGCGCAGAGACCCAAAATTACCGGATTTTTGTGATTCCGCTTGCGTGGCAGGCCCGGAAAATCTGCCGACCGGCCTGGTGGTGCCAAAAAATCGGGATCGCCTGCGGATTGAATTAGTCAAATTTCAGGTGGTCGGGGGAAGTTCCAACCCGTGAATTTTAAAATTGTTGTTAAGACACATAGTAGGAGAAAAATAAAATTTGCTTTTCTAAGGTAATCTTGAAATATTTTGAAACGCAAATCTCCTCACTAAAAAACATGTTGATACACAAGAGCGTAAAGAGTACAATTATATGTAAGTTTCTGAGTTGTCGATATTCGCTTCTCAATCAGTATTAAAACGGGAAAATTTACTAAAATAGGAGGTAGGCTAATCTTTAAAATATGCAATTCAGAGCCGATTCTGCGAAAAAACTGAGAAAAAATCTGCCGAAACGCTTGCTTTTTTTTAAAAGGAAAACTCATACTTTTGTAGATGTCGTTTATCTGAAAAGCATTCAAAATTTTATTTTACTAAAACCAGTTTTAACCAAAAGTTTTATTTAATTCACAACCAAAATCTCAATTTAACCTTTAAAAGTAAGTCTGATGGAAAAGAAAGCTACAAGTCCGGCACCAGCTCCAAAGCCTGCTGCGGCAGCAACAAAAGGCAAAGGCGGTTTGAACCCGGCATTGGTAATCCCTCTACTATTTGCGATTGCGCTTTGTGTTTACATTTTCGTGCTGGGAGCTCCCGAGCACTTCAAAGATGGTGATCACGCAAAAGGCCCAATCGATGGAGATTACTACGGAATCGTTTACAAGGGAGGTCCTATCGTACCGATCTTGATGACGTGTTTCCTGATCGTATTGACCTTTACAATTGAGCGTCTGATCACTTTGAACAAGGCAAGCGGCTCAGGCAGCATTGACTCGTTCGTACGTAAAGTGAGAGGTCTGCTTGACAAGAACCAAATCGAAGAAGCAATCAAAGAATGCGATAGGCAAAAAGGATCTGTTGGTAACGTTATCAAGGCAGGTCTTTTGAAATACAAGCAATTGACTACTGAAACTGCTCTTGACAAAGAACAGAAACTGGCTGCTCTTCAGAAAGAAATCGAAGAAGCTACTACACTTGAACTTCCAATGCTTCAGAAAAACCTTACCATTATCGCTACACTGGCGGGTGCTTCTACTCTTTTGGCACTTCTTGGAACGGTAATCGGTATGATCAAGGCGTTTGCGGCTCTTGGTACCTCAGGTTCTCCTGACTCTGCTGCTCTTGCAACTGGTATCTCTGAGGCCCTTATCAATACCGCTCTTGGTATCGGTACTTCGGCTATCGCGACTATCTCTTACGCTTACCTGAACAGCCGTGTTGACGATCTTACTTACAGCATCGACGAAATTGGCATGAGCCTTCAGTCGAACTTTGCTGCACATTATTAATAGTTCTTTGAACTATTTTATAGTGAAGTTTCGTTAATATAAAAAAAACTTATATATTTGTATGGGAAAGGTAAGGCCTAAGAAACATGCGCCGCATACTGATATGACGGCCATGACGGATGTGGCTTTCTTGCTCTTGACCTTCTTCATTATGACGGCGACTTTTAAGTCGAACGATGCGGAGATTACAACGCCCACATCGATTTCGCAGATCAAGGTCCCTGACGATGATATCATGGTCATTAGTATCGACAAAGCAGGTAAGGTATTTTTTGGTGTTGATGCACAACCAATCAGAGTTGCAATGCTGGATAATATCGGACAAGCGAAAGGCATCACATTCACTGACACTGAAAAGGCCAAGTTCGCGCTTCAATCAAGCTTCGGTTTTCCTTTGAACCAGTTGAAGCCCTGGTTGAATATGCCGAAGGAGCAAATGGGCCAGGTGAAACAGCCTGGTATCCCGGTTGACTCCACAGGCGCAAGTGAGCTTGCCGACTGGGTGTATGCAGCTCGTAAGGCGAACAGCCAGCTTCGCATCGCTTTGAAAGGGGATAATCTATCCAAATTCCCTGCATTCAAGGATGTGTTGGCTAACCTACAGTCGCAGAACATCAACAAGTTCAACCTGATCACAGGTAGTGAACAAGCACCGGCCGGTTATACAAACGAATAGTGTTATCATTTAATAATTAGAAGAAATGGCAGCAATTGAAGAATCCGGTGGTGGTGGGCATGGCAAAGGTGATGGTAAGGTTCGGGCCAAGAAGATGTCTACCCGTGTGGACATGACTCCAATGGTAGACTTAGGATTTTTGCTTATTACCTTTTTCATGCTTGCGACAACCATGTCGAAGCCGACATCGATGTCCCTTGCCGTGCCTGATAAAACAGAAGATACGGAAAAGCCGACAGAACCTTTGAAAGCGTCGAAAGTATTGACCCTGTTTATGGGAGATAACGACGACGTTTACTATCTGGATGGGATTGCCGCTGATGATGACAAAGCAGCTACCTCTCTGAAAACAACCCGCTACGGATTTGATCTCAGAAGTGTAATTTTTGCATCGCAGAAGCGTATCAACGCAGCAAACCCTAAGGACAAAGACGGTAATGAAGCATTTGTAGTGGTAATTAAGCCAACCGCAGTTTCTACTTATAAGAACATGGTAGATGTACTGGATGAAATGGCGATCACCAAAACAAAACGCTATGCCCTTGTAGACAATCTGACCGATTCAGAAAAGAAAGTCTTGGGTGACAAAGTAGTACCAAAAAAATAAGTTCTAAAATCAAAATTAATTAAGCGCCATGGCAGAAATCGGCCCGAATGCAACGCTGGATGATATAGTGTTTGCTGATCGTAATAAGGCGTACGGTGCATTTTCTCTTCGTCAGGGTTATCGTAAAGATGTGACGAAGGCCACTATAATCGGAGCGGCGCTTTTTGTTCTTGCCATGTTTACACCGTCAATCATTAACAGCTTGACGGCAGGTAAGGAAGAGGAAGCCCCGATGGTTGAGGTGGATTTGATGAAGATCCCGCCGCCGCCAATTGACCCCGCGGAACCACCACCGCCGCCGCCGCCGCCGGTTGAGCAACCTAAGGTGAATACGGTGAAATTCTTGCCTCCCGAGGTAAAGAAAGATGAAGAGGTTCCGGAAGAAGTTCCGCCACCAACAGTTGAAGAAATCAAGGAAGCTGTTGTTGCCGACAAGACTATTGAAGGAGATCCTAATGCGAACGAAATCATTGTTGCACCAGAAGCTGTTGCGGCACCCAGCAAGGGAGTAGTAGTTGAAGCAGCCCCTGAGCCTGAAAAGGTATTTACAGTGGTTGAGCAGCAACCGGAATTCCCGGGAGGTACCTCAGAAATGTATAAGTATCTGGGTAAGAATATTAAATACCCAAGTGCGGCATCCCGTGCCAACGTTTCCGGAAGGGTTTTCATGTCCTTCGTTGTTAACACTGACGGAAGTATACAGGATGTTCAGGTTTTGAAGGGATTGGGTTTTGGTTGTGATGAAGAGGCGATCCGTGTAGTGAAAGCTATGCCGAAATGGAAGCCAGGTAAGCAATCAGGACGTGCAGTTCGTGTAAAATACAACCTGCCAATCAACTTCCAACTGGAGTAACGCATGAGGGAGAAACCATTGCATGAGAAGATCTCCGATCTTGCCTCTGTGGTAATGGCTCTGGCATACATAGGAGGAGGGGTCTTTTTGATCCTCTCCTCCTTCTCATTTAGATTGTTACCGATTGGTAGCGTTCCGCGTTATGCCTTTGCTGGCACACTTATTTTATATGGAGCCTACCGGGCGTACAGAGTTTGGAGAAGAAATCAGGAAGAGTCATGAAATATAGATTGGCAGGATTACTGTTGTTGACTTCGCTCGGGGTTGCGGGACTTATCAGATGTTCCTCATCCACCAACGACCTGGACAACCCGCGGCAGGGTACGATAACGGTAGCGGCCGACGAATCCTTTAAGCCATTGGTGAACTCTCTGACAAATGCCTATGAGGGAATTTATCCCAATGCGCATTTCAAAGTGGAGTATAAACCGGAACAGGAAGCTATCAGGCAATTATTGAATGATAGTGCCAGAATCATCTTTGCAACCCGGCAGTTGAATGAAAAGGAGCTTGATATTATCAGGAAGCAGAAAGGAAGCCAAAAGTTTCAACATATCGCTACCGACGGACTTGCTCTTGTAATTGGAAAGAATAACTCCGACAGCCTGATCACGGTACCTGAGCTGAAGTCCATTATGGAAGGCACAATTACCGACTGGTCCCAGTTGAAAGGACCGCAGGAAGGCTTGATTACACTGGTATTTGATAATGCTAATGCCAGCAACCTTAATTTTGTGTTGAACAAATTTGGGATCAAAGACATCCAGAAGCTGAGGATTATTTCAGCCGGATCGAATGAAAATGTGATCAAAGACGTTCGGGAAAACCCGTTGCATTTGGGCTTTATCGGAGTAAACTGGATTAGCGACGGGCATTCGCTGGCTTCCGAGGAACTATCGAAGGGGATCAGGGTGATGGGTGTTGCCAAAGATGCCCGGCCGGATTCACTATCGGAGTACATCCAGCCGTTTCAGGCGGGGTTGGAATTCAAGCGATATCCTCTTTACAGGGATTTGTATATCATAAGCCGGGAAGGTTACTCCGGTTTGGGAGGTGGGCTGATGACCTACATTGCGCGCGACGTCGGTGGGTTGATCATCCAGAAGGTAGGATTACTGCCAACGGTAGTCTATCCAAGGGAACTTGAAATCAAGAGCGGAAAAGACTTATAATGAACGTAAACAATTAGTAGATTTGGGGCTTGTTATTGAAAAACCAAGTTTTTTATCATTATTTTAACCGGGTAAAAAATGAACAGAAACATGAGAATGAAATTAGTAGCATTGGTATTTGGTTTATTAGCGTTTGTTAACTTACACGCACAGACGGTTCAGGATGGCTTAGCATTAATTCACGGAGAACGTTATGACGAGGCAGGCGCCGCTTTCAAGAAGCTTGCTGAGGGAAGCCCTTCTGCTGATAACCAATATTACCTTGGTTATTACTATATCAAAACCAACCAATTGGATGAGGCGCAAAAAGCATTCGAAAAAGGCATACAGCTTGATGAGAAGTCATATTTGAATCAGGTCGGTCTTGGAACGGTTGCTTTGGCAAAAGGAGATCGTGCAAAAGCGAAAGAGTTGTTCGATACTGCTGAGAAGAAGAAAGGAAAAGATGCGGAAGTTCTTTTCCGGATAGGAGAGGCGTACACGCTATTTGAGAAGAATAACGATCCTGCAGAGGCGATCCGTTTGCTGGATGCCGCAATCAAACGTGACAAAAATCTCGCGGACGCTTACATTGCGAAAGGTGACGCATTGATGCTTCGCAACGAGGGAGGTAATGCAGTAACGGCATATGAATATGCTTTAACAGCAAAACCTAATTATCCTCTTGCTCATAACAGCATCGGTTCCATTTATCTGCGCGGTAAAAATTATAACCTGGCTCTTGAGAACTACAAGAAGGCCATTGAAGCGGATGCTAACTTTGCGCCTGCTTATAAAGACCTGGCTGAATTGTACTTCTTAGCTCAAAAGTATAAGCAAGCTGCTGAGAACTTCGACCTATATCTTCAGAAGAGCGGAAGCACTGATCCTGAAATGAAGCTTCGTGGAGCACAGTTCGCATTTACTGCTGACGACTACACAAAATCATTGCAGTTCCTTGAAGATGCAAAGGACAAGCTCAAAAATCCTATTACGAAGCGGATGTACGGATGGGCTTATTTCAAGACCAACCAGCCTGACAAAGCGATCCAGAACTTGGAAGAATTTATCAAAGTAGCTCCTGAGAAGGTAATTGGTGACGACTACAAGTATCTTGGCCGTGCAATCAATTCCAAAGCGACAGATGGCAAGGGCTACGATTCTCTTGGTATGGTTTATATCATGAAAGGCGCTGATCTGGACACCAGTAAAACTGAGGCTGCTGCTGCGTATAAAGAAGTAGCTGGGTTGTACTACGCTGCGAAGGACTTTCCAAAGGCAGCTGCTGCGTACAATAAGGGTAACGGCCTTGATACAGCAAAAGCGACAGCTAACGACTATTACTATGAAGGTCTTGCCAACTTCCAGACTGCGCAGGGTATCACAGTCCCTAAATCGGGAGAGCCCAACTTTGCGGACAGCGTGAAGATTGCTACCGAAAAGCGTAACCTGTATCTGAGAGCAGATTCGATCTTTGCTACCGTAACGCAAAAATTGCCTGAGTGGCCGTACGGGTACTATTGGAGAGCAAGTACGCTTTACAATGCTTATGACAGACAGGAAAATGTTGATAAAGGGATTTCAGCACCATACTACCAAAAGTTGACAGAGCTGGCGGAAAAGGATCCTGATCCAAGCAAGTATAAGTCTTACCTGAGGTTGGCATACGGATACCTGGCATTCTACAATCAGTCGACCGTTAAGGACGCTGCGAAGGCCAAGGAATATTGGGAGAAACTATTGAAAGTGGATCCTGACAATGCTGCGGCGAAAGAAGCATTAGGACTTGCGGTAGCACCAGCTGCCCAGCCCGCTGCGGCTGCTCCGGCAACAAAACCGGCACCGAAAAAGAAGTAAGCTGAAACACTAAAAAGAGAGCCGCCCGGATTTCCCGGGCGGCTCTCTTTTGTTACGTAGAGTAAATAATATCAGTTAACGTCGTTAACCTAACGATGAAAGACGGGCAAAACAGTTGTTTAACACTGGTAGATGCACAGTCGCGTAGTGATCATAGCACCATTGTCTAAGCCTTTTAATCTCAACAGGCATCAACATGCGTATTGCCTTCCTAAGCTCTTTTTCAAATAATTTCCGGTCGAAGCTGACTTTTTGAAGAATAATTTTAATGTATTCAAGCATCGAGGCCATAGTATTATGTAGTTTTGTGGTTTAGGGACTTCGAAAAAATAGATTGGAATCCCTTGAAACGCTTTGATTTCAGCAATTCCTAATAAAGATAACGAAAAACTGAAATGAAATTATATGCGTTATTGAATATTTTTTTGTGTTTTTCTGGTATCGCCGTTGCGCAGTCCGTAGACAACCTTGCCACCATCGAATTCGGATCAAAGAACCTCACGCTTGACCAGCCCTTGCTGGTATCTGTTGTGTTGCGGGATGCGGATACCCGACCACCGGTCATTTTTCCGGAAATAAAGGATCTGGAAAAGAGGAGCAAGTCTGCTACCAGCACGGTCAGCATGGTGGATGGGAAAAAAGTTGTGATCCAGACCATTACGCAGGAATATTATGCGTCAAAGGCAGGAAATTACCTGGTTCCGGAATTTACACTGTCAGT
Organism: uncultured Dyadobacter sp.; assembly: GCF_946482605.1. The sequence goes on along the minus strand of NZ_CAMLSE010000052.1, from coordinate 18,270 downwards.
CAATAACCTTAGATTGCATTCGGAGGAAGTAATGGTTGTCTTTGCCAGTTCAGGCGGAGACGTTAACGGTACTGCAGCGAACGAAACATTGCCGATTACGGAGCTCGAAGACAATAGTCAGTCGATATTCCTTTCGGTACAGACAGATCGCAAGGATGTATACATACGACAGGGATTCGCAGTGAGAGTGTCGCTTTACATAGCCGAGAATGCATCGGTCCAAATGGAGTTTTACCGCTTCAATGAGCAGTTGCAGTTACTATTGAAAGCGCTGCGGCCCGTCAACTGCTGGGAGGAAAACATCGGGGTAGAAGAGATCATAAAGCGGAAAGTCACGATCCGCGGACGCCGGTATGCAGAGTACAATATGTATCAGGCAAGATTGTTTCCCATTACAACCGAGGATATTGTGCTGCCTTCGGTGAAATTGGACATGCTGGTTACCGAAAACAACGGCGCGGTAAATGTCGAGAAGAAAATGGTGAGACCCTTCCGGTCAAAGCTAATTAGAATCAGCGTGAAGCAGTTACCCGATCATCCCCTTCGTGACCAGGTGGCTGTCGGGCATTATAGTCTAAAAGAGCGGTTATCGAGCGAACTGGTTTATCCGGGGGAGAGCCTTCGCTACATGTTTAAGATAGAAGGAATAGGTAATATCGCTGCGATTCCTGCGCCTATTATACAGGCAAGCTCCACCTTTGACATCTACCCTCCGGAAGTGAGCCAGGTGGTAAAACGGAGTTATCAGAGTGTGATAGGCGAGAAAACCTTTGACTATTTTGTGGTGCCGCGGAAGGACGGTGAATTTCCTTTGGGAAGGTATTTCCAATGGATTTACTTTGATATTGAAAAGCAGAAATATGATACGCTACGGTCCGCTGCGTCCCTGGAAGTGAGAGGTGACGACTATAAGCTTGCCAATCTGTCTCTGTCGGGCGCCTCAGGGTTATATGATAACCTGGAAAATCTGGACAGTAGCAGCGAGCGTATCGATTATAAGAAAATTTTAAAGGATTTAACCAATATTGTGATAGTAGTGTTACTGTGTACAATGATTTGGGTATTTAGAAAATAAGCAGCATGGGTAGCACTTACGGAAAGATATTTAAAATAGCCACATTTGGGGAGTCCCATGGGGCCGGAATCGGAGTAATTATTGAGGGATGCCCTGCCGGGGTGACCTTCGATCCGGATTTCATACAAAGCGAATTGACCAGAAGAAAGCCAGGACAGTCGAGGATAACGACACAGCGCAAGGAGGCGGACGAGTTTGAAGTTTTGTCGGGTGTTTTTGAAGGAAAAACGACGGGTACACCCATTGCAATGATAATCCGGAACGAAGACCAGAGGAGCAAGGATTACTCGCATATAGCCGCGCAATTCAGGCCTTCCCATGCGGATTATACTTACCAGGTAAAATACGGCGTACGAGACTATCGGGGAGGCGGTCGTAGCTCGGCCCGCGAAACCGCCGCGCGCGTAGCGGCGGGAGCACTTGCGAAGTTGCTTCTCGCGGATCTGGGGGTTGGTATCCAGGCCTATGTATCTCAGGTTGGCGCGATGAAATTGGAAAAGGGCTATCAGGATCTCGATCTCTCAGAAACTGAAAACAATGCAGTACGTTGTCCCGATCCTCAAATGGCGCAACAAATGTTTGACTACATTGATAGCGTCAGAAAGCAGGGAGATTCCATCGGAGGGGTCGTCAATTGCGTGGTGAAGGGCGCTCCTACCGGATGGGGAGAACCTGTTTTTGACAAACTCCACGCAGAACTTGGAAAGGCAATGCTGAGTATCAATGCGGTGAAAGGCTTTGAGTACGGAAGCGGCTTTGAGGGTGTCCTGGTGCCGGGATCTCAGCATAATGATGCATTTTACACAGACGGGGACGGAAATGTACGGACGAGGACGAATCATTCTGGGGGTATCCAGGGGGGGATTTCCAACGGGGAGGACATTTACTTCCGCGTTGCATTCAAGCCTGTTGCGACGATTATGCAAGACCAGGAAAGCGTGGATCAGTTTGGGAATGTTGCGATTGTTCAGGGGAAAGGCAGGCACGACCCTTGCGTAGTACCACGCGCTGTCCCCATTGTCGAAGCGATGGCCGCGTTGGTTTTGGCTGACTTTTACCTCAGAAACAGGTCGAGTAAGTTATAGGATCAGGCTTTGTGACGTTTGCGGCGCTGATTGAGATATAGAACCAACCAGATCGTCCCTATAAACTCGATCGCAAGACCGGAAAGGATAACTGGATCGCTGAACTGGGTTTTAGAGGAATTTAGGAATGAACCTACTGCCAGTACAAGCATGCCGGTAAGCAAAATAAGAATAGCGTTTCTGAGGCTAAGTTTCACTGACTACATATTTCGTTACACAACAGGTATCGTCAGAATCTCTTATCGAATATAGGAATTCGCGCCGAGAAATACTATCACAAACAAAAATGGCCCTTCACGGGCCATTTTTGTTTGTGATAGTAGACTATTATATAACCTGCGTCTTTCCGGGGATGGCAACAGGGTAAAGCCCATCAGGACCTGGCAGAAGCTTCGGAGAAGCGTCCCAGGCCAGTTTGTCAGGGAACAGGTTGATATCAGAATTCAACGCTTCCTCCCATTTGATTTGCTTGCCCGAATAAGTCGCCATACGGCCCATGATCGCCGTCATCGTACTTTTTGCTCCGTTTTCAGCATCAGCAAATTTGTATTCGCCTTTTGCGATGGCTGCAAACAGCTCATCGTGCTCTACCTGATAAGGGTTTTTGTCGCCCTTGTCGTCGTGCTGATAAATCACACCGCCTTTGTAATCTTTCAAAGCAGTTTTCTTACCGTCGAAGCTGTCGATACGTCCTTTAGTTCCTACGAACGCCTCATCGACGCGGTTCCAGGTTCCTTCGAACTGGCGGCATTGGCTGGAAATCACGGTTCCATCGGCGTAAACCAGGTCGAGCGTATGGTGGTCATAAATTTCACCATAGGCCTTTCCGGTACGGACCTGACGACCGCCGGAGCCCTGGATCGTTACCGGGTAGCCTTTTTTAACCCAGTTAGCCACGTCGATATTGTGAACGTGCTGCTCAGAGATGTGGTCACCGCAAAGCCAGTTGAAATAATACCAGTTTCTCATTTGGTATTCCATTTCAGTCTGGTTGGGCTGGCGCTCCTTCATCCAGGGGCTGCTTCCTACCCAGTATACCTGCCCGCCTACGATATCGCCCAATGCACCATCGTGAATCCTTTTGATCGCTTCACGGTAGTTGGCCTGGTAGTGGCGTTGAAGACCTACTACTACATTCAATTTTTTCTTTTTAGCTTCTTCTGCTACTTCAAGTACTTTACGGATGCCGGGCGCGTCTGTTGCAACCGGTTTTTCCATGAAAATGTGCTTGTTGTTCTTCACGGCCTCTTCGAAATGCGAAGGGCGGAAGCCCGGAGGCGTTGCAAGGATCACGACATCCACATCCTTCAATGCGATGGCTTTCTTGAATGCATCGAATCCTACAAACTTCCGGTCTTCGGGCACATCAACTTTCGTTTTGATGTCAACCGGTTGTCCCGCAGCATTCTTGTATTTTTTAGCTGTGAGATTTTTGTAGGAATCATCAAGACGGTCCTTGAAAGCATCCGCCATAGCCACGATCTGAACGTTTTGCGAAGTGCTCAATGCCTGTGCAGCAGCACCGGTACCACGGCCGCCGCAGCCGATGAGGGCAACTCTGATCGTTTCACCCACTGCGCTGTTGTAGCCATAGCCCGTGAACGGGTTCAGGATGGCACCGCCTGCGATCAGGCTGGATGCTTTCAAAAAATTACGTCTGTTCTGTTCCATTACTTTTAAATGTAAGAGTTTAAATATGATCAGTAGTCTTCAATCAACTTCGGGCTGTAATATGCCTTGATCTCTTCGGGAGATGGCGTTTTAAGCGGCCTTACAACGCGGAAACCTACAAAAGAAGCGCTGGTCATCCACCATTCGCTTTTTGGCAATTGCGGGTCGAGAATTTTCCATTCGGGTTTGGACGCTGTGCGCGCTGCGCTGCGCAGGTCCGCTGCTTCATCATCCCATGAACCCCCGCGAACAGATGTCGGGTAAAGTTCAGTCACAGGCGCAAATGCTTCGCCGGCGGGCTGCTTCGCGTAATAGTCCGGAATGTATTGATCCAGAGTCCATTCCATTACGTTTCCATGCATGTCGTGTAATCCCCATGCGTTGGGTTTTTTCAGGCCGATTTTTTTGTATGCTGCGTCGCTGTTTTTGCGGTACCAGGCATATTCATCGATTTTAGATTCGTCACCGAAAGAATAAGCTGTTTTGGAGCCGGCACGGCAGGCATATTCCCATTCTGCTTCGGTCGGAAGGCGGTAAAATATACCGGTTTTTTCATAGAGCCACTTGCAGAAATAGATCGCGGCATATTGTGTCATGTTAATTGCGGGGTAGCCTGACCTTCCCATTCCGAACGACATGTCTACGTAAGGGGGGCTGGGCCTTGTGCTGGCGTCGGTTTTCTGAACGCTTTTATCGGGGTCCGGATGGCGTGCGCCCATCTCCTTCTCCATATTTTTGAAAGCGTATAAATCGTAAATGTCCCAGACCACCTCGTGCTTTCCCATCCAGAAAGGCTCAATTTTGACCTTATGCTGCGGGCCTTCATCGGCTCTACGCCCTTTCTCACCCGCCGGACTTCCCATCGTAAATTCACCTCCGGGAATGGCGACCATGTCATACACCTGAGGGCTGCCCCCTATTTTTTGTGTATAACTTTTAAAATTACTGTCCTGCGCTACTGCTTGAAAACAAAGAAAAACGGTTAAGATTAGGTAATAAAATTTTTTGGACATGATAATGAACGTGTTCAATGGAACCATCTAACTGAATATAAGTGGCAATATTAGCCTATTTACCCTATGAAAACGAATTTTTTCTTTGATGTTTGATATCTATCCTAACTTTGCAAATTCAGAATATGACATTAAATCATGAATTACCTTTCGGCAGAAAATATAGCCAAGTCCTTCGGCGACCGGTGGCTTTTTAGAAATATCAATTTTGGGATTAGTAAAGGAGATAAAGTGGCCTTGATTGGTACGAATGGCACCGGCAAAACGACATTCCTGAATATTCTGACCGGCAAGATCCCCGCCGATGAAGGAGAAGTAAGCATTCGCAAGGATATTCGGGTCGGATACCTCGACCAAAGCCCCGCATTTGATGAAAGCCTGCCCGTATTGGAAGTGATCTTTTCCTCCAACAACCCTGTGGCGCAGATCGTGAAGCGCTATGAGCACGCCATCGAAACCGATAACCACGACGAACTCGCAGAGGTGATGGAGGATATGGATAAGTTCAATGCGTGGGATTTTGAATACAGGACCAAGGAAGTCCTCGGTCGCCTGGGTATTCATCATACCGACAATGCGTACGGTACACTCTCGGGTGGTCAGCGAAAAAGGGTCGCATTGGCAAAAGTGCTCCTAGAAGATCCGGACCTGCTCATTCTCGATGAACCGACCAACCACCTGGATCTGGATACGGTTGAGTGGCTGGAAGAATATCTCAATACATCGAATACCACATTGCTGGTCGTCACCCACGACCGCTACTTCCTGGATACGGTTTGTAATCAAATGCTGGAATTGGACCACGGCTCTGCCTATCCTTACAAGGGCAACTATTCTTATTTCCTCGAAAAGAAGGCCGAGCGGGAAGAGCAGGAAGCCGCCACGATCGACAAGGCGCGCAACCTTATGCGCAAGGAACTGGAATGGATCAGAAAGCAGCCCAAAGCGCGGGGTACGAAAGCCAAGTATCGCGTCGATGCGTTCGAGGAATTGAAGGAGAAGGCAAGCCAGAAGAAATTTGATGTGCAAATGGAGCTGAACGTACGTACGTCGCGGCTCGGCAGCAAGATCATTGAACTGGAAAAAATCAGTAAGGGTTTTGGCGAGCGCGAGCTCATCAAAGACTTTGAATACACATTCCGCCGCGGCGACCGCATTGGAGTGGTTGGAAAGAACGGGATGGGGAAGTCGACACTCCTTAACATGATCACCGGCGAGTTGCAGCCTGACAAAGGAAAGATTTCAACGGGAGAAACCGTGCAATTTGGTTATTACAAACAGACCGACCTCGTTTTTAATGAAAATCAGCGTGTGATCGACATTGTCAAGGACGTAGCGGAGGTGGTGCAGCTCGGTACGGGCGAAACTGTGACTGTCGGACATTTGTTGCAGGCATTTTTGTTCTCGCCTTCCAAGCAGTATGACTTTATATCCAAACTAAGCGGAGGAGAAAAGCGCCGTTTGCAGCTTCTTTTGATTCTGATCAAACAGCCGAACTTTCTGATCCTTGATGAGCCTACGAACGACCTGGATATCGACAGTCTGAATGTGCTTGAAGAGTTTCTGCTCAATTTCCCAGGCTGTCTGATGATCGTTTCCCACGACCGTTACTTCCTCGACCGTCTTGTCCAGCATATTTTTGTGTTCGACGGAAATGGTAAGATCAGCGATTTTCCGGGTAACTATACAGAGCTGCGTGATTACCAGGATGAGCAGGAGGCTGAGAAGAAACTGGCGGCAAGCAGTAATGCGCCGAAGACCGTAGCGCCCGTAGCGGCTGCACCGAAAGAGCCCGAAGCGGTTGCCGTAGCTACCGGCAAACGGAAATTGAGCTATAAAGAACAGAAGGAAATGGAGCAGCTCGAAGCGGATATTGCGAAAATGGAGAAAACTAAAGCAAAGCTCGTCGAAAGCCTGAATACCGGCGGATCGCATGAGGAATTGGCCAGATGGTCACGCGAGATAGAGGAAATCAATGACAGTCAGGCCAATAAGGAGATGCGTTGGCTCGAACTGTCGGAAAATGCTTAATTTTAGAAAATCAACAAACCGGACCCGGAAAGCGGGCCGTCTTTCGATTGCAGATTATGGATTCAATTGTGGAGTTTTTCCAGTACCTACTTAATTCCGAAGAGATCATTCGTACTGGGGGGCTGTTGGTCATCACTTTTATTGTATTTGCAGAAAACGGCTTGTTCTTTGCCTTCTTTTTACCCGGTGACTACCTTGTTTTTCTGGCGGGTGTATTCTGTGGGACCGGGATCCTGGATGTTCCCATCGCCATTCTGCTCATCAGCATGTTTACAGCGGCAGTGCTCGGCTCGTTGGTAGGTTACATTTTCGGGAAATATTTCGGGGATATGTTCGAGAACCGGCCGGATTCATTCTTCTTTAAAAAGAAGCATATTGAGACAACCCGCAACTACTTTGAAAAATACGGAAGCCGCACATTGATTATCAGCAGATTTCTGCCGATCGTCCGGACATTTGCTCCGATCCTGGCTGGGCTCGTTAAAATGCCATTCGCGTCTTTCCTCATCAATAATGTGGCCGGCGGAGCGATCTGGATCGGGGCACTGACTGGCGGAGGTTATCTTTTCGGTGAGAAATTCCCGTGGATCGTTGATTACGTACAGTATATTATTCTTTTCTTCCTGGCGATTACCACGTTCACAGTGATCAAAGGGTATCTGAATGCCCGCAAAGAAATGGCCGAGTAAGTTAGGCCGGGGTTGGCAATGCGTTTACTCTTTTAGGAGATTTTTGCTTTGGCAATGCGGACTTTCCCTTAAACAATACCGCCACCACAAGCGAGATATCGAGCTGTAAGGTTACGGCCAGCTTTTGCAGAATCTCGATATCCAACTTGCGTTTGTTGTTTTCGATCCTGTTAACGACCGAAGCAGACACATTCAAACTAACTCCCAGCGCTTCCTGGGAGAGGGAGGCCCATTCCCTCAATTTTCTGAAATTACTTCCGAAATCGATCATAGTGTGCTTCGTTCTGAGTGACTTGGCAAATTTAGCGGCTTTTTGAAATTGCCAAATAGCTCACGCCCTTTCCGCCCAATTATGTGCGGAAACCGCAAGTTATCATGCACTTTCCGCAACAGCATCAGGCAAGTAATTCATTTGCTTTGTGAGGTAGTTTCACATCACGTAAAATGAGGTGGGTTATTCATCAACAAACTTTAAAAGCACACGTTGCAATGCGCTTCATTTCGGTTTACATATGCTTATTGTCAGCTTTTTCAGCGGCCTTGGCGCAGAAGCCTTACTTTCTGATACAATCTGTAAAAACAATGCAAACGACCAAGGTTAAAAAGGGCCAGTTTTTGCAATGCATTCAAAAGAACACATTTGGGCAGGAGGAGTTTGTTTTTGGAGAGATCACGGTCATAAGACATGATGGCGTTATGTTGCGGGTTAACCCCTATATTCCCGGGAGCGGCGGTTTCGTTTTTTACGAGGACATTGTCAATATTGACAAAATCGAACTGATGAAGCGAGTTATGCTGCCGGCATGTGTCGCCGGTATTGTACTTGGAGGGTTGACGGTCGCTTTTCAGCTTTCAAAGGCAGTTCATAGGCCTTTGGGAGGTATTGCCACGTATTACGTGATGTATCGAGCCGTAAAACGCAAAAGAATATCCCTGTTCGAAAACAGGGTGCCGGAGGCGGTGATTCTGATTCCTCCGGGAGTGTCGGGGCAGGAGGACCATTATTTCAAACCATCCTCTTCCTTGAACCAACCTGAATAAATCAGGTAATTATTCGCGGTCCGGTCAATGGCCGCATTCAATTCAGGTGAAACGTCTTTCAGATATTTTGCAGGATTTCCGGCGTAGATCGTTCCGGGCGGAATTTTCGTGCCCTGCGTAACGATTGCGCCCGCTGCTACAATGGCTCCCTCTCCAACCACCGCGCCATCCATCACAATGGCCCCCATTCCAATCAGCACGTGGTCTTCTATTGTGCACCCGTGCACGATCGCATTGTGCGCGATCGACACGTAGTTCCCGACGGTCGTGGCAAAACGCTGATAAGTGCAATGGATCACCGCTCCGTCCTGAACGTTGGAGTGATGCCCGATGCGGATACTGTTGACATCTCCCCTGATCACCGCATTGAACCACACAGTGCAATTTTCTCCCATGATCACATCGCCTACGATAGTGGCATTTTCAGCAAACCAGCAACTCCCGTCGAAGATTGGATGATGCCCCCGAACAGATTTTATCAATGCCATGATCTTATTTTTATTATATTTTGGGCAATATCAGCTTTTCAGCGCGAAAAATAAATATATTTCGTTTTTGAATTAACAACCTGTCAGGTTATGCCGTCAGCCGCCAACGTTTCAAAAGGGACCTTACTTATCGCAAAGCCATTTCTGGGAGATCCTAATTTTGAAAGGGGCGTAATCCTCATGTGCGAGCACAACGAACAAGGCAGCTTCGGCTTTGTACTAAACCAGACTACCGATCTCTTCCTGGGAGATGTATTGGAAGAGACGATCTACCAGGACATTACGCTGCATCTCGGCGGGCCTGTGGAAAAGAACACGCTGCATTTCATACACCGTCGCCCCGACCTGGTCAATGGCGGTACGGAGATCATGAAGGATGTTTACTGGGGAGGAGACTTCAACAGTGTCAAAACACTACTAAACCTGAATACCCTGAAACAGGAAGACGTTATGTTCTTCATTGGCTATTCGGGATGGAGCGGGGGACAGCTGGATGACGAGATCAAGCAGGATTCGTGGATCATTTCCAGCACTACTTCCGATTTCCTGTTTTCTACACCCCCGGGAAACTTTTGGCGGGAAATACTTCGCAATATGGGCGGCGAATACCGGTCCATTGCTCACTATCCCATTGACCCACGTTTGAACTGATGCCTTCAAAAGGATCAGTTGGGTTGGTTTAATCCGTTGATGGATTCGTAATCGGATTTGATACGGGCTACCTCCTTGGTAAGGAAATGCTGCAACTCCTCATTGAATATTTTCTTTTCATCATCAGGTAAAGAAGCATACAGATCTTTCAATTCCTGATTGATTTCAGCTTTCTCCTCTTCGGAGCCCGCGTTCATGGAACGGATGTGAAACCGTTTGAAGTCATATTTCGGCATAACGGATATGGGATATGATACAAAAGTACCGAAAACCATTTAGCTGTCGAAATTACCCTTCGAAGTTTGCTTCCGACCTTTGCTGTACAATCACCGCTAATTTGGTAAGACGCCTGAACGTGAAAACAATTACAAATGTTTGTCGTTGATATGACAACTATCATTTGAAATGAACAGAACCTTCTTTTTTATCATACTGACTTTCGTTCTTTTTGCCATCGACTGGTATGTCTGGCAAGGCCTCCGGTTAGCGATCCGAAATCTTAACCCACTTACCCAACGCTGGATCGGAGGTGCCTACTGGGCTCTCACGGCCATTACCCTCGGGGCTTACATTGCGATGCAGTTACTTCCGCCCGATTATTTCAGAAGCACGACCCGGACCTTTGTGGTTGCCTTCATTGCGATTCCCTATTTATCCAAATTGCTCGCAGTGCTGATCCTGCTTGTTGACGACGTCAGGAGATTCTTCCAATGGATCGTTAGTTTTTTCGTTCCGTCTGCGGCAACTCCTTCACCGGAAACGGGTGAGCCGACCATACCCCGGTCGCAATTTCTGGCAACGACGGCCGTGGTGGCAGGTGCAGGATTGATGGGCACATTCGCCTATGGCATTTTGTCGGGTGCGCACGATTACCGGATCCGTCGCGTGAAGGTGCCTTTGAAAAACCTCCCCAGACAATTTCACGGCATTAAGATCGCCCAACTCTCGGATATCCATTCGGGCAGTTTTTTCAATAAAACGGCAGTGAAAGGAGGCGTAGAGATGTTGATGAAGGAAAAGCCCGATATTGCATTCTTCACGGGCGATCTGGTCAACGACCGCGCCATGGAGGTGAAAGACTACATAAATATTTTTGATAAGGTTAAAGCACCGCTGGGTGTACATTCTGTATTGGGGAACCACGATTACGGTGACTATTTCCATTGGGCTGATGAAAATTCCAAGACGCGCAATCTTACGGATCTGAAAAAGGCGCATGAATTACTGGGATGGAAGCTGATGCTTGACGAAAACCGACCTATTACTGTGGATGGAGCGTCGATCGGCCTGATCGGAATTCAGAATTGGGGAGCCGGAAACTTTGCCAAATATGGGAATCTCGAAAAGGCATACCAGCACACGGATGATTATCCGGTGAAAATATTGCTCTCCCACGACCCCAGCCATTGGGGCGCGCAGGTCCTGCCTAATTATAAGGATATCGATCTGGCGCTGGCCGGGCACACCCATGGCATGCAGTTTGGTGTTGAGATAGGTAAGTTGAGATGGAGCCCTGTACAATATCGTTACAAACAATGGGCTGGCCTGTATGAAGAAGACGACCAGTATTTGTACGTAAACCGCGGATTTGGCTACCTGGGTTATCCCGGCCGTGTAGGTATTCTGCCCGAAATCACGATCCTGGAATTGGTAAAAGCGTAAAATTTTCGGAAAATTGCGGAAGGTTGCTGCGATACATATCTAAAACGGCTGGTATTGCGTTGCATATTTAACCTTTGACGATCCATCGCATGAAAATCATGAAGAAAATCACTCCCTGGCTTCTGGTATTGGCACTTGTTTGCGGCATTTCAGGTGTTGAAACCGTTTCAGCCAAGCCTGCATCTGCTAAAACAGAGCTATTTGGTAAAAAGAAGAAGTACAAGGGTTACAAGAAGCCGAGGTCTAAGAAATTCCTGGGGATATTCAAACGGAAAACGGATTGTGGTTGCCCTAACCACTAGGAACTTCCGGTCGCTGGATTTTGTACATAATCAAGAGTAAGCATAGCCATCAATCTCTGAGAGATTTGGTTGGATTTGCTTACTTTTGTATTTTAAAATCACCTAATAGCGGCATTCTCAGCCTAACTTGAATGAAAGTTAATCTTCGAAACCAGGACAAGTTTGAAAACCGTCACCACGGTAAAGATGAGCAGGAATTGCAGGAAATGTTGAAGACCATTGGAGCCGGGTCAGTGGATGAACTGATCGACCAAACTCTTCCTTCCGCGATTCGTTTACAAAAACCATTGAATTTGCCGAGGCCCAAATCGGAGCAGGAATTTTTACAATACATCAAAAGAATTGCTTCCAAAAATGCGGTGCTGAAATCCTATATCGGCACGGGCTATTACGATACCATCACACCGAATGTCATCCTGAGGAACATCCTCGAAAATCCGGCCTGGTATACTGCCTATACGCCCTATCAGGCGGAAATCGCACAGGGGAGGCTTGAAATGCTTCTGAACTTTCAGACGGTTGTAACTGATCTGACAGGCATGGAGATTGCGAATGCATCGTTGCTCGATGAAGCAACAGCCGCAGCTGAGGCGATGACTATGCTGCATGCATTGAGAGGCGCTTCTAGAAAAAAGGCAAATACATTCTTCGTATCGGAGCTCTGCCATCCGCAGACGATCGACCTCGTTTACACCCGTGCGAAGCCGATCGGCATCGACGTAATAGTGGGCAACCATGCAACGGTTGACCTTACTGATGAAAATATCTACGCCGCGCTGGTGCAATATCCGGCTACCGATGGCGAGGTGATCGATTACACCGATTTTATAGCATCGGCTCACGAACTGGGCATTTCCGTAGCAGTTGCAGCAGATCTGCTGGCATTGACGCTTCTGAAATCGCCGGGCGAAATGGGTGCCGATGTGGTGATCGGTTCTTCACAGCGCTTCGGTGTGCCCATGGGCTACGGTGGTCCGCATGCGGCGTATTTCGCCACTAAGGACGCTTTCAAGCGCCAGATTCCGGGCCGTATCATCGGAGTTTCGGTAGATGGCGAGGGAAATCGCGCATTGCGTATGGCGTTGCAGACCCGCGAGCAGCATATCCGCCGCGAAAAAGCGACTTCCAATATTTGTACCGCGCAGGTACTGCTTGCCGTTATCGCCGGCGCCTATGCGGTTTACCATGGGCCCGAAGGTGTCAGGAGCATTGCTGCACGTGTGCATGGCCTCACCCGCCTGTTTGTGGAAACGGTGAAGAAATTTAATTATGAAGTTGTAACTGAAAATTATTTCGACACCGTAACGATCAAAACACCACTCACCAGAAAATTGCGTGAGCAGGCGTTGAAATGGGGTATTAACCTCAAATACCATGGCGACGAGAGCCTTTCGGTTTCTTTTGATGAGGCCAAAAACTTCGACGATGCGATTGCATTGCTGAATGTGTTCGCCGAAGTTTCCGGATTCCAGGGTGAAATGGTGATCGACGAGGAACTGGAATTTTCTTTCCCTGAAAATCTGGTAAGAACTTCGGACTACCTGACGCACCCGGTTTTCAATACGCATCATACCGAGCATGAAATGCTGCGTTATTTGAAATCATTGGAGAGCAAAGACCTTTCATTGGTACATTCCATGATCTCGCTCGGCAGCTGTACCATGAAGCTGAATGCGACCGCCGAAATGATACCGCTTACCTGGCCGGAATTTGGCGGCTTGCACCCGTTCGCCCCTACCAACCAGGTGGGTGGTTACGCGCAGCTGGTGAGCGAGCTCAATACCTGGCTTTGCGAAATCACCGGTTTTGCGGCGATGTCGTTTCAGCCAAACTCAGGGGCACAAGGCGAATATGCCGGCCTGATGGCCATCCGTGCCTATCACGAAAGCCGGGGTGAGGCACATCGTAATGTTGCATTGATCCCTTCTTCCGCGCACGGTACCAACCCCGCGTCAGCTGTAATGGCCGGTATGAAGGTAGTCGTGACGAAATGCGATGAACGTGGCAATATCGACGTGGAAGATTTGCGTGCGAGGGCTGAACAATATGCCAATGAGCTGTCGTGTTTGATGGTAACTTACCCATCGACGCACGGTGTTTATGAAGAAAGCATTATCGAGATCTGCTCGATGATCCATTCGTTCGGCGGGCAGGTGTATATGGATGGCGCCAATATGAATGCACAGGTTGGTCTTACAAGCCCTGCCAGCATCGGTGCGGACGTGTGTCACCTCAATTTGCACAAAACATTCTGTATCCCTCACGGTGGCGGTGGCCCGGGCGTAGGGCCGATCGGCGTGGCCGAGCACCTGATGCCATTCCTGCCAGGTCACGTGAATTTCAGCACGCAACCCGAGTATTTGCCAAACGGACAAGCCGGAGCGGTTTCTGCGGCACCTTACGGCAGCGCGAGCATCCTGACGATCTCCTACGCTTACATTGCAATGATGGGTGGTGAAGGGCTTACCAATGCAACCAAATACGCGATCCTGAATGCAAACTATATCAAGGAACGCCTGAACGGACATTATGAAGTGCTTTACACGGGCGCAAACGGGCGTTGTGCGCACGAAATGATCGTCGACTGCCGTGGATTCAAAGCTGCGGGTGTGGAAGCGGAGGATTTGGCGAAACGTTTAATGGACTACGGTTTCCATGCACCTACATTGTCATTCCCGGTGGCAGGTACATTGATGATCGAGCCAACGGAGTCGGAATCGAAAGCAGAACTGGACCGTTTCTGTGACGCGATGATCGCGATCCGTAACGAGATCCGGGAAGTGGAAGAAGGCGTGGCAGACCGCACAGATAACGTTTTGAAGAACGCACCGCATACTTCCCGCGTATTGCTGAGCGAGAACTGGACGCGCTCTTACAGCCGCGAAAAAGCTGCATTCCCGCTGCCATACCTGCGCTTCAACAAGTTCTGGCCAAGTGTAAGCCGCGTCGACAGTGCGTACGGCGACCGCAACCTGATCTGTTCCTGCATCCCGGTTGAAGCCTACTCCGAAGTAGAAGAAGCCTGACCACGTCCCAGGCTTTCAAGCCTGGGGACATCCGGAGCAAGGCAAGATGACAGATACCAAACAAAAAGAGGCTCGAAAGAGCCTCTTTTTGTTAACCCAAGCCTTCAGGCTTGGGTCGAGCGATACAGTACCGCTAGAAGTGTCGCTCCCCAATCTCCCGCTTGCCCAACAACACAGCTCCAACCATCGCCACAAGCAAAAGGATAGAAGCCAGCTCGAAAGGCAGAAGGTATTCCCGGAAAAGCATATGTCCCAGGTTTTCGATCATCCCGATCTGCGAATCATAAGTTTGCGGATTGAATGGCTCAATGGCGGTTTTGCGGTAAGCACCGAAAAGGATCACAAATACTGTCCCGCCTACGATAGTGGCTGCTATTTTGGTCAAATTCGTCTTGGCTTCCTCCTGATCCTGCTTCATATTCAAAAACATGATGACGAAAAGGAAAAGAACCATGATCGCCCCGGCATACACGATGATGTTCACCGCCGCCAGGAATTGCGCATTCAGCAGAATATAGTGACCCGAAAGTGTAAAGAACGTCAGGATCAGGTACAGAACGCTGTGAATGGGGTTACGCGATACCACGACCATCACAGCACTCAGGATGGTCAGGAAGGATAGAAAGTAAAAAAATGATACTGCTGAATTCATAATGTTAGTAACTGCTGACAGTCTTGGTTTACCAATCAGGGAATAGCTCGTGGAACAACGTTGGTGACCTCGCCGCTGGCTCTCTTATTATCCAGTACCCGTGCTTCCTCTTTCGTCCAGGCTTCGCGGGTATAGCGGCTGTTCATGTCTTCCACGAGCAGGTCTTTGCCCCAGATCACCTGGTCGCGTTCTGTGAAGACAGGTACGAACTCGTCGTGGCGCAGGTAAACAGCCTGTTTCGGGCAAGCTTCTTCGCAAAGGCCGCAGAAAATACAGCGGAGCATATTTACTTCATAAACCGCCGCATATTTTTCTTCACGGTAAAGATTTTCTTCACCCTTGACGCGCTCGGCTGCGACCATTGAAATGGCCTCCGCAGGACATGCTACCGCGCACAAACCGCAGGCCGTGCACCGCTCGCGTCCTTCCGCATCTCTCTTCAGAATATGTCTTCCACGGAAAACCGGTCCCAGGTACCGTTTCACTTCCGGGTATTGGATGGTTACTTTCTTGGCGAAAAAGTGCTTGATCGTAATCGCCAGACCTGTTGCAATCGCAGGCAGGTAGGCGCGCTCCGCCAGCGTCATTTGTTTATTGCTTACTTGCTTTGAGCGATTTGTCAATTGCATGGCAATACGATTTTGGAATTAATTTAACCACGCGGTGATCACAGGCTTCAAGAAAAGCACGGCTGCACCGGTGATAATAATGTTAAAAATAGCAAGGGGGATCAGTTTTTTCCAGCCCAGGTTCATCAATTGGTCGTAGCGGAAACGAGGGATCGTCCAGCGCACCCACATGTAGAAGAACACGAAGAACAATGCTTTTCCGAAGAAAACAGCCGTTCCGATTAATGTTGCTATGTTATGACCTGTGTCAGTGCCTAATGCTTTAACCAGCTGCGCATACACGAAATCCATTCCCGGATAGTTATAACCACCGAAATACAGCACGGAAATGATCGCCGAGGAAATGAACATGTTGATATACTCCGCGAACAGGTAGAAACCCAATTTCATACTGCCATACTCGGTATGGTAACCACCTACAAGTTCCGTTTCGCATTCAGGAAGGTCGAATGGTACACGGTTACATTCTGCGAACGAGCAGGTGATGAAAATGATGAAGCCCAACGGTTGGTAGAAGATATTCCAGTTCATACCATGTTGTTGCGCCACGATCTCGCCCAATGAAAGCGAGCTGCTCATCATCAGGATCGCGATCAGGGAAAGACCCATTGCCACCTCATAACTGATATTCTGCGAAGCCGCCCGGATGGCTCCGAGGAGTGAGAATTTGTTGTTCGAAGCCCAGCCACCGACCATAATTCCGTAAACACCCAGCGCCACAACACCAAAAACGTAAAGAATACCAATGTTGGACTCTACACCCTGCAATACTACCTCATGGCCTGCAATGCGGAATGTGCTGCCAAATGGGATTACCGCGCTCGCCAGCAGTGCAGTAAGCATCGCCAAGCTGGGGCCCGCGATAAAGAGCCATTTGTTAGCCAATGCGGGGATAAAATCTTCTTTGAAAAACATTTTACCTGCATCTGCCAATGGCTGCAAAAGGCCTCCCCAACCTGCGCGGTTTGGCCCGCTGCGGTCCTGAATGAAACCTGCTACCTTGCGCTCTGCCCACGTGGAGTACATGGCGATGACGAGGGTAAGTCCGAAAACGACAACGATGGTTGAGGTTTTAACAAGAAATTCTACTAAATCCATTTGAAAGCAATTTTATCCGGCTGCTTTTACTGATTCTCTTAATTATTGTTGGCCGCCAGCGAACGGTGGTTGGCCTTATCGTTATTCTCGATGCTCTGGTGACGGATCGTATCTTCGTCGGTCACGTAAGGGCGTGAGTCGTCGATGTTCTTGAACTGCGTAGCTGCCAGTTTCAATGCAAAATCAGGCTTCGCAACCAAGTCCTTGCGGTATTTGTTAGCAGAGATTACCGAGCTGCGTTTCACTTTGGTGGGACCTTCCAGTACCCAGTCGCTGGTGTTTTTCTTCTCAAAACGGCAGGTATTGCAGATGAAGTCCGTCACCTCGCCCCATGTATTTTTGCGGGCAGTTACACGAATCACTTCATCACCACGGTACCACAAGGTCGTTTTTCCGCAGCATTTGTCGCAATCACGGTGTGCATCCTCCGGTTTGGTGAACCAAACGCGGTTCTTAAAGCGGAAAGTCTTATCGGTCAATGCGCCTACCGGGCACACGTCTATCACATTTCCGGAGAAGTCGTTATCGATCGCTTTCTCGATGTAAGTGCTGATTTCCGAAGCGTCTCCGCGGTTCATGACGCCGTGAACACGCTGGTCGGTAATCTGGTCGGCGGTGTACACGCAGCGGTAGCAAAGAATGCATCGCGTCATGTGCAGTTGCACGTGCGGGCCTATGTCGATCTTATCGAATGTCCGCCTTTCCTCTTCATAGCGCGTTTTTACCGAACCATGCTCAAATGCGAAATCCTGCAAATGACATTCACCGGCCTGGTCGCAAATAGGGCAGTCGAGCGGGTGGTTGATCAGCAGGAATTCTACAATGCTCTTTCGGGTGTCAAGTACGGCCTGATTTGTAGTGTTTTCGACCACCATTCCATCCTGAACCTGTGTAATGCAGGAAGGAACCAGTTTCGGCATCGGGCGGGGATCCTTCGCGGAACCAGCAGATACTTTTACCAGACATGCACGGCATTTACCTCCGGAAACCGGAAGCGGCTTATAGTAACACATGGCAGGCGGAACGAGATGTCCCTGACTGTCATCTGCCTCGGCGATCTTGCGCGCCGCCTGCATTATCGTAGTCCCGGGCTCTACTTCGATCTCAATGCCATCGAATGTAATTTTCAACAATTGGGGTTTAACTTCTTCCATGTC
>NZ_CAMLSE010000051.1 GCF_946482605.1 uncultured Dyadobacter sp. | reverse complement strand
GCTAAACCGGTTGTTTCCAACAAAACGTATGAAGTCGGCGACAATGCACCAGTTCTGACGGCGGCAGGAACCAGTCTTAAATGGTACGCCGATGCGTCCACTACGACGCCTTTGCCCTCTGCACCGAAGCCTTCGACTAGCGCGGCGGGTGTAACTAAATATTATGTCACTCAAACCAATGCTAGCGGTTGCGAAAGTGAAAGAGCTGAGATCACTGTAACAATTACCGCCTGTACGCCTCCCGCTAAACCGGTTGTTTCCAACAAAACGTATGAAGTCGGCGACAATGCACCAGTTCTGACGGCGGCAGGAATCAGTCTTAAATGGTACGCCGATGCTTCTACTACGACGCCTTTACCCTCTGCACCCAAGCCTTCGACTATCAAGGCAGGTGTTACTAAGTATTACGTCACTCAAACCAACGCTATTGGTTGCGAAAGCGAAAGAGCAGAAATATTGGTAACTGTTTCATGTAAAGAATTTGCTGGCCCAACAGTAGTTACTCCGCTAGCAATTTGTCAGAGTCCTTTGGCAGCAGCACCATTAAAAGCTACTCCTTTGGCTAACCACGAGTTGCTATGGTATAGTGCAGCAACGGGAGGTACAGGTTCAGATAACGCTCCTATTCCACCCACTGATGAAGCAAAATCGTATTCGTATTTTGTTAGCCAGAAAAACCCAATATCAGGATGTGAAAGTGCTCGTAAGGAAATCGTAGTCAACGTAAGGGAAGCTGCAAAGCCGACTGTTTCGCCGATCGAATATTGTGTGGGCGAGCCGGCCAATGTGCTCTCACCTTCCGGTAATACGTACAAGTGGTATGCTGCTGAATCAGGTGGTTCTTCACTACCTTCTACTTTCAAGCCTTCCACTACAAATGACGGAACAACGCCTTATTTTGTCTCGCAATCGACAACCTACAACTCACTAGTTTGCGAAAGTGTTCGCGTAAAAGTGAACGTTGTAGTCAATGCGACACCTGCTGGCGTCAGCGCGCTATCGGAGGCTTTCTGCCAGGAACGTACCGACAAAAACTATACTTTCCCAACTCAGGCAAGCACTGGCAACACCTTAAACTGGTACACCACTGCAACCGGCGGAACTGCTACAACAAGTACTCCTACCATTAACCTGAAGAATTCCGGCGAAACCACTTATTACGTTACGCAACTGACAAACAAAGGTTGTGAAAGCGCAGCAAGGGTTATTCAGAAAGTGCGTGTAAAGCCATTGCCTGGTCTGCCCGCCATTGCACAAGCTCTGATCGAATATTGCCAGTTTGTTGCCGCAGAGCCATTGAAGGCTACGCCTGTCGCTAATGCAACTCTTGATTGGTTTGGCAACAATGCCAGCGGAGGCACTGCCAGCCCGGCTGCTCCTACCCCATCCACTGCCGAAGGAGGTACTACTTCATTCTATGTAGCGCAGACGCTGGAAGGTTGCATCAGCGACCGTGCGAAAATCGATGTCAAAATCAACACGACTCCGAAACCTACCACTAAAACCTATCTCGAATACTGCCAGAACGAAGTGGCACCCGTACTCGACGCCACCGGAACTGTCCTGAAATGGTACCGTGCAGCTAATGGAACCGATTGGCAGGGCGTTCCATTCGTACCATTTACAGAGAAGGTCCAGGACTACTCTTTCTTTGTGACCCAAACAGGATCGAATGGCTGCGAAAGCCCGAAAGAAGAAATCAAAATCCATATCAAATCGCTGCCGTCGGCGACGATTTCAGGCAACTCTACCATTGATCTGGGACAATCCGGAACCATTAATATCAAGTTCACCGGCGATGGCCCATGGATTTACGTCCTGTCCAACGGCCTTACCGACACGACCGACCAGGCCAACCACCAGGTGGTTGTAAAACCCAGTACGACCACGAGCTATCTGGTCACCGAAGTATCCAATGCATGCGGCAAAGGGCTTCCTATCGGCAGCGCGCTCGTGACGGTGAAAGTGCCTACGATTAATTCGGGAAGTCCATCGATATCGGAAGTTTGCGCTGGCAAGACCTTCAGTGTGCCATTCCAGCAGTCGGGCGACTTCCCTGCCGGCAACACGTTCAAGGTCCAGGTATCGACGCAGAATACCGACAGTAAATTTGTGACAATCCCGTCTGTCGCGTCGGCGAGCTCGGTAACCGCCACATTCCCGGATACCACCAAGGGCGGCACCTATTTCGTACGCGTCGTCAGTTCAGGTACCAACCCCGATTTTACGGTAAAGGGAAGTGTTAGTTCCATCACGATCAACGCAAGCCCGCTGCCTGTGGCTACATTGTCGGGGACACAAACTATCCTCGTTGGCGAAACCGCCGACCTGAAGGTCGATATCACCGGTAAGTCGCCGTGGACATTTACCCTGAACAATGGAACAAAAGACACGCTGATCACCGCAAATGCAACCCCTTACGGATTCAAACTGTCCCCGAAAACCACGACGACGTACGCGATCACCAAGGTGACTAATGCATGCGGCATAGGATCCGGCGTAGGTACCGCAAGGGTGCAGGTCGATCCGATACTTGGTGTAGAACCGCCCGCTCCGGCAGACTGGGCGAAAGTTTATCCGACGGTGATCCAGGACAAGTCTACGGTGGAGATAACCGGCACGATTTCGCCGAGAAAAGCCAGCGTGGAAGTAATTGACCTCAATGGCCGTTCACGTTCAGTTCAGGCTATCAAACAGCCGAAAACCGAGGTCAATTTCAGCACATATCCATCTGGCCTCTATTTGCTAAGGATCCAAAACGGCAACCTGACCACGGTACAACGCGTCATGAAGCCCTGAGAGAAATTCAAACCATTTAACGGGACATTTATTGCCAGGCAGTAAATGTCCCGTTTTTTATGACCAAGCCATTAAAAACATGAACATCGAAGCAGATATCATGGATCATTACTTTATGGAAGAAGCCCTTGGCCTTGCCCATAAAGCCTACGAGGAAGGTGAGATTCCGGTTGGTGCGCTGGTTGTGGCCAAAGACCGGATCATCGGCAAAGGGTACAACCAAACGGAGCGCCTTCATGACGTAACCGCCCACGCTGAAATGATCGCCATTACGGCCGCGGCCGACCATCTTGGCTCCAAGTACCTTTCCGACTGCACGCTGTACGTCACACTGGAGCCCTGTGTGATGTGTGCGGGAGCGCTTTACTGGACACAGATCAAAAGAGTCGTCGTGGGAGCACCTGATGAGAAACGAGGATTCTCGCTGGTAGGCCAGCCGCTCCTGCACCCCAAAACAAAGCTTGTAACCGGCATTATGGCGGCAGAATCGCAGCAATTGTTGCTCAAATTTTTCAGGCAATTAAGAACATAAAGCGGTTTTCTGCTGTTAGCCAACTGTTAAAGTAATTTTTTCAATCATAAACTACACTGAAAATGGCATTTACACTTGATCCCTTACCTTACGCAAACAATGCTTTGGAGCCACACTTCGACGCATTGACCATGGAGATACATCACGACCGTCACCACCAGGCTTATGTTACCAACCTGAACGCAGCAGTAGCAGGCACTGAGCTGGAAGGCAAAACCATAGAAGAAATTATTGCCAATATCAGCAAAGCACCGGCACCTGTACGCAACAATGGCGGCGGTCACTGGAACCACACTTTTTTCTGGAAATCACTGTCGTCAACCGGCGGCGGCGAACCAACCGGTGAACTGGGCAAAGCCATCACCGCGAAATTCGGTTCATTCCAGGCATTCAAAGACGAATTCAAAAAAGCATCCATCGGCCGTTTCGGATCGGGCTGGGCATGGCTAATCGTGAAAGAAGGCGGCGAAATCGCCATTACCTCTTCCCCCAACCAGGACAACCCATTGATGGACATCGCCGAAGTAAAAGGCACGCCCGTAATCGGCCTCGACGTATGGGAGCACGCATATTACCTGAAATACCAAAACAAGCGCCCCGACTACATCGACGCCTACTGGAACGTTGTAGACTGGAAAGCTGCTGACGCACTGTACACTGCGGCGAAATAATCGGGCATTTCGCTCGCGGAAGGGTTTGTAGTTTGTAAAAAATTTGTGAAATATCTTGCAAGCTGCAAACCTTTTCCTAATTTTGTGTCCTCGAAACGGGGTTTCCCCATCGAAACTAGTACACGGAGGTTGTAGCTCAGTCGGTTAGAGCGCTAGATTGTGGTTCTAGAGGTCGCGGGTTCGAGACCCGTCTCCCTCCCTTGAAATAAGTTCAAAGTCAAACAAAATGCCTGTAAATCAATGATTTGCGGGCATTTTTGTTTTTCAGACTATGTCAAAAAATGCAAAAATTCCCATGTTTTCAGTGAGTCTTTCGTGTAGTTCACTCACTTTGAGAAAAAGACTCACTGAAAACGGCATAACAATTTGATAGACAACATGTTCACGGCATGGACATCTTGACTGGCAAGCGTGGTAGCTCGATATTTAACCACTTTTAAACGCTTGTGTTATGTTGGAGAAAACATTCGGCCTGCTTTTCTATTTAAAGCCCGCCAGAAATCAGAAGGGAACAGTTCGCTACGTTTACCTGAGAATCACCGTCGACGGCAAGGTCGCCGAGCTATCCACCAAGAAGTTATGGAACACCGAAAGGTGGAATTCCTCAGTCGGCCGACCTGCCGGAAATAAGGAAGACGCCAAGACGCTCAATGCCTATTTAGACTTGCTCACTGCCAAAGTTTACCAGGCCAAGAAAATTCTTACAGAGGATGACAAAGAAATTTCTGCGGAAGGATTGAAAAACATTCTGCTTGGCAAGAGCAATGAAACCCGCACAATCCTTGAAGTCTTCGAGCGCCATAACGAACAAATGGAAGCGCTGGTCGGCCAGGAGTTCGCACCGCTTACTTTGAAGCGGTACAAGACCGCTAAGGAGCATACTGCTGCTTTTATCAAATGGAAGTACAGGAAAGAGGACATGGAGATCAAAGATCTGAACTTCGAGTTCATTACGGAATTTAACTTCTGGCTCCGTAGCGCGCGAAGTTGCAACCACAACTCGGCGATTAAGTACATGAGCAACCTGAAGAAGGTTGTGCTGATTTGTGTCAATAATAAATGGTTGAAGAAAGATCCGTTTCAAGGGTTCAAGCTAACCAAGAAGGAAGTCGTTAAAAATCCACTATCCAGAGACGAACTGAAACGACTTACTGAAAAGATCTTTGAAGTGGAAAGGATCAGCCAGGTCCGCGACATTTTTCTATTCTGCTGTTACACTGGGTTAGCTTATGTAGATGTGAAGCAGTTGAAGACGACAGATATCGTTGTCGGCATGGACGGTGAGCCGTGGATTGATACCACGCGACAGAAAACGGATGCGCCTACACGTATTCCCTTGCTACCTACTGCGCTTGATATCATCGAGAAATATAAGGAGCACCCGCAGTGCTGCAATAAGGGCGTTGTGCTACCTGTACTAAGTAACCAGAAGATGAATGCCTACTTGAAGGAGATTGCTAACCTGTGTGGGATTTCCAAGACGCTGACTTTTCATATTGCCCGGCATACGTTTGCAACTACGGTGACGCTGAGTAATAAGGTGCCGATTGAGACGGTCTCGAAAATGCTGGGGCATCGGTCTTTGAAGCAGACTATGATTTATGCTAAGATTTTGGATGTAAAGATTAGTGAAGATATGAAGGGGTTGAAGGAGCGGTTGAAGGAGATGTGATCAAATCTGTGGAGCAAGCATATATATATATATGCTTGCTCCACTACCATTGGCCCAAAAATCTCTTCCCTGACAGCATTAGAGTCTTACACGTGCACCTCGTTATTGGATCTGTCACTTAACATAGTATCCGTTATCAGAACAAAAACGAATTTTCTTGGTATAATCATATTCGCATCCCAATATGACATGAGTGCGTGTACCACAGTAGTTGGTGCCTCTTAGAGCTTATTGACATTACGGAACTTTGCTAGTGCCCGAGCAAATCTGCATCATGTATTGGCGCAGAGCGTCCCATTTTAGCGAAAATTCGTCGATATAGTGCTGCGTATTTCTATTGCTATTCATTATAAAAACAACAAATTCACCTAACGCTAGGCCAAACTTCATCTGGAGCTTGTCCTTTGGGTTCAGCATTAAGATTATAAGGCTGCCATGTCTGCTAAGTTTGAGTAATTCTTCTTTTGATGATGCATTTTCAATCTGTTGAGCAAGCACCAAAAAATCCGCACACTCAATACGAAATGATTTCACCCACTCAACATGAGCTGTCATTCTTACCTGTTTCTGCATAGTATACACACCACCAAAAACAGCGATAATCGCAGCGACACCGGTCATCAACTGCCCGATAGATGAAAGCAACTCCAAAGAATAACCGTCATCGAAAAGCTTAAAAAGAAAAAAAAGCAATAAACACAATGCCAAAATAGCGACCTTCAGAAATATTGACATCATATATAAAAGTGTAGGTATATCGCAGATTAAAATGTAAAGATTAAATACTCTAATGAATTATTGTAATGGCTGAAAATCATTTGGAATTTTCAATCGGTTAACAAAACCACTACGCCAGGATTCGTTAAAAAATCTATCATAGGCCAGTTTAATAAACACGCCATTTACGAAAATGTCAACTATACCGATGAAGCCCCATTTAGCATTGTTATTCAATTGATCATTCGTTAAGATAATTTTTAGTATTTCGCTCGAAATATCAAAAAATATTTGCCCCGTAATATACAATAATGTTAAAGCAATAATGGGAATTAATGATTTCAAGCGCCAATTACGGATTTTATTTTTAATATATTTTTCTCTATTAATCGTCCGTTCATTATTCTCCATTTCCCTTGTCTTCCTTTCTGCTGATTCGAGTCTTTGCAATAAATCAGAATTACTTGACAATAACGAATGATTTTTCGACTCTAATTGAATTTTCTCAATTTCAAAGGCTTCGACTCTAGACGTTGCAGTTCGCGTAACACCTTCTGCCTTCTTCACGGCAATCTCCAAAGAATCAATAAGTTTATTCACCTTATCAGCCCTAAGATCGTCTTCGTGTCGCTGGGCATCCGCCTCTTCTTTCAACTTTGCGAGGAAACTGTTTGCATCACTTTGTGCCAACTCATTAAGATCCTCGATGTTCTTCATAGATCGGTGAGAAATCCTCGTCGCAATAAGCAGCAAGTCCTTCTCAGTTACAGCATTTTCACTATTCTGGTATTTCTGAATATTATCGTCTAATTCTTTTATTATTGACGCTCGAGGGAGGGCAGCGTTGAAAGTACAGGAAATCAGGGAGGTAATGCCAATTTCTGCAAGATCCATACTTTCCAGGTTAGATGTAAGACCGGGATTTGCAAGCCACAGGATATTTAGTAAGTCATCTGCTTTTATATTTTCTGGTTGACTGTTATACTTTCCATTTGCGTTGTTTTCGTTACTCTTAACCGAATTATGAACAAACCAACAATTGACATCTTCAAAGTTTTTAATGGCTCTAGAACCTCTTTTTTGAGAGACATAGTGAAGTGCAGTTGCGTCGTGAAGGGCGGCAAACTCAGTAGATCTCACTTCTTTCAGCATACGATACTCCGAACTATACCTTGCAATATTGCGATACTTTGTGGTATTCGGGACAATTGAAATTCCCTTGTTCTCAATAAGAATTTCAAGATTGTCGGAAATACGTTCTAAATCAGATCTAGTTAAGTTTCTTCGTTCACTGGCACTATATATATCCTCCGGATTTACCTTCCTTTGAAGTACTGCATTTTTGTAATTCTCAGTTTTAAAACGCAATAATTTGCGGCATTCTTCGAGAGTAATATCGAGAACTGTAAGTTTGAAATCCGATTTGACACCGATTTCCACCAATTTATTACATGTATGTGTCGACTCAGGTGTATTCAGGTCCAAAAGACCTATAACGAAATTCGTGTCAAATACAAGCTCCACATCTTTCCTGGAATATTGCGTTTTATACTCAATATATGTAGAAATAATGGATCCAAGATATATGTCTTTTATCGTTTGGTATACTTGTGGTATAGCGCGGAAATAATTGATAAACTGTGCTTCAACTAATGTATCTTCTACTCCAACAGATACCCCATTTGCTGATAAATATCTTGAAATTGAGTATTTATTCTTTTCAATGAAATGAAAAACAGATTTTGAACTTGATATTTCAACATCGTGAATCTTGCAAAATTCTATAAAATATTTTTCTACTGTTTCAATTTCGTGTTGTTTTAGGTCTATGGTCTCCTCGTAGTCGTAAAAAAAATACTCGTTCAAACGAAATGCACCGTCTATGTAAAGCGTGAGGACCTGCTCATTCTTATTTTGAGGTTCGTGTTGGATATTGATAAGGATATTTTTAAGTACTGGTATCGGCATGTCCAAGCCGTACTCTAAGTTGATTCTATGTTGAATCTCTGATATGTTTTTACCTTGAACAACGCCTTCTCTAGACATGGAGCTCAACGAGCGCTTAACAATTGGCACAAAAACGTCGATCAATCCTTCTTTAAGCGTGCCCGTGTTGTTGATATGAGCTAGCAGACTATACGTGATAACTTTATTGACTTCCAATGCATTTTGATCTTTTGCTAGTTGAATTGTCCGCATTTCAAGTGAGGGGGTTAAGATTCTGCTGAAAACTACAAATAATTGCTGGAAAATTCACATAGATCGTTGCAACGCACATCCCTTGAATTTGTCTCTTTAGGTGGAAGGTGGTTGGGTTAAATCGTGCAAATCTTTAAAATCGAAATATACCCCAGCTTCACGATATGTCGACTTGCGGATTTTCCTCAAATTACATTTAAACCCCTATCGTCAGAATATAGTGTAATCTGATTTGATGTACCACTAAAATGAACGCTTTTAAGGTGTTGGTTGGTGTGAAAGTAGTCATATCACAATCGGCCCGCAGAGTACATAAAAACGACCGAATAAATCGAAAGGACAAGATTGTACAATCAGCGCCGCAACTTATGTTGTCAGCGAGGTTAAAGAAACTCAAAATTGGATGTACTTTATCGGCCAATCCAGACATTAATATTCCACGAACATAATCTAAATCTTCGAAAGCCAGGTTACGATCCATTATTGTGCGCTGGCGTAAATGACCGAACGCTTTCATCGAATTCTCAATTTGGATGTTGCTCGTTGCAAACCCCTTTCAAGCCCCAATTTTATCATCTTGCTATATCCGTCACTATTCAGGGAATCGCTGAACGCTAAGCCTTGTTCATAGTACTGTATGGCCATTTTGAAATCGGTCATGTCTTCATAGCACTTCCCGAGATTCAAATACAAAGACGGGTATGCTGCCTTAACATACTCCTTGTCAACACTTAACGCCTCGTCCAAAGCAATTCGATCCCATCTGAGCTTTTCAGAAGTGGTGGCCTGTACACGGGCAACATAATGGGCGGCGATGAATCGTTCTTCATTGTTGATTGCCGCTTCCCAGGCCTTTCGATAATATAAACTCGCCTTTTCAGGCTCACCTTCATATGAAATTCCCTCAGCACATAGCTTCACAACATGATTTTCTGGATCGAAAAACATAACGATTCTATTAAATGGATTTAAAGGGCCCGTCGTAAATATGGGGTAATCTACGCTGAATACTCTCAGCAACGCCTACTCGGCGCTTTTCAGTTCTCGCGGCAGGCAGTTCATTTGAAATTTCCCTAAGAGTACAGTTTAACCACCGAATGATTTCACTCATCAATTACATAGATGTTATGAGCAGGTGCTCTTAGATATTTCCGCAATTGCAACGGTTAGGTGCCCAATTCTGTCTAAGAAAAATCTACTACACCAACAGCATCATGGTTACGCCAATTTCCATACTACGCCTCTTATCATTCTTAGCAATATCAGTATCTGGCTGCAAGGACGAGCAACCCCAGCAAGGTGTAATTTGTACAGAAGAATTTCGGTCCACGACCCTTTACGTGCCGGGAGCACCGTTGACAGAATCATTCACAATTCGGTTGTCAAATTCAGATACGATTCGCATCAAAGGAAATGCCGATTTCCGCCAGGGATACTACGTTGTCCTGGATGACAACTACCAGGCCAAGTTGGAAAATCAACAAGATAATTTTCGGTTTATCGGCAAACGCGGAAATGAAGTTGTTGTCCGGGAAGACTATGTTTTCAAAGCTGATCAATGCCATATAACCAAGGTTAGTGGTAAGAACTAGCGTTAATGAATCTCAGTAATTCCCTTCAAATACTCCATTTTCAACCGGATCGCAAATATGATAGCCCGATTCACATTGATTGTGATTGTCTGCTTTTTAAATGTCCAATGCAAAGACCCTGATAAACAGATGGGGCCATGCGACTGCCAAAGTAAAACAGGTAAGAAAGAAATGAAGGATGTAGAAGCGGTTGTAGTTCGAATCAAGGGCAACAATCCCCCTTATGGTAACACAGGCCCAGACATATATATATTAAGTACTGAGCCAAGGGATTTTGAAGATTCAACATTTACCGGGGGCCCCAATATTCTCGTACCATGTGATTCGTTACCTGAGCAGTATCAGCAGCCACGTACAAAGGTCATAATTTCGTATAAACGTAAGGATTGTTACGGCGCCATGACGACTCCCGCGCTTCGCACTAGCTTTGGCTATTATATCGATTTGATCGCGATTCGGGAGAAACTCCATAGATAGATATTATCACCCTCGCAAAACACTAATTTGAAGCACATTTTGATGTGTAGCCAAAATTCAGTAGGCCTGGTTCCAAACGGTGCAAATATCCGGATGACAAGTGAAGGCTTGCAACCGTCATATTTTGAATTGTAACTTTCGTTTGAATTGATCTCCGTCTAATTTCAGCTTTGGATAACGCCTCACTTCTAAAAATCTTCATGAAGCAACGTGTACTTTTGTGCGTGTTTCTTTTGTTGTGTCACACCTTACAGGCCCAGATAGAGGTAGATTCCCTGATCGAAACGCAGATGAAGGAATTTCGTATTCCCGGACTTGCCGCGGCAAAAATTGAGAACGGCAACATTTCCTGGATGCGTCATTATGGCTTTCAAGACATCGATCAAAAAAAACCTGTGACTGCCGAAACTGTCTTTCATATCGCTTCCATATCAAAAACAGTCACCGCAGCTGCCATCATGCAACTTAATGCAAAAGGCTATTTCAATCTGGATGACGATATTAACCGGTTTCTACCGTTTCGGGTCGTCAACCCGTCGTTCCCGCGAGCTTCCATCACATTCAGGCAGTTACTGCGGCACCGCTCCTCGATCGCGGATAATCTGGATTACCTTTTGCCATTTTGGGAAAACAAACACCAGCAGACGGATATTTCGTTGGACGTCTTCTTGCGAGATTACCTCATAGCGGGCGGCAAAAAATATCATTCAAACAAAAACTTCATCAATACAGCGCCAGGCGATCAGTTTGTATACTCTAATGTTGGCTATGCGTTGTTAGGATATTTGGTAGAGAGAATTTCAAAAATGCCGTTTGATAGATACTGCGAAACACATCTGTTCAAACCTTTGGGAATGAGCCAGACAAGCTGGTTTCCGCACAAGTTCCCTAACGCCCAACTCGCGATACCACATTCCTATTCAGATTCACTTAAAACCTTCATCAAACATCCGCAAGGAAAATATCCCGACTACCCGGCGGGCCAGCTCAGATGTACTTTGAAGGATCTTGCCACCTTTTTGGCCTGCTGGTCTAACGACGGAAATTTTAATGGTAGGCAAAGCATTCCAGCGAAAGCAGTTCAGGCGCTTACACCCAAAGATATGAGCTTGGGATTTCATACCTGGTTTATGTATTTGCTCAATACCGAGACACCCATGTACAGCCACAGCGGGCATGGCCCAGGCATATCCACCTACATGCTTTTTGATCCGTTTTCGAAAAAGGGATTGGTTATTCTCATGAACGGAGAGCTATCCGACTATTTCAAGTGGAGAACGTTAATCGCAACCTTGTATAACGATGCCAAGCGCTAGGGCTTATTCTCCTTATTCGAAAATCTATATGGGCGACTACCCATCAATGGTGATACTCCATCATTTTTCGAGCTAACCAGCGAAAACTCAATTCTATGAATGATATCAGACATATTGCAACCTCCCGCAACGGAAAAGTTATCGCGGTTGCTGAATTCGAACGACGAGTCCAAATCATTGACATCGACAACTTAACAGTGATATCTGAATTCGATACAATCCTAGATTTTGGAGGACGAAGGCTTGCAATTTCGGAGGACGGACTGATCTGCCTATGCGGAAGTTGGGATCGATATGGGATATGTGCTTACGAAACAAGCACAGGGAAACTCATTTGGCAGCGTAAGGACCTTAAAAAGGTTCAGCATATCCAAAATCTGTCTGCTCATACAGATCAAGTATTTGCTCAATTCGAGATGGGGCCAAGTCGTTCACTTGACATATACACAGGTGCCGAAATACAAAAATTTCCTGGCATCGAATATCTGGTAGATGCTAAGGATGTGCCAATCGATGTAATCGGAAAGGGGCGCAGCATACTGGTTCTAGACCGATTGACTCGTAAAACAATAGCAAGTGTTCCGACGAGGTCGTTTGCAATCCTAGACATTGTTATTTCTGACGATTCGTTCTTGGTTTCAGAAAGTGGTGGCCCCTTGAGCTGCTATGACATCTCGACTGGAGCATATAAATGGCGGATACCAGCTAACAAAGACGGGCATTTTCTTCGCGCGTGCTTTCATCCAATTCTTGAAGAATTTGTTGGTGTTAGTTGGCCATTTTTGAACGGCGGCAACAAAAAACTGAAATGCATTGACAAGAATACAGGTGAAATTACAAATGAATTAGTAATTGATTGCCCAGTAGAAACGGAATTTGCTCTTAGTGGCCAGGCACTTGTCACGTCAGACAGGAAAGTTATTGACATTCAAAGAGGAAGCAGCAAAAGTTGGTTGTAACCCCTATTGAGGACTGGCGTATCCAAAAAATCCTTCTTTGATCACACAGATTAACAGATTATAGAAAAACAACCGAATTCGATGACGGTAGACTATAATAGATAAGATTTATATGAACACAAAAATTGTGAATGATCATTGTTAATTTGGAGTGTGCCAAGCCGCGATAACTCTGAACGACCCGACATTAGCTAGACTCCTTTTGCAACTGACTGTAAGAAAAGAATTAACTAATTTGTAGAATGGAACTAACTAAACGAGTGGCCCGTAACGTCTGGATGTTAGTTCTCTGCTTTATAGTTTCATGCGGATTTTCGTCATTTTCTCAAATCCCCAAACCGGCAACAACACCGGAGAATATTGACTTATTCCCCAAGCCAGGATTTGAGCCGCTCGAACTCCATAAATCACGGGTTCGAGATAATTCAAACTTTAAACCAGAAAATTTTCAATTTCCCCAAGCATCAGGCAAAAGCTTAAATGATCGACTGGAAGTCGGGGTAAGTGCAGAAACGGTCGACTGTAAACCGTCTTGGGGGTTATTTAAATTCAGGGTCAACAGCAAAGGACAAATCGACAGCACTTGGTTCGATGGGCACCTACCCAAAAAAGTCTCTATGCAGATATTAAAGAACATTCGGGCCACACAGGGAAGTTGGATCATAGCACCAGGAACCAAAGAATCAGATGTTGCCTGGTATGTCTATTTCTATTCTGATACCCGTGCACGGCTGACCAAAAATCTAAATTGCTCAGAATCAGACAAAGAACTCCAAAGAGCAGTTTCGTCAATGAGTTCGTACTTTTACAACATGTATTATTGGGTCGGAGAAGACAAGGCCATGATCATCAGGCCAACAAGTAACGACGGTGCACCTAGGAATTAAGTTACCACCTAGATGAGATAAAGGAGGAGTACGCTGAATGGAAGCATTGAAAAAAAGGGCTTCATCTTTTCCCTCACGGCCGAATTGGGGCTTCCCCAGTGAATGTTCTTATTAAGCAAAATCATGATTGCCTTAAAAATTAATACCCAGCATGCGCCCATCAACAATGTGAACACAGTTATTGGTATCCATCCGCTATTCAGCATGCCTCCCAATAGCCCAGATTGCCAGAATAGAATTGCCAAAGAACATACTACTGACACCACCGCGCCCAATTTCGGGCGAAACAGCGACACAACGGTACAAACAAAATGCAGTATAAGGCTGGCGCCGAGTATTACATAGGGAAGCAAACTTGCTGGACCTGCCGAAAATCCCCAGTAAAGAAGAAGCAAGTAGGCATTCGCTAACCCATTCAAGGAGTTTAAGGCATACATACTCATGAGTCACATATTGTAAAGTTTGTGCTGGAAATCAGGCTAATATATGGTTTGGAATCTTATGTTAGTGTTCCATAAAAGAGCTTTCTTTGCATTCCTGAAGTTACAAAATGTTACTCACAGTCAAAGCTTGCAATAGCTAATTTGGAAATAAAACAGGTCACAAGCAGATTGGAATTTGACGTCCTGAACGATAAGGTCAAACACCCATGACCGTTTAATTAAAAACACATCCGTCCTGGATAGAGATGTTTTACGATGGCATCAGACGTCTTCGTGAACCATCCCTTCGACCAAACTCGACCATTTTCGACTTTCTTCGACCAAACTCGACTTTTTTCAAACAGCCTATCAACAATCATCAAAGCTATTGATCCTAGGTTAAATTTCCTCAGCATAGGTAAATCTCACTTCCATAAACTAGCTTCACAAACCAGCTCAGAGGCAAAGTTTCGGAACCCCGAAATCTGATTGAGCCGCCTGCTTTGCGCGTCTGGCCAGATGTACGATTGTAATACAATCGCCGGTTGCTGCGCAACCGATCTGGCCTTCCCCTCCAAAGTCGGTCCAGGTTTATGAAGGAGTTTTAATGTTTGAAAGTGTAGATAGGATTGTGATGAAAGAACAAAAATCGAACAAGACAAAGCTTGTAATCTTCCGGCTGACACCTAAAGAATATGCTAGCCTGGAAGCCAAACGCGGCCGGACCACGTGCCGGAAATTAAGTGAATTTTTGCGGCTTTTGATCTTCAACAGACCGGTTACCGTGATCGAAAGAAACGGCTCGCAAGACCAGATGATTTCCGAGCTATCCGAATTGCGCGAAGAGCTCAATCGGCTTGGCAACAACTTTAACCAGGCTACTAAGCG
Organism: uncultured Dyadobacter sp.; assembly: GCF_946482605.1. Next base: position 24,075 of record NZ_CAMLSE010000051.1, on the reverse strand, counting down.
GCTGCATAGCATCAACCAGATTACCGAGTTCAGAAACTGGATCGCAGGCTATGAGGCAGAGAAGGCATTCCTGTTTTCAATGCTGGACAAGATCAAAGTGCAAACCGACAAACTGGCGGATCGATGGTTGCAGTGATACACACCAGCAGCCGACTTCGCGCAGTGCTGCACTACAACGAGAACAAGCTGGAACAGGCGCATGCTGAATGCATTAGTGCATTTCACTATCCAAAAGATGCGGATGCTCTCACTTTCGAGCAGAAACTCAACCGCATTCAACGGCAGCTCGCATTGAACAAACGTACTAAGGTCAACACGGTTCACATCTCATTGAACTTCGATCCCTCCGAAAAGCTGGACAAGGAAAAGCTCGCGGAGATTTCAAAAGCCTATCTGAAAGGCATCGGATTTGAAAAGCAACCGGCACTTGTTTATGAGCATCGGGATGCCGGTCACCCCCATGTACACATTGTAACGACCAACATTAAAGCAGACGGCAGCCGGATTTCTCTTCATAACCTGGGCAGGAATGAGTCGGAGAAAACCAGGAAGGAAATTGAGATCAGTTTCAACCTGGTGAAAGCACAGGAACGGAAAGCGCAAGAGTTCAACATCAAACCGGCCCGCATTACGGCAGAATATGGAAAAACGGAAACTAAAAAGGCAATTGCCAGTGTGCTCGACAAGGTCTTGAAAGACTACAAGTTCACGACGATGGGCGAATTGAATGCGGTGCTCAATCAATTTAATGTTGCGGCGGACATCGGCTCCCAGGGTTCCAGGATCAGAAAGAATAATGGAATTCTATACCGGGTACTTGACAAGGATGGCAATAAAGTTGGTGTGCCGATTAAGGCCAGCGACTTTCACTTCAAACCGACTCAAAAGCACCTTCAAAGGCGTTTTCTTGAAAACGAAACGGCTCGCCAAACCGGTTATCTCCGAATTAAAAACGGCATTAGCATGGTGCGCTATGGCTCGAAGAATCCGACGCTGCCAGTTCTTGCCAAGAACCTCTCCCGGGACGGTATTGATATGGTTCTCAGGCGGAGCGATGAGGGCGCTCTTTATGGCGTAACTTTCATAGATCATAGAAGCAAAGCCGTCTATAATGGAAGCGCACTGGGTAAAGAATACAGCGCCAAGGGATTAACCGAATGGTGCCCGGACACGGAATTTTCTTTTCATCAGCAAAAATCTCAAAGGATAGGACAGAGTTTGGGCCAGGCTACTAGTGGGGTTGATGCTTACCATGGCAGAGATGCTAGCCCATTGGAGAATGATAAGTCGCTTGATTCTTTGTTGTCTCCAGTAAAGGATGGCGAGTACACGCCTCATCAGTTGAAGAAGCCGAAACGGAAGAAGCAGAAAGGGTTTTCGATGGGATTTTGAACTAAGAATTGGCACCCCAAGCTATCATTGCTTCTCCTGACAGCCCCTGGCCGGCGTCGTAATTCTTGTTAAGCCTGTTCATTAAGACCCGAGCAAACTCTTTCCTATTAATCGTGGTCGGGTCGCGTCTGGACGCTGAGTAATGATCTGTGGCAAGCTTTGTTGCTAAGTCAGATACCGTCTCCAAATCCAATTCCTTACCAAACCGATAGGCCACTTTCCCAATCGCAGCTATCAATAAAAAATAAGGCAAGAACATGCGCCAGTCGTAAATTAAACCGGCGATTGAAACAAAAACAGCAACCCAAATAATGCTTGCAATCACATCAGGAGGGCTCAAAATGCGGAGCTCTATGCCTAGTTCTTGTTCGAGTTCTTTCATCTTTGAAATCCGCTGTTTTCTCGGCAATAATAGTTCAAGTGATGTGTGGAGTCAAGTGATTCCCATCATCTATACTTTTAAACGCAGACCGAATCTTGTAAAATGCCTGTTGTGTAGTGCAATTTTCGACTTCGTTTAGAGGAATTTTATTGGAAATAATGTCCATAAGTTGGCCCAATGATGCTGCCTCCTTGAAGTCATCGTTACTAAAATCCAGGTCGAATTCTCTTTCGACATCCGTTATTAAATAGTAGATGTCTTCATAGTGATCATCATGTAACTTCAACAGTGCCATAAGTTGAGCTATCAAGTTTATCAGCAAGTTACGAATTTGCACCACAGCGCAACGAAAGTTACAAAGCAAAAAGTGACGACCGCAAATCCAAGAGGCTATTTACCGCAGCTAGGCGCCCCCGGCTCTCGCCGCTCCTTAAACCGCCCATGGCTTTGCAGCCAAGGGGTAAACCCCGTCACTTTTTGCCTTGAGTAGTAAAGGCGATTGCTCTGAGTTGAAAAATGATTTACAATCGCGAAACAGTATTAAAAGCTACTGATGAGCAAATCGATCGGATGAGAGGACAATGATCCGCCGCCTATTCTGTCATCTTACGAAAACTCCTCCAACCTGTCCTCTATATCACTAGGAAGTAGCTGCTCGAATGTTTTCATATAAATATGGTCCATTACTGCGTACATCTCACTCCTTTTGTTCCCTAAATATTTTGATACATCTTCTATCGTTGGATAATGCATCGGGTTATGAAAGAAACCTCGCCAGTCTTCTATTGCCCGATAAACCAACAAAAGTTGCTTTAAATTGACCTCAATTGTTTCCGTATCAGAAATTGGACTCAACAGTTTTTCAATCTCTTTAACTGATTTTGCTTTCATAATTACATGTTACCTTCGTTTGACAAACTTAGGACTTTTACTGAACAGCTAGACCTTCGACAATGACATCACCGCCGATTACAGAAGAGTTAAAAGCAGAGGCAAAGCGAACACCTAATTGATACGTATACGTTATTGATAACGAGTACTCTGACTCCGAGGAAGTACCCGCAACAGCTATTTTAGGAGCATGAAAAGTCGACATGCATGGAGTTATTGAGGGAGTGTTCATACCCAACCCAAATTATAGGAATCGAACCAACTAATTTTCACCCGATGATTTCAAACTTAACCTTTACCGGTTTGCATAATCAGGCGGTCCGACATAATGTTGCGACGGGGTAACAGGGTTATCACTCATCTGAGTTAGAATCATTACTATCACGCGGAGAAGCTTTCAAGCCCATTTTTTAATAAGTAGCTATCCGTTCGACCTACCAAGCAACTTTAAATCCTGCAACTTCCTTCCCAGCTCGTCATCTGCGCCCAGTCTTAGAAAATCCTCATGTAGATTTAGAACCCTCAAAACATTAAAGTTTGCTCCGATAGAAACACGTGGATTACCTTTTTCAATGTGATCTAATGTAGTGCGATCGATCCCGGCCCGCTCAGATACTTGAATAGTCGTAAGTTTCCGCCGCTTGCGGGCCAGTTTTATGTTTTCACCGAGCTGTTCCAGTATTTTCAGAAACCTCGGTAGAAGAACCAACTTTCTAGTTGCCATAATGTTGATTATTATCGACAATAATAGCAAAAGTGTTGTTAAACGACAACGTTAGCATTTATGATCCGAACCATTTTGTCCCTGACAGATTATTCGATCGACCAGCCGTTCTGCTCTGATATTGTCAACCATCTTTTTGAATCGCAGCGATGAAATTCAGTGCTGCCTTTGCAAGGTCGCTGTCAGGGTACTCTGCGAGCATTCGCTTATAGTAGGATATCGCTTTCTCACCTTCGCCGATTTGACTGTAACAGAAGGCAATGTTGTTCAATGCCATTTCTCTAAACGAAATTTTAGAGGAGCTCAGAAGAGTCAAATACCGGTACTTATCAATCCAAGGGTAGCTATCCAAAAAGTCATAGCTAGATTGAAACCTGGGAATCGCATTCATAAAATCACCGGCCTTGATACATTTAACAGCTTGATTATGATCCTTCAATGCAAGGAATCGGAGCAAATTGGATAGTACGAGATAACTGCCTGCCCCAAAGATCACAAACTGATCAATTCCCATTACATAATAAACTGCTGTTAAAAAGGCCATGAACCCTAGCTGAGGAATCAACGAAATCCAGGCGATCTGCTTTGCAACAGGAAGGCTCATAAGTTTGAGATCGATATTGGTAGGTGTAACTTATCAGGAATTTCGACAATCCGGCCAATCAAAAGTCCGCTTAACGGAAATATAACCGCAGGGTGAATGTGCCACTTGCCAACATTACAGTTGCCTCCACCAAAAATCAAGGGCATTCGAAACTTGCCTTTAAGCATTTTGGTATGCACTTATTGATTGAAGATATATCCAACTCGAACGTATTACAAGCACTTCCGCATCAGCACTGCTGCCAAGCATCATTATTTTGCTATCACTATCTTCAAGTATTCTTATTCGGGTTACTCTAGACACTGGTGAGTCCAAATCGAACTTCTCAATTCGAGACTGTGTCAGACAAAATGTCAATTGGACGGTATTTATTTCGGCTGCCTGCCACTTCTTGGGCAACTCCTTGGGCAGCGTCGTGATATCAATTTTTATCGTGATAATTGTTTCCTCACCAGGTATAATTTTGATTTCATGAAGTGTAACATCTTCAAGTGCTGGAATATTATCGCGGTAAATCGCTCGTATTGCTTCGCTTTGTTCAATTAGTGACAGCCACATCTTCGCCGGTTTTAATGAGCTCCCCGGTAATGTACGTCGCTTCGTGTTACATTTCCAAAAACATGGTAAATTACCCCTCTCAGAAGCTACATGAGCTTCTGCCGAAGTACAGCATTGACACAATGCTTGTTGTTCAAGAGCAACGCTACGAGGATTTCAACCCAAGCTCTTTAAGAACGAAGTATTGGGAATTCATTATGGATTAAATTAAGGAGGCGGTTTATCGCAGTTCATAAATACAAATGATCTCTAATTCATAGCAAGCTCAACCCGGCCAAGCAAATGACAGATTCTGACGCCAACAAAGTATTCAATGAATATCATAGAAAACTATTTGAAATCTCCGAGAGCCATCTCAACCGACATACCATAGCACTAATGTCTGCCCGCAAGGGGATAATTAGGCCATTAGGCTCAGGAGTGTTTTTTCATGACCAAGGAATGTACTTTATATTCACTGCTGCTCACGTCGTGAAGGACTATCCCGAACTCCTAGTCCAAGGACCGGCAGGAGTGATCTATCTCAGCATCCCGGATGCCTATATTTATTACCATCCGGACAATAAGCTAGACGTTGCCTTCATACTGCTCTCTAACAGCTTGGGAGCATTCTTAAGCTTACAATATAATCCAGTAGGTAAAAACGGCTTTTTATTAAACCATCAACCAGTAAGAGTTAACAGATATGCCCTAGTTGGATTTCCGGGAGCAAGAGTCAGGCACAAAGGGGACAGACTAAAACTAGCCTGCAATACTTACTTGCTACAATCCTCTCCTGATCGAGTTTACAACTACTATGACCGGCCAAAATCGGATTATTATCTCCTTAACATGCATGGCAAGACATTAAACAACCATGGAAATGCCTACAAGGCAAAATCTCCGCGGGGAATGAGTGGCTGCGGGCTATGGCTGATATCATATGAAATAATTGAAGAACAAATGAAGCTATCTTATCTCTTGATTGGAATATTCACCGAGAAGATAAATGGTAAATACTTGACCTTATCTGCTACAAATATTTCACACGTATTCAAAGGTATCGAAGAGTGTTCAAGACGTGCATTTCAGGCTGGATTTGGTCAAGCAAACAGCTAGAAACACATTCTGATTTTGACCCAGAGTTGTTGTCAGGATCTTCGAAATCTTTTGTAAATTTACTTCCAGCAAAATCGCAGTTACCAGCGCCAAAACCCACAGGCATTTTCCAAACTTTGAACACCTAAAACCACCCGAAAATTCACCCCAAATCCAGCGAAAATCCACCCACAAACAACTCAATTTTCGCCAAAAGAATTATACATAACAAATATACCGTTGTACTATATGTATAAAAAATAGTGAGTCATTCGTGTAGTTCACATCAAATACAGGAGACAAAACCTTGATTACAAGCCAGTTAAAGGCAAAGTTCGAGACCCGTCTCCCTCCCAAAAGGTCCTGATTTTCAGGGCCTTTTTTTGTAGCTTAATATTGTAGCTTAGTCGGTTAGCGCTATTTGGAGACAATTTTAATTCGGAACGGCGCTGTCCTTTCTTATGGTTACAGTGTCATTCTCAAATCGTTTGATCTCCCACAATTCAATGGCCAGATCATTAACGTTCGTTGACTCCTTCTAAAACAAGGGAGACACAAAAATAATGCTCATGCATTGATTTTAACCCTTCTTCCATTCATTTGAAATTTGCCCCCCATCACCCAAATGAACCTCCAGCAACCACTCTCCGTTCTACCAATAACTTCGAAACAAAAAATCATCTGAAATTATATGGACTTACGTACGACGTTATCGGTGAACGAAACCTTCCTGGAAATGCTGACGGATTGCAAAAACCGCGGAGCGAAAGCGGAAATGATTTTGGATATCAACGGGCTGGAACGGGCAGAGGGAGTAATACAGCAGATTTACCCTGATGATCCGAATCCTTACCTGGAACTGCAAGACGGAAGAACAATCGTTGAAAAAACAATCATCGCCCTCAACGGAGTTTTCCGCCCTGAGTATTCCGGATGTTAGCAACAGCTTCAAATTCCAGGGTACCGGAGCGTCAATATCCTTTCTAACGATTTCCGGTTGATCCGCTGCGGTGTCGCTCGCATCATCAGATTGCGCAATCCGATCATAAGTGGGCTTCGCAGGTGCGCCATCTTGCCTATCCGCCAGCTCGTTTCAACGACGTAGTGCGCTTTCGACATTCGCACGGACGGATAACGGCGAATAGCCTCATCGAGCGTAAGCGTTTTAAGTAATTCGCCTAACACATATGCGTCTTCGATCGCCTGGCATGCACCCTGCCCCAGATTTGGCGTGGTGGCATGGGCAGCGTCGCCAATCAGGCAAACCCGGCCATCACTCCATTGTTCCATCGGTTTAAGGTCGAAAATCGGGGCTGCGATCCAGCCCGAAGCGGGTGTAGCTTGTATAATCTCAGTGACCAGAGGATGAAAGTCATCTAAATGAGCGTAGACGTCGGATGAAGTGGCCGCAAGATCGTGGTCGATTAACAAGTACCAGTAAACTTGCCGTTCGTTCAATCGGACGAAGCCGAAGCGCTTGCCCTTTCCCCAGGCCTCATTGAGCTCGTGATGGTACTGATCCGCCAGGTGAAAGTCGGTCACACCCCGCCAGCAGTTTTGCTGTGCATTTCGCAGCTCGCAGTTGTCAAACAATACACCTCTCACACGCGAGCGAAGGCCGTCGGCACCCATCACGTAAGCAGCCTCCACCTTGGTATCATCCTCGAACGACAATTGACAAGTGGCTCCTCCTTGCGAAATGGTTCTGAGTTTTTTATTCAAAACGATGCGATCCATGCCCACCGCATTCACCAGAATGTTGTGAAGATCAGCGCGATGGATACCGATGTTATGAAGTCCTGACCGCTGCTCGAACCACCCGAGGTTAATGGATGATATAGGACGCAGATCGGGTCGGGTCAGGTTCATGACTGAAATGCGATTTCCGGCAGCCGCTATCTGGCCCGCAATTCCCCAGGTCCGAAATGCCTGCATGGCATTGTTGGCGATCATGATGCCTGCACCAACTGGCGCCAGCGCGGGTGCTCCTTCATAAATACGAAATGGGATTTGTGCTGTTTTTAATGCAAGGGCGGTGGCCAAGCCGCCTATGCCCGCTCCTATTATGGCTACTTCCATGTGTAATACAGGTTAATTGTAGCCGTAAAATTGGTTTGAACGCGTTCGAAAAGACGTTCACTTAAGTTAATTAATGATCCGCTTACGTATGCGGCTGAGCGACTGAGGTGTGATTCCCAGATAACTCGAAATGTATTTCAAAGGAATTTTCTGCACGATTTCCGGCATTTTACTAAGCAACCGGAAATAACGTTCTTCCGGTCCGAAGAACAGCAGGTCTTCAATCCTGCGCTTGGCTTCCAAAAAACAAACGTCCGGGATTTTCCGGCTGAACCGCAACCAGAATATATCGCTGTCGATCAGGCGTTCCAGGTCCTGCTTGTCGAAAAGCAACACTTCGGTGTCCATCACGGCCTCGATAATGAATCCCGACGGTTCTCCGGTCAGGTAGCTTTCATAATCTCCGAAAAAATCTCCGTTCACTTGCAGCAGGAAACTGATCTCTTCGCCGGATTCCATGACACAATAGGTTCGCAGCGCCCCGTTTACAATGTATCCCAGATAGTTACAAACCGTATCTCTTTGAAAAAGGACATCACCCCTTCCGTAGCGCTTCCTGTGCGCAATGGACATCAGCTCATTCAGATACCCGCTGTCCAGCCCTAATCTCTTCCCCAAAGCATGTTCAGTCTGCATATGATCCTTTTGCTAACCTGTCGATTTTGGCAAATGTAATCAGACAAGGGCCATCGTAGGCCATTTTTACTTCTTCAAGATGCTTTTTGAGCAGCATCAATTCAGCCTTGGAAGTAACTCCGGCAAAATTTACGGCTTGTCGGATTGTCCATTCGACTATCTTCACGGAAACGTCAATACGATCTTAAACTGCTTACTGACTGACGATGGACAAATCAAACGGATACGAAGCCCACGCAACCACATTCATTCGCTGTCGCTCCAAGGGCGTTAATGGAGTCGGCTCACCGTCGGTTCGACAATGGGCACGGTCATTACCCCTAAATGCGACAGTACTCGACGTTGGATGTGGCGCAGGCGACCCGATTTCGAAGGCATTGGTGGATGAAGGTCTGACCGTTTATGGGATTGATGCATCGCCTTCCATGGTTCAGACCTTCAAACAGAACTTCCCAAACATTCCAGTCGCCTGTGAGGCCGCACAGGATTCCTCATTTTTCAACCGGCAGTTCGATGCCATCATTTCTTGGGGACTAATCTTCCTTTTACCGGTAGAAATACAGGAAGTCGTGATCCGGAAAATGGCCAATGCGCTCTACGCTGGCGGGAAGCTGTTGTTTACGGCCCCCTCTCAAAAAATGAAATGGGAAGATGCTATTACGGAAATAGAATCGACATCGCTTGGAGCGGAGAGATACAAAGAATTACTAATTGCGTCGGGGCTTTCGCTCATCGAGGAATTCGAAGACGAGGGAGAGAACCATTATTATCATGCCCTAAAATTATAGTGGGAATGTTACTAGCTCATCTCAACACCATAATCTCGCAGGGAATTTACAAAATGCTCAATCACCTGCGCCGGTGGCGGCCCTGCCGGGCCGGGTAGTGCTGCGCCATCCGGTGCTGGCGTGCTGTTATCCCAAAACCATTGATCCAATCCTGCCGGACTTAGCCACATCAGCACTTCCGCCTGCTCTGTCTGTATTTCGAACTTGTGCGGCACATCTTTCGGCAGATATACAAATTCCCCTTCATTGACAGTCAATAGCTGATCTCCAATCGTGTAGCGGATACTTCCTTTAATAATAAAATACGACTCGTCTTCCCGCGAATGCGTATGTGCAGGCGGCTCCGACCCACGGTTTACCACAATCCGTATCAGCGCCTGTCGGCCTTCCGTTTCGCGGCCCATTGAAAGAAAATTGAACACCGCGCCGGGAATTGCCCGCGTGTTTTCAGCAGTCGCCGAGGATTTAAACCCGTTTTGTGGTTGCATTGTTTTCATGTTAAATTTAAGTTAGTCAGTTTAGCTGACCAAAATTAAATAATGTTTTTGAATATTAGTCAGTTTAACTGATTATTTTTGAAAAAATATTTTCACATGTCAGAATCGAACACAGGGGTTTACTTGCGGCAATTATATGATTCACTGGTGACCAATCTTCATCAGGAGCTTGCTTTACAAGGATATGCGGAAATTACACCTTCTCACGGTTTAATTTTTCAGTATCTGGATGAAAAGGGATCACGTATAACTTCCCTTGCGAGCCTGGCCGGCATGACGAAGCAGTCTATGAGTGCATTGGTTTATCAGCTCGAAAACATGGGATATCTAAATCGCACGCCCGATCCGGATGATGGTCGTGCGGTCCTGTTTGTCCTGACTCCCAAGGGTGAGCAACTCAAAAAAACAGCCCAAAGCATAAATCACGATTTTGAACAACGGTGGAAGGAGGCAGTAGGTGCAGAAAGCTATCAACTGCTCAGAGGATTGCTGCGAAAAATGATTGAACCAGCTTCTCAGGACTGAATGCGCCATTCACCCCCAAACAATTATTTATCAAATAGTTACTTATCTTAAAAACGATACATTCCCTTAAAATATGAGCAGTACTACCTAGGAAAATGGGTGGTAACCTCCATTTTATAGGGGTAGTGAGGCCGGTAATTTTGTGATGTCGAAAGACAGAGATATTCATCTTAAATCATAAAATCTATCAGCTGTGAAAACATTTTACAAATCCATCCTGAGTCTATCGCTGGGCCTCCTGCTCTTGTCTTGCGAAACAGAAAAAGAATCCGTCGGTCCCGGAAATGTACCTTCCGGGCAGTCTCCGGGGGCAGTAACCCCCACAGGCGTTCCCGAAGGTGCGATCATCACCGCACAAATCGGTCCTTCCGGCGGGGTAATCGCCTCCCCCGACAACCGCGTCAGCGTGGTCATCCCTGCCGGTGCTTTGAGCGCTGACCAAACGTTTTCAGTTCAGGGCATTACCAACAATTGCCCCGCCGGTACGGGACAGGCATTCCGTTTGCTGCCGCACGGTGTCAACTTTGCCAAACCTGCGACCGTCACATTCCGGTACAACGAGAAGGACCTCGTGGGAACGGTACCCGCATTGATGCGCATAGGCTATCAGAATGAAAAGGGCGTGTGGATATCTCCTGCCACAAAAAGCATAGATACTACCGCCCGGACCCTGACAGTCGAAACAACGCATTTCAGCGATTGGGCCATGTTTCTAACGCTCCAGATAGATCCTGCCAGCGTCTTTCTGAATCCGGGTGAAACCGTGCGCCTCAACACCACTTACATCGCTGAAACATCGGCAGAATTTGGCGGCATGCCCGTAGTACTTCCTGGGCCGCTGCCTGCCAACCTTATCGACAAGTGGACTCTTAACGGCGAGGGCACCTTAAAAGGCAACGAAAACGCAGCTGATTACACGGCGCCTCAGACGATCCCGGCCGTAAATCCCGCCGCCGTAACCCTAACTCTCAAAAAGACAGTGAAGATCGACGGAAAGGAGTACAGAGATCTCCGTCTGGTAAGCAACATCTTCATAGCACCGGAAGGGCTTTCCGTGCAGATCGATAACGGTGCATGGCATACGTACGCCGGTGGGGTGAACGGCAGCGGCGGACAATACATGGTAGTGGGCAGGGACGGTGCCGAAAGCGCTTCCGTTAGCTGGAAAGGGGCTGCCTCCGGCACATTTTCCTGGACGAAAAGCGCCGATGTCGCATTCAATCTTAACAAACCTAAACTGATTTATCAGCAAATCTACGGCAAAGCACTGACCGTCAGCGGCGGATCCGTGCGGGTTGATCAATCCGACCAGCAGTGGGTAACAGGCACCTTCGTTGTTCAACCCGCCGGATGGCTGAATACGGCTACACAGCCTATTTCGATAGGAACGGCTTCCATCAAAGGTGTTTTCCGGGTCAAGCGCGTCGGGCAGCTCTAACAAACATATAACTATTTAATAGTCAATTACATAGCAAATCAACCATCAAATCAATTCTTATTAGCCATGAAAAAAATACTTTTTGCCAATATGCCCTATGAAGGCCATTTCAATCCCCTGACCGGTTTAGCCATGCACCTGAAATCACTCGGCCATGATGTGAGATGGTACTCCGGAAGCATTTTCAAAGAAAAGATCGAGCGCCTCGGCATTCCGTACTACCCTTTCCGAAAAGCACTGGATTTTAATCAACACAATGTTCACATCCTTTTTCCCGAGCGCGACAAAATTCCAGGGGCAATCGGCAAACTAAAATATGACCTCAAAACCGCATTTATTCTCAGGTCAACGGAGTTTTATGAAGATATCAAAGAGATTGATGAGTCCTGGTCGTTCGACCTGCTGATCAGCGACATCGCATTCACCGGCATGCCGTTCGTGAAAGAAAAATTGCACAAGAAAGTGGTCTCGGTAGGCGTGTTCCCGCTCATCGAAACTTCCCGGGACTTGCCTCCTACCGGCTTGGCTATGACGCCTTCCACCAGCTTTTTCGGACGAAGAAAACAGGACTTCCTCCGCTTCTTCGCCAACAAGGTCATCTTCCGGGAGGCGGCCGGTCTTTTCGCCAGGCTCTTTCGCGAGCACGGGATGGTACCGGTGACGGGCAATATCTTTGATGTCCTGTGTAAAAAAACGGATCTCCTCCTCCAAAGTGGCACACCCGGTTTTGAATACAGCCGCTCCGACCTGAGCAACAAAGTCCGGTTCGTTGGACCTCTGTTGCCGTTCGCAAAAGGGGGCAAAAGCCTCACCGATTTCGGAGACCAACTCGGGAAATATGAAAAAGTAATCCTGGTCACGCAGGGCACGCTGGAAAAAGATCCCGAGAAGATTCTCATTCCCACGCTCAATGCATTCAAAGACACCCCGGTACTGGTAATCGCCACGACGGGCGGAATGGTCACGCCGGAGTTACAGGCGCGGTATCCGCAGGAAAACATCATCATCCGGGACTTTATCCCTTTTAATGAGATCATGCCGCACTGCGATGCGTACGTTACCAACGGAGGATACGGGGGTGTAATGCTGGGGATACAAAATCAGCTCCCGCTCGTCGCAGCGGGTATTCACGAAGGAAAAAACGAAATCAATGCCAGGATCGGCTATTTCAAATTAGGAATTGATCTCAAAACTGAATTTCCTACACCGGAGCAAATCAGAGCGGGTGTGGAAAAGGTACTGGCTGACGGTACATACAAAAACAATGTAAAAAAACTCAGCCGGGAGTTCAAAGAATATAACCCTCATTTGCTTTGTAAACAATACATTGATGACCTTCTCGATATCAAAACACCCGAGCTGATATAATGCTACCTTTCGGTCGATTCGTATTCATTTTATGTTTGCTATCTGCCATGACCACCTTGGGTCAGGCATTGGAACCGCCTGTGATCAAGCTGGATTACGGGCATTCCAATTATATTGTCGGGCAAAATATGCTGGTCCTGGAAGACCCTACCAATGCATTGCAGCACAGCGACGTGGAAGGCAAGCCGGAGTTGTTTCGACCTATGACCCAGCAAACGCTGAACGTAGGGCCGAGTGCTTCCACTTTCTGGCTGAAATTACGGGTGGTCAGCAAAACGGAGACAGAATGGTTTCTGCACGTAAAAGCTCCGTTCCTGAAACAGGTCGATCTCTTTACCAGGACCTGGCCGAGTTATGACCAAATCAATGAGTACATCACGAACGTTGGTTCCGCATTGCCTTATCACGACCGGCCGGTTCTCACCAATCAGCTAATCCTGCCGCTGAACCTGGTTAGAAAGGATACCGCAACGGTCTATCTGCGCGTACGCAGCAACTCCATCATACGCGTGCCGCTCGAAATCTCGACGCTTCAATATATCTATGAAAACAGCCAGGAGAATGACATTGCTCACGGGTTTTACTTTGGACTGATCGCCGCATTGATCATTTATAATTTGTTTGTATTTATTTCAATACGGGAGCGTACTTACCTGTATTACGTGTTTTACATTTTTTGCGTCGCATTGAATATCAGCTATATCAAAGGCCATTTCCTGCAATTCATCGTCCCGCATTTCCCTCAGGCCAATCATTCCAATTATACCGGCAGTCTGGCTTTCATATTCGCATTGCTTTTCACCAATTCGTTCCTCAATACGAGCTACTATTGCCCGAGGCTGAGAAAATTCGGATGGCTGATCGTCGTATCATGTGTTTCCATCATCGCGCTTTCACTTTCCGGCGATTTATTACTGGGCTTTAAACTCAACTGGATCACCGTGGGTCTCTTCCTGATCTACTCCAATGTGATCGGTTTTGTGGTGCTAAAACAGGGATTCAAGCCAGCCAGGTACTACCTAATGGGCTTTACCGCATTACTGGCAGGCATTTTTATTTTCATGATGAAAGACATGGCTATCCTTCCGGAGAACTGGTTCACCGAGGGGGCCTATCAGATCGGGTCTGGCCTGGAAGCCATTATTCTCTCCTTTGCGCTCGCCAACAAGCTCAACACCTATAAAAGGGAGAAGGAAGTAACCCAGGCCGAGGCGCTGGCCCAGGCAACATTTTTCTCGCAGCAGCTCATCGGCTCACAGGAAAGCGAGCGCAAGCGGGTGGCCGCCGAGCTGCACGACAGCCTCGGACAAAGCCTGGGAATGGTCAAAAACAAGGTTCTGATGATCAAAAGAGATGCTGAGAAGCCTGAACTGCGCGAGAAACAAGTCAGGGACCTGGAAGAGATGGTCACGGAAGCGATTCAGGAGGTCCGCAACATTTCCTATAACCTGCGCCCGCTGCATTTGGAACTCCTGGGCATCACGCAATCGCTGCATAGCTTACTGGAAGACGTGATAGAAACAGGTCTGATCGAGCTGGAAACCGATATTCAAACCTTTGATAACCTGCTTACCAAAGCCAATGAGATGAATGTATTCAGGATCGTCCAGGAATGCTTTAACAACATTCTCAAACATGCGAACGCTACCGCGGCACGAATTCGAATAAGTAAAGAAGATGCAATGATCGCTATCAGAATAGAAGACAACGGTGTAGGTATCGGGCCTGCGGCAACGGAAAAGGGAGGCTTCGGGATGATCGGAATCCGGGAACGGCTCAACATTCTCAACGGCCAGATCGAGATCCTGGAAAACAAGCCGTCAGGTACTATTATTCATATTCAAATTCCTTTCTAATCATGGAAATCAAGCTCCTGATTGCTGACGACCACCCCATATTCCTGAAAGGGCTCCAAGAAGTGATCGAAATAGATCCTGATCTGAAAGTGATCGTCAGTGCAAAAAATGGTCAGGAAGCGCTGCTTTCTTTTCAGTCTCAGAGCGTGGACGTAGTCATTCTGGATATCGACATGCCACGGTTGACCGGACTGGAAGCTGCCGAGAAAATGCTTCACATTCAGCCCGACCTTCCGATCATTATCCTCACCATGCACAAAGAAAAAGCACCATTCCTGAAAGCCCTGGAAATAGGCGTATTGGGCTATGTTCTCAAAGAAAACGCCGTTTCAGACATTGTACATGCTATTTACAAGGCCAAAGACGGCGACCTTTACCTGAGCCCCGAAATATCGGCCTACCTGCTCAAAAAAACGTCGGCGCTGCAACGACAATCAAAAAATGACCTGAAAGCGTCGCTTACCCCATCGGAAACGCAGATCATGAAGATGATTTCTGAATACAAATCCACCAAGGAAATCGCCGATGTGCTTTTTATCAGTGAAAAAACAGTCTCCAACCACCGGATGAATATTGCAAAAAAGCTGAACCTGACGGGAAAGAACAGTTTACTGCGATTTGCTTTGGAGCAGAGTTGGGATTGAGGGTTATTTTAATTCTAGCTAGTTGGACAAGTCGAGCGTAAGCGCATTGCCTTTCGGAGAGATACTGAAAACCTGCCCGTGAAAATATAAACAAAATTGTTTATATTCGATATATGGAAAAGGATTTTGAAAAATACAAAGGCATTCATCCGGGCTTCGTTCTTGAGCGAGAACTGAAAAAGCGATCTCTTAAACAGCGCCCTTTTGCTTTATCAATCGGCGAACATCCGCAGAGCTTTAATGCTATCCTTAAAGGGAAACGCAGCATTAATACCGCACTGGCGCTCAGAATTGAAAAGGGGCTTTTTCTCAATGAGGGGACATTGGTGTTGTTGCAGGCTTACTATGACATCAAGAAGGAAAAGGAGAAACTAGCGAGCCGGACACCGGATCTGACAATCCTGAGAAAATCGCTCTTTTGGGATACCGACATTTTACGCATTGATTGGGAGAAGCAGGCTAATGCAGTCATCAAACGAGTTTTTGAACGCGGCAGTAATAACGAGAAAGCTGAAATAACAAAGTTTTACGGGAAGGCGAAAATCCAATCCGCCCTTACAGATGAAAAGCTAAAACGATCAGCGGCTATGTAGCGGGACTTCTCTATCATGTTGAAACACACACCATCTATTATCATTTAAAAAAGTATTCGCCGATAGCGAATTTGAGGGAATTTCAGTTATTCGAAAATTTCGAACAACTGCGACATGCAGAAAGTGAATTTGAGAAATGTCGAATTATTCAGGATCGATTGTATGTGAGCGATTTCGACGCGCTGCTGAATGATCCTGATGACCAAGCATAATATTGGCAAGACAGTTATCGAACAAAAAAAGGACTGCCACCGCAGCCCTTACACACCTAAGCTTCGACACCCATCTTCTCAAAGCCTTCCCAAAGCACTTTCAAATCGTAAAGCGCTGATTTCTCCGAGGTATCAAACGGAATATCCGAATGATAAAGCGCCAGATCGTGGACCATTTTGAGCGAATGCGCCAGCTCTTTGCAGCCCTGGCATTCGACGAGATACCAAAACTCGGCCTGCGACGCTGTCAGCGGATCACCGACATTGGATGCGTAACGTGCATCGACCGCTGGGTTGACTGAATGCTCATTCGAGTCGACACCTGAACCATTTGGAGTTTGCATTGAAAATGGATTTGAATGAATAAATAAGGAGAGGTCACCGCAAACTCCATCAATGGAAACCATCGATCAGGTCTCGGGACTTGCACCCGTGTGCCTCTCCAAGGCCATTTTGGCCTGATTTTTAATAATGATTTCATAAGTATTGAATGGAATTTGCAGGGCAAATATAGGGGAAAATTTGGATGGGTGAGCGAGGATTTTGAGCCGGTTTGCCTCAGAGGAAAATATTTGGAGTTTATCAAAGAAGATATCGAAGAGGCTGTTAAAGGCGTTTCTTAGTTTCTACACAACAAAAAAGGACTGCCACCGCAGCCCTTAAACACCTAAGCTTCCGCACCCATCTTCTCAAACCCCTCCCAAAGCACTTTCAAATCGTAAAGCGCTGATTTCTCCGAGGCATCAAACGGAAATGGATTATGGTGAATGAAAATGGAGAGGTCACTGCGAACTTCATCAAAGCTGGCGCTATGACAGGTCTCGGGACTCTCACCCGTATGCCTCTCCAAGAGGATATTTCAAACCCAAGTTTTAACATGAGCACCATAAAAGTTTAATAAAGTTCGCAGGGCAAATATAGGGGGAAGTTTTGATGGGTGGTGGGACGATGAACGAACGGCAATCACTGCCGTTCGAGAAATGGTATGAGTAAATTAGAACAAAGACAAACTTGAAATTTGAGGATCAAAGACCATTTTCCTGACGTCAGGAAAATGGTCAGCGCAGGCTCCGAATCTGAAAGGCGAATTCAAGATATCACACTTACCAGATGCTTGCTACTCGATAACCTAATATGCCGACACACGGTAGCCCAACACTTGATCAAACACATAAACCTGCTACCAGCATGACACAGGAACAAGCCGTCGAAGAAGCAAAGCAGATCGTTGCCTCCATACCCGCGACGAAGGACAAGCCGGAGGTAAGTATCCGTGTCCCGGATCAGGATTCTACGGGGTCGTTATTTTGGATAGTCACTTTTAAGCAGGAGGAATATTCGGAGATGGACGATCGGGGCTTTTGGATGGATTTGATTAAATGGGAGTTCGAAAATGCCACAAGGGAATAAAACATATTACAAGGCTTATTCCAATAAAGAGATATAAAGAAGGCTAAGATATTATTGCTTAATGAGAACCTTTCTGGATCTTGACTTTCCTGAATCCGATTTAACTTTTAGAAAGTACTCTCCTGACGGAAGCTTAGGCAATGATAAGCGTAAAGTCTTATCAGGGTTTTCATAAGACTTCGCAAAAACGGTCAGCCCTTTTAAATCGACCAGACTAACGGCATTTACTGCGTCATCCGATTCCAACGACACGTCATTTTGCATAGGATTCGGGTATACCCTCAGATTCTGAGTCTCCGGCAAACTATTTACAGAAACAATCCTGCTGTATTCAAAACTTCCGTCAATATCTACCATCTTCAAACGATAATATTTCACACCGGATAAACTGGTGATGTCTGTATAACTATACGCTCCGCCATCAGTTTTCCCACTTGAGGAAACCGTAGCCAAGTACCGAAATGCACGCCGTGGATCGTCACTCTTCTCCACCTCAAAATGACTAAATTTCGTTTCCTCAGAAGTTTTCCATGCAATGCGGTTCCCCTCGATCGTCCGCTTTGCATCAATCGCTTGAAGTTTTACCGGAAGTGCTGATTCTGCATCCGACAAGAAGATTTTTATTGGCCTGTCAATTATCAAACCCATATCAAAGGACCAGTTTGCCCAATACTCCAATCGATCAGGTACCAATACCAAATCAGCCGGACCGGAGACATCTGAGCCATCATAGTAGATTTTTATTCTTACATTCTTCTTGTTTGCATCATCATTGGGATTTTGAGGCAGAGGAAGCGATCCAGAGTAATTTGTAAAATCACTTTGGCTGAAATAAAGCACCATCGTAAACGCACCCTGGGTTCCTTCTTCCGGGATCAGCTCATAATAGCGGACACCATTTTTAAAAGCAACCTTCATCTTCATAAATGCCCCAAAAAAAGCCGGACCATAAAAGTTAGCCAAATACCTGCATCCATCCACAAATCTAGCCCCACCTATCCCATCAACTTCCACTGTTAATTCAGTTTCAGTACTAATAAGACCACCAGGCTTGACCAAAATTTGATGACTTCCCTGAGATTTAGCTCCCTCACATCCTGTTGCCGTTGCAGTAAGTGTAACATTCCCCGAAAATGAATGTGGAAAATCAACAGTTTTATATTGAGTATTATACACAACTCCCGCCGCTGCACTGCTTTCATCCAGTGTATAAGATAAAGTTCCATAAGCGCCATCAACGGCTGCACTATAAGATATCATGCCGGCCTCCTGGCATATTTCGGAATTAGTCCCTTGTACAAAGGTGACTAACCCCGGGGTGTATGATCGATTGGTCAGACTTCCAAAAACTGTAAGATCATCAATACTTGTGTAGCCATTAGTTATATCAGCAGTATTTGTTACCAATATCTTGATCACTACATCACCAGTCAGACCAGAGAGTGTAGTATTGCGAGTTATCTCTGTATAAGTCAGATCCGATGAAAAGGAAGAACCGTAATTAGTATTGTTAACACTGATCTGCATTGTGGCGTTGTCTCCAGACATTCTTTTGAACGAGATCCCTGTCAATTCCATCTTCTGGCACAAAGGAACTGAAAGGGTCAAAGCATATTCATGAAATTGCCCTTTTCCGGCTAGCGCTCTATTTCCATCGACAATCCTTCGAAAAGCACCCCATACACCAAGTGTAGAGGTGAGATTTGGGTTAATTAACGACGGTGTATTCAGTTGGGAAGCGCTTGGCCCTATGATATTGCTAAAATTGTGCTGGTAAATTTGAGCCCGTAAGGAAGAAAAATTCAAAAACAACAAGCATAAAATAAGCGAAAGCAAGAATGTTCTTTTGGCTTTCCAATAATATAATAATAGTCTAAATTCACTTCCTTTTTCTAAAAATGCACAGCAAAAAAAATGAGACATATGTTATAGTTTGATACGGAGAGTTAGTAAACATCGGATACACCGTATAAAAATAAATGATGACGATAACATCATCACTATCATGAGTGTAATTAGAACATAAATTTTACAAATGCCTTAACCTGCGGGTTCCAGGTGCCAGAATATCCAAATTGTGTTCGAGTTGAACAATCGCTTGCAGCATCCGCCGCAAAATTTGACGTATACCACTAGTTACCGCTAACCTTCACGCCCCCGAACATAAACCCATTATCACTCACCCGCACCGCTTTCCCGCTGGCGGTCGTTACATTTCTAAGAGTAACTTCCTTCGTTTTCACATAAGGATATTTTTCCTGATAGGTGTTGTCGGTCATTTCTGGATTGAAATTGGCAAAAATCGCCGGGCCCTCGTAGTTTTCCGGGTGCTGCGAATCGTCTATTCTGACATTTTCAATGGTGACGCGCTCGGGCATGTAGCAGGTGTAGCCGAAATCGTGCTGGCCTGAATAGGAACCGCTTATCAATGAGGCGCTAACCGGCTTACCGCCAGCTGGCACGAAAACACAGTTGCGGATCACCAATTCTCCTTGCCACGTACTGCCGTAGTCGGGGCGGAGGTTCACAATGCTCCTGCCCCGGATCGTGGAATTCTCCACTAACAAAAGCCCGCTGCCGATCGCATTGATACCCATATGCCCGAGGGTCGAGTTGCGGATAGTCGCGTTCGCGACACCCTGATGGGCATCAAACCGGGACAGGGTACAATGGTCGTAAAGAAGATTCTTGCAAAAATTGGAGCCCAGAATACCCCAATAAGTGTTGTCGTTGATGTCGTTCGTCTGGCTGCAATTCACGAAAGATACGTTAAGCGCGCGGTTGGCCAAAAGGTCGTAAGTACCCATTGAAACCGGCTTACCGGCCGCGCCAATGGTGTTATACGTCTTATGCCCGGTTAGTACACAGTTTTTTACCGTCACATAGGCACATTCGCCGACATTAATGAAGCCTCCATAAGGCGCACCGTGGTCGCCCTCACCCGTAATGCGGTGTTCGAGCCCTTCCACAAGCACATTCGACCGCCTGATCGCGATGTTCCGGCTGTAATAAGTATACTTCGACTCGGCCTTATTGGCAATGGTGGTGAAGCGGCCTCCGGTAACTTTCAATGGTTTCTCGTCGATCGGACGGGCCGAAATATCCGTGATCTGGTCAAAATTCCAGATGATCGGAGCATTCATATCCACTTTACCGCTTTTATCAACAACGAAGATGTCAGTCTGCGACGAGCCATTGTTCTGGTTCAGCCCGAACCGGATGTATTGCTTAACGTTCGCATTGGTAACAGTGATCAGGCAAGGGCCCGGCAGCGACGCAGCAATTTCTTCCTGATTTCTTTTTAATGATGATATTCCTTCAAGTTTAAACGGTTGAAGGCCCGAACCGACCGTAAAAACGGAAGCATCGCGATTCTGTACTTCGGTATCGTCAATGATGAAAGCCGCCTTTCCGAAATCGGTATCCGTCCGGATCATCACCGTGCGCTCTTTTCCTCCGATGTAATAAGTGGCTCCCGCATCCGCTTTCACCGAAAGCCCATGAAAATTGGCGAACGCATGAGTGGCGGCGATGGCATCAATATCATCCGTCTTGCCATCACCCTTGGCGCCAAAGTCGCTGTATCGAACTAATCCGGCAACCTTATGTTTACGGACATCCTTCGGGGAAGCATTCACACGCAGTATTCCGTTTTCAGTGTATGCCCGGGTCTTCTCATTGTGAGATGTGATCACTACATTTTCAGGCGAGGTCTGCCCCTGTGTCAGGAATGCACAGAAAAGCAGAAACATCAGAAGCGCGGATTTGATCATAAGGGATAGGTTAGCTGTCATGATTTCAAAGAAATTAACACGGTAACCCTACCGTTGTGCACCTCTGGGATTTCAGAATAAAGCTGCCAGTAAGAAACGGCAACGGCGAACCAGATGCTATGCCCCCGACCGCAGCTCCACTCAGTACTTCAAATCCTTTATTTTCCCGATCACACGATTGGCAACGATCTGATAGCCTTTGTCATTGAGGTGTATTTCGTCGGAGCGGTCAGCCGGGCGAAGACCCCTCGGCCAATTCAGTCTGTCGATGTCCTGCTGATCCTGCGCCCCGGGTTCATATCCGATCGCTTTCATTTCCGAAGCCGTCGGTGGAGTCATGGGTACAAACGCTTCGCCATACAATGCGGCCAGCCTGCCGTTGATCGAAATAACCTGATTATAGTTTTCCGTTCCCTTATTCTCGGGGGTTGCGAGCAGGATGCCCAGCACCAGATATCTCCTGGGTGTGGTAATGTAATCGACCGAACTTGCCACGGCGGCGAGTATCTCGTCCTCTGCCCTGGCCTGACCGATATTGTTTCGTCCGTACCAGAGCACCTGCGTCACCGTCCGCAAAGGTATTGGGTCATCGAGCTCAAAGATGGAATTATCCGGAACCTCTGCGACGCTCTCCGTGAGGGGCTCCACTGTGTACATTTCCCCCTGTCCGGAAGCAGCCCTGCGTATAACCGTGCACTTCACGCCCGCGAGGGTGCCCGTGCGCTTATACACGGTCATATTGAGTGGCGTAGACAAGAATTCGTTACTGATCTTCGTGATCTTCACAGGCTCTGTTCCACTAAACTGACCTCCGGTTATCGAGAGTTTTACTGGCACCCCGCCCTGCCGGATCGCGATCGATAGTGCAATCTGGCCATTGATCCCGTCATTTATAACGGGCCTTTCCGGGAATGCGTCGCCCACCCATTTCCCATATGGGACGGTCCCGCCCGCACCAATCGTGAGGCTATCTCCGAAAAATGCAAGCGTCTTATCGCGGTTATCTTTTTTGGACGGAATTATTTTGTCCCATAAACCTTCACAGGACGTCAAAAAAATTGTGGATGCAATGGCTGCCCCAGATTGATGAATAAAGCGTCTGCGGGTTGTTAATGCGTCATTGATGTTTCCGGTTCGGGGGTGCTGAGTTTTCTTCATTTTCATAGTTGGAACGTGTGCTGATCTTTTGGAAGTCCTTGTCCAAGGTCTTCGAAAGATGCAAATGCAACAATCATTCCATCACTGCCCCAGCCGATCCTGCACGGATAAACTGCATTTCAAACAATGTAATTATTTGAAAGCAAGCTAGAAATTATTGTGGATTAAATCCATATTTATGGAATATTTCCATTATATTTGTCCTACTCAAATTGTGACTTTCCAATAAATAAATTGGGTTTTTAGGGTTGTATAATGATCACAGTCCGAAAGTGATGCTTTCGGACTGTCTGCTTATCCGCGCGATCAGTTCGTGCAGGTTGTCATCTAGGTCTTCACACGTAAAATTGGATAGGACCATGAGGTAAGAACTTTCGTTCTCAGGTGATTGGCAATAACAGTTCATGAAGGCTGTGCCCGAGCGAGTACAAATCCGATGAATAAATACCACCAACACATCGTTTTCTCAAACAGGGTCTATTTTTCTCTTGGCAATACATTTAGGACTGGAACACAATACCGCTAAACAACAGCCATTATGAAACATACACGCCGATTATTTTTTGTCGCAACCTTAATTTTCTGCATTAATGAGGTTTCCGCCCAAAAAAATGTGGGTATCAACACCTCCTCCCCCGACGCATCGGCTGCCCTCGATGTAACCAGCACAACCCAGGGAGTGCTGGTACCACGGATGACACAATCTCAAAGATCCGCTATCAGTAACCCCGCAACGGGATTACTCGTTTGGCAAACAGACGCCACGCAGGGATTTTATTATAATGCTGGGCCTACTCAAGCGCCCAACTGGGTTCAACTTGGAGCTAAGGGAGATACTGGGCAAGGCGTGCCGCCAGGAGGTGCTTCCGGCCAGGTGTTGTCAAAAATTGACGGGGCGAATTTCAACACACAATGGGTTAATCCGGAGAATAGCTCAGTCGGTGGAATTTCATTTGTTCGATCCGATGACATAATGGTGAGCGTATCAGCGCCAAGCTATGTAGATGCGTTAAGCGTTAATCTCGAAGCTGGAAAGAAATATTGGATACGTGGTGTCATAAAGGGCCAGAAAGCCGCGAACAACTGGGCGTTAGCGGCCTATAAATTTGCTTATTCAGGCACTGCTGTGACGCCAACAGGCATAACTTCTAGTACTTACGGTGACCCTCTAGTAGCTCCCGGGACAATACTTAACAGTAATGGAACTCCGGACTTTGACTGGTTCCAAACAATGCAGGATTTACCTTTTGTAAAGTTCGATTTCCATACAATAATCGACTCTCAAACGGCAGGCACGTTCAAGTTACAATCTACAAGAGCCACTGGTTCCACAGACGACTATTTTATCAAGGCCGGAAGTTTTATAATAGCAACTCCCATTCAATAGACGTTTATCATCTACGAAATCAGCTCCATGAGATACACTATACTTTCGAGCCTGGCACTTGGTATGATCACCTACGGTTCAGT
>NZ_CAMLSE010000050.1 GCF_946482605.1 uncultured Dyadobacter sp. | reverse complement strand
TCAACGGGGATGGATTCGGCGATGTCGTCCTCGGCGCCCCGCTGTATACCAAGGGCCAATATGCGGAGGGCGTTGCTTTTATCCACTACGGCAGCAACACCGGACTGGCGGTACAGCCCGCGCTGATCCTGGAAGCGAACCAGGCAGAGTCCCGGATGGGACATTCGGTAGCTTGTGCCGGCGATGTCAACGGCGATGGATTTGCCGACGTAATCATCGGTGCATACCTGTACGACAATGGTCAGAAGGACGAAGGAATGATCTACGTTTACCAGGGCCGAAGCAATGGCCTGGATCCCAATCCGATATCGGCCATAGAGGGAGAGCAAATAGACGGTTACGTCGGTTACAATGTGGCCTCAGCCGGCGACATCAACGGGGATGGGTACAGCGACATCATTGCGGGTTCTTATGCCTATGATCATGGGCAGCAGGATGAGGGGGCGGCGTTTGTGTGGTTCGGGGGAGGAAGAAGTATTAAAGAGACGGTCGTCACGCATTTAGATATGAATCTGCCCGGCATTCAATTTGGCTGGTCGGTGTCTAGCGCCGGGGACGTGAATGGGGATGGGTTTGGGGATGTGATTATCATTGCCAATAAATTCGATGGAGGTGAGTCTGAGGAAGGTGCAGCGTTTATATACCATGGTTCTTACACCGGCATATCGACAATAGCTGAGACTGTTCTGGAAAGCAATCAAAAGCTTGCAGGACTGAATTCCGCAGCGGCATGTGATATCAATGGCGATGGGTACGGAGATGTAGTGGTCGGCATACCATACTATGATGTGAGCCAACCAAATGCTGATGAAGGTGCCATGATGGTATTTCATGGCTCTCCGCAGGGCGTCATCAAAATTCCGAATTTGATTATTAGTGGAACACAACTGAAAGCGAAATTTGGACTTGATGTTGCATCTGCCGGAGACGCAAATAGCGATGGATATGGCGATATCATTGTTGGTGAACCCGAATACGATTGGGATCCATTGTCAAATGAGAATGAAGGGCGCACGCATATATTCTATGGAACGGCGTCTGGAATTAACGATATGCCTTTGACGATCGACGGCCCCCAAATTGGATTTTACTTTGGTTGTTCGGTTTCGGGAGGTGAGGATTTCAATTCTGATGGATATGATGATGTGATTGTCGGAGACTCCTATTACAGCGAAGTGGAAGCATGGGAGGGAGCCATATTTGTTTTTTATGGTTCAGCCAACGGAATAGACTCAACAAATCCAGTCATTCTTCAGAGCAACATTGCTGTCACACTATTTGGCTCATCCGTTTCCACTGCGGGCGATATCAACGGTGACGGTTTTGGCGATATTGTGGGCGGCTCGTATTTATACCAGAATGGGCAGTTTTACGAAGGAGCAGTGTACGTCTATTACGGCTCTATCTCTGGCATTGTTAACAACCCCACGATTTTAGAAGGCAATGTCAATCACGGCAATTTCTATATAGTTTCGTCCGCCGGTGATGTGAATGGGGATGGTTATGGTGATTTGCTTGTCGGCGGACCCGGATATTCAAATGGGCAAAAAAAGAAGGGAGCGGTCAATTTGTACCTTGGTTCCGCCACCGGAATTTTAAATGGCTACAACTTTCGGATTGAGCTGGATCAAGATAGTGCCTATTTGGGGGCAGCAGTAGCTGCTGCGGGTGATATCAATGGTGATGGATATAGTGACCTCATCACAGGCGCCTACCTGTACGACAACGGCCAATTAAATGAGGGGAAAGCGTCCGTCTATTATGGCAACAGCACCCTAGGTACCCGCAACAACCTCCGCCTCTACAACTCCTCCGACCTAACAACTCCCATCAACCATACCCAATTCCCCTTAAACAACTTCGGCGCGGGCCTGTTTGCCAAATCTTTCCTCGGCCGAAACAAGGGTAAACTGGTATGGGAGACAAAACCATCAAATCAAGGCTTTTCAAAGGGCAGCAACAACGCCATTACCAATAGTACCCAATTTACAGGGGCACAAAATGCCTACACCAGCCTGGGGACAAATGGGGTGGAACTGAAAAACCTCATCAACAAGCAGGGACCTTCCACCAAAGTAAGGGTGCGGGTAAAATATGATCCGGTATTGGCATTGACCGGACAAGCGTATGGGCCCTGGCGTTACCTGCCGGCTTATCTGATGGGCAACAGCACGGCGCCTGTGCCGGAGGAAGTGGCGAATGATATGTCGGAGACCATTAAAAGGAAGGCTATGATGGCGGACACCGAAAAGTGGAATGCAAGTATTAGTGTATTCCCGAACCCGGCCAGCGACCGGCTCAATATCGACATCCGAAATTTTAGTGACATTCAGAGCACCAAAATCCTCACATCAAATGGTGTAGCGGTTTACCAGCAGTCAGGATTGCAAAAGTCCGTTGATACCAGCAAGCTTCCGGCAGGCGTGTATTTCCTGGTGATCACGAATCAAGATGGATTACAGACAACCCGTAAAATATTGATTAACAAGTAAGAGTATCAAACAAACAGAACGCCGCTACTGATCATCAATAGCGGCGTTCTGTTTGTTAAGACTTTACCATCTAATCCCACAACTTCCCGGGATACACCCCTGCCTCGTGCAGCGCATTCAACGACGCCTGCACCGTCGGTTTATCCTCGGGATAAGTCACTCCGAACCAGTCGGAGGCGATGCGGAAGACCCGACAGTCGCCGAGGCCGCCTTTGATAATGTGCGTCATGACGGTCGGGATGTAAAACTCTGCTTTCGGAGTATCGATATTCTCCCGCGCATACTTTTCGAAAAGATCCTTGGTAATGGGGAACATGGATGGTTTGAAACCCCAGAAGTTCATGGAAACCGGTGTTTCCGGAGCCAGCTCGGTGCGGGTTTCGCCTTCTTCGAAATAAATTACGCCGTTTTCTTCAAAAATCTTGGTGCGCTCTACAACAGAATCCAAATTGTGATCGTCACGTTCTACGCATACACCCCGTGAAACGGTACCATTTTCGGAAAGCGTGCGTTTCAGCTCGTATCCGATCATGGCGTGCTGCTTGTCGTTGGTATCGTTTTGCAGAAAGCTAGCCATCGTCTCGAACGCATCGCGGCCATAAAAGTCGTCGGCATTAATGACGGCAAAAGGTGTATCCGTCTGTTCCCAGGCGCAGAGTGTGGCGTGACCCGTTCCCCAGGGCTTAGTACGTTCTACCACGCCCAGATCTTCCGGAACATAAGATTGAACCCCCTGAATGGCGAAATCGAAATCGATCTTTCCTTTGAGTTTGGGCGCGAAAATCGCTTCTGCACTATCCTTGATCTCCTGACGTACTATAAAAACTACCTTTCCGAAACCGGCCCGGATGGCGTCGTATAAAGAATAATCGATGATCGTTTCTCCGTTAGGACCGAACTGGTCGAGCTGCTTGATACCTCCGTACCTGCTACCGATACCGGCAGCCAAAATCAAAAGAGTTGGTTTCATTCAATTGGATTTAAACGTTCCTTCATGTGGTGTGTAAAAAACGGTTCAAAATAAACCCATTCAAAACGATAAAAAAAACGCGCTCCGGATTTCGGAGCGCGTTTTTTCAAAATAAAATATTTTAATAATTTAACTAAACTGCGAAGCTTTCCCCGCATCCGCAGGTGCGGGTAGCGTTGGGATTGATGAACTGAAAACCTTTCCCGTTCAGTCCGTCGCTAAAATCGAGGGTCGTCCCGGCCAGGTACAGAAGGCTCTTTTTGTCTACGATGATCTTCACTCCTTTGTCCTCGAAAACCATATCATTGGGCTTCGATTCGGAATTGAATTCCAGATTGTATGTCAAACCGGAACAACCGCCTCCCAGTACACCTACCCGGATCTGATAGTCCTCTTCAAACCCGTCGGCTTTGCGGAGTTCAACAATTTTATTTTTGGCTGTATCGCTTACCGTAACCATCGTCTTAATGTGTTTTATTACCTGTTCCAATTAACATACCAGAACGACCTGAAAGTTCACATCTCACTCAAAAAACGCCCAATTCATTCGGTCATTCAATCATTCAATCATCATAATATCACCGCCCCGCCCTGGTTAATGCCCGACACATGCACCGCCGATTCGATACCCACACTTGCAAAACGTTCCTGCATGGCCTTCCCGGCATTTTTTGCATCCTCGATTCCTCGGCTCAATGCAAACATCGATGGCCCCGAACCCGAAATACTGCATCCCAGCGCACCATTTGAAATAGCCGACTGTTTTACATTTTTAAACTCAGGGATCAGGATCGACCGAACGGGTTCGATGATCACATCTACCATCGAACGGCTGATCAACTCATAATCCGCTTTCATAAGCCCGGCTACTAAGCCGGCCACATTACCCATTTGAGCGATTGTATTTTTCAGAGAAACCTCGTTGCGCAAAATGAAGCGCGCGTCTTTGGTATTGATCTCGATATCGGGATGCACAAGCGTGCAGTACAGATCGTCCGGGACCGGGATCGTAAAGATATCAAGCGGGTTATAGCTTCGGATAACAACAAACCCTCCCAGCAGCGATGGACCCACATTGTCCGCATGCGCCGAACCGGACGCCATGCGCTCTCCCTCCATCGCGAAAGGCAGCAGTTCTTTGCGGCTTAACGGGTTACCCAGCAATTCGTTCATTGCCACCACGCCAGCCACCGCACTCGCCGCACTCGACCCCATTCCACTTCCAAGCGGCATATTTTTGTTCAAAACCACCTCGCAGCCAAGATCTTTGATACCCAAATGTTTCAGCAAAGCCAGCATTACCACCGTCACGGAGTTCTTCTCTGCCTGTCGCGGCAACCTTCCCTCATCACCTGTAATTTCCGTAATGACTACGCCCGGTTCGTCCCGCTTGGTTAATTCGACCGTATCACCCGGCTCCTGGATTGCAAAACCAAAAATATCAAACCCACACGACACATTAGCGACTGTCGCCGGCGCAAAAGCTTTTACTGAATTCACTGTAAATGGTTGTTTTCTTTTAAGTATAGAAGGACAGCCTCAAAAAACACAATTGCGTCACCCATCGATTCTAATGCATCGTGCTCTGCCACTTCATCATAGTCATAATCTCCAAAATTTCTCTTTTCGAATGTCCTTTGCAGTCTAATGTTTAACGAAACATCCAGACAACCAGTCTTCAGGTACATTTCTCGAAACTTATAGAGTGCTCCGGTATGGGTTTTGGTTTTCACACCTGAAACGAAAAACAGGGCCTGGATCGAATGGAACATAGTATAGTAAGCACGATTAACGCAAGCCTCGTAAAGCCTGAGTTCGTATGAACCTTTACTCTCGTCCAAACAATCCGCGGCCTTTTTGCATAATACGGCCTGCGGTTAGTTCTGTCATACAACGATTCCTTCATTACGGACATGAATAGTCAAAGCCGCTTGACCTTGAAGCAACTTTTGTGTCGAAATAGGAACCGTTGATATCCAAAAATCATATTTCAGCCCAAGCGAAGCACTAATGCCCGACATTCGACTTATTTCTGCAAATGCATTTATATTTTCATCATTCAAAACCACCAGAAAATCCACATCAGAATCTTCATGCTGCTCCCCGCGCGCATAGGAGCCGAAAAGAACGATTTTGTCGAGCCTTTGGCCGTAAAGGGCGCTGATACCACTGACAAACTCTTTCGTCAGCGCAGCAATCGATTCCGGTACTTTCCTGTTGCTCATCGCTTCAAATGGATCAGAATAACTCCGGCAATTTAACTCCTTCTATCCCAAATAGCTACTGATACTCATGATATCCGCGAACACGCCCGACGCTGTTACCTCAGCCCCAGCCCCCGGACCTTTGATCACCAGCGGACGGTCTTTATATCGTTCGGTCGTGAATGAAACGATGTTATCACTACCCGAAAGCGTGTAAAAAGGATGCGACGCATCCACGGTTTTCAGCTCGATGGTGGCCTTGCCGTTTTCCAGGGTAGCAATGTATCTCAATTTCTCACCTTTGGCATCGGCTGCCGATTGCATATCTGCAAAGTAGGCATTGGAAATTTCGAGCTCCCCGAAGAATGCATCTACCGTAGGCGCGTTCAGGCAATTTCCAGGCAGGATCTGTGAAATTTTCACTTCCTCAGGTTCCAACGGCACGCCCACTTCCCGCGAGAGGATCAATATTTTACGCCCCACATCGGCGCCGCTCAGATCGTCGCGGGGATCGGGTTCCGTGAAACCTTTGGCTTTCGCCTCCTTCACAATGTCCACAAACCGGCTTTCGCCTCCAAAATTGTTAAATATATAGGATAGCGTTCCCGAAAGGATCGCCTCAATCTTCAAAAACTTATCGCCACTCGCCATGAGCCCCTGGATCGTATTGATGATCGGTAGTCCTGCTCCGACATTGGTTTCATACAAAAACTTCACACCCCGCTGCAATGCGGTGCGCTGCAATGCGATATACTCCGAATAGCTGCCGGAATTGGCCACTTTATTAGGCGTAACCACGCTGATACTGGCATCGAGCAGCATATGGTAATATTGCACAATGTCCTTTTCGGATGTGCAATCCACGAAAACGCTGTTGGGCAGGTTCAGCTCAATCATGCGTTGCACGAATGCGGGCAGGCTGGTTTTCACGCCCTCGTCCATGACGCGGTCGCGCCAGTTTTCCGGCTTTATACCATCCGCATCGAGCAGCATCTTCTTGGTGTTCGATAAACCAGCGATGTTCAGGTTCAGCAGCTTTTCTTCGCGCAGGTACTGCGTCTGGTTGCGGATTTGTTCAATCAGCGTTCCACCGATGAGCCCTACCCCCACGATAAACAGATTCAGCGACCGCGTTTCCGACTGGAAGAACACACCATGGATCGCATTCAGCGCTTTGGATAAATCACTTTTTGCGATGACCACCGAAATATTCAGCTCCGAGGAACCCTGGGCGGTAGCAACCACATTGATACCATTCTTCCCCAGCGCCGAGAACAGTTTTCCGGAAACACCGGTACTCTTCTTCATCCCCTCGCCCACAATGGCTACAATGGACAGGTTTTTCTCAACCGAAATACCGTCGATATGTCCCAGACCGATTTCGATAGCGAACTCTTTTTCCAGCACGTCGATGGCCCGTTGCGCATTCTTCGGATCGATCGAAAAACAGATCGAATGCTCGGAAGATGCCTGCGAAATCAGGATAACGCTGATATGATTATTGGAAAGGGCTGTGAACAAACGCCCGGAAATTCCGGCAACCCCGATCATCCCGCTGCCCTGGATATTGACGAGCGCGATTTCGTCAATGGAGGAAATCCCGGTAATCGCATACTCCTTGCCGTTAGCGGATTTTTGTACAAATGTCCCTTCAAAATCCGTATTGAATGTATTCAGAACTTTCAGAGTAATATTCCTGGCAAATGCCGGTTGCAAACTCGGCGGATAAATCACCTTGGCACCAAAGTGCGAGAGTTCCATTGCCTCCGCATAGGAAATGGACGGGATCGTGAATGCATTCGCGACCTTCCGCGGATCGGCGGTCATCATTCCATCAACATCGGTCCATATCTCGATGGAATCGGCTTCCAGCGCGGCACCCACAATGGACGCCGTATAATCGGAACCGCCGCGTCCGAGGGTCGTTGTAACACCTTCAGCCGTGGATGCCACAAAGCCGGTAATGCATTGCAGCGCCGTACTTTTGGCAAAATGTTCCAGTATAAGATGGTTGGTCACTTCAAAATTGACGTCGCCCATGCCGTAAGCGGCGTTGGTCCGGATCACCTGCCGCGCGTCGCAGAACTCGGCCGCGATGCCTTTGCTTTTGAGGATTTCCGTGATCACCATCGTCGAAAGCCTTTCTCCGAAACTCATGACAAGGTCGAGCGTCCGCTCCGAAAGCTCCCGGATCCAGGAGACTCCCCTCAGGATATCTTCCAGCTCATTGAACAGCCCCCTGACCGCCGCGAAAGTGCTGCTTTGGTTCTTCACGGGAATAAGTCCTCTCACCACTGCAAAGTGCCTTTCCTCGACTCCCTTCAAAAATTCTACATAGTCCGTATTGCCTGCGGCGGCCATCTTACCAATCTCAATGAGCCTGTTCGTGACACCGCCCATGGCTGAAAAAACCACGGCGATGCGCTCACCTTTTGAGAGGTTTTCTTCGAGGATACTGATTACTGTTTTGATGCTGTCGACCGATCCGACAGAGGTGCCGCCAAATTTAAGAACCTTCATTTAAAGCTATATTCGAGATATGCGATAATGAGCGGCACAAGGCCACTCATTTTGAACAGGATGCAAATATAGCAATTCAATCGCCGCTTACTTTCAATAATAGCCCTAAATACCGGTCGGCACCCGCTATTTTGATAACTAGCTGGCGACCAATCACCCCGGCTGCGTACCCGAATATCCGTTGCGCCCTGGATCAGGACTTCTTATCGCTCCTGGTATTCTTATCCAGAAATGGCCGGAAACTCTGGTTTGCGAAATAATGTTCCTGGCAAAGCAAAACGGGCCGGATGCGTGCGGCATCCGACCCGTTTCTTTTCAGCATTTCTATTTCAAAATGAGATGCCCAAACCTGCACCGATATTGGCTACACCCACAAAACGCTTCTCATTAATGGGTATGCCCACCTCCGGATAACTACCTACCTTCACACTCACCGCGACATCCTTCAGCTGTGCCTCCGTGGCCAGGAAGTCGCCGGAAAGATGGAAGTACAGCGGTCCCGCAAGAGGCACGCGAAGGCTCATCCCCGCGCCGACACCAAAATCTTTGGTAGAAGCCGGACTCAAATGCACCTTGATCATATTTTCTCCCGATTGAAAAGTGCCGGTCATGTCCACAGTGGGCGAAGTAACCTGCACATAGCCTCCCTGAATATGCCCTTCGATCTGTACCCGGTTGAAATTCAGATAAATAGCCGGACCAAACATAATTGCATTGAATTTCCAGCGGGAAACATTCGTGTCCCAGGTATGTGAAGTAGTTTCGTTGATAAGCCCTTTGATCTCCTCCACACGGCGATTGGCGATGTCGACAATAGGCTGCGGGCGTGTGGTGTTTTTATTCATGCTTCCCGAGAGCTTGAATCCAAACCAACGGGCTACACGAAAGTCATAATTAAGCTGTCCGTAATAGCCGGAACCGGTCAAACCGGCAAAAGGGTCATTCAGCTTTTCCCGTGCCAGCTCCCCTACCGGTAAGCTATATCCGGCAGTGACTGAAAAGAAATGACGGTTATCGTTCTGCGCGTGCGCCCCGAACTGCACACATAGGAAAAGTGCAAATAGGGAGGCAAAAATTCGAGGGGTACTATTCATGAATATGGCTGGTTTGTGAGAAGAATCCGTTAGTCAAACGATATTCGCAGCTAAGGTAACATGATTCGTTCCTGTTTTATTACATTTTTCAATGACGACTTAGTTTGGGGAAATTTTATCAACACAATATTATATAAAACGGTGAAATAGCACCAAATCAATGCTGGTATGGAAATGGTAGCAGGTATTTCAAACTAAATCATTAAACCCATGAACAGGCAAGAAACAGATAAGGAAGCAAGAGCCACCAAAAACGTGAAGAACGTCTGGAAGTGGATCGTCGGCGTAGGTATCGTGCTTTCTCTGATCGCATGGTTTGGCGGCTTCTTTAATCACGATAGGAATTTCAAGGAGGCGGATAGCCCGGGAGAAAACGCTCCGGCGCTATCCGACACAGTAGCCACCGATACCGCCGGGTCGGCATTGCGATCCGACACCATCATGGAGCATGTCAGGGGCACCGAGTAACCTCAGGGGACCAACGCTTCATATAAAATCTCGACCGGATGTTTTGCTTTACGCCCCGTCCCGTCCTTGATCTGATGACGACAACTGGTGCCGGCAGCTGCGATGATCACATCCTCCGGCTGCTGGCGAACGGTTGGGAACAGCACCAGCTCACCAATTTGCATCGAGACTTCGTAATGCTCTTCTTCGTAGCCGAATGAGCCCGCCATACCGCAGCATCCGGACGGAATCAGCTGAACCTGGTAGTTTTCCGGCATCTGCAATGCTTTTTTGGAGGCTGTCAGTGTTGAAAGCGCTTTCTGATGACAATGCCCGTGCAGCTTGATTAGCTGCTTTCTTTGTATAAATGCAGTTTTTTGAATGCGTTTAGCATCCGCCTCGCGGGCAATGAATTCCTCAAAGAGCAAAGCATTTTCAGCTATCTTTTGAGCATGCTCCCGTTCGCTCTCCCCCACCAGGTCAACGTACTCGTCCCGGAATGAGAGAATCGCAGAAGGCTCAATGCCGATCAACGGCGTATCATAGGTGATCTTGTCCTTCAATAAAGCGACGTTACGGATTGCCAGCTTCTGCGCTTCTTTCACAAAACCCTTGGAAAGATACGATCGCCCGGATTCCACATGCTCGGGGATAATTACCTCGTAGCCAAGCTTTTCCAGCAGCAATACCGCCTTTTTGCCTACTTCGGCATCATTATAGTTCGTAAACTCGTCGCAGAAGAGAAAGACTTTTTTCGCGTGTGGATCTTTAAGCTGCTTTTTATGCTGGTGTTTGCGCCACCAGTCTTCCAAAGTTTCGCTATCGAGTGACGGCATGCTGCGGTCGGGGTGGAAGCCCACCATTTTGTTGGCGATCTTCCGCAGCGCCGGCGTCCCAAACACGCCGTTGAATGCCCAGGGAGCAATGGAAGCCAGTTTCATTTGTTTCGAAAAATTGGCAATCAGCTTGCTGCGCATCGGCACGCCGTGGCTTTCGTAATATTGCTGGGTAAATTCGGCCTTCATTTTACCGATATCCACACTCGAAGGACATTCGGATTTGCAGCCCTTGCATGAAAGGCACAGATCCAATACCTCCTTCACCATATCCTGGCTGACCGGTTGCTGTTTCTTACTGGCCGGTGTCAGGTATTGCCTGAGAATGTTCGCCCTCGCACGCGTCGTATCGCGCTCACGGCGTGTGGCCATGTAGCTCGGGCACATCGTGCCTCCCGTCAGCTCCGTTTTCCGGCAATCACCTGATCCGCTGCATTTCTCGGCCAGGCGAAGTATTCCTTCCTGTCTCGAAAAGTCGAAAACGGTGTCAATCTGCGGGTTGGGTTTATCCTGCTCGTAGCGCAGGAACTCGTTCATCGGAGGGGTGTCTACGATCTTATTCGCATTGAAAACACCATCCGGATCCCACAGGCGTTTTACTTGCCTGAACATTTCGTATACCTCCTCGCCCATCATGAACGGGATAAACTCCCCGCGCAGGCGGCCATCCCCATGCTCACCCGATAAGGCACCATTGTATTTTTTCACCAGTACCGCCGTATCGGCAAGTACATCCCGGAATTGCTGTTTGCCTTCGCTGGTTTTCAGGTTGATCATCGGCTCTACGTGCAGCTCCCCCGCCCCCGCATGCGCGTAGTACGACGCGTGCAAGCCATGTTTTTCCAGGAGCACTGCCAGGTCATCGATGTAGGCCGGCAGATCTTCAACGGCCACCGCACAATCCTCGATCAGATTGACCGGTTGGGTGTCGCCAGGCAGGTTGCGGATCAGCCCGAGGCCCGCTTTCCGAATATCCCAGGCTTTATTGGCGTCGTCGCCAAACAGCAACGGATAGGCGTAGCCCAGGCTTTCAGCTTGCAGCTGCGTGATCAGCGCGGAAGCCTGTCGTTCCACCTCCTCTTTCGCCTCCCCCCAGAACTCGACCAGCAACATCGCTGCCGGATCACCCTGCATGAAGAATCGGTTTTGGGAGTATACATTATGATTTTTGGTAAAATCCATAATATACTTATCCACCAGTTCAGAAGCCTTCGGGGAAAATTGCATCGCGACGCGGTTGGCATGGAGTGCTTCAGCCAGTGAGTTGGTATGCACGCAAACCACGCCCACTGCCGCTGGCGGTGCGTCTACCAAGGCGATTTTGGCCTCCGTGACAAAACATAATGTCCCCTCCGAGCCGGCAATGAGATTGCAGAGGTTGATGTTACCCTTTTCAAAATTCCTGACCAATGCATCCAACGCATAACCTGAGTTGCGTCGCGTCACGGTCGGTTTCGGGAATTGCTTTTTGATCAGATCCTGATCCACGGGATTGGAGATCAGACCAAACATCCCCGCCAGAACCGATTGCAGGCGCTGGCCCTTGATTTGTTGCTCCCTTATTCTGCCCGTAAAATCGGCGACGGTCTGCTCATTGAAAACGGCCTCCGAACCGTCCGAAAGCAACACTTTCACTTCCAGCAAATGATCCCGCGTGGCACCCCAGGTGATAGAATGCAGCCCGCAGGAGTTGTTCCCAATCATCCCCCCGATCATCGCGCGGCTGGCTGTCGACGTTTCTGGTCCGAAAAGCAGGCCATAAGGTGCGAGGTGCTTATTGAGATCGTCGCGGATCACGCCTGGCTGCACCCTTACCCATTTCTCCTCCGCATTAACTTCCAGTATCTTTCCGAAATGCTTCGAAATATCCACAACGATACCATTGCCCACCACCTGGCCCGCCAGTGACGTACCTGCCGCCCGGGGGATCAATGTCACCTTGTTGGTTCTGGCAAAATCGATCAAAGCGCGAATGTCGCCTACATGACGGGGCAATGCGACCGCCAGCGGCATTTCCTGGTAAACCGAAGCGTCGGTAGCGTACACGGTCCGCTGTGCCGCATGTAGGGTTGAATTATCAAAATACAATTCTCCTTCGAAACCGGAGCGGAGCGTACTGAACTGGAATGGTGAAACGCGGGTCATGGGGAACAATCGGAATGAGACGGCGAAGTTAACGCACTTGGCTTATTTATGCTTTTAAAAACTGCATTAATGTGCGTTCGGATCACGGTGGATAGATACCGGCGGCAATTACACCCGGGACTTACGTATATTGGCACAATTTTTACACCGGAATATTTGGTTCAAACAGTTTTCCCTATCATACCGATGAAACATTTACCTATTCTGATCCTCACACTATTCAGCTGCGTCTCCTTTGCTCAAAATACGGCCAATATTACTCTTGCTGCTTCTAAAAAGTCGCCCGCTACCGCTACGCTGGTGCTGGAAGATGTACATTTTCACCCCAATCTGGGCACCGGACTGGCTGATACCAAACTTGACGCTGTGGCTTCAACTAATTTCGCTGAAAACGCTTCCGAAAAGGCAGTGATCCAGTTGAATGAGCCCAAAATGATGCGCCTGCAATACGGTGGCAACGGCGTGAACAAAACCTGGATGCTCTTTTTACAGCCGGGTGACGATCTCACCATCCATTTCGGTGACAATGCCGACGTAACCTTTTCAGGTAAAAATGCCAATTACCAGACATTCCTGAAAAATTACTTTCTCGAAAATCAATACCAGTACCTGCCCGTGTTCGGTTACAAACCCTCGCAGATCGACAACAAAAGCGTGGTGCAACAAAGCGATAGCCTGAAAAAAGTACGGCTTGACGCTTTTGACAAATTCAAAGCGGCCAACCCGGTGGTACCCGCATTCGAAGCCTACGTGCTGGCGACCACAGCCACCGAGCCATCGATCACCCGCCAACTGATCCAGGAAAAGATCATGCGCCGCAACCGTGTCACCAGACTGGACGCAGCCCAACGCAAAGAACTGGAAGATTTTACGCTCTCCGACTTCAAGATCCAGCCCGACGATGCGTTACTCAGCCAGGCGTACCGCGACGAGCTGCGCTATTGGGCATTGATCCCTTCTACCCGGAAATTTCCGCTCGAATCAGAAACAAGGTATGAGATCAGCCCCGATGCATTGAAAGATGTATATGCATTCAGCAAGGACAAGCTGGCCTCCTACCCCAGGCAAAAGGAATATTTGGCGACTTACTGGCTCAATTACGCCGCAACGGCAATTCCGGGCATTGAAACGGCAAAGACTCTGCTGGCCGATTACAAAACTACATTCCAGCAATCACCCTACGCCGAATACATTGGCAAGCTGATCCAGACCAAGGAATCACTGCAGCCGGGCTCGGCCATTCCCGATGTAACGCTGCTTAATTCCGACAGCGCTGCCGTCACCGTCTCGTCATTGCAGGGCAAGCCGGTGTGCATGGTGTTTTCCTTCAGTATCGGTCAGCATGAGCCCGGATTGAAAGTTTTGGAAGATAAATATGGCGACAAGGTGACATTCGTATACGTCTCCGTAGCAACAGGCATTCCGCTGGCAACCTGGAAACAATACACCAAGACGAGGCCGGCGGCCAAACATCTCTGGGCTTCCGATGAGAACATCGAAATTCTGAAGGAAAAATATGCGATCGATATCCGATATCCTTTTCTGGTACTCGATGCGTCGGGAAAAGTGGTCAATCGCTGGATTCCGCAAGAGTTTCCCGGGAACAGGACACTGGAAGCCGAATTGCAGAAAGTCAGCAAATAGCGGCGCCCCGACCTATCCGGCATTGATGCTGATGATGTGAAGAGGCTCATTGTACTCGTATCGGATGCCGAGCTCGCACACATCGCAGATCTCCCTGACGATCGCGAGACCTAGCCCAAGCGATTCCGCGCCGGTTGATTCTTTCTTGAACCTTTCAAACAGTCGCTCCGGATCGGTTTTCAGCGGATGGCCCGTGTTACTGATCCGGAGATATCCAATTCCCGTCTCGACACGCAGCTCACCGCCCGAGTAATTGTGCCGGATCGCATTGTTGATCAGGTTGGTAAGCAGGATATCCGCCAATGCGGGCGACATCAGGCGGCG
The DNA here is from genome assembly GCF_946482605.1 of uncultured Dyadobacter sp. Next base: position 26,217 of record NZ_CAMLSE010000050.1, on the reverse strand, counting down.
TAAGCTACCCGTCGATTGTACACTGAGCTGTATCTGCTTATGCTGGATTATATCTTCAAAATCCTTCAACTTGTTCAATGCAAGGCCTGACAGATCAAGCTCTTCCTGTTCGGTAAACTGCTGGTTTTCAATCTTGGCAAGCAGCAGCAGTCCCTGGTTCAGCCGCGACATCCGGCGGGCCGCATGGTAAATCTCCTCGATCCAATAGGTATGATTTTCACCGAGGTCTTTGGACTGAATAAATTGCTCCACCCTCGCATTAATCAAAGCGAGCGGCGTTTGAATTTCGTGGGAGGCGTTCTCTGTGAACTCGCGCAGGCTGCGGTAATCATGCTGCATTTTGGCGGCCATTTTCTCCATCACGTCACCCAGTTCGTTAAACTCTGTGATCTCACTTCTAACCGTTTCGAGCGGCTTGTTCTTCGTCCAGTCAAAATCCTTGATCCTGGCCAGCGAATCATAGAAAGGCTTCCAGAGCTTGCCCGACAAACTTCTGTGAAAAAGAAAAGTACTCACCAGCAAAAGTCCCAGAAACGCGATCATCGCCGCCGATATGGCCTCAATCAGCTTGTAGGACTCGATCATGGATTTCCGGATCGCTACCCGGAAGGGCGATCCTCCGATGAGGGTGTAGAACGTAAGCTGCCGAAAGGGATCGGGACTTTCCTCATAGCGGTTGCTGATCAGCGTATCTGTGAATGCAACCTCATTTTTAAACTTGCCAAATACCGGCAATACCTCGATCTTGTTTTCTACAAAATAGGAGTTGTTGCTCCACGTGTCGTTGGTTCTGACGTAAGCCTCGAAATCCCGCTTTTCCAGGATCAGCCGGCTTTCCACTTCGTCGTAGATCATGAATTTAATGATCCAGTAGAATGCGATGCCCACCGCCAGGTAAATCAGCAGCGAGGCCATCAGATATATCCGGCTGGTTTTTTCGAGCAGTTTCAAGACGCGGAGAATTTATAGCCTATTCCGTAAATCGACTGAATGTAATCCTTTCCACCCTTATCGACGATTTTCCGGCGCAGATTTTTGATATGCGAATAAACCATATCCAGTGAATCGGCCGAATCCATATTATCGCCCCAGAGATGCTCCGCAATGGATTCCTTCGTCAATGCGACATCGGTATTGGAAAGGAAATAGAGCAGCAGGTCGTATTCCTTTCGGGAAAGCGTCGTTTCGATATCCCGTATGAAAACCTTCCGTGCCGGCAGGTTCACGCGGATATCTTTCCACACCATATCGTTATTTCCTCCAAAATTACGCCTGCGTATGAGCGACTTCACCCTTGCATTCAGCTCGGAGAGGTGAAAAGGCTTGGTCATATAATCATCCGACCCGATTTCGAGCCCTTTCAGCTTGTCTTCCAAAGTATTACGAGCAGAAATAATGATAATCCCTGTCGCGGCGGCGATCTTTTTCAATGTCTTGATAATGTCGAATCCGTTCCCGTCCGGGAGGGTCAGGTCCACGATCGTACAATCGTACTGGTACAAGCTGATCTTTTCGTCGGCCTGCCAGAACGTATTAGCGACCTCGCATACGAAGCCTTCGCGCGACAGATAATCCGTGATACTTTCAGCAAGTCCTTTCTCGTCCTCGACAACTAATATTTTCATTCCCGTTTCAAAAGATACTGCACAAAAATAAACCCGGATTCTGGAAACATTTAGGAAGGATAATAATGTCGGTAACAGCAGTTTGCAGCCTTCCGTTTCCCAAATGTTTCCAGAATTGGGCTCTAATTTCGGCTAAAAAAACTCTTTACCCGAATTATGAAGCACTCCAGGTATCTCTCAGTTCCACGAAAATTCCCACCCCGGTCACCCTATTTTGCGGGCCGGATTCTACATAAGCTCATGCGCTTCGGGAATGCGTGGCTGATCCTGTTCGCGATGGCAGCAGGTACAACGCAGCCCCTATTTGCCCAAAAACTCAAACTGCATGAGGCCCTCGAACAAGGAAAAGGCAATTTTCCGTTTCTAAGGGCCAAACAAGCCGAAATCCGCAGCGCCGAACAACGGGTCAAATCGGTCAGAACCGATTACCTGCCCGCATTCATCGTACAGGACCAATATACTTACGGCACCAGCAACAGTGTGGCCGGCGCATTCCTGCCCAATGAAGGCAGTGCATTATCCCCATCGGGCGGTATCCGGCCGGAGAATTACTACACGGCTACATTCGGTAGTTTCACCACGGCCATGGTCGACTGGAAGGTTTTCAATTTTGGAAAAATTAAAGCCAATGTCAATGCGGCGAGGGCAGACCTCACCCGCACCCAGGCCGATTTTGACAACGAACTTTTTCAGCACCAGGTCAAAATCATCGATGCTTATCTCGTGCTGCTCATCAACCAGAAACTCGTCGATGCCCAGCGCCAGAACCTCGAACGCGCTGCTGTTTTCAAACGTGTAACAGACGCGGCAGTCAGTTCGGGCATGCGGCCGGGTGTGGATAGCTCGCTGGCGGCAGCCGAATATGCCAAAGCGCAATTGCTCCTGCTCGAAAGCCGCCGCTCGGAGAAAACCCAGCGGCTGCGATTGTCCGAGCTCACCGGTGAACTGCGCGACAGCATCGAAGTCGACACCATGGGTTTCTACTCCCAATTGCCGCAGGTACCGGGCGAACCACAGTCCTTCCTGAAAAATCCCGCGCTACGTTTCTCTCAGGCTCAGATCGATGCCTCGCAGGCAAGAAGCATGGCCATTAAACGGATGTACCTCCCCTCCATCTCCGTGGTAGGAGCGGGCTGGGGACGCGGCTCGGGCGTGTCTAACAAAGATGATTCATTCCGTACCGATTTCGGCAGCGGTGTCAAATACCAGGTTTACAATTACCTTTTCGGCGTATCGACACGCTGGAACCTGACCAGCATTTTCAAAGTCCGGAACGACTACCGGGCCGAGCAATTCCAGGTAGAACGCTTCAAATCACTGTACCAAACCCAGCAGCTGCAACTCGACAGGCAGTCCCGGGAATCAGAGATCCAGTTTCAGCTCTCGCTTGCACAGGCCGGGCTGACACCCGTGCAGCTAGCCGCAGCTCAGCGCGCATTCAACCAGGCCGAGGCGCGCTACCAGAGCGGACTGACCGATTTGTTTACCCTCGCACAAAGTGTAAATGCGCTCAACCGCGCGGAAGTCGACAAGTTCGTGACCAATGGCAATGCCTGGCGATCGCTCCTGCTCAAAGCCGCCGCCGCCGGTGATCTCGACGTTTTCCTAAGCCAGATAGCTAAATGATACCAGCAATTGTCATGCTGAGCAAAGTCGAAGCATTTCGCACGATGTCGTCCCGTAAGATGCTTCGACTTCGCCCAGCATGACAGCTATCGAGGCTCGGCATGACAAAATGAATCAAATAACAAATACATATTATGTATCAACTCATCAGAACGGCCCTTCGGCAACCCATATCCATTGTGGTGGTGGTGATCGGCATCCTATTTTTCTCGGTCCTGTCAATACGGAGCATTCCCGTCGATATCTTTCCTAACCTCGACCTACCTACCATTTATGTGGTGCAGCCTTACGGTGGTATGGCTCCCGACCAGATGGATGGTTTCATCGCAACCCGCTACCAGGACCACTTCCTGTACGTGTCCGGTATCCGCGATGTAGATGTCAAAACAATCCAGGGCTTATCACTGATCAAGCTCTCCTTCTATCCCGGAACCGACATGGCCCAGGCCGCGGCGGAGGTAGCAAACAACGTATCCCGCGCCAAGGCGTATATGCCCGAAGGGACCGTTCCTCCGCAGGTGGTCCGCTTCGATGCCAGTTCCGTGCCAATCGGCCAAATGGTGTTCGAGAGTGCCTCCCGCTCATTGAACGAAATCCAGGACTTTGCCTCGTCCCGCGTGCGCCCGATGTTCAGCCGGATCGAGGGTGTTTCCAGCCCGCCGCCGTTTGGAGGGAACCAGCGTACGATTGTAATCCGGGTAGATCCGGAACGCATCCGTAGTTACCATATGACGCCCGAGGAGGTCATCAAATCCATTATTGCCAACAATCAGCCATCTCCGGCGGGTAACATCCGCATGGGTGACAAGACATTGATGACGCCTGTCAATTCGCTCATCAAAAAACCCGAAGATTTCCTCAATATCCCGATCCGCGTCGGGGCCGGCCCTACCGTATTCATCCGTGATGTAGGTGTGGTAGAAGATGGAGCCGACGTGACTGTGAGCTATGCATTGATCAATGGCCGCCGCGCGGTTTACATCCCCGTGGTCAAAAAATCCGACGCATCGACGCTCGATGTGGTCAACAATATCCGGGCCGCATTGCCGCAGCTTCGGAATGCAGTACCCGAGGATGTCAAGATTTCCTACGAGTTCGATCAGTCGGTATATGTGACCAATTCCTTGAAAAGTCTGATCACAGAAGGGATCCTCGGTGCATTGCTGACCGGCTTGATGGTATTGCTCTTCCTCCGCGATTGGCGGAGTGTGATCATTGTAATTGTTACGATTCCCATTTCCATTCTGTCGGCAGTCATATTGATGAACCTCTTTGGCCAGACCATCAACATCATGACGCTGAGCGGACTGGCATTGGCAATCGGTGTGCTTGTCGATCAGGCCACGGTGACGATCGAGAACATTCACCAGCATCAGGAAATGGGTAAGCCCAAGGAGCAGGCCATCTGGGATGCCTGTAAGGAAATTGCATTCCCCGAATTCCTGATCTTGCTCGCGATCCTTGCCGTTTTTGCACCGTCCTTTGTGATGAGTGGTATTCCAAGATCGATGTTCCTGCCGCTGTCGCTGGCCGTAGGCTTTGCCATGATCGCTTCATTTCTCCTTTCTCAGACATTGGTACCCGTGCTTGCCAACTGGCTTCTAAAAGATCACCCGCACCACGAGGCGCCTACATTGGCCCTGGATAGTCAGGAAGTTGATGATGTGATCGAAGAAGGGGCGCACCCCTCTCTGCCACCGACCGGTTTCGAGAAATTTAAACTGAAATACCTGAATGTCCTTGGCGGCATTATGGGCAGGCGCTGGATTGTGCCCTTATACCTGGCTGGTACCATCGCATTGATCATCGGCGGGTTCCTCCTGATTGGCACCGACATTTTGCCTAAGGCCAACAGTCATCAGTTCCAGATGCGGATGCGTGTGCCGGATGGTACCCGTGTGGAGAGGACAGAGGAAGCAACATTGAAAGTCCTCAACCTGATCAAGTCGGAAGTTGGCAAGGATCATGTCGAAATTTCCTCCGCCTATGTCGGTACCGTTCCTTCCAGCTATGGTACTTCCAATATTTTCGTATTCAACAGCGGTCCCCACGAGGCTGTTTTACAGGTATCCCTGAAAGAAGATTTTCCTGTTCGGATGGATGCATTGAAGGAAAAGCTACGCGCCCGGATCAGTAAAGAGATTCCAAACCTTGCCATTTCTTTTGAACCTATCGAGCTCGTAGACAAGATCATGAGCCAGGGAGCCTCGACGCCTATCGAGGTGAGCGTGGCTGCCAAAGATGTGGAAGAAGCAGGCAGGTTCGCCCGCAAGATCCGGAAGGAAATGCAGCAGAGCGCATTCCTGCGCGACGTTCAGATCGCACAGCCACTGGCATATCCCATTCTGGATGTAAAGATCGACCGTGAAAGGGCTGGTCAGTTGGGCATCACCTCCACCCAGGTAGCCAGATCGATGGTCGCAGCGACCTCATCCAGCCGTTTTACAGACAAAAATCTGTGGCTGGACGACGCCAAGGGACTTGCCTACCAGGTACAGGTGCAAATACCGGAGTACCAGATGACGTCTGTGGAAGATATTGGCACCATTCCATTGAAAACCGGCGTGACCAACCCGCTCCTGGCCGATGTAGCCACATTTTCAGAAAAAACCGCCCCCGGCGAGTACGACCGCGCCGGCCCCAACCGTCTGGTTACCGTCACTGCCAATATCCACAAAAAGGACCTCGGCGCCGCGACTACTGCCGTTCAGAATGCCATCAAAAACGCGGGTGAGCCGCCGCGCGGAGTGATCGTGGAACTGAAAGGCCAAACCGAACTGCTTACGGAAACGCTGAGCAGTCTGCAAACCGGACTGCTGATCGCCGTCGTGATCATGTTCCTGCTCCTGGCCGCGACCTATCAGTCTTTCAAATTATCCCTGGTGGTGCTTTCGACCATTCCTGCGGTAGTGGTGGGGTCTATCGGCTTGCTGCTGCTTACCGGCGCTACACTGAACCTGCAATCTTATATGGGTCTGATTATGTCTGTCGGGGTGTCGGTAGCGAATGCGATTTTGATGGTAACCAATGCAGAAAACCTGCGGCTGAAATTGCAGGATGCCCATAAGGCGGTCACGCTTGCTGCCGGCAGCCGGATCCGTCCCATCCTGATGACCAGTATCGCTATGATCGCCGGTATGGTCCCGATGGCTTCCGGCCTCGGTGAAGGCGGAGACCAGATTGCACCATTGGGACAAGCGGTAATCGGCGGGCTGATTGCCTCCACGCTGGCCTCGCTGCTGATCCTTCCCGCAGTGTTCACGCTCGTGCAGCGCAAAGCCTCGGTGAACTCCGTATCCCTGGATCCGGAAGACCCTGAAAGCAATTTCTTCCGTAAAAAACTCCAAACATCTCTCTCCATGAATACCCTGAAATCCATTCTGATACTCCTGACCGTAGCCGCTGGTACAACGGCCTGCCATACCGAGGCCGAAACCAGCGAAAAACACGAACAAAAAGCGGCTGCCTCCGAACTCGTTGTAGAATTGGCCTATGTCAAAAGCATGAAACCGGCCAAACAGATCGCATTGCCAGGCGAATTAAAGCCCTGGAATAAAGTGAGCATTCACCCAAAAGTGAAGGGATTTGTGAGAACGGTCAATGTAGACCGTGGCAGCGTCGTCAGAAAAGGTCAGATCCTGGCCCAACTCGAAGCACCGGAAGTTATTTCTGAACTCAGCCAGGCCAAAGCACAGCTCAATGCGGCGGAGGCCGCCCTGCATGAAATCACAACGAGATACCAAGCTACCGCATTGACTTACAGCAGGCTAATGCGTACCAACCGCACAGAAGGCGCAGTGTCTCTCAACGAACTCGACCTGGCCAAAGCAAGAGCAGCAACCGATAGTTCGGCCATGGCCGTTGCCAAGGGGAATGTTCAGGCAGCGAAGTCGTTTATGGAAACCAAAACGGAGCTTTCCCGCTACCTGACCGTAACGGCTCCATTCGACGGCATTATTACCGAAAGAAACATCAGCCCTGGCGCATTGGTCGGACCGGGTGAAGGAGGAGCGAAACCGCTCTTTATCCTCGAAGACAATACCAAACTTCGTCTGACATTGGCGATCCCTGAAAATATTTCCAGTGCTATTCCCAACAAGGGAGAAGTGAGCTTTACGGTACCGGCCAGCCCGGAAAAAATCTACAAGGCAGTTTACGCCCGCAGTTCCCGCACGTTATCTGAAGAAAACCGCTCGATGATCACGGAATTTGACGTCAGCAACCGGTCGAATGAATTGAAAGCCGGCATGTATGCACAGGTACAGCTTAATACAGCACGCGCCGGAAACACGCTCTTTGTTCCTGTGACGGCGGTAGTTAGTTCTAGCGAGCAGGTGTTTGTGATCCGTGACAAGGCCAAAAAAGCGGAATGGGTCCCCGTCAAACGCGGTATTGTGGTCGATACGCTGGTCGAGGTATTCGGGGATTTGCATGATGGGGAAGCCATTGTGAAAAAGGCATCCGAAGAGTACCGCAACGGACAGGATTTGTAAGGGCTACCGCAGGATCGGTCAACTAACCGAAGATTCAATAGGGAATAAAAGTTGTCATTTTGATAACTTTTATTCCCTACAAGCGGGGGCTGTCCATCGATATGATCCGAAAACTGAACAAAGGACTTGGCTTGTCACTTGAGATCCTGATTACCGAACCGCGGCTTTCGCCTCTCTGAAGCAAAAAATACCGGACAGTATGCCCGGCATTTTTTGCATTAATCGCATTGGATTACTTCCTGCTGTACGTATCCAGCGTCGCTTGCGGGAACGAACGGAGGATGTCGGACATCGTATTCTTGATCATGGTATTCTGATCTTCCTTTTTAGTAGGCGCTTTCACCTTTCCGGATGCCCAGCCCTGCCATACCATCCTTTCGGAGGTCTTCTGATAAATGTTCAGGATGAAACGGCTTTCCTGGTAATTGTATGTAGAAATGTTATTGCCTCCACCATACCACCACATGTAGGGCGAGTACATGTTGTTGGATCGTACTTGCTGGCGGTCTTTCACGTCGGTCATGAACCTCACCACGATTTCAGGGTTCTGATTATCCAATTTGTACCCTTTCGCTTCCATTACCTCCACCACGGCGTCTCCAAGCCTTCTCCGGTTCAGCTCACTGCCCAACAGCGGGTCTTGCTCCATGTTATGCTCGGCTTCGACTTTGAAGGTTTTAAATTGTTTTAAATTAACAGCCGAGTCGTAATCGTAACTAACCTGAAGGGCGTTGCTGCACGCCATGATGAGTACCCCCGCCACAACCGCCAATCCGGCGGATTTTATCAACTTCACTATGCTTTTCATTTTGATTTTGAACGTTTGGTTTGATTTGATAGTCTGACAGTTTCTGAGGGCAAATGGTTTAAATGACCATGAAACATCTATTAAACTTATAAACAAATAAAATTGATATATCGATCGCAAAAATTACTTGTTTTGATGCATTTCAAACGTTTGAAACCATTCTGTACCCTCCATTCATAATACCCTTTCCGGGGGCTTTCTGTTGCAGGCCGGATACACTTTGGTTATTCCGTAAAACAAAAAGCGCCCGGTTTTTGCCGGACGCGATGTACTGGGAATATAAGGGACCACGAACTTCAATGACTAATCCTAGACCTTCTTATAGTCAGGATGAATGTAGGGAGCGCGATATGCGCGGGCGAGCAGCGCGTTGGCTTCTCTATCTCCCACAATTTCGCGCTTTATCGGATCATAAACAATCGAACGGCCTGTTTTCATCGAAAGATTTGCCAAAATGCAGCTCGCCGTCGATATATGACCTTCCTCGATGTCTGCCACCGGTTTAGTGCTGTTATCAATGGCACTCAGGAAATCCAGCATATGCAAACGCGTCGCAGGGGCCGCATTCAACTCTATTTTGTCTTCCTTGAGATCTTCGGGATACTTTTCTTTCTCATACACAACATCCTTGTGAATCTTCTCTCCCTTGCCTTGCGGGATGAAATCGTAGGCCATGGTACTCGCCCAAAGCGTTCCTTTCTCTCCGTACAAGGTAAATGACCATGGATAATCGGGATTGTTGGGTGTTCCCCAGGTACGGTGCTGCCATACGCAGTTCAGGCCATCGTATTCAAAAATCGCCGATTGCGTGTCCGATATATTAGACTTACCCTCTTTCGCCACATAAATACCACCTGTCGAGCTGATTTTTTTCGGCCAGCCCAGTTTCAGCATCCATCGCACTGTGTCGAACATATGCACGCACATATCGCCTGTGATTCCATTCCCGTATTCCATGAACGTCCGCCACCAGCGAACGTGCGGTGATCCGTCGTACGGGCGAAGCGGCGCGGGGCCGGTCCATTTCTCATAATCGAGGTAGTCGGGTACTGCTTCCACCGGCGGATTACCGTTGGCCCGCATATGGTAGTAACAGCACATTTCGACGTGCGAAATTTTGCCCAGCAAGCCTGCATCGACAATATTCTTCTTTGCGTCGATCAGATGGGGAGTGCTTTTGCGCTGAGTGCCCACCTGGACTACTTTTTTGTATTTGCGGGCGGCAGCGACCATCGCCTCTCCTTCCAGTACATCCACACTAATCGGCTTCTGTACATACACGTGAGCCCCGGCCTTGACGGCGTCGATCATTTGCAGTGCATGCCAATGGTCGGGCGTTCCGATGAGGACGATATCCATCTCATTTTCGGCAAGCATTTTCTGGTAGTCGCCATACAACTTAGGCGTCTTGCCCGATTTCTGACGCTGGCTCACCAGCTTGCCCGCTTCGTTCAGCTGGTTTTTATCGACGTCGCATAATGCAATCACTTCCACCGGCGCAACCTGAATCAGTCTGAAAAGATCACTTTTACCATACCAGCCTGTACCAATTAACCCCACGCGCCATGTTTTGGCGGGGTTGATCAGGTCCATTCCCTGCGCTCCGAAAGTTGAAAGTGCCAATGCGGCCGTGGCCCCGTGGAGGAAACTACGCCGGTTGATATTGAAAGTGTTCATTCGAAATTTGTTGGTTTTAGGAAAATGGCAAGTGCCATACGCCGGTAAAAGCGCGAGGGGAGCGGCGTTTTACTTTTTAGATAGGATTATTTTACATTTGCTACACATACAATCACTCAACTTCCTGCATCGATATGGCACTTGTTAAAGCATGTTTGTATGCAGTCAGAATTTTATACTTTTCAGTCAGACGATAGCCAGGTTTATTTCACATTTGAAAGCGTAAGTCGGAAGAAGACGATCCGGAAGATAGTCATGTTCACTCCCTTTGAGGACAATGAGCTCATTTACAACCTTGCTTTGCTGGATATTCTGCTCGACGGCCAATGGAGTGATGACGTAAAAAGCCACAATTTCGACCTCAGTAAGGTGATGGCCACCACAATTCGATGCATTTTCGAATTCATCGAATCCCATCCAAATTGCTCGGTATACTTCAAAGGAAACTCGGCGGCCAAAACGAGGCTTTACCGTATCGTAATTGCACGACAACTTCCAGAAATCAAAGAATATTTCGAAATTTATGGAATACGGAACGAGCAACCTGAATCGTTCAGAATTGGAATGGCTTACGATGCATTTATTTTAAAACCCGTACAGATATGAAGAAGACCCAAATGGATTTTGAAAAAAGGAAAGCCGAGGTTATGGCAAATCCCAAGGTGCAGGCCATCATTCAGGAAAAAATGGAAAGTGGCCGAAGGCTGATAGCTAGCGGTTCGCTGGATAAAATTTTGAACAAAAAATCCTGAGAGTTACTTCAAAAACGCCCCCACATTCTCCTTCGTTACCAGCTGAAACGGAGTAAGTATCTCCTCACTTAAAGGAACTTACGCAGCAACCTTCAATTTAATATCCATCTGCTCCAACAGCGTTAACAAATGCTGTGTGAACTGGAATTTAATTTCTTCAAATTGCGCGATGGCTAGTCCATCAGGTTGCTCTTGAGTTTCATGCCTTGCAATGGATGCGTTCACCCGAATAATTTTTTCGAGTGTTTCCTGTATTTCGGTTTGAAGCTGGTCAAACGGTCTCATGACAATAGCAAGTTAACAATGCCCTTTCTTTTGTTTTGACGGTCCCTGGTCAGAAAATACAACCAATCAAGCGTATCAAAGTTAGTCAAAAAGTACTTGGGATGCGATACTGGATAGCTTTTGATAAAGTAAGTAAATATCCAGTTTCGGAAAGTCGTGCTTAACGGAATGTAAATGGGGCAGATTCAATTCGTAAAACCCGTTGTCCACAAAGCATATCAAATCAATGTCGTTTGGATGCGGTTTAAGTGTTGTGAAAGACCCGTCCACCCAAACTTGAAGCCCTGGCACTTGCCAGCCCGATACCCGGGATATAAATTCTCTCAACTGAACCAGTAACTCCGCCCTCTGACGGTTGAAAATGAAAAGCTCTTCAAACGCGTTCCAGTCTAAGTCTGCTACTTCGTTTGGAACCAAGTAGCCATTGTCATCAAAAGTGTGTGATTTCATACATTAATACTCCTTACTTCAAAAACTCCCCCACATTCTCCTTCGTTACCAGCTGAAACGGAATCAGCACCTCCTTCTCAAACGCCGCCTTCTTAGCCGCCTTCACGGCCGTTTCGATCGCTTTGCCGCCTTGTTCCTTAGCATTCTGAAAAACAGTGGCGTCCAGCGTCCCTTTCTTCACCGCTTGTAATGCGTCAGGAATTGCGTCCACACTTACCACAAGCACCTTACCTTTCAAACCGGCAGCTTCCAGTGCTTTCACAGCGCCCATGCCCATTTCGTCATTTTGTGCGAAAATAGCGTTGATCTTGTCTCCGTAGGACTGGATCCAGTTTTCAGTGAGGGACATTCCTTTGGCGCGATCCCATTCTCCGGTTTGTTCGGCGAGCAGTTTCAGCCCCGGATTGGCTTTCAGGATTTCCTTTGCGCCGTTATCACGCCTGATCTGCGCGGCCTGGCCCATAAAACCGTGCATCATCAGCACATTACCTTTACCGCCTAATTTTTCTGCAATGAACTTCATCGCAATTCGCGCCGATTCGGTATCGTCGGAGCCCACAAATGCCGTCGGCTTTGCAGAAGTTTCTGAGTTGACATTAATAATCGGAATCTTCGCGTCCATCGCCAGCTTGATCGCCGGTGAGCTTGCCTCCACCTCGCAAGGGTTCATAATGATCGCGTCGACGCCCTGGCCGATAAAACTTTCCACCTGCTCCACCTGTCTCAGTGCCGAGCGCTCTGCATCTACTGTGATCAGCTCCGCACCCATTTCCTTTGCCTTCGCTTCCATCGCGTCGCTTACATTCACGATAAACTCGTTTTGCATACTCAGCATCGTAGCACCGATCACCAGCTTATCCCCAGTTTCCGAGCCTGATTCTTTATTGGAAGATTGATTACAGCCCGTTAAGAGGGCCGAGGCAATGATTGTAGCAAAAAGCAAATTCCGGTTCATAAAAACGATGTGATTAGGCTATCGGCGGTCGGCCGACAGCGGTCGTATCAATTTAGCATTTAAAATCTTTCAGCCCTTCCTCCATTCTCCCTCCTCCCTTTCCTCCCTACATCAATCCTTCTTCCCTACGCCATCCAGTACCACGGCCCCAATAATGATGATCCCCATGACGACCTGCTGATAATAGGAAGTCACATTCAGCAAATCCAGACTATTGCTGATCACCCCGATCAGCAACGCGCCGATCAACGTGCCGGTCATGGTGCCCGTACCTCCCGATGTACTGGTGCCGCCGATGATGGCCGCCGCAATCGCGTCCAGTTCAAAACCGGCCCCGGCATTGGGCTGCCCCGTTGTAATGCGGGATGTCAACAAAATCCCTCCCAATGCAGAAAGTATCCCGCAAATGGTATATACCCACATTTTGACACGACTCACCCGTATCCCCGACGCCCGCGCAGCAGGCTCGTTCCCCCCAACCGCGTACATGTAGCGCCCCAGAATGGTTTTGTTCAAAATAATAGAGCAGACAGCGAACGCGATAATCAGAATGATGATCGGGAAGGGAATACCCGCCAGGTTCCCGCCGCCGATGAAGTTGAACTCGTCCGAAAGATTTGAAACCGGCCGGCCTTTGCTTAAAATCAATGCAAGCCCCCGGCCGATGGTCATTGTCCCGAGCGTTACAATGAATGGCGGAACTTTGCTTTTGGTAATTACCAGTCCATTAAATGCCCCCATTGCCGATCCGGCTGCCAAGCCGGCCAGTATGGGTACAACCAATGGAAAAGTATCGGGGTGTGCAAATGTCGCGGCTACTACACCTGTAACGGCCACCATCGAACCCAGCGAAAGATCAATTCCGCCAGTGATAATCACAAACGTCACCCCGAATGCCAGCAATGCATTGATGGAAACCTGGTTACCGATGATCAGGAGGTTGGAAACCGTGAAAAACCTGGGCGTAGTCAATGCCAGCACCACGCATATCAGTGCGAAGGCGAGAAAAATGCCGTACTGGCCTAATTTGGAGAGTTTGTTCATATGTGGGCTTCGGCTGTCGGCCGTCGGCTTTCGGCTTTTTGATAATGTTTAACCTTGCACAATTTGGCTGTCGGCTTTCGGCTATCGGCTTATTAATAATGTTTAACCTTTTGCCTGGCGTGTATAGTTAAAGTCTACAACTCGATAGCCGATTGCCGAAAGCCGACTGCCGAAAGCTCTAAGCAACCGCATACTTCATAATCAATTCCTGTGTCGCTTCCGCCTTCGAAAGCAATGCCGTTTGTCTGCCTTTGGACAAGACCACAATGCGATCGCTCATACCCAGGATTTCGGGAAGCTCGGATGATATCATGATAATGGCAATACCGCTGTCGGCAAGACTGCGGATTAATTTATATATCTCAAATTTCGCTCCCACATCGACACCCCGCGTCGGTTCGTCGAGAATAATGATTTCCGGCGAGGCCAGCAGCACCCTGCCAATTACGACTTTCTGCTGGTTGCCTCCGCTCAGATAGGTTACTTTTTGTCCGGTTCCTGCGGTTTTGATCCTTAAATCAGTGATCATTTGCCCCGTTACCGTCTGTTCGCTTTGTGTGTTGATAAAAGGCCCTTTGCGATGGTTGCCAATGCTGGATAGTGTGATATTGTCTTTTACCGACATGCGGGGAATAAACCCGAGCCCTTTACGATCCTCACTGACATAGCCGATCCCCCGGTCAATGGCCTCGCGTGGGGATCTTATACGCATGGTTTGTTTTTTAACATAAATTTCCCCCTCATCCCATTCGTCCAGCCCGAAAATGGCACGGGCTATTTCTGTACGTCCGGCGCCCATCAGGCCGGCCAGTCCCAGTATTTCGCCCGCGTACACCTTAAAAGTGATATTCGAAAATTTGCCAACTTTTCCAAGGTTGCTCACAGCAAGCACTTCTTCCCCAGGTGCATTGACCGCTTGCGGGAACATTTGTCCGATCTCCCGCCCCACCATCATGGCGATCAACGCATGCTGATCCAGCTCAACGGCGCTTCTGGTTCCGATGTACTGGCCATCCCTAAGCACCGTGATCGTGTCCGAAATCTCGAAGATCTCGTCCATTTTGTGGGATATATAGATTATACTGACTCCCTGCGATTTAAGATCGCGGATGATATTGAATAGCGTAGCGACCTCTTTATCTGAAATGGCCGAAGTGGGCTCGTCCATAATGATCACCTTCGCGTTATTGGAAATGGCCTTGGCGATCTCCACCATCTGCATTTGTGCCACGCTGAGGTCCTTCATTTTCGCATTCGGGGCGATGTGAACGTTCATGCGATCGAGCAATGCCGCTGCACGCCGGTTGATTTCCGAATCATTCAGCCAGCCTGAAAGAATCCCGCTTTTCCCGGAAACTTCCCTTTCCCGCCCGAGAAAGATATTCTGTGCCACAGTAAGTTCCGATACAATCAGAATTTCCTGATGGATCATAGAGATACCCCTTTTCAGCGTTTCATTCACATGGCAGCCTGCGAGGCTTTCTCCTTCCAGTGTCACATCCCCCGAATCGGGTGTAACCAGCCCGATCAGAACTTTCATGAAAGTCGATTTACCGGCACCATTCTCTCCCATTAATGCATGCACCTCTCCCTTTTTCAGGTCAAAACAGACTTTGTCCAGCGCTTTTACACCGGAAAAAGATTTGGAAAGGTCCCGAACTGTGAGGATGGTTTCTGTCATAGGGGTATTTGAAGAGAGGCTTCAACCCCGCCCCGGTTACCCGAAGCGAAGTTAAAGCCTCTGCTATTGAAAGCGTTACGGGATTAACCTTCCCAATTTACGCCTGTGTCTTTCCAGCTTTTCGAAGCTGCCGATTCCAGTACTGCGTCGCACACTTTCTGCGTTTCGTAAGCATCCCGGAATGTCGGTGAGCAGGGCTTACCGGTTTGCAGACTTTCAAAGAAATCCGCCGCCTGGTGTACAAATGAATGCTCGTAACCAATGCTGGTACCAGGGATCCACCAGCGCTTCATATAAGGCTGATCGCCGTCTGTTACGAGGATCGACCGCCATCCACGCACGATCGAATCGTCGCTATGATCAAAATATTCCAAACGGTTCAGATCATGCAGATCCCAACGGATCGAAGCATGCTCGCCATTGATTTCAAAGGTATAAAGTGCTTTATGACCACGTGCATAACGCGTCGATTCGAAAAGACCCAGTGAGCCATTGTCAAAGTGGCAATGGAAGATACAAGCATCGTCGATACCCACTTTCTGAACCTGTCCTGTGCCGGCATGCGTGCGCTCTTTGATGAATGTCTCCGCAACTGCCGACACGTCCTTGATACCACCGTTGATCCACATTGCGGTGTCGATACAATGCGCCAGCAAATCGCCTGTCACGCCGGAACCCGCCGCATCGACGTCCAGACGCCACGTCGCCGTTCCCCCTTGCGGTACATCCGGGCTGATCGTCCAGTCTTGCAGGAAGTTTGCACGGTAATGGAAAATACGGCCCAACTTGCCGGAATCTACGATCTGTTTGGCCAAAGTCACAGCAGGAACGCGGCGGTAGTTGTACCATACCGTGTTTTTTACACCGGCAGCTTCAATGGCTTCCACCATTGTTTTGGCCTCCTCGAGCGTACGGGCGAGCGGCTTTTCGCAAAGGATCATCTTTCCTTTTGCGGCAGCGGCCAGTGCGATCTCTGCGTGGGTATCGTTGGGCGTACAAATGTCCACCGCGTCGATATCGTCACGCTCGATGATTTTCCGCCAGTCGGTTTCGTACGATTCGTAGCCCCATTGCTCGGCGAAAGCTTTCACTTTCTCCTCATTACGGGAACATACCGCCGCCAGCACGGGGCGGTATTCAAGCTCAGGAAAAAAGTCCCCGATTCTTTTATAACCATTGGTATGCGTGCGGCCCATCAAACCGGATCCGATCAGGGCAACGCGAATTTGCTTTTTTTCTGACATTGGTTTTGAATTTACTTCGGCCGTCGGCTGTCGGCTTTCGGCCTTTGGATTTAAATGGTGTTAATTTGGCGGCTCAAAAAAGCTGACGGCCGACAGCCGAAAGCCGAAGTTCCTACGCCTGCCACCCATGCGCGTTACGCACCTTCACGAGTGCGGCGAGGATATCGTTCCAGGTTTGCTGCTTGTACATCACCTCGTTGGGGAACATACAGCCATCCCAGCATATGTGGCGGAATGCCCTTGTCAGTTCGCCCTTATCGTCGCGGAGCCAGAAACCTGCATGGTGTGCGATGTCGAGCTTACCATTCGGATCAGTGGCGAGGCAGTGGCGGCCGGTTTTGTCATGCGAACCAGTTCCGTGGACGGTGCCGTCGTTTTGTGCTACGTGGAAATCAATAGTCCAGGGACGCAATGCGGCAGTCATTTTTTTGAAAGCCTCATCCAGTGTCGCGCGGTCATCCCATTGGAAATCTACCGGCAGAATGCGGTCTTCCGGCGCATTGTAGCCCAGCAGGTACAGGAATGTGTGCGACATATCGGCCTGGAAGCCTACATTCGGGCGGTCGGTCGCTTCGAGTGTATCGATCATCGCTTTCCAGCTATGCATACCACCCCAGCAGATTTCTCCTTCCGCTGCCAGTCTTTCGCCGAAGTCGGCGGCAACGTCCGCAGCGCGTCTGAAAGTCTCCGCGATTTGTTTGGTATTGCCTTTCGGGTCTGCCGACCATGCTTCGGGCGATGCCGCCGAGTCGATACGGATCACACCACCCTGGCGCACACCGGCGTCACGAAGCTGCTTCCCGAATTCGCACGCCTTGCGCACCTGCTCCACAAATGTATCGCGCGCATCCTGGGTGCCCATTGCAGAGCCAGCCCACACGTTCGCCACGAGGCTACCCGCTTCGAGGTTATAACCCGTCAGCTTATCGGCCAGGCGTTTGCCGCCGTCGGCATTGTTCAAATACTCGCCAATATGCTCATCAAAAAGACCGATATCGACGCCGTCGAATTTCACGCCGTCCACCTCTGCGGCAGCGGTTTTTTCCAGTAATGTATCAAAAGAAATAATTGGCTCCGAATCAGAACCTTTTCCCACAATACCAGGCCATGTGGCATTGTGGAGCTTGGGGAAATTATTTTCAGGCATGGTTTAAGAGATAAGGGCTTTAAGCTGTAAGCCTTAGGCTGTAAGCTCTGGGCCTAGTGAATAATAAGCTGTAAGCTATAAGCGATAGGCTGTAAGCATTCTGAGAGCTTAAAGCCTACTGCTTATAGCTTACAGCCCTTACAATACTAAATCAGGGTTACCCGGACCGAAGTGCTTCAAAATCACGATCGGGTCGGTTTTCGAAAGGTTGGTAATCGTAACGCCTTCGATCGCAGCGGCTTCGGTTACGAAATATTCGTCGTTGGTCAGTTGTCCGTAGCGAATCAATGCAGGGGTTTCGATATCCCACACACCGAACTTGCCATGGCCCTGCATCACGATCATTCCGTATGCACCGCCGTCTTTGATGGTTACAGTCTGCCCTGGGAAAACGGTCAGTTCCTTGGCGCTGTAAGCCTCGTTTTTATAGCAAATCCAGTTTTCGCTATATCCCTCTGCTTCCATCTCTGCAACGTCTTTAACCGGTTTGGGGCGCATGAAATGCTTTTCCATCAGATTAGGATTGACGTTCAAATCCCAGTCGATCACTTCCATCAACAGGTCGTAATCGCCAATTCTGTCTTTCGGCGTTCCTTTCCAGAGCAACTCCTCCGGAATAACCGCCTCATTGACAAGTGATTGATACATCGCAAAAATATCTGATGCTTTTTGAGGCTCATAGGTACACAAGCTGCCCGGCGCGTGGAGCATGCCAGGAGGCACATCCCATCCCGTGCCTGGTTCCAGACGGAATGCCTGGGAGTAGTTGGTAATCTTATTGTCTCCCTTGGTGAAATTCATCAAACACTCTTTGATCTGCTCTTTGGTAGTACCGGGAGCGATACCAATGAAAGTGTATGGAAAATCGCCGCCGTGATTGTTCAATTGAGGCGGAAAATAGTAGGCTTCCGGCTTTCCGTTCTGGCCCACCATAGCGGCGTGCTCATCTCTGTGGTGAATATGATGCGGAAGTGGCCCCATATTGTCAAAAAACTTCGAGTACATCGGCCAGCTCTTGTATTGATCCCAGAGTCTGTCGCCTATAATCTGACCTTTCAGCTCTGCTACCGCGTCGCGCAATGTCACTTTTTGAACGCCTGATTCATCTTCCAGAACGATCTGGCTCAAACCTTCATTTTCGCCTGTAAGCGGCCCGTTTTCTGCCGGAGTAGTTGAAGACAACCAGCGTTCATCGATACCGCCACGCTCACCACCCAGTATGTAGTAATCGTCGGGGTGCAATTTGATCCTGCGGCCGGGAACGCAAAACGAGCGCGGCACCCAGGTCGGCGCCAGACGCAAAATTCCCTTTCCCTGCTCCAACGCCTTCTCAGCTATACTTGAAAGTCCCATTGTTTTTGTATTAAAAAATTGGTTTTTGGTACAAATTAAATATTGTCTTATGCTGCTGTCATCCTGAGCGGACCGGGCCGCCGGACGGTTTAACGGTACTGTCATCCTGAGCGGAGTCCAAGGGGACCTGCGAGATGCCCTTTACATCACGCTACCATCCTTCGACTCCGCTCAGGATGACAATAACGTCTTGCTAACTATTTGTGAATTTCACGACACATTCACCTTCAATTCAAATTCTTCGATCTCTTCTTTCGCCGTCAACACGCTCAGTTCGAGGTCGTATTCCCGTGTTTCTTCCGGTTGCAGGAAAATCAATGTCCCGTCCTCGCGCGCCTTCGCCTGACCTGAGAGCGGATGCGTGCTTGGCTCGATGCCTGTCACGTATTCGCCTTTGCCCCAATGCTGCCAGTTGGCCAGCCACGGCAATTGCTCTTTTTTGAATTTCAATGCGACGGCCAGTCCTAGCTTCTCATTGTGCAAACCACAAATACTATCCCCAAAAATATCAGCGTCCACGTCGATCAACGCCACCTCTTCGCCGCTGCCCAAATGGCTTTCCAGTGGTGCGGGCGCTTTTTTGAATGCATTACCTTCTTTGAAAATCTTCGCATTCTCAGCACCGTGGCGCGGATGCCATTGGCCGTTCCAGAGAATGTCGGTGCCCTCGTCGACGAGCGGCCAGCCGAAATTGAAATGGTACAGCAGCATATGTGCCGCCGGCGTATTGGCTTTATTGATTACTTCATCATGAATACGCAGCTTTGCTTCACCCAATGTGGCCGAAATGGTCCGTTTCAGTTCCAAACTAGGGCCAAATGGACGGGTTTCCCGGATAATGCCGGTAATGCTCATTTCATATTTTCCGGCCCGCAGATCGGGCTGGATAATCGAAACAACTTCGGCAGGCTGGTTACCGATCAGCCCATGCAACCCGCGGTCGCCGTGACTATCCGACTCCGGCCCGCCTACGTGCGAGAGACCGCAGGTAGTGAGCAAGCCCCCGCCGAATGTACGCAGCCAGTCGATGCCTTTGTCCGAGAAAGGCTGCGGGGCGGTGATGCCGCCATGGCTAATCCACGCCAGGCTGTGCTGGTTAAAAAATGCCTCGGCTATATCCATTGCCCGGTCGATCACCACTTTAAACCGAAGACCGGTACCCGTGTTGACCCACGCAATACGCGTACCCCTGCCTGCGCCATTATCGATCACCGAAGTTTCGATGCCTCCTACCTGCACGTGATTGGAAACTTTGTCTTTCCAATCCTGCACTATCCCATCCTGATGTTTCGAAGCAGCAATCTCCATGATATATCGTTGACCTGGTAATCGTCCTAAACTTGAAAAAGGCGCAAATTGCCTTGTTTTAATGCTTTTATTTTGAAAAATGCCCCGCGTCAGGCTGCCGGCACCTGTGTAAGCCAGTTCCTTATCCGAGCATTGAAATCTTCGGTATTTTCGAAATGGAAGGCGTGCCCAAGCTTTTCATACAAGAACAGCTCGGCACCAGGTATTCCATTGGCGACCTCTTCGGCCATCCACACAGGGGTAAAAATATCCTCCTTGCCTCCTATCACCAGCGTAGGCACATTAATTTTGCTCAGATCAGGCAGTGCATTGTGGTTGATACAAGCCGCAGCCTGCCCTTCCAGTCCGTGCAGCGGCTGCGGGAATGGGTTGAATGCGTCGATGCTCCGGCCATTTTCGAGGTCGTCGTGCTGTTTAGCATCGTCCCACGACGATTTTGAAAAGATCAGCAACTGAATGTACAAGCTGAACTCTTCCGGCCTGAAACGTGCCTTGGCATTCATTATATGCTGAAAAAGGCCTTTGGCATAATTGTCGCAACGCGCCCAGGGACACATTAATACGAGCGATTTCACCTTCTTCGGATGCCGGATCGCCAGTTGCTGGGCGATCGTACTGCCCATGGAACAACCGATCACATTTACATTTTCCAGACCCAAAGAATCCAATAAACCGGCATAATCATCCGCCATTTGCTCGGTCGAGTAAGGCCCAGCGGGTTTGTCGGTCAATCCTACACCACGGTTATCCCCAATAATGCAGCGAAAATGATGTTTCCAGTCGGCCACATGCACATTCCACACGGCTCCCGGCGCGGTAATGCCCATGATCAGCAGCAAAGGCTCCCCAGAACCCCGTTCTTCGTAGTAAAAGTTGATACCGTTGGTTTTGATTGTGGGCATGGGTTGTGGATAAATGCTGTAAGCTTTAAGCTATAAGCTTTTTGATTGTGAATACTTTGAAACCGGCCTACGGCTTATGGCTTACAGCCTATTGCAACTTCGGAACCAAATCTTGCTGAATCCACTTTCCGTCGTGTAATGTCACGAAATCCGGATCTTCGAGGGCTTCTTCGCCTTCGTCCTCGCAGATAATCCAGCCTGTATAGTTAATGTCTTTCAACCATTGCGTCACGCCGAGCAGGTCCACTTTTCCTTTGCCCATTAAGGCGAATTCGGGATCGCCGTTCCAGTCTTTATAATGCACGTGGTTGATGAGCGACTGGTATTCCTTCATTTTGGCCAGCGGATCCATGCCACCGTTGATAATGTGCCCTACATCGGGCGTCCAGCCTGTGACAGACGCATCGAGCCCTTCGAGTACGATTTTGTAATCTTCCTCGGTTCGGATAATGGACGAATGCGGGGAATTGGGGTGATAGCTGCACGGCACGCATTTGGCGGCTGCGCGGCGCGAGACGGTGTTGACAATATTGACGAGGCGTTTCTGCCTTTCAGCGAGGTCATGCCGGCCGGTCGGGATTTGTACGGTATTTAGAACTGCACCCGGAAAACGCTGCAGCACGCGGATCGCGTGATCCGCTACTTCCCGTTCGCGTTCGGTCTCTTCCGCTTCATTCCAGTCCAAAGCCAATGCCAGCGCCGCTAGTTCGATGCCTTGCTCTTTCAGCTTGGCTTCCAGTTTATCGGGATCCACCAGGTCGCCCATCCAGGTAAAAATAGGCTGAATACCCGTGAAGCCCGCTTTCGCGATGACTTCGATCATGTGTCCTAACCGGCCTTGATGCGTCTGGCCGCCGTTGCTCATGAACCAGGTATAAACTTCTGATCCAAAGCGGAATGGGAGTTGCTGAGACATTAATTGCTATTTTCAGATAATTGTAAATATTACTTCGACTTCTTCTTAACGACTTCCCCGGGCATGATCAGCGAATCCCAGCCAGCCAGATCGGAAGGTTTGACATTCGCTTTGTAGCCATTAAAATTAAAAGTTGTTGGCTCATAGGGACCTACAAATGCAATGTCGTTATTCGGTTTAATTGCCTTTTCCATACCTAGCCCCCAGAACATCGCATTCACGACCATTCTCCTGAAACCATAGTCTTTTAAATCTTCGGAAGCTCCGTGGGTTGTTGTAAATGCACGGCCCTTTTTTCCACCCGCTACCTGATAATCCCTGACCCATGCTACGGGCAGCAATTCTTTGGTGGCGTCGGCTGGCGAATCGGCTGTCATACCATTCAATACCCGGCCTTTTGCAAGTACAGTCCCTTTCGGATAGGCTGTGTATCCGCCTGATTGTACCCACATATCCTTCACACCGCGCATGATAGGGTGCTTTGTCTGGGCTTCGTCGATGATTAGTTTAGAGGATTGCTTGTGGTTGGTACCATAATGCGACACCCAGGTTTCGCCCAGAATGTATTCTCCAAAACCATCTTTCCATTCCGTTTTCGGCCCTTTGTAATTCCAGCCATAATGCGCCCATTTCGGGTCATTCTTGATGTCGAATGCATGAGTGGAAGTACGAAATGCCACGATCGGGCCTCCTCGCTTAACGTAGTCGTCGATGTGCTGCATTTCGCTATCGCTGAAATGCGCAAACCGCATGAAAAGTACCATCAGATCGGCCTTGTCGAGCACATCCAGACCTTTGACATTGGAACCACCGGGCAGGATGTATCCGTTTTCGTCGAGCGCATACACCACTGTGCAAGTGAACCCGTACTTTTTAGCCATGATCCTCGCAAGCGCCGGAAGTGATTCTTCACCTCGGTATTCGTGGTCGGTAGCGATGAAAACGATGTTTTTACCCACACCCGGTCCCTTATCGCCTTTGTACACGACCCGGTGTTTAGTGGGATCGTCCTGCGCTTTGGAGCTGAAAGTGATCAGTGCAATGCCGAGCGCCAGCATTGATTTTAATAAATTCTTCATAAACCCGGACTGAAAAAGGTGGTTGATCAAAGGCCGTGTTTCAGGCTCATTTCGCGGATAAACTTGTAACCGTTTTCGGCGATGTCCCACGGCTCGTTGAACTCGCGCCACACGCCGATCGCATTCGCGAAACCGGGATCGTTCCTCGAAAATGCTTCGATCGTCAGCCAGCCATCGTATTTAATAGCAGCCAGCGCCGCGAATGCATCGTCCCACTTCACCTGTCCCGTCCCCGGCGTGCCGCGGTCGTTCTCGCTGATGTGCACGTGCGCGAGCACGGGTGCGATGATTTGCAATGCATTTAAATAGCTTTTTTCCTCAATATTGGAGTGATGCGTATCGAACATCGCCCGTACATTCGGGTGGTCGGCGGCTTTGACGAGTTTGAGCAGTTGCTCCATGGTGTTGCACAGGTAGCATTCAAACCGGTTGAGCGCTTCCAATGCAAAGGTGATGTTGGCCTGTGCCGCATAATCTGCGGCCGCATTGAGGACTTCTCCCGCCAGCGCATATTCCCGGTCTTCGGCGGGACGGTTTACAAAGATCGTATGCCCGGAATGGAAAGGCCCGCAAATAACTTTGGAATTGAGGTCATGAGCGCGATCGACGGCCCATTTGATCTTATCCAATGCTTTCTGCCGCACCTCCGCCGACTCGCTCACCGGATTGTCGTCTTTACCGAGCGTCATCACCGCTGTGGTTTCCAGGCCAAGGTCTTTAGTAAAATTGCCCATGCGCTGGTAAGCGGACGCTTCCTGCGGGCCTAAATAAAACTCGACACCGTCATAGCCGATCGTTTTCAGCCTTTCAATAATTGGAAAAAGATCATCCGAAACCGCTGCCGTCCAGGCCAGCACATTAAATCCGATTTTATTCATTGCAAGGGTTTTATGCTTTAAGCCTTAGGCTATAAGCTTTGCATTAAAATTTCTGCATTAAGCCGACTGCCGAACGCCGACAGCCGATGTTTGGTTAGTTATTGTTTGATGCGCAGGTCTTTGTATTCCACTTTCATAGGCGGGCCTACGTGTACCTGCACACCCAAAAGACCTTTTTTGGCGCCATTTACCGTATCGTTGTCCGTCACGTCGCTCATCAGGATACCATTGATGTAATGCTGAAGGTGGTTGCCTTTGATCACCAGGTGGAAGGTGTTCCAGTCTTCGCTTTTGATCAAAGTCTTCAGAGAATCGGATGAGCCGAGTGAGCCTACGACTTCAAATCCTTTCCAGGCATTCCGGGCCACGTTCGCGCGGACCGCTTCGGGCGTTTTTTCACCCGTATATTCTTTGATGACCGTTTTCTGACCGCGATAGGCCAATGTGGTACGCTTCCGTTCTTCGTAGTTCTGGCCGGTGTAGTTGTTTTTACCATCGATATCGGCCTGATACCCTTTCAATGCAAAGGGAACGTCGGTTAATTGCTCACTGCGGTAGTTAATACCCGAGTTTCCGGCGGCTGCGATCTTAAAAGAGCCTTTCAGTTCGAAATCAGCGGGTTCTCCGCCTTTCCAGATGATGAAGGAGTTGGTTTTCAGAAGTGTTTCCGGGGTGATCTCGCCTACCAGGGAGCCATTTTCGACGCGCCAGTACTTGGGGTCGCCATCCCAGCCTTTCAGCGTTTTCCCATCAAAAATGGATACGAAACCTTTTTCGCCTTTCTCTTTTTTCTGAGCTAAACTGTCGACCTGGAAGGTGAAGGTCAGCATAGCGGCCATCAATATTCCGGCCTTGATAAATCTGGAACTCATTTGGATCTCCTTTATAGGTTTAGTGACTCCTGAACAACTGACTTCCCTTATTGCAAGGGGGATTTTGAATTACTTCCGCTCTTAAAAAAGCAGAAATTAATATCCAAAAATTCCTAAAAATATCTGATGCACTATCCTGTACTGACCTGCTTGCCCCAAGCCCGGCTTCACAAGACCTCAGTTCGGAAGCGGGTCACCGGGGGCTCTTACCGCCGGATCATACACAGCCACTCCCACCCGTGAATCGGCACATCCATAATACAGCAGCCATTTCTTCTTAAAATAAACCATCCCTTCAATGAACACTGTCCCGGCCACGTACTGTCCGCTTTTCTCAAAAGCCTCCATCGGACGGAAAAATGGCGTATCGAGACGGGCCAGGACTTTGGTAGGATCATTTTTATCAAACAGGACCTGGCCTGCGCAGTAACTATTGGGTGTAAACCGTTTATCGCCATCTTCACCCTTGTCGTTTTTGCCATTGTAAAGCAGAACAATACCTTTTTCAGTCAGGATGGCCGGAGGTCCGCATTCGGTAAGATTACTGTCAAAATATCCTTTTCTGGGGGAAATCAGGTTGATCAGCTCCCCCTTGCTATCCACGACAGGCTCCCAGTTCACGAGGTCGTCAGACGTAGCGATGTTCACATTGGCTTCGCCGAAATAGAGCCAGTATTTTCCGTTGATTTTTGCAATAACCTGCTTATCCCCGACCAGCTTCGTGACCACCGAGCCCGATTTGGTCCATATGTTGTTGAATTTGCCTTGATAGGCCTTCTGAAATGCCGGGCCGTGTTTCTCCCATTTGATCAGATCCCGGGAGGTAGCTATGCCCAGGCGTGCCTTATCCTTGTTCCATTGGGTGTAGATCACGACATACAGGCCGTCTTCGGTCACGGCCACACGGGGGTCTTCGCAACCACCGGGCCATTCGTTGGTTTTCTGACTGTCTTCGGCAGGAAACAACACCGGCTCCTTTTTTCTTTTAAAATGAATCCCATCGGTAGTTTCCGCATAGCCGAGCCGCGACGTCCGCATGCCGATCGCTTTTCCAGCCTTGTACTCCGACCGGTAAAGCACCACGATCTTGCCATTTTTGATCGTCGCAGCCGGATTGAAGGT
>NZ_CAMLSE010000049.1 GCF_946482605.1 uncultured Dyadobacter sp. | reverse complement strand
GGCTTACATTGCATTGGGGCACGGCCTGGTGGCAGCGGCTACGGAAGATGTGGACGCTACACCGATGGAAGGCTTTGACGCCGCCAAGGTGGATGAAATCCTCGGCCTCCGTGAAAAAGGTTTGCGCAGCGTTGTGATCCTCGCATTGGGATACCGCGACGCCGAGAAAGACCCTTACGTGAATGCGAAGAAGGTGCGCCGGTCGCACGAAGAACTTTTTATTTCCATCTGAGCTTTCTAGTAACAGGAGTTTGAAAGTCAGAAATGGTCAGGATAGTCAGGGATTGTTGAAACAATAAATGACAACACCAGACAAAAAATGACTCCCCTCCAAATATCTCAATACACAAATATTGGTATCATGAAAGTCGAAATATGGAGTGACGTAATGTGCCCTTTTTGCTATATCGGCAAAAGGCGTTTTGAAAGCGCCCTGGCGGAGTTTCCGCAGCGGGACCAGATCCAGGTGGAATGGAAAAGTTTTCAGCTGAATCCACAAATGAAAACGGAACCTGGAAAAAGCATTAATGAGTATCTGGCCGAAACCAAAGGCTGGACGCCCGAATATGCCCAGCAAATGAACGACCACGTGACCAATATGGCTGCCGAAGCCGGTTTGGAATACAATATGGACAAGGCGGTTCTCGCCAACTCGTTCGATGCACACCGGTTTCTGCAATTTGCAAAAACAAAAGGATTGGGCGACGCAGCGGAAGAGCAGCTTTTCAAAGCATACTTTACAGATGGCAAAAATACAGCCGATCACGAAACGCTGATCGAACTCGGAACTGCCATCGGCCTGGATGGTACGGAACTGAAAGCTGTTTTGGACGGTACGAAGTTCAGCGATGACGTTCGCAGGGATATTTACGAAGCGCAGCAGGTCGGTGCACGTGGTGTGCCATTCTTTGTCCTCGACCGCAAGTACGCGGTTTCGGGCGCTCAGCACACGGAGACATTCCTCGGAGCGCTCCAACAATCATTCACAGAATGGGAAAAAGCCAACCCCAAGCCGCTGGTGAGCCTCGCCGATGGTGCCAATTGCACGATCGACGGGCAATGCGACTAGGCATCCTATTTCCATACTCAAAAGCGGTACATTGCTCTGGCAGTGTACCGCTTTTTTTGTCCCGTGCATCACTGGTACGGTTCTGTAAGTAAAGTCAGGTGAGCGGTCTGTAATGTCATGTATTTTGTGCTAATTGCGACAATGGCTTGCACAAATAACAGACTCACACCCGTTCCTGTCAGCACTTACACCTTACTGTATGCGTTTTCTGGTCTTTCTGATCTTCTTCCTTGTGATGCAAAAAATCGCCCATGCGGGCGGAATCAGGGGACGTATTACCACAAAAAACGGTGAAGCACTTCCCTACGCGGGCATAGCCGTGAAGGGCACGAGCAATGGAACAATGGCCAACGAGGAAGGTGAATATGAGTTCACGCTCGCTCCCGGCAATTATGAGATCATTTTCCAATACCTGGGTTTTAAGAGCATTTCCAAAACCCTCACAGTCGGTAACGACTTCACAGAGCTGAACGTGACGATGGAGGAGCAGGCGCTGAGCTTGCAGGAGGCGACCGTCGGCAAATCGAAAGAAGATCCGGCTTACAGCATTATGCGACGAGTCATTGCCAAGGCCCGTTTTCATCAGTTGCAGATAAGGGGCTACACCGCCAAAGTATATTCGAGAAGCACGGGTGTGGCCACCAAAATCCCTTTTTTGCTTCAAAAGCGGTTAAAAAAGGAAGGTGTACAGCAAGGCAAGCCGATTCTGAACGAGAGCGTGGCGGAAATCAAATACCGACGTCCCAACAATTACAGCCAGCGCATTATTTCCACGCGTAACAGCCTCGACAACAGCATTCCCTCTCCGAACGAGTACATCCTGGCCAGTTTATACAGCCCTGAGATTGCCGGCACCATTTCGCCCTTGTCCCCCAAATCCTTTGCCTACTACAAATTTGAATATGAAGGGTATTTTGAAGAGCGGGGCGAGATTGTCAATAAAATAAGGGTTATTCCCAAAGCATATGGTGAAGGGGTCTTCAAAGGGAGCCTTTTCATTCTCGAAGATCGCTGGGCAATTCACAGCTACGATTTGCAAACCACCACCAGCGGTTTGAATATTTCAGCCAAGCAGATATTCAGCCCGGTGCAGGGCGTATGGATTCCCGTTAACCAGCAGTTCCGGCTGAACGGCGGCTACCTCGGCTTCGCCGGCGAATTCCGTTACCTCGTTTCGCTTACTTACGACAAACTGGATGTGGACCCGGGCCTGCGGGAAGACATCCATATCGTCGACCACAAAAAGGAAGAAACAGCGAAAGTAAAAGGCGGCAAAGACCTCGAAAACCTGATCCAGGCGCAAAAGGAATTTTCAACCAAAAATTTCAGGAAACTCACCAAACAATACGAAAAGCAACAGAAAAAGGAACAAAAGGAGCAGCTGGGCAACGACCGGCTTGTGCGGCAGGATTCCATCGTGATCGATTCGATGGCTAACAAGCGCGACACCATCTACTGGCAGGCATTGCGGCCCATTCCGCTTACCAAATCGGAAGTTTCGAGCTACGTTACGCAGGACAGCATTAAAATCGTCAAGGATTCCATCAGGGTCAAAACCAAACCCGATTCCACCCATTTTAAACCTGTACACCTGCTCCTCGGTAATACCTATGCACTGGGCGACCGGAATTCCTTTTATTTCAAAAGCCCGCTGCTTTCAATCAGCTATAACTCCGTGGAGGGAAACGCCATTAATTTCATCACCGAATGGCAAAAGCGCTGGGGCAAATCGTCGTATTTCAGTCTGCGACCGCTTGTGCGCTACTCATTCGGGCGCAAGCGGCTATACGGCAACCTCGAAACGAATATAGGCGGAAGAAACTGGAACCTGGGACTTTCGGGCGGAGAAATGGCGTCGCAGATCAATAATCGTGACCCTATCCCACCCCTACCGAACAGTATTGCCGCGCGCTTTGTCGACCGCAGCCTGATGAAGGTCTACCAGAAACAATTTGGCCACATTCAATATACGCTCCGTAATATCGGCGACGTGCTGAGCCTGAATGCAAACCTGGATTTTGAACACCGCAAAGAGCTTTTTAACCAGGAAAGTGCCCGGCCGATCATTTTTTGGAGCCAGTTCGGTTTCACGCCCAACCGGCCCGTGAACCGCGAGCTTGCCAATACCGGCTTTGAGGAGCACAATGCCTGGATATTCGACGTTACTGCCACCCTGCGTCCGTGGAGGCGATACCTGGTCCGGAATGGAGAGAAACGGTATTTGAGGAGCCGCGGGCCGGCATTTATTGTAAATTATAAGAGCGCGCTCGGCTTTTTGGGAGATTCGGATTATTCGCTGCTCCAAGGTACTATCCGCCAGGATCTGAGCCTCGGCCCGCGCAGCAACCTGGAATATCTGGTGAATGCCGGTGGTTTCATAAGTAGCAAACAAATGTACTTCCCGGACTACCATCACTTCATGGGCAACGAATTCTTCTTTCAGTACGTCTACCCGCCCGATCAGTTCCGCATGCTGCCCTACTACCGGTATAGCACCGCGAAATGGTTTTTTCAGACGCACCTGACCTGGACAATGCAGCATTTCCTGCTCACGCGCATACAAGCGTTACGCGTGACGGGCATTTCGGAGACCTTGCAACTGCATTATCTGCGGGTACCTACGATGCGGAATTACTCCGAAGCGGTTTATGGGATAGATAATATCATGCGGATCGTCCGGTTGGAGGCCGTTGCGCAATTCCATGACTCACATTTCGAGGGCATGGGATGGCGCATCGGTGCCTCCTTTAAGTTTGGACGATAATTACTTTGTTTTGGTGGCTTTGAAGCGGGGAGCCGCTTTCGGCAACGACGGCCACACATTATTTTCTGTATCCATATCTGCCATGCGCTGGCTCGGATCGATCACGATCAGGCGGACATCCGAAAGATCGCGATCGATCGTGAATGTGTATTCCGGGAAAGCCCAACCCCAATCGGCCATTAATGTGGTTTTGGGATACAATTTCTCCTCTTTCTCCCCTCGCATGATTTCGAGCGGAATGTAAAAATTCTCCTGGGTTCCATCCTTGTAGCTCACCACAACGTCCAGCGGCATGGGCATTTGTCCAATCCTTTCCAGTACCACCTCCGTTTTACCGGCATTGGCAACCACTTCCCTGATACCATAGTCGATCGTTTTGGTGGTTCCGACAAAGTTCTCCCAGTACCAGTCCAGTTCAAGTCCGGATTCCTTTTCCATGATCCGTTTCAGGTCGGTCGGGTTCGGGTGTTTGAATTTCCATTCATTGAAATACCGTTTCATACCCTTTTCAAACTTCTCCTTCCCGATAATGTAGGCAAGCTGGTTCAGAAAAACGGCACCTTTGGAGTAGCTGGCCACGCTGTAAGCGCGATTGGTGTTGTAAAAATCGGCGTGGGTCGTCAATGGCTCTTCCAGGCCGGACTTCACCAGACTCCGGTAGCTGGCGGTCGACGAGCGCTGCACGTCGCCCCTCACCGGAAAGAGTTCAGCCATCACGATGTTCTGTGCATAAGTCGTAAAACCTTCGTCCATCCAGGGATACTTGGATTCGTTGGTACCCAGGATCATCTGGAACCAGCTGTGAATGGATTCGTGAACCGTTACGCTTGTCAATGCATTGAGGTTCAGTCGACCCATGATCAAAGTCGCCATCGGGTATTCCATTCCACCATCGCCGCCCTGGATCACCGAATATTGTTTATAGGGGTAGCGGCCAAATTTTTCGTTCATGATTTTGAAAGACCGGACTGCCAATGGCTCCATTTCCTTCCAGACGTTAGCAAGGGTGTCGGTCTGATAGAAAAAATGCAGGTCGAGGTCGTCATCCACTTTGACTACATCGTGTTTGTAGTTCCGATCAGCTGCCCACATGAAATCATGTACTTCGGGCGCTACAAAATGCCAGGTAAGGCGGTCGCCCGGCTTATGAGTGATGCTTTTGGAAGAATAGCCGTGGCCTATCTTATCCGGATTCTGCAAATAGCCTGTTCCTGCGATCGTGTACGCGGCATCCATGGTGATTTTCACATCAAAATCCCCCCAGATCCCGTAAAATTCGCGACCGATATAAGGATTGGAATGCCAGCCTTCATAATCATACTCGCACATTTTGGGATACCACTGCGCCATCGAATAGTCGATACCTTCACTGTTATTGCGACCCGTCCGGCGGATTTGAACCGGCACTTGCGCTTCAAACTCCAATTCAAAAGTATGCTGCGACTTTGGAAGGATCTTCTCATTCAAAGTCACTTCCAGGATCGTCTCCACGATCTCATATTTCAGCGCCTTGCCATTCTGTTTCAGCGACAGCACCTTTTCGTAACCGATCTCATTCGGCGACAATTTGGAAATGCGATCTTTCACACGGCTATC
This sequence comes from uncultured Dyadobacter sp., assembly GCF_946482605.1. The sequence goes on along the minus strand of NZ_CAMLSE010000049.1, from coordinate 36,197 downwards.
CGGGTCGCTGATCGACCGCGAACGCACGTCCATCTGGCTGCCCGGCTGGAAGGCATTCAGGTAAAGATGATAAAATACTTTTTGAAGCGTGTCGGGAGAATTGTTAGTGTAAACAAGTTTTTGCGAACCCTTGTATTGATGTTTGACCGCATCAAAATCCACCTCGATCTGATACTTCGCACGCTGCTGCCAACGGTCACTTTGTGCTGAAACACGGAAAGCAAGTGCGACCAGCAGCAACACAGAAAATTGAAACTTCATTCGTAGTCGGGTAATTTGGTTAAAATACAAAATAACAAAAATGTCGTATCGGTCAGGAAAGTTGAACAAGGTTTTACCTTTCAAATCAGTTCCAAAAATTGATCTCCGCACACGAAACTGGGCATCATTCTCCACAAAAAACCTCATTTATAAGCCATTCCAATGATCCAAGGGCTATTTGAGGCGGATCCGCTGCTGGCACAGAGTTGGTAATTATTTAATCAGAAATCAATAATCAAAAACCTAAATATTTGTCAATCATGCTTAGATGGACCGTAATATTTCTGATCATCGCTATCGTTGCCGGGATCTTAGGTTTCGGAGGTATAGCAGCAGGCGCAGCCGGAATCGCAAAAATTCTTTTCTTCGTATTCCTTGTCCTTTTCGTGTTAAGCTTATTAAGTCGTGGAGTCGGGCGATCCTGACGCCATTGCGGGAAATACCAAATGAAAAAAGCGGACAAAAGTCCGCTTTTTTCGTAAAGACCTTATTTTATTCCCACTCAATGGTAGCCGGCGGCTTCGAAGAGATGTCGTAAACGACCCTGTTTACTCCCTTCACCCGGTTGATAATGTCGTTCGAAACCTCCGCGAGGAAATCATACGGCAAATGCGCCCAGTCGGCAGTCATACCGTCGACAGAGGTTACGGCACGCAATGCGACCACCCGCTCATATGTGCGCTCATCGCCCATCACGCCTACGCTCTGCACAGGCAAGAGCATTGCGCCGGCCTGCCATACATCCTTATAGAGGTTCCATTTGCGAAGCCCTCCGATGAAGATGGCGTCAACCTCCTGTAAAATCGCCACTTTCTCAGGCGTAATGTCGCCAAGAATGCGGATCGCCAGACCAGGTCCCGGGAATGGGTGACGGCCCAGAATTTTCTCGTCAATTTCGAGGGTACGTCCGACCGCCCGCACTTCGTCTTTGAACAAAGTGTTGAGCGGTTCAACCACTTTCAATTTCATGAAATCAGGCAACCCACCTACATTATGGTGAGATTTGATCGTTGCCGAAGGTCCTTTGATCGAAACGGATTCGATCACGTCGGGATAAATAGTACCCTGCCCCAGCCATTTCACTTCCTCGATCAGGTGTGCTTCCTGATCGAAAATATCTATAAACGCTTTCCCGATCGCTTTACGTTTTGCTTCGGGTTCGCTAAGACCTTCCAACGCCTGGTAGAAGTGTGATTTTGAGTCGACACCTTTGATATTCAGGCCCATATCCTGGTATGAATGCAGCACCTGCTCGTACTCATCTTTCCGCAGCAGTCCATTATCCACGAATATACAGTAGAGGTTCTTTCCAATCGCATGGTGGACCAGCGTGGCAGCCACCGTGGAATCCACACCACCGGACAATGCCATCACAACCCGGTCGTCGCCCAGCTTTTTACGGAGCTGCGCAATGGTTTGCTCTACAAATGACTCGGAGGTCCAATCCTGTTTGCAACCGCAAATGTTTACTACAAAGTTATGCAGCAACTTTTTCCCTTCCGTGGTGTGGGTTACTTCGGGGTGGAACTGGATGCCGTAAGTCAGCTCATCCTCCACTTTGAATGCAGCTACTTTCACGGATTCCGTCGAAGCGATCACGTGGAAGTTCTGAGGTGCACGTACGATGGTATCACCGTGCGACATCCAAACCTGCGAAGATTCTGAAAGACCGGCCAACAGCGACGAATCACTATCATCTATTTCCAGACGGGCACGGCCATATTCGCGGTGCTGCGAAGGCTTCACATCACCTCCAAGCTCTTGTGCAAGCAATTGAGCTCCGTAGCACACACCCAGCAGGGGTATCACCTTACGGAACTTGTCGAGATCAATCCGGGGAGAATCCGCGTCACGAACCGAACACGGGCTTCCTGATAGAATTACGCCTTTGACGTTGGGAGTGAGATCGGGGAAATTGTTGTATGGGTGGATTTCACAATAAACATTCAGTTCACGGACTCTTCGTGCGATCAATTGTGTGTACTGTGAGCCAAAATCTAAAATAAGAATTTGTTCAGTCATATATATATGCTATCTAAATCGCAAAGGTAGGGAGATTGGGCGAAAAGCAAAAAGCGAAGTTGAAACTTAGGACTGTTTGACGTTCATATGGGTATTTTACCACTCAAACTTTTTTTCCGCCACGGTGCAACTTTGTTTTGTCACTTTGTATCTATAAGCCGAAAGATAGACACACACCATTTATATAGCATACCAACCATTTATGTAATGAAAGGTTCTATGCTATACCAAGTACCTATCTTTGCAGTGTACCTAATGGAACAAGCACCTCGGGTACGCTGACCTTATAACTATTAGCCATGAAATTCTTGATGAACCTAACTGTAGCATTGCTACTGGGAAGCGGTATTGTACAAGCACAATCCACCCAGCCACTTACCGGCAAAGGAAAAATAACAGGGCAGATCCTGGACGAAAAGTCGCAGCCTTTCCCGTTTGTGAATGTCCTGCTGTTGCATGCTAAGGATTCCGTACTCGTAAAGGGACTCGCTGCCGATGAAAGCGGGAAATTCGCATTCGACCAGATAGCAGCAGGCAAATACCTGACGCTCGTGTCGATGGTAGGCTACCAGAAAAGTTACAGTCAGTCCTTCGACGTGAAAGACAATGCCGTAAACCTTCCCACTATCACGCTGCAAACCGACACGAAGTCGCTGAACGAAGTGACTGTGGTGGCCAAGAAACCATTCATCGAACAGGAAATCGACCGTACGGTCATCAATGTCGAAAATAGCATTGTCTCCGCGGGAGCTACTGCCCTGGAAGTGCTCGAACGTGCTCCCGGCGTAACGGTAGATCAGCAGAACGAGCAATTGAAACTTCGGGGAAAAGAAGGGGTGATCGTCCAGATCGACGGAAAACAGACGTTTTTATCCCAACAGGAGCTTATTACCTTACTACGCAACACGCCAAGCGACAACATCGAGAAGATCGAGCTGATCACGAACCCCTCGGCCAAGTACGACGCTGCCGGCAATTCTGGTATCATCAACATCAAGATGAAACGTAATAAGAACTACGGTACCAATGGCAACATCAACCTGGGCGGCGCCTGGGCGAAATATGGCCGTGCAAGCGCAACGGGAACGCTCAACCACCGCGCCGGGAAAATCAGTACGTTCATCAGCGGCGGTGCATTCTATAACAAAGGTTTCAACAACAACGACATCTACCGCCGCATTCCCTACGAGGATAAAGTGACGATCTTCGATCAGCACACCGAGCGGATCAACGAGTCGGAATACTATAATGTCCGCGCCGGTATGGATTATTTTGCAACAGATAAAACCACGGTGGGCGTACTGGTATCCGGGTTCTACAACGATTGGAGTAATCCATTCGGGCAAACCAACACCCGCATTCTCGACGGCGACCTGAACCTCCAGAGAACATTTCGGACCAATGTCTTCAACGGCGGTAAAATGAATAATATCAGTTCCAATGTGAACTTCAAACATCAGTTTACCGACAAAAAAGAGTTGACCTTCGACGTAGATTACGTGCATTACGGCGGCAAAAAGAACAGCAACCTCGATACACGTTACGCTAAACCCGACGGTGCCCCTGACGGAAACCCGGAAATCGTCCGTAACGATATGCCTTCGGATATCAGCATTGGTGTCGCAAAGCTCGATTACACACAGCCGTTGTGGAAAGGAAAACTCGAAACCGGTCTGAAAACCAGTTATGTTACATCAGACAATGACATGGTTTTCGAAACAAAAACCGACGAATGGCAACTGGATCCGACCCGCTCCAACCGGTTCAAATACACCGAGAATGTAAATGCAGCGTATCTGAATTATAGCGGCAGCATCAGCAAAAAGATCAAATACCAGGTCGGTTTCCGCGGCGAACACACACATTCCATCGGTAATTCGGTAACATTGAACCAGAAACGCGACAGAAATTATATCAACCTGTTCCCCAGCATATTTCTTTCCAACCAGCTGGATACGAACAACGTGCTGAATATTTCTTATAGCCGCCGGATCGACCGCCCGAACTACCAGTCGTTGAACCCATTTGAGTTTTACCTCGACCCATACACGTTCCAGAGAGGCAATCCGAACCTTAAACCACAGTACACCAACTCATTCCAACTCGTACACGTTTACAAAAATACAATCAACACCACACTTGCTTACAGCCGGATCAAAGACATGATCGCGGATGAGCTGCCTCAGCAGATCGCGTCGGAGAACAAAACATTCGTTACCTCCGACAACCTGGACAATCAGGACAATATCAGCCTGACCGTCTCATTCCCGATCCCGGTTACCAAGTGGTGGCAAGTGCAGGCGAACTTTACGGGAGTTTACAACCATTACAAGTCATATTACCTTGAACAGCAGCTCGAAATCAAGCAGGCGACCTGGAATATGTACGCCAGCAACCAGTTTACGATCGGCAAAGGATGGTCCGCTGAGCTTTCGGGATGGTATAACAGCAGGGCATTCTACGGATTGTATGCCGCGAAGCCGATGGGAATGATCAATGCAGGTTTGCAGAAAAGCATCCTGAATAAGAAAGGCACGATCCGCCTCAATGTCAACGACATATTCTGGACCAACCGTTTTAATGGGACAGCAATCTACAAAGACATTGATTTCAGAGTGCGGTCTGAATGGCCAAGCCGCCAGTTCAGACTAACCTTCACGTACAACTTCGGTAACCAGAATGTGAAGGGTGCCCGCCAGCGCAATACCGGTTCTGACGATTTGCAGAAACGCGCAGGTGGCAATTAAAAGTGGAATTCCGGTCAAACGTGACCAGTGTTCATAAATTAGTTAGGTTTGTTATGCAGAAAATCCATCCCGCGATGTGCGGGATGGATTTCTTTTTTATAAACCTAAAAAGTGAAATGCTTATGCTTCGAGTGCAGCAACACCTGGAAGCACTTTGCCTTCCATGTATTCGAGCAATGCACCGCCGCCTGTTGAAACATAGCTCACACGGTCGCCGAACCCGGCATTGTTGATCGCAGAAGCCGAATCACCGCCACCGATCAGTGAAAATGCGTCGTTTTCCTCGGTAACAGATACCACCGCCTCGGCGATTGCGTTCGTGCCGGTAGCAAAGTTCGGGAATTCGAATACACCCATTGGGCCGTTCCAGAGCACAGTTTTTGAATTTTTGATGATATCAGCGAAAATCTCGATGGTTTTGGGACCAATATCAAGACCTTCCCATTCGTCAGGAATATCACCAGCGGCAACAACCTTACGCTCCGCGTCATTGGAGAATTTGTCGGCGATCACGGTGTCCTCGGGAAGGATCAGGTTTACGCCTTTGGCTTTCGCTTTTTCTACCAATTCAAGCGTAAGTTCCTGCTTGTCGGCTTCCAGCAACGATTTACCAATGCTTCCGCCTTGTGCTTTGGAGAATGTATATGACATACCGCCGCCGATGATCAGGTTATCGACCTTATCGAGCAGGCGTTCGATGATCAGGATTTTGTCGGAGATTTTAGCTCCACCCATAATCGCGGTGAAAGGTCTTTCCGAATGTTCCAGAAGTCTTTCCGCGTTGTCCAGCTCAGCTTGCATTACATAACCGCAAACTTTGTCGGTGAAGAATTTACCGATCACGGCTGTGGATGCGTGTGCGCGGTGTGCGGTACCGAATGCATCCATCACCCACACTTCGCCCAGTTTCGAGAGTTTCTCAGCGAACTCTTCGTTACCTTTTTCTTCTTCTTTATAAAAACGCAGGTTTTCCAGCAACAAAACCTCACCCGGCTGCAATGCCGCGGCCAACTCGCTAGCGCTGTCGCCAATGCAATCGTCGGCAAACTTCACCGTCTTGCCCAGGATGAGCGAAAGCGGGTTTACCAGGTGTTTCAGGGAGTACTTTTCGGTAGGTCCGTCCTTGGGACGCCCCAGGTGGGACATTAAAATCACGGAACCGCCGTCATTAAGAATCTTGCTGATTGTAGGAATGGTAGCACGGATACGGGTATCGTCCGTGATCTCAAATTTGTCGTTAAGCGGGACGTTGAAATCCACGCGAACCAGGGCTTTTTTCCCTGAAAAATCATAAGAATCTAATGTTGTCATGGGCAGGTAAAATTGTTTTCCATAGGTAGCAAATGTAAACCAATTTCTTAATTATATACTACGCATTTAACAAAACACAGCGCCCAACATGCCTATAATCCAATTTTTACCTTTCATTTTTCTATAAAACAATGAATTAACCAAATTTTAATATAACCGTCCCGCACCTCCCGGTATCCCACTTCCACCATCGAAACTTCAACCAAAAAAACACCGCTCCGGCGCCCCGGTCACTCATTCACACATTCAGTCATTCACACATTCACTCATTCCCCGTTCCACCGCGGCTCATCGCTCCGGCGACCCGGTCAGTCATTCGGTCATTCACACATTCCCCGTTCCACGGCAGCTCATTCAATCATTCACACATTCAGTCATTCACTCATTCCATATTTTTGGTAACTTTATTTCTTCATCAACTAAAAAAGTAATCGTTTTGTCTGCCGAGTTGACCGACCCGTTTGCGAGGGAACAGGTGTTTCCCACGGATTTACCACCCAAATACTACCTTGAATACTTCAACTACGTGCTGGCGTTCGTTCGCAAACGCTATGCGCATATTCTGTATGAGCGTGAACTGGAATTTCTGAAAAATTATGAATCCCTTTCCGAGGATGCACAATGCCTCTTCATCCGTTTCAGCAACCGCAGCAAATCGTTTTTTCGTACCAACAGCCTATCCTATTCCGAAATCGGGGACATGGCCGCAGTGCTTACCGAACTCCTGGAACGCGATTTCATCGAAACACTTTGCGAAGCGCATGACAGCCGGTCCGGCGAGGTGATAGAGCTTTTTACCAAACCCGAATTACTCGAAGTTACCCGGCTGCTCCAACCCGAAGTAATGCCTTCCAAAAGCATTAAAAAGCCCGATCTCGTGCGTTGGCTGCTTTATGAATATGATTTTCAGGTGCTTTGCGAGGTAATTTGTGAAATGGAACCGGTCGTAAAAGTGTCGTTCGAAGCGGAGGTAATGCTGATGAAATTCCTCTTCTTTGGCAACCGGTATGCGGATATGACTGAATTCGTAGTCCGTGACCTGGGCCACGTGCGGTTTCAGTCGTTTGATGAACAGTATTTGTCCATTCAATTCGATACGCGGAAGGACGCTGACGACACGCTGATGGTTTCACTTATGAAAGAAACTTTCGACGTCATTAAGAACGACCGGCCGCCGGAGGAGATTTACGACTGGTTCATGAACTGGCAAGTAGCGAGCGGCACAGGGCTCAGTCATAAGGCATTACCGTCATTCAATACATTTATATTAAAAGTAAGCGCCTGGCTCGAACGCAAGAAAATGCTTTCACAGGCCCTGACGATCTACCAGCTCACAAGCGACGCCCCCGCCCGCGAGCGACGGGTCCGACTGCTGTATAATCTCGGTGAAATCGACGAAGCACTGGCATTGTGCGAGGAAATTTCCGAAAGCCCGCAAAATGCCGACGAGCGCTTTTTCAGCCTTGATTTTTATGAGAAAATCAAAAACAAAAAAGCCCGGACCGTCAAACGGACGACCCAGGCTTTAAAAGCAGCCGAAGCCATTGAAGTTCCGGTTTCCTTCCGTTTCCGGGTGGAGTTCGGCGCGATCACCTATTACCAGGAGCAAGGTTACAATGCGTTTTTCAGCGAAAACGAGCCGTGGCGTGCGTTGTTCGGATTGCTCTTCTGGGACATTATTTACGATACCAATGTGCAGACGATCCATAACCCGCTGCAACGCATTCCCTCGGATTTCTTCCTGCCCGATTTCTATTTCAAACGGTCGGAGCAATTGAAGGAACGGCTCGCCGCCGCGCATTCGCGGGAGATTATCGACGAGCTCGTAAGCCAGACATTCGCGGATAAATACGGCATTACCAATGTGCTCGTGCCGTGGTATGACGGCGCATTAGACAAGGTGCTAACCCTCACCTCGCTCCTCAGCCCCGAAAAGATCCACAAGATCATGCTCGAAATGGCGCTCAATCTCCGCGAAAACACCCGCGGCTTCCCAGATCTGCTCGTTTGGAACGACGACGATTATGCATTCATCGAAATCAAGTCCCCTACCGACCACCTTTCGTCGCGGCAGCTGCATTGGCAGCATTTCTTCGCCGAACACGGTGTGCAGAGCCGGATCGTGCGGGTTAACTGGATCAAGGAGGACGTTACTCTAATGTAAACTCGGCCGTCACCGGGAGGTGATCCGACGCATATTGCTCGTCGATTACCTTCGTGTTGGCGCTTTTAAGTTGGGTGCCCTGCTTGTGCATGATGAAATCGATGGTCTTTTTAGGCATTTCCACAGGGATTGTCGGCTTGCAATCGGCGCAGGAACGCGTGAAGTACTTGTCGAAATAGGCAATTACCGGGCTGTCGGGGGTTGCATTGAAATCTCCTCCGAGGATCATCGGCAGTTGCGTTTCACCAAAATGTTTCCAGATCGTTTCTGCTTGCAGCATGCGGTTAGGCTCTTTCAAACCCAAATGCGTGCTGGCGAAGATCAGCTTGCGGTTGTCGGGCAGTTTCACCGTTACTGCGGCAATGGTACGGTCCTCTTCCTTCAATTCCGGGCGGATCGGCAATGCAAATTTCGCCGAATCGACGATCGGGAATCTGGTCAGCACTGCCACCCCGTAGTCGCCGCCCTGATGGTCGATCGCTTTGGAAAAATAGAATTTCATCCCCGTCAGCGCTGCCAGTTGCTGTGCCTGGTTTTTGCCTTTTCCCGAGCGTTCAGTGTTCACATCCACTTCCTGCAATGCAACGAAATCGGGCTTCTCGGCATTGATCACTTTGGCAATAGCCTCAACATCAATCTTGTCCCCGGCCGATGGCGGATTGCAATGGTGGATATTGTAGGTCATTACTTTGAAACGCTGCTTTTTGGCAGGCTGGTCGGGCAGCGTACCGGCTACTCCGTTGAGTACGAGAAGCGCCAGTAAAGGGAAAAAATAGTTTTTCATCGGTGGTACGAAGATTTGGTAAATAATGCGTCAAAAATAGCGTTTCGCAGGGTAACTACTACCGCCTGATCATCCATTTAAGTTTTCAATTGATCCGTTTCGGGCAATCGGGCATTTTCACTATCATTACACATTCATTAACAATCCCTGCTTCATGAAGCTAAGAAAACTATTACTCACCGCGGCCGCGCTGACGGGCCTCGGTGTGGCGCATGCGCAAACCAGGCCGGAGGATGTGAAAAGTTTCACGCTGGGCAACGGTATGAAATTCCTCGTCCTGGAAGACCATTCGATTCCCACCGCCAATATGTACCTCTTCTGGAAGGTAGGCTCGCGGAACGAGGTGCATGGCATTACCGGCCTCTCCCATTTCTTCGAACACATGATGTTCAACGGTTCCAAAAGCTACGGCCCGAAGCAGTTTGACCGCGTGATGGAAGCCAACGGCGGCTCCAATAATGCCTACACGAGCGAAAACGTGACCGTCTACACCGACTGGTTCCAGAAAGACGCTTTGGAAACGATCTTCAAACTGGAATCCGACCGCATTGGCCACCTTTCGATCGACCCTAAAATGGTTGAAAGCGAGCGCGGTGTAGTCCTTTCCGAGCGAAGTACCGGGCTGGAAAACAGCAATTACAGGCTGCTGGGTGAGCTGGTACAATCCGTTGCATTTCAGGAGCATCCCTACATGTTCCCGGTGATCGGGTTTGAATCGGACATTAAGAGCTGGACGCAGGCCGATCTGGAAAACTATTTCAAAACCTACTATTCGCCCAATAATGCGACTGTTGTGGTGGTCGGCGATATCAAATTTGATCAGGTTAAAAAGCTGGCCGACCAGTATATGGCACCCCTTCCCGCGCGTGGCCTGCCGCCGAAGATCCGCACCGTGGAGCCGCCCCAGAATGGCGAGCGCCGCGTGACCACCTACAAGGACATTACCACGCCGAACCTTATCCTGGCCTACCACGTCCCTGAAACCGCCCACGCAGATTATTACGCGTTGGACTTGTTCAGTAGCCTGCTGAGCTCGGGCAACTCTTCGCGGCTCGTGAAATCGCTGGTGATGGACACTACCATTGCTTCCAGCGTTTCCACCGGGCTCGAAAACGGCTTCGATCCTACCCTGTTCATTGTTTTTGGTGTGGCTGGCGACAATGTTTCAGCCCCGGATCTTGAACAAGCCATCGAAAAACAGATCGACATTATCAAGAATGGCGTAACCGACACGGAATTGCAGAAAGTAAAGAACCAGAAGCTCATGGAGTTCTACCACACGCTCGAAACCATCAATGGAAAAGCCAATAGCTTAGGCACTTATGATGTGTTTTTTGGTGATTATAAAAAGATGTTTGAAGCGCCGGAAAACTATAAGAAGGTCACAGTGGACGATATCAAGCGTGTTGCAGCCCAATATTTCACCGAGCGCAACCGCACCGTAGGCTACCTGCTTCCCGAAAAATCGAAATAACAGCCATTCAAATTGAAATTGGAATGAAAAATATATTAGTACTCATACTCGCCCTGTGCACGTTCGCGGCCAAGGCGCAGAATAATTTCAAGGTGCCGCCTTACGAGACATTCAAACTCAAAAACGGGCTCACCGTGTACCTCATGGAACAGCACGAGGTGCCGCTGATCAACGTCTCGGCGGTATTCGATGCCGGGTCGATCAACGACGGTGAGCGCTACGGCCTCGCCAGCCTGACAGCCGACGCATTGCTGTTCGGCACGCAGAAATACACCAAAGCGCAGATCGAGGAAATGACCGACTACGTTGGCGCGAGCCTTTCTACCTATGCATCGAAAGACAATGCGGGTCTTGCGGCTTCCTTTGCCGTAAAAGACCAGGAAAAGCTTTTTGAACTGATCCAGCAGGTGCTGATTCACCCGGTTTTCGATGTTACCGAATTTGACAAACACAAACAGCGCACGCTGCTCGAACTCGCCCAGGCGAAGGAAAGCCCGCGGCAGGTGATCGGGAACTACTATAATGCGTTCCTTTTCAACAATTTCCCCTACGCGACACCCACGACCGGCAGCAAATCTACCGTTGAAAAAATCGACGCAGCCGCGGTGAAGGCATTTTACCAGAGCAACTATACCACCGGAAAAGGCGCGATTTCGATTGTCGGCGATTTCAAAGCAGCGGATATGAAGAAAAAGGTAACCGCATTGTTTGGCGAATGGAAAACGGCACCTGCAAGAATGGTGAAACGCGTGGCGCCCAACCTGGAATTCGACAAAGCCCGCGTGCTGCTTGTAAACAAAGACGACGCCCGCGAGACGACATTGATGATCGGCGGCAAGGGAGTCGACTTCAACTCGCCTGACTTCGTGCCTATTGTCGTGATCAACACCATTTTGGGCGGCCGCTTCACCTCCTGGCTGAACGATGCATTGCGCGTGAATTCCGGCCTGACTTACGGCGCCGGCAGCCGTTTTACGCGCTACAAATATGCCGGCACATTCGGTATCAGCACATTTACTAAAAACTCCACGACCGTTCCGGCGATCGACATGGCGCTAAGCGTGCTCGACAGCCTCCATAAAACCGGCATCAACGAAGAAATCCTTGCGTCCGCGAAGGCCTATGTGAAGGGTGATTTCCCGCCGGATTACGAGTCGGCAGCTGCATTGGCGCGGCTGTTGACGGATATGTTTACCTACAATTTCGACGAAAGTTATATCAATACATTTCAATCGAAAGTCGACGGACTGACCGTAGCACAGGCGAAGGACATTATCGCAACCTATTTTCCGAAAGACAAGCTGCAATTTGTGTTTGTAGGCAAGGCCTCGGAGATTAAGGAGCAGGTTAAAAAATACGGTGAATTGAGTGAAAAGCAGATCAAGGCCGACGGATTTTAGTATATCAATAACAGGCAATGCTTTAAAGAAATGACCACGGTTTCTTCCTGCTACCTGGAAACACTTTTGGCAATACCTATCTAAAACAATCAACGAAATGACAATGAAAAAACTAATTGGTCTGGGCTGTCTGGCTGCGGCATTGCTGACGGGCGAAAGTGACCTTTTTGCGCAGGGCAAGCCGGTTTACACCGCTCCGATCGGCTTACAGGCATATACATTCCGCGGCAGCTGGGGCAAAGGTATCGAAGCTACGCTGGACACGATCAAGTCCCTCGGCGTTACCGAAATGGAAGGCGGCCCGATCGCCGGCATGACCACCGAAGAACTCCGCAAGCAGCTCGACAAAAGGGGCATTAAAATGCGTTCCATCGGTGCCGATTACAAAAAGCTGAGCGAAAGCACCGCGCAAACCATCAAGGATGCCAAAATCCTCGGTGCCACCTACGTGATGGTAGCCTGGATTCCTCACGAAAAAGGCAATTTCAATCTCGAAACCGCGAAAAAAGCGGTAGCCGACTTCAACAAAGCGGGGAAAGAACTGAAAGCAGCTGGCATTTCGCTGACTTACCACAACCACGGCTACGAGTTCGTGCCGTATGAGAACGGCACATTGTTCGACTACATCGTGAAGAACACCAATCCCGAATACGTAAACTTCGAAATGGACGTGCTCTGGACCGCATTCCCGGGCCAGGATCCCGCGAAATTGCTTTTAAAATACCCGACAAGATGGAAGCTGATGCACCTTAAAGACCTGAAAAAAGGAGTGAAAGGCGACCTCTCAGGCGGCACGCCCACTACCAACGATGTAGCACTAGGCACCGGCCAAATCGACATCGCAGCCACTTTGAAGGCGGCGAAAAAGGTAGGTGTCAAGCATTACTTCATCGAAGACGAAAGTCCATCGTACTTGAAGCAGATCCCGGTGACGATTGCTTACATCAAGGGGATTAAGGAATAATAATAGGGAGAAAGGAGGAAAGGGAGGAAGGAGAAAAGGGAAATGTAAATATCCCCTTCCTCCATCCTCCCTTTCCTCCTTTTCTCCCTTCAAACTACCACCCCGGATTCTGCTTCAATGTCGGTGTGCGCTGCAATTCGTCCTGCATGATCGGGAAGAGATAATGCCTTGGCGTTACGAACACGCGGCTTTCTACGAAATAGCGCTGCATTCTGTATTTCCTGCCGTCTACTACGATTTTGCCATTCGGGTCTTCCACCGGTTTCATACCGTTGATCATCCGTTGCGTTTTAGGATACGGCCAATACGCTTGCGAACGCTGTTCATTGGTGGCGCCTGCACCTTGCCACGCCTGCTCGCGAGCGACTTCTTTGGCCGAATTCGGTTCCAGATACAGGCGCGAGGACCAGATCCGGTTATTTTCATAAAACAGCTCCACCCTTCTTTCGCGTTTGATATACTCGTCCATCAACGCCTTGCTGCTTTGCGTTTCTGTGGGGATCGGCGCCATGAATGAGCGCTTTCTTACGTCATTCAGCATCTGGTAAATCTCGGCATTAGGCCCGGCCGATTCATTGACCGCTTCCGCATAAATGTAAATGAACTCCGGCAAGCGCCACACCGGCGGGCCGCTGATGGCGAAACTTTTGTCGCGGTTCCACGATTCACGCAGGATTTTGCGCAGGAAATAACCGGTTGTCGAGGAATTGGAAGCGCCTATTTTATCCGCTCCGCTGGCCGTGTTAATCACCTTTCCTTTGAATGTCGAGCCGTGATACACAATATCGCGATAGAAACGCGGGTCTCTTTTAACACTTTCGTAAGGGTTACCATCGTCGTAGCCGTCGGTTTTGGCGCGCGAGCTGTATACCGGGTAGCCAAATCCATTTGGGGCAATGTATTCATACTCATCCACTTGCTCCTGAACAGGCATTTGACGGGAGCTTCCTCCCCAGCTTGGCGGATAAATATCACCCTGCCAGTTGTGGTCCTTATCCCGGGTTACGAAGAAAACTGCCTCGTTCTGGAACGCCTGCATGTCGTGATATAAGTCCCATAAGCGCGCAGGAACTTTGGAGTTGTTGTTGTCAACACCAGCATCGTCGCGAAAATCGGCCGCATCGTGGCCCTGGTACAAGCTGTAACGCTGGCGGCCATCCACTTTGAAATCGATCACCGCTTTTGCGGCCTCCTTCGCTTTCACCCAGCGGGCAACATTATAGGTGTATTCCGAAGCAAATTGCCGCGTGTCGTTCGGGAATGTACCGCCGTTCCACATGGGCGTGGCCGCCATCCAGGCAACCATTGCTTTCAGACCCAGACAAGCCCCCTTATCCACCCGTCCAAAATCTGCGCCGCCCCAGCTTCCGGGCACCAATGCCATTGCGGAATCAGCGTCCGCATTGATTTTCGCGGCAATGGCGTGAAAGGATTCCTGTTTGAAATCCATCGGGTCCGTAGGTTGAATGGTGCGGTTGATGTAAACGACCTCCCCGTACATGCGGGCGGCCAGGTAATGCAGGTAGGCGCGCATGAAGTAGGTTTCCCCGATCCGTTTCTGAAGGTCGCCGGCCTGCAATGGATTATCGGGCGTATTATACTTTTTAATCCCTTCCAGAATCACATTCGCCTTACGAATGCGGCCATACAACTCCCACCAGTACTGGCCGCGGTTGCTGCGGTCGGGCATGGAATTCGGGTTCCAGTCGCCGGTGTTGAACTTGTTGGTAAGGCTACCCTCGGCTGTGGATCCCTCTGCCTCGTCGGTAACCGGTGCCGACGAGAAGTGGGAGAAAAACACAAGCGGACTGTTGGCGCCTTTCGCATTATCGTATAAATCGGTCACCAGCTGGTTCATTTTGTTATACCTGGTAAAAACCTGCTCGGCGTCGATCTGATCGTCGGGCTTCCGGTCGAGGAAGTCTTCCTGGCACGCGGAAAACAGTAATGCAATGCCGAGCATAGCTCCTGAATAAAATTTCTTGCTATTCATAAATAGTCGGTTTTTCAGAATGAAATATCAACACCAAAATTCACTACCTTCTGGATCGGGTACCAATCACCGCTTCCTTCCCGCGTCTCGGGGTCCATGTCCGCCTCGCCGAGTCCGTCCCAGGTGAGCAGGTTCATCCCTTGCACGTAAATGCGGAAGTTGTCGATACCGATCTTCTTAATTGCGGTCTTAGGGAGGTTGTAGCCAATTTCCACTGTTTTCAGACGCACATATTTGGAATCATAAAGAAACAGGCTGCTCGCACCGTTCTTGTTATTGCTATGATCTCCGAAATGCAGCGCGGGATAGGTTGCCGTCGCCGCTGTTTCCGGTGTCCAGCGTTTGAGGTGCATCGGTTTCACCTTGCCGTATTTATCCTGGTTAAATAGCGGAAAATCGTACACTGCCGCACCGGAAAGCTGCACCGAAGCCCTGGCAGCCCCCTGGAACAATGCGCTGAAATCGAAATTCCTGAAACGACCGCCTACCGGCAAACCAAACATGATCTCCGGATTACGGGGATTACCGGCAGCCGTGCGGTCACCCAGGTCGTCGATCTTGCCGTCACCATTCAAATCCTTGTAAATCACATCGCCGGGACGCAACGTGCCGAAGGATTGAAAGCCGCTGCCGCTGTTCATGGCATTCAGCTGGTTGGCCTCTTCCTGGTTGGCGACGAAACGGTCGAAAATGTAGTCGAAATGCTCGTCGATACGCTTGCCTGTGTTGGCCCGGCCGGCGGAGGCGTAGGGGATTTCGTTCATGAAAATGATCTTGTTCCGCGCAAATGTGAAGTTAGGCCTGATAAAGTAGGTAAAATCCTTGCCGACAGCGCCAGTCCAGCCGATTTCCAGGTCGAAACCTTTGTTATTCACGATCCCCGAGTTGAGGTAGGGTGCATCTTTACCCACGATGTCCGGGAAACCGAGCTTGTTGCCGCCGCTCATGTCGGTAATAATGTCGTAACGGTGCTCGCGGAAAAGGTCGAGGGTCAATGTGAGGTGTTTAAAAAACGTCGCATCGATGCCGATATTGGCTTTTCTGGCCTTTTCCCAGGTCAGGTTAGGGTTTGCGAGGTCGCCTTCCTGCAAATAGCCTCCCGCGCCGGAGCCAAAGTTATCTGTTCCGAAATTGTAATCGTGATCTCTTCTGGTAAAATATTGCAGGTAGATGAACCGTCTGTCGTTAGGCACCTTGTCGCTTCCTACCAAACCATATGATCCCCTGATTTTCAGATTATTCAACCAGCTTTGCGCGCCGGTCATGAATTGCTCTTTGGTAAGCACCCAACCTGCCGCCACCGACGGAAAGAACCCGTACCGCTTGCCTTTGGCGAAGTTCTCCGAGCCATTATAGGCGGCATTCACTTCGAACAGGTAACGATCGTCGTAACCATAGGTAGCCCGCGCCGTCACGCCCTGGTAGCTGAATGGTACCTGATTGTTGATAATCCGTCTCGACCTGTTGAAAAGTACCATTCCCGATACGTCGTGCAAGCCGAAGTTGCGCATATAATCCAGCTTAGCCTGCACGTACGAGCGGCTGTCGCTATCCTTCTTGTCGAACTGGTTCCGGATCGTCTGGTCGATATTGTATTTATTGCCCGTCTTGTAAGCTCCTGTGTACGAGCCCGGCGTGCGGTACACATCTGCGCCGTCCACGGGCACGAACGTCGCGTAACCCGGGTACTCGCGATAACCCTCCGAATAGGTAGTAACATCCCTCCGGATCCATCCGCCATCAGACGCGTCGTAGGAAAACATACCTTCGATCGAAAGCCCTTTGGTGATAAAATTCAGCTTATGCCCCAATGCAAACGATCCGTTCAGATAGGTATTCTTGTCATTCAGGAAACCGGTGCGGCTCAATTCTCCCAGCATATTGAACCGGTAAATCTGGTCCCCGTAAAGCATTCCCAACGGATTATTGGCTTCGAAAACCCTGTTGGCGGGGTTCCCATTCGGCTCCACCACGATCGGCAGGTAGGACGGCTGCGTATTGGCCAGTTCTACAATGCGGTTAGCCGAGGTACCCGGCGCATTGCGGTCGGTAATGCGCGCGCCGATGTCCAGTTTTGCATAAAAATTATCCGTAATGTCTATATCAATGTTCGAACGGAAATTGTAACGCTTGAAAATCGCTTGCGTGTTATTAGCCGACAGATCGGTGTGACGGTAATTGCCATCCTGCTGGAAGTAGTTGGCCAGGACAAAATACCTGGCCCTCAACGATCCACCGCTAATAGATAAACTGTAATCATGCTGCACACCCGGCTTGAATGCATAATCGAAATAATTCCAATTGTAACCCAGGCCATCGGAGTTATCGCCCTTCGCTCTGCGGAAATCGGAAATGGCTTGTTCCGAAAACAAGTTCAGGGTCGCGGGGTCGGCATCCGGGTTGTCGTTTTTTCTTGCCTCATTGTAAAGCATTGCGTAATCCGCCGAGCCGAGGTAAGTAGGGAACTTCACCGGTTGGTTCACACCTACCGATCCTTTGAAATTCACCGTTGCCTTATCCTGGACCTTTCCACGCCGCGTCGTGATCAGGATTACGCCATTGGCACCACGAACACCGTAAGGCGCTGTGGCAGAGGCATCTTTCAAAATCGTAAATGTCTCGATCTCCGAAGGTGCAAGGTAATCCATGTTCCGTTCCAGACCATCGATGATCACGATCGGCGCCTGGTTACCATAAGTAGCCGTTCCGCGGATGAAAATATCGCTCCGGTCTACACCCGGCTCACCGCCGCCGAACTGGTTGGCGAATAAACCCGGCAGACGTCCCGCCAGTGCATTGGTAATGCTCGCAGTCGGGCTTTGTTTCAGATCCTCGGTCGTGATCGTTGCGATAGAACCCGTGATGGTCGCCTTCCGTTGCGAGCCGTAGCCCACGATCACGATCTCTTCCAGACCGTTCAAATCCTCTTCCAGCTGAATGCTGAGCGTAGTCTGCGCGCCTACCTTTTGTTCTTTTTTGAGATACCCGATAAAAGAAATCACGAGCACATCGCCTTGCTCGGCTTCCACGGTAAACTTCCCGCTCGCATCCGCCGACGTGCCTTTGTCGGTTCCCTTAACGATCACCGTGGCGCCTGGCAGCGGATTGCCTTTGGTGTCTAATACCGAGCCGGTAATCTCGCGGATCACCACCTCGGGCATGACGGGCATGACGTTGGTTTGAATGGGTCCCGCCCCATTACTTTCTTCTTTTTTGTAGATCGCGATCTGCTTACCTATTACCTTATACGTTAGGTTTGTTCCCCTCAATGCGGCGTTCAGAATGGCCGGCACCGTTTCGTTTCTCAGGTTCAGGTTCACACTGATCTCCTGCTTTTCTGTCAAAAGGTCTTCCCTGTAAAATATACGATAGCTGGTTTGCTCCTGAATTTGCCTGAACAGCGTGATCAGATTACCGTTCCGGATTTTGACATCCATCCTGCTTTTCTGAGAGTATCCTGTTGCATGCACGCTCATCATCCCGATCCATAACAGCAGAACTGTCAGTTTCATAATTCTCAGCAGTTTCGGTGGGCATAATTCTCCGAAAGGGCAATACCCTTTCTGGTCAAATTTTTTCATAAATTTGATTCGACTTTTGTTGATACATTAGTTTAAGGATCACTTGCTTGCCGGCAAGTGTGAAGGATCGGAAGACGTTGCTGCGTCTTCCGATTTTTATGGTTTAGTAGTGCCTTCTTCTAATACATACCTCCTTTCGTTTGCGTGTTGTTTATAAGTAAGCGACGTCACCGCCGAAATCCCGTCCAGTGCTTCGCGGATGTCGTCCGGAAGGTCCAGCCCACCACCAAAGGTGACGTTGGCCAGATGGGGTGCTTTCAATTCAATTTCAACCCGGTAATACCTCGACAGTTTTTTCAGGATCTCGGCCAAAGGTGCATTCGCCAGCGCCAGATAGCCGTCTTTCCAGGACACAAATTCGCGTACATCCACCTGTGCCGTTTTCAGGCCGGCTTTTCGTGGATCGAATACGGCACGGGTACCCGGCGTGATCCGCGTCGCTTTTGAACCGAACAGCGACTGCCGCCCGGTTGTCAGCTCCACACTACCGGTTGCCAGCACGGTTGCCGTGTAACCGTCGTCGTCATAGGCGCTTACATCGAACTCCGTCCCCAGCACTTTTACCTGCAAATCCCGGGTGTGCACGTAGAATGGCTGTTTTTCCGCATGTGTGACCGAGAAAAACGCCTGCCCTTCGAGATACACCTCGCGTTGGGAATCCTCAAAATGAGATGGATATACCAGCTTGGAGCCGGAGTTCAGCCATATTCGTGAACCGTCAGAAAGGGTCACTACCGAGCGCTTTCCGTAGGGCACGATCAATGTGTTGAATTGCTGATCCCCGGCTACCTGCTGGCCGATTGTGGATGAAGAGTCAACCTGAATAAGTGCACCATTTTCCTTGTAAACCAAACTTGAATTGTCTTTCTGCAAACTCACCGACCGGCTATCGGACAAGATGAGCCGGGTTTCCTTCGTTACGCCTCGTGCCTGTGAAGCCACCTGCTGCATGGTCTGCGCGGTATTTTTGTAAAACACAATGTATCCGACTCCCGCGAGCAGCAACAGGGTTACCGAAGCTGCGATGGCAATCCAGAAGGTGTTGAACGACTTCTGTTTTTTTAATTCAATGGATTCTTCTACCTGGCTCCAGAGTTGTTCTTTCTCTGAGCTGTGCAGGGTTTCATCATGGAGGGTTTTGAACAGAAGCTTCGCCCGTTCCCCCGCCATTCTTTCCGCTTCGGTGAGATGGTCGGGATCGGGGATCGGCTGCCGCTTGTCTTTCTTTCTTTTCATGGAAGCGTTTGTTTAAAACACAAGAGAAAAGAATGCAGCAGATATAGACTTCCGAATTGATTTTTTTTAACAAAAAAGTGAATAAAAAATAGCTAACAGCTTAAAATCAATAGGATAGCACCGAATTCGAGTTTCCCCCGAAGCTGTTTGAGCGCCCGGTAGACGAACGTCCGGCAGGTGGGAACGGAAATCTGCATGATAGCGGCAATTTCATCGTAGCCGAGGTCCTGATGAAAACGAAGGTAGAGGATCTCCCGCTGGCGGTCGGGAAGCTGGTTGATCTCCGCAGCCAGATGTTGCAGGATTTCCCGTTCCCTTTCATCCCCGATCAGCTCCTGCTCGATACGGAAAGAAAAAGCGTTGATCGCAAATGAGTCCTCGCCGCTCCACCGGTCAAAACTCAGCTGAGACGATTTCCGGTGCGCGGCATGAAGTTTCCTCCGAAAGGATTTGAGCAGATAGAACTTGACATTGACCTCTCTGGCCAGGTTGCGGCGATACCCGTGCAGGTCGATAAAAAGATCATGAATGCAGTCTTTCACCAGGCCGTGATCCGGGCTGTACCGCAGGCCAAATGCATACAGTATGTCGGCGTACCGGTCGTAAAGCGCGCTGAACGCTTCGGGATCACCGGAGATGAAGCGTACCCAGGTATCATGATCCGGTTCTGTATGTGTCATAACGTTGCTTTCAATGCATGTTTTCCCAAAACGTTTCTGCAAAACGGGGATCAAATTTAATGAGTATCCATTAAAGTTATAAATTATCTCCCCTTTGTTCTATCTATTTTTAGTTTGAACCGGCGGGAGTCGAAAGGCTTGGCAAGTCTCAGGATAGTTTTTACTTTGCATCAAAAAAGGAATCAACATGGAACCAGCGCTATTGAATCAAGTCCCGTCGCTCGATTTGGCAGATTTTACCTCGGCAGACCCGCAGCGAAAACAGCAATTTGTGGCGGAGCTTGGGGATGCATTTACCAATATCGGGTTTGTGGCGATCAAGAACCACGGGTTGAGCGACGACCTTCGAAACGACCTGTACGAGTCGGTGAAGGAGTTCTTTTCGCAACCCGACGAGATCAAGAAAAAGTACGAGTTTCCGGAGCTGTTCGGGCAGCGGGGCTATATTGGTAAAGGCAAAGAAACCGCAAAAGGATTTAAGGTAGCGGATCTGAAAGAGTTTTATCACGTAGGCCAGCCGGCACCGGTCGGACAGATGCCCTCCAATGTTTTTCCCGACGAATTTCCTGATTTTAAAAAACACACGCTCGAAGTCTACGATACTTTTGAAAACACGGGCAAGACATTGCTGCGCGCTATCGCTATTTATCTCAGCCTCCCGGAAGATTATTTCGAAGACAAGGTCAAAAACGGAGACAGCCTGCTGCGCGCTTTGCATTACTTTCCCATCCCCAACCCGGAGCTGGTACCGGAAGGCGCGGTGAGAGCAGCGGCACACGGGGATATCAACCTCATCACCTTGCTGATGGGCGCAAGTGCCGAAGGCCTGGAAGTGCTGCGGCGCGACGGTCAATGGATTGCCATTACCGCATTACCCGACCAGATCGTCGTCAACGTAGGCGATATGCTAGACCGGCTGACGAACCACAAACTCAAATCGACCATTCACCGGGTGGTGAACCCGCCCCGGGAGAAAATGGGGACATCGCGCTATTCGATCCCGTTCTTTATGCACCCTCGTGCGGACATGAACCTGACAAGCCTCGAAAGTTGCATCAGCCCGGAATACCCCAAGCTTTATACTGACATGACTGCCGGCGAATTTCTGGATGAACGGTTGCGGGAGCTTGGTTTGAAAAAATAAAAGTACCAACAGCTTGTCTCATCCACCGATCCGCCGCTTTCGTTACATCATCTACCTGATGGACGTACTCCTGCTGTCGCTCACAGCATTCGGAGGCCCGCAGGTGCACCTGATGATGATGATCGAGCGGCTGGTACATAAGCGACGGTATATCACCGAAGAGGAACTGCTCGAATTGCAGGCATTATGCTCGGTGCTGCCGGGACCGAGCTCAACCCAGACGGTTACCGCGATCGGTCTGAAGATTGGCGGACAGCCACTTGCCTACCTGACGTTGCTGGTGTGGTCGCTGCCTGCAATGGTGCTGATGATCCTGGCCGCAATTGGCATCCATTACCTCGAAAGAAATGCGATATCACTGGATTTCACGCGGTTTGTGGGTCCGATGGCCGTCGCTTTTCTGATGTACGGCGCATCGTCCATAGCCCGGAAAGTGATCCACAATACCCAGGGCTGGACTTTCCTGCTCATCTCGACCATCCTCGCCTATCTCTACCCTTCGCCCTATATGACTCCCGTGCTCATTATCTGCGGCGGGGTCGCTTCGTCCCTTAACTTCAAGAAACATGAAAAAATGGAGAAGGCGGAGATCCGCATTAAGTGGCGGCCCATTATCTTCTGGATTTCGGTGCTCATCGCGGCGGCCATCATTGGAAAAATCACCAACTCACTACCTGTCAGGCTTTTCGAGAACTTCTACCGGAACGGTAGCCTGGTTTTTGGAGGAGGGCAAGTACTCATACCCATTCTTTACAATGAGTTTGTGGAGTTTAAGCATTACCTGACCGAACAGGAATTCCTGGCCGGAATGGCCCTCACTCAGGTTGTGCCAGGACCTGTCTTTTCCATCGCTACCTTCGTGGGCAGTGTTTCGCTGCAAACCCACGGATGGCTGGGACAGATCGTGGGAGGCCTGGTAGCGACTGCGGGTATTTTCCTGCCCGGCACGTTCTTCATCTTTTTCGCCTACCCGTTTTGGGACCAGCTCAAACGATACCGCGGCATCCGGGCTTCTCTGGAAGGCATCCATGCCGCCAGTTGCGGGCTTACCATCTCCGCGGCTATTTCCCTATTTCAGCCGATGATGACGAATATTCAGCCTGTAATCACAGTCATTGCCACACTCATTGTCGTGGCATTCGGCAAGGTTCCCTCGTACGTGATCATTCTGGCAGGGTTGTTGTTGGGGCTGGTGTTCTAGTACGGGTTGCTGGGAGAACGGGAAAGGTTGTGTATATTTACTTAGACTTCATTCAAAAACTTAATATTGGAATATATGCTTCTGGAACTGGATGATAATGTAATCAACAGCACTGGGCTAACCGAACAGGAACTAAGGATCGAGCTTGCTGTACGTTTGTATGAAGACGAAAAAATAACTGTCGGCCAGGGTGGTAAAATGACGGGACTGGGCCATATCAAATTCCAGCAGGAGCTTGGAAAGCGGAAAATTGCATGGCATTATGATATTGAAGACTTTGAAGCAGATTTGGAAACGCTAAGAAAGCTTTCGAGTGATCGTAGTAAGTGACACCTCTGTCATCAGTGGACTTGTTCAGGCGGGACACCTGCATGTCCTTCAAAGTCTCTATGAAAAAATCATAATTCCAAGCAAAGTATATCTGGAATTACAGGATTTAAATATTGCATTCCGGCATAAACTTGCATTAGATTGGATTGAAATCAGGGAAGTTTCTGGCATTTCACTTGTGAACGAGTTAATGGAAGTTCTCGATCCTGGCGAAGCCGAGGCAATTATCCTTGCCACGGAACTCCAAGCGGATTTAATTTTGATCGATGAAAGAAGGGGACGGGCCGTCGCCGCGCAGATGGGCCTGTCAGTGATCGGCACTTTGGGTGCGCTGGCGGAAGCAAAGGAGAAAAATTACATAACCGCCGTGAAACCGGTGATCGACATATTGATAAATGAATGCGGAGTTTGGATTAAGCCTGACCTCGTTAGAAAAGTTTTAAAATCAGTCAACGAATAACAATACTCTGAATAAGTTTCCCAACCCCAATGACCAGACACCACCTAACCCTAGTTACACTTCTTTTCTTCACAGCATTTACAACAAAAGCCCAGATCAGCACTCCTCCCGGCTTTTTGCAAAAAAACAGTACGAACGCGTCCCGGCAATGGGTCGATTCTGTTTTTGCGACGCTGACACCGGATGAACGTATTGCGCAGCTGATCATGGTTGCGGCCGTGTCGGATACCAAGCGGGCGTTGATTGATCCTAAAACGAGTAACCCGACGGCGGTCGAAAAGCTGATCCGTGAGAATAAAGTAGGCGGGATCGTGTTCTTTCAGGGCGGGCCCATCCCTCAGGCAAGGCTGACGAATCATTACCAATCGATTTCAAAAGTGCCATTACTTGTCGCGATGGATGCGGAGTTTGGCCTGGCGATGCGGATCGATAGTACCGTTCGCTACCCGTACCAGATGACGTTGGGCGCCATTCAGGGCAACAACGACCTCATTTACGACATGGGGGCACAACTCGCGAAACAGGCGCGAAGGCTGGGGATGCACATCAATTTTGCGCCGGTTGCCGATGTCAATAATAACCCTGACAACCCGGTGATCAGCTTCCGGTCGTTTGGAGAGAACAAATATAAGGTTGCAGAAAAGGCTGTTGCCTACATGCGCGGAATGCAGGACAATGGCTTGCTTACCAGCGCAAAACATTTCCCCGGCCACGGCGATACCGGCACCGACTCGCATTACGACCTGCCGTTGATATCCCATTCGGCACAACGCATTGATTCACTGGAACTCTATCCATTTCGTGCATTGATCAACAATGGACTGAGCGGGATCATGATCGCGCATTTGAGCATTCCGGCTCTGGACAAAACGCCTAATCTGCCCTCCACCCTTTCCAAACCGATTGTAACAGATCTGCTGCGGAGCCAGCTGGGATTTGAAGGACTGATCTACTCCGACGCGATGAATATGAAAGGAGTAACCAAATACTTTCCCAACGGCAAAGCCGATGCGATGGGCCTTGAAGCCGGCATGGACCTGCTTGAATTCACGGAGGATGTGAACAAATCCATCTCTGAAATCAAAAAGAGCATTGCGGAAGGCAAGATCACTCAGGCGGAGATCGACTACCGTTGCCGCAAAGTACTGGAAGCAAAGGCCTGGGCGGGTCTCAACCATTACAAACCGGTTGACCTGGACAATCTTTATCAGGACCTGAACCCCAAAGCAGCCGAACTCACCAACCGACTGCTCACCGAAAAGGCCCTTACAGTACTTAAAAACGACAACAGCATTCTGCCGCTCCGGGAGCTGGATACGTTGAAAATCGCCTCCATTTCAATCGGAGCCGATTCGATTACCACTTTCCAGAACACGCTGGGGCTCTACACCACCGTCGACCATTTCCAGATCCCGGCAAAAGCAACGACTGAGCAGATCGAGGCGGTGCGTTCGAAGCTGAATGCCTATAACCTGCTGCTGGTCGGCGTGCATTTGGGCAGTATTTCCCCACGGACCAGCTATGGTCTTACCGAGCCCATGAGCGCAGTTTTACAGGAGCTGATTGCCACCAAAAAAGCGGTGGTTTCTATTTTTGGAAATCCGTATGCCCTGAATAAAATGCCTAAAACCGAAGATGCGAAGGCACTGGTTATGGCTTATCAGCTTACGCCTTACACCCAGGATTTGTCGGCCCAGCTGATATTCGGCGCCATTCCGGCATCGGGCAAGCTCCCGGTGACCGTCAATGCGCAGTATCCTTACAATGCAGGCATAGAAACGCCGGCGCTGGGTAGATTGAAATACACCATTCCGGAAGAGCTTGGGCTGGATTCGAAGGTGATCACATTTAAAATCGATTCCATCGCCAATGCAGCAGTAACGCAGAAAGCGACTCCTGGCTGCGTGGTGCAGCTGGCCAAAGACGGAAAGGTGTTTTTTCGCAAGGCATATGGCAAGCAGACTTATGAAGGGAATCACCCGGTAAAAGTGACGGATTTGTACGACCTCGCCTCGGTTACCAAAATCACCGCATCAACCCTGGCATTGATGAGCCTCTGGGATCAGAAAAAATTTGATCTGGACGCTACGATGAAGGATTACCTGCCCGATTTCGAAGGTTCCAACAAAGCGGACCTGCCATGGCGCCGCGTGCTCACGCATAGCGCACGCCTGAAAGCATTCATTGTTCTTTGGAAAGAGGCTCAAAAAGCCGACGGCAGCTGGAAAAAGAAGACATTCAGTACCAAGCAATCCAAACGCTACCCCACCTCGGTCGTAGGCGACAGCCTGTTTATCTACAAGAGTTATGACAAAACGATATTCAAATCGATCCGCGATTCACCTTTGAACGAAAAGGAAGGCTATGTTTACAGTGACCTTTCCTTCATTCTTTACCCACAGATTGTGAAACGGTTGAGCGGGGAGAATTTCGAAGATTATCTCAAAAACCATTACTATCACAAACTGGGCGCTAACACACTCACTTTCAATCCAAAGCGATTTTACAAACTGGACGATATCGTACCTACCGAGCGCGACACGTTCTTCCGCATGACGCAGCTCCACGGACAGGTACACGACGAGGCGGCTGCCATGCTCGGCGGCCTGAGCGGCCATGCGGGCCTTTTCGGGACCTCGAATGATGTAATGAAGGTTTGGCAAATGTATTTGCAGGACGGCTACTACGGCGGTCAGCAGTTGCTGAGCAAAGATGCGCTCATCGAGTTTACACGCTACCAGTACCCGGAAGAGGGAAGCCGTCGCGGTATCGGGTTTGACAAGCCAACATTTAAATACACAGGCAATGCACCGCGATATGGGAGTCCGTCGAGTTTTGGACACACGGGTTACACGGGCATTATGACCTGGGCGGATCCGGCCTGGGGACTGAATTACGTCTTTTTGTCGAACCGCGTGTATCCGACTCGCGAGAACAACAAGATTTCGTCGATGAATATCCGCACATCGATCATGGATGTGGTGTACGAACAGCTTCTAAAAAAGTAACTCCGTGTACCCGCAACGAAGCCCGATCTTGCTACCTTTGTAGATTCACAAACAAGGTTACCACTATGCACTATCGATTTGATAAGGAAAAAGCGTCCCGACGGCCGGGAATCACGCCGTTGAAGGAAGCTATCGATCAAATGCTCGATAGGTATAAGCTGCGTAACCGTTTCGACCAATCCTACGTAGTCGCGCATTGGGACAAGATCATGGGCTCGGCCATTGCGAGCCGTACCAAGAAGGTGTATATCAAAGACGGTACCCTGTTCCTGCAAATCGAATCTGCACCGTTGCGCAGCGAACTTTTACGCGCTAAAAGCAAGATTATCGAGCTGATCAACCGGGAAATGGGTAGTGCGCTGGTGCAGGATGTCATCTTCGTCTGATTTCTTCTGACTGGAAAAATTTGTAACTTCAATCCGCAATAACCATTGAAGGATATGACTACGCTGACCATTAAAACCGAAAAAGAAGAAGTGATAGAGGCTGTGAAGGCACTTTTACGGGGATTTAAAGTGGCATTCGAAGAACAGGAAGAAAAACCTTATGATCCTGAGTTTGTGGCCATGATTAAAGAAAGCGAGCAACAGATAGAAGAAGGCAAAACTGTCAAATACGAACCTGGTACTAACCTATGGGATCTGGTAAATTCCAAATAACATTTACCGAAAAAGCGATCACACACTTATCATTTTGGCACAAATCCGGCAATAAAGTCATCATCAAGAAAATCGAGCAACTTCTGGAATCTATCTCCAACACTCCGGCGGAGGGAATCGGAAAGCCTGAACTTTTGAAACATGACCTGGCTGGGAGATATTCCAGAAGGATCAGTCATGAGCACCGTATTGTCTATCGGGTCGACGGTGATACCGTTTACATTCTTTCGCTGAAAGGCCATTACTAGTCTCTATCTTTGCATCCCAAACAAAAACCAACGTTGGGCATTGCGTATTAATCTGAATGAATCCAATCCAGTTTCCTGCATTTCTGAAACCCGGTGACCGTGTCGGGGTTTTGGCTCCGGCCAGCATTGTGAAGTATGAAGATGTTGTTCCCGGCATCAGGTTGTTTAAGGAACAATGGGGCCTCGAAGTGGTCGAAGGGCAAACCTTGAAGACTTCGTTCAACCAGTTTTCGGCGTCGGATGATGACCGCCTGGCGGATATGCAGCAAATGCTTGATGATCCTTCCATTAAAGCCATTATCGCAGCCCGTGGCGGTTACGGTTGTTCACGGATCGTCGATAGCCTTCATTTTGATAAATTTCTCCAAAACCCGAAATGGATCGTCGGTTTCAGCGACCTGACCGCTTTTCTTTCCAGAACTTTCCAGCTGGGCTACGCGAGCATTCATGCGCCCATGGCCAAAACCATTACGACCCAAGGCGCAGAACTGGCGGCAGAATCACTTCGGCAAATGCTGTTCGGTGAGCCGCTCTCCTACGATGTTCCGCCTCACGCATTAAACCGAACCGGCAATGCCACGGCGCAGGTTGTCGGCGGTAACCTTTGCCTGTTGGCGCATATGATCGGCTCGGAGACCGAGATCGATACGGATGGTAAAATTCTCTTTATCGAGGACATTAATGAATACCTCTATAATCTCGACCGGATGATCATCCAGCTGAAACGCGCTGGCAAGCTGGCAAACCTGGCGGGGCTTGTTGTGGGGCAGTTTACAGACATGAAGGACAATAATAGCCCGACGTTCGGAAAGGACTCTTACCAGATTATCGCCGAGCATGTGGCGGACTTCGGATATCCGGTATGCTATGATTTCCCGGTTGGCCACGTCGGCGACAACCGTGCGATGGGCGTAGGCATGGAGGCTGCATTGAACGTAGCCGACGATGCTGTTCAGCTCCGATTTTTATTACATTCCACAGCTGTATAGCCAACAGATATGACAAATTTCAAGGATAAGGTTGTCTGGATCACCGGCGCGTCGTCGGGCATCGGCGAGGCATTGACAATGGCTTTTGCCAAAGAGGGTGCTAAACTCGTACTGACCGCCCGCCGCCGCGAGGAACTGGAAAGGGTAAAACAGCAAACCGCATTGCCGGACGCTAATGTGCTGGTATTGCCGCTCGATGTTACTCAATTCGACCAGGCAAAACCTGCCGCGGAACAAGTGATCGCGCATTTCGGACGGATTGATATCATGGTGCATAATGCAGGAGTCAGTCAGCGTTCGTACATCGACGACACTGACCTGGAAGTTTACCAGAGCCTGATGAACGTCAATTTTTTCAGCACCGTAGCACTCACGAAAGCAATTTTACCACATATGATCGCGCAGCAATCCGGGCACTTCATTGTCATGAGCAGTGTTGCGGGTAAGATCGGCACGATTATGCGATCGGGCTATAATGCCGCCAAACATGCTTTACAGGGTTTTTACGACTCGCTCCGCGCTGAGGGTTATCAGCACAATATCAAAGTCACTACCATTTGCCCGGGCTACATCCGCACGAATATTTCTCTGAATGCATTAAACGCATCGGGGGACAAATTTGGCAAAATGGACAGCAACCAGGAGAAGGGCATCCCGGCCGACGTTTGTGCCGAAAAAATACTTGACGCGGTCAGAAAGGACAAAAAGGAGATCTATGTCGGCGGTTTCAAAGAGGTTGCCGCGATTTATCTCAAAAGGTTCTTCCCGAACCTGTTGTTTGATCAGGTCAGGAAGAACATTCCGGAATAGGCCTTATTTCGTTTTAAGTTTCGCCTTTTCGAGGTAGTCGGTAGCGAGGCGGGCAATGGAACGCACGCCAAGCACAAGACTGCCTTCATCCACATAGAAGTCGGGAGTGTGATGCGGTGCGGCTTCCGTCACGTTTTTACCTTTTGGCATACCGCCTAAAAAGAAGAAAAAACCGGGCACTTTTTGCTGGTAAAAGGCAAAGTCCTCGGCACCCGTTTTGACAGGGATTACATTAACATTCTCTTTGCCGGCCACACTTTCCAGCGTTCCGATCATTCTGGCAGTCAGCGCCTCGTCATTATGCGTGACTGGGTACATCACATCGATATCGACGGTCGCGGTGGCTCCGGCACTTTCCGCTATGTTGGTCGAAATCTCATTGAGTCGTTTGTGGACATAAGAATGCATTCCCTCGTCGAAAGTCCGGATAGTACCAATCATTTTGACGGATTCCGGAATAATGTTCTGCCGCACTCCTCCATGTATAGCGCCTATCGTAACCACGCCAGGTGCTTGCGTGAGGTCCAGGTTGCGGCTCACGATGGTTTGCAATGCGGTTACGATCTGCGAGGAGGTGACGATCGGATCGACGCCCGACCAGGGATAGGCGCCGTGCGTTTGTTTCCCTTTTACATCAATACTAAAAAAATCCACCGCAGCCATCGTCGCGCCGGGTCGGTAGGCGATCTTGCCGACTTCGATCTGCGAGTCGATATGCAGACCGAAAATCGCCTCTACTTTCGGATTTTCCAGGACCCCTTCCTTCACCATCAGTTCGGCACCTCCCTCCTCGCCCTCCGGCGCACCTTCTTCGGCCGGCTGGAATATGAATTTGATGGTCCCTGGAAGCTCGTTCCTGACCGACGCGAGGACTTCGGCCACGCCCATGAGTATCGCAATGTGCGTATCGTGCCCGCACGCGTGCATTACGCCTGTATTTTGCCCTTTGTATTCCGTCGTAATTTTCGATTTGAACGGAACATCCACTCGTTCAGCCACCGGCAGACCGTCCATATCAGCCCGCAATGCCACCACCGGGCCCGGTTTGCCGCCTTTCAGGATACCGACCACCCCGGTATGCGCCACGCCGGTTGTCACTTCAATGCCCAGCTGTTTCAAATGGGCCGCGACTTTTTCCGCTGTTTTGAATTCCCTGTTACCCAATTCGGGGTTCTCGTGAAAATGGCGTCGCCATTCTACCAGCTTTTTTTCAAGCGCAGGCGCTTTCAGTTCGATCGATTTCGCTAATGGCGATTGCGCAGCTACCGATTGGCCGGTGAGAACCGCTATCAGCGCCGCGGCGGACATCAGGCAGAATTTTCTTGTAATGTTGCCCGTAAAAGGAGTTGTCATATGAATTATTAAAGGATCAGGTCATTCAAGATCGGAAAGATATCCCTGGGTTCCAAAAATAAAAAAGGCCTTACCCGCACGGATAAGGCCTTGTACTCCTATTTTGTTTGTAGTTAATGCTCGTCTTCCAGGAAGCCTGTGCGGCGGTAGCCGGCGTAGTCTATCACCGACTTTTCTCCTTTATCGACAAACTCAAACTTCACGTAAATCGAATCCGTCTTGTTTCCACCGGTAGAAGTTGCAGCACCTTTGATGATCTTGCCTTCAAGAATAGATACACCCACTTTCGCGTCATACATATTCGTAAGGTTTGGTGCAGCATTGAAGGTCATCCCGCCCAGATTGACCTTCGTGATCACTTTCGCCGGCCAGGTTTCATGGTCGTCGAGGATCAGGTCGGTTTCATTGTTCTCCGCTGTGTTGGAGGTCGTGACCAGGTAGTAACCTCCCCCGATGTCTTCACCATCTTGGAGCACTTGTACGAACCATTCGCCGCACATAGCCTGTAATTTGGTCCCTTCTATGGCAGGTTCAGTACCAAGATCGCATCCCGAAAGAAAAATGCCGGCTATGAAAATCGCTAAATATCCTAATTTCTTATTCATCTGATGCTCGTTTATAGTGATACCTGTTTCAGAGTGGCAACAAAGTTGTAAACGTCCCAATCCGTGGTCAACACCAGTGTTTTGGTGTCTGCATTTACAGTGAGGGATTTGGGAGTTACAGCCCCGCCAAAAGTTAGAACCACCGGTGATCCTCCAAATTTGAAATCATTTTTCGGAATGCTGTTCACCGTAATTTCCAGCCCGGGTGCGTTGTAAGCGTCTCCCAGCGCTCTCCCCAGTTGATACCATCCCCCTATCGCATCAGAAACCTGATAAGTGTTTTCGGTACCTGGCTTTTTCCGGATCAAAACGTACTGCATATTGGTGTACTGCGCTCCGGAGGTCCCGTTTCGGAATACCGTAGACGTGTACAACCCTTCGATCGAAGTCTTAAGGTCGCCCGTGCATACCTGCCATACGGTCCGTGTGGCAGTGGCGTCAAAACCGTCCTTGTTAACCGCCGTGTAAGTGACCGTGTAGCGATCAGCTGTGCCGGGAACGGAGGTCAGCGATCCGCCACCGATCAGCGAGCTGACACTCGTGGTCACCGGAATGGATTGCCCCTGTTCAGCTGCGGTTACACCCGGATCGGCAAATGCGGCACCGCATTTGGAGAACACCGTAGTTTCTCCCTTGTAATCAAAATCGGGAAAGAAGGTGATCTCTGAAATACCCTCCGTTACCTTGTCTTCTTCGCAAGATAGGCCTACCGTTCCGATAAAGGCTATCGCTATATATTGAATTAATCGCTTCATTTTTGCTGTTGATTTGAATTATTTCATCCACCAAACTTTGGCCGTAAGCGGTACTGCAATAGGCGTATTGACGTTACCATCCCGCGAGGCAGCGGTGTATGGAACGCGCTTTGGCAGTGCATCACCGATGACAGACTTCGCAGCAACGGTCCATTGTCCCGGAACATATTTCGTATTGGTGGTAGGAACTGCCGACTTTTCGGGATAGCCCGTACGCGCCTGATCCCAGAACGACTCATAGCCCTGACGGAACATGGCAACCCATTTCTGGTAGATGATCGCTTTCAGCTTCACCTCCGCGGTGCCAGTCGACGGGTACTCGTAAACGCCGCCTTTTGCGATCATCTTCGCGTCGAACGTAATATTGAATTTCGCATACGCAGCTGCCACAGCCTTGTCGTAGAACTCTTTCGCTTTGGCGTCGTTACCGGTCCGCAGATAGGACTCAGCGAGCATGAAATAAACCTCATCGATACTGAAAAAATAGAACGGATCAGTTGCGGTCATTTTCGCTACGCTAGGTACATTCGGCCCTACACCACTGAGGAAATCACCTTGCTCGAGACCTGCCTGGCCACCCGTGCCGGGCGTGAAGTAAGCTGCAAGTCTGGCATCGTCGCCGTTTGCCTGCAAATAAGTCTGAAGTGTCCGGCTCAAACGCAGGTTGGTACCCGTGTTGAGCTGGCGCACGTTGTTCTCATACAATGGATTGCTGCGGTTAGGCTCGTCCACAAACTTGGTGACTGCTGCATCATCTTCCAGCAATGGGGTGTTCGCATCCAGCATTGCCTTGATAGCTGCAATTGCCTGAGCGGAATTAGCACTTGCTGTCTGGCGCAGATACATTTTCAGCTTCAATGTATTCGCAAAGCGCTTCCATTGATCGATCTGATTCTCTGCGCTCAATCCTCCGTAAACGAGGTCAGAACCTACCGCGGTTGATTTGCCGTTACTGAAGTCGAGTGCCAGGGCAGCGTCGAGTCTTTTGAGCAACTCCGCATAAACAGCCGGTCCGTCATCGTATTTCGGAGCTTTGATGGTTTGGACTTGCAACGCCTCGCTCAACGGAATTTTATCGAACCAGTCGGCCAGCATTTGAAAACCATAGGTTTGCACGGCTACTGCCTGCAACAACATATTATTATTACCGCTTTCGGTCGCCTTGTTCTTCACATCTTCGAAGTCGTTCAGACCGCCTGCATACAACTCCGTCCACGCGATATCATAATCGGCAGGTTGGAGGTCGTAAGAATCGATGCCACGGTATTGGTTACTCGCATTGGATTGCGTCCAATGCTGCGACCAAAGACCGCCAATGATTGCGAAATCCCCTCCCACAATACCTACAACCGATGCCTGTGCCGCGGGCAGCACAAATTCGGGTGCCACGTTGGTCGGGTTGTTGGGATCTTCGTTTACATCCAGCCAGTCATTGCAAGAGCCCAGTGAAAGCGCCGCAAGCAGCAGGACACTATTTTTTATAATACCTTTCATTTGAATCCTGATTAGAATGATAGATTTAACTGAACGCCGTACGTCGCGGTAGAAGGACCGGCAGCGAATTCACCATACAGGTTTTTCAGGCTGGTTCCGAACGTGTTGGCTTCGGGGTCGACGACGTGATTGCCCTTAGGTGTCCACAACACGAGGTTCCGGCCAAAAATCCCCAGAGATGCACCTCTTACCGGCAGTTTTGCCAATGCTTTCTTGGGTACCGAATACGTGAGCGACACGTTTCTGAGTTTGAAAAATGTTTTCGGCAGCACGTGGTTGTATTCGTTGGCCGAGGTAGCGCCACCAAAGTAGGTAAACACATCGGCGCGTGACACCGGAACTGTGTTAGTCACATACGTATCCCCGGTTTTAATCACGGAACCCGGCACGACAAACGGCTCGCGGTCGTTGTACTGCGACAAATAGGAGTTTCCGTTGAAGTAGTTCAAACGGGCTGTGTAAGAATAGAACACCCCGCCATTACGGTAGTCACCATTTGCACTGAATTTGAAACCTTTGTAATCCAGATAGGTTGAGATCCCCAAAGTATAGTTTGGGTTAACCGAACCTCTGTATGTTTCTTCGGAACTCACCAGCGGCAATCCGGTCGTTGCGTTTACGATCGTGTTGCCATTCGGGTCACGCTGTACGTCAGGCGAATAGATAGCACCCAAAGGCTTGCCTACGACCGCGCGGAGTTTCACATTATAGCTGTCATTCAGAAGAATATTTCCTGATCCGCCTTCCAGACCGAGCGATTCCACTTCGTTCCAGATCTTGTTGTAGTTCACGGTAACGCCCCATTCGAATTTATCAGTGCGTACCGGGATCAGGTTCAATGCCAATTCAACCCCCTTATTTCTTACGCTACCCAGATTGACCGTCTGCGTGGTGGCACCAGTAGCCGGTTCGAGGGCAAGGCTGATGATCTGGTTTTTGGTCAGCTTGTTGTAATAGCTCAGGTCAAGACCTACACGTCTTCCGAAAAAGCCCAGCTCAAGACCTCCTTCATATTCGGTTGAAATCTCAGGTTTCAAATTCTGGTTTCCCAGGTTGTTTGAAACTTCATAAGCGTTCTGGCCTGCCAACGGGAAGTTGATGTTACCAAAACCACCCGCGCGCACCGAACCTGGCACATACACCGAGTATACCTGATACGGATCCGCATCGTTACCCGCCGATGCAGCTGCAAAGCGTATTTTCACGAAAGGAACTTCTGCCGGCAATTTGAATACGTCCGACAATACGGCACTGATGCTGGCGCTCGGATAGAAGTATGAGTTTTTGCCTTTTGGCAATGTGCTGGTCCAGTCGTTACGCGCACCCACCGTTAAGTACAACCAGTTATCGAAACCAAATGTAGCCTGACCATAGATACCCACCAGGCGGCGCTTACTGGTAGTGGCAAATGTGATCGGCGTCACAGAGCTGTTCGAGAGGTTGTAAAACCCTGGAAGGTCGAGATTGGTAACCTTCGCGAAGTTGGTCTGTGCGGTCCTTTCGTTGAGGTTATGTCCAAAGAATGCCTGCACATCAAACCGCGATCCGAAGTTGTGTTTGAAATTAAAGAGCAGGTCACTGTTGAACTGGCGGTTTTGTCTTGCGAGCTGAGAAACACTACCAAAAACGTCATTAGCAGTGCTGTTAGGAGTGCCGTCGGCAATTTTTCCCACATTACCCCAATCCTTTTGGAATGCATCGGAATAGTCGCCACCCACCCGGAATCTCACATCCAGGCTTTTGAGCAACTGATAACCAAAGTCGATGTTACCGTAAATGCGGTCCTCGTCATAGTTGTTTCCCTGGTTATACAATGTCCAGTAAGGGTTCTGAGCGTAAGGAGTAAAATAGTTATCCAACGTCATGAACTTATAATATGGACTGTTTGGATCGAGCATCGCTTTTGAATCGACGATCGAGTGGTCGCGCGGGATCTGGATCATCTCCTGCCATAGCACCTTGCCGCCGCCTGCATCATCACCCTGGCCAGTAGCGACCGCCTTTTGATTTTTGTGAACGTAATTGATGTTGGAATTCACCGAAAACTTGTCCAGCTTCAGTCCACCGCTTAGACTTAAAGTGTTACGCTTGTATGAGTCGGCGTTGGTAGGCACTACCCCATCGGCTGTTGCATTGGAGTACGCCACACGGTAGTTGGCGGTTTCGGTACCACCGGATACCGCGATGCTGTTGTTCCATTCATATCCTTTATCGAAAAAATCCCTCAGATTGTCCTCCTGCGCCGAGAAAGGTTTCAGCATTTGCGAGTTGTCCACTACGTTACCCCAAAGACGTGGCTTCCCGTCGAGTTTGGGACCCCATGAACCGTTTTCGATGCGGTCGAACAAGCCGCTCCATCCCTGACCGTAAGTGTTCTGCAGGTGCGGGACGCGAAGTATCTGAGATTGCGCGAATGAAGATGAAATATCTACCTGTGTCTTGCCGGACTTACCTCTTTTGGTGGTGATCAGGATCGCACCGTTCGCTGCTCGGCTACCGTATAATGCAGATGCGGAAATACCCT
>NZ_CAMLSE010000048.1 GCF_946482605.1 uncultured Dyadobacter sp. | reverse complement strand
CTGCGTGATATCGTTGCCGTCGCGGTCGTAAAGTTGCAGGTCGCCAAAGAGGTTGATACTGTTTGTGTTAGCTGCCTGAGCCGTCGGTATTGGTCTGCGATCGGCGGGAAATGATTGCTCCACCGTGCCTTCCGGCCGCGGGAGGTCGGCCATTGCACGCGCCGGCGTGCGCCCGAGCCGGCGATTCCGGACCCACCACAGCGCAATGGTCAGCAGGCAGATTCCGGTACCTGCCAGGAGCCAGGAGCCGATACCCTGATGCTCCGCCAGGCTGGTTTCTGCCGGCGCTTCGCCCACGGGCATTAGCAAAGCATATAAGTTCACGATCGTCTGTTTGTCGTCGTCACCGCGCGTCATGGTTACGGTGGTAAGGGACTTGCTGTCCGGGCAATAATAAAGGTCGGCAAATGAATGCGTGTCGTGGAAGGAGTAGGGGATTTTGGTCGCCATTGAATGGAAATCCTGTTTAGACAAGGATCCCTTCACGAGCTGTAATGCGGAATTGTAGCGGTTCTTCGGAAACGCAAGCGCATAAAAATCGTCTCCCGAAAAGACGAGGGAATTAGCGAATGTCAGATCGGCCAGTCCCGGGCCGGTGTCGTAGACTTTCCGGAATTGCTGTTTGCCGGGTTCGAAAAGCAGCAGGTCGTTCCAGTTCCGGGGATTAAGGATCTGTTGTCCGGTCATGCTCCCGTATCCGCCCAGCATGTACATGCCCGCCTTGCCCGCGCCGCCTCCCGCGAGATAGCGTGGTGTGTAAATACTCGTGTCAATGGGCACGACCGTCCAGCTGCGGGTAGCGAAACGATATTGGTGAACCCGGTTTTTGTAGGTGAGGTGCCCGTACCCGCCGAAAACGTAAAGTGTAGAATCGGCAGGGGAATAAAACTTGTTGGAATGCCAGTATTGCGTGGAGCTCTCCGGAATCGGGAACAGGAAATTGTGATCCCACGACCGGGTCGCAAAGTCGAAACGGGCTACTTTTTGCTGGTCGACATTGTAGGTGTAGAGGTGACCGGTAACCGTGTCGACGAATGCCTGATTACCCTTGGCCAGATGCAGCTTGCCCGACTGGTACGGGTAAGAGACCGTTACCTGGCTGGGAATCGAGTAGGTGTAAAGACTGTCTTCCCCGATCAGGTAAAACATCTCCCTTTTCTGATCGATGGCTGTACAGGCGAATCCGTTTGTTACCAGGCGTTTGCGGGGCTGCCAGGCCTGATGCAGTCGAGCAACCCAGACCGGGTTCGTGACTTCGGCGGCAGTTTTGCCTTTTTCATTCCGGGCCACTGTCCCGTCGTTTTCATGAAGAGGCCATGAATCCGACAACTTGCCGTCGCGGATCAGGGAAATGTTCCTGAGCTGCATTGGTGGCACATCGGTGGTTTGGAATGCCTTATGTTGATTGGCCCCGAAAAACACCTGATAGCAGGTATTGGGCATTGTCTCAATGGGCTGCGAAAATGTGCGACCGCCTGCCCGGATCGTCAGCGTTTTATTTTTGGCACTTAGTTTCACTGAAAAAGCATTCCAGTTCGCGAAAAGGGCGTGGTCGGGGATGTTGAATGCAATGGCGGAAAGTTTGTCACCTGTGATCAGGCGGAAACGACCATTTGCCGCGGCGGTCCCATTATCGTAAATCAGGTCGATGTTGTGGCTGTCGTTGCCGATCAGCCGGAATACGTACCCGAAATAGGTTTTTTGTTTGGGAATAAATGAAAGATCAAATGTCAGTTCCAGACTTTCGGAAAAGCAAACAGGCTTGCCTGGCGTGAGGTCGAGGGCTGTGCGCTGATCCTGGACGACTTCATAGCTGGCAAAACGCAGCCCGGTCGGCTGGGAGCGGGCGGACATACCGGTCAAAAAACAAACAATCGTAACGAGGGCAAGGAGCGGGAAGCGGAATTTCATCTTTGGGTTCAGGGGCGGTATCGGCTGGTTTTCGGAGATTTGCCTGTCAAAGGCATTGGAATGTCTCATATGCGGTCAGGCCGATTTCGAAGTAATACGCAGTACTAATAATACGCAAAAGTTAAAAAAAACTTGAAATAATAGCAGTCCCGAATGGCGGGCGGCCAAAAAATAAGCGCCCGAACCGTTCCAGGCCAGGGCGCTTACCGATTAAGTGAAAGAAGAAAGGCTTAGGGTTTGATAATTTTCTTTTCGGTTCCGTCGATCCGGAGTATGTAGGTGCCCGATGGCCACGAGCTGATATCGAGATCGAAATAGGGTTTACCGGGCGCAGCGGAATGCATTTTCCGGCCGGAAGCATTTACGATATCCACTTGCAGTATCCTGCTTTCGGACCGCACCGCCAGCTTAGAGGCCGCCGGATTGGGATACACATTCACTTCAAACCGACTGGCGATTTCTGCGGTGACGATGCTGCTGTAAGCATAGGTGCCGTCCAGATCGACCATTTTCAGCCGGTAGTAAAACCTGCCGCCGGGCAGGTTCGTATCTGCATAACCATATGCGTGTTCCGTGTTCGCATCCTGGTGCGAACTCACGGTTCCAATGGTGGCGAAAGCGCGGGCGTCGGTGCTTCGCTGTATTTCGAAATGCGAGCTGTTGGATTCCTGCGAAGTCTGCCAGCTAACCTGCACATTGCGCTGTTCGGGTTTCGCGGCGATGCCTACCAGGGTGACCGGCAATGGCTGTCCGGCGGTAGTGCTCAATGCATTGGGATAAAGGGGGACAGAGAGGCTGTTAGAGGCCTTGCCGGCGAGCACCTTTTTGGTATATCCGCCGATTGCCATATACCAGTCCGGACTGAGATCGTAGCCGTCGGCATCGAGAGAGAGGAACCAGGTCGCACCTCCTTTGGGCGTGTGGTCCGAGAACTTCTCCATTTTGAAAAAGGATGTCGCTTCGTCTACCTCATCGAACATCGCCAGATACACCATATTCGCGCCCTCGTTGATCACATTCTGGGATTGTTGCCATAGAAAACTGCCTCCGTTACGGGGGATCGAGTTTTTGATGGCTGCCGACGGATTGTTGCGCACCGTTTGCAGGTTGAACCAGGAAAAACCAGGGAAAATCACGGGCATGTAGTCAATGTTTTTGGGTTGAACGTAAGCCATGTCCGGCCTTACCGAGTTGATCGCGAATGCATTGGCGCCGCTTTCATTGCTGTAACGGCCCACCGACCACGGACTGATCACATCGAGCTGGTCGTAAACAGCGAGCCATTCGGCGGTGTGGGAGCGCCAGTTGTTGTTGAGGCCGCCCATGACGGTGGCGCGGTACCTGGGTGCATCCGTGGGGTCGCTGGGATCGCCGTCGCGGAACCATTTGACGAGCTTATCCGAGCGGGCAGCAGTGGCTTCCGGACTCGATGCAAGGCCAAGGCCCCACAATGCAACGAGCGGACGGCCCTTGTGCCAGAGGTAGTTGCTTTCCGAAGTGACGCCCATTTCATCCACGAGCCGTTTCCAGTCGGCGATCACCGCCTCGGTGGAAGTGTCGTCCGCGCCCGACAGGTCGTACATGATCGCATACACACGGTCATATTTCAGGCTGGCTGTCTGCACGTTTTGTATCACTTTTTCGAAATGCCGGGGCACGCGGGAGTCGCCGGTCCGGAAATTCTGAAGAAACCGCTGCTGAAATACCCCATCGACCTCGTGCTCGCGCATCCATTTGAAATGCTGATCGACCGTGTTGTAGTTGTAGCTCGAAAACAGCTTGGCCGGTGTGCCGTTACTGTAAACCATATTGGTGGCCACCAGCTCATTTTGCGGGTAGTCGCCCAGATACGGCCACATATCCACGGTCGCGTTGGCGTGGTCCGGTGCGCCTCCGAACCAATGCAGCCACCAGTTATGTGCAGGGTTACCATCCGTCGGCAGACCGAACCATCCCTGGTAGCCGAACATGACCTTGCCGTTCAGCGTATTATCCGAAGGGGTAGATGTGGTGGCAGGTGCCGGTTCGTAAAACTCTATT
This sequence comes from uncultured Dyadobacter sp., assembly GCF_946482605.1. The sequence goes on along the minus strand of NZ_CAMLSE010000048.1, from coordinate 43,285 downwards.
TCATCCACACGCGCCGTAATCGATGCGTTTAGCGGCTGGCTGATCCGAAAGAAATTGATGGCCGCCAGATTGGGGTTCCCGGTTTTGACGGCGTCGGGCAAGTGCAGGATCACGTGGCTCCAGCCGTTCTGGATCTTCTGTGCGGCCAGGTTCCAGCGGTATGAATCGGTTCCGACCTGGCCCGACGATGAAAATACAATGCTGCCATTGCCTGTAAACTGGGTGGCGTCCGAAACGAACAGCCAGAATTTGACCACGCCGCCGGCCTCGGTGACCGTTGTATTGAATGGAGCGGCATTGTAGCTGAACCAGTCGGCGCCAAGGCCGGTTTTGGCAATGGAGGCGCTGCCCAGGATCTTATTGCTGGCGTCGGCCGTGACCGCGTCGCTACCCGACCAGCCTGTGGTGGCGTCGGCGGGAGAGAAGATCTTCGCGCCAACGAGATCGCTGCCCTGATAACCCTTTGTGAAACGGATATTGTCGATCTTGATCACGACCGATTCACCCGCATTGATGGGTTTGTAATACCTGAAAAAATTAATGGCGGCCAGATTCGGATTTCCCTGCTTGCCGGCCGCGCTGAGCCGTAGTACCACGTTGTTCCAGCCATTGCGGAGGTTCACACTGCCGGTGCCCCAGTTGTACTCGTCGGTATCGGGGTTGCCCGAACTTGTGATTTCGAACTGCCCGCCGGAGGCGCTGAATTTGGTGATGTCCGAGACGTAAAGCGAGAATTGCAGGTAAGCGATATTGAGTTCCGTGGGGCCAATGCCGCTGTTGACAGGGGTTGTGAAATTCCTCCTGAACCGTTCTATATTTCCGCCTTCCGACTTAACCGAGAAGCTTCCCTGGACCGGCGCGTCGCTGTCGAGACTCAATGCATTTCCACCGCCACCCCAGCCGGTAAGCGATTCACAATCATCCACGGGTACAACCTGCGCATGGGCACGCAGCATGGCGGCTAGTAACAGGAGTAACAGTAAGCAGTGCTTTTTCATTTCGTTAAGATTATGGTTGAGATTTGAGTAAATGGCCGGCTGCAGACACCTTGCCGGACCGGATCAAATCTAGGCGCAGACCCATAATTTTAGCTTAACTATAAATTAATAAAGAATAAATGGGAAAAAAAATCGGGTTAAATGGGGCAATTAAGTCCAAATTAAGTCCCCGTTAACGCCCCGCGACTTACTTAGCACCCGGATTTACAATTACCTCCGTGTAACTTTTTCTCCCCAAAAAACCATTATGAAAAAAACTCTATCCATCCCCTTACGGGTGATGCTCATGGCATTGTTGTGCCATCCCCCGGCACCTGCCGATGCACTGGGGAACGGTCATCGGCCGGTTGTGTCGGTCGATGTATCCGGAACCGTGAAAGACGAAAAGGGCGAGGGCATCCCCGGTGTGAACGTGCTCGTGAAAGGAACGACCATCGGTACGACGACGGACGTCAATGGCCGGTTCACGATACAGGCAGGCACCGCAGCCGATGTCCTGGTGTTCTCTTTTGTGGGTTATGCCAAACAGGAGATTCCCGTGGCGGGCAAGTCGGTGATCGACGTGACGCTGGCCGAAGACAACAAGAACCTCGACGAGGTCGTCGTGGTAGGATACGGTACCCAGAAGAAAGTGACGCTGACGGGCGCCGTCGTGTCGGTGAATGCCCAGGAAATCGTCACCACCAAAAACCAGAACGTGCAGAACATGCTCACCGGCAAACTGCCGGGCCTGCGTGTGGTGCAGAAATCCTCCGAGCCCGGGGATTTCAATTCCAATCAGTTCGATATCCGTGGTTTCGGCAATCCGCTGATCGTGATCGATGGCGTTCCGCGTGACAACATTTCACGCATTGATCCCAACGAGATCGAAAGCGTTTCCATTCTGAAAGATGCCGCTGCGGCCATTTACGGGGTGCGCGCAGCGAATGGCGTCGTGCTGGTAACCACGAAACGCGGTGCGAGCGGGCGTGCGAAGATCGAATATGCGATGTACTATGGCCGCCAGACCGCCCTCGGCTTACCGAGGCCAGTGGGTGCGATCGAGCGCTACACGCTGATGAACGAGCGGAGTATGCACAATGTCAACAGCCCGGTGATCCGCTACTCCGAATCGGACTTTGCGCCTTATCGAGAAGGAAAACTGCAAAGCACGGATTGGTATGACCTCGTCATGCAGGAGCACGCTCCGCAGCAGCAGCATAACCTGAGCGCCAGCGGCGGTACCGCCGACGGCCGTGTCGACTACTTTATCAATATGGGTTATATGTACCAGGAGGGTTTCTGGAAAAGCAAAGACCTTAACTATGATAAATACAATCTTCGTTCGAACGTCAATGCGCAGATTACGAAGCAGCTGCGTGCTTCACTGAAGCTGAGCGGCATCATCGATACCAAGAACAGCCAGCAGGCGGGAGGGATGCACGAAATCTACGGACCGCTTTGGAGGGCCCAGCCGAATGAGACCAATTATGCCAACAACAACCCGGATTATCTTTTCAAAATGGCGGCCGGCCACCCGGTTGCATTGACGACCGCCGACATTTCGGGCTACCAGCAGGATAATAATAAATGGCTGCAAAGCCAGTTTTCGCTGGAATACACGATTCCGCAGGTGGAAGGCCTGATGGCGAAAGGAATGTTCAGCTACGATACGCGTATTAACTCCAACACCAATTATAAAAAGTCTTATAATCTCTACGATTACAACGCCTCGAACGGCACCTACGCGCCATTTGCCAATAACCTGCCCGATCAGCTCACGCGGACGTACAATGCGCTTCCGTCGACATTGATGCAGGTTTCGCTGAATTACGATCGCATTTTCAAGGATAAACACCATGTGGGCGCATTGGTGCTCTACGAGGAAAGCACCCGCAGCAGCGACAATTTCTACGCAAGCCGTGAGTTGGGGATCCCGATGGAATACCTTTTCGCCGGGAAAGCGCAGAACCAGGTGGGCAGCAGCAACATCAACAATATCTGGAAAAACGCGAACAAAGGGCTCGTAGGTCGCGTGAACTATGATTTCAAGGGTAAATACATTGCCGATTTCAGCTTCCGGTACGACGGATCCTCGAAATTCCCGGTCGGGAAGCAATGGGGCTTCTTCCCGGCGGTATCGGCGGGCTGGCGCTTGTCGGAAGAGGCATTTATCAAAAACAATGCATTCTTTCGTTTCCTGGATAACCTCAAAATCAGGGGCTCCTACGGGTCGATGGGGGATGACGGAGCCTCTTCCTACCAGTTCGTTTCGGGGTACGATTACCCTTTCAATGGCAACAGCCAGGCATTGGCCGGGGGATATATGTTCGGCGGATCGTTTGTGAACGCCCTGGGTTTCCGCAACTCACCCAATCCCAACATCACCTGGTACACGGTTAAAACTGCGAATGCGGGTCTGGATGCAGGCTTCTGGAACGGGCTCGTGGAAATCAGCTTTGATATTTTCCGCCGTAACCGCACAGGCCTGCTGGCCAACCGCCTCATGTCGTTGCCCGGTACATTCGGGGCGACGATGCCGCAGGAAAACCTGAACAGCGATCAGACGAGCGGATTCGAGGTGTCGGTTTCGCACCGCAAACGCATCAACCAGATCCGCTACAATGTATCCGGGAATCTTTCTTTGACCCGTACCAAAAACATTTACATCGAGCGCGGCCTTTCCGGGAATTCCTATGACAACTGGCGCAACAACCGCAGCAACCGTTTCAACGACGTCTGGTTCGGCTGGGGTTATGAAGGTCAATTCCAGTCGTACGAACAGATCGCGGCGCACGACAGCTATGTGGGGCGGGCCACGTTGCCGGGTGATTATATGTATGAGGACTGGAATGGCGATGGCACCATCGACGATATGGACCGGCATCCGATCGCGACCACCATTAACCCCGCGAGTACCACCACTGTGGGCGGTGATGCCAAAAAGAACCATCCGCTGATGAACTTCGGCTTCTCCGGTTCGATCGATTACAAAGGGTTTGACCTGAACATTCTGTTCCAGGGAGCTGCGCTTTCCTACGTGGCTTACGGAGAGCAGCTGCGCGAGCCGCTGGCCTGGGACGGAAATGCACTATCGTTCTTCATGGACAGGTGGCATCCGACCGATGCCAATGCGGACCCTTACAACCCGGCGACGCAATGGCAGCGCGGCTACTACGCCTACACGGGCACCGTAGCCGACGAGAACTCGGTGCGAAACATCCAGAACGGCGCTTACCTGCGGCTCAAAAGTGCGGAGCTTGGATATTCCCTACCCAAAGACCTGCTGAAAAGGGTAGGCGTGCAGGGGCTGCGCGTGTACATCAATGGCTATAACCTGCACACATTCACGAAGGTAAAGGGCCTTGATCCCGAACACCCTTCGGAGTTGTACGGCTATATGTATCCGATCAACCGGACGATCAATGTTGGTGCCAGTATCAGTTTTTAAATCAAATCAGGATGGTATTTCAAATGAAAAATATAAAATATGCATTGGCGCTCCTCCTGCTGGGCGGAACCTCTGCGTGCAACGAGCTCGATATTCCGCCCATTAATGTAGTCCAGGACAAGGATGCATTCACCGACGCTGGTATGCAGGCCTATATGGCTGCATTGTACAGCCGAATGCCCATGGAGGACTTTAAATACAGCGCCCAGGAGGGTACCGAAGGCTTTGATACCTGGAACAACATCGCGACGCCGGCATTGAACACCGGAGAGAATGCCAACCGCAACAACGGGGGCTTCGTAAACCCGGCACGCGGCTACTGGAAAAGCGGCTACCAGGTGATCCGTAATGCCAATTACCTGATCCGCGAACTGCCCGGTTACGCCGCATCTCTCACACAGGCGAAAGTGGATAAATGGATCGCGGAGGCGCGATTTGTGCGCGCGTTCACCTATTTCGCACTCGCGAAGCGCTATGGCGGCGTGCCCATTACCGAAGAAGTGCAGTCACTGAGCGGTACTTCGCTGGAATCGCTGCAGATTCCCCGCAGCAGCGAGCAGCAGATCTATGATTTCATCCTGGCCGATCTCGACTTTGTGATTGCCAATATGCCCGAAGTTAGCGAACAGTCGGGGCGGGTAAACAAAAACATCGCGGCGGCATTCAAATCGCGGGTGGCCCTGACGGCCGGTTCCATTGCCCGGTATGCCAATCCGTTTGTGAAGGACGGCGTAATGCTTTGCGGGATCCCGAAAGAGAAGGCTAATGATTATTTCAAAGCGAGTTTTCAGGCCGCGAAGATGATCGAAGGCAAATATTCGCTTTATACCAAAAAATGGTCGGCGGAGGACAAGATTGCATCGGCGGACAACTATGCGGACCTTTTTCTGGACACATCCAGCCCGGAAACGATTTTTGCGAAGGGTTATTCCTACCCGGAAGCCGTGCATAGCTTCGACGCCGTGTATGCTCCGCCGCACATGACATCGACCTACGGTGACCGGTTCAACCCGACCCTCGATTTTGTGGAACTGTTCGACGGCTTGCCCAGGAATGCCAAAGGACAGCTGAAAACCACGGATGATAAAGGCAATTACATCGTGTATGACTATGTAGAACAGCTTTTCGAAAACTGTGAGCCGCGTCTGCGGGGGACTGTGCTGCTGCCGGGCCAGCCCATTAAAGGCGTGCGCACGGACCTGCGCAGGGGCACGTTGGCCGAATCGGTCGACCCGTCGGTACCTATCCCGAAGTTCATTCCGGAAGACATGACCAGCGGCTATAATTCCAATGCTTTTTATAATGCCAATATGAAACAGTCGGGCACCTGGAACAACCAGACGCCGATGGTACTTTCCAATGGCCAGTCGATCAACCCGACAGGGCTGGATGGACCTACATCCGCAAACAATGCGACGATTACCGGCTTTCATGGACGCAAATGGCTGATGCCCAACCTGGTCCCCTCGGCGACGGCATTGCACAGGTCAAACCAGTCCTGGATCGAGATCCGGTATGCGGAGGTGCTGCTCAACCGGGCGGAAGCGGCATTGGAGCTGCACCAGAATGGCGTTACAGACGTGGATGGGGCAGTACTGCTGAACGATGCATTCGAGCAGATCAACAAGATCAGGACAAGGGCCGGCGCTGTGTTGCTGAAAGGCGTCGCGGAGCTTTCACCGGCGTCGGCGCTCGCGCCTGGCACGGGGCCAGGCTCCTATGTGCTGGCGCCCACGAGGGGGCTGCAAGTGATACGGATCGAGCGGCGGAAGGAACTCGCTTTTGAGAACAAATTATGGTGGGACATGCTGAGATGGCGGACGGCCGATACCGAGGTGAATGCCCGGATCTGGCGTAAATGCAATCCATTCCTGTTCGCCCGGGGTGCTGTGGCCGAAACGAACGACTACATCCGCGGCAAATACATTTTCGATTGCCGGTTCGAGGAACGGAGTGCGCGGTTTACCGTTGCTACGAAGAATTATTACGAAGCCATTCCGGGAGCAGAACTGATCGCGAATCCGAAACTGGTTCAGAATGAGCAATATTGATCACTGAAAATGAATTTAACAATGAAAACTTTTCTCTATATACTGTTGATCCCGGCGCTGCTGTGCGCTTGCCGGATCGACAATGTGGATGCACCGGATTCTACATTCGAAGGTAGGCTGGTGGATGCGACCGGTGCAGGTATCCAGCTTGAACAGGGTGCGTCGAGCGCCCGCCTGAAACTTGAAGAACTGAGTTGGAGCAATACGCCCCTGCCGATGTACCTGAACCTGAAACAGGACGGATCGTTCATTAATAACAAGTTGTTTCCGGGCAATTATAAAGTAACACCGGTTGAAGGACCTTTTTATCCGGTCGCGGAAAAGGTCGTCGATATCAAAGGTGCCGTGTCCCAGGATTTCACGGTGATCCCGTATCTGAATGTGGATTGGGTTGCGGAGCCCGTCGTGAATGCGGATAAAAAAGTGTCGGTGACGTTCAGGTTTACCGGCAACCCCGCTCCGGAAGGGCTTATCAAACCTAACCCGCTGGACTACCAGCTGTTTATATCCACTAACCAGTACGTCGGAAATAACAATTGGGACAACACTGCCGTAGGCGCGGTCGTACCGGTAACCGTGGACAAGGAGGGGAAGGATATCACCATCACTTCCTCGGTTCCGATGAAATATTCGACGACGTACTATGTGCGCATTGGCGTACGTGTGAATGATACTTACAAAAAGTACAACTACACGACTATCAAGACCATTAAAGTTCCCTAGTTTATACGCAGAGGTAATGCAGGCCCCCGGGATCGCTGATCTTCGGGGGCTTTTATTTTACAACGTGTGCTCATTGCGGATGTAGAGCAAATACCGGGGTTCTACCGCTTTAAAACGTTTGGTCTGATCCAGAAAACCCAGTTTCAGGCGGGTCACATGAAAATGATCCGGGGAAGCACGGACCTCGGCTCCGACGCCGGACCGGATCAGACTGTCGGCGACGGCTGCGTTAGTATACAGGTAACAGGGCGCGTCGTCGATGAAATCATCGAGTGATTGGCTGTTTTTGATCAGCTTCACTTCACCCGGGGAGTAGAATTCGAAGCTGTAAGAGAAGGAGCCGTAGGCGGCGACGGGCAGATGCCGGTTCCGTACGGGGATCTCCCGCGCAGCCTGCATTCCCGATTGGTACTTCAACAGGAACGGGTAAAAGAATTGAAACAGAAAGATATACAGAATGGCCGCCATGGCGTACCCTTTGAACAAAAGCTGCTGCATCGCATTGCGGTAACTAATGACGCTCACGCCCAAAACGATCGCCAGGGCGATGGCCGCGGCGACGATGCCGTGGCTGATACCGGTAATGTACAGCAATACCGAGATACAGACCAGCGTAGCGATCAGCAGCACGGTTTGTACGGTTACGAGGTGATCCAATTTCGAACGGTTGGCGAGCTGCCGGAAGAAGTAGGCGGTGATCATCGAGAAATAGGGGAACTCGATCACCAGGTAATGCGGAAGCTGAAACCTTGACAGCGAGAAGAGCAGGAACGTGAGCAGCGTGCTTCCGTACATCACCCAGCGGATGGCATCGCGGTTACGCTCGTATTTCAGCAGGTACACAATGCCTCCGACCAGTCCGGCCGACCAGGGCAGGAATGCCCACAATGTGGTATGCAGAAAGAAAGTGACGTCACCCTTGCCTTTGATCGGCCCAGTATTGAAAAACCTGCCGAACTGACTGTCCCAGAAGAAAAAACGGATGCCGGACACATGATGACGGCCGAAAACAGCCTTTTCAGGATGCAGGTCGAATTGAACGTAGAGACTGTACAGCTCGGGCAAAATAAAGACGAAAGACAATGCAAGAACCAACCACCACCGGTAATTCAGGAACTCCCGGAACTGCCGGGTGATGAGCCAGTAGATCACCCAGCCGCCGCAGAGGGTGATGAGGACGAAAATTCCCTTGGTCATGATCGCGCAGGCCGCGAACAATGCCGCCCACACGACATGCGACCCATGGCCGCGCGCATGGATGCGCAGCATATGCCAGGCCGCACCCACAATGCAGGCCGTCAGGTAGGGTTCCGCGCGCACGTCGAAATTGGCCAGGGTGCTGTGCAGGGCTACGGTATAGATCAACACCGCTATTTTGGCCACATCGTCATTGTATAACTCCTTTGCGATGAGGTAGGTATATCGCAGGCTCAGGAGCCAGAAAAGGAATGCAGGAAGCTTGTAGGCAAATCCCGTGATGCCGAAGATCTTGTAGCTGATAGCCGCCATCCAGAACGGGAAATGCGGTTTGTCGAGCCAGTCGTGGCCATCGCCATGGAGGTTCACCCAGTCATTGTGAATAACGATGTGCTTGGCGATGGTGGCGTACAATGCGCCGTCGGGTTCGATGATGTCCAGCCAAAGGCCGGGGATGTTGAGTAATATACCTGCCAGCAGCAGCCAGGGAAAGTAACGGTGTAAAAATGGGTCACGGTAGTTCATAACGTTGCGTTTTTCGGGGAATCAGGAGCCGGATCAAAAACGGCTCCTGCCGAACGGAGTACGCACGAAGGTTTGAACTTGTGACGGTTATATGGGTAAAAGAGGTGTTATCATATTGTTAATAAGCAGATTCCGTCGTTTCCACTTCGGCGGAGGGGCGGTTGATACTGCCCCAGTCAGTCAGCACTTTCAGCACCGGTTCCAGACTTTTTCCCAGGTCGGTAAGCAGATATTCCACCCGAGGAGGGACCTCAGGATACACCTTGCGGCTGATCAGTCCGCCGCCTTCCATTTCACGCAGCTGCAAGATCAGGATGCGCTCGGAAACATTGGGAAGACTGCGCCTGAGGTCACTGTACCGCATGGCGCCGCGGAACAGCCTCCACAGGATCGACGGCTTCCACCGCCCGCCGATGAGGTCGAGCGTGTAAGCCATGTCACAATTTCCGTTGATCAGCATTTCGTTTTCAAGGTTCGTGGAGCTCTGTTTTCGCATAACTTACATTAATGTGAGTACTTGATAAATATGTTAGTACCTATAAATGTATGAGTACCTTTTTAGTTTTGCAACGAATCAAATCAATTTAAAATCATGCAAAATCTGAAAGACAAAGTCGCATTCGTTACCGGAGGATCAAGGGGCATTGGGGCTGCCATTGTACGCAGGCTCGCGGCCGAAGGAGCGAAGGTGAGTTTTACCTATGTTAATGGGCGGGAAAGGGCCGAGGCGCTCGTGAGCGAACTCGCTGGAGACGGTTTGAGCGCGGTGGCTATCCAGTCCGATAATGCAAAGGGCGGGGCGGTTTCCGCGGCGATCGACCAGGCGATTGCGCAGCACGGGAAGCTGGATATTCTGGTCAACAGCGCGGGCGTATATGTAGGTAAGCCATTTGAAGAACATACGGTGGAAGATTATGACTATGTGATGAACGTCAATGTCAGATCGGTCTTTGAGGCTTGCCTGGCGGCCTCACGCCAAATGGAACGGGCAGGACGAATCATTACAATAGGCAGCTGCATGGCCGACCGGGTTGCGGGCCCGGAGGCGACATTGTATGCGGCCAGCAAATCGGCTCTCTCGGGCTTCACCAAAGGCCTTTCCCGGGATCTCGGGCCAAAGGACATCACCGTTAACCTGATCCAGCCAGGGCCAGTGAACACGGATATGAACCCGGAGACGTCCGAATCCTCGGATTTCCAGCGCGGCATGATGTCTATTCCAAAATATGGCCGTCCGGAGCACATTGCCGATGCGGTTGCATTTCTCGCAAGTCCTGCCAACAGTTACACGACGGGATCTGTGATCACGATCGACGGGGGGACGCTGAGCTAGCCTTGGATCGGACGGATTAGTTTTCAATATTTGCCGCAACCATCAGGCAGCAACTTTTGGAAAACGAATCAGCATTATACCGGATGATCCTGGACCACGTTCTGCGCCGGATCGACCTCACCGAAGCCGAGCAGGCCCGGTTCACATCCATTTTGAAGGTCCGCAGACTGCTTCCCCGGCAGTACCTGGTCCAGCAGGGCGATATTTGTCAGTTTGAAAGCTACGTATGTAAAGGTTTTCTCCGCTCTTTCTATGTGGACGAGCGCGGGAACGACCATACCCTGCATTTTGCACTGGAAGACTGGTGGATTACCGACTCCACCAGTCTCCATTTGCAAACGCCCGCATTGCGTAACATCGTGGCATTGGAAGCATCCACCTTGTTGCAGATCGAAAAGCATGACCTGGAACAATTGTACCGCGATGTTCCCGCGTTCGAAAGGTTCTGGCGTATCATGGAACAGAAAGGCGGCATTGCGCAGGACCAGCGCATTCTGAACAGCCTGTCGATGAGCGGGGCGGAGCGTTATGAGGCCCTTATTGGCAGGTACCCCACGCTGGAACAACGCATGCCGCAGCGGCATATCGCATCCTATCTGGGCATCACGCCCGTCTTTCTCAGCCAGATCCGCAAACAGAAAAGCCGGTTACGTTAAACTAGTTTAATGTGTTTTATTAAACTACATAAACGACGCCAGCCAAGCCGCTGCCCTACATTTGTAAGCAAAAAAAGTGTATGGAAACGGCAGAAAAGAGCATTTTTGATCATACGCATATCCGGGGTAACGCATTACGTAACCGGCTGATCGTGGCACCGATGACCCGGTGGAGTGCGGACGAGCAGGGCGTACCTACGAGCGAAATGGCTGACTATTATGAATCATTTTCCAAAGGTGGTTTTGGAATGATCATTACCGAGGGCACCTATACCGATGCGCTTTTCAGTCAGTCGGACCTGCGGCAGCCGGGTATGGTGACCAGCCGGCAAATGGAGGGCTGGAAGCATGTCGTGACGCGTGTGCATGCGCATGGCGCACTGGTGGTGAGCCAGTTAATGCATGCGGGGGCACTGCGGCAAATGGACGATCGCACGATCGGGCCCTCGGCGGTGCGACCTGAGGGTGTACGCCTGCCGGAGCACGGCGGACCGACAGGCCCGTTCCCGGTTCCGGCAGCGATGTCGGTGGAAGATATGGCCGATATTCAGGCAGGATATGTCCGGGCGGCAGAGCTGGCCCTGGAAGCCGGCTTCGACGGGGTCGAGATCCACGCAGCCAATGGCTATCTTTTTGACCAGTTTATCACACCGCACACCAACCTTCGTACGGATGCGTACGGGGGCGAAACGCGCAATCGTCTGCGGTTTTTAATGGAGGTATATCAGGCTGTCCGATCGAAGATGCCAGCCGGCTTTATGGTCGGTATCCGTATCTCGGAAAGCAAGGTGAATGACCTGACTTACCGCTGGCCGGGCGGTTCGGAAACAGCACGCAGCATTTTCGGTATACTGGCGGAAATCGATCCCGACTACGTGCATATTGCTGCGGAAGGCGGTCGCTGGGACCGGGAGGCACTTTATCCCGATGGCCTGTCTTCCACGGGGATTGCGAAAAACCTGTTGAAATCACCGGTAATTGCCAATGGCGGAATGCACGATGTAGGGCTGGCGGAGCGCTTGCTGAACAGCGGTCAGGCCGACCTTGTGTCGATCGGCCGGGCAGCGATCGCCAATCCCGACTGGCCGCAAAGGATTGCTGCGGGTGAACCGGTTATACCTTTTTTCAAAGCGCTGATCAAGCCCAGCATTACTTTGGCACATGCACGCAGGGTAATGCAACAATACAAACTATCGACGGTTTGACGCCAAGTAGTCAGTAAGACTACTAATTAGCAGTGAAATCAGGCCTTTCGAACACTTCGGCGACCGGCCTGGTTTCGATCCACCAGATCCTGTCGAGCGCGCGGTCGTAGTACCGTGCCAGTTTCCCTTTGAGCAACACCACCCTTTTGATGTCTTTGCGGAGTGGCATCAGGTTACTGCCGACGCCGTTTACCTGGCGGAAACCATCGAGAAAGTAGGGTTCGCTCCGTAATGTGTTGAGATCAAATCCTTTTGCGTCAATTACTTCCGCGTTGCCTTTCACGATTGCGACGGGTGGCGCATCGCGGTGTAGCGGGAATGTCAGGTAGGTTATTTTTGACCCAACACCAAATATCGGTTCGCGGCGCTCCTGTGCTTCGGTAAGCATATAGGGGTAATTTTTAAAAGCCTCGTTCACTTGCCGGTAGGTAGCTTTTTTGCCGTCCAGATAGAGCCTGGTCTTGCCTACGTAGCCGATCAGCTCTTTATTACGATCGAAATAGCCCGTTTTATACAATGTGATAACATCCTTGGGCCAGATCTTGCTTTCAATGAATTCTGCTTTCAGCCGGCTTTCAGCCCGGAACGGAGGGAGGCTTTTATAGAGGTATGATTTCAGTGCTGCCTGTACGTTTTTGGGTTCATAGGAGTCATAGAAGATGTCCGAAGCTACGCTGTACTGGTAAAAGCTGTGGTCAGAGGCTGTTTTTCCTGGGAGAAAGCAGATCTCGAACCCGTCGGCGTGCGCACGACCCGACTGGTAGCTCTTTCCGATTCTGAACGGGAGAAAGTCCGGTCCGTCGTAGGAGAGCTGAGCGCTGTGTATGGTTTTGGGATCGCCTATTGTGGGGATTTGTACGAAAAAGTAGCCATCGGAGTCGGTATGGACGATTTCAAAGGGCACATCGTCGCGCGAGAGAGTCAGCGGGAGGTTTGCAACAGGTTTTCCGGTTTTTGCGTCCAATAGCAGTCCCGAAAGATGCAAGTGGTCCTTGGGCGCTCTTTTGCTCCTGCTGGCCTGGCCGACCCAGATCATTCCTGTTTTTTTACTCTTACTAGCATCAGGCGATTCCTGCCGGAACGCGACGAGCAGCATCGCGAGCAACGGCACTACGAAAAGGAAGCAGGATAGCATGATGCGCGGACTGCTGGCTTTGTTCATCATCACGATACGTTGTTTCAGCGAGACGAAGCCAAAATGATTGGCCATGCGAAAAGCCGGCCCCATGGCTGTTTTGAGCAGGAGGTACTGATAGTTTTTGGCGTCGGCGCGGTTTTCCAGCACCCCGGCGTCGGCGATGTATTCCAGGTTTTGGCGAACGCTGTGACTGATCAGCCACACGAACGGATTGAACCAGTTGACAATGCACAATAACTCCGACCAGATGACGTCGAATGTGTGCCCTTGCCGCACGTGTACATATTCGTGCAGGATCATGTCCTGCAACTCGTCGGGTTCGTGTAAATGCGGGTTGTAAAAGATCGAATTCCCAAAAGAGAACGGGGGAGTGTCGTCGTCGAAGTGATAGAGCCGGACGCCGTCGTTGGAAACAAGCTTTGATTTGCTGCGGATTCTAAGCAAGGAGATAATATGTAGCGCCAGTCGGCATGTCATTACAAACATACCGCCCATCCAGCCGATAACCAGCCAGTGGCTGATGTCCTTTGTGTTGTTTGGCTGAAAATACTGGATTGACTCCGCTCGGCCCACAGTTGGAGCCAATGCGGAGTTCATGGTTGGAATGCTGTGCAGGATAGCATAGGCAGGAGCGTCCTGTGGGTACGCGCGGACGGTATCGCCAAGGTCAATAAAAGGAACCGCGAAGCACAGGGCGGTATACAAAAGCAAGTACCAGCGGTTCCATTGATAAAATGTAAGGTTGCGCAGGACAAAGTGGTAAAACAGCGCGATCAGCGCGAAACTGAGTGATAATTTGAGCAGGTAATCCGGAAATAGTGACATGGCTCTGCGGTTTGCTGTTCATTTTTTTTCTTCTATCAGGCTGATGATCTCCCGTAGTTCTTCGGCGGATATTTTATTCTTCTGCGCAAAAAAACTGACAAGCTCCTTATATGAGTTTTCAAAATAGTCTTTTACTACATTGCCCATAAATTTCTGTTTATAAGCTTCCTCGGTCACAACCGGGGCGTACACATATACATTACCGATCAGCCGACTGTTCAGGTATCCTTTCTTTTCAAGGTTTTTTACTGTCGACGCAACGGTGGTGTAGGGTGGAGCGGGCGGCGTCATAGCCGTTACGATAGATTTGACACTTCCCTCGCCGGTTTTCCAGGCAGCGCGCATCGCATCTTCCTCCTGTGCTGTTAGTTTTTCCATATCTACGAAGTTTTCGTAATTCTACGAAAACTTCGTAATAAGTCAAAATATTTACCGGAAAGATGAAGAATTCAGCGTCATGAAGTCAGAACCCCGGGTTCTGGCTTTTGTAGAACTGCACTTTTTTGAACATTTCGATGAGGGTCGAAACTTTGAGTTTTTCAAAAATCCGGGCTTTGTAGGTGCTGACGGAACTCTCGGTCAGGCTGAGTTTAATGGCTATTTCCTTGGTCCAGTAGCCTTCGATCAGCATGTCCATTACTTCCAGTTCGCGCTGTGAAAGGTGTTCCAGTGGGTTTTCGCCATTGGGTTTGTTTTCCAGCGTATTGCGCAACAATTGTTGCTGTACCGCAGTGCTGATGTAATTACCGGTTTCGAGCATAGACAGGATAGCCTTCTTGATCTCGTCCTGGGAAGCATTCTTTGACAAAAAACCGTTTGCTCCGGCCTTGATATAATGCAGGGCGTAAATTTCTTCTTCAAGACTTGAAAAAATCACGATCAACACCCTGGGCTGTATCTCCCTGATCCGGGGGATCATATTAAAGCCTTCGCCATCAGGTATATTGATGTCCAGCACAACAAGGTCCACAGTATGCTGGGTCAGTTGCGCGAGTGTCTCACTGAAAGATCCCGCCTCGTAAACCACCACCGGATTCAGCAAATCAAGAATCAAGAACCGCGTGGCAAGCCTGACAATCGCGTGGTCTTCAACCAGTAAGATTTGTTTCATTTGTTTCGGAGGACTTATAGTCAGTTTGAGCCGTCATAACCTGCTGAATGCCAATGGTTAAGGAATGAGTGCGGTAAATATTAAGTAAAATTCCTATTACTTAATGTAAAACTTATTCAGCGGCCTCTACAAGTTTACATTTAATTGACCGGTTCGGCAAAAAAAGTTTGGAGCAAATCAATAATTAATGCGCCTCATGCAGGTTCGCAAAACCCGGGTTTTATCGTTCTGAGATGCGGGTATCCGATTATTAAGGAATAAGACAGCGTAGGTGAGGTCGGGCGTACTGTTGGAGGGTATACGTAATCAGGACAATGCTATGAAATACCCGCTTGTTCGTTACTAAGCGTGTTTGTCAAATTAGCTATTTTGTTTAAATAAATAAATTCTAATCAAAAGTAAATGTAATTTTACATGCTGCTATTTTCGTAGCGGATCGTCTTTCTCCTCTGGTGCGCCATGAACATATTAATTATTGAAGATGAACCTTTGACGGTTCTGGGATTGAAACAAAAAATAGCCGAGGTAAATCCGCAGGCTGAAATCGACACGGCGTCATCTGTTGAAAGAGGGTTTGAGATTGCCGGACATCGTCCTTTTCAGCTGATTATCCTGGATATCGATATCCGGGGTAAGGCGGGAACAGGGGCAGTGCAGCGCCTGAAGACGGGATTTCCTGAAACGGCCATCATGATCATTACGGATCTGGATGAAAAGGTCTATGGACTGCCGTACATGAAAGCGGGCGCGGACGGATTTCTCTGGAAGCTATCGACCTCCGTTCAGTTCGAGGAGGCGATCCGGGCCATGATGGTGATGGGGAAGTACGCCAGCGTGGCATTGCAGCAATTGATAATCCAGGAGAGTCAGCTCCATCGGTCGACCCGGTATGCCAATCCGCTGATGAACATTTCGGGCAGGGAGCGGGAGGTGATGAACTTCCTGATCGACGGTAAGTCGACGACCGAAATCGCGTCGGCGCTGAACATCAACAAAACCACGGTAGGCACCCATAAAATGCGCATTCTGCGAAAAATGCAGGTAAGCAGTCTTATCAAACTGATTGAGAAGGTAACAATGCTCAGCTGAGCCGCCGGCAGTTCATTTTAAATGCTTAGAGCTTTGATCGAATTGTCAAAAAATAGCGTTGCTCGATGAACAACGCTATTAGATCAGGCCGGAATGCTGCTATTTGGTGGGTCTCTTGAAAATAGCGGGGTCAACCGGTGTGTTTACTGCTATTTTGCTGGTAATGAAAGACATAGTTCCCATTTGAGCATTGCTGATTTCCATTGTGTTGGGGAATTTCACGCCGTCCACTTCTTTATAGTCAGTGAGTTCGATTTCGCCATCCTGGCCGTTCATCGACACTTTTATTTTATTGACCAGGAAAGTACTCGCGTCCACGTATTCTTCAATCACCTGACCGTCCTTGGTGGTCAGTTTCAAGTGAAAAACATCTTTTTTGTCAACTGTTTCCTTTCCAATCAGTTCAACCTTGTTGCCTTTGCCTTTATAGTCCACAAGGCCTCCGAACGGATCCAGCGAGCTAAGCTGCTGTTTCACCTGATCTTCGGGCATATCCTCTGGTTCTCCGGTGCCGCCCATCATCGTCGGGCGGATCATCCAGCCTTTGGAGTCATCCACAACCTGGACCATGGTGTTGCCCATGACGGTAGACTCGTTCCGGACCGATTTTCCTACTACGAGCGTGGTTTTATTAGGGATTTCCATTCCCTGGACTGCCAGTGACCGTTCGGTAACGACGGTGTTGACGGCCTTGATTTTGTCGAGACCTCCCAAAGCAGCCACGTGCTTGTCGACGATCTCATCCACTGTTTGTGCGTAAGAAGCGGCGGAAGCGAATACCGCAGCCATTGTCCAAATTAGTTTGTTTGCTTTCATACCGAAGATTTATTTGAGTTAAAAAGGCTTGTATTAGATTGGAATCCGGTCGGGGACTATTTCGGAGCGTTTCCGCCGCCGCCCTGGCCACCACCTTGCTGCTGTCCGCCACCTTCGCTCTTCACGTCATCGTTATTGACCGACTTTGCTTTCCGTTTCGGCGCATCCATCGTCATTTTACCGATTTTGTAGGTAAATGTAAGACGGAATCCGCGGTTATACATGTAAATGTCGTTGACCTGGTTGAATTGGAGCGAATTGAGCTCGGTATGCATCTTGAAGCGTTTGCTCAGGAAGTTTTCCGCTGCTAATCCGAGGCTGGCCTTTTTGTTGGCAAATTCCTTTTTCACACCGACTGTATAAAATCCAAATCCGCCCTGTTTTCCCTGCAACTGAATCTGCGTGCCTTGCATAAATCCGAATGCCTGAGCGCCCCAGCCGTTTCCGAAGGTCGCCTGAGAGAACAAACCACCGCTTACGTTCACACCATTATTGTCGATTTCCTGCGATAGGCCGTTCTGGCCCATGGTTTGTCCGGTGAGCGTAGTATAGAACACGTTGGCAAAAATCCCGACGTTGATCTTCGATGTGGCCGCAACATTGGCAAAAATATTGGCGCCGTAGGCATGCTGCTTACCGATGTTTTCATAAGTCGTGACAATGGCTCCTGCAAGTGTGTCCGAAGGATTGCGTACCTGTGTGATTGCATTATTGGTCACCCTACCGAAGAAAGTGGCATTTACATAGGTCTTTTTGATATTCTTGCTCAGCCCAACTTCAAAGTTATTGGTCAGCTCAGGACGAAGTTCCGGGTTCCCGATCGTGATGTTCTGCGGGTTGGCCGAATTGAAGTTCGGATTAAGCTGTTGCAAGCCCGGACGTTGGATACGACGGTTGTAGCCCAGTTTGACGGTGGTACCTTTGAAGGTTTTCGAAGCATTGATACTAGGTACCAGTACTCCGTAGTTCCCTACACCCACAACGCCCTCATTGGTACTCGCGTCGATGAAAGTATGTTCATAGCGCAAACCTCCTTTGAATGTGTACCGCTTCTTAGTTGTGTAAGTGTAGGACGAGTAGGCGGCGGCGATGTTCTGATGATAGGTCAGGTCTCCCGCGGGCTGATCTCTCTCCGGACGGAAATCACCCGTAGCTTCTGCGATCAGGAAGCTGTACTTGCTTTTTACCTCCCGGAAAATGCCCTTGCCCCCGAATTCCAGTAATTGGTTTTTCTTAATGGGTGTCTGGTAGTCGGTCTGGAATGTGAATTCCTCGTTGGTACTCTTGTTCAGGTTCTTCTGGCGGCCTGTGAGCTGGCGGTCTCCGTTGAGCAGATCCGCGTCGAAATCATTGGTGAGACCGTTGCGGCTGTACAGCGTGGATATGCTCCATTCCTGCTGAGGCTTGAACGTATGAAGATAGTCTACGTTTACATCAACCGTTCCGGAAAGGTTTTTGGCATCCACATTTCTGCTCGTTTCGGTGTCGGTCGTTCCTGTTTTCATCAGGCGGGTCACCAGGTCCTGCTGGTTGGTGAAGTTGCGGACACCGTATTTCACGCCGGCTGTCAGGCTCTGGTTTTTGGCAATGTCGTAGTCAAAGCCAAGGTTGTAATTCCCAAACAGTCCATGGCTGGAACCATCTCCGGTTTGCCGTGTGGTGGTGGTCACGTTCTCGACGGTACTGGTTTGCTCCAGTCGGGTTTTGGTAATGGTATTATACATGCCGCGCCCGAAGCCACCGATGGTAAAACCGGCCTTGCCCTTGCGGTAACCGCCATTCAGCGCGAGCATCGAGCCCCGGTTT
Source organism: uncultured Dyadobacter sp. (assembly GCF_946482605.1). The sequence goes on along the minus strand of NZ_CAMLSE010000048.1, from coordinate 24,382 downwards.
CCAATACCCGAGTCGATATTCAGATTCAATCCCTGCAGCGAGTTCTTTTTGGTAATGATGTTGATGATCCCGCCGGAGCCCTCGGCATCGTATTTCGCCGAAGGGCTGGTGATGACTTCCACCGATTTAATCTGGTCTGCCGGAATCTGCTTCAAGGCGTCGGCCACACTGTTGGCGATGATGGTACTTGGTTTGTTGTTGATCAGCACCTTGATATTCTGGCTTCCGCGCAGCGAGACGTTGCCATCGAGGTCAACGGTCAGCAACGGTACCTTGCGGAGAATGTCCGTCGCATCGCCACCTTTGGCCGTAATGTCCTTTTCTGCATTGTACACGAGCCGGTCTACTTTTTCTTCGATCAATGCGGCCTGTCCGGTTACGGTCACTTCGTTCAGCGTTTTGGTGTTGGATGACAGACTGATCGAGCCGAGATCAAGCTCCTGGCCTTTCGCCAGTTTGATGTTGTCCACGGTTTTGTTGCCGTAGCCGATGAACGATACCAAGACCTTGTAATCTCCCGCGACGATCTTTGAGATAGTGAATTTTCCCTTTTCGTCGGCAACCGTGCCGTCGACTGCCTGGCCGTTACCTTTATTGTACAAGGCAATGCTTACGAATTCGATGGGTTTGGCCGAAGCGGAATCGACGATAGAGCCAGTCAGCCTGGCTGTTCCTTTGGGACTTTGGTCGCCGGCTGTTCCCGGCAGTGCTTTGGGTTGGCTGCTTCCCGCCGTCGGAAATTGTGCGAATGCCGGAGATAGGAGCGAGCTGGTGAGGATAAAAATAATGAGGAGAAATCTGGTCATCTTCATGGTTTGGTTATTAGCGGCACAAAAATGGTTCGAAGAACCTGCGCCGGAAAGTAAATTATGACAAAGGCCGAAATAAGTGGGATGGATGCGGAATTGAGTCCGATGGACGATAGCCGTGTACCAGGCACGCGTCGAGAAGACCACTCCGGCAACTTATGCCCCAGCACATTCGTTTCAGTGCGTCAGGATCAGTTTACGTGGCTGTAATGTCCGAATACTAAGAAATTGCGCAACTTACTGAATGGTACGGGCATTGGTGTCTTTAATTACACAATTTGCACCGGTCGAAATAATCCACTTTACCAGTTTTTACGGTGTATCTGTTCAAACGTCTGGGCGCTCAATTCCTGCCGATGCTGCTGCTGGTAGCCCGGATCGGATGCTATGGACAATTGCCTGATTTTAATGTACAGCTGCTCGATGACAAAAATGGCATCCAGACTTCCAATGCAGCGCGGATCGTTCGGGACCCTGCCGGTTTCTTGTGGATACTGTCACCCAGGCACTTACAGCGGTTCGACGGTCAGAGCGTGAGGCGCATCGATACCGCCGGAGAAGACCTGCTCGACATGGCATCGGATAGCTCCGGGACGTTGTGGGTTGTATCGGAGACGGAAATCAAGCGGTACCGGAACGGGCATAACGGCCTGGCCGGTGTGAAAACGGACGGACCACGCCTTGAACCGCTGAACAAACTTTACAAACTACAGACCACTCCGGATAACGGAATCTGGGCGAACGCCGGGAGGGGATTGTACCGGTATGACAGCCGCACGGATTCGTTTCGTTTTCATGAGCTGCCCGGTTTGAAGGACCATTACTATTATCGGAGGGTTTTCAACAGCCGGGGCTACCAGCTTTATCTGGCAGATATCCGGACCGTGTTTTGCTACGACACGCAGAAAAAAACGGTACGCAGTGTTCCTTTTGAGTCTGCAAGGACGGTAGTTCCCGTTAATGATCACATTGCCTGGGTGAGTACTCCGTTGCACCAGACCTTTGAAATCGACTTTTCTATTGGTTCAGTGAAACAGATTCCGCCTCTCGATGCGGCACACCCGCTGGGCATGCCGCCTGCCGAACTGATCAGCATTACCAGGCTGGGAGAGGGGCGGAGCCTGGTCAATACTACCAAAGGTTGTTATCTCTATCGTGAAAAGGACCGGACATTCTCGCGGGCGGTCATTTTTGATTCCGGCAAATCCTTGCCCAACGATGAAAATTATTCAGATTTCCGTGACCCGGACGGCACGCATTGGATACTTTCCCAGGATGGCATCCTGTTTTTCAGGCCGGATGCACATACGATTGGCTGGGTCAATGGTTTCCCAGGTACCGGGCAAAGCCTTGGGAATAATACGAAGGCGCTGGCCGAAGACGCTCAGGGAAACATATGGATGGGGACCTCACGGGGCATTTCGGTGCTCGATGTTCGCAACGGCCGCACTACAATGATTCGTCAAAGATCGGCAGGACCATCATTTTCCGAAGTCCGGGGCCTGGTATTCGATGGCAAGAATCTCATCGTGGCGCCCAGCCGGGCATTGCCCATGGTGTTAGACCCCGTCACCCACATTTTCAAAGACGTGATCTATCCCGATGGCGAAGCCGGGCAGCGCCTGCGCGGACGGCTGCGGGAAGACCTTATCGCGACGATTGTGCGCATGCGGGATGGTCATTTTCTGGTGGTCGGCGAGCATATCTGCTATCTCATCGACCGGGATAGCTACCGCATCAGTGAAATGCATTTCAACGGGGCAGAGCGCATCGTGCAGACTGTGGCGCAGGCTGCCGACGGCAACTACTGGATGGGTACCTATCAGGGGCTGCTCATTGTAAATAGCCGTTTCAGGAATGCGGTGAGTGATTCTGCCTTTTTGCCGGGCCACCTGGTCAGTGCGGTGCTGGTCAGAAGCGACTCGACGGCCTGGTGTGGCTCTGTCGGGTTGTACGAGGTCACCAGGAGGGGCAATACGTTGAAAAAGAGGCTGATTTTTCCCGAACTTCAAAACCAGCGCATTTCCGTGATGCACCAGGATCGATCCGGCCGGGTGTGGATCGGAGGGGACGACGGGTTATACCTGCTGAATCGCGGGGCGAAAAAGCTGCAATGGTTTGATTTCCGGGACAATATTCAAAACAGACGGTTTAATTACAACAGCATACTGGAGTCGACCGATGGCAACATTTATATCGGCGGTCACAATGGGTTGAACTATTTTAATCCGGACAAGCTCAAATTCCGCGAAGAGCGGCTGAATGTGGTGATCACCTCGGTACGAGTCAACCAGGATGACTCGGTGCCGATTGGAAACATGGCTCCGCTACAACTGAACTGGAAGCAAAACTCCGTTGAAATTCAGTTCCTGACGCCCTACTACCGGAACCCGCAGAAGCTGATGTATCGCTACCGGCTCGCAGGGCTGGACAATAACTGGGTCGATAATGGTCGTAGTAACCGTGTGCGGTTCTCTTCGCTATCGCCTGGAAGATATGTATTCGCAGTGGCAGCCAGTCTGGATGGCGTAACCTGGTGGGAGACGGCCACGCCGTTTGCGTTCAGTATCCTTTCTCCTTGGTGGGAGCGTTGGTGGTTTATCGTACTGTGCGGGCTTTGCGCGGGTGGTGCTTTGTACGGTCTCGTGCGGTGGCGTGTGACCCGCATTCGTCGCCAGACCCGTATCCGCGAGCATATGGCCGAGCTGGAAATGCGGGCCTTGCGGGCACAAATGAACCCGCATTTTATTTTCAACTGCCTGAATTCGATCAATCGCTACATCGTCAAAAGCGATAATGCCACCGCCTCCTTGTATCTGACGCGTTTTGCCAAGCTCATCCGGCTGATACTCGACAATTCAAATAGCAAGCGGGTTATGCTGTCGAATGAAATGGAAGCATTAAAGCTTTACATTGAAATGGAGCGGATACGGTTTGATAACCAGTTTGAATACCGTATCGAAGTGGGTGAGGAGGTAAATCCCGATTCGGTCCAGGTGCCTTCACTAATCATTCAGCCTTATGTGGAGAATGCGATCTGGCACGGCCTGCTGCACCTGGAAAGCGGCGGCAAACTTCGGATCAGGCTTCGGATGACCGATGAGAGTGTGCTGGAATGCGTGATCGAAGACAACGGGATAGGCCGCGAGAAAGCCGCGGCGTATCGCAGTAAATCTGCCACGGGTAGAAAATCGCTGGGTATGAAGCTGACGGAAGACCGTATTGCAGTGCTGAATCAATACGCACAGACCAATGCGAAGGTTGAGATCCTTGACCTGAAAAATGAAAAGGGCGAAGCCGCAGGAACCCGGGTTACGATCACGATACCGGTTTGATAAACATCAGAATAACCTTGATATAAAAGAAGATATGATTAAATGTGTAATCATCGACGATGAGAACAACTGTCTCGAAATGCTCGAATGGTTGTTGAAAACGTATGCACCATCGGTGTCGGTGGCGGCCCTGTGCAGCTCAGGGGAGAAAGGTATCGAGGCGATTCGCGAGCACCGCCCCGACGTCATTTTTCTGGACATTGAGATGCCGAAAATGAATGGCTTCGATATGCTCGAAAAGTTTGATAAGCTGCATTTCGATGTTGTGTTTACGACGGCCTACGACAAGTTTGCCATTAAGGCATTCAAATACAGTGCATTGAATTACCTTTTGAAACCCATTGATCCGGATGATCTCATCGAAACCGTCCGCCGGATCGAAGAGAAGCGAAATGTACCGTCGCGGGAGCAGATCGAGCTGCTGTTCCAGAGCGTGCAGCAGATGAAACCAACCCCCACCCGCATTGCCCTCACGACTGGCGACGGCATGATTTTCGTCCCGACACAGGACATCCTGTACTGCGAGGCCGACAGCAACTACACCAGCGTCGTTCTGGCCAACGGGAAGAAAATAGTGGTGTCGAAAGTGCTCAAAGACGTCGACGAAGCGTTAAGCGGTCCCGATTTCTTCCGGGTGCACAACTCGTTTCTGATCAATCTGAACCGCATCAAAAAGTTCGTGAGAGGCGAAGGCGGATACGTGGTGATGGACAATGACGTGGCGATCAGTATATCACGTTCGCGAAGGCAGGAGTTCATGGAAATGTTCGCCCGTTTCTGACCGACCGGATAATAGGTTACCGAAAAATAAGGGTAATTTTTATTTAATGGTTTGTTTGTTATATATTAATAATCAGTGAGTTGTATTTTAATTTTGAGTCAATGCCCTCTCTGAAGCAGGGCATTTTTCGTTTCCGTCGATCTGCTCAATAATACTGCCAATCACTCAACATCCGGCTGAGCGGCTGGCTCCCGGATATAATTTTGTCATGTCCAAAGCGGTAGCCAACTCCCTGAGACACATTCCAAGTATGTTCAAACCAGTTTAAAATCGATTAGCCATGAAAAATCTTTTGAAAAACGTTCGTCTCTCCACCATCGCTTCCCTGCTGATGATCGCTATCATCTTTTCCTGCAAGAAAGACGACGAACCGACGCCTCAGGGGAACCTGATTTTTTACACCAACTACACACCCGAAAAATATGACCGCATTGATGTGATCGTGGATGGTAAGGTGCTGGGCTCCATTTCGCAAACCGCCGCTGCCCGGCCCGAATGCAATGCGCCGGGCAGCGCCTCGGTCGTGAGCCTCAACCTGCCGGTGGGAACTTATGCGGTATCCGGGAAACGTTTCAAGGGCGGTGAGCAGGTTGGCAACTGGAAAGCGAGTACGGCAACAGTCAGTGTAGAGGAATGCAAACGGATCAGGTTTGTTGAATAGATTAGCAAACGGGATGGGTCCCGTTACCCAATGATACAGCTTCATGGCATTGCCGTGGAGCTGTTTTCTTTTGTGGATCAACCGCCTGCCTCCGCATTTGGTAGCCGGCGGAATGGTTTGTCTAAAAAATATCTACATTGAGTTGTAATGTATACTACAATCTGCCTTACTTGCATATTCTTTAAGCTCCCTTCATACTAGAATTTCCTTCAGGCAATCCGAAACTTATTCTTAAATGGGTTATGATCTCTCAATGGATCGGTACGATGATTTTTGCATTGATAGTGCTATTCCTGGTCTTTGTTTGGACGCAATGGCGCTATTTTCGCCTGAATTACGCTAAGCGGGAGCTGGAAAGACAAGTGATTGATCTGTCCAGACAATTGGAGTACAGTAATGGCCTCAAACAGAAGATCACCATGATGATCGCCCATGACCTGCAGTCGCCGCTTCATTTTCTGAATCTCCTTTCCGACCATGTCGCGAGGTTTGCGGCAAATAACCAATTGCCGGAGGTAAAGGCCGGTACGGAGGAGATCAAGAAGGCGACCGGCAACATCCATGCTTTTGTGAAGGAAGTCAACCTGTGGGCCCGGTCGCAACACGAAAGTTTTCGCGTGGCCAAACACACCTTCGGCTTCGACGAACTGTTTGCTGAATTGGAGCAGTTTTTTGCAGAAATGCTGCTGGTGAACGGGAACAAGCTGGTAGCGGACTATCCCGCAGACATCACCATTTACACCCACCGGGACATCCTGAAAGCGATCCTGCGAAATCTCATCGATAATGCCAACAAGCACACCCACGGCGGCAAAATCACCGTCTCGATCGAACAAGACAAGGAAGGCAGGCCCGCGTTGATCGTTTCCGATACGGGCAGCGGCATGTTGCCGGTGGATCTGCAGCGGATCACGCGGCGGATCAATGCCCCCTCAGCCGATGTGCCCGTCGAATCCAATAGCCGGCTTGGCTATCAGATCATCATCGATTTTGCACATGCGCTCGACTACACGCTGTCGGTCGCAAGCATAAGGGGCGAAGGCACATCGGTCAGCATTTTCGGACTGGAATGCAGGGAGCTGATCCCATCCCCGGTCCATCAGCCAATGTTATAGGCATCTGCGAGCCTGACTAACTCCGTTCTCGTTTCAATGTTCAGTTTCTGGAATATCCGGCGTTTGAAAGTATTGACAGAGGTATATTGCACCTGAAGGAGCTCGCTGATCTGCGTGACCGTATAATCTTTGATCAGATACATCGCAACCTGAAATTCCCTCGGCGCCAGTTCGTCGAATGGGTTGGCCGCTTTCCCCTGGAGTGTTTCATTAATGAGGATGTCGGCCAGGTTGGGGCTTGTATACTTTTTCCCCGATGTGATCATTTTTAAAGCCCTTGCCAGTTCTTCGGGGGGAGAGTCTTTTTCCAGGTAACCGTGGGCACCCTGTTGCAATGCCCTTTTCCCGAAAATGCGCTCGTCATTCATCGACACCACGAGGATCTTTACCTGCGGGTGGAACTCGCGAATCCATTGCAGCAATAAGGGAGAATCCGTTTCGGGCATGTTGAGGTCCAGCAGCAGGACATCGTACCGGTCGCTTTGAAGCTGCGCCTTTACAGAATCCCCATCCCAGCTTTCGTCAATCACTGAATCTTTAAAGTAGTTGTGAAGTGCCAGTTTCAGGCCGTAGCGCACCAGGGAGTGGTCGTCGGCGATCAGTATTTTCATGATTTGTATGTTGAGAAGCAAAAACCGCCGCAATATCGGCACATTTGGAATGCTTCTGCAAGTAACGGTAGTTCTAAATCGGTTACATCTGAATAAGAAAGGCATTTTTTTGCAAAATGCCGCCCTAACTACATGCATTCTGGCTGTCCGGCAAACGCACGGGATGTCCATAAACGAACAGATTGCTTGCTTTTACAGATCATTATTAGGTTGATTATCAATAAGTTAATGCATGTGCATCTGACTGGCGCATTATTTGTACGATAAAATATAAACAAATAGGGGTGACCGCTTATCCGAAACCAGGAGACCGGGATACAGGTGCCGAACTTTCGGGGATTGTGGCTTCACAGACCTGACCAATGGAAAATTATGAACGACCAACGAAACAATGAACCGTTGGATAATCCCGGGCCGCCTCGCTGGGCAAGGTTGCTGCTGCGATGGCTTCACCCGGAAAACACCCTCGAAGAAGTGGAGGGTGATCTGGATGAGCTTTACGACTACTGGTATCACCGGAGCGGGCGCCCTCAGGCAGTGCTCCGTTACATACTGAATGTTTTCACTGTACTCCCGCCATTTGTGGTACACCGGCAACGTACCGAGTCATTTTCACAATCTTCTTCTCTTCAAGTCATGATGATCCGTAATTATTTCAAAGTTGCCTGGCGAAATCTTGCTAAAAACAAGGCTTATTCTTTTATCAACATTACCGGCCTGGCTACCGGAATGGCCGTAGCCATGCTCATAGGGTTGTGGCTGCATGACGAGCTTGCGTTCAATAAATCGTTTAGAAATTATGACCGGATTGTGCAGGTCATGCAAAGCCAGAACCTGGGCGGACTGATCTTTACACAAAATCAGGTGCCGGCTCCATTGGGACAGGAATTACGGCTTACTTACGGGAGCCATTTCAAATACCTGGTTTCTTCGACTACGGCGGAAAGCCATGTTGTTGCTTTCAAGGATAAGAAATTCAATGAGAAAGGCAGGTTTATGGAGCCGCAGGCTCCGGAAATGCTGATGCTCGATATGGTCCGCGGAACACGTGGAGGCCTTTCGGAGCCTGCGTCGGTGCTGCTGTCCGAGTCGACAGCGCATATCCTGTTCGGCACGAACGATCCGATCAACCAGGTAGTGACGCTCGATAACCATATGGCGGTTAAGGTGACCGGAGTATACCGCGATCTGCCCCGCAATTCGGCATTTGCCAATACGGGTTTTATAGCGCCCTGGGAGCTTTTTGTGACCCAGGTAGCCTATGGAAAGAAGAACCGGGAAGAATGGAACAATAATTTCGTAGAGGTTTTCGGGCAAATCGTTGATCAGGCCTCGGTTTCAGCAGTTTCTGCCCGTATCCGGAATGCCCGGCTCGATAAGCTGAGCGGTGAGGCACGTAACGGCAAACCGGCTGTTTTTCTGGATCCCATGAGCCGCTGGCATCTGTATTCCGAATGGAAAGACGGAATAAATACGGGTGGGCGCATTCAGTATGTATGGCTTTTTGGAATTGTCGGCGCGTTCGTTCTGTTTCTGGCGTGCATCAACTTCATGAACCTCAGTACTGCCCGGGCCGAAAAGCGGGCTCGGGAGGTGGGTGTGCGCAAGGCGATAGGGTCGCTGCGTGGACAGCTGATAGGACAGTTTTTTAGTGAATCTTCGCTGGTCGTATTGCTGGCTTTCGTGATCGGGCTCGGATGCGTACGGATCGGATTGACATTTTTCAATGAAGTAGCGGATAAGGATATGGTCATGCCGTGGAACAATGCGTGGTTCTGGCTAATTGCCCTTGCCTTTTGTCTGGTTACCGGTTTACTGGCCGGCAGCTATCCCGCATTATACCTGTCCTCCTTTAAAGCGGTGAATGTGCTGAAAGGTACTTTCCGGTCGGGCCGCCTGGGGTATGTCCCGCGCCAGGTGCTTGTCGTCGTGCAATTCACGGTCTCGGTTACCCTTATCATCGGCACGGCGATCGTATTCAGGCAGATCCAGTTTACAAAGGAACGCTCCGTGGGCTACGACCGGAGCGGCCTGGTAATGGTGGATATGCCGACGCTGGACATTCATAATCATTTTGAATCCTTCCGAAACGAATTGCTGGAAACCAATGCGATTGTAGAAGTTACCAAAACGACCACCCCATTGACTGAAAAGCGGCAGAATGAGACCGGTTTTACCTGGCGGGGAAAAGATGTAAACAGAGACAGACCGTTCGTAACATTCGGGGTTACACACGAGTTTGGAAAGACCGTAGGCTGGGAGATCACCCGTGGCCGGGACTTCTCACGCGCGCATTCGACCGACGCGCTGGCGGTGATTCTCAACGAGGAGGCCGTCCGGTTCATGGGACTGAAAAACCCGGTGGGCGAAACGATCAAATGGGGAGATCAGCCATTACACGTGATCGGAGTGGTGAAAGGGATGGTGATGGAATCACCTTACGAACCTGTACAGCACGCGATTTACTACATAGCGCCCTGGCCCGCGTACGTACTCACAATGCGCCTCCGCCCGGGCGCGGGTGTGACGAACGCGCTGGATAAGATTGAAAAAGTGTTCAAAAAATATGCACCCGCAGTCCCGTTCGACTATCGTTTCCTGGATCAGGAGTACGAGGCCAAATTTCGCGCCGAGGAGCGGATCGGGCAGCTGGCGGGCTTCTTTACGGTGCTGGCAACGTTCATATCCTGCCTCGGGTTGTTCGGGCTCGCGTCATACGTTGCCGCCCTTCGGACCCGTGAAATCGGGGTGAGAAAGGTGATGGGAGCGTCGGTTTGGAATGTATGGGCGCTGCTCTCCCGGGATTTTATCCTGCTGGTACTCGTGGCGCTGCTGATCGCGTCACCAGTGGCATACTATGTGTTGTCGGGATGGCTGCAACGGTACGAATACCGCACAGGCGTACCCTGGTCGGTATTCGTATGGTCAGGCGCAGGTGCGTTGGCGATCACCATGCTGACGGTCAGTTTTCAAAGCCTGAAAGCGGCGCTGATGGATCCGGTAAAGAGCCTTCGTGCCGACTAATGCGGCCGGAGTTTGGGTTTTTGGTCAAAACAAGACCCCTGAATAGCTTTTCATCTTTTCCGGTACTTCCTGGTCGTCCAGCATTTCTTTGAGATCGATTTCGATATTGCGGATGATGGTGCCGACAGGGGTGTCATTGAGCAGGCCTTCAAACGGGTTTTCGCTGATGTCGCCCACATATTCCATGAACATGAAGACCCAGGAAACGATCATGTTGAAAGGGATCAGGAGGAACATGAATTTTTCCCCCAAATCCACAAACTGGGGCAGCAGCCCGAATGGCAGTAGTGTCATGAAAACGAAAATAAACAGGGTGGACGTGGTGGCGTACTGCCTCGGGAACGGCGTGTTTTTGATACGTTCGCTTTTACCCTGCTCGTCGTAGAGTTTAGAGATCAGGTCCTGAATGGCGACATGCTGATAGGGGTCCAGGGAGCCGCTACGCCGGAGATCGCGGATATGCTGGGATTGCAGGTCCAGTATCTGCGTTGCCTGATTCTTTTTGCCGTGAATCGACGCCAGCTCCTTTTCGGAGAGATGCCTCGCTATTTCGACATCACAGGGCGTTTGGGAGCCTGTCAGCGCTTTTCGTTGGCGTTCACTGGCGCGGTCGGTGTGTTCCCAGTTGGTACGCTGGGCCATTGCATTTTTCAGGGCGTACAGCCAGGCGATATGCCGGTAGATAATCACTTTATTCTCGATCGCAGCCGACGCCCGGTCCGAATCGGGCGAACAAGTGGTGAAAGACCTTACCGAGGCGCTGAACGAGCGGCTATGGTTGGTAATGGCGCCCCAGACTTTCCTGGCCTCCCAGCTGCGGTCGTAGGACTGGTTATTTTTGAAACCCACAAAAAAGGCAGTAGCAGTACCGACAAGCGATACCGGCAGCCAGGGGATCGCGACCCATTTCCATTCGAGGTATTCGTACACCAAGATGGCGAGGGATCCGGTGAAAAGGGAAAACAGGACCATTCGCCACGAGTAGTAATAGACGATGGTGGGTGACAGGTAGCGGTTGATGTACATAGGCGCCGGGGATGTGTTTGGAGTGAATCGTTTTTTTCGGCTCCTAAAATGCAAACAAATCACATCCCAGACAATGGCTCCCGCGACTCAGCTACTTCTTTCAACAAATGCAATGCCGTATTCCAGTAAAATTGCAGGTGTTTGAATATTTCAAATGTCAGAAACTCGCGGATGGTAAGTATTAAAAGCGTTTGGTCTTGCTGCGGGCGAAGCTCAAAATGAAGGACCGAATAATTTTCGGGGATGTCGGCAATCAGAGACAAGGTGCTCCAATGGGTATATTCCAAAACCTGGCAGGGTTCGAACCGGAGCACTTTCCCTCTGTTCTCGAACGGCAGCCCGTGCAGGTCGCCGCGAATGAGGACATTACCCTGCTCACGCCATTCGGTCAGGAACAGGAGTGGCGTATCGAGCATCCATTGATGAATGAGCTCCGAGACGGTAAGTGTGTCCCAAACACGCCCTGTCGGCGCATTGATTTGGATTTCATGACGGATAACCGGTATTTCTGGCACGGAGTGATGTTTTTCTGGACTAAGCAGGACAACAACCCGCAAACTTTTTGAATTCCTTTCCGGGCATGAAATATCACCTGTGCTTTAAATAACCGGTGTAGACCGGTAGGGTATTACTTTTTACGTTTGGTAGATCACATCTGCAATTTGGACTCCATTAAGTCAGAAACATGGAGTTCACAACAACCCGCCTTGTACCATATGGTTTGTGTGGGATGGCAGTTACCGCCTTTTTCATTATCATCGGCCGAAGCGCAGTCAACATACCGATTGGTGACGATTTTTATTGCGCATTGCTGTTTGTGCAGCAATTCCAGGATAGTCCCGGCTATTTGGGTAAGCTCAATTTGCTGTTCGGACAATGGGTGGAACACCGGATCTTTTATTCCAGGTTGATCGCGCTGGTTTCTTTTTGGTTGACCGGTCAGGTCAACTTTCTGCTCATGATCTGGATCGGCAACCTGAGTCTGGTCGGCATCCTGTTTTTCTTTGCGCGTGCATTCCGTCGCCTCCATTTGTCGGGCTACTTTCTGCTGCCTGTCTTGCTTACGTTACTCAGCCCGGTGATGTATGAGGGGAATTTGTGGGCGGGTGCCAGCACGGTGTACATGCCGGTTTGCCTGATGGGCTATGTTGCGGTCGGTTTGCTCGTTACGGGCACCCGACGAAACTTTCTGGGCGCTTTGTTCACTGCGTTGCTGGCGACATTTTCCTTCGGTAACGGAATGCTGGTATTTGTGGCAGGAACATTGGTGCTTTTGGTGCAGCGGCAAAGCCGGCAGGCATTTATCTGGATAGTCGCAGGAGCCGTTGCGGTCACGGCATACTTCACCGGCTTCCACCCGCACAGTGCGACGGAGGCGTTCGGTGTCGTGGCTCATTTCCGCCACCCGGCGTATTTGTTTTACAATTTCTTCGCATTCGTGGGTGGTGTGTTCGATTATACGGAGAATACGAATAGTCCGGTGCAGATCGATAACCTGCCGGGGATCGGGATGGGGATTATCGAAATCGCCGTGCTTTGCCGCATTTCTTTACTGCTGATATCCCGGGGATCTCTACGTCCCGGCCAGGGGCTAAGGCAAAACGAGGCAGCAGCCTGGCTGGGAGTCACATTCTTTCTGATTATTACAGCCCTTGGAATCGCATATTCGCGAACTTCCGGTGATGTAATGACGACGCTTTCCAGCAGGTACAAGATTTACTCAATGGCGCTTTTGCTGACGGTTTATTGGGGACTACTGCTCTGTACGGGCAGGCAGCGACTGACCGGATTCGCTTTTTTCTGCCTTAGCTGCTCACTCCTGGTGTTCAACTGGTACGTATACTACGGCAAAATGGTAACTCATAAATCATCCTATCTGGCCGGTCTGCACAATTATCACCGGAATCACCGCTGGCTGATTTACCGCAATACGTCCTACTTCGAACGGTCAGCTCAGTTCGTAAGCGATTTTGTGCGTGCGCAGCGGCAGCCAGTTTTCACGTTCGCTCCGGTATTCCCGCAGTTAACTCTTGCTGCATTAACCGCCGCGACGGTCGCGGCCGTCAGGCTAAGCTGGGCATCAGACGCTCGTCAAAAGAAACGCCTTACGATCGAATCGGACAGCTACCCGGGAAGCCATGGTGCATCCGGGGAAGTGTATCTGATCATATACAATGGTTCGGAGTGCTTTGTGCTTCCAGCTTCTCCGCTCCGAAATGGACGGAAGAACATGATCGTTCAATGGCAGTATTTTAAGCCGGGTTTCTATTTCGATGACACGCTGGAAAAAATTCTCCGACCCGGGCAGCGATATCAGTTAGCCATTTTTTGTCCTTTGGAGAAAGAAGCCTTTCGCAAGATCGATCATGAAATAGCGCTGTGACCGGCAGGCTTCAAGTTGCAAACTAGTTTGCAGCAACTCACATAGGCGAAATGTCAATATAGGCATTCACCTGGGCCCAATCCACAAAATTCATTTTCTCGTACCGCTTCACCCAGTCCAGCTCGGTTCCGGCCGGAACATGAAAGTAAATGATGCTGCCATTGAATTCATCCCGGTCAGTAACTTCCTTCAACTTCAAAACTCGTATCGTTTCAAGCCAGTCCTGCTGATTGGCTTTATCCTTGATATCATACAGCCTGGGGAATATGTGTATGACGTCCGTCAGGTAGTGGCGGTAACCGCCCACGGGCCAGTCTTTACGATTGGTATAGCTTTTACGGTTCAGATAGTCAAGGACATACTGAAGACTGTCGGGTGGGAGTGAGGATGTGTAGATGGTGCTATAAATGTAGTCGACCTGGTGATCGTATCCATTAATAAAGCCGAATACTTTGTCGATCGTGAAATCTTTCTTTGTCTTTACAATTACGTCCGTTGGAACGAATCGTGGCACGGGAGCGGTTTCCTTGTCTTTACAGCCAATGGCCAGCGACAAGAGCAGGTAAAAGCAGATGTGTTTTTTCATGACCCGAATGTTTGTAGTTGATGAAAGAAGTTATAATTCGACCGGTTTTAAAGTATAACCTTTCTCCCGCAGCAGGCTGATCAAACCGGTCTGGAATTGTAAATGCAGGAGCCCTACGGCGATAAAACAATATCCATCCTTTAATTTACTGTCTATTTTCGGAAGCCATATCGAATGCCTTTTCACGGTGAAATTCAAAATGTTCTCGCTGGCGGTCCGGTCGATGTTCATCGGGTTTTGAAATGATTTCAGGTAAAGATCATAGTCAACAAAACCTTGCGCTTTGAGGTCTCTGACCTCATATCCTTTTCTGATCGTGTACACAATGAATTTGGCCAGATTATTGAATTGTAAATTCTTTTCAATTCTTTCTATTTCCTTTGACTCATCCAATCTGAACGTCGGCTTTTTCAGCTCCATCAATTTGAAACGTATGAAGCTGTCGAACGTACTTCCCTGGGCTTTGCTATCGATGTTAGACAGTATCATGACTGCCTGCAGCATCCCTAACAGATCCGCGTCATCATTATGCGGGCGAATGCTGCCGTAAGGCGAGGCAGTAAAAAAACTGTCGACCAATGCATATTCTTCCGGCGTAAACACCGAGTCCAGCGGCGGGGAATAGGCCGAATACTGCTCCACATTTCCAATATCGGTACTGCCGCTCTCGAAAATCGCCAAATCGCACTGACTGGCAATTTTCATCAGTTTTGGAAAACTGTCGAGCAGCGCGATCGGGGCTACATGCACGGTTCCGAGCAGGTAGGAAGGCTTTGATGAACCATTTCCGCTGATTTCCCAAAGCACCGACTGATTTTGCTGCGCAGACAACGCCACACTAATAAGGAGCAGAAATGCAGTAAATGATAATATTTTCTTCATCATCTTAGCAGGCTTCCGGTTGAACTGATAATGTACAAACTGTTATATTGCCCGTTCCGAAATCTTAACTATGTCCGACCAGCTTTTCAACCGACGTGATCTCATTGCCTATTTTATCGTTGCGGCAACCGGGGCACTTTCCAATTTACTTGTTACCACACTGTTACAGGAATGGTTTACGATAACCTATAAGTCTGCATTATTCGCGGGCTACTGGTTTTCTTTTATAGTAGGTTATTTTCTTACCCGACTATTTGCATTCAATGCCAGAAATACCTCCCAAACGAAACGCCAGGCGCTGAAATTTACGGCGGTTTCCATTCTTTCCTGCCTGATCACTGTTTACGGTTCGGAATATTTGTATTTATATTCAAAAGAATGGGCCGGTACATTTGCATTCATCATTCCGTTTTCGGTAAAGGAAGTTAATCTGAATAAGTTGTTTTCGCAAATTGCTTCCATGGGCGCCAGTTTTCTCAGTAATTATGTTTTGCATAAGCAATTCACCTTTCGGGATACCGGCTTTTATGACCGTTTGAAAAGAATGCTCCGCATTTAGAAAGCAACGCTGTTACGGATGCAACAGTCGTGCGCAACTGACCGCAAATTGTTTTCAGGCTACGGTAAAAGCCCTCCGGCTTCTTCTTTTGGCAGCATAGCAAGTCAGGTTAGGTGTAAGTTCCCTTGGAGGAATGACCTTTCAACGGCTATATTTACCCGCCAAATCAAGCCTTAACCCGACGCGTGTGCATGTGCAGGCGTCGACAGCGATGCAGGAAATGCCGGTTCCCGCGAGCGACCCAAACGAACCCCTGAATGGAAAAAGAGAACGAATTGTTCGGAGTGAAGGAAATTGCGAGGCGCGCCAAGGTCTCCACCGCAACGGTCGACCGCGTGCTTCATAACAGGACCGGAGTCTCCGAAAAGACCAAAGCCAGGATCAATGAGATCATCAAGGAAATGGACTACCAGCCCAATATCCTGGCGAGCCGTCTGGCGTCGAGAAAGATCATCAACCTGGCCGCATTGATTCCGGATGTGTCGGAAGAAACCGATTTCTGGTCGGCTCCGCTGAGCGGGATCCGACGGGCTGAGGCGGAGATGAAGCAGTATGGCGTGCAGGTGCAGGTATTTCTTTTTGATCTGAACGACAAAGACTCGTTCGCACAGCAGATCAGGCGTGTTTTCGACACCGGTTTTCACGGAATCCTCGTTTCTCCCTCATTCATAGAGGAGACCAAGCAATTCGCATCCGAATGCGCGCGCCGCAAAATTCCTTTCGTATTCATCGACTCTGACATTCCCGATCTCCACAGCCTGTCTTACATCGGTCCGCATTTACGTAAAAGCGGGTATGTGGGAGCCAAGCTGCTGACATATCGCCTGGAACCTGCCAGGAAGGTATTGATCATCAATATTTCCAAAGAGATCGACAATTTCAACTACCTCGAAATCGAGGACGGTTTCAGGGCCTATTTTAATGACAACAACCAGCCCAATGAGATCGTCAGGATCGACATCCGGGAGACCGACTACCAATCCGTAGCGCGCCACCTCACCTATGTGTTCCATTTGAACAAGGACATCGGAGCTGCATTTGTGACCAACTCCCGGGTACATACCGTCGCCTCTTTCCTCAAAAACAGCCACCGCACCCATGTGTCGCTGATCGGGTATGACTTCGTAAAGGAGAATGTGAGCTACCTGGAAAACAATGTGATCGACTTCCTGATCTGTCACCGCCCCGACGACCAGGGCTACCGCGGTATGATGGCCTTGTACCAGACGCTGGTGGTGAATGCTTCGGTTACCCGGCAGAATTACATGCCGATCGACATTGTCACGAAGGAAAACTACGAATTTTATCAAAACTAGGTCCTTGTACATTATATATGGTGTAAAAGGACCTAATGCAGAGAAATCCATTGCTGTTGAAAAAAATCGCAAAATTTTATGGATATAATTTGCGTAAAAATGGAATTCCGGAATTCTTTTCTACCTTTACGGGCACGTGCCCGTAATCCATCAATCAAATTCCCATCACTCACAGCCCAGACCTTTAAACATTGGAAAACGTTAAAACAAAATTACTCAAATGGCTCCGGTCGCTCGGGCCCGGAATGATCACCGCCGCGCTGGTGTTCGGTCCCAGCAAACTGACGATTACCTCGAAGCTCGGCGCGGTTTACGGTTATTCATTATTGTGGGTCGTCGTGGTGGCGATATTTTTCATGGGCGTTTTTACGGCCATGTCGACGCGCATTGGCGTGGCCACGAAGCAGTCGTTGCTGGCCAGTGTCAAGCAGAAATGGGGCAGGCCGGCATCGGTAGCGATGGGAATCGGCGTTTTCCTGGTTACGACATCCTTCCAGGCGGGCAATTCGGTAGGGGTAGGTATCGCGGTGGGAGAGTTGTTCCATACCTCGCCGGTGCCGTGGATTATCGGCCTTAACGCATTCGGTATCAGCCTTTTGTTTTTCAGGAGTTTTTACAAAGTACTGGAAAGCACGATGGTGCTGCTCATTTTCGTGAAGCTGTTCTCATTCGTGACCACTTTCTTCTGGGCGGACCCGGATCCGGTCAAAATTGTGAAGGGTTTCACGACGCCCGTGATCCCGGAAGGCTCCACGGGCCTTATCATCGCGTTTATTGCAAGCTGTTTTTCGATCGTGGGGGCACTTTATCAATCCTATCTGATCCAGGAGCGCATCCGCATCAAACCTGAATTGCGCGATGCCAAAAACGACAGTACTACCGGAATTATCCTGCTGGGCGGCATGTGCAGCATTGTCATAATCTGTGCAGCGGCCGTTCTTAACCCCAAAGGCATAGCCGTCAACTCCGCCACGGATATGGCCAAGGCGCTGGAACCGATCTTCGGCAGCAATGCTTCTACATTGTTCCTGATCGGATTGTTCGGTGCCGCGTTCTCGTCGCTGATCGGCAATGCTTCGGTAGGAGGGACGCTGCTGGGCGATGCGCTGGGTTTGGGTAGTAATTTCAGTTCCAAAGCGGTACGTTACCTGGTGGCCCTGGTGATGGTGATCGGCGCTTCCATCGCCATACGGTTTGGCAAATTACCCCTGGAACTGATCGTATTTGCGCAGAGCGTCACCATTTTCGTGGTCCCATTCATTGGTACGGCGTTGTATATGGTCGCCAACGATAAGGAGATCATGGGCGACAAGGTCAACAGCCCTTTGGTGAAGGTGGTGGCCGGGATCGGTCTGCTCATCGTTTTTTCGCTGGCTGTCATCAACAGTAAAGAATTATTTTTTAACAATCCGCTTTTTAAATAAAAATGAACGGGATCGAATTTTTAGAAGAGCAGTTGCTGCAACCTTCGCAGGCGCTGATCGAGGACATGAAAAGTATCGAGGGGGACATTATGATCCTCGGAGCCGGGGGAAAGATCGGCCCCAGCATTGCGCGGCTGACAAAACAAGCCATCGAGCGGGCAGGGCTCGACAAGCGCGTGATCGCCGTATCGCGTTTCAGCGAACCGGGACTCACAGAGGAGCTGAATGCAGAGGGTATTCAAACCATAGTGGCTAATATTCTCGATGATAGTCAGTTGCAGGACCTTCCGGAGGTGGAAAATGTGCTTTACCTGGCCGGACAGAAGTTCGGAACCGCCAGCAATGAGCCCTACACCTGGGCGATGAACACCTATCTGCCTGGTCGTGTGGCCGAGAAGTTCCGGAAATCGCGCATTGTCGTGTATTCAACCGGCAATGTGTATCCTTTTACACCTGTGGGTTCGGGGGGAGCGACCGAGGAAATGCGCGCAGATCCGGTAGGAGAGTATGGACAATCCTGCCTGGGTCGCGAACGCATGTTCCAGTATTTTTCGGGTATTTATGGCACGCCTATCCTCATTTACCGGCTCAATTACGCCATTGATTTCAAGTACGGTGTGTTGCTGGAAGTGGCCAAATCGGTGCTGCACGGTAAACCGCTCGATGTGACGATGGGCTATGTGAATGTGATCTGGCAGGGCGATGCCAATGAAATGGCGATCCGTTCGCTGCTGCATTGCGAATCGCCTTCGAAAATCCTCAATATAACCGGTCCGGAAACGGTTTCGCTGCGATGGCTGGCATATGAGTTTGGACGTATATTCAACACCGAACCGCAGTTTACCGGCGAAGAACAGACCACTGCCTTGCTCAGCAATGCGGCGGAATCATTCCGGTTGTTTGGTTACCCCGGCACGACATTGAAAGAGATGATCGGTATTACGGCAAAATGGCTGCTCGAAGGAGGGAAAACGATAAACAAACCCACGCATTTCCAGGAGCGAAAGGGGCAATTTTAAGAAAGAGGCGAAATGGTCGAGGGGTGTAATTTTTAGATCAATGTAATTTTTGAGAACGATGTTGAGAGACGATATTAAAAAATTGTTGTTCGACGGGACGGTTATCCCTGCGCACCCGCTTGCGCTGACGCAGGATTTGCGCCTGGACGAGCAAAAGCAGCGCGGACTCACGCGCTATTACATGGCCAGCGGAGCAGGCGGCGTGGCTATCGGGGTCCACACCACGCAGTTCGAGATCCGTGACCCGGAGGTGAATCTCTTCGAAACGGTGCTCGCAATGACAGCGGACGAAATCGGTAAGGCTGCATTGAACAGGCCATTTATCAAAGTTGCCGGCATCTGCGGGCTGACGGAACAGGCCATCGAAGAGGCCGGGATCGCTGTAAAATATGGCTATGACCTCGGATTGGTGAGCATGGCCGCATTCAAAACGCAGTCGGAGTCGGAAATTATCGGGCATGTGAAGGCGATCGCACAGATTATTCCCGTCTTTGGCTTCTATTTGCAGGCTGCGATCGGCGGTCGGGTGTATAGCTACGACTTCTGGCAGCAATTCGCGGAAATCCCGAATGTCTGCGCGATCAAGGTGGCAGCATTTAACCGCTACCAGACGCTGGACGTAGTGCGGGCGGTGGCACACTCGAGCCGGAGGAGTGATATAGCCCTTTACACTGGAAATGACGACAATATCGTGGCCGACCTGCTGACCACTTACCGGTTTGAAATCGACGGAGAAACGGTGGAGAAACGATTTGTAGGCGGGTTGCTCGGGCACTGGGCAGTTTGGACCGAAAAGGCCGTCAGGTTATTGGCAGATATCAAGCAATCGCTGGGTAGCGGCTATGAGAATGGGGATGCCCTGCTGAGTACCAATATTGCCGTAACCGACATGAATGCAGCCATTTTCGATCCGGCCCACGCATTTCACGGCTGCATTACCGGTGTACACGAGGTACTCCGCCGACAGGGGCTGATGGATGGGATCTGGACGCTGAATCCGGATGAAAATCTTTCACCGGGCCAGTATGAGGAAATTACGCGTGTGATCGAAGCCTATCCGCATTTGGTGGACGATGAGTTTGTGGCAAGTTTTCTGGAAAAAGAAGTGAATGCGATCTGATGATGAACCTGTTCCGTTCCTTACCGGTTTGGTTCTCCGCTGTTTCAGTGGCGTGCTTCGTTTTGACGGAAAATATTGACTCCAACGAAAAGAAGGCCGCATGGAAGACGGAAGAAGTACCCGTCAGGACTTCGACGGTGATTTCGGGCCTGAATGTACCCTGGGAGATGGTATGGGGGCCGGATAACTGGATCTGGGTCACCGAACAGAGCGGGACCATCAGCAGGGTTAACCCCCGGACCGGGCAGAAGATCGAGCTGATTCAAATCGCCGAAGTGTACAGGCACCGTTCGCTGGGCCTGCTGGGAATGGCGTTGCATCCCGATTTTAAGCAACATCCCTATGTGTTTGTGGATTATACCTGCAAGAAGGATTCGACGATCACGACGAAACTCGTGCGTTTTACCTACCGTCACAATCAACTGACCGACCCATTGACAATGCTGGAAATTCCCGCGCATACCGGGCACAACGGTTCACGGATCGTGATTTCACCTGACCGTAAGCTCATGTTCGCAACCGGTGACGCGATCACTATTACCAATGCCCAGAATACCGCTTCTCTGAACGGCAAGGTGCTGAGAATGAACCTCGATGGCAGCATTCCGGCTGACAATCCGATCAAAGGAAGTTTGGTTTGGTCATGGGGCCACCGGAATATCCAGGGACTCGCCTATGGTGCCAACGGACTGTTGTACAGCTCCGAGCACGGCGATGCGGTGGAGGACGAGGTCAACATCATCCGGAAGGGACATAATTATGGCTGGCCGAAAGTGGAAGGATTTTGTGACCGGCCCAATGAAAAGGCGTTCTGCGATTCCACGAAAGTAACAGAGCCTGTAAAGGCCTGGACGCCTACCATTGCGCCCGCCGGGATTGCAATCTACAAGGGCAACATGTTTCCGGAGTGGAAGGGTGCCATTTTACTTACCACCTTGAAGGAAGCCGACTTGCGTGTATTGAGAACCGACGCGAAAGGAACACGCATTATGGGCGAAAGCATCCCGGTCGATGGCACGTTTGGACGCCTGCGGGCAGTTTGCGTGGCGCCCGATGGCAGCATTTACGTGTCCACCAGCAACCGCGACTGGAATCCGGGCAGCGGTTTCCCGAAGGACGGCGATGACCGGATCATCCGCATTACGCGTGGCACCCGCGCCGATCTGCTCGCGCAGCAAGCGCAAAAGCAAGCAGGCGAGCAGGTGTCGAACGGAGCAAGATTGTACCGCCAGTATTGCGCATCGTGCCACAAGCCGGATGGCAATGGTGTTGCAGGCACCTTTCCGCCACTTCGCGGCACAGAGCAGGTGAAGGAAAAAGAGCAGCTGGTGAAGATCATGCTCAACGGGCTGTCGGGGAAAATTAAAGTCAATGGAACGGAATACGACCAGCATATGCCTGCCATGGCGTTCCTGCCCGACGAATCCATCGCCGAGATCGGTACTTATGTGCGGCAGTTTTTTAACCAGGATCTGGACCCGGTGCATACCGCCGATGTTACAAAAATGAGGAGTCAATAACTTTTTCTTCGTGTTCGGGCACGTGCACGTCACCAATTATATATTTAGTTAAACCCAAATTCCTATGATCCGAATGAAATTTTACCTGAAAAGGCCGCTGCTCGCGATGATGCTGGTGCTGGCTTTATGTATGACGGGCCGTCTGAAGGCCCAGGATGCCGGCAATGTGTCCGGGACGGTGGTAGATAGTGTAGGTAACGCGACGCTACCGGGTGTGAGCGTGGTCATCAAAGGCACGACCAAGGGCGTGAGTACCGATGCCGACGGGAAATTCCAGATTGCGGCTTCGGCCGGCGACGTGCTGACCTTCTCATTTATCGGCTACAAAAAGGTAGAAGTGCCGGTAGGGAACCAGTCGGTGATCAGGGTTGTGCTGCGGCAGGACAATACCGTGCTCGACGAACTGGTGGTGGTAGGGTATGGAACCGTCAAGAAGAGTTCCGTAACCGCGTCGGTCGCCAAGGTGGAGAACACGGTACTGGATCAGATCCCGGTCGGCCGACCGGAGTCGGTGCTGGCGGGGCGGCTGGCAGGCGTGAACGTGACCCAGAACAATACCTCACCGGGCAGTGCCCCGCTGATCCGTATCCGCGGGGCCAGCTCCATCGATGCCGGTAATGATCCGCTGGTCGTGATCGACGGTTTCCCCGGAGGCAGTTTGGGAAGCATCAGTACCAACGATATCGAATCGATCGAGGTGCTGAAAGATGCTTCCGCGGCGGCGATCTACGGTTCCCGTGGTGCAGGAGGTGTGATCATCGTGACCACCAAAAAGGGCAAATCGGGCAAAGCAAAATTCAATTTCAATGCCTATGCAGGTGTTGCCAAAGCGAAAGGGCATAAGGACTGGATCACAGGTCAGGAATACTACGACTACGCCGTCCGTTACCAGAACCGCGAATACAAATGGATCGGAGGGGACACCAGCATTCCTGTCTGGAACGACGCCCGGCGCCCCAATGCCTATCAGGTGAGCGACGTTTTGAAGAATGGGAACAATGTGATCTGGGAAGATGAGGTATTGGAAGCGGCCACCATTCAGAACTATAACCTTTCCGTGGGCGGCGGCAATGATCACGTGCGTTACTATGTGTCGGGAACTTTGAAAGACGAACAAGGCACATTGAAAAACACCTGGTACAAGAACTACGGCGTTCGCGCCAATGTGGATGTAACTGTAAACTCGGTCGTAAGCCTGGGCTTCATGTTGAACCCTTCCTACGCCAAACGCCGGTTTGCATCGTCGGATATCAATAATTATGTCAAATTTCCAAGCTTTGTGGCGGTCCGGAATCCGGATGGGACCTATCCGAATGCGCGTTCCTACTGGGGAGCGGTGGTCAGCGGGCAGACCAACCCAATGGCTACCCTCGATGGAAGCTACTATTACGGAACCACGATCAACAACCTGGGCGAGGCCTTTGTAAACCTGAACCTTGCGAAGGGACTTTCGTTCCGCTCTTCATTGAGTACCAACCTGGCTTCCAACCAAACCGACCGTTTCCAGGCTTCATGGGCAACCAGTACCGGTCTGAACTCCGGCTCACAGGGATTGAGCTCAACGACCAGCATTGCCAACGAAAATGTTTTGAGCTACACCAATACATTTAAAGATGTACATCAGGTAAGCGCCATTGCCGGGGCCTCGTACCAGAAATACAATTCCAGCAACAGCTCGATGGCGGCGGTGAACGGATCGTTCAACAACGACATTATCCATACCTTGAACAATGGCATTATTAATCCTTCTGCTACCACTTCTTCCAAGTCGCAATGGGGACTTATTTCGTATTTCAGCCGTGTCAATTATGGTTTTAAAGAGAAGTACCTGCTTTCGGCGTCGATCCGGACAGATGGTAGTTCCCGTTTTGGACCGGACAACAAATGGGGATATTTTCCGTCGGCTTCTGTGGCGTGGCGCATTTCCCAGGAGGATTTCATGAAAGAAGTCCGCGCGGTAAGCGAATTGAAACTGCGTGCCAGCTATGGTACCACGGGTAATTTCAACATCGGTGATTTTGAGTACCTGGGCCAGGTCGGCGACGTGTATTATTCACCCAATAACACATTGACCAAAGGACAAACCCAGGTTTCCTATGGCAACAACAGCCTGAGCTGGGAGAAAACGAAGAGCTATGACTTCGGTCTGGAACTCGGCCTGTTCCGTAACCGCGTGAACGTGGTACTGGATTACTACGATAAGCGGACCAG
>NZ_CAMLSE010000047.1 GCF_946482605.1 uncultured Dyadobacter sp. | reverse complement strand
CAGCCGTCGTTGTCATAATCCCAAAACCAGGTTGCGAAACTGCGATTCTGGTCGATATCCAGCGTCGCTTTCTGGGTCACATCCTCGAAACTGATGCCGCGGCCATTGCTGCCGCTTCCCATACCCTTGTTCCGCAGCAAAAAGCGGCGACCGCTTAATGTGGAGATGAACAGGTCGTTCCAGCCATCGTTGTCATAGTCGGCCGAATTGACACCCTTCACAAATGCGGCCACATCGGTATTCGTCAGTTTCGCTACTTCTGTAAATGTGCCGTTTTTGTTGTTCAGATACAGCTCGCAGGGGTGGTAGTTCGCACCGATCGTCGTTTCGTTTCCGATGAAGACGTCCAGCCAGCCGTCGTTGTTGAAATCATTCCAGGTTGCTGTCTGGGTGGGATGCATCGACAGCAGGCCGCTATCGATCGTTACATCGGTGAAAGTACCGTCCCCATTGTTCCGGAGCAGCGAGTTGGGCTGCTCACCATAAGGCCCGCTCAGCCAGGCTCCCCGCAGGACAAAAATGTCCTTGTTGCCGTCGTTGTTGTAGTCGGTTTGCATCATATGCAAGCCGCCGGTGAACTTGCTCAGCCCAGAATGCTCGGATCGGTCCGTAAACGTGCCGTCGCCATTGTTTTTGAAATAATGCATCGGTTCACTCAGGTCCCAGCCCGACATCGCCAGATCCAGGAATCCGTCGTTATCGAAATCCTCGGTGACCACCCCGCCGGCCATATTTCTGACATCCAGTTTCAAATCGGGCGCGATGTCCTGGAAAGGTTTTATCGCATTAGGGTCCGGGGCATCCATGGCGGGGATCAGCATCGTCTTGGGCACACGCGACGGATATTGACCCAATGTCATATACGCAATATTCAACAGCCACAGCGCTTCCAGGTCGTCGGCTTTTTCGGACAGCAGTCTCTTGTAGATATCAACCGCCCCCCGGGAGCCTTTGGTGTTCTGATGGATACCGCCATTTTTGATCGGCAGGATACAGGCATCTACGGAATGATTGTTGATACAGTTGATCTGCTCTCCGAAGCGCAGGTAAGCTACCGCCATGTCGTCGCTTACTTTCCGCAGCACGCCGGGCAATCCCAGGAAGGGGCCCGGATTACGTTCCAGGTTTTTCAGGATATTGATCGCGTCGTCCGGCTTGCCGAGCTGCAACAGCACATTGGCCTTGAAATGCTTGATCCTGAACCGCTGTGCCACTTCGCTTTCCGGTATGGCTTTCAGCAGTGAATCCAGGTAAAGCAGCTGCGCATCCGGGCAGAAGTTGTTCTGGTAGTTAAACGCCCTTTGCTTCGCCTCCTGCAACAAACTCAGCATTTTGTCCTCCGATGTCGGCTTGGTGCACAGGCTTATCGCCATCGCGCTTAACAGCACGACGGTCAACAGTAAAAGTTTTTGCCTCATTTTCTAAGTGTTACTCTGATTTTTTGAACAAAACAGTGCGTACAGTCAGCATCCCATCCCTGCACGATACAGCGGCAGCGAGGGGTGTTATGCACGGAATATGTCAAAAAATCACCTTGGCGGTGGGGACGCAACGTACAGAAGCGATGAAGGGAAAGTTAATACGATACTTTTGAAGCTGGTCTGATGCTCGATCCAGTCGATCACGAAGAAAAAGTGCTTTCTATTGAAGGTCAGGTAATCTTTCAGGAAATTTTTGAGCAGCTGAGGGGTCTTTCCCTTGCCGTCGGCGACGCCGCCCTTCACATGCTTGTCTACATGCGACACCAGGTCGAGATAACGGTCCTTCGCAGAGATATCGAGCTTGCATTTCACATACAGCGTATCGTTGCGGAGTTGCTGTTCGACGATCTGATAAAAATCCTCCCCTCTTCGCAAGCGGCCCTCCGCCTGCTCGGCTACCTGCCAGTCGGTCTGGTAAGGGATCATGATCGGAATTTTCAGGATCAGCAGCTCTTCGGGCGATACGGGGACCGGTGAAACAGCTCCGCTTTCTCCCATAGCCCAGTATTCTTCTATCCAATACATCAGCGGGAAGCCCATGATATTGTAGAGGAGTAACCCGCACATGAGTATGGAGAAAACCTTTTTCAACCGGTTCTTTTTGACCAAATGTAGGATTTTAAAACATTAAGTCATATATGTTCTACTAATATTTCCATACCGCTTTGCCGGCCCTAGCAGCATTTCAAGTGGTTGTGGTCGATTTTTCAGCCCGGGAGCGACGAACGGATCGTACTGCCCTATTCCAGTTGGAGCCCCCGGACGACGCCGATCACCCCGTCAGGATAAACACCAAGCCAGATCAATGCAAAAGTGAGGACGGACAGCACAACCATGCTGATGCCGAGAAAAACGGGGTATTTCGGGCGGGGCTCGGGCACATCGCCACGGGCTCCGGAGAACATGATCGTTACCACCCGGAGATAGTAGTAAAGTCCAACGACACTGCTCAGCACCAGTACAATGGCCAGTAACCAGAATCCCTGCCCGATACCGGTTGTCAGGACGAAGAATTTACCGGTGAAGCCGGCTGTGAGCGGTATCCCCGCCAGGGAGAACATCGCAATGCTCAGTATAGCTGCCAAAGCGGGATGCTTCCAGAACAGCCCGTGATAACGACTGAGGTCCTCCGCATCCGATTCCGCACGTGACAGGATCGTGACTACCCCAAACGACGCGAAGGTGGTGGTAAAATAGGTAAGCAGATAGAAACTGACAGCCTGAGGCATCACGTCGCTTCCCGGTATGAACGCTACAAGCACATAACCCAGGTGCGCAATGGAAGAGTAAGCGAGTAGTCGCTTGATGTTGGTTTGCCTTAATGCCAGCAGGTTACCCACGATCATCGAAGCAATGGCGATCGTGATCATAACCATCTGCAGCGGTTCCGACCGGAAACCGTCGATGGCCACAAAAAAGCGTAACAGCGCCGCGATCACCCCACCCTTGGAGGCCGTCGCGATAAAGGCGGTAACGGGTACCGGGGCACCTTGATACACATCGGCCGTCCACATATGGAAGGGAACCACCGCCAGCTTGAAACCCATACCGACGAGTATGAGGCCCAGGCCGGTAAGGAGCAATGGCGGCACGCTGCCTGTTGCCAGCACATGCGCCATGCCCGCAAATGACATGGTACCGGTCTGCAAATAAACCAGCGCCATTCCAAACAACAAGAAAGCGGATGAAAACGCCGCCAATACGAGGTACTTGATCCCGGCCTCGATGCTGTGGTTCCTTTTCCGCAGATAAGCCACGAGCGCATACAATCCCACTGTCAGGATTTCCAGGCCCAGAAAAACCGAGACGAAATGGGCGCTTACGGCCAGCACGCACGCACCCAGCGTACACAGGAACAGTAATACATAATACTCCCTGGGCCCTTCTTCTTTTTCCTGAAAATAAACGTAGGAAAACACATTGACCACCAGCCCGGAAAAAATGATCAGTCCGATCATGAAAGCGCCGAAACCATCGATCACGAACAGCGGATCTATGCGGTAAGGAAGCATTCCCCGGATATTGACCAGCGAAGCGAATGCGACGAAAAACAGCAGCAAGCTCGCCAGCTGGATCACGCGATGGCTCAGCCGCACGACGATCAGCAACATCACTAAAACCGACGCGCCGGCCAGCATCAGCAGCGGCATCAGCGCATAAAAATCGTTATTTGACATAAGACTGAAGGCGTGAAGTCTCTGTTTGAAGATGCATTAACCGAACGAGTTCCGTAATCGCAGGCCTGGCCGTGTCGATCACCGGCTGCGGAAATAACCCCAGCCAGACCACCGAAACCGTGAGCGTGGCCATGATGAGCATTTCCCTGAAAGACAAATCGGCGACAGGTTCCAATGCTTTTCGCGGCCCCAGGAATATTTTCGAAACAATGCGAAGGGAATACACAGCCGAAAATATCAGTCCCGATACCGCTGCCACCGCCACCCACGGCTGCGCCTGAAAAACGCCCAGCAGGATGAGAAACTCGGCGATAAAGTTGCCCAATCCCGGCAGGCCCAGTGATGCCATCGCAAACACCAGCCCCATGGTACCCATCCGGGGCATCGGGCTCCAGAGTCCTCCCATTTGTTCGATGTCGCGCGTATGCAGCCGCTCCTTGATCATCCCGGCCAGCAAAAACAGCGCCCCGGTGCTCAGGGCGTGGGTGACGAGCTGCATCACGACACCCTGCAGTGCAAGTTCGTTCAACGCAAAAATCCCGGTGATCACAAAACCCATATGACTGACGCTCGTAAATGCGACCAGCCTTTTCAGATCAGTTTGCGAATAGGCCATTACCGCGCCGTAGACAATTCCCGCCACGCCCAGCACCATGGCGGGAAGGGCCGCCTCGCTCACCGCCTCGGGGAATAGCGGCACCACAAACCGGAGCATACCATAAGCGCCGGTTTTGAGCAGCAACCCGGCCAGAATGAGGCTTCCCGCGGTAGGCGCCTCCCCGTGCGCATCGGGCAGCCAGGTATGGAATGGGAACACCGGCAGTTTAACGGCAAAGGCGATCATGAAACCCGACATCAGCCAGATTGCCGTCTTCAATGGAACAACAGTTTGTGCCAGTTCAAAATATCCGAATGTGTACACGCCGGTATCGCGGCCGTGGATGAAATACAGGCCCAGTATGGCCAGAAACATCAGCAAGCCGCTCGCTTGCGTGAAAATGAAGAATTTATACGCCGCATAAACCCTGTTCTCACTTCCCCATATTCCGATCAGGAAGTACATCGGGATCAGCATTACCTCCCAGAAAAAGTAGAAAAGGAACAAATCCATGGCCATAAAAACCCCGGCGACACCCGCCAGTATCCAGAGCAAGTTGAAATAATAGAAACCCGTCTTCACGCGGATCTCATTCCAGGAGCATAACACGGCCAGAATTCCCAGGAAAAATGTGAGTGCCAGCAGCAGCAGGCTCAGCCCGTCCACAGCCAGGTGAAAGGTAATGCCAAAGGAAGGGATCCAGGCTTTGCGGTACTGCATGATCCATTGTCCATCGGCAACCGAATGGCCGGACGGCGAAGTCTCAGCCCAAATGGATATAACCAACAACAGCCCAACGACGCAGGCCACCAATGCGATCCAACGTGGCAAATCCCTGTTCCACGTTCCGGCGACGACTGCTACAACGGCCCCCGCCATTAAAACCATGATCAGCAGAAAGAGTGTCATAGCATGATCTGAATACCCAAAATGAGAATTGCGCCAACGACCAGACCCATTATATACCACCGGAGCGATCCGGATTGCGTTTTGGAAAGCAGCCCGTACATTTCGTCGGCCATTGCGGCCAGTCCCGTATACAGCTTATCGACAATATCCTTTTTATTCACATTGACCATGTAAACGAACGGTTTCACCAGCACTTTGTCGTAAAACGTATCGAAACCCCAGCCCGAAAACCAGAAGCGGTGAAGTGTTACCACCAGACCGTTCTTCCGGAGATTTTCAATGCGTGCCGGGTTTTGGTAATAATAATAGTATCCCAAAAATATGCCGCCCAGCGTGGCTAATGCCGCCAAAAGCTGGAATAGCCATTCAGAAGGGATATTTTCCCGCATTACTGTTTCGGGCAAAACCGGGTGCAGCAAATCTGAAAAAGGCGTAAAATGCCCGAAATTATGCGGCAACTCTACAAACCCTCCGAAAACCGAGAATGCAGCAAGTACCACCAGCGGCATCGTCATGCGCCTGCCAGGCAAATGGCCGATCTGCGTGTGCGACTCCCCCCAGAATGTCAGGACCATCATGCGCGTCGTGTATGCGGCGGTGATCAATGCACCCGACAGGGCCACTGCCCAAAGTAGGGGGTTACCGTCCTGCGCCGCCCAGGCATACCACAGGATCTGGTCCTTGCTGTAAAACCCGGCGCTGATCAGCGGCAGCGCCGCCAGTGAGATCGCACCTGCCAGGAAAGTCCAGAAAACAACCGGCATTTTGTCCTTCAAACCTCCCATTTTAAACATATTATGCTCATGGTGAAGCGATTCGATGATTGCTCCGGCAGCGAGGAATAGCAATGCCTTAAAAAACGCGTGGATCATAAAATGGAACACCGCTGCCGACCACGCGCCCACGCCCAGCGCAAGGAACATATAACCGATCTGACTCATCGTCGAATAAGCCAGTACCCGTTTGATATCGTATTGGGTAAGCGCCGTAAACCCAGCCAGCAGCAAGGTTACCGCCCCGATAACCGCGACCACCAGGAGGGCAGTTGCCGAAAGCGCGAAAATCGCGTGCATGCGCGCCACCAGGTACACACCGGCTGTCACCATCGTCGCCGCGTGTATCAGCGCGCTCACGGGCGAGGGCCCCGCCATGGCATCGGGCAGCCAGGTTTGCAACGGCAGCTGGGCTGATTTGCCGAGTCCCCCGGCCAAAAGCAGCAAGGCAGTGATGGTGACGATGGTTCCGTTCTGCTCCCATATCCCCGAAGCCTGTGCTCCAATGTCGGAAATGACCAGCGTGCCGGCTTCCCGGAAGATCATAAAAAGCCCGATTGCCATCGCCGCATCGCCTATACGGGTGACGGTGAATGCTTTGCGGGCTGCATGGCCGTTGGCGGGTTGTTCGTACCAGAAGCCGATGAGCAGGTAACTGCAAAGCCCCACTCCCTCCCAGCCCAGGTACATCAGCAAAAGATTGTCGGCCAATACCAAAACCAGCATGGAAAAGACAAACAGGTTCATGCTGGCAAAAAAACGCGCATAATCCCGGTCGCCCTCCATGAATGCGGTGGAATAGATGTGGATCAGCGCGCCGATGAATGTAATTACGAATACAAAAACCATCGAAAGAGCGTCGAGCGAGAGCGTAATCTTTGCATTGAATGCCCTTACCTCGAACCACGTCCATAAAGTTTGCGTGTACACCTCGTTTTCCTGCATTCCGGATAAAAATGCGCTGCCTACCACGATCGTGACGAGCGCGGAAAGGCATAGGCTGCCCGCTCCGACCGTCGCCACCCATCTCCGCGAAAGAACGCTTCCCGCAAACGCGAGGATCAGGAATCCGCCGAGCGGGAGGGCGGGAATGAGCCACAGATACTTGTCCATGTGCTTTCAGTTAGCGGGTTACCTACCCATTCATTTCTTTCAGTTTATCGATATCCAGTGATTTGTGCTGGTGATAGATTTGCAGGATCAGCGCCAGACCGATAGATACCTCCGCCGCGGCCATGGCGAGGATGAATACGAACATCACCTGCCCGTCGGGCTGCCCCCACCGGGAGCCCGCGGCCACAAAAGCCAGACCGGATGCATTGAGCATGATCTCCACAGACAGCAGCATGAAAATGATATTTTTACGGATAATCACCCCAACGACCCCCAATGCAAACAGGAGGCCGGCCAGCAGCACCACCACTTCGGCTGAAACGGATGTTTTCATAGCACCATCTCTTCGTGTTTCTCTTCTTCTTTTTCGACTTCTTCTTTCAAAAACCGGTGCAATACCAGCTTTTTATGACGGCCGATGTGCGCAGCCCCTACCACCGCGGCCATCAGCAGCATGGCCGCCAGCTCCACGCCGATCAGGTATTCGCGGAACAGCGACACAGCCACCTCCCGCGGGCTTACCACAGCCGGGCTGTACGCGCTTTGCCCCGATGATAGAACCAGCATTAAAAACTCGGCAAACAAGATCGCAGCCAGCAACGTAGGCCCCACCCACACTTTCATTTTCAACCACTTACGCTCCTGCTCTGCCGTTTCTTTCCCGAGGTTCAGCAGCATGACCACAAAAATGAAAAGCACCATGATCGCTCCGGCATAAATGATGATTTCCAGCAGCGCCGCGAACGACGCCCCGAGCAGATAAAACAACATGGCGTGCGCCAGCAGCGATACATTCAGGTACAGCAATGCGTGAACGGGATTGTGCCGCGTGATCACCATTAGAGTGGCTACGATAGCAACGGCACCGGCGATGTAGAAGGCGATTTCCATAGATCAGGGGATTAAGCTGCGTATGTCAACCGGCGGTTCTTCGTTGGCACCTTCTCCCTTTCCCTTCACACCGGCGGCCAGCCCGGCTACTTTGTAGTAGTTGTACCCCGGATATTTCCCCTGGCTGTCGATCAGCAGGTCCTCCTTCTCGTACACCAGGTTTTGCCGGTTGTATTCACCCATTTCAAAGTCGGGAGTGAGCTGAATGGCGTAGGTCGGGCAGGCTTCCTCACAATACCCGCAGAATATGCATCTGGAAAAGTTGATCCTGAAAAAAGCCGGATACCTCCGCCCATTCTCATCCTCGGTGGCTTGCAGGGAAATGCAGTCCACCGGACAAGCGGCGGCGCAGAGGTAGCAGCCTACGCAGCGCTCGCCTCCGTCGGGATCACGCGTGAGCACGATCCGCCCCCGCCAGCGCGGATGCAGCACTATTTTCTCTTCAGGGTATTGAATGGTCTCCCGCTTCCTGAACATGTGCAGGAATGTAAGACCGATCGATCTGAGTAAGCTGATCATGACGCATCGGGTTAATGGTTAGTTTTTCAGCAATGTTAATGCACCCGTTATGAGCAGATTGAGCAAGGCAATGGGCAGGATGATTTTCCAGCCATATTCCATCAGCTGATCGTACCGGGGTCTCGGAAGCGAAGCGCGCAGCAGGATAAAAAATACAATGAAAACAAACGTTTT
The DNA here is from genome assembly GCF_946482605.1 of uncultured Dyadobacter sp. The sequence goes on along the minus strand of NZ_CAMLSE010000047.1, from coordinate 40,506 downwards.
GAGTGTAAACCACACAATCGGAGGCAGCACCGGGCCTAACCATCCTCCGAAGAAAATGGTGACGACCATCGCTGAAATGAGGATAATACCGAGGTATTCTCCGATGAAGAACATGCCGAACTTCATACCCGAGTACTCGGAATGAAACCCTGCCACGAGTTCGCTTTCCGCCTCAGGAATATCAAACGGCAACCTGTGCGTTTCGGCTATTCCGGCTGTCAGAAAGAGCACAAAACCGACGGGCTGTGTCACCACAAACCAGTAGTCCTGCTGTGCCATTACAATGTCCGTCAGCCGGAATGAACCCGAAAGCATCACCACACCCATCAGAGAAAGTCCCATGAAAACTTCATAGCTGATCATCTGGGACGCGCCGCGCAATGCGCCCAGCAATGAATATTTGTTATTCGAAGCCCAGCCGCCCAGCACAATGCTGTACACCCCGAGCGACGACATCGCCAAAAAAAACAGCAAACCGATATCCAGGTCGGCCACCAGTATATCCGGCGTGAACGGCACCACCACAAAGCTCAGCAGCACAGCAGCCGCCACGATGGCAGGCGCAAAAATAAAAACAGCCTTTTCTGCGAACGGTGGTATCCAGTCTTCCTTAAAAAACAGCTTGATCGTGTCTGCTGCAACAATAAGCAGCCCGAAAGGCCCTGCACGGTTGGGCCCGTAACGGTCCTGCCATAGCGCCAGCATGCGGCGTTCCAGCCAGATCAGCCAGGCTGCGATCGTGGTCAGCGTAAACAGCAGGATGACGATCATCAATGTATATTTCAGGATCTCATTCATCGCGTTGGTTGGGTTAAAATGCCTTTCGCAGGCCATGTGACGCCCGACATCGCGGGCAGATTGTACGGCAGCCCGGCCAGGCCTTCCGGAAGTTCGTCCTTCCTGACTACCGGCAGATCGTAAACCAGCCCGCCGATGCGTACCTGTAACACATCTCCTTCCGCTACCTGCAAGCGTTCCGCATCCGGGTTACTTAGGGCGATGTACGGACGGGGTGAACGACTCGCTACAGACGGGGAAAGCACACTGAGCTCATCGGAACCATAAATATGGGCTAATGGCACCATGGTCATTTCATTAGGTTGCCGTTTGAAAGCAGCCGGAATCTGACTTTGAAAACCATTCTGAAACTGCTGCCCTGCTCCCGACAACCGAACGCCGGGATCTCCGCCGCGTAAAGCCCCGCCGGTTTCGGCCTGGTATTTATGAACCGACTGGCCGGAATTCCATCCGGGCGACCAGTAAAACGGGATCAGCGGAGCCGGCGGAATGCCGCGATAACCCTCCATGGTGAAGGACAGCGGTGAATCCGTGTCTTCCGGCGGCTTAGGTTCGCTTACGGCCACATGGGCCAGCATGGCAGTACGGCCGCTAAACCGGTGCGGCTCCCTGGGTATACGCTGGCCGTTGATCCGGAAGTCCGCAGAGGGTGCTGCGCTTTCAACTCCCCTGAATTGGGGCAAATCGGCTACCAGCTCTTCAAGAATGTTGTCGAGCTCCCGCAACTCGTCGGGAATGGTCCCTTTTTTGAATTGGTTAAACTCGTCCAGCCAGCGCCAGCTTTCCCGGATATGCTCGTTTTTTGGCATAAAAACCTGAAAAAACCGCTGTGCACGCAGCTCGTTATTGACGAGCGTCCCTTCACCTTCCGCAAAAGTAGCGGCGGGAATCAGGACCGTGGCTTTTGAGGTGGTAGCGCTTTCTACGTGGTCCAGTACAATAACATTTTTAAATGCATTGAAAAAATCGTCGATCTCGGAATACCCGGCCCGCCGGTACAGATCGTTTTCGAGCACGACTGCCGTGGTGAATCCACCCTTTTCCGCAACTTTCATTGCCGCGGCGAGCGACGGTGCCTGCATCATGGCCAGCCCGGCGGAGTTGCATTCGGGAAGCACAAAACATAACCCGGCTTTCCTTTGGTCTTCCAGTGCCTGCCCGATCTGATAGGCTGCCTGGATAATGTCTTCGTTAAAAAGCGTGGTACCGGATACGATGAGCGGCCTTTGCGCTTTTTGCAGGGATTCGGCAACACGCCTGGCCGACTCTATGGTTTGCGCATCCATATCTTCCGGTTCGGGCGCGTTGGTGTCTATATAATGCGCAATGGCAAAGCCGAAACGCGCGATATCTTCCGGGGCTGCGTGAAGCGTACCGGAAGCCACGTCGTCCAGTTTGGTGTGAATGGGATAGGCCGTAAAAAGTTCTCCCTTATCATCCTGGATCAGCTCCCGAATGGCCGAATCATGCCAGAGCGGGATATTCGATCCGGCTATGTGCTCCAATGGTTTCGTACGAACCGCCTGTCGCAATGCCAGTGCAAGCCTGGGTGCGGAATTGGTGGGGTCTTCGCCTAACACCAGTGTCACGTCCGCATATTCGGTCTCTTTTAGTGATGGCGTGTACACGTGCCCGCTGTGCTGTATCGCGAGTATTTTGCCGAGCAGCATCGCCTCGTTTTCGGGAATGCCCTGGTAAAACTGCTCCTGGCCTACCAGACGCCGCAATGCGAAATTGGCTTCCAAAGATGCCCTGGGCGAACCGATGCCGATCATGCGGCCTTCGGCCAGGATGCTGCTCAGGCTTTCGAACAAATTCGTTCCCTCATTTTTCATAGAAACGACAGGCTGCCTCACCCGTCCGGGGTCATTGACAAACTCATAACCATAACGGCCGCGGTCGCAAATGAAATAGCCGTTTACGTCGCTATTGAAGCGGTTGGTGATCTGCCGGAGCGCTCCATACCGCTCTCCCGCAATGATATTGCAACCCAGGCTACAATGCTGGCACACCGACGGGGCCATCGTCATGTCCCATTTCCGGGTATAATGCTCTTTCAGGGTCTTATCGGTAAAAACGCCTGTCGGACAAACCTCTGCCAGGTTTCCGCTGAATTCATTTTCAAGAATGCCATCTTTTTCCCTGCCAAAATACACGTGGTTGTGGGCGGCAAATACATCCAGGTCGTTCCCGCCGGCATAGTCCTTATAAAACCTGACACAGCGGTAACATTGAATGCAGCGGTTCATCTCGTGGTGCAGGAACGGGCCCAGGTACTGGTTCTGATAGGTTCTTTTCGGGAACCTGAAACGCCGGTAAGCATGGCCCGTCATGACCGTCATGTCCTGTAAATGGCAGGCGCCACCCTCATCGCACACCGCGCAGTCGTGCGGGTGGTTGCTCATCAGCCATTCCACATTCTGCGACCGGAAATCGCGGGCGGTGGCGTCGCTTACGGACAGGTACATATTGTCGCGCACGCCTTCCATGCACGCCATGACGAGGCGGCCGGTTGTGTCATTTTCATCTTTGAAAACCTTGACGGCACATTGCCGGCAGGCCCCTACCGATCCCATTGCCGGATGCCAGCAAAAATAAGGCAGATCGAGGCCCAGCGTAAGGCATGTTTCGAGCAGGTTTTTACCCGGCTTTACTTCAAAGGGCTTGTTATCGATGTAAATGCGTACCATGATAATTTACCGCCAGGGGCATTTTTTTTGATCGATATGCTTTTCAAAATCCTCTCTGAAATATTTCAGTGCGCTTTGTAAAGGCTCCATCGCACCGGGCGCCAGCGCGCAGAACGTATTGCCCGGCCCTAAAAGCCGCGTGTGCATTTCAAGCAGCTGCAAATCTTCGGGCTTACCCTCGCCGCGCTCCATCGAAAGCAATATTTTCTCCGTCCAGGGCAGCCCTTCCCGGCAGGGCGTACACCACCCGCACGACTCCTGTGCGAAGAAATGTTCGAGATTATGGACAAACCCCACAGGACAGGTATGGTCGTCGAGGATGATCATCGTACCCGTGCCCAGTCGGCTTCCCGCTGCGGCGACCGACTTGTAATCGAGGTTAATGTCCATATGCTCTTTGACAAGAAAATCGGTGGACGCTCCTCCGGGCAATGCGCCCCTGAAACCGTAGCCGTTGGCCATTCCGCCGGCGCAGTCTTCGATCAGCTCCCGCATGGAAACGCCCATCGGCAGTTCCCAGAGGCCCGGTCTTTTGACCCTGCCGCTAACCCCGTAAATCTTCGTCCCGGCGTCGTTTCCTTTCCCGAGGCTTTTGAACCATTCGGGGCCATTGTTGATGATGTGCGGGATATTACAAAGCGTTTCTACATTGTTGACAATGGTAGGCTTGCCAAACAGGCCGCTTACCTGCGGAAAAGGCGGTTTGGCCCTGGGCGTGGCCCGCTTTCCTTCCAATGCATTGAGCAAAGCCGTTTCCTCGCCGCAGATGTAGCGGCCGACGCCGGTATGCAGGTACATTTCCAGGTTATAACCCGTTCCCAGGATGTTTTTACCCAAATAACCCGCCGCATAGGCTTCTTCAATGGCATGCCGGAGCAGCCTGCCCGCTTTCTTGTAGGCCCAGCGCAGAAAGATGTACGATATATTCGCCTGAATCGCGAATGCCGAGATGATCATGCCCTCGATCAGCTGATGTGGGTTTCCCTCCATCAGCATACGGTCTTTGAATGTGCCCGGCTCCATTTCATCGGCATTCGCAATCAGGTATTTGACCGTAAACTGACCGTTCATCGGCACGAAACTCCATTTCATACCGGTGTTGAAACCCGCTCCTCCCCTGCCTTTCAGATCCGAAGCCTGCACTGTGCTGGTGACGGTTTCGGGCGACAGCGAGAGCGCTTTCCGCAATGCCTGGTACCCCCCGTTCTTTTCATAGTCGCGGAGGTTGTAGCAGGCACGGTCAAAGCTGATGTGCTGGGTTAATGGCGTTTCCATATCGTCAGTGGTATCTGTCCAGTATTTCGTCCAGGTCGTTCTCCGTCACGTCGCGGAACAACTCGTTGTTGATCATCAGTGCAGGCGCTTGGTCGCAGGTTCCCAGGCAGGCATTAGGCAGGAGCGTAAACCGCCCGTCGGGGGTCGTTTGCCCGAAGCTGATGCCGAGCCGGTCGCGGATCTGCCCGTATATCTTTTCATAACCCATTACGTAGCAACTAATGCTGTCACACAGGAGGATTACATTTCTGCCAACCGGCTTTCTAAAAACCAGGTTGTAAAACGTAGCCACGCTGTCCAGTTCTTCCGGCGACATGCCGAGGTAACCGGCTATCGCATGCAGGCTGTCGTCGGAAATCCAGCTCCGGTGCTGCTGCACGATTTTCAGCGCCTCGATGGCCGCCGCCCGGCGCACAGGCACCAGCGCGATCTCATGGTCGATCTCCGCCATTTCCTCTGTTGTAAGTGTCTCCTGGGCGATCATGGCAAAATAGTTTGTTGATTATCGGTCTATATCAGCCAAAACATAATCGATGCTACCGAGAATGGACAGCAGGTCAGCCACCGTGTAACCCTTACTGATATACGGAAGCATTTGCATGTGCGGGAACGATGGGGTCCGGATCCTCACCCGGTATGCCGACGTGTTACCGTCGCTGGTCAGGTAATAACTGTTCGCGCCTTTTGTAGCCTCAATGCAGCTCATGGATTCACCCGCAGGAATCACAGGGCCCCAGCTTACATTGAGGAAATGGGTAATGAGCGTCTCGATGTCCTGCATTGTATTTTTCTTAATGGGCGGCGTCGTCAGCGGGTGATCCGATTTATAGGGTCCCTCCGGCATATTGTTCAGGCATTGTTCGATAATACGCAGGCTCTGGCGCATTTCTTCCACGCGCACCAGAGCGCGATCGAAACAGTCGCCGTTTTGCATAGTCGGGATTTCGAAGTCAAAATTTTCATAACCTGAATAAGGCTGCTTTTTCCTGAAATCCCACTCAAATCCGCATGCCCTCAGCCCCGGGCCGGTTACGCCCCATTCAATGGCTTCTTCCAGTGTATAAATCCCGATGCCAACCGTCCTCGCCTGGAAAATGCTGTTGCGCAGCACCATCTGGTCATATTCGCGGAGTCGCTTTGGAAAATAATTTACAAAATCACGTACCAGTTTATCCCAGCCGGCAGGCAAATCCTGGGCCACGCCGCCGATCCGGAACCAGTTGGGGTGCATCCTTGCCCCGCAAATGGCTTCAATGATATCGAATATCTTTTCCCGGTCGGTAAACATGTAGAATACCGGCGAGAGCTGTCCCAGATCCTGGGCAAATGTGCCGTACCATACCAAATGGCTGGCAATGCGGAACAGCTCGCATAACATTACTCGTATCACTTCGACGCGTGGAGGTACCCGGATGCCCGCCAGCTTTTCCACTGCCAGCAGATAGGCCAGGTTGTTCATCACGCCACCCAGGTAATCCACCCGGTCGGTATAGGGTATGTAGGTGTGCCAGGACTGCCTCTCACCCATTTTTTCAGCCCCACGGTGATGGAAACCGATATCGGGTACTGCATCGACGATGTCTTCTCCATCGAGCTGCAAAATGATACGGAGCACGCCGTGGGTGCCGGGGTGCTGGGGACCGAGGTTGAGAAACATAAAATCGGCATCGGCGCTATGTCTTTTCAACCCCCATTCTTCCGGATTAAACTGCAATGCTTCCTGCTCCCGGTCCTGCTTTTCTTCCCAAAGCCGGAAAGGTCCCATTTCCGTCGCCCGCGCGGGATGTTCTTTTCTTAAAGGGTGGCCTTCCCAAGTTAACGGCATCAATATACGCCGCAGGTGCGGATGCCCCTCAAAGCGGATCCCGAACATATCGAAGACCTCCCGTTCATACCAGTTTGCATTTTTCCAAAGGGAACAAATGGATGGAATGGACGGGTACTCTCCGTGCAATGCGACTTTAATTCGGATGAACCTGTTGCGGCCGAACGAAAGCAAATGGTAAACCACCGTGAAATCCGGAGGTAAGGCTCCATTCAGCGCCGCCTTCGCCCTGCTGCGCTCGTCGATCGCGCTGAGGTCAAAGAGCATGCCGTATGGGTGGGCGATCTTCGTTTTCAGGTGCGTCAGCAAAGCTACTACCTGCTCTTTCCCGACGCGCAGTGTGGTTACCCCGTCTGTGGTAACTTGTACTTTGAAAGCTGTGTCGCCCAATGCGGCCCTCAGCTCCCCTTCGAGACCGGAATCGAATTCATCCATGTCAAACAGTGTCAGGCGTACGAAAATCAACGATCTTCTTCCTCTCCTCTCTCTTTTCAACCCGCATTACAGGCTTTTCGGGCCTGATAACGCCCTGGGGACCAATGGCCCAGCTCAGCGGCCTCTGCTCTTTCCCTACCGACTCGGACAGGAGCATGAGCCCTTGCATAAACGCGTCCGGCCGCGGCGGGCAGCCCGGTACATACACATCCACGGGAAGAAATTTATCCACGCCCTGCACCACACTGTAGATATCGTACATCCCTCCCGAATTGGAGCACGAGCCCATAGAAATGACCCATTTGGGCTCCATCATCTGCTCGTGAAGCCTTTTGATGATCGGCGCCATCTTCACGAAAACAGTCCCTGCGATCACCATCACATCGGCTTCGCGGGGCGTTCCGCGGATTACTTCGGCGCCAAATCTTGCCACATCATATTTGCTTGTGATGCTGGTCGCCATTTCCACAAAACAGCACGATAGGCCGAAATGGAACGGCCACATCGAATTCCGTCGTCCCCATGCAAGCAGGTCCTGCACGGTGGTAAGCATCACGCTCTGCCCCACGGCCTCTTCGAATGACCCTGTTCCCTGCGTAGCCGCGGTGGGGTCGGACGGTTTACTGAGCCACCAGTTCATGGTACGGTTTGCCTTTCAGCCAGTTTACGGTATGCTTTGAGGATCTTCTTGCCGTCGGGGCCGAAGTTGAGCGCGCCGATGCTCCATTCGTAGATCAGCACGGCAAACAGCAGCCCTATAAAAACACAAATGCCGAGGTACCCGGGCCATCCGAGTTCGCGGAATGCCAGGGCCCACAGCACGATAAATACAACCTCGATGTCGAAAATGACAAACATCATCGCGATCAGATAGAACTGAGCCGAAAACCGCAGCCTTGCCGAACCCGTTTCGAGAATCCCCGATTCATACGGTTGCTCGGACGCCGTTGTGCGGTGACGTTGCCCCAAAAAATAAGAAAGCGAAATAATCAGAGTCAATAATGCAAAAACCAGTAAAGTATACAGCCAAAAAGGCCATCCTGGCGTGCCAGACGCATTTAAACGATCCATAAGCAATCCTGATTAGAAAACGGGAACAGCAAAAAACTGTATTTTCTCAGATCTGCGTGGTCAAATGGTAAGATGTTGGGAACGGGAAGCTGCCTAGATGCCGGTGATGTAATGTTTCAGGTTGCCTATGATGTATTCCTGATCTTCGATGATGTATTTCACGACGTCACCAATGGAAATGATGCCTGTCAGCTTTTCATCGTCTATAACCGGAAGGTGCCTGATAAATTTGTCAGTCATGCAAGCCATGCAATCTTCAATAGATGTATCCGAAGATACCGTAAGGGGGTTGCTTGTCATGATTTCCCCCACCATTAAATCTCTAGAGGCCTTACCTCTCAGGATAACTTTTCGTGCGTAATCCCTTTCTGTGAAGATTCCGACGACTTCCTGTGCTTCCATAACCAGGAGTGCGCCGATGTTTTTTTCAGCCATCAGTTCCAGAGCTTCGAAAACAGTGTTGTCCGGCCGAATGGACACTGGTCCTGTTTTCTTTGTTTCGAGAATATTTCTGACTTTTCCCATAATTAACTCCTTCTCTTGACAGATTCAGCGATAAATTTAGGTTAATATAAATGTATCTATCAATCCGGTAAAAAGCTAATATTCAAGCATTTTTTTACACTATATCATGAAAATAACCGGATAGTGCCCTGTGGACACCAACCGGCACCTTCACAAGCGTCATACCGGCAAATACGGCCCGGCTGACCTGCCACGTGGCCGACACAAATGACTACCTCCAATGGGCTCTTAAAGGGGTGCCAGGCGATGGGCCTTCAGCACGCTTTCGTTCAGTTTGTGCCCCAACCCGGGCTGGTCTGGTATCCGGATATGCCCGTTCTCAAAATGCTCGGCCGGGCTAAGCAGCTCCGCGCGCCAGGGTACTTCTCCATAAGCATATTCCAGGATCGAAAAGTTGGGGATGGACGCACATACCTGTACGCTCGCGGCCGTGGAAACCGGGCCGCTGGGATTATGCGGCGCTATGGCCATGTTGCCCGCCGTTTCTGCCTGTGCCGCGATAAAGCGGAGTTCCTGGATGCCTCCGCAGTGCTTTACATCCGGCATGATCACGTCCAATGCGCGGTTTGCAATGAGCCCTGCGAAACCCTGCCTGCCAAAAATAGATTCCCCTCCGGCCGAAGTCTGTTGAATCGCCTCCGTGATCTCCCGGGTTTCCGCCGGGAATTGCTGCGGATCAATAGGCTCTTCGAACCAGTACAGGTTTGCCTTTTCGAGGCGTTTTGCGGTGGAAATGGCCAGGTCTTTGTTCAGGTGGCTGTGGACGTCGATCAGCAGGTCGGTTTCCGGGCCGATGGTGCTCCTGACGGCCTCAATGCAGGTCACGGCATAGTCGATGTCTTCCGCAATACGCCTTTGGTCTGAGGTCTTCAACGGCTTCATGTCGTCGAACGGAGCCAGCTTGACCGCCTTGAAACCGCTTTTCAGCGCACGCTCTGCATTGGCCTGGAATGCAGGGATCAGGCGGCGGCCGTTGGCGTCGCGCTCGTTGGTGGCGCGGTTGATATTGGCATACACTTTCAGCTCATTGCGCAACTTGCCGCCCAGCAACTCGTACACAGGCACACCCAGCGCTTTGCCTTTCAGATCCCATAGCGCATGCTCGATGGCGCTAAAAGCGGTAATGGCAATTTTGCCCCGCCCGAATGCATCCTGAAATCCCCGCTGGCGGTACTGCTCCACCGCAAACGGGGATTCGCCTTTAACCAGTTGAAACAAGGTGGCCAGCTCGGTACGCAATTGCTTTCCGCCATCCTTGACGGCCGCCGAAAAGCCGTGGGATGCCTCACCCAGGCCGGTAAGGCCTTTGTTGGTGAGTAGCTCCACAAAATGCCAGTTGCCCCGCTGGTTTACCTTTACCTCATGAATGCGAAGGTCGGTTACCAGCAGCTTTGCGTCCGCCAGCGCGGGGTCGAGCGCGAATGCAGGGAAAAGGACAGCGTTTTTGAGAAATTGACGGCGAAACATAAAAGAATATCGAATTGCATTTTTTAGATATAACAAACAATGGGCTGGTTACCAGGCCAAAAGCAGCACTGCCGCCCCGGAGGCTAAACGGTGAGCGTTTACGGGATCACCTCTTTGGCGGGCCGTTTGTATTGTCCTTTTTCGTCCAATGGGCGTGGATCTGCATAAGCGGGCTCGGCATAGCCTGTGGCCTTTTCCTGTTTGCCCAGCTCGCCCAGAAGCTGCTTTTTCAGCTTTTCGCCTTGGGGTGACTGGTACAGATTGGTGGTCTCGCCCGGGTCTCCCGAGAGGTCATAGAGCTCCGACCAGCCTTCCTCACCCGGGTATTGGATCAGCTTACCCGTTTCGGTGCGTATCGCCTTGATCGTCGGGGTGTTGAACCCATTTTCATAAAAATACTCGTACAAGAACGACGTCCGCCAGTTTTTGACCTTGTCTTCGATGAGCGGCACCCAGCTTTTACCCTGGAACGATGCCGGTGCCGGAATGCCGGCCAGGTCCAGCAATGCAGGCGCATTGTCGAGGTTCAATACCATCTGATCGATCTTCTTACCTTTTGGAAAACGGGCGGGGTACCGCACCAGCAACGGAATGCGGATCGACTCCTCGTACGCTGCCCGCTTGTCGCCCAGGCCGTGTTCTCCGAAAAAGAAACCATTGTCGCTCGAAAAGATCACGACGGTGTTCTGGTCGAGCCGCAGCGAATCGAGCGTGTGCAGGATTCTGCCGATATTGTCGTCGACGCCTTTCAACGCGCCAAAGTAATTGCGGATCTTCTGGTCGTTATTTTCAGTCCACGACGCACTTGTGCCGGTGTTGGCGCCAGGGCGCTTGCCGGTATCGATCTGCCCTTTGTAGGGTGCCGACAGGCTTTCGGTGCCCGGCCGGGTCAATTCCACCTTTGCAAATGTATCCCGGTGACGCACTGGCGGCTGGAACGGCCCATGTCCGGATTTAAATGCCAGCGTGACCAGGAAAGTCTGATCGCGGTGTTGCCTGATGTACTCAATCGCATTGGTGGTGGAAACATCGTCCACCCAACCCTTGCTTGGTTCCGGCTTGCCGTTGATCTCGATCGGACAGTCGAAATACTGTCCCTGGCCGACAAAACTGGCCGAATAATCAAAACCCGGTCGCTTGCCGTTTTCTTTACCCATATGCCATTTGCCAAAAAAGGCCGTCAGATAGCCCGCTTTGCGCAGTTCGGTCGCATAGGTCACTGTGGTGTCTGCCAACCCGGTGTGGTTGTTGGCGATCCCGTTCACATGGTTGTATCTTCCGTTGAGCATGGTGGAGCGGCTTGGCGAGCAGAGCGAGTTGATCACAAATGCATTCCGGAAACGTACACCCTCGTGAGCCAGCCGGTCGAGGTGAGGTGTATGAAACCATGGAAACCGGGCCTTGCCGCCCTGCTCCTGCTGCACGACGCTGAGGGCATCATACCGCTGGTCATCGGTATAGATCAGAACAATGTTAGGGCGCGTCCGCGTCCCGGGCTGCTGCGCAAGCACCTGCATGGCGGTGAAGAGCAGCAAGGTTGTGAATAGGAGGTGCATTGTGAGATGGCTATCGGCTTTCGGCTGTCGGCCGTCGGCCTTGTTTTAATGATTAACTTTTTGGACCAAACCTACGGTCGGCCCTGTTTATGATTCTGGTTACTTAATGACGAGAATGGTAGCTGGTTGCCAACGGCCAAAAAGCCGATAGCCGACAGCCGAAAGCTACCTCGGCTCAATCGGCAGCGGCAAATAATCGCGGTTCAGGATCATCCATTCCTGCAAGCGGGCTTTCAGGTCGTGCTCCACTTCGCGGACGGCCTCGGTACCGGTGAGGTTGTTGGTTTCGTCCGGGTCTTTTTCCACGTCATAAAGCTCGAACATTTGCCGGCGGTCTGCGAAAAGCAATTGGTCGTACTTTTCGGCGAGCTTGCCTTCCGCGTGCTGCTGTTTCAGTTCCAGCCAGAAAGGCTGGGCGGCGAAGTCGACGGGATGGTAAGGGATTTGCCAGATCGCATTGTAGATCAGCTTGTATTTTTTGTTAAAAATGGTTCTTCCCAGGTCGAAATTCGACGAATTGGTAGGTAACCCCTGCCCATGCGCGCCCCGAATGGCAAAGATGTAATCGTGCCCTGTATGCTGCGGGTTACCGAATGCGGGCGTCAGGCTGGCACCGGTAATGTCTTTGGGCACCGCGATGCCTGCGATCGTCAGGAAGGTGGGGGCAATATCGATACCCGAGACCAGTGCCTCGCTCACCTGCCCGGGTTTGATCAGCGCAGGATGGCGCATGATCAGTGGGACGTGAATACCCAGGTTGTACAATGTGCCCTTGCCCCGTAGCAATGCACCGCCATTGTCGCCTATGAAGACGACCAGCGTATTTTCATCCAGGCCCCGCTTTTTCAGGTCGTCCAGCACCCGGCCCACATCACTGTCCAGCCGCTGGATTTCGCCCAGATACGCAGCAAAATCTGCGCGAACACCCTTGGTATCGGGCCAGTGAGCGGGCAGCGAAAGCGTCTGGGGATCCGGTTCGAAGCTTTTTGCGTTGAAGATGCGGTGCGGGTCACTGTACCCTACCTGTACAAAAAACGGCTTGTGTTTCGGGGCTCTGTCGAGAAATTCGGTGTATTGCTGAAAAATACTGTCCCGGTTGCCGGTGGCGTTCAGGTAATCGACCCGGTTTTTAAAAGTTTCCAGCCCGTATTTTTCCAAGACCGTCACCGTTTCCGGAACGCGGCGGTTGCCGTCGAGGTGGAAGTTACGGCCCAGAATGCCGGTATGGTAACCTCCCTTGCGCAGCAGTTCGGGGTAGGCCGTCACCGAAGCGTCGAGCGGAGCCGAAAAGCGCGTCATTTGTATATCGAGCGTATTGCGGCCCGTCATGATCGCCGCCCGCGACAGCACGCATTGGGGTGCGGTGGTGTAAGCCCGGTTGAAGCGGATACCTTCCTGCGCCAGCCTGTCGATGTTCGGGGTCCTGATCTGCGGATAGCCGTAACTGCCCAGAAAGGGCGCGCTATGGTCGTCCGAGACGATGAGTACGATATTGGGTGGCTGTGGCTTCTTCTTTTGGGCGTGCGCGTTCCATGGCCCGGCTGCAATCAGCAATGCAGCGAAAACTACTTTCTTAATCATAAGCATTTATTTACAGATAAACTTTTTAAAACGCCCGTCAACGGGGCTGCGCGGCGAACCCATTCCGCCATTGCGCGAGTTTCGCCTTCAATTCGGTTGCCTTTTGCGGTTGGCTCGCCGCCAGATCGGTCTGTTCGGAAATATCATTTTTCAGGTCGTACAGCTCCACCGTTCCGGTATCGAAGAATTCGATCAGCTTAAAATCGCCGCTGCGGATGGCCCCTGCGGAGCGCCCGCCCAGGAAATGCGGTTTTTGCAGCGGGTAATGCCAATAAAGGTTTCTGGCCGCGATCTTGCCTTTACCCAACAATACAGGCAAAAAACTGGTATTTTCATCCGCGCCGCCTGCCGCCACCGGTTGCCCTGACAGCTCCGAAAATGTGGGAAAAACATCCAGTGCGCTCACCGGCGTATCCGTCCCTGAACCTGCTTTAATTGCCCCCGGCCAGCAGGCGATCAGCGGCACACGGATCCCCCCTTCATAGAGCTGCGACTTGCCGCCGCGCAAGGGCGCATTGGAAGTCACCTTCGTTTCGCCTCCATTGTCGGAAGTAAAAATGATCAGCGTATTCTTTTCCAGACCGAGCCGGCGCAGTTCGGCCACGATCCGGCCTACGCCGTCATCAATGCTTTCAAGCATGGCGGCGAGCTCCGGGTTATTACGGTCGGTGCCGGCGTCGGGGCGGTTTTGGTACCGCGCCAGCTTTTCCGGTTTGCCTTTTAGTTTGGTATGGACCGAATAATGCGAGAGATAGAGGAAAAATCTTTGATCCTTATTCCTTCGAATAAAATCCACTGCTTCCGTATTGAGCCGGTCGGTGAGGTATTCGTTTTCGCTCCGGGCAGGGAGCTCGGGCATGAAGAAGTAAGGATGGTAGTAAGCTCCTCCCGCGATATACCGCGTTTCGGAACCTATCACCTCGTCCCAGCCATGCTTGTCGGGTGAGCCGCGCTTTTTGTCGTAATCCCCGGTAAGGTGCCATTTACCGATCAGACCGGTGTGGTAGCCTGCTTTACCCAGCTGTTCGTTCAGGGTGAGGTAATCCGGGGAAAGGAATTTGTCGTCCCTGGCGTCGAGGTAATCCGTAATGCCTACCCGCGCCGGGTGCAGGCCCGTCATCAGCGCGACACGCGTGGGTGAGCACACAGGTGCGGGAGCATATGCCTGCGTGAAGCGTATGCCGCGGCGTGCCAGGTCGTCCAGTTCCGGCGTGTGGTTGAACCGGTTTCCGTAACTACCTAATTCCGCCCAGCCGAGGTCGTCGGCCATGATGTAAACGATGTTTGGTTTGGGAGCGCCTTGCGCCACCGCTTTTGCGGAGATCAGGAGCAGGATCATCGAAAACCAGGCTATGTTGTGCTTGATCATTTTTTAATAGTCTTTGATAAGCTGATTTCCAGATAGTAAGGCCCCGTTACGCCACCTGGCCCCTCAAACCACGATTCCACCAGGTAATCACCCTTTTTGAGCCAAACCTCACGGATCACCGCCGCATTGTCATCTCCTTTGGCCACCACACTCCGCTGCACTTGCCCCAGCCGCACGAGGCTACGCGTGCCCTTCGCGATGGGACCGGTGTGGATCGACCGCAGATCATAATACCCGTCGCGTGCAACGGTAATGTTCCAGTAACCGGTAGCTTTGTCGGCCAGCCAGTTGCTCATCGCAGTGCCATTCAGATCCTGGCGCGTCAGTACCGTAAGCGGCTCGTGGGTGGAACCTACAATAATGCGGCGCTGTGAAAGATGCGGACTTCCCGCAAGGTCGGTGTAGACGCTATCGAGGCCTTTCTTCAATTGTCTGGCGAGTTCGGGGTGCCGCTGCACGAGGTTATCCTGTTCGAAAGGGTCTTTTTCCAGGTCAAACAATCCGAATGAATGGAGCTCGTCCCCATCGGCATTGAATGCGACGAGCTTGTGCCTCCCTTTGTAAAAAGCCGCATTCCGGTAAGGTTCCGGCCAGCCGCGGTTCCAGGCGTTGTAGAAAATGCGCGGTGACGCGGCCTGTTTCCCCCGGATGGTTTGCAATGCCGGACGTCCGTCTGTTTGGAGCGCAGCCGGCAATGGTATTTTCACAGCTTCCAGCAATGTGGGCAGCACGTCGATGTGCGCCAGTAATGCATTCACTTCACGGTTTGGCTCAAACAGGCCAGCACCGGAAATCAGGAAGGGTACGCGGGTACCTCCTTCGTAGGCCGAGCCTTTCAATCCTCTGAAACCGGCATTGTAGCGGAGCTGCTGGTTACCGTTGTCCGTGAGGAAAATCACAATGGTGTTCTCTTCCAGTCCCTGCTTTTTGAGCTCACCGAGAATACGACCAACGTTATCGTCGATGTTGGTGGCCATACCATATACTTTCCGCGCGTCGGCTTTGTCCTTATCGGTCATCGAGGCCCAGGCTTTTCCTGGCTGGCGGTCGGTGTCGGTGTCGAAGCGGAGGTCCTTGTACATGTCTTCGTACCGTTTGGGGAGTTGCAGTGGCGTATGCGGCGCATTGTACGACACGTACAGGAAGAAGGGAGCCGATTTGCTGTCGCGCAGAAATTGCAGGGCCTGATCGGTAAAAATATCCGTGCAATAGCCCTTCCTGGCTACTTTCCGGTCGTTTTCAGCCAGGGTGGTGTTGAAATAGCTGCTATCGGTGCGCACGAAATTCTCGTAGAAGTCGCCCGGCTGTCCCACGCCGCCACCGCCATGGACCAGACTGTACTGAAAGCCCTGATCCGATGGCCTGAACGGATAATTGTCGCCCAGGTGCCATTTGCCGACAATACCGGTTTTGTAGCCGTTTTTGCCCAGGATCTCGGCCAGTGTAGTCTCCGCTGCGGCCATAATCGCTCCACCGTTATAAGTGTCGTGCACGCCCGTTCGCTGGTGATAGCGCCCTGTGAGCAGGCTCGCCCGTGTAGGTGCGCACACGGGAGAATTATGATAGTTGGTCAGGCGCGTCGAACGTGCCGCGAGTTGGTCGATATGCGGCGTTTTCACGTGTGGATTACCCGTAAAACCGAAATCGCCGTAACCCTGGTCATCGGTCATGATCAGTAGGATGTTGGGGCGTGCTTTCTGCTGGCTGTGAGCAGGCAGGCCCCAGCATGCGCAAAGCATTATCCAGGCAAGGAATCGCTGCTTCATCTGGTTTCCTGTTTTTTGGTGTACACCCTGTCGATGGAAGCCCCCTGGTCACCCTGCTGTTTCATCCACGCTTCCAGCTCCTTTTGCAGGGAAGCGATGCGCGCGGCATGTTGAGGTTCTCCTGCCAGGTTGGCGAGCTCGAACGGATCCTTTTCGGTATCATAGAACTCAATGGCAGGCCGGTTTACGAAGCGGTCGGTAATCCTTTTGGCCTGAACGTCGGCAGTATCATCGATCCACGAAAACCAGACGGTATTACGGTCCTTTCGCTCGCGGTTCATCATAAAGCGGTTGTAATACTGCTTATCGGGCATCAGGTTCACGATCAGCTTGTACCGATGATCGCGAATGCTCCGGATCGGATAGGGATCACCTTCGGGAATGTTGTTGTGAACGCCGTAGACATAGCGCCTGGCCTCCTTGTTTTTACCGGAAATCACCGGCAGAAAGCTCCTGCCATCCAGGCCCGCAACAGGCTTGCCGCCCGCAATGTCGATCAGCGTCGGGGTAATGTCTTCATATTGTACCAATGCATTGGTCTCGGACGAAGCTTTCACCCTGCCCGGCCATTTGACAAGCATCGAGCTCCGCTGGCCCGTATCGTACAGGTTCCATTTGGCACCGGGAAACTGGGCTCCCTGCTCGCCGAGGAAAATCAGGATCGTGTTCCGGTCCTGTCCGGTTTCTTTCAGCAATGCGGTAATATCGCCTACCTGGTCGTCCAGGCGCCGCACTTCCGCCAGGTACTTCACGTATTGCCGGCGGGTAATGGGCGTATCCACCCAGTCGGCAGGCAGTTTCAGTTTTTGGGAATCGAATTCAGTGGTATCGCCTACCGTCCACGGCGCGTGGGGGTTGATACTCATGATGAAAAGGCAATAAGGCTGGTCGCTTGCCGTGATGTATTTCCTGACATCTTCGAGCTGGTAGTCATCGGTAGGTGCGACGCAGTTGGGTTCAAATCCGGTTACGATGTCGAACGGAAAGACGCTTTTCGGCTTCGTCACATGATCCTTGCCCGTGAGCCCGACGCGGTAGCCGAGGTCGCCCAGGTAATGCCCGACGCTTTTCAGATGGTCGTAAACCGGCTTATGGTTCTGGAACGAGCCATGCCGTACCGGATACAAGCCTGTGAAAAGCGATGCCCGCGTAGGCACGCACATCGCTTCGGAGGTGTAGATGTGGTTGAACTTCAACCCATCCTTCGCCAATGCATCGATATGCCTTGTTTGCAGGTTCCGGCCGCCATAGCAGCTCAACTGCCGGCTGTCCAGGTCATCCGCCATAATAATCACGATGTTGGGCCGGGCCGCGTTCGGTGGGGCCGCCGACGGCCGGGCCGCGTTCGGTCGGGCCGCGTTCGGTCGCACCGCGGACGGCACGCCCCCGGAGGGCTCTGCCCGAAGCCGGCGGCCATTGTACTGATCCGTCCGCAATAATGTGGCATGAATAGTACCCATGGCGCCAAGCGACAGCAGCACGTTGAGAATAATGCAGAGTTTGAACGTTTTGAGAATCATAGGTGGCTGTCGAAAGTTGGCTATCAGCTTTCGGCTGTCGGCCGTCGGCCTTTTTGTTTTTAGTTAAAAATTACAAACGCTCCCATCCTACTCCTGCCCGCCAAAAGCCGACAGCCTACGGCCGAAAGCCTCCCTACCATCCCGCATTCTGTTTTCCCTGAAGTTTGGGATTGTTGTCGATTTCCTGTTGCGGGATCGGGTACAGGTAATGCTTGGGCTGGGCGTTGGTTTTACCGGCGGCGTGCAGGGACTTGATCAGGTAGGCATCAGGTCCTTCGAGCGGCTTGTAGCGGATCAGGTCAAACCAGCGGGAGTATTCGAACACGAATTCCAGCCTGCGATCGATCCGCAGCGAATCCCGGAACTGCGCCTGGGAAAGGCCGGGTGTCAGATTGTTTAAACCCGCCCGCTGACGCACCTTGTTATAAGATGCATAAGCGGCCGCATTCGGTCCATTCTGCTCATTCTCCGCCTCGGCGTGGATCAGCAGCACATCCGAAAAGCGCAGGATCGACACATTCGCAGCCGACTGTGAAAGGTTGCCTGCCTGTGCCGGATCCCACCACTTGTTGAAATGCGGGTTGGGCTTGTTCTTTCCGGTGGCCGGATCTTTCACGGTCAGCTGGTAGGTCTGTCCGTTAGCAGGGCTTACGATCGATGTAATGAAGGTCACGTCGCGTCTCTTGTCCCCGGTCGCATACAACTCATACACACCCGGCATGGGCTGTTCCGCGAAATTGCCGTTCAGTCCCGGGATACCGGTAGGCGCCTCCCGCATGGCCTGGTTGTTTCCGTGCGAGTCGGCATTCGATTCGAACTGGGCGGAGAAGATATGTTCCACCCCGTTTTTATAGGCGGGCAAAAAGGCGTGCGCGTAATCCGCAAACAAGGCATATCCGAAAGTACCGTCGATGACTTCCTTGCTTTTCCGGATCGCATTGGCATAATCATAGCGGGTCACATACACCTTCGCCAGCAACGACCGCGCTGCACCACCGGTAGCACGTCCGGCGTCCCCCGCCGTGTATTTCGCGCCCGATTTCGCAAAGGGTTCGTTGGGCAAGGCTTCGGCGTCTGTCAGGTCCTGGATGATCTGCTGGTACACCTGCTCGGCGGGCGTCCGCTCCACGTACAGGTCGGCAGGACTCAGCGAGTTCGTTTCATGCAGGATCAGAGGCACATCCCCGTAGAGGCGCACGAGATTGAAATAAAACAATGCCCGCAGAAATTTGGCTTCCAGCACCAGCCGCCCGCGCAGGGTTTCATCCATCGCAATGGCCGGGATCCTGTCAATCGCGATGTTGGCACGATTGACCGCGTCGTAATGCTGCTGCCAGATTTCCCGCACGCGCTGACCGGTGGACGAATGCGAGAGCACCGACTGCGAGCGCACATCGGCATTAGTCGCCCCCGGACCGGGCTGCACGTCGTCGCTCATCATATCCATTCCCGTCGAGAAAAGAACGTGGTAGGGCGTCTGTCCGGTCGAATTGAGCCGGAAATAAATGCTGTTGACGCCGGCAAGGGCATCGGCCTGTGTTTTGAAAAACTGGTCGGAAGAAACGAACGATTTCGGTGCTTCGTCCAGGTCGACGCAGCCGGCCATTGTCGCGGCGAGTAATGCGGCCAGCAGGCTTTTAGGTAATTTATAATTCAATTTCATCATGGTCATATCCGGATAATGCACTGTTGTCAGAATGTAAGGGTCAAGCCGCCGAGGAATGTCTTGCTGGCCGGGTACACGCCGTTGTCGACGCCCTGAGTCAGCGTGGTCTGTTCGTTGCGACTTACTTCCGGATCATAACCGGTATACTTCGTCCACGTGATCCAGTTCTGGGCTGTCACATAAAAGCGGAGCTGGCTGATGCCCAGGTGCGAGAGTACCGAAGCCGGCAGCGAGTACCCCAGGCTGAGGTTTTTAAGGCGCAGGTAAGAGCCGTTTTCGATGAAACGGTCGGATACCGTCACCGCCGGGTTCTCAATGGCGCGGTGGATGACGTTGCTCGGATTGGTGGGCGTCCAGCGGTCGAGCATGGTCGTAGAGGCATTGATATACCCTGTTCCCAGTTCGAGGTTGGCCTGGTTGGCATTGTATACCTTATTGCCAGACTGCCCTTGCAGCAGGACATTGAGATCGAAGTTTTTGTAAGAAAAATTATTGGTAAGACCGAAAATAAACTTCGGCTGCGCATTGCCGACAATCACGCGGTCGTAGGCCTGCGTAATGGTGCCGTCGGGCTTTCCATCGGGCCCGCTCACATCCACGTACCGCTGACTTCCCGCTTTGTCGTTCGCGTTGAACCTGGGCAGCTTGGCCACGTCGTCACCGCTTTGGAAAATACCATCGGTTTTCAACACCAAAAAAGAACCGAGCGGGTAACCTACCTGCGCGATCGACACGCCCGAGATGACCGACGATACCCCTGGTCCAAGGCTTACGACTTTGTTACGGTTGGCGGAAAACACCAGATCCGTCGTCCAGCCGAACGCCCCTTCCGAGTTGACGGTGTTGATCGACAGTTCCACCCCTTTATTGCTTACGCTGCCGTAATTCTGGAATGCATTAGGATAACCGCTGGTGTAAGGAAGCGGAACGTCGAGCAGCAGATCGGTCGTCTTCTTGTAATAGGCGTCCAAAGTAACGGTGACACGGTTTTTGAACAAACCCAGATCGATACCGGCATCATATTGGGCGGTCTGTTCCCAGCCGAGATTAGGGTTGGCAATGCCGTTGGGCGCGTAACCCGCCACCAGTTTTCTGCCGAAGAGGTAGCTGTAATATGCTTCCTGGGCGAGAGAGGTGTAGGGCGCGATTTCCTGGTTCCCGGTCACACCGCCGCTCAACCTGAGTTTGAGATTACTGATTTCCTGAATGTTGCGAATGAAATCTTCGCGACCGAGGTTCCAGGAGAATGCGGCAGAAGGGAAAAAGCCCCATTTATTCTCCTTACCCAGCCGCGATGAACCGTCGGCACGGGCTGTCAGCGTGAGGTTATACTTGCTGCGGAACGTATAATTGACGCGTCCCAGGTAAGAAAGCAAGGTCCATTTGAAATAGTTGGAAGAGGAATTCTGGAAGGTCGTACCGCCGCCCAGATTATGGTAGCCAAACTCGTCGGTGACGAAGGTTGCCGCGCGGGCCACTGTATTTTCGGTGGTAGAGGCCTGCTGGGTGATCCCCACCACAGCATCCAGTGCATGGTCGGTGTTGAAGGTTTTGTTGTAGCTCAATGTGTTCTCGTTGAGCCAGCCGATCGTGTTTTTGTTCCCGATGATGCCCTGGCCGTTCAGTCCGCTTCCCTCCTGCAAGGTCGAGGGCAGGTAGCGGTTCTGTTTGTTGAGCAGAATGTCGGTACCCAGCGACACCTTGGCTTTCAGGCCGTCGGCGATCTGGTATTCGCCGTAAGCATTACCGAAGCCGCGAAAGATATGTGTTTCATTCACTTGCAGAAACAATGTCGCGATCGGGTTTGCCAGCGGACTGTCGTAAATACTCCGCAACGTAAAGCCGTTAGCGCTCGTGGGGTCGTACACCGGCATGGTCGGCGGCATTTGCAACAGGTTGGGAACGACGTTTTCCGGGGCTACCTGCGCGGAGGATTTACTGCCCGAAAAATTGAAACCCAGCTTGAACCGCCTGCTCATATCGCGGTCGATATTGATACGGAAAGAATATCGCTCGAAATCGGTATTTTGGAGGATCCCGTTCTGTTTGAAATAATTACCTGACAAGGCGAAACGGGTTTTGTCGTCACCGCCCGAAAACGAAAGACTGTGGTTCTGGATCGAAGCCTGCCTGAACGCCTCATCCTGCCAGTCGGTGCCTGCACCCGGCCTGCCCAGGCTGTCGATCTCCGCCTGACTGAATGCCGGTGCTTTTTTGGAATCGGCCATGGCGTCGTTTTTCAGCAATGCCCATTGCTGTGCATTCAGGAGCGGGAGCCTTTTAAGTACTTTTTGAACACCATAGTAGCCATCGTAGGTGATCACGTTCTTTCCTGCCTTGCCTTTTTTGGTTGTGATGATCACCACCCCGTTGGCTCCCCTGGAACCATAAATGGCCGTCGCGGAAGCATCTTTGAGAATGTCGATCGATTCGATGTCGCCAGGATTCAGCGTGGATAATGCGTTGATCGTCGGGCCATTAGTGACACCGGCATCGGCATAGCTGTTGTTGTTGTAAACCGGAAAACCATCGATCACGTAGAGCGGTTCGTTAGCGCCATTGATGGAATTGCCGCCGCGGATCTTGATGCTCACCGAACTGCCTGGCTGCCCGGACGACTGCGTAACCTGCACACCCGCCGCTCGTCCCTGCAAAGCCCGGTCGAGCGAGCTGATGGGCACGCCTTTGAGGTCTCCGGTCGAAATGGATGATACCGAGCCGGTCAGATCGCCCTTTTTCTGGGTACCATAGCCGATCACCACCACCTGATCGAGTACATTGGAGGTTTTAAGGTGTACTTCAATGGGTGCAGTGCTGAGTTCATATATTTCGACCTCCTGCTGCTGATAACCCGTGAGACTGATCTGAAGCGTAAATGGAAAGTCCTTCCCGGCCGGAATGCTGAACAAACCGTCGGGGTCGGTGACGGCGTTGCGGGAAGTGCCTTTCTGCACCACGGTAGCGCCCGGGAGCGTTTGTCCGGCGTCGTCGCGTACCACGCCCTGGACCAGCTCCTGCGCGTAGAGCGAGCCGGTCAGCCATACGAGGATGACTGACAGTATCAGTTTTTTCATGTCAAATGTTTTAAGATGAGTAGTTGAAGGTAGGTGCGAGCGCTCGGCCCCTTCCGGATGGCGAACGCCCGCGTTATACGTTTGCTAGCGCGTGCCCGTGCGGACATTTGCCTGCCGCGTCGCGGGCTGCCCTGCCGGCGCACCGAATGGATTGGCTGGTTTGATCTTGTCATAATCCACCACACCGGTGCGCTCCGCCCAGCGGAAATATTCCGCCGACAGTTCGTTAACGATGTCCGTTCGGGAAGCTGCGAGGTCGGTGGTTTCGCCACGGTCCTTTTCCAGGTCGTAGAGCTCCCATTTATACGATGGGTAGGTTGATACAATCTTCCATTTACCCTTCCTTACCGCCCGGTTGCCCGCGCGTTCCCAGAAGATCGGCTCGGTGCGGTCTACTTCCTCGGCCTTACCGGTCAGGACGGGCACCAGGCTTCTGCCCGGTAATGTGTTGGTTTTAAGGCCGTTGAACGTGGCAGGGTAGTTTGCCTGTGCGAGGTCGTAAAAAGTCGGGGCGAGGTCGATCAGGTGACCGGTACCTTTCACGATGCCGCCTGCCTTGATCTGTTTCGGAAACCACGCGATGAACGGCGCGCTGATACCTCCCTCGTGCATGTTGTTTTTATAATGCGAATGCGGCGTGTTGGATACGTATGCCCAGTTCTGGTCCTGGTAGCTGTAAGAGCCCGCCGTTCCGACCGGCCCGGTGTTCCGCTGCGGCTTACGACGCGAGGTGCCCGAGTAACCGCCTTGTGCTCCATTGTCGGAGATGAAGACGATCAGGGTGTTTTGATCCTTCTGAAGTGCTTTCAGCTTTTCCCGGAGTTTGCCCACATTCTGGTCCACCCGATCCACCATGGCTGCGTAAACCTCCATTTTAGTCTGCCAAAGCTGTTTTTCATCGTAAGGAATGTTATCCCAGGCTGGAACCTCGGGGTCACGAACAGCTATGGCCTGATTGGGGTCCGCAATGCCCAGCGTTTTCTGGCGCGCAATGCGTTCGCTCCGGAGCGAATCCCAGCCCGCGGCATACCGGCCTTTGTATTTGGCAATATCCTCCGGCAGTGCCTGCAAGGGCCAGTGCGGAGCATTGAATGCAAGGTAGAGGAAGAACGGCTTGGCCGTTTTGCTTTGCTCGTCCAGGAACTGCAATGCGTGGTCGGTGATCTCGTTGGTCAGGTATTTGTCTTTCGGCAAACGGCCGCGCTTATTATTCTCTACGAGTTCCACCGGCGGCGCCTGGCCGTATCCGCCGATATCAAAGTAGTTGCTTGCGCCCCCGATGAAGCCGTAGAAACGATCGAACCCACGTTGATTGGGCCATGCGAGGCTGTCGTCGCCTACATGCCATTTGCCGCTCAGAAGTGTGCTGTACCCTGCATTACGCAGCACTTCGCCGAAAGTGAGCGATTCTTTATTCAGGTAACCCTGGTAAGGCGGTAGCCCCAGATTGACATTGAAATACCCTACACCAGCCTTGTGCGGGTACTGGCCCGTGATAAGCGACGCGCGGGTTGGTGCGCAGATCGAATTGTTGTAAAACTGCCTGAAACGGATCCCCTCAGCTGCCAGCTGGTCGAGGTTGGGCGTTTTGATCTCCGAACCGAATGCTCCGATGTCGGAGTAACCGAGGTCGTCGACCATGATGAGGACAATGTTTGGGCGGGTGTCGGGTGCAGCCTTTTTCTGGGCGATGGCCTCAGGCACAAATGCCCCGGAAAATCCGGCGAGTAGCCCTAGGGCAATGGTAGAAACTTTCATAAATAAATGGGTGACCGGCAGATCGCATTGCGCGCCGGGACTTAGGATATGGTGAAAATGACTTGGATTCGCGGGAAATTACTCGCAGGAATATCGGCCGGGCGACGATGCCCCAGCGCAGCCCAAAGGCTATGTTTCCATTATGCCTGTCGAGATCGGGACTTCAACAACAGCCCGACCAGCAGCAACAAGAAGCGGAGGAAGATACCACGCGGAGGTTCAACAAGATAACCTGTTCTGAATGCGGATTCATCGTAAATGTTATGTTGAATATGGAACAAACTACCTGTCGGTGGTTAACAAATAGTTAATCTATTAATTAGATAGGACAAATATAGTCACATCCTTTTCCCTAAAACAAGCTTAGGTTGTCTTTTTTTGCCCGAAGCTGAACTTCTCTGTCCGGCAGGCCTCTCCCAGTTCCTTCAATCATCGTCTCGGACGGTGAGAAACTCCCGGGTGAATGCCTGCCCGGCCGCAAGTGCCCTACCCTGCAATTTTAATTTTTCAAGGTTTTTTGTTTTTATTTGTGGAGGCACTGAACTTTTTTGAAAACGGACACCGGACATACAGACGATGAGATGCTTTGGGCGTCCATGAGGGAAGGTGACGAAACCGCTTTCGAGTTGCTCTATAACCGCTACTTCCAGGTTTTATTCAGTTATGGTAAAAGGCTGGCATCGCAGGATATTGTCAGCGACGCCATTCAGGATCTTTTTGTTGCCATCTGGCGCAACCGCCTTACTGTGGGTCAGGCTGTTTCCGTAAAATTTTATCTGCTGCGTTCCCTTCGCCGGCAAATCGTCAAGACGCTGAAATCCGACGGAAATGGTCATTCAGATTGGGAAGCGCTCGACGAAAAGCTCCTGCCGGTAGAGATTTCACCCGAATCTGCTTATGCCGACCATGAGGAGATTTTCGAGCAGACCGAGCAGCTTCGGGTTTGGCTCAGCCAGCTCCCGCCCCGCCAGAATGAGGCGTTGTTGCTGCGCTACTATCACAACCTCGAATATGCCGAGGTAGCGCAGGTGCTCAACATCAAGGAACAAACCGCCCGCAATCTCGTGCAAAAGGCTCTTTCCATCCTGAAAAGGATCGCCATTGTCCTGATTTTCAGCCTGATTAAATTTTATTGATTTTTTAGGTAAAAAATAGTGCTTTTGCAAGGTTAAAATCAGCCCGGCTGCGCTCTGTATTCAAAACGGGAACAACCAATCTCCCGGTACAGACATGATGAAGTACGCAAACCATTCGGTCAGTGATTTCCTGGAAGATGCCGATTTTCGCAAATGGGTGCAAAATCCAGCCACCGATTCCGATACTTTCTGGCAGCAGTTTCTCGGTGAATATCCCCAACAGGCAGCAACTGTTGCAAAGGCTCGTGAGGTTTTGCTTGCGCTGGACGAGGAAGTTAATGCCGGCTTTGGCTCCCGGCAGCATCAGGACCAGGTTTTTCGACAGATCAAAACACAGATCCACACCGAGCAAGAGCGCCCGGTGAGGAGGTTACCCGCCTGGCCCTATTGGTCCGCGGCGGCCAGCATTGCCCTGCTGCTGGGTTTGTGGTTTGTCAATAGCCCCCGCCGGCAGGCGCTTACCTACGAATCCAATGTTGCGGAAGCCAGGCAGCGCCTCGTCGAAAAAGTAAACACGGGGGATGTGCCCATGTCCGTCCTGCTGTCCGACGGCAGCAAAATCCGGCTGGCGCCCGCGAGCCGTCTGTCCTTCCCGGAGCAGATCAACGAAGGCGATACCAGGGAGGTATACCTGAGCGGGGAAGCCTATTTCGACGTCGCCAGAAATCCGGACCGCCCCTTTTTGGTATACTCCAACGAGCTGGTTACCAAAGTTCTGGGCACCAGCTTCAATATCAGGGCTTATGAGCGCGACCAGGATGTGGTCGTGAATGTGACATCGGGCAAAGTCGCCGTTTCGATTTCGGATGAGCTTGGAGTGGATCGCAAAACAGGGAACGGGAAAGTCCGGAACCTGCTTCTTTTGCCAAACCAGCAGGCCAGGCTGTCTCGCAAGGATGTGGAACTGGTCAGATCTGTCGTGAAAGAGCCGGTTCTCGTGAAGGGTGCTAGCCTGCCGAAGCAGTTTGTTTTCACCAGGTCCCCTATTCCGGAAGTGTTTGAAACGCTTGAAAAAGCTTACGGAGTGCCCATTACCTTCGACGCGGACCTGTTCGCACAATGCGAGCTAACCGCCGACCTGACCATGGAATCGCTTTATGAAAAACTGGACGTGATCTGCAAATCCATCGAAGCCGAATACAGGAGTACCGACGGACGGATTGTCATCAGCGGACGCGGCTGTAATTAATGTAAACCCTAACCCCCCGGCTATGTAATAAAAGTACATTCATCCCCCAAAAGAAAAGCCGGTGATGCAGGAACATCACCGGCCCTGAAATCCCCATTCATGTTGCCATGACATCGCTTGAGACCCGATGCGGGGTGCTTTGCTTCAATGTTGGTTAAATCAAAACAATCAAAATTATGAAAATAATTGACACTATCCCTTTGGGGGTAGTCAAAACCATGCGATGGACTATTCTACAATGTTGTCTTGCTGCCTTGTTTGCCAATATTTCCTTTGCCGCTGATGTCCGTGCACAGGAATTGCTGAACAGGAAAGTGTCGGTAAAGGCCTCCAACCAGCAGATCTTTACGGTGCTTAGCTCCATAGAAAAAAGTGCTGACGTGAAGTTTTCATACAGCTACAACCTCATCCAGGCGACCCGCAAGGTATCCCTGCAACTTTCCAACGAGAAGCTTTCGGTGGTACTCGAAAAGCTGCTCGCGCCATACGAGCTCACCTACGAGGTCGTCGGCCGGCAGATTATCCTCAAACGCAATTTACGGGAAGAAAAAGAAGATGGCAGGCAGAAAGAAAAGATAGACGAAAAGGCTGCTCTGAAAATTACCGGTGTGGTTTCCGATCCGGCTGGCATAGGTTTGCCAGGCGTCAATATCCTCATCAAAGGGACACAAAGCGGCACCACGACGGACGAGAACGGGAAATATTCCCTCGAAATCCCCGACGGAACCACGGTCCTGGTATTTTCATTTGTGGGCTACATCTCCCAGGAAATCACGACAGGAACGGGCACGGTCGTTAACGTGACACTCAAACAGGACGACAAGATGCTCAGCGAAGTGGTGGTCGTCGGTTATGGGGTTGTCAAGAAGCGGGACCTGACCGGATCCGTGTCGTCCATTGGTGCTACGGAACTGAAAGAGCAGCCTGTGAGCTCCTTCAACCAGGCCTTGCAGGGCCGGGTCGCCGGTGTACAGGTCACCAACTCGTCCAACGCGCCGGGGGGCGGGATCACCATCCGCGTAAGGGGCGGCAACTCGATTTCCGCCAGCAATGATCCGCTGTACGTGATCGACGGTTTCCCGGTAACCAGTCCCGATCCTGCGAGCGGGGCAAACAATTCGGTTGCCTATGTGAATCCGCTGGCGGCCATCAACCCCAACGATATCGAATCCATTGAAATACTCAAAGACGCCTCCGCGACCGCCATTTACGGTTCAAGGGGTGCCAACGGGGTAGTGCTCGTCACCACGAAGCGCGGGAAGGAAGGCCAGGCCAATGTAGATTTTGACATGTATTACGGCATTCAGCAAATCACCGGAATGCTGGATATGGCCACCGCCGCGGAACACACGGCCGCAAAAAACGAACAATTGCGCAACCTTAACTTCGCGGAACGCTACGGCAACCCCAACGGCGCCTATCCCAAGGCCCCTGCGGAATACGGTGTCGGAACCAATTGGCAAAAAGAAATTTTCCGCAGCGCCCCCATTCAGAATTACCAGCTATCGGTGTCGGGGGGTTCCGACAAGATACGTTACCTGGTCAGCGGCAATTATTTCAACCAGGACGGGATTGTCATCACTTCCAATTTCAAACGCTTTACCGCGCGGGTCAACCTTGACGCGAATGTCAGCAAGCGCGTCAAGATCGGTACCAACTTCACCATCAGCCGCAGCAACAACAACAGCGTGAACGAAACCGGCGGGAGCAGCCTGGTGGGTTTGACCCTGCGGGCATCGCCGGCCAGCCCGGTTTATGACGCCAATGGAAACTATCAACTGCTGAATGTCGGCTCCGGCTCGGGTTTCAGCTCCATTGCCAATCCCGTGGCTGTCGCCAGGACTTCGACCAACAATCTTTTGTCTGATCGTATATTGGGTAGCGTTTTCACTGAAATCGCCCTTATGGAAGGACTGAGCGCCCGGATCAGCCTGGGTGCCGATGTGCTGAATACCCGTCGCAACATTTTTTACACGCCGCAGACATTGCTCGGCAATACCCTGAACGGATATGGCAGCAATGGATCAGCCAACAACTTGAACCTGCTGAATGAGAACGTACTCACCTATTCCCGTTCGCGCGGCATCCACGGCTTCGACGTTGTGGCCGGGATCACTTTCCAGAGCAACCGGGAGGAAAGGGCCTATGCGGAAGCCCAGGATTTCCCCAGCTACTCGCTGGGCGCCAACAATATCGGGCTGGGCAACAAGCCGCTCCCGCCCAGGGGCGCACTGAACAAATGGGGCCTGAACTCTTACCTGGGACGCGTCAACTACCGTTTGTCAGGCCGGTACCTGTTTACATTGACCGGACGTATCGACGGTTCGTCACGTTTTGGAGCTAACAACAAATACGGCTTTTTCCCTTCGGGCGCCTTCGCATGGCGCGTGTCCGATGAGGCATTCATGAAAAGTGTCCGGGCGATCAGCGACCTGAAATTCCGCGTGAGCTATGGTGTGACCGGTAACGACGGCATCGGGCTCTATAACTCGCTTTCTCAGTACGCCACTTCCCGCACGGTTTTCGGCGACACGGAAGCGCTTGCCAACCAGGCTTCCCGCATTGCCAACCCGGACCTGCGATGGGAGAAAACGGCCCAATTCGATGCGGGTTTTGACCTTGGGCTGTTGGGTAACCGCTTGCTGATCACGGCCGATTACTACATTAAAACCACCACCGACCTCCTACTGCCTGTCGAACTGCCTGCCACGACCGGGTTTACCACGGTGACGCGTAACATCGGGAGTCTTGTGAACCGGGGTTTTGAACTGGGGATCAACACCGTGAATACGGACGGCGCGCTGAAATGGAAAACCAATGCAAACTTTTCGCTGAACCGTAATAAGGTTTTACGGCTCAATACGTCGGACCAGATCTTTACCGCCAGTTCCATTGTAAAGGTGGGCGAATCGGTGGGTTCGTTTTACGGAAATGTTTTTGACGGGATCTGGCAAACCGCCGAGGAGATCAAGGCAGCCGGTAACCTGGCCAGGGCCGGTGACCTGCCGGGGGCGATCCGCTACAAGGATCTCAATGGCGACGGAGTTTTCAATGAGGCCACCGACCGCCAGATCCTCGGCAACGGCCTGCCCAAGTTCATCTTCGGCATGACCAACAATGTTTCTTTCAAAGGTTTTGACCTCTCCGTTTTCATCCAGGGCGTGCAAGGGAACAAGATCCTGAACGAAACACGGAAATCCATGGAGCAATCGGATCCGAGCGACAATCTCCTGAAAACGGTCATCGAAGGTGCCTGGCGGGTGGATAAGCCCTCCAATACCCTGCCTTCGCTCCGGCAATGGCGGACCACCAATACCGATTCCTTTTACATTGAGGACGGCTCCTTTGTCCGGCTGAAAAACGTTTCGCTCGGCTATGTGATACCGTTGAAACCGGGCTGGATCAAACGCGTCCGTGCCTATGTCAGCGGTCAGAACCTGGTGACTTTGACCCGATACCGCGGCTTCGATCCGGAGGTCAACTCCAATTTCACCAGCAACACGCAATACGGGCTGGACAGTTACGCCTATCCGGCGGCACGAACCTATACGCTCGGCGCTTCCCTGTCCTTTTAACCCCGCTCAAACTTTTTGGAAATGAAAACAAAATACCTTCTGACACTCATCGCCACACTGATCATTTCGGTGTCCTGCGAAGACAACCTGCAAGAAGAACCCCTCAGCTTTCTGGAAGAGTCTAATTCTTTCAAGACCGCCTCGGACGCGACATCGGCGCTGAATGCCGTATACGACCGGCTGAGAGATGTTTACGGCATGACAATGATCGACCTGGCTGACCTGAACGGCGATGAATGCGAGGTCCGGGAAGAGAACGGCGGCGGCAGCGAGATCCATAAAAATCTTTTCAACAGCGGCTCCCGCGTTTTCGATGCTTTCTACACCGCCAGCTACACGCTGATTGACCGCGCCAACCGCGTCATAGCCAATGTCCCCGGCATCAGCATGGACGCTAAAGTCCGCGATCAGATCGTGGGGGAAGCCAAATTCCTGCGTGCATTGGCCTACTTCAACCTCGTCCGGGCGTTCGGCGACGTGCCGCTGGTAACTGCTGTGAGCAACGATGTGGTCAACGTGGAAATGCCCCGTGACCCGGCGGAAAAGATCTATGCCCGGATCATTGCCGATTTACAGGAAGCGGAGAACATTCTTCCCGCCAAATACACGGTTGCTTCCGAGACCGGAAGGGCTACGTCGGGAGCTGTGAAAAGCATTCTGGCCAAGGTGTATCTCACGCGCAAAGATTGGGCGAATGCGGCGGCAAAAGCCAAAGAAGTGATCGGATCCGGAACATACGGCCTCGTCCCCGATTACCGCGACGTGTTCGTACCGGAAAAGGAAAATGGTCCGGAACATATCTTTTCCGTGCAGTACAGCTGCGTCCTGCCGCAATACGGAAGCGGGATGGCCGAGAACTTCGCAATTTATTTCAGTTATCCGATCAACCTCAGCGGCGGCACTTACCAGGTGGTGCCGGCCCACGCAAGTTCTTACTCCGAAGGCGACTATCGCCGCGAGGTGACTGTTATTGAAGAAAAAAAGATAGCGAACGGAACGGTTGTCAAGTCACGCACAGGGCCGCATGTCGATAAGTACTGGGACCCGCAGGCATGTGGTGCCGGGCGCGCCCGTAACAATTTCATGGTCATCCGGTATGCGGATGTTTTGCTGATGTACGCCGAAGCTCTCAATGAAACGGGCGGGCCGACGGCCGATGCCTACGCGGCCATCAACCAGGTGCGGGCACGGGCCAGGAACGGTAAGCAGCCCACAGTTCTCCCCGACCTGAAAAACCTGACACAAGACCAGTTCAGGGAAAGTGTTTACCACGAGCGGAGCTGGGAACTTTGCTTCGAGGGGCATCGCCGGTGGGATCTACTGCGCACAGGCCGGTATATCGCCCGAATGCAAAAACTCGGGATCGTTGCCGAACAGCGGCACTTGTTATACCCTATTCCGATACAGGAAATCGACGTCAATCCTGCATTAGAGCAAAATCCCGGTTACTGAACCATTTAAGATATCTATCATCGTCCGGCAAGGCTCCGCGGAGACCCTTGCCGGCTTACTCCATTTTTATGAGATATATTCTTGCCTTGTTCCTTGTGTTTAAAAGCTTCACCGGTATGGCCGGGGAACAATACGACGTCATCGTCTACGGGGGTACTCCCGGAGGCGTGATAGCCGCGGTAGCTGCCGCACGGGAAGGCGCCAAAGTCATGCTCATTGAACAGACTGGCCATGTAGGCGGCCTCAATACCAGCGGCATCGGTACCGCTGAGTCGGAACACATGATCGAAGAAACGATTTCGGGCCTCCCGTTGGAATTTTACGCTCGCATGAGCAAGTTTTACGGAAAGGACAAAACCCAGTTCTATTTCGAATCGCATGTGGCCGAAAAGACATTCAACGACCTGCTATCGGAAGCGGGCGTGAAGGTTATCTTCAATGGTTTTGTTCAGAAAGTTAATAAAAAGGCGGCCGCCATTACGTCGATCCGGCTGACGGACGGGAAGGATTTTGCCGCGCGGGTGTTTATAGACGGCACCTACGAAGGTGATCTCATGGCGCGATCGGGCGTGTCGTACACCTACGGGCGCGAGAGCAAGGACGCTTACGGAGAATCCTACGCGGGCGTCC
Source organism: uncultured Dyadobacter sp. (assembly GCF_946482605.1). The sequence continues at coordinate 8,148 of NZ_CAMLSE010000047.1, read as the reverse complement.
GGTTTATGGATGAACCCATCGATGCTTCGCCCTATGATGATTCGGGAAAGCTCATGCCCGGTTTTGTCGAGCGGAGCACGCTGACGGAGGGTCAGGCTGATCGGCGCGTGATGAATTACAATTTCCGGGTCATGATGTCCACGCTGGACAACCGGGTGCCATTCCCGAAGCCAGAGCACTACAACCCAGAACGGTTCATACTGCTGCGACGTCTTTTGAAAAACAAACCTGAAACTAAATTCCGGGACATCATCGACCTGTATGCCTGGAACTATCCCGCAGGAAAATTCGAGACTAACAACAAGCAAAAGTCGGTTATTTCGCTGGGGCATTTTGGCGGCAATACCGAGTATCCCGATGCTGATTACAAGAAACAAAGGGCCATTTACGACGATCACAAAAACTGGACGCTCGGCCTGCTCTATTTTCTGGCCAACGACCCGTCCGTCCCCAAGGCTTTACACGACGAGGTGAACCGCTACGGACTCACGGCGGATGAATTTCAGGACAATGGCAATTTCCCCTACTATTTATACATACGGGAGGCCAGAAGAATGCAGGGAGCATTGGTCCAGACGCAGCACGACATCCTGGACCAACGGTCCAAGCCGGATGCGATCTGCCTAGGCTCGCATTGGATCGACAGCCACCATGTGCAGCGCGTGGCGGTTTCAAAAACACAGTTTGTCAACGAAGGAAGAATCTGGCATTCGACCACGGCGCCGTATGAGTTTTCCTACCGGACCATCACGCCCAAGTCCTCTGAATGTACCAATCTGCTGGTGCCGGTATGCCTTTCGGTTTCGCATGTCGCATTCTGCTCGGCGAGGGTGGAATCCACCTGGATGCAGCTGGGCAACAGCGCCGGGATAGCGGCAGCGATGGCTGCTTCCCGGCAGCAAAACGTACAGGCCATCGATGTCCCGGCATTACAGACCAGGCTCAAAGGGAAGGGGGTCATTATCAGCATCGACCACCAGCGATGGGACGGCGACAAAGACGTACGCAAAAATTAAACCTATGAAAAAATGGATTCGCGGACTGCTCCTGCTTGGAATTGCATTGCCTGTGCAGGGGCAGTCAAAATTCGATGTGGTGGTGTATGGCGGCTCGGCGGGTGGCTATGCATCGGCGATACAGGTGGCGCGGCTCGGTAAAACGGTCGCGCTGCTCGAACCTTCCGCACATATCGGCGGGAATGTGGTAGAGGGCCTCGGCGGGGCCGATATCGATAATCACAAGGAGTTCCGGAACAGCCCTGCCGTGGGCGGGATTGCACTCGAATTCTACCGGCGTGTAGCCGGCGCATACGGCCGTCGCGAAGCCTTCGAGCAAATGCTCAGGGAGCAGCGAAAAGATCCCGGCTTGTGGCGAATGGAATCCAAAGTGGCTGAAAAAGTGATTAGGGAATGGCTTTCAGAATACAAAATAGCCATTTTCCCCGGCACGCTCCTGGCCGAATCGGCTGATGCGGTGACAAAGTCGGGCGCGGTAATAACGCAGATACGGGCATCCGACGGCCGCACATTTTCGGGAAAGGTCTTTATCGACGCCACGATCGAAGGCGACCTGCTGGCCGCTGCCGGCGTCCGCACCGTGGTAGGCCGGGAAGCCAACCGTACCTATGGCGAAACCCTGAACGGCATCCGCGGTGAAACCACTCATGCGCAGTTTTCCGTAAGGGTCGACCCCTACCGCACTCCCGGTGATCCCCGCAGCGGGCTGATCCCGACCATTCAGGACGAGCAGCCGGGCGTGCAGGGCGAGGGCGACCACAATATCCAGGCATACTGTTTCCGGGTTTGTCTCACCCAAACTCCCGCCAATCGCCTCCTGTTTTACAAACCGGACGGCTACCGCCGTACCGACTATGAAATATACCTGCGCTACCTGAAAGCCGGCGGCAAATTATATGTGCCGGGCGCGCAGCTTCCCAACGGAAAAACGGATCTGGGCGCGTGGCACGACCTTTCGCATAACCTTTACGGGATGAATGCCGCCTACCCGGAAGGAAGTTACGCAAAGCGGCAGCAGATCCTCAGATACCACGCAATTTTTACAAAAGGGCTATTTTACTTTCTGGCGACGGACCCGGAGGTGGCAGCACTGGCACCGGAGCTGCAAAGGGAATGGGCAACCTGGGGCTATGCGCGGGATGAATTTACCGACAATGGTCATTTTCCCCGGATGTTCTACGTGCGCGACGCACGAAGGATGGTATCCGACTACGTGATTACCGAGCATCACGTGCGAAAAGAGAACCCGACCCCGGTAGAAGACCCCGTGTGCATTGCCTACTGGCCAACCGACGTCCATAGCGCGCGCCGCATCGTACGCGATGGTGCCGCCTATAATGAGGGATTCGTGTTTGGGGGAGATTACTGGCGACCATTACCGGTATCGTACCGGTCGATGGTGCCGCGGGCCACGGAATGCACCAATTTGCTGACACCCACCTGCATTTCGTCCAGCCACATTGCTTACGGGGCCATACGGCTGGAATGGACCTTTATGCTCCTTGGCCAGGCTGCCGCGATAGCTGCTGTTCAGGCGATAGAGGCCGGGACGACGGTGCAGGCAGTCCGGTATGCAGCATTGAAGGCCGAACTGGTCAAAAATGGCGCCGTCCTTGCTCCCGGAGCTGTGGGGATGCCTGCCTATTGAAGGGTTCTCTTCTGCGATGTCAGCACAGTCACTATCGTTATAATAAATTATCGACGCTGGATAGCGACCTGGTCAATTTTCAGAAATGAATAGCCAGGTCGCAGGCCCGCCTATTCTTCGATTTGTACCTCTTCCCGCGACCGGATCAGTTTTACCAGGTAGTTGTAATGCAGTCGCCCGGCCGCCTCCACGACGATCACGCCCACAAAATCACAGCCTTTGCTGATCACATTGAGGCGCTGGATCCGGATCCCGTTCACGGACTCCATCAGAGAGGTAATATGATGCAGGCTGAATGTGGCCGGGTATTTCAGTTTAAGCTGATAAGTGTTCTTCATAGCGTTGATAGACAATCTATTATTTAACAGATTTAATATAAAAATAGGCAACGATTCCTTTCCGGTGACGCATCAGGCTTCGCTCGTAATCTTGTTCATGCTGAGATATGAATTCACCCAGAAATAGTTTCAGGGCTTTTGACAAGCCTTTCTTGTCATTCCCTGAGCTGTTCTTCGTAAGCGTCGTCGTTCGGGGTGAATGCGGATAACAGGGAGACAGCCGCCAGCCCGATGAAATGATAAATGTCTCTTCTCATTTTCAGGTTTTGAGTAAGTAAGCTATGATGCTTCCGGCACCCGACGGGCGCACAGCAATACAAAATGGTGGTGGCTGATGTGCAAATTTAATTAAACTATTTAATCTACCAATTTAGTAGTATAATATTTTAAAATAACTTTACTTTGCCCATCAAACAAGTGTAGTATTTAAAGCACATCACCCATGATTAAAATTTTCCGTTCAAATCATTTCCGCTTGATTTGGGCTCTGCTGGGCGGCTTTGTAGTTTTTCAAAGTCATGCCCAATCCGTTTCCATTCAGGGAAAAGTTACTTCGGCGACCGATCAGTCGCCATTGCCAGGGATCAATGTCCTGGTCAAAAACAGCACCACCGGTACTACTACCAATACCGACGGTAAATTTGAGATAGAGGCTGATTCCAAAGCTATTCTGGTGTTTTCCGCCATCGGGTACATTACCCAGGAACTGGAAGTGAAGGGACGTACCCAGTTCAACGTTCAGCTGAGCGACGACACAAGGCAGCTGAATGAGCTCGTGGTCGTCGGATATGGCACCCAGAAGAAGCGCGATCTGACAGGTTCGGTGAGCTCACTCGACAGTAAGGACTTCAATAAAGGCGTACAAACTTCCGTCGACCAGCTCATTGCAGGGCGTTCCGCCGGCGTACAAGTGACCCAGTCGAGCTCGGAACCTGGCGGCGGCGTGACGATCCGTATCCGCGGGGCCAACTCGATCAATGCCAACAACGAACCATTGTATGTCATCGACGGATTGCCGGTCAACAATTCCTCTGTAGTGCCTTCTTCCACGTTGGTCAATGAACAGGCGCCGAGGAACCCGCTGAATGCATTGAACCCCAACGATATCGAATCTGTGGAAATACTCAAAGATGCGTCGGCAACGGCCATTTACGGTTCCAGGGGAGCCAATGGGGTGATCCTGATCACGACCAAGAAGGGTACCAAGGGTAAGTTGAACGTCAACTACTCGGTATCCGGCTCGGTGTCGGAAGTGACCAAACGGGTGCCGATGCTCAACGCCACACAATATATGGCACTGCTCAACGACCTGCGCTCGGATCAGAAACAGCAGCCCGAATTCAGCGCCGAGCAGATCGCACAGGTGGGCAAGGGTACCTACTGGCAGGACGAAGTTTTCAAAAAAGGCTACCTGCAAAATCACCAGCTATCATTCTCCGGCGGCCAGGACAAGTTCACCTACTACGCTTCCCTGAATTACCTCGATCAAAAGGGCGTCGTGATCAGCTCGGGGATCAAAAAGTATGTGGGAAGAGTGAACCTGAACTATACCGACGACAAATTCAAATTCGGACTGAACCTGAATTCCAGCCAGGTGAAGGATGATTTCGTGCCCAACGGCGTGAGCGTCAACGAAGGCGCAGGGGTGATCAACACGGCCATTTTCCAGGATCCTACCCTGACGATCAAAAACCCGAATGGCACCTGGACCCAAACACAGATTGTCAACCTGGAAAACCCGGTCGGGCTTGCCAACGAGGTCAGCGACTTCGCTACGACCAACCGGACATTTGCCAGCGTGTTTGCAGAATACTACTTCCTGCCGGAGCTTTCGGCCAAGATCAATTTCGGGACCGACCGCCAGGATTCCCGCCGCGACATCTTCACTTCCCGCCTAACCAAGCGTGCCGAAGGGACCAAAGGCATTGCCAGCGTGCTCACCAGCAATGCATCCAACAACCTCGTGGAATTCACGGCCCGGTACAGTAAGGCCATCAGCAAGGGCCATCAGCTCGAAGTCCTCGGCGGGTACACTTATCAGGAATTCGAAGTAAGTTCGCTGACTGCCGGCGCGCAAAATTTTCCTCTGGACGCGTTGGGCACGGACAATCTCGCGGCCGGTGCGCAGAGCACCTTCCTGCTGGGCTCGGGCCGGACGAAAAATCAGCTCCTCTCCTACCTCGGCCGGGTGAATTACAACCTGCTGGACAAATACCTCCTCACCGCATCCATCCGCGCCGACGGTTCGTCACGTTTTGGCGACAACAAGAAATACGGCGTTTTTCCATCGGTCGCCCTTGGCTGGCGGATCAAGGACGAGCTGTTCCTGAAAAATGTGAACGCATTGTCTGATCTGAAACTCCGGGCCAGCTATGGCATTACCGGAAACCAGGACATCGGCAGCTACAAGTCGCTGGTACTGCTCGGGCCGCAGGGGCAGGCTATTTTCGACGGCACGCCGTATGTGGGCATTTCCACCACCCAGCTTCCCAACCCCGACCTGAAATGGGAAACAACTTCTCAGCTCGATATCGGTGTCGATTTCAGCCTGTTTGCCAACCGTCTTTCGGGTAGTATCGACTATTTCCACAAGCAAACCAAAGATCTGCTGCTGCAACTGCCCGTTCCCCGCACCACCGGCTTTTCTACGACCTTTAAAAATGTGGGCGGCTTGAAAAACAGCGGGTTCGAATTCGCGCTGACGTCCATTAATGTCACCGCCCCATTTACCTGGCGGTCGGGCCTGAACTTCTCCGTCGTGAAAAACGAGGTGACCGATCTGGGCGCATTACCGTACATCCTGGGTGGCTCGGCGGGTTTTACCAATGACTTTACGATCATCCGCAAAGGCGACCCGCTGAATGCATACTACGGCTATGTTGTCGACGGTGTTTTCCAGCAAAACGACGATATCGCCCGATCAGCGCAGCCGCTGGCACGTCCGGGCGAATACAAATACCGGGATGTCAATAAAGACGGAATCATCAATTCCGCCGACCGGACGATCCTGGGTTCGCCCTTTCCGGATTTCACTTACGGGCTCAACAATGATTTCACTTACGGGCCGTTCAACCTGTCGTTTTTCTTCCAGGGCGTTCAGGGCAGCAGCCTTTTCAATCTGAACCGCACCGAGTCGGAAAACCCGATCTCGTTCCGCCGCAACCGGCTGGCCGAAAGCTACACCGACCGCTGGACGCCTTCTAATCCCACAAACCAGAACTCCTCGGCTGTTCCGGTGGCTGTTTCCTACACGAGCAACGTGAATAGCCGTGCCGTGGAGAATGCCTCCTACCTCCGGTTGAAGTCGGTGCAGCTGACTTACAACTTTCCTTCCGGCAGGTGGAAGCATATCCGGGGCGTGCAGTTGTATCTGACCGGCCAGAACCTGTTTACGATCACCAACTATTCGGGTTACGACCCGGAAGTAAGCGCATTCGGCACCTCCAACGTCCGCGCCGATTACAATGCATTCCCGCTTTCGCGTACGTACACCGCAGGCGTAAGCATCAATTTTTAATATCGATCAGACAATGAAAAAGTTACTTTATATATTAATGCTGCTGGGCACTGCCGCCTGCGACAAACCGCTCGAAGAAGAGGTGTACTCATCTTTCGGTCCCAATAATTTTTTCAAAACCGCGGACGACGCCGAAGCATTGCTCAATGCGGCCTATGCGCTGGAACAGAAGCAGGGTACGGACGGCTTCCGGAACATCTTCGTGATGGCCGAAGTAACCACAGACCTGCTCATTATCCGCGAAGGAGGCTTGCGCGGGCTTGCCCAGCCGCTGGAAGATTTCACCTGGAATGCTTCCCACGAGTTTTTCGATGTGGCCTGGACACGCTATTACAGTGCCATTTACCGCGCCAACCTGGTGATCGACAATGTGCCTAACATCGCATTTGACGAGGAACGGAAAAAACAGATCGTTGCAGAGGCCCGCTTCCTTCGCGCCAGCGGCTACATTTCGCTTTATGATCTATTCGGCCCGACACCGATCATCACCAACAGCGTAAGCAACAGCGACGACCGTCCCGCCCGCGCCAGCAAGGAGGAATTTGTCAAATTCGTGGCCGACGAACTCAATGCCGTCAGCGACATCCTGCCCGTAACCGCCAAACAGTACAGCCGTGCGACCAGGGGTGCCGCACTCGCGTTTCTCACCAAATTTTACCTGAACAACAAAGACTGGCAAAAGGCCGGCGAAACGGCCCAAAAGGTGATCGACCTGAATGCGTACAGCCTCTTCAATGCAGCCAACCGCACCGATCTGTTTAAACTGGCCAATGAAAAAAACAGCGAGTTCATTTACGTCAGGCCGCACATTGCACAGCCGGGACTGGGAACTAACTACCTCCCCCACGCTGCGCCGCCCAACTACAAATACAAAGGGGCGGTAAAAGCCAATTATGCAACCCAGCTCAAAACCTTGTCGGCATTCTACGATTCATTCGATCCGAAAGACCAGCGGCGCGGCGCATTCCTGACCGAGTACGACGATCTGAACGGCAAGCACATTCTCCTCGGACAAGACGACAAGCGAAGTTTCAAATTTGAAGAAGACCTCCCCGCCACCGGTGCCGACCTTGGCAACGATTTCCCGGTCGTGCGCTATGCCGACATCCTGCTCAGCCGGGCAGAAGCATTGAACGAGCTGCAAGGGCCGACTCCGGAGGTGATCGCGCTCATCAACCAGGTACGTGCGAAAGCGGGCATTACAGCGCTTTCCATCGCCGACTTCGCTTCCAAGGAAGCGCTCCGGGCACATATTCTGAAAGAACGCGGCTGGGAGTTTTTCTCCGAGGAACTGCGCCGTCAGGACCTGATCCGCCACGGCAAATTCATCGAGCTGGCCAAAGGCAGAGGAAAAGTAGCTTTCGACCACCAGGTTCTTTTCCCATTACCTCAAAGTGAAATCGATCGCAACCCGAGTTTAAAACAGAACGACGGTTATAAGTAAATACAAGCCTCTTTCAATACAAAAGCCCGTGTTGGAAGGGGCTGTGTCATAAAAAGCGTAGCGCCTGCCGGGCGGTCGAAGGCCGGCACTGCAACGGCCTTCGACTCCGCTCAGGCTGACAAAAACGAATGCGCGAACAAGGCCGTAAAGTCAACCGTCAGTCTGAAAGAGCTCAATTGTCAGTC
>NZ_CAMLSE010000046.1 GCF_946482605.1 uncultured Dyadobacter sp. | reverse complement strand
CCTGGTAGCGCTTGGCTTCGTCATAGCAGCCTCTCGGACCGATCGGGTTTACGTGACCCCAATAGTCTTCGGTTTGCGGATGCACCAGCGGATCGCCATAAACTTCTGATGTAGATGCGATGATGAAACGTGCATTTTTAACACGGGCCAGCCCCAACAGGTTGTGCGTTCCCATCGCACCCACTTTAAGCGTCTGGATCGGTATTTTCAGATAATCGATCGGACTGGCGGGAGATGCGAAATGCATGATGTAATCCAGTTCGCCCGGCACATGCACAAATTTGGTCACATCGTGATGGTTAAACTCAAAGTTTGGGTTTGGCATCAGGTGCTCGATATTGCGCATATCACCGGTGATCAGGTTATCCATTCCGATCACGTACATTCCCTCCTTTAAAAAACGCTCGCAGAGATGCGAACCCAGGAAACCAGCTGCTCCCGTAATTAAGACACGTTTCATTAAAATGAGATAAGTTAAAGTAAATACTTATTATATGATCAGGCCGGTACAACCTTCTCACGGCCTATGCTGTAATAGGTATACCCCATTTCACGCATTTGCTCTAATTCGTAAAGGTTCCTGCCGTCGAAAACCACTTTGTTTTTCAACAGTTTACCCATTTTTTCAAATTCCGGGGTACGGAACTGCGGCCATTCCGTGAAGATCATCAGGGCGTCGGCATCGTCCAGCGCGGCATAAGGTGTGTGGCAGAACGTAACTTTATCGCCCAAAATGCCTTTCACATTGTTCATCGCCTCAGGATCGTAGGCAGTCACCTTCGCGCCAGCCGCCAGCAATGCCTCGATGTTTTCCAATGCCGGTGCTTCCCGGATATCGTCCGTATAGGGTTTGAATGCCAATCCCCAAACTGCAATGGTTTTGCCTTTCAACCCATCGGGGAAATAACCATCGACCATCGGCAGCAATTTCTTCTTCTGATCGTCATTAACATCCATTACCGACGTCAGAATGCGGAAGTCGTAGTTATAATCCTTGGAAGTCTTGGCCAACGCCTGTACATCCTTGGGAAAGCAGCTTCCGCCATATCCGATCCCTGCAAACAGGAAGCGTTTTCCAATCCGGCTGTCGGTACCGATACCACGACGAATATCGTCTACATTGGCACCTACTTTTTCGCAAAGGTTGGCAATCTCATTCATGAAGGTGATCTTCATCGCCAGGAATGAGTTAGCCGCATATTTGGTCATTTCAGCCGAACGCTCGTCCATAAAAATAACCGGGTTGCCCTGCCGAACCAGTGGTGCGTAAAGCTTCTCCATTACCTTTTTGGCTTTTTCCGAGGAAGTACCTACCACGACGCGGTCAGGTTTCATGAAATCCTCGACAGCAACCCCTTCTCTGAGGAATTCCGGGTTGGAGACCACATCGAATTCTACCTTGGCATTCTTCGCGATTGCGGCCTGCACTTTTTCGGCAGTTCCAACCGGAACAGTGCTTTTGTCGATGATCACCGTATACTGTTCCAGGATCGGGCCGAGATCGTCCGCCACTTTAAGAATGTATTTTAGATCGGCAGAGCCATCTTCACCCGGAGGTGTAGGCAGCGCCAGGAAGATCACCTGGGCATCCTTGATCCCTTCTACCAGGTCTGTCGTGAACAACAAGCGGCCTTCTGCCACGTTCCGGTCGAAAAGCACATCCAACCCGGGCTCATAAATGGGTATTTCTCCTTTTTGAAGGCGTTCCACCTTCCTGACGTCGATGTCGACACAAGTTACCTGGTTGCCGGTCTCGGCAAAGCAGGTACCTGTAACCAGACCTACGTATCCTGTTCCTACTACTGCAATTTTCATAAACGGTTAATTATTGTATAGCTGTTCTGCACTTATTTAATTAAAATCCGGGAATTGTACTTAACTAAGTCCAGTGCGTAAGGACGGTTGCAAAAGTAATTTTTTTAACCGAATGTCCGCCTTTGGCGCGTGGATTTGTTCGTTAGTGGCTAGTGAAATTGTTGCTTTCTCATTATCATTGGGTAATCACACAAATATAATCATCAACACCTATGGACACACGTAAATCAGAAACGAGCACCAGCCAGGCCGACGAGGTCTGTAACCTTATCAGGGAGACAGTCAAAGATTTCACCACGTTGCATATCAAGCCTCATGTCCGGGTCTGGGACGATCAGCAGCATTTTCCGAAAGCTATTTTCAAGGCAATGGGTGATCTCGGGCTGATGGGTATGCTGGTACCCGAAACCTACGGAGGTGCCGGCCTGGGTTATCGTGAATATGTTACCGCCATTATCGAACTTGCCAAAACCGACCCCTCGGTAGCATTGTCCATGGCCGCACACAACTCCCTTTGTACGAACCATATATACATGTTCGGTAATGAAGAGCAAAAGCAAAAGTACCTCCCAGGGCTCGCAACCGGCCACATGGTGGGGGCTTGGGGCCTCACAGAACCCAATACCGGCTCGGATGCGGGTAATATGCAGACAGTAGCCGTCAGAGATGGCGACGATTGGATCATTAATGGTTCAAAAAACTTCATTACCAATGGAAAAAGTGCCGATGTACTCGTGGTGATGACACGCACCGGCGAGCCTGGCGATAAACACGGCGCGACAGCGTTTGTCATCGACAGCGATACGCCGGGTTTCAGAGCGGGCCGGAAAGAAGACAAGCTCGGTATGCGCGCCTCGGAAACCGTAGAACTGCTCTTTCAGGATTGCCGCATTGCCGACAGTCAGCGCCTGGGCGAAACAGGCGACGGATTTATCCAATCCCTTAAAGTGCTCGACGGCGGCCGCATTTCCATCGCAGCTTTGGGCGTGGGTACGGCCTGGGGTGCATATGAGGCTGCATTGGCCTATTCCAAAGAGCGCAGGCAGTTTGGCAAAGCCATCTGCGACTTTCAAGCGATCGCTTTCAAACTGGCGGATATGTACACAGATGTGCAGGCGTCTTCACTGCTCACTTTCCACGCCGCCGCACTCAAAGATGCGGGTGAAAAAGTGACGCTCGCCAGCTCTGTCGCGAAGTACCATTCATCGGAAACCGCCGTTCGCGTTGCGAATGAGGCCGTGCAGATCTTCGGCGGTTATGGGTTTGTGAAAGATTATCCCGCCGAAAAATTCTATCGCGACAGCAAACTGTGCACAATCGGCGAAGGCACCAGCGAGATTCAAAAGATGGTTATTTCAAAGGAAATTTTGAGGAGTTGATGCCCGCTCCTGAGATTGTCGGTCATTAGGATAACAAAACTTCTCACCATAAGCTGCCGGTTTTGGGATATTCGAACCACTTATCCGGGGGATCGACCGACGAGCCCTCGTACTTCGCATTAATCCGAGTACGATTGGAATGCAGGGTGCTTATGGCTATTTTCGCCATAGACCTTAAACTGAATTGTTATGACCCCTTTTATCGTTCTGCTCGTACTGGTAGTACTTACCATTCTAATGACCGTCAAGGTAGTGCCGCAGCAAAGTGCCTATATCCTGGAACGTCTTGGTAAGTTCTACGCAGTCCTCCAACCCGGTGTCAACTTCATCATCCCTTTTTTCGACCGTATCGCATACAAATACACACTCAAAGAAGCTGCCGTAGACATTCCCGAACAGATATGCATCACCCGCGACAACGTGCAGGTGCGCATGGACGGAGTTATTTTTATACAGGTAATCGATCCTAAAAAAGCAGCCTACGGGATTGCTGATTATACTTTTGCAGTCATTCAGCTGGCTCAAACTACCATGCGGAGTGAGATAGGCAAGCTGGACCTGGACAAAACATTTGAAGAACGGATGACCATCAACCGTGCCGTTGTGGAATCAATCGACGAGGCTGCTACCGGGTGGGGCGTAAAAGTACTGCGCTATGAAATCAAGAATATTACCCCGCCTCAGAGCGTGCTCAATGCGATGGAAAAACAGATGCAGGCCGAACGTGAACGACGGGCAGTGATCCTGCAATCGGATGGTGAAAAGCAAGCGGCGATTAATGTTGCCGAGGGGCAGAAACAAAAAGTGGTGCTGGAATCGGAAGGTATCCGGCTCCGTCAGATCAATGAGGCAGAAGGAGAGGCTTCCGCTTTGAAATCGGTTGCAGAAGCTACGGCGGAAAGTATCAGACTCGTTGCGCAGGCGATCCGGGAAGAAGGGGGCTCCGAAGCTGTGCAATTGAAAGTAGCTGAAAACTATGTGGAGCAATTCGGCAAAATTGCTAAGGCCGGGAATACCCTCATTCTGCCCGCCAACCTCGCCGATATGGGATCCCTGATCGCCACGGCATTAACAGTTGTCAAATCTGAACCTAAGAAATAGTATGGATTTGTCACTGCCACAAATATGGCTGATCGTAGGGCTGGTAATGTTGCTGGCTGAATTGGTAAGCGTCCTGCTGGTATTCGTCTTTTTTGCCACAGGAGCATTAATCACCGCCCTCCTGACCTCGCTGGGGCTTTTACCTACGACCGAAAGTCAGATTCTTGCATTCTCAGCCATTTCACTCATTTCATTGCTTGTACTCAGAAAGCATGCCCGCAGATTACTTGAACGCCGGGCGCATCCCGAATACAATGAATTTGTCGGGGAAACAGCCATGGTCATCCGGGATATACCCGACGACGGCGAAGGCCGCATCTATTACCGGGGCGCCGAATGGAAAGCAACATCTGAGAGCCATCACTCCATTACAGCCGGAAGCAAGGTTGTCATCAAGAAAACGGACGGAATAGTCCTGGTTGTGGAAGAATCCTGATTTTTAAAAGCCGAAGGCCGGAACGTTCATCCCGGCCTTCGGCTTTTAAAAATCAGTTAGCGCTTATTTCTTCAATGCTTCTTCCACCGGCATACCGATGTTTCCACTGGCTGGAAGAATGTGGAGAAGCGACGCCACCGTGGGGGCAATGTCGCATACAGAAGTCCGTTTCAAAGTCTCCCCCTTCTTTACTCCCCAGCCAAACATCACGAACGGAACCTGGGTATCGTAGTTGTAAGGCGTTCCATGAGACGTTCCCGTTGAAGTACCGTAAAACCAGCCCGGCTGTGAGATAACCTGCAAATCACCGCTCCGCTTCGCATTCACATTATTTTTGTACAATTCCAGCTGATAAGTATTCAGAGGCGCCTTACCCAGGTCGGTCAGGTCAAGCACATCTGCTATGCCCGGTACTGTCAGGGCTGCATCGCGTACGATACTGGCGACAGCGGCAATGGTTACATTCTTTTTCCTTAAAATGCTGTGATCCAGGTACAACTGATTGTTATCTGTTGCCACCACATATTTATCTTTTCCAAGTGCCTCATTCAATGCATCAGTCACCACGGTGGTCAGCAATTTCCTATCTACAAGCCCGGCGGGGAGTTTGTGTTCCTTCGCGAATCCGGGAACATCCACCACGCCATGGTCCGCAGTCAGGAAGACGGTATATTCTCCCTTGCCTACCCAGCCGTCCAGAAAATTGAACAAATCGGCGAATTCTCTGTCCAGTCGCAGATAGTCATCCTGCTGCTCCATTGAATTCGGTCCCACGCGGTGCCCGATTTTATCGGGTGATGAAAAACTGATCGCCAGGAAGTCGGTGTCAGCTCCCTTGCCGAGCTTTTCTCCCTTGACAGCCTCAATCGCCATCTCTTTGGTGATCGTGTTACCCCAGGGTGTATCGGTTACGATGCCGAAAGCGTCACCGGACATGCCCATCAACTCATAAGGAAACACCGGCTTTTTAGCACCCGGAAGTTTCCCTTCCCAGGCCACGTCGTCAGGAGAACTTTGTGTATAAGCCTCCGCAGGCAAAAGCAACTGCCATCCCTTTTTCAGGTATTCGGCAGGCATTTTTTTAGCATTGTAATCCTTGGCCCATTGGGGGAGGTCATCCATATAGTAAGTACTCGTCACCCAGTTTCCGGTTTTAGAATCAAACCAGTAAGCCGCATTGGCAGCGTGCCCCGCAGGAAGTATCGAGCCACGGTCCTTGATAGCCACGCCCACGGTCTTGGAGCGGAAATTGGTTGCGATACGCAGCTGATCGGTCACCGTGCTCACCAGAAGATTTTTCGGAGACATTTTCCCCACAGCGACATTATTGCTTCCCACCGTTTTGACCGTGCTGTCTTCCACGCAGTACACATCCTGTTTGGCAATGGGGTCGTACCACTCATTCCCTACAATCCCATTGATTGCCGGAATCGAACCCGTATAGGCGGAGGCATGCCCGGCAGCTGTAACTGTCAGCGCATAACTGTAATGATTATTCCGGCAATTGAAACCCTCATTCATCATGCGCTTGAAGCCTCCTTCGGTATACTGATCATAGTAGCGATAGAGGTAGTCGTAACGCATCTGGTCGACCACAATTCCCACCACGAGTTTGGGACGTGCTAGGGCGGGTGTCTTGGTAGCAGCCTTTTTGGGAGTTTGCGCATAAACGGCCGTAGAAGCCATTGCAGCTAGTACCCAGCAAGATAATTTTCTCACAATTAAGGGATTTAGGTAAAACAAAAAATGCGGGACCGGGTAAACCGGCCCGCAGTATCGAACAATTTAAAGTTTATTTTTTCAATGCTTCCTCTACCGGGTTACCTACGTTACCGCTAGGGGGGAGGATATGTAACAATGCCGAGATGGTCGGCGCAATGTCGGCAATGGTGGTCCGGCGCAGCGTTTCGCCCTTGTTAACACCCCAGCCGTAAAGCAAAAACGGCACGTGCGTATCGTAGTTGTAAGGAGTACCGTGATCGGTACCAGTCGATGACGAAGAAGCAAACCAGCCCGGCTGCACCAATACCTGCAGATCGCCGCTACGTTTCGCATTCACATTGTTTTTGAACAGTTCCAGCTGATACGTATTCAGCGGAGCCCTTCCCATATCGCGCAGGTTGATGAGATCCGCCACTCCGTCGACACCCAGCAATGCGTCGCGTAATGTCTGGTGCACGTCGGCAACTGAGATCTTCTTCTCTTTCAGCAATGCTTTGTTAAGGTACAACTGGTAGTTTTCGAAAGCTGAAATGTATTCCGCCTCGCCGTAAGCATCGTTCAAAGCCTTCACGATCGTTCTCGTCAGCGTGGTGGCATTCATTAAGCCTGCTGGCAACTTATGTTCCTGCCAGAATGCGGGTACGTCCATTGCACCGTGGTCAGCGGTGAGAAAAACAGTGTAGTTACCTTTTCCGGCCCAGCCGTCGAGGAAATTGAAGAAGTCGGCAAATTCCGCGTCTAGTTTCAGGTAATCATCCTCCTGCTCCACCGAGTTGGGGCCAAACATGTGGCCAATGCGATCGGGCGAAGAGAAACTTACCGCCAGAAAATCGGTTTCCGCACCTTTCCCAAGGTTTTCGCCCTTGATCGCAGCGATAGCCATTTCCTTGGTAATGGTATTTCCCCAGGGCGAGGTGGTCAGAGGACCATAGGCATCGCCGGCGTTGCCTGTAAGATCATGCGGAAAAACGGGCTTGGTGGCGCTGGACAACTTACCCTCCCAGGGCACATCGTCAGGAGAGCTTTGGGTATATTGCTCAATAGGTAAAAGTGTGTTCCAACCTTTCCCCATGTACAATGCAGGCTTTTTCTGACTGTTAAAATCGGCAGCCCATTGGGGCAGCGCCTCCATGTAATAAGTGCTGGTCACGAAATTACCGGTTTTTGAATCAAACCAGTAAGCGCCGGAAGCCGCGTGCCCGGCGGGCAGGATCGACGCTCTATCCTTGATGGCTACACCGATCGTCTTCGACCGGAAATTGGTTGCAATGCGTAACTGGTCGGTAACGGTGCTGACCAGCAGGTTCCGCGGCGACATTTTCCCCACAGTCACGTTGCTGCTGCCTACTGTTGCTACTGTATTATCGTCGGTGCAATAGACATTCTTGCTTTGAGCGGCATCGTACCAGTCGTTCCCTACAATCCCATTGATACCCGGCATCGAACCTGTATATACCGCCGAGTGCCCGGCCGCGGTCACCGTCAGGGCATAGTGATAGTGGTTATTCCGACAATTAAAGCCTTCATTCATGAGCCTTTTCAACCCTCCTTCCTTGTACTTATCGTAATATCGGTACAGATAATCATAGCGCATTTGGTCTACTACCATCCCCACTACCAATTTGGGTCTGGCTAACTTGGACGGCGTGGCTGCCGGCTTGGATTTGGTCTGGCCGAAAACCGAGTGGCTCATTACCAGGCCTGCGAACAACACTCTGAGAAGCGGATGGGAGATTAATTTCATTGGAGAAGCTAATTGCAGCAGTAAAGTTCTTTGTAAAATACTTGGCAAAGATAAAGATGTACTACGTTTAAAAGCAGAAAACCGGCGCGCTTTTCGCTACCGGCTTTGCTGCATCATAAACGGTTGTTTTCTTTACTTTTTCTCGCTGCCGCCTAACTGGGCTGGTGCGCCCGCCGCAGGTGCCGCTTTTTTGGCTTTTTCAAAATCGCCTGCCTTGATGATCACCAGCTTATTGTAATCGATATGCTTGTTGAATGCCGCTTTGATCTGCTCGGGAGTCAGCGCTTCTACCTTTTTCTCAAAATCGGCGTCCCATTGCATGGTCCGGTTCAGGTACAGGTTGCTCGTCAATGTATTCGTTAGCGAAGCATCCTGTGACCGCGCTACCTGCCGCGACTGGAGATACCCCGACTTCGCCGCTTTCAGTTCATCAGCAGTAAAGCCTTCCTTCATCACCTTGTCGATTTCCTCTTTGAACGCCGCTTCCAGCTTTTCCGCGTTCTGAGGCGCGTAAATGGCATAGGACATAAATGTACCGTTCTTGTCGAGCGGGCTGGCCGAGAACTGAGATCCTACCCCGTAACTCAATCCTTCCTTCTGACGAATGCGTGTTGCCAAACGGGAATTCAGAAAACCTCCGCCCAGCATATAGTTACCCAGGATCAATGCCGGGTAGTCGGGATCTGTATCCTGCAAAGGCATATTCAACCCTGCGATAAACATGGCGTTGGC
This sequence comes from uncultured Dyadobacter sp., assembly GCF_946482605.1. The sequence continues at coordinate 41,177 of NZ_CAMLSE010000046.1, read as the reverse complement.
TTTATCGGGCGTTTCGACCGATTTATTTTCAGCTTTCACCGGCTGGTAAGGTGACGCAATGCGTGTAAACGGCTTCGCACTTTTCCAGGCGCCGAACTCGTCATTCAGGATTTTCTGGATCTGGTCTTTGTCAAAATCACCTACCACAGTCGCCGATGCGTTGTTAGCTCCGTAAAAATCTTTGTGGAACTGGCGGATCTGATCGATCGTGGTCGCTTTGATACTGGCTACATCTTCATCGAATGTACCGACATAGCGAATATCCGTTTTCGGATAAGGCGAAACGATCCGGCGGTACTGGTTGAATGCAATGGCCTGGGGCTCGCTGCGCTGAGATTCGATGCCTGCCAGTTCTTCCTGTTTTAGCTTTTCAAACTCATTTTCATCAAATGATGGCGTTTTCAGCACTTCTGCCACCAGCTTCATCACCGCCGGTAAATTCTCGCGGGTTGTCTCGATACTCGCGCCAGCCTGGTTATTGGCTCCAAAAAAGCTGACCCTCGCTTTCAGATTATCAAATTCGTCTTTGATCTGCTGGCGGGTTTTGATTTTGGTTCCCTTATCCAGCATCGAACCTGTCAGGTCTGAGATTGTCGCTTTGTTTTGCAGGCTCTTTTCGTCTCCGTACCGCAATGTAATCCTCGCAGCCACCACATTGCCCCGTGTCTTCTTGGGCAGCAATGCAGTTTCAATTGCATTTGCTTTTTCAATGCGCGCCGTGCGGCTTTCCACATTGGCCGGCGACGGGTCAAATGCCTCTCCTTCCGCCACTACCGCCTCTCCTTTGTAATTCTTGACAAGGTCCTCCACCTTGGGTGCTTCCGGAATCTCCGCACGCACCGGCTTAGGCTCGGGCATAAACGATCCGAGCGTCCGGTTAGACGGTTTGAAATAGTATTGTGCAACCCGGAAAACGTCTTCCGGTGTCACTTTGCGGACGTTGTCGCGGAACAGGAAGGCCAGCCGCCAGTCACCGGTTGCAATGGCTTCGCTGATACTTAACCCTACCCTTTCCGAGTTGCGGAATTCGAGGTCCCAATTTTTCAGGATCGTCGTCTTGGCCCTTTCCACGTCTTCCTTCGAAGGTTTCAGGATCGCAGCGGAATCCAGTGTGGCAACAAATGCTTTTTTGGCTTCCTCCAACGACTTCTCTTTCAGTATTTCCGCTCCGAACAGTACGAAGCCCGGATCAAATAACTGAAAGGTGAACCCAAATTCGGATGATGCCTTTTTAGTCTCTACCAGGTTTTTATAAAGCTTTCCGTTCGGCTCCGTTGTCAAAAGCTCCGTAAGGACTTCCATGGCCGGATAGTCAGCGTGAGAACCCGGCATGATGTGGTAGGCCGCCATGAGCATCTGCACATCTCCGGTCCTTTTCAGTTCCACGAAGCGCTCACCGTCCTGGGTAGGCTCGACGGTATAAGATTTAGGAAGAACGCGTGTCGGTTTGGGTATTTTGCCAAAATAGTCGTTGATCATTGCCAATGTCTTCCCCTCGTCGATCTTTCCTGCGACCGTCAGCACCGCATTATCAGGCTGGTAGTATTTCCGGTAAAATCCCTGAAGGTTTTCAATGGGCACCCGTTCAATGTCGGAGCGGTTGCCAATGGTGGACTTCCCGTAATTATGCCACAGAAATGCGCCCGAGATTACCCGCTCCATCAACACCCTGAACGGACTGTTTTCCCCGGATTCAAACTCGTTACGTACCACACTGAACTCACTGTCCAGGTCCTTTTTAGCGATAAATGAATTCACCATCCGGTCCGATTCCAGGTCCAGGGCCCATTTGAGGTTCTCTTCTGTTGCGGAAAAAGTTTCAAAATAGTTAGTCCGGTCGTACCAGGTAGTGCCGTTCGGCCGTGCACCGTGCTCGGTCAGCTCCTGCGGAATGTTGGTGTGCTTGGGAGAGCCCTTGAATACCAGGTGTTCAAGCAAATGCGCCATACCTGTTTCGCCATAACCCTCGTGGCGTGAACCCACCAGATAAGTAACATTCACCGTGATCGTCGGCTTGGAGGGGTCTGGAAACATCAGCACCTTTAACCCGTTTTCGAGCGTGTACTCTGTGATCCCCTCCACAGATGTCACTTTAGTAACTCCCTTCGGCAATTGTTGCGCATTGGCGGCTCCTGCCAGCATAACAGCCAGCATCATTCCGGCCAATGAACGACGCCCGAACAAATTTGTTCTTTCAGATTTCATGACCATACTAAAATGAATTAGTTTAGATTTATAATCCCTGAAAATAATGCAGATAATCCCATTTCGCAATGGGTTGGTGACAAATGGCAAAATAACACGGCATGCAACAGAATACCGGTCCCCGGATGTATGGGTTGTACAGGTACACGCCCGGGAATCACTATACGGAATTCTTTCAGGCCATTCTCAGTTAAAAAACAGTCCCTCATTTCAAAGTAATGAATACGAGTAAAAGTATCCCGTTTTGTTTCGCCCTGCTTACCGGTCTCGCACTCCTGGGCTGCGCCGGCAGCGGAATCCCGATTTCAACCAATACTAAATACCCGATCGAAGTGCTCTACGACAACCAGCCCCTTGAGCGTCCCTATTCCGAGATCGGGATCGTGGAGATCGGCAGCGAAGACTCCCTGACGGAACGCCAGACGCAGGATAAGCGCATGATGTTCAGGGGAAACGACGCCAAAACCAAAGAACTCCTTACGGCACGGCTGGTTATCAAAGCTCAGAAAATCGGGGCGGATGCGATCATCAATGTCAAATATAAGTACTACACCAGCGTCAAGCAGGAAGGATATATGCTAAGCGGGCTGGCCGTGCGCTATCGCGGTGAATAACACTTCTAACAATATAACCCGGAACCATGCTCTTTACTGCCAAACTATCCGACATGCCCGTCGAAGCGGAATCGCGGGTCATTATCCGATTCCAGGATTGCGATCCGCTGATGCATTTGAACAACTCCAAATATTTCGATTATTTCTTTAATGCGAGGGAAGACCAGGTGTCGAAATTATATGGTTTCAGCTTCGAAGCGATGTTTCGTGAATTGCGTACGAGCTGGGTGGTGTATCAGCATCAGATCGCGTACGTAAGGCCTGCGCGTATCAGTGAATGGGTGCGCATCACCTCCCGTGTGATCCACTTTAATGAGGACACCATGGTTACCGAGTACTTCATGACCAATGATCTGCGGACCGAACTGAAGACCGTGCTCTGGACTACCTCCAAACACATCAGCATTACCAGCGGCCAGCGTGTGCCCCACCCCCAGGAAGTGATGGATTATCTCTCAACAACCTGCGTTCCGGGACTCGATTTCAATAGTCTGCATTTCAACGATCGCATTCACGCCATTAAGCAGGAACTGGTGCTGGCTAACGCGTAGACTGTTTTTCCGAAAGTAATTTTTTCCCGGCAGTAGTATCCTGCCTGGTGGAATCCGCCGGTAAAAAGGGAATTCTCACGCCCGGCCTGGGTGCGCGTGTAAAACGGTTGAAGCTGTGCGTAAACTGCATGCTCACGCCCCCGGTGGTAAAAGTACCGTTATTAAACATCAGGTTGTTCTGGATGTTACGGTTATATGCTTTCACGCGGACGGAGCCCCGGCTATTCAGCCAGTATTCCAGTGTCCATTCCCCAAGCAGCGTGCCTGCGTCATATTGCGATGCCCCTGTCTGTGACTGCGTACCCGAAGTGAAGCGCCCATCCCGCGTTACACGGAAACGATCGTTGAGAAAACGATAGGAAAACCGCAATTGGAGGTTATTCAATGCATTCTGGTCCAGCGATAACCCCGAAACCCCCACTTCCAGATTCTCGTTGATACCTGATGCCCAGCGGCTGATCTGGTTCGAAACCAGTTCGCTGATACTGCTCCCCAGGAAGTTCTGGCTTCCTACCGTGGCCAGGCTGGTTTCCGGCAATAACTGATTGACAACCAACAAACTGCTCACCTGCCTGCTCAACTCCTGCTCATCGGACTTCAGCTTGTTTTGAAATGCCTCCAGCTGTCCCCGGTAAGTACTGAGCGATGGATTATCAAGAATTTTCAGGTCGTACCGGATGGTCGGGGACATCAGCCGCTCGGACAACCCGATCGTTACTTCCACCGGATACCTTCTCGACAATGCGTCGCCACTGTTGCTGCCGAGGTTGCTGGTATTAGGCAGCACACCCGCCAGCGATACCATCTGGGTATAGCCTGCTTTGATATCCAGCTGAGCTCCGTAGGGATCGCCCGACCACACGATCCTGCTGCCCGGCTTAATGCTGAATTTTTTGTTGATAATATTCTGAAGGGTAAAGTTATATTCTCCCTTTTCGATCTCATAGGTTCCCGCCATCGTGAAATCGCCCTGTGTATCGATGTTAAGGTTCAGACGGCCGCTGCCATTTCCCCGAAGTACATCCCCGGTCTGGCGATCAAAAATGATTTCGCAGGTCGCATCGGGGGTCAGGTTGAAATTAAAGTCCATTTTGATCCCGCCGGCGATCTGACTGCGGCTTACTGAATCGACCGGTGCCGTAGCGGTGCTGTCGTGTACCGGCATTTTACTCACAAACTGAATGTAGTCCTGCGTGGTTACCTCCGTGGCACCGTCCAGCGGTATATGGATCTTGGTGCCTTTGTTACTCGTCACATTGGCTTCAATGCTGAGGTTATCTATTGGCCCAAAAACGGCGACCGGGCCTGTTACAAAGGCGGTTCCATAAAAAGTATCGTTATCCTTCGCATTGGTATTCAGGATCTTGAAATTGCGCAGGTCCGCATTGAAGCCCAGTGAAAAATACTTGAAACCATCATGAAACACCCCGCCCCGTAACGTCGCCGTATTACCGTCGGCATCGGTAAGCAGTATGTTGTTCACGGTAATCTCGCTTTCGCTAAAATTGATCTTGTCGCTGAAAGTGAAAACCGACTGGAGGTAGTCAAATTTCATTCTGCCCTTGTCGACCATTAATGAGCCTTCCAGAACCGGAGCATCCACCACTCCCTTGATCAACACGACACCTTGCGCGGTTCCGCTGACCCCCGAGATCAACCCTTCGGCAAAAGGTTCCAGCGCCTTGAAATCGATCTGATTAAAAATGGCTTTGAGATTCAGCGTATTGGTCGCAAGCTTAGGCCGATAAGAGCCTACGAGGTCAAAAACCCGTCTAGCATTCTTGCTCAGCTGTGCGTCGATCTGCAATTCGCTGCTGGTTTGATCCCAATCTCCCGTCCCCGACAAGTTACCGAACTCATACTGACCGTAACCGAGGCTTTCAATGGCAAAACTGGCATCCAGAATCACGCTGTTATAAATATCCTTGACTTTGGCATTCCCATCCATGATCCCGGCGAGCTTCGTATTGAAGACCGGGTTCAGACTCGCCAGTTTGAAGTTCTTAATGTCGAGGAAAAGGCTTTTGTCGGGCATTTCAGAAGCTGTACCGCTCAGAAATATCCGCTGTTTGCCGCTTACGAGTCCCAGGTTTGACATCGTAATGTCACTGCCGACGATCGATATCAGACTTTCAGAAGGCACATTCCACTCTTCGTCCAGCAGGTAAAGTTTAGAGTTTTTGAACCCGATATCCAGCCCTGCCGGCAGAAAACGGATTTCTCCCGCCAGGTTTGCCCGGTTGGTGCTTTTCACCTGATGGATCTCCCCGCCAAAATCAATATGATCGACATCCCACGTACCTTCCAGCTCCATTTTCTCGGTAGGCACCATCTTGCTCAGCTGCTGTTTTTCCGAAGTCACCAGAATTGACGCAAGCACCTCCGCATTGTTTACAAACTTGGAAGTGGTAACGTCTATCTGCGAATCGAAGAACTGATTGCCCCCGTAACGGACCGTATCAGAGGAAGCATTCAGCGTCAGGAATGCGGTGTTTCCCATTTTGAAATCTCCTTCCGCGCGTGCGCCTCGTGAGATATAAATGTCCGGGCTGAGAAATGCCAGGAAACGCGACAGGTTATGCGTTTCCACCGAATAATCGATATCATACCGGTTCGAAACAGACTTTAATGGCTTCCGTTCGTAATAGCTGTTACGGCTGGCCTCGTTATCGAAGAAATAAAGTTTATACTCTTCCAGAACCTGGCTGACGTCTTTCCATGCCTGGGTAGGAAGGAAATTACCTTCCACGTTCGCCGTCAAAAATTCGCTTTCCAGGCGCAGGCTTCGCTTTTCGGCTTTCTGGCGGGATGAAAGAACAAGGGTGTCTATCACCAGGTTACGCTCCTTGTTTGTCATCACCAGGTAGGTATCAAGCAATTTCGCGTCACCCGTCAGCTCATCGACGGTATTCCCGGAAACATTCACATTCAGCTGCGTCCGCAGCGTAATAGGATCTTTACTGATCCCCAGTTCCATCAAATTAGCCTTTTCGATCAGCCCCCTGACATCGAATGTGTTCTGCTGTTTGGAAAGGTCAAATTCTCCATCCAGGTTTACCACCAGGTTACTGTCCCGCGCACTGACCAGTCCATTGAAATACTGGTTCTGCAGATTGCCTTTGAGCCGGATATTTTTGTAATCATAATTTCTGAAACCGACCCTTTTCACGAGCGCATTCATATCGGTGGAAGCCGACGCGAGTTCGAGGCCCTTCCCGAATATTTTACCTTCAAAATCAAGCTCCTGCCAGTTATCCTCATCTTCCAGCAAAGTCCCCAATGCAAATGCGGATGTTTTAACTTCCCCCGCATAAGTGGTTGTCCTGGCATCAGCTATATGAAAAACCAGATCGCCTGCCACCTCTCCCAACTCCGACGATGCGGACGCATTGACCGCAAAATCTTCCAGCGTGCCTTTGAAAGTGCCATCCAGCAATGTATAGCCGAACTTTTGCAAATCCTTGTGCATATCCCATTCCGGATAGTATTGCACGAGGTCCATCGGATCTACTTTCGACAACGACAACCGGATGTCCATTACGACACCTTCGATAGTGGGCAATCCTTTGAAGCCAATGTCTCCGATCAGCCTGCTGTTCTTCCCGAAATGCAAGTCAGTGTCGGACAGCATAAAATCATCGACCTTCCCATTAAAGTCACCTGAAATCTGCCAGGTTTCGTTCAACCCATCAATATAGCTAGAAAACAACCCCAGGTCCCGCGAGTCCACCTGGCTACGCACCAGATGCCCCTTCATGCGTATCTTATGGTTAAAATCCCCAAGCTCGCCGGAGCGGTTATAATAGAATATCACTTCCTCTTTCAGATGCGAGTTACCGATATGCGCGTCGAGCTCTTTCAGCTCCATCTTTTTCTGGCAAAACAAAAACCGGGTATCCAGGTCGTGCATTTCGAGGCCCGTCTGCTTATCGATGGTTTTGAGGTTTTTGGCAAGAAATGAAATGGTATCCCCCTGCACCAGGAAATTGCTGAGCTCACCGTAGAGGTGGTTCAGCTGGAAATGCGAATAGTCGAACACACGGTCGCCGCGATCCCGGGGTCTGCGGGGGTCGTCGTAACCAAATGTTCCATCAATCACCTTGGCTTTTCCGATGATGAACGGCGTGTTGTTTTCGGGCGCACCGGGCGGGCGTGGCACAGCCGGGGCCGTCAGTTCGTTGATCCGCGCGATGAAACCATCGATATTAAGATCCCCCGATTTCGGCACGATCACCAAATGGACATCAGGCTGGAAGACATTCACCTCATCCAGAAATATTTCCCTGGCGGAGTTTTCAATGATGTTATTGAGGTTAAGATTGACATCGATACGTCCCACATCGATCATATCGGCACCCGAGGAGTCCTTCACCGACACTCCTTCCAGTGAGACGACGTCGAACCACTTGATATTTACTTTCTGGATTGAAACGGGATAACCCAGCTTTCCGGAGACATTCTCGGTGAGATACCCTACTGCCCACGTCTGCACCGATGGCAGCTGCAATGCTGTTGTAGCGATTCCAAGTGCCAAAAGCACGAAGATGAAAACTACAATCAGACCATTACCAAGCGCCTTCAGGAATTTTAACATATACAGCTTCGCAGCAGGATACTGCTTATCTTATTGTTAATGCTTAATTTTGCGAATATTTTCGGCCCTATGAACATCCTCGCCATAGAATCGTCGTGTGACGAAACCTCCTCAGCTGTAATTACAAACGGGAATATCCGCTCCAATGTTGTTGCTACGCAACTCATCCACACCCTATATGGCGGTGTTGTCCCGGAACTTGCTTCGAGAGCGCACCAGCAACATATCCTGCCCGTGGTGGATAAAGCATTGAATGATGCAAAAATAGCAAAAAAAGACCTGGATGCCATTGCTTTCACGAAGGGACCCGGTTTGTTGGGCGCATTGCTGGTGGGAACTTCCTTCGCCAAATCCATGGCACTCGGCCTCGACATTCCTTTGATAGAGATCAATCACATGCAGGCCCACGTGCTGGCACACTTCATAGAAGATCCCAGGCCGGCATTTCCTTTCCTTTGCCTGACAGTAAGCGGAGGGCATACCCAGATTGTGAAGGTTACCGGCCCGTTACAAATGGAAATTATCGGCGAAACGCGCGACGACGCAGTTGGTGAGGCATTTGATAAGACCGCCAAGTTACTCGACCTGCCCTACCCCGGCGGTCCGCTGATAGACCGGTATGCCGCCGATGGGAATCCGCAGGCGTTCCCCTTCCCCCTTCCTGAAATGCCCGGACTTGACTTTTCTTTCAGTGGTATCAAGACATCTTTCCTATATTTTTTGCAAAAGCAGGTCCGCCAAAACCCCGAATTCATCAGAGAAAATATCGCAGATATCTGCGCGAGCATACAATACACACTCATTGATATCCTTCTCAAGAAATTAAAAAAAGCAGCCTGTGAAACAGGCATTCGCGAAATTGCCATCGCCGGTGGCGTATCGGCCAATTCCGGCTTACGTACATCCTTGCAGGAACTTGGCCGTCAGCTGGGTTGGAATGTGTATATTCCTGCTTTTGAATATTGCACGGACAATGCGGCGATGATCGCCATTGCAGCCCATTACAAGTTTCTGGCAGGAGACTTTTGCGACCAGACGGTCAGTCCGCTGGCCCGTATGGAATTTTAAAGGCACGGACTAAACGGGAATCTATGAAACACTTTTGCTCAGCATTCGTTTTTATCACCCTTCTTTCATTTCAATACTATTTTGCAGCTGCTCAGACACCTCACCTGCTCCGTGAGGACCTGACGATCAAGCCGCTCTTCAAAATTACCGGCACGGACACCCAGACGCGTATGGTCTATGATCCTTCCGACAAATCATTTTACACTATCGCCTGGAATGGTGAATTATTCCACCTCACGGCCAGTAGTTCGGGCCAATATCAGGTGCAAAGACTGGCCTCTGCGGAAGATCACGGGATTAACTACCTGCAAGGACTCGCTTTGCATGATGGAACGGTTTATCTCGTCGGTAATGTCGTGATCGCACAGGGTGTATCAGGCTATGGCAAAGCAGTCAAAGCTAAAATTACCAGCAACAAACCCGTTTGGACCGAAGTGTTCAGAACGGCCGAACACGCTTCCTCCAAAACACTTTACGACCACGCATTCAGCGCGATCTGCTTTTCTCCGGATGGAAAGGATATGTACATCGCCAGCGGCTCCCGGACCGACCACGGGGAAGTTAAGGACAACGACGGACTTTATCCCGGTCTCCGCGAAGTTGCCCTAACCAGCTGCATATTCAAGCTGCCCGCTAATACTGAAAAACTGGTGTTACCCAACGACTCGGCCGCACTTGCACCTTATGTACACGTGCGAGGGGTGCGAAACGCATTCAGCCTGGCATTCGCTGCGAACGGTGATCTGTTCAGTGTCGAGAATTCAGGCGATCGCGACGATCCGGAAGAGATGAACTGGATCCGGGCCGGAGGGCATTATGGTTTTCCGTGGGAAATGGGTGGGAATGACACGCCAATGCAATTTGCAGGTTACAAACCTGATGAAGATAAACTGGTTAACCGGGCCTACACCGCCTATCAGATCGGGGCATTTTACAACGACAGACTGTACCCGAAAAAGCCTCAAACTCTCACCTATCATAAACCGATCAGGAATGCCGGGCCGGACGCCGACAAATACCGGGACCCGGCCACCGGAAAAGTCATGGACGCCAGCGATAATGGTGCCACGATCAGTACATTCACCGCACATCGTTCACCCTTAGGCCTCGTTTTTGATACACATTCGACTTTTAATGGTGAGTATAAGGGAAAAGGTTTTGTACTGAGTTATCAGGAAGGCTCGGCCAACTACGGGCCTATGCAAGAAGCCGGACGGGACCTGCTGATGCTGGATTTGAAGAAAAACACAACTGGTGACGACTACACATTAAATGCATACCGCATTGCTGCCGGCTTTATAGAACCGACGGATGCGGAGATTGTTGACAATAAATTATATGTACTGGAAGGACAAGGCCAAATCTGGGAAATTTCGTTTCCCAAAGAGGTCGTTACCGGCATCAGGCCCGAGCAAAAGCCTTTCAAGGTTTATCCCAATCCGATCAGGGGGAAGATACAAATCGATGGCCTCGGTGATCTAAAAACAGTAGAGGCGACCGTAACGGACATTGCCGGTCGCATTCTGATCACCAAGCGATGTAATGTAACCGACGGCAGGGCGGAGCTCGATGTGTTGCAGCTGAGCCCGGGAACTTACTTTCTGAAAGTGGGATCCCAGTCCGGCAAGATGACTTCCAAATTCATTGTCTATCCATGAGATCACCCGTGTATGTCCTGGCGGCACTGCTTAGCCTTGCAGCATTTTCCTGCAAAGATACCGACAGCCCCTCTCCGCCGGGGACGGATCCCGATCCGGCAGCGGAATTCTCCGGATTTTCACCATTGTCGGGAAAGAAAGGCACCGTGATCTCATTGCGAGGCAAGCATTTCGGCCGCGACGCCTCCAAAATAGCGCTGACGATCAATGGAATCCCCGCATCCATTACTACCGTCGCCGACAGCACGATTACCGCTACCGTGCCCGAGAAGTCGGGTTTAGGAAAGCTGAAATTAACTATCAACGGCAAGGAGCTGGTATCCGGAGAAGCATTCCGGTATCTGTACACCGCCACGGCTCATTATTTTTCGGGAAGCAGCCAGGGTTATGCAGACGGCCCGCCCGCATCCTCCAAATTTTTCCATAATTACAATATTGCCTCGAGTGGCGACGGTACCTTTCTTGTTGCCGACCAGATCAACTGCATGATCCGGCGAATTGCCAAGGACGGCACGGTTTCAACCGTCGCGGGCATAGAACAGCAGACAGGCTTCCAGGACGGCAAAAAAGGGACGGGTAAAATGATGTTCCCGATCGGTGTCGAAGCTGCTCAGGACGGCTCCATCTATGTGGCCGATTATGATAACCACGCGATACGGAAAATTCTTCCCGACGGCACGCTGACAACGCTCGCAGGCCACCCCGACCGCCCGGGCCTGGCCGATGGCAGCCTGGCCGCTGCACGTTTCAAACGGCCTTACGGTGTCAAACTGGACCAGGCCGGTGTGCTATGGGTTTGTGACGGCGAGAACAATGTGATCCGGAAGATATCCCCGGACGGTCAGGTTACGACATTTGCCGGCAGTACAAAAGGATATACCGACGGTAAGTTACGAGAGGCTCAGTTCTTCATGCCTGTGCATCTTGCAATAGACAAAAACGGCAATGCTTTTGTAGCCGACAAGCATAACCATTGCATCCGCAAGATCAGCACCGACGGCATTATCAGCACGGCTTCCGGTACCCCTCAGCAAAACGGACACAAAGATGGAAAAGCGGGTGAAGCCATGTTCAACCAACCCAGCAGTGTTCAGGTCGACGCCCTGGGCAATATCTATGTGACCGATCTCTACAATCATTGCATCCGCATGATATATCCCGACGGCTATGTTATTACCCTTGCGGGAAAGCCGGGTGTGATCGGTTATGAAGAAGGTGCGGGTGACCGCGCACTTTTTCACTACCCTCAGGGCTGCGTTCTGGACAAGGACGAAAATCTTTTTGTTACCGATTCATACAATGAACGCGTCCGTAAACTTGTGATTGAATAACAATGGCCATGACATTATCTGAAATTTGGATTTACCCCGTCAAATCGCTCGGTGGGATCAGGCTCACAGAGGCGCAGGCCCAGGAAAGAGGCCTGCGGCACGACCGCCGTTGGATGATCATCGATGACGAGCATGTCTTTATCACTCAAAGGGCATTCCCTAAAATGGCGCTCATCGACGTGGAACTGCATGAAAGCGGGCTAAAAATCCTCTTACGGACCGATCCCGGCGATTTTGTGACAGTACCATTCACTCCGCTTACCGGAACCCCTGTAACCGTGACCGTCTGGGATGACACTACCGAGGCCGTTACAGTTACTGACGAAGCAGATGCCTGGCTCAGCAGGCAACTCGGTCTCAGTTTACGGCTGGTGATGATGCCGGATTCGACCGCACGCAAAGCAGACCCGCGCTACGCGCATCATAATGAAAACGTCAGCTTTGCCGATGGATTCCCCTATCTGGTGATTTCGCAAGCCTCACTGGATGAGCTCAACGGGCGGCTGGCCGAACCCATTACAATGCGGCGATTCCGCCCCAATTTCGTCATCAGCGGAACCCAGCCCTTTGAAGAGGATAGTTGGAAGGATATTACCATTGGAGGCCTGCATTTTGAGGTAGTAAAACCTTGCGCGAGGTGCGTCCTCACTACCATCGACCCGGAAACGGCCCAGAAAGGGGCCGAACCGTTGAAAACACTTTCCGGATACCGGCGATCAGGTAATAAAATATTGTTTGGGCAGAATGTAGTGGTGAGAAATGAAGGAGAGATCCGGGAAGGGGATTCGCTGGTTGTGCTGGGTTAAGCACAAAAAAATACCCCCAACAAGTGCTGAACTTTTGGGGGCATTACAAAAATAGTTTTTTCCCAAGTATGACTGCTCCGTCTGAACTAGGCTTCGGTTTCGCTGGCCCCGCTTGTCTGGAAAGGGCTTTTCATGATTCCGCGCTCCGAATTACGGATGAAGTTGATAATCTCGTCACGTTCGTTGGAAGGAGCCATTTCGAGCTCGATCTTTTGAAGTGCCTCTGCATTATTCAACCCCTTCATGTAGATGTATCGGTAGATATTCTGGATATCGACGATCTTCTCATTGCTATACCCGCGGCGGCGTAGCCCCACCGAATTGATTCCGACGTAGGAAATAGGCTCCCGGGCAGCTTTTGTAAACGGCGGAACATCTTTTCGCACCAGCGAAGCACCGGATACGAACGCATGTGCTCCAATCTTTACAAACTGATGAACAGCACTTAATGCACTCACGATCGCCCAGTCACCCACGTGTACGTGTCCGGCCATCTGCACATTGTTCCCGATAATGCAATTGCTCCCAACGCGACAATCGTGTGCCACGTGCGCATAGGCCATGATCAGGCACTCCGAACCTACTACTGTCTTCCAATGCTCTTCGGTACCGCGGCTGATCGTAGCGTATTCGCGGATCGTGGTATTGTCACCTATAATCGTCAGCGTGTACTCGTTGTTGTATTTTAAATCCTGAGGGGTAGCCGAAATAACAGCACCGGGAAAGATTTTGCAGTTCTTCCCGATTCTAGCTCCGGAGTTGATTACAGCGTGTGAGCCTATCCAGGATCCTTCCCCGATCTCTACATCGGCATGGATCATTGCAAAAGGTTCAATTTCTACATTCTGAGCAATCTTAGCGTCAGGATGGATATATGCTAATGATTGAGTCATTTTTTCTTTACCAGGCTTGCTATCATATCCGCTTCACACACCAGCTGTCCGGCTACGTACCCCCGGCCACTCATTTTGACGATCCCCCTCTTCATCGGGGACGTAAATTCACATTTAAAGATAACTGTATCACCGGGAAAAACATTGCGCCTGAAACGGCATGCGTCAATCCCGATCAGGTACGGCCAGTAGTTATCCGGATCAGGCACACTGGACAATACGAGGATTCCACCGGTCTGCGCCATTGCTTCCAGCTGTAAGACGCCAGGCATCACCGGGTTACCCGGAAAGTGCCCTAAAAAGAATTGCTCGTTGATCGTTACATTTTTAACTCCCACCACACTGTTCTCGTCCAGAGCGATGATCTTGTCGATCATCTGGAACGGGTAACGGTGCGCCAAAAGCTGGCCTATCTGGTTGATATCGAAAACCGGTGCCTTGTTTGGGTCGTATTGCGGGATATCGCCCTTCCCCGACTTGATCAGCTTCTTGATTTTCTTCGCCAACGCAACGTTCGCGGCATGTCCCGGACGTGCTGCCAGTATCTGTGCCTTGATCGGCCGTCCCACCAATGCGAGATCTCCAATCAGGTCCAGCAGCTTATGGCGTGCCATTTCGTTGGAGTAATGCAGATCCACATTATTAAGGATACCTTTCGACTTATCGACACTCACCTTAGGCTTGTTCAATAGCTGAGACAAATGATCGAGCTCCCCGTCCTGCACCTCGCGGTCCACGATCACGATCGCATTGGTAAGGTCGCCGCCTTTGATCAGGTTTTGCTTGTACAATGCTTCCAGCTCGTGCAGGAATACGAATGTGCGGCACGATGCAATATCGTCTTTAAAAAGCGTAATATCATTTAATGAAGCATGTTGACTGCTGATGACGGTGGAGTTATAATCCACCATAACAGTCAAACGATAGTCGGAAAGCGGAAGCGCTACGAGTTCGGTGTCCTTTTCCTTATTCTTGTAATGTACGTATTCCGGAACTTCGAAATAGTTACGGTAGGCATTCTGCTCTTCAATACCGGCGTCAAGCAGTGCATCGACAAATTTGATCGAGCTGCCGTCCATGATCGGAGGCTCCGGGCCATCGAGCTGGATGAGCACGTTATCGATCTGCAGTCCTACGAGAGCGGCGAGTGTATGTTCAACGGTATGGATCCTGGCGCCGTTCTGCTCGATGGTAGTACCCCGCGAAAGATCCACTACATTATCAACATCTGCATCCACGATCGGCTGGTCGGGTAAGTCAACACGCTGGAATTTATATCCGTGGTTGGCAGGTGCCGGCACAAACGTCATTGTGGCCACAACCCCTGTATGTAAACCCACTCCAGTTACGGATACAGATTTAGAAATGGTTTGTTGTTTTTCGTTCATTATATCTATTTCCTTTTCTACATAAGGTGCGATCAAACCCGACGGGATGCATCACTGAAAATCGGAGGTTTCCTGTTTACGCTCCAGGTCTTTCAGTCTTTCTTCCAGCACAGGTAACCTTCGCACCAGCGCCATCGACCTTAGGTGTTCGTTCAGATCTCTGGCCGGGGAGCCCGAAAGCGATAAACCTTCTTTTTTAATGGACTTTCCAAGTCCGCTCTGTGCTCCCAGTTTGGTATTGTTTGCAACCGTGATATGGCCAACCACCCCGACCTGACCTGCTATGACGCATTGTTCGCCGATGGTGGTAGAACCGGACACTCCCGATTGGGCCGCAATTACGGTATTTTTTCCAATCTCTACATTATGTGCGATCTGAACAAGGTTATCTATTTTTACTCCTTGCCGGATAATGGTAGAGCCCATTGTTGCGCAATCGATCGTCGCATTGGATCCAATGCTTACATTGTCCTCAATGATCACGTTGCCTAATTGCGGGATCCGCTTGTATGAGCCGTCGGTCTGAGGGGCAAATCCAAAGCCATCGCTGCCAATGACAGTGTTCGCAAAAATGGTGCAGTTTTTTCCTATGATCGTGTTGTCGTAAATCCGGACGCCGGGATGAACCACGGAATAATCGTCGATTTCTACATTATCGCCCAGATAAGCGTGGGGATAAATTTTGACTCCCTTTCCGATCACGCAATTCTTGCCAATGTAAGAAAAGGCACCGCGGTAACAATCTTCGCCGGTCTCGCTGTTTTCACCGATAAAACTCGGCTGCTCCACACCTGATTTGCTTCCCGCCAATCTTTTCTGGTATTCTTCAAGCAAAATGGTAAATGCGGTATAGGCATTTTCGACGTAGATCAACGTCGCCGCAACCTCTTTCTTGGCGACAAAATCTTTATTAACAATTACAACTGAAGACTTTGTGGAGTAGATATAGGGCTCATATTTACTGTTGGCCAGAAAGGAAATACAACCCGGCAGCCCTTCCTCAATTTTAGCAGCCGAATTAATAATAATCTGATCATTTCCAACAACAGTTCCATCAAGCATTTGAGCAATCTCGCTGACAGTAAATTTCATATTTCTTCGGCTAATTTCGGGTAATAGTGTTCGAGTACGTCGTACAAATTATTAAATCGGCTTTCTTTTTATGGTCCTGATTAACCACGCAAAGATACATTTTTACCCCAACATACATAGTACTTGCGCACAATCTTAGTCAGGGCTTCGATGGTTGGAATATCAGATGCATCGGCTATATCCAGCAAATCTCCGTTTTTCATTTTTACGCGGATCGGGTCCTGTTCTTTGGCATAGGCCCAGTTTGTTGTTTCGCCTGTAACAAGGAAGTAGTCCAGATCCGACGACGGAATTCCGGCAGCTGACAGCCTTTCCCGGATCGGGGCGAGCACCTCTTCTCCCGGCGGCGCGTCATAGAAACTGATTTTGAACAGGTTTCGGTCCAACAACATTTCGCACAATGTAGACAGAACAGGATCCGGGTTACTCTTCCATCCCTTTACAGATGCCCATACGTCATTATCGTCGAGTCCGTTGAATGACCTGAGCAAATCCGGTTGTTTATTGAAATCTGCGAGTGTAAATCTGTTATTTAAAAATAAGGTAAAGTCCGGGGTGGCAAACAACTGATGCCCCTCGGCAGCAAGTTCGCGCGCCCGATGCAGGATCTGTGTAAGCATTGCCTGCGCGCTCAGGAGTGTTTTGTGCAGGTACACCTGCCAGTACATCAGCCGGCGTGCGTGCAGAAAATTCTCGATGCTTAAAAGTCCTTTTTCTTCCACCACTAACTGATCCTTGCTGATATCCAGCATTTTGATCAGGCGATCGGCTCCGATTGAACCTTCTACTACACCGGTGTAAAAGCTATCGCGATTGAGGTAATCCATCCGGTCCATGTCCAGCTGGCTGGATATCATCTGATGGAAGAACTTCCTGGGGTAAGTTCCTTCGAACATCTGGATCGCAATGTCAAGCCTGCCATTCATCTGCCGGTTAAGGTCCTTCATCATTGCCAGTGTAATCGCCTCGTGCGGGACACCAGGGATGACCACGCTTTCGAGTACATGCGAAAAAGGGCCATGCCCGAGGTCGTGCAGCAAAATAGCCGCCTGTGCGGCTTCGAGTTCCGGCTCCCAGATCATATGGCCCTTTTCCTGCAAAACCCGCAGCGCCTGGCTCATAAGGTGCATGGCACCCAATGCGTGATGAAACCGTGTGTGAAGCGCGCCTGGATATACTATATCAGCCAATCCCAGTTGCCTGATTCGTCTTAAACGCTGAAAATAAGGATGATCTACCAGATCATAAAGGAGATCCGAGGCGATGGAAATAAAGCCGTAAACCGGATCGTTGATAATTTTCCTTTTGTTCAAAGTCTGTTTTTTGGCAAAAGTAATAAAGAACCAACGGAGAAAAGAAGCTAATCTTGTGGTATTCGTTTGGAGATTTGAACTGATTCGCTAATTTTGCACTCCAAACAAAATTTGGGACTTCAAATAGGGCCTATAGCTCATTCGGTTAGAGCAACTGACTCATAATCAGTAGGTGCCTGGTTCGATTCCAGGTGGGCCCACTTGAAAATCAAGGACTTAGCTCAAAAAGCTAGGTCCTTTTTCTTTTCGTTGCAATAAAAGTTGCAATAGTTTTTATGGAGGCAATGGGCTTGCGCAACGCCGAACAAAAACTTTCCTGAGCGTCTGTTTTATACAACTGATTTTTCTTCTTAAAGCCGTCAGCGACCACTTACACTGATAAGAGACTGCAAAGTTCTTCAAAGTTGATAATCTACGAATCCATACGTTTAACAAACAGCTCAGTACGGCGTTTAAGCAACTAATTGATACATATTGATACTCCTAACCTATACTTGAGGAGTTCATTTGCATCAATGAGCTTGGAATTGTTATCGAAACGGGTATTAAATAGGGCCTCTAAGCCAATACGTCGGCTAAGCCGTAAGTTCAAGCCAAACGCGCCGGATAAGGCAAAGTTTTGAGAATTTACGGTCGTGTGCATACCATCGGTGTACTTCTTTCCCCATTGGAAATTATAGCCGGAGGAGAGTTGCACAAATGGCTTTAGTCTGAACCTCAGAAGGTAATAGCGGGAATAGATTTCAGGGAGCGCAGAATATAGTTGATATTCAGGTAGCACGTAGGTACCCGGTGCCCCCGACTTATTCCGCTGGTACCGTTTCCCCATTGAAAATTGTAATCCAACTACCAAACGATCCGCTACAAGGTAGCCGATCTGGGGGCTAAGCGACCAAGTCCTCGTCAATTGTTGTATATCATTAGCCGCAGATGCCGAGGCATTTAACGTCGCAACGATGTGCCCTTTTTTCAGTCCCGCAGAAGAAGTATTCTCTGAACTACTGGTTGGCTCGCTCAATGCTGAATTTTCTTGTGCATGCGTATGGCTAATTGATGCAAGGATAAAAAGCCAGATAATAACGTTGTCCCGTATTTGTTTCATAGAAATATCGTCTGAGATGAACAGTAAAAAGAGCAGATTTCTTCCAACTTGCTGCAAACGCAGCTAAAATTTCAAAGTGTAGCTTATATAAGGCAGTATTGGGAGAAAAGAAACCTGCTTGATGGAAATTCCTGTCGGCTTGAAATCACTATTACTACGCTGAACTTTAAGGTCAAGATATAAAGGATTTTTTCTGTTATAAACATTGTATAGCCCAATCCCCAGCTCAGCATTACGTTTGCGGGCAGTTGTTAGAGATTTGACAGCACCAATATCCAATCTATGAAAGCTAGGCATCCTTCCGTTATTCCGATGATCGTATATAAACTTGGGATCAGAATTATTTTCCGTAAGTGTGGCGGCCACAGGTAATGTGACTGCGTGTCCTGTTTGATAAATAAATGCGCTATTAAGCGTCCATCTACTTCCAATCGCATAGCCGGCGGTAAGCGAAACGTTGTGCCGCCTGTCATATTTCATTGGAAACCAGTTGTTATCATTTATGCCTGTAAACCTTCTCTCAGATTTGGACAAGGTGTAAGAAAGCGATCCCTTAAACCTACCAATGCTTTTAACAGCCATAAATTCCAATCCTTTTCCCCTACCTATCCCATTTTTAATTACTATTGAATCCCAGGAATCGGCCAGCAAGCCGGTAAAATTGGTGCCATCGGGATAGTCAATCAGATTTGTCTGCCTTTTAGCATATGCTTCAAGTGATAGTTCCCAGCCTGAGTTTGGAAAAATTTTATACAATCCTAGTGACAATTGCCTGGCTCTTGAAGGCACTACCTTATCCGTAGATGGAACCCAGGCATCATAACCAAATCCGAAGCCGTTGTTGGTCAGTTGGTGGAGGTATTGATTCATCACCGAGAAACCGGCTTTCAGCTTCCAGTTGTTTGAAAGGGAATAGCTTAATCCGAGTCGTGGTTCCGGATTATAGAATGTACGGCCGCTCACTTTATATATGCTATAACGTAGGCCGGGATTAAGCCGGATGCTCGAAATTACAGCGATATCTCCGTCAACATACAAATCCACCTGATACGCAGGAAGCCGACCTTCTTTGGAGTTATCAAACAACCCGTTGTAGTTGCTTTTCGTTACAAACGGGCTAAATGAATGTTGTGTCCCGTCGATACCAAACTTCAAGCCCAGTCGATTCACCGGAAAATAGTCAAACTGGATTTTGGCTCCCCAATCACTTACACCAGCATTGGTATACCTATAAAAATTTACAGGTTGTTCATTTATATTTTGGTCTTGAAAATCATTCGTGAATTCGCTGGTGTACTTTGAATAGAGAACAGCAAATCTTGCGAAAAGTTTTTGAGAGAATACTTTGCTGTACCGGAGTGTCGCCGTCGTGTTTCCCCAATTATTCCCGATGGCTGTTTCCGTTTCTTTACCATTACCGCTGGCACTCCATTCGGTATATTTGAATCGATCAAAGCCATTGTAAAGACTAATATATACTTGATCCGTTTTATTGATCTGGTAATTGAACTTCGCATTTAGGTCATAAAAGCGATACACACGCTCCTCTCCTGTGCCAGAGCTGGGCTTCTTACGTAAACTGAATAGAGAAGTAAGCCCCAATGTCGAAACGCGACCTGATATGATAAAGGATGCCTTATTTTTAATGAGAGGTCCTTCCAGCGTAAGTTTTTGATTTAGCAGCCCTATCCCGACTTCCCCACCGAATTTCTGATTGTTCCCATCTTTCATCGTAAGATCGATAACAGAAGCAAGCCTGCCCCCATACCTGGCTGGGAATGCACCTTTGTACAGATCAACTGATTTTAAAGAAGTCGGGTTAAATACTGAGAAAAACCCACCTAAATGCATGACATTATATACAGGTACTTCATCCAGAAGAATCAAATTTTGATCCGGCGATCCACCCCGAATGTATAGTCCTGCACTTCCTTCTGTACCGGTGGAAACACCAGGGGTATAGCTTAAAACTTTTAGGACATCAACTTCACCAAGTAATGCTGGCAATGCCTTAATTCTGTGAATAGGAATTGACAAACTCCCGATAGGTGCACTGAAAAGCCTATTTTCCCTGATGCTTATCTCATTGAGATTATTTTGCTGATACAACTTTACTTCCAGAGGAAAACCAACATCGGCA
This sequence comes from uncultured Dyadobacter sp., assembly GCF_946482605.1. The sequence goes on along the minus strand of NZ_CAMLSE010000046.1, from coordinate 20,422 downwards.
ATGCTGGTTATATGAGCTGGCGAATAACCCACATAGCTTACTTTGAGATGATGGCCCGCAGAAGGAACTTCAATGCTAAAGAAGCCATATGCATTAGTTTGCACTCCCGTTCCCGCGATGCTATCGCTAACAGAGGCTCCGATGAGCAATTCGCCGCTTGTAGCATCACGAACCGTTCCACTTACAGTCATTTTTTGTGCAAAAGCCTGCCCAATGGAAATAAACAGCAAAATGAAAATATATGTAAACGGCTGGCTCATAGTAGCTCTATGGTTTTTTCGCTGGACGCAAAAATAAGTCCGTAGCCATTTTTTACATTGGTTAGTGCCCGCTGCGGAGGAAGTACCAAATGGTCTACACCTTCCGGTTGCTTGTTTTCTATTTTCGCATATTCAAAGTATTCTTTGGAAACGACACCAATACGCGCAGTCACTTTTAAGGCCCGGTCAGTATAATTGTAGCCAGTTGCTGTTTCTACGTAAAATTTCAGTGGTATCGCCGGTACTGGCAAGCATTGACCGGACATTAGGAAGACGCGACTTTGTGGAAATAGATATGCTTTTATAACCGCATTGTATTTTGGCTTCTCCGGTTCCGTTCCCCAAGTATGGCAATCTTCTTCATTGGCGGGTATATTGTCTGCCGAAGCATAAGGATAGCTGGAAAGCGTATCGCTTTTGTAGTAACTCATCAACTTGATGCTAAGATACTTATTGGATATCGCATCTTCTTTTGCAAGGTATAGCGTAACCAAATCTTGTGGAGTTTGATGGTTCATTTGAGGGACAACATCATGTGTCCGTATTGCAGTCACCTCAGATATTTCGGCGGGGACAGTCACAACAGCCGATTCAGCTGTAGGTAACGAAGGTGCCGACACCTTCACAAAGTAGCTGGCACCCGCCTGAATTACGCTATCGGATGTATAGAACCCAGGCTCCTTGCCGGAATGCGAAAGTGTAAGGTATATTTTTCCGTTTTTATACAATACAACGGTGGCATTATTCACTGCAACATCGTTCGGAATATTTCCAACCGGATTAAAAGTCTTCGTGACTTGTAATTTGAATGAGGAATTCGCTTGAAGTTTCCCCCACAGAACAAGTTTGTCGCCCGAATATGGGACATTCATTTCCAAGTCTTGTTCATTACAGCCGACTAAGAGTGTTAGTGAGAGAAAAAGAATGCACCTAATGTTCATAGTCAGATATACATGCTTAAAGCCAAGCCATGTATACACAAATAGCATTTACACGGCTTGGCTATCTTAGTTCAAATCTACATGGTTCGTTGGATGATTATGCAGATTATAAAAACCAGGGTCATTCTCATTTTTTTCCTAAGTGCTTGATGTTGTAAAACTAAGATGATCTGCCGCAGTACCACTCCATCCAATCACATTTTTCTTTTTATAGCTTACTTTAACAACGAGAGAGCTGTAAAAAGGAGCTAGGTGACGCTTAAACTCGCCGATAATCCGGCGATTCCCATCGGTATTTTGGTAATCTTGTACCCTGGCATTCCCCAGTTGTTCATTTATAACTTTGCTATATTTCACCCCTACCATTTTATAATTAGTCAGGAATTCAAAATACCGTAGTCTTGACCAATTTTTATTGCACTTGCCGTTTCAGCCCCAATATGATAGGCTGTATCAGACACTATTATGTATCCTCTTGCATTCAAAATTGCTGCCAGTCTTGGATCATCTACGATCTTCTCCAAGATCTTATTTTCGTCGCTCCCTCTGAATATTGCAAGGTCAGAAAGCTCGCCAAACTCACCAGTTTCAGCGATGATCTCAAAGGACGCAGGACACGTCTTTGGGTTGAGCAAGAGGTTCACATCGACGATGATCAAGAGTACATGGACATGATCGTTGACCGGACATGCAAGGTCCTGCAAGAGCCGGTCGATGTATTCGTAAATCCGTTCTTCCTTCCAAAGCCTATGCAGCCCCGTTACGATGAATTATGGACTGCACAGCGTGTCGACAAAGTAGTAGCTGTCCTTGCCAAAAGCGGAAAGGCAATGGAAATCAATAACCGCTACAAGATTCCCAACAAGGCCGTCATCATGAAGGCGAAAGAAGCCGGTATCAAATTTACTTTTGGAACAAACAATAACACACCCGAAGTCGGGCGAATGGAGTATGCCATTAAAATGAAAAAGGAATGCGGCATTACCAGTTCCGACATGTACAAACCGGACGTGAAGCCGTAAGCATAATCGAGACAAATTTCAGATAATCTCCCGGCCCGCAAAACGATAGTCGTTCAACCGGAAATCATCGCTGGGTAAATCTGTAACAATGGTGTCGATCGCGTCCAGGTCCGCAACCTTAAAAAAATCAACTCGTCCCAGCTTCTCTTGTGTAACCAGGGCAATAGATTTACGAGCCGATTCCAAAAAGGCCCTTTTCACTTCTCCGTCTTCGGCGACCTGGGCAGTTACACCCATGGCATGGCTAATGCCGCATGTTCCCATTAAATAGAGGTCAGCAATGTATTTGCGTGCTTCCAAACAGGTTTGCACCCCAATGGTGGTTTGCGTGTTCCGGTTATAATTCCCACCCAGGGAAATGATTTCGATACGCTCGTGCTCCTGCAATATGGCAGGCAAAGCAATATTATTTGTGATGATCCGTAATTCGGCTTTGATCGGGATGGCCGCAGCGATAGCAAGTATAGTGGTGCCTCCATCCATAAAAACCGTCTTTGCCCCGGACAATTGCTGCTGCGCCTTCAAGGCTATGCGCTGCTTGCCTTCCGGAAACAAACCGGCTCTTTCATGAAACGAAAGCGGGTTGATTGCCGGGATGATCGCACCACGACGCACTTTGACCAGGAGGCCATTTTTCTCCAGGATATCAATATCTCTTCTGATAGTGTCTTCTGACACATTCAGTTCAATAGCGAGCTCCTCGAAATGAACGTGCTGACTCGCTTTTAACCTGCTCAAAATATGTTCAAACCGGCCTTGTTTTATCATCTGTTAAGGGTTTACGACGTTTGCAATATTTTGCAAAAAGCAGATAATTTTCAATAATTTGCAAAAAAATCATTGATGGTTATGAACACAAGACGTTATTTCCTATTGCCTGCCTTAGTGGCAGTATCTCTTTTCTCCTTCAATACTAACGAGTTAAAACCTAATGAATTAACCACCCAGGAAAAAAAGGACGGCTGGGCATTGCTGTTTGACGGTAAAACTACGAACGGTTGGCACCTATACAACAAAGGTAAAATTTCCTCTGCCTGGGTCGTGCAAAAAGGGGAGCTGTATTGCAACCCCAACCTCACGACCGTCGAACATGGGGATTTGGTTACTGACAAAGAATTTGAAAACTACGATCTCAAATTCGAATGGAAGATTACAAAAGCCGGGAATGGCGGCGTTTTCCTCAATGTGCAGGAGCGCAAAGATATTCCCACGGCCTGGGCTTCCGGTCCGGAGTACCAGTTGCTGGAAAAATCGCATTATGACCATAAGGCCGATCCGAAAAAGAGAGCCGGCTGTTTGTATGGCTTCCAGACACAAAAAAATGTAGCTCCGGGAAAACAAGCTGGTCAATGGAACCAATCGCGGATTGTTCAGAAAAGCGGGAAAGTTCAGTTCTATCTCAATGGTGTGCTCACCGCCGAAGAGGATTTCAATGCTGCGAAATGGAAAAAAGCGGTAAATGACAGCCACTTTAAAACCTTCCCGGAATTTGGTAAACATACGAAAGGGCACCTCACATTACAGGATTGGGCAAAAGGCATTTCCTTCCGGAACGTCAAAATCAAGCAGTTGTAAGCAGCAACTGATCATCAGTATTTTCATTTACAGTCGGAGACGACATTTCAATTACAATTATGTTAAGGAGAGATTTTCTAACACGTTCCGGCCTCGCTGTTGCCGGAGCACTCACTGCAAATTCATTAGAAGTACTGGCTGCGCCCAAAAAACTGATCGATCCTTTTGGGGTTCAGCTTTTCAGTGTTCGTAGTTTGCTGCCTGACGATCCGAAAGGCGTCATGACCAAGCTTGCGCAAATGGGATATAAACAATTCGAGAGTTTCCAAGGCCCGAAAGGCTTCCTGTGGGGCATGGAACCGAAGGAAATCAAGACATTCCTGGACGGTCTTGGTGTGAAGATGGTCAGCACGCATTTCGATTTCAAAGGTGCAGCTGCAAACCCCGACACATTGAAACAGTACATTGATATGGCGCAGGGGGCAGGACTGAAATACCTGATCTGTCCGTGGATCGGCGCACAAAAAACGTGGGACGAATGGAAAATAGTAGCTGACAGTTTTAACAAAGTCGGCGAACAGGTAACCAAATCCGGATTGAAATTCGGTTATCATAACCATGACTATTCATTCCGGCCGCTCGACGGCAAGCTCCCGCAGGATTATTTGTTGCAAAACACCGACCCCAAGAATGTCATGTTTGAACTGGACCTTTGCTGGATCGACGTAACGGGTGTTTCTACTGCTGATCACCTCAAAAAGTATGGCAAACGGTATGAACTTTGCCATGTGAAAGATTACACGAAAGAAAACGGAAAGCCCGTACAGAACGATTTGGGTAAAGGCAATGTCGATTTCAAAAAGACGCTTCGCCTGGCTATGGACAGCGGCATCAAATACTTTTTGGTAGAGCAGGAGGAATATCCGGAATCGCCTCTGGTCAGCTTAGCCAATGACGCACAATACATGAAAAAGCTTTCTGTTTGATGCTTCGAGGTTTTCATTAAGTAAAGCCGTCGACAACTCGACGGCTTTACTTAATGAAAACCAACCGGATAAGGAGACTATCGCACGGTATTCAAGAAGCGAATCATGTAATAGTAAATTTCAGCGCGTTACACCTGCGACGATGCAATGCACCTACCCCTCAGTCTTATCTGAATTTTACAAGAAGATATTGTCCAAGCGTAGGCAGTGAGCGGCAGTTTTTTTTGTCAGGAGCGCGCCGCGAGCACTTCCTTGACATTTCTCAAAAGCTGTTCCGATGCCTCAATCTCAACTTTCCTTGCCGAAACGCTTTCAATATTAAAGCCGAACGGGACGCTTTTTCCGTAGCAGAAATCTGCCATTTCCCGGGCGATCCCGGTGCTGATCTCCACCGACCGCGCTAATATGTCATTACTCTGGTGCAATTCGTCGGCCAGCCAACCGGGGACATGGATTCCGAGCCAGTCCAGGAACTGAAGCGTTTTGGCCGAGCCGCATGGCGTCAATGTAAAGATCAGGGTAGGCATTTCAACCCGCCTTGCCGCGCATTCGGCACAGAGGTCGGTTACCAGCTTTTTCATATAATCGGCGCTATAAACGCATTGGGTGATAAAATAGGAGCAGCCGCTCGCTATTTTCCCGATCAGTCTCAAATGCTCGCTGTTGTCCGCGGCGTGGCGCTCGGCAATAGCCACGCCTCCCAGCCTGCCACCCGCCCCGGTATGACCCCATAGCCGGTACGCATCGCTCAGGTTCATGAGCGCCTTTTCATTCCGCGACGGTAGCCCCACCAGCACCAATGCATCATGTGCAGGCAACATTTCGAACATGCCCTTCATCGCCTCCGGATCGCGCTTCCCGACCGAGCAGTAAACAATTTTCGAAAGCCCCGATACATCCAGGTACTCATTTGCAAAAGTCCAGGCATCGATGGTAGGTGTAAATGGAAAAGGTCGCTGCCCGCCATTCCGCGAGCTCTCATCCTGCAAATCGTAGATCACGAGCCCGTCAACGCCCAGTGCCAGGGCCCGTGTGCTTTGAACCTGGGCAATCTCTCTGATCTTTTCGGTGGTGTGTTCTGCCTTCGGTGGTGTTATCCCATACAGAATCAATCCGGATTCCCGGCTTGACAGCTTCTTTGCAAACATGCTTACATCGTTTTGATCAGTCGCAAAGTAAAATCAAAAAATCGACTGCCGGGTTTGGTAGGATAAAAAAAGCTGCCAGCCGGTCAGCCACAGCATTGTTTGATCTCCTATTGTAACCGCTTACTAACACTTTGACCGTTAATCTCTTCAAAAAAACCGATCGATCATTATATTTACAATTTCTATAAAAAAAACACAATACATGAATCTCAAAGTATTTCTATTTGGCTTTTTGCTGATATGCATACCGCTTTTTCGCCAGGATTTCTTTGTCAGGCATTCCACTGTATTCCCAATCTACTTTTTTCTGTTCCCCATTGGTTTGACCGTTTTGCTTTGGTCGTTTTCAGGCAACCGGTTGCGGCGCCTGGCCATACTGCTGGGCATCTTTACTCTGGTCGAAATAGCCCTGGTCGGGAGCGTTGCATATATGGCGCTTTACCAACGCTACAAGCCATTATCGGATGGTTACTACGACTGGATCCGGGGGCAATACGGCTTTTTTAGAAGTACAACCAACTTTAATAGTGACCTGTCGCGATACGACTCGCTGCTGACCTACCGTTTCCGGTCGAATATTACAGGAAGATTTATCAATCCCGAGTTCAATGTGGAAGTAAAAACAAATTCACTCGGTGTGCGCGATGACGAAGCAAGCCTCCTGCATCCGGCCGTCGTTGTTTTGGGTGATTCTCACGGGATGGGATGGGGTGTGGAACAGCAGGAACGGTTCTCCGAGGTGCTCGAAAAGCGGCTTCATGTGAACGTCCTCAACACCGCCATCACATCCTACGGTACACACCGGGAAACCAAGCTGCTCAACGAAGTAGATCTGGATTCCTGCCGGCTGCTCGTTATCCAGTACTGCTATAATGACCTCGAAGAAAATAAAGCTAATTTGGCCGAAGCTCAAAAACCCGGAATCGATGCATTCGGGTTTCGGGTTGCGGAGAAAGAGAACACGATCAACAAAACTTACTTTCCATACAAAGGCCTGTTTCTGAGCCTCCGCTGGCTTATTGTATCGGGCCTCAAAAATGCAGCCCAACCCGCACCTAAACCCCAAAACCCGCAGGTTGCCGTCTCTCGGGAAGTTAAATCAGAACATGCGACTAATTTTTTCCCCTATCTGAGCAGGATACGGGAACGTTATCAGGGGCCTATTGTAGTTTTTGACCTGGGTACCTACAACTTCCCCATTGTCAGGGAGTTTCAGGCCTATCAGCCTGCCCAGCCGCTGACAGGCGTTTACTTCCTCAACGTACACGCCTTTCTAAACCAACGGGACTACTTCACGATCGATGACCACATCAATGCCCGCGGACATGCCAAAATTGGGGTTGCATTGGCCGACCTGGCTCGGAAAAGGAGCTGGCTGAACTAAACCACGACCTGATGGGCTTGTACCATTAAATCAAGCAACAATCCGTTCACTAACTGTTTCTTGGCGCTTTGAGCATGACGGTGCAATTTCGCAATCCGGTAAACCTCTTTGCACATGGAAACGCTCGCACTCTACACGATCATCGCTCTTTCAGCCGCGGCTGCATTATTCATCATTGCCACGAAATGGACCGTGGTCACCGAACACAGAAGACTGAGGCGGATACTAAAAAACGGGCGCGAATTCGAAGCGGTAGTGGTTGAAGCCCGCCCGATCCACGCTTCTGTGCTGCGTCCCGAAAATGTAAGGCTGAAAATTCAGCTTTTAACTCAAAAGTCCGTCGAAATCCGTTTCAACTACGATGCATCCTACCCCGAATGGCGAGAACTCGCCGTTGGCAAAATTATCACGGTAGACATCGACCCAGCGGATCACCGGGTCGTACTCATTACCCGCAAATCATCGCGATTCAATCCGGTATCCGCCGGAATGAGGGCCGGTGAACTGCTGGCAGCTTAAAGAATCACCATGATGTCCGGATTCGGACGGTCCTTTTTTTCAAGATATTCCCACGACACAATATCCTCTTCCGGATAAATGTTACCTGTATCCTCAGGTCCTTCGTCCCCCATCGCCTCGATAAACGCTTTCGAGGCTTTTTTGTAAATCCCCTCGCGCGGAATACCATTCATATCGGTAAACAACACCAGTGTCTGATCCTCCGGCAATTTTTTAATTTTCATAATCTCTAAGTGCTTTTTAGTCCTACAAAGGAAGGTAAGCCATTTTCCTTTGACAAACAGCCTTCAAAATTTGTGCCTGTTGCGCTGCTTTGGTTTGTGGTCGCAGTAAAGCCGGGTGGATTCTCGCTTGCATTGTATCGGGCGTTTCAACTGGAAACGCAACGGTAGCGGCGGGCGCGGAAGCAGCACAAGCGGAACCGCAATGAAGAATATCGGGCAAAAATTAAGTATTGATAAATTACTTATAATCAAGTAGTTTTATGTAAATCAATACGCTACGACATGAAACTGCGCCACCTGATCCTCGGTTGCTCCCTCATTTTCGCAGAAAATGCGCTGGGACAACGTGCTGCACTAATTTACAGCAGCGCCGACATCGATACCATGCGTCCTGACAGTTCCGTACGCAACGTCTGGCCGCAAAAGTTTGGCAAGTATATGCGTATCAAATACAAAACGGGGGTCAAAGCAAAGGTGCCCAAAGACGCTGTCTGGGGCTTCCGGGACAAGAAGGGCAATCTCTTCCGAATGTACAAGGGCATGCCTTACCGGGTTGTCAAAAACGGAGAGTACGTGAAATATTATTATGAAGACCTGATATACATAGAGCCAACGCTGGTTCCCAGTATCGAGGCCCGGTATAGCGCCACACTCGATTCTCCGATTGTATTCACCAAAAGAAAAGCCCGGCGCAAGTAATCAGAATTGCTTTGCAAACCGGATAAAATTCGCCCAATCATAGGCCGTCATATTGTGCTCACCCTCCCGGTTATGATAGCCGAAATGCGCTCCTATTACAGGCTCGTCTATCCCTGGCGGGTCTTTGGGCAGGCCGGAGCGGATTTTATACAAAGCATACACCGGCTCGGCCGCTTTCAACGCCAGGAAGGTGCCTTTGGGATCCGCCCAAAGATCCTTCGATGCATTCGTCGCGTACACGGGCCGTGGGGCGATCAATGCAATGAGCATGTGCTGATCCACCGGCAGGGCATTCTCCTTGTCGTTGTATTTTTTGTAATTATTGTTAAACCAGTACGGAAACGTCGTGTTAATCCGGCTGACCCGCTCCCCGAATTGCCGCCTGGCCAATGCAGCACCGGTATTACCCGAACAGTTGGTGACACAGGCCGCAAACCGCTGATCTTGAGCCGCAGCCCATAGCGACGTTTTGCCACCCCGTGAATGCCCGACCAGGATCACTTTTTTGGCGTCAATGTCTTTGTCGGTCTCAAAGTAATCCATCATCCTGCTGGCGCCCCACGCCCAGGCGCCTATGGCTTTCATGCCATTATCCTTTTTGAGTTGCTCCGGATACAACTTTTGCAGCACACCTGTGGCATAGCTATCCTTGTTGTCCGGCGCCAGATCGCTTACATGAAAGGCGGCAATCGCAAACCCGCTGTCGATCACCATTTCCGCAGGCCAGAATTCGCTCTTTTTGGCCCGTGTGGGATCGGTATTCTCCTTACCCCGGTTATTGATCAGCAGAAACACCGGCGCAGGCTTGCGCGCCTGAGCGGGCACAAAAAGCACGAGGCTGATCGCAACCGACCGGCGATTCCGGAACACCGTCACAACTACCTGTTTCAATGTAGCCTTGCCATTCATCACCGGCTGATCGTCCTGCGTGAGCGCATAGCGGATGCTGTCATAGTCCGTTGGCATCTGACCGTAAACGTTGTCCTCAAAAAGTTTCAGCACTTCGGGCCTTCGCAGTTTCTCCCATTTCTCATCGCTGCGGATGGTTTTCCCGGCGGTCGTTTTCAGAACATCCGGCAAAGTGTAATGCGGAACTTTCGCTTCGTCGTAGTTCTGGGCAAACATGCGCCCGGAAAACGTCAGCAGCAGACAAACAATGATCAGTCTTTTCATGTGGCAGGTAATTCAGAGGTTAATCTCCTCATCCCAAAACACCGTAAAGCAGCTTTTTTACTGAACCTCAGCCCTCGCTGCAAATAGTCAGCATTTTTTTCAGGCATCACCCAACCTGACCTGCATCCCTTGCAGTTTATTTAATTGAAGCGCTTCTACTGGTTATATCATTTCAAAATCTAAACACCAATGGTCATGAAAACCGAAAAATGGTTGGTACTGTGTTTTGTATTGCTGCTGATCCAGCTCGTAGCCTGCGAGCGCAGCAAATTGGAAGAGAATGCGCCGACACCTGTTTCCGCACGGATGAATGGTGATAGTGCCGATATCGACACTATTCGTGTAGACAGCATAAAAGTAGACACCATCAGGACCGATAGCATCAGGACTGACAGTGTGGTCATTGACAGTGTGAGAGTGGATAGCGTTAACGTGATTGATAGCATTAAAGTCAACGGCATTGACAGCTTAAAAACGAAACGCCGGTAATGTGCAGCGGGAAACTTGAAACTTCAGAAAGATTCTTTCAAACGAACCCGCAATTATCCCGGGCATTTAGCTGGTCGTACGAGGCCTGTATTGTACTCACCAAAAAAGCACGACAAGCGTTTCATTGCAATAAACACCTTCATGGCCGGCCATTAGCAAGGTCGGCCATGCTTAAAAACACGAATTGAACCAATTAGAAAAGATACTGGAAGGTTGCAGGCGGCAGGAGCGCAAGAGTCAGGAAAAATTGTACCGACAATTTTTCCCTGTCTTGTATGCTTTGTGCAAAAACTTTTTTGATGACCAGCATGAGATCGTATCTGCCGTCAACAACGGGATGTTGAAGGTATTTGCAAATATCGGTCGATATGACGCCACGAAAGGCGAGTTTTTTAACTGGATGTATACGACCGTTCGTAATGCTGCGCTGACAATGCTCCGCGACCGGAAGACGCAGGCATTTGACTACGTGGAAATTGAAGACAAAATGGGTTTCGTATCCTCCGAAAACCCATTTGAATAGCTCTCAGGAACTGATATCCATTTGTATTTAAAGCAATTACCAATTGCCACGCGCAGGATTTGCAGCCTGTTCTACCTGGACGGCTTTACGGTGAAGGAAATTGCGGAAATACTGACGATCAGTGACGGCACCGTCAAGTGGCATTTAAGTGAGAGCAGAAGCAGATTGAAAGTAATTTTTGAAAAACCCCTCTGATGAACAGGAAAGACGAACATATTAACAAATATCTCCATGGCTCGCTTCCCGACCCGGAAATGTCGGCGGATGATGCCTGGACAGATATGGAAAGTATGTTGAACCGGGAACCGAATGCCGACGCCGGTCACCAGGCTCACGCGGACCTCTTGTCCCGGATATGGAAGTTCGTGCTTACATTCAAAGGGGCGCTGATCATGATCGCCGTCACATCCGCATTTGTCTGGTTATCGACAGTTTACAACAGCACTGATTATTCCAATCGGAAAAGAAGGAATACGCCCCACTCGGTTTTAGAAAAGAAATCCCTGGATATCGCATCCGGCGGCCCGGCATACAAGGAAAAAGCAACACCGGATACTCAACCTTCGAACCCGGTTTTACTTTCCGGCTCCCCTGATTCCATTCACGAAAATAAGCCGGAAGAAACCAGTGGTCGCATTCATCGGAGCAATGTTGGTAAAGCTGATGAGGCGTCCCCGACCGGTGGCCCAAACGGTATCGCGATCTTGAAGCCAGCCTTGCGGGGCCGCATCCCTGCGGCAATCCCGGGTAGCGCCCACGCCCCGGCGGGAATACGTGTGAACCGTAAAAATCCGCTTTCGAAAAAAAGCATTTTATCGGGCGGTAACCAGAAAGGCGGCGCGACTAACCTAGTAACTTACTCACCCAGAGTCAGTTCACAGACATACATTCAACCCGGAGCTATCATTCATAATCCTGAGCGCTCCGCTGCCGGTACTTCCCGAACCGCCCTCTCTGTTGATAGCAGCGGTATATCTGTCGGCCATGAAAAAACTGATGTTTCAACAACCCCGGAAGCTGCCCTGAATAGCCTCCGCTCAATTCCCGGCCATTTTGAAAGTAATGGACGCGACATGGCAGGTCGAATCAAAGTACCCGCAAACCAGCCTCTTCAGGCACCGCTCAGCCAACGCCGCCGGTTTTTAAGTCAAAGCATTCATTTCGGACCGGAGTGGTCGGCCACCGGCATAGATCCCTACTCTCCCTATCTGTTTGCGGGAGCCGACAGCGTCAACCGCGTCGCCAGGGTGGCCATCCCGGGATTCTTTTTGAATAAGACCTGGAACGCGCACGGCATCACATTCACATTTCTGCCTGTACAATCCTACTTCGGTAACAACAAACGAATCAGGCGCCAAACCGAATCCATTCCGTTGGGGGATTCGCTGTTTACAGAAATTCATTATGATGTAAATTTCATCAAAGCGACCGGAATGAACTTCTCCCTGCAATATCAATACAAGGCAGCAGGCTGGTTATCGCTTCATACGGGCATATCATATGCTCTGTTTTCCAACGCATTGATCCGTAAAGAAACGGAAGACGGCAACGGTCGGGTCACACAGGGGCCGTTAGTTACGGTCAAAAAATCAGATGCAATGCGGGGATACATCCGCCCGCAGCAATGGGCATTCAAAGCCGGAGTGATGGTTCATCCGCGCATTGCATTCAACGGACGCATTCCGGTCGGGCTCAATGTGGTACTGCCCGTCAGCAATTTGTCGAAAGACGCTGCATTCGACGTGAAGGCGATGAACTGGCAAATTTATCTGCGTTTCCTGATCCGGTAACGCAGGAAGCTCCTACCGGAGCTTCGCAATTCTCGACTATCCTGCTCAAAACGAGGGGCCGCGCTTTACGCCCCTTTCTTCCTACGCTACTTTCAAGCCGATTTCAAAGACGCCACCGGCATATCCGGATCATACTTCCCGAAAATCACCGGAATCTGGCCTTTATCATCCGGACCATGTTTCGGGAGCGAGGCCAGGTGCAGGTACAGGTAGTCGAAAGCCTCTTTGATCGTAACCAGTTCGTCCTGATTCTTATCGGCTTCGCCTTGCAGGCCATCCACCAGAAATTTGGTAAAATACCCATGCTTAATGTCCCCGTTTTCACCGGAAGACTGGTATGACCTTGCGGCCATCAACACCACCAACCCGGATTCTTCATCTTCGAATGCGCGTACAGAAACCGGCACCGGTTTTATTTCCGCCACCTCCCGGGCACGGTTTTTCATACTGCCCGACATGCAAGCGTCCGCAAAGCAAAGGCGTGTTTTCGCACGGCATTTGCGGAAGGCTTCCTTCACTTCCTTGTGCATGAGGTTAGTATTCGGATTCCGAAGATCCACGTCATAGCCAGCGAAAAAGCCATTGGCGCCATGTCCTGCGAAGTAAAAGATCACCCGGTCGTCGGGTCCAGATTGGGCAAACACCCGGTCGAGCTGTTTCAAAATTTCCGACTTGCTGGCCTGACCATCCAGCAGCATCACAATATGCTCCGAAGGGACATTGCCGCCGGCCGGGCTTTTCAAAAAATCATAAAAAATACGGGCGTCGTCATCACAGTATTGCAGGTCATTGAGTTGCGCCTGGATTCCGCTTTGGGGATCCGAGCCATTCAGATAGTCGGAAATGCCCACGATGACCGCAAAGGTTTTACCCTTATCCCCGGAGAAATTCGCGCCTTTCAGCCATTTGTATCCGAAGAAAACCCCGGCGGCTACGATTATGAAAATGAGTATGTTGGCTATATTTTTCATTGTAGTAAAATTCAAAGAGTGATCGATTCAGTTTAGATTACATTATCTCCGCGCAGCCTGCTTGAAAAGTTCGTTGCCCACTTTCTCCCAGAATGCGCCGGCATTGCTTTTCGGGCGCGACGGTTTTTGTTTGGTAGTAGTTTGAAACGGACTGGTTGCCTGGGCATAGGCATTGTTACTGCGGCCGCGGTTCAGGTTACTCAATGCCTGCTGCGCATTCCGGTTGCCCTGGTTAGCGGCGAGCCCGTAGTAGTATTTGGCCCGGGCTTCGTTGGCAGGCATCCCAAGACCCATCTGATACATCCTGCCAAGCTCGAATTGCGCATAACTTGAATTACCGGCTACGGCTTTCTCATACCAGCTTTTCGCGTTTGCATAATCTCTGGTGATACCGTAGCCGCCTTCTTCATAGATGTATCCCAGGCATTCGGCAGCGCCTACCATTTGCTTTTGGTTGTAGGCTTCCTGGTAATACTCCACAGCCGTTTCGAAATTTTTGAGTGTGCCGCGGCCATTGAAATGCAGGCAAGCGATATTATATTTCGCCCACTCGTAATCACCACCTCTTTCGTAGTAGTCCATCGCTTTCTCATAGCTGGGCTCTGCACCACCGCGGCCCCATTGGTAAAAAGTCCCCAGCAGGTTGTTCGTAGTGTCGTCCATGGCCACCGTGCCCGCATATTTGTCCAGGATCTGGTAAATCTGCTGATATGTCTTGGCAGAGTCGGCAGGAAGGATGTTCGAAAAGAATGCAGATTTCGCCCAACCCAGTTCTTTACGGGCAGTAAAGCGCCATAAAAAAAAATACACCAGGCCCATTCCGACCATCACCGCAGCTGTTGTGAGCATTGTTTTCTTCGAAAGTATTCTCGGGATCTTCAACCTCATCTTCTCCTGGAGCCGCCCGTTGCACTGCCCGATCTGGTAACGTGCATGCATATGTTCCGGGTCGATTCTCAGGATTTCCTCATACAGCCCGATCGCGTCGCGGAGCAGCTGTTCTTTTTCAAAACCCGATTTACTTTCCGCCTGTTTGACGAGATGATCGGCACGGATCGTCAGTTCTCTGGTATTGGCAAAAGGCTCGTCGAGACGGATCGTATTTTCATCATCAACAGGCTTTCTTTCTTTCGATTGTGCAGGAGAGCTTCCCAATATTTCCAGCAACTCTTCGGCACGCTGTACACGTTTGGCGTTATCGGCCACGAGGCATTTTTTAATCAGCGTTCTGAATGGCTCCGGCACCTGGCTGATCCTTTCGGAGACCTTGCCTTTTACGATCAGTTTGCTTACTTCCAGGTTCCAGCTTTCCTGACTCATGGAGCGGGAAGCATCGAATGGCAAATCGCCCACAAACATATGATAGGCAATAATACCTACCGCCCAGAGATCCACATTATGGCGGATTTCGCGGTTCTGGATCTGTTCCGGGGCAGCATAGGCAATGGAAAGGCCAATGGATGAGTTTTCGACCGAACGGGTGTTGGTATCCGCCAGTTTGCTCAACCCGAAATCAGTCAGTTTAGGTACCCAGCGGTCGCCCTGACGTTCCATCAGCACGTTCTGAGGTTTCATGTCCCGGTGAATGATGTGGTGTTTGTGCAAATGACCCACACCTTTGAGAATACCTTCCAGGATCTGATGCTTCTGCGGGACGGTCAATGCGTATTTTTTCAATACATCGGCCAGGTTACCTTCCTGGTAAAACGTCAGTACTGCGAAATCGTAACGTACCGGCATAAACTGAAACCGGTAGCAATTGCCATACCGCGCCACATTTTCATGGGAGTCCAGCTCGTCAACGATTTGCTTTTCATAGAGGAGGTTGAATTTTTCATGCTTAACCTCCGCTACCTTGATCGCCACAAACCTTTTCTGAACCGAATCGAAAGCTTTGTAAACCGAGCCGAAACCACCCGCACCCAGCATTGCCTTCTGGTCCTGCGTATCGAACTCGTATCGTTTCAAAAATTCATCGTAAGTCATGATTGTAGGATTTTGAAGTTCTTTTGCCCTTTGTCGGGAAGGCTGCCGGGAGGTCACCGCATTTTCTTATCTTTTTTTACCTGTCCTTTGTGTTTGGCCATTTTCACCGGGTGCAGCGTGATCACGGAATCCTTGGCGGCCGTCGTTACCTGCTGTACTTTGGGTTTCACTACCACCGGCTTCCGGTGATGCCAGAAATACCATCCGGACGAGAACATCAGGATGGCGAACACAATCCAGACGTTCATTCCCGAGGCGCTGCCGACGGTCGGATTAGTGGCCGGCGGTTCTTTTTCAACCGGGGTGCCGGCAGGCAAAAGCTCCACCGTCAGCATCTCAACGGATCTGATCGGCACGAGATAGGCTGTGAAATTGTCGTTGCTGTTAGCCTCGCAAAGCTTTTGTATGCGCTCCATTTTGCCGTTGTCCGGCATTTGCCCACTCAAAATCTCTGTTAAAAGATTTTCATCCACACTTTCGAGGATACCGTCCGAACACAGGAAGAAATAATCGCCCGCCATCAGGTCCGTGATATGCCGGATGTCGGCTTTTGCTTCCGGATCGCCCCCTTGCAATGCACGCATGATCACATTGCGGCGCGGGTGCGTGCGAGCCTGCTCTTCGGTAATGACACCCGCCTTGACAAGGTCATTTACATAGCTGTGGTCCCGCGTGCACCATAAAATTCTCCCGCTGCGAACGTGGTACACGCGGCTGTCTCCGATATGCGCTACCGTGGCACCTCCTTCGTGCAAATGCAGCAAAGTGACTGTCGTGGCCATTCCCTGCGAATCGGGATACTCCCTGGCATACCGCTCCATTTCAGCCTGCGCAAATGCGATCGCATTATGTACCGTGGCATCATCGCTGCGCGTAATGCGGTGATGCTGGTAATATCGGGACACGCCCCGGCATGCGAGGTCGCTGGCTATCTCGCCTTTCTCGCTCCCTCCTACCCCATCGCACACCATAAACAGCGTTTCGCCAGCGGTCGCATTTCCGGACGGCGGGAACAGGTTATCTTCATTGTTGGCCCGCTTGCCCAGTCCGTGTACCGAAAGGGGCTTGTCTATCTGGATTTTCATGATGTCGTTAGAAAAGTACTGTTTTTGCAAAATCAGTATTCAGGACTGTCTCGGCAGCGTTACGGGCGGTACCCGAAGCCGCAGCGGTTTTCAGCGCTACTTTGGTTTTGCCCAGCTGCATAATCGTGCCGTCCACCAATTCCACCGTGGTGCCCCGTTTGAGCGGGTAGGTGTCGATAAAAGTAGGATTGGTGCAATCGGGATGTTCCGAAACCCAGTATTTGTATACCCCCTCTCTGCTCTTTACCACTTCCACCACCAGGTGGCGACGGCTCATATAACGGTCCTGCGACCGGATCATCACCTCGCAGGGCTTGCTCTCTGAAAACCGGCCCACGATCTGTGAGCCGGTTTTCAGCGGAAGCGTCTGCGATTCGGTGTATTCATCGTGGACAATCACCCACCCTACTTCCGCAGGTTCGAAAACGAACGTCGCCTCTTCCGAAGCCGGGCGGTCGGCGGCGGGTAGCTCAACCCGGATGGGTGCATGGCAGCGCACACAGGTGATCAGCGGGTTCTGAGGCGGCAATGCTTTTTCATTGACCCTCAACCTGGCCTGACAGGATGGACAAACGACTATCATAACAAAAGGGATTAAATGTGAACATCAGGCGATATCCTCGGGATTTACCCATTCGTCAAGCCCATCGAAGTTGTTATCGTAATCGTCCTGGCTGTACACAATGTCATATTCGTCGGTATCCATGCTCGCGCTGTCCTGCTCCGCTACGACAGTGTCGGTCGGGTGTGTCTCGGTTGTATCCACGGTATCTGTTGCCATCGGCTGATCGGTAACCTCGGCCGGCTCCTCGATAATATCATAAGTCAGCATCTGACCTTCAACCGGGATATCCATGACGCCGAATGCATTGCCGATCCACATTTCTTCAAAGAGGTCCTTCGTTTCGGCAGGTAGCAATGCATATTCGCTGGCATGGCAGGTATGGTACAACTCGCCCTGCCATTCAAAAAGCTGGGCCGGCCCGGCCTTTTCTCTCGACCATGCGAATGCTTCGTTGAAACTCATTTCGTCCGGCGCATTGACGATATTAAGATGATCGGGGATCAGCATGACGGCCGGTTGCGCAGTCGTTCCCGCATTTCCCGTAGCTCCGGAATCGGCTACCAGCGAGTCGGCGGGTGCCTGGCTGTCGGTGCTGTCGGCACCCATGGGGCCCGGCGTGGCAGTACTATCGGCTGAGGCGGCGTCCTGTTTGCCGGTCAGGTCGTCGGCGTAAGCATCATAAGCTACGGCTCCAAGCCCGGCAGCCGCACCGGCAGCCATGGCGGCTCCAGCTTTCCCTTTTCCTTTTTTAGCAGCGACCGGTGCTTCCGGCAGCAATTCGCTATTTTCTTCGATAACCTGTGTTTGCTCTGACATGGTCGTAAGATTTTAGAAGTTTTCAGATCATTTGAACCTTTATCGGGACATGGTCAGGAACGTCACCGATTTTTTTTCAAAAATTTTTCTAAAACCACCTGGCCTTGCACTTAGGGCATTTTTTAAGATGCTCACAATCATTCCAGGTAAGCCAGTCGTAGTCGCGCAAGGGTTGCTGGCACGACGGGCACACCCACAGGCGGCGCATATCTTCCTTCCACTTCACACGCCGGTTTTCCAGGCCATAATGCTTGTTCATCAACAGGATAATCAGCCGTCCCACGTAGGGTATCGCCAGCATGACGTCAATCCTTTTCTGGATCTCGATCATCGCCAGACGTTCCTCTTCCAGTTTTTGCCACACCAGCTGCATTTCATGAAACTCGTGGATGTAGTCGTCCGGTTGTTTGTCGAATCGGAAGATCTTGCTGGTATCGAATGGTGTTTTGCCGAGCAGGATGCTGCTCCGGGAAGTAAACTGAGTTTTCCGGATCCTTACCCCATCCACGAAGGTGCCGTTTGAGGAGTCGTTATCTTCCAAAACGCCCGATCGGTCCGGTCCCAACGTCACGAGTGCGTGGTAACCGCTCACGCTCGGGTCATCCACAACGATGTCATTGTCCGGCTTGCGGCCGATGCGTAATTTTTGCGGACTCATAGTAAAGAAGGGCTATAATGCTCAGGGTTGGGTCAAAGGCGTGATCTGCTCCGTTTTACGGATGAGGTAATTGCTATTCCCGATGTGGAGGCGATACTGTTTCGTGTCTACATCGTACGCGATGCTGATCTTCTGCTGCTTTTCCGTCAGCTGATCCGAGTAAATTTCCAGTATGTTGGTAAACTTGTAATGTGAGGTGTGATCCTGGTCACGGATAATGGATACGTCGATCATCCTGCGGTCCTGTAAAACAGGTTTGAAATCCACGGTACGCCAGGTCAGCAACGGTACGCGGAATGTTTCATTACGGCTTTCCACCCTGATGCCGGTCTGGTTGCCTAGTGGCTCCTGGACTTTGATAAACGTCCATACACCGATGATCGTGAGGGCAACTGAGGCTGCGACCGCCAGGTACGACCAGCCGCCCCACTTCACTTTCCGGAGGATGCCCTTTTCCTTCTGCAAATATTCCGTTGCTACATCCTGTGTACCACCAGCATTCAGTTCGCTATGGAATGCAGCGAACATCCGGCGGAGCTCTTCCTTTTCGGCCCGACTGCTGATCAGGTTCCGCACGGCTTCCTGCGCCTCGACTTCCAGCCTGAGGTCGGCATCGGTAGCCATTTCGTTCCCGAATGCGATCTTTTCGGCCGCTGTCAGTTCATCGTCCAGGTATCGGTCGATCCGCTCGGTTCTGTCTTCATTTTCCATCTGCTTAGCCGTAAAGTTGTTTCAGCACATTTTTCCCCAGCAACCGGGCTTTGTCCATACACTTGTTCTTCTGGCTTTTGGCTGAATTATCGTCTGCAAAACCGAGTTTCGCGGCGATCTGCGTCATGGTCAGTTTTTCGTAATAAAAGGCTTTCAGCAGCATCATACATTTCTCCCCGATCTGCGCCAGCACTTTTTCAAGCGCCGGAAGGTATGGAGGGCTTTCGTCCTCTTCCATCACTGCTGCTTGGAGGTCGTCGTCGAAACCCGACTGCATCATTTTCCCTTTCTGCCGCAACCGGTCGATCCATTTGTAATAGCAAACCGAGTACAGATAGGTAGAAAGCCTGCTGCTCAACTGATCCAGCCGGCCGCCTCTGATCTGCAAAACCACCTCCATCATGCATTCCTGGTATACATCCTGCGCGTCGTCGTCACTTCCGCTGTTCTTCAGGACCAGGTGCAGGATCTTTCCATAGTTGTCCTTATAAAAAAGTCCGAGAGCCTTTTCATTGCCGTTTTTGATAGCCTGGATCAATGGAAAATCCGGAGAACCGATTGCTGTTATCATGGGTAGGTCGTGCAGAAGAGGGAAACGTCACTATTAATTTAAAACTATTTTTTCATCAGTGTAACATATTGATTATAAAATAATTAAAGTACAAACAGATAGAAAAACGGTTACAAAGACGGGGAGGGAAGTGAATGAGTGAATGAGTCAATGAGTCAATGATTGAATGACCGAATGACCGAATGATTGACCGGGGCGCCGGAGCAATGAGCTGTCGTGGAGCGGGAATGAGCCGAAGTGGAATGAGTGAATTTCGAATGAGTGAATGGGCCGCCGGAGCAATTAGCCGCAGTGGAACGAGGAATGAGCCGAAGTGGAATGAGTGAATTTCGAATGAGTGAATTTCGAATGAGTGAATGCGTCGCCGCAGCAATGAGCCGCAGTAT
>NZ_CAMLSE010000045.1 GCF_946482605.1 uncultured Dyadobacter sp. | reverse complement strand
CACTAGACAACCGTATGGGCGGATTCATGATCGCGGAAGTGGCCCGGATGCTGCATGAAAATAATGTGAAGCTGCCGTTTACTTTGTATGTGGTGAATGCGGTGCAGGAGGAAATCGGCTTACGGGGTGCGGAGATGATCTCCCGCCGCCTGAAACCCAACCTCGCTATCTGTACCGATGTGACGCACGACACCCAGTCGCCGATGTACAACAAGAAGGAGCAGGGCGATCTTAAATGCGGTAACGGACCGGTTATCTGTTATGGTCCGGCCGTACAGAACAATGTGCGTGACCTGCTGATCAGCGTGGCAGAGGATAAGAAGATCCCGTTCCAGCGCCAGGCAGTAAGCCGCTCAACAGGAACCGATACCGATTCCTTCGCTTACTCGACCGAAGGCATAGCTTCCGCATTGATTTCATTGCCATTGAAATACATGCATACCACTGTGGAGATGGTCGCCAAGGACGACGTCCAGAACGTAATCCAACTGATGTACGACGTACTGCTTTCGCTGAAAGGAGACGAGGATTTCCGGTATATTAAGTAAAATGCCAGGCTGAGCGGAGCGGCCGCCGCTGCGGTCAAAGTCCGTTCAGCCTGACATCACACACACACACTTTCGTTAGCATACTTCATTACTTCATCAACATAACTGAAAAACAATGGACAACAGGGCACGCGGGCGCGGGGCCGCTATCAACACGCGCAATAAGTTCTTCAAGCACGAGATCGAGTACACAGCCGAAGACTGGCAACAGTGGGAGGATCCCGAAGTTAATCCCAAAACACAGTTTATCGAAGAGGAATCCAAGACGCTTATGAGCGTTTCGGACAGTCCTGACTTACCCAACTTTCACTCCATCAATCCCTACCGCGGTTGCGAGCACGGCTGCATTTACTGCTACGCCCGCAATTCGCATGAATACTGGGGCTTTTCAGCCGGCCTTGATTTTGAAACTAAGATCGTAGTTAAAAAGAATGCTCCCCAACTGCTGGAAAAGCTCTTTAATTCTAAAAAATGGGTGCCGCACCATATCCACATTTCCGGAAATACGGATTGTTACCAGCCCGGGGAAAAGACGTATCGCATTACCAGGCAACTGCTTGAAATTTGCCTGAGATACCGTAACCCGGTAAGTATTCTCACCAAAAATGCATTGATCCTTCGCGACATCGATGTACTCGAGAAGATGGCCAAGCTGAATCTCGTCCACGCCGCGATCTCCATTACTTCGCTGAACGAGGAGTTGAGAAGCGCGCTGGAACCGAGAACCGTGACCGGGAAGCGACGCCTGCAGGTGGTAAAGACACTCAGCGAAGCCGGTATTCCGATGGGCGTCATGACTGCTCCCATTATCCCCGGCCTCAACGACCATGAAATTCCGTCGATCATTCAAGCCATTGCAGAGAACGGGGCGATCTGGTCGCATTATACGGTAGTGAGGCTGAACGGGGCTATCTCGACCTTGTTCGACGAGTGGATCCATCACCATTTTCCCGACAGGGCCGCCAAAGTACTCAGCCAGATCAAGGAATGTCATGGCGGGGCCGTTAATGACTCCCGGTTTGGCATTCGGATGGTAGGAGAGGGGAATTTTGCGGAGCATATCAGGCAGCTGCACGATCACTCATGTCGGAAATACCTCGCGGGCAGGGAATTGCCGCCTTTGGACACTTCACAATTTATGAGGGCCGGACAAATGAAGCTGTTTTAGTTTGATGCCGCGAAGAGGCAAATTAGGCGCGAATTTGTGCTGATTAGTGTCTTCATGGCATAAAAAACCTATTTTAGCCAGTCCTAATCCTGACTCCATGAAAACCATAGCCTTCGCATTAAGTCTGACCGCTTCGCTCGTCCTCAACGCCAACTGCGTCAATTCCACATCCCGGAAAAGCCCTGGAAAGTTGGATTCACTTTCTGTAAACGATTCTCCGAAGGTCAAAGGGCCGGTGACAGGGGCAGACCAGACGTCGGAATACCTTAAATATCTCAAAGGGAAAAAGATCGGCATTGTCGTCAATCAGACTTCCATTCTAGGTAATAAACCGCTGGTAGACAGCCTGGTGGCCTTAGGGGTAAATATTGTGACCATATTCGGCCCCGAGCATGGCTTTCGTGGTACCGCCAGCAATGGTGACAAGGTGAGCGACAGCGTGGATCCCAAGACGGGCATACCCGCGATTTCGCTATATGGAAAATTGAAAAAGCCAACCAGGGAACAGATGGCAGCGATCGACCTGATGGTATTTGACATTCAGGACGTGGGCGCTCGCTTTTACACCTACATCAACACGCTCGGGCACGTGATGGAGGCTTGTGCGGAGCATAACAAGGAAATGCTGATCCTCGACCGCCCCAATCCTAATGGATTTATGGTTGATGGGCCCGTTCTGGAAGACCATCTCCACTCCGGGATCGGGATGTACAAAATACCCATTACGCACGGGCTTACGATCGCCGAGTTTGCACAGATGATCAATGGTGAAGGTTGGCTTCCGAACAAAATGCAGTGCAAGCTGAAAATTGTCAAGGTCGCCAACTACACGCACGAAACCCCCTACACGTTGCCGGTGATGCCCTCTCCGAACCTCAATACGCAGCAATCTGTAATGCTTTACCCGCACATATGCATGTTTGAAGGTACGATCGTCAGCCAGGGGCGCGGAACTTACATGCCCTTCACAGTACTGGGAGCGCCATTGTTGAAAGGGAAATATGAATTCTCCTTTACGCCGCAGAGTATCAGGGGAATGAGTGAAACGCCGCTGCACCAGGGAACCGAATGCTACGGCATCGATTTGCGGAAATATGACCTGAGCCAAATCAAAAAAAGCGGGAAAATTCACCTGAAATGGCTTATCGAGCTGTACAATGCATATCCGGATAAGGCCAGGTTCTTTGATATGAGCCAGAGCAGGCAGATGGGTAACTTCGACAAACTGGCCGGCACTGAAAACCTGAAAAAGCAGATTATCGCAGGAGTCCCGGAGGTGGAAATCAGGAAAAGCTGGGAGCCCGGTTTAGGGCAGTTTAAGACAATAAGGAAAAAGTACCTGATCTATCCCTGACGATCGGTGGAAACAAAACATCCCAGGGATACTTCCCAGGGATGTTTAATTATTCTCAACGATATTTAATTAAAACTAATGGGATGATTTAGTTTAGGTTTGATATGGTAAAGTATGGTGTGCGTTTGAAAACAAATGTGTGCATAATGTCCAAAATCATGCCAAGATGCTCAACCGACAATATATACGTTTTCAGGAGTGAAACAGATGCCTGGACCTCATAAAAAACTTCGTATTTAATGAAGCCCGGGCCTTCTGTCGGGGTAAAATATATATGTAATAATAGAAGAGGGTGTTTACGTGTTATAAAATTACTTCGCAGTGACGTCCTCTACAAATCAAAGTGGTGAAGTGTAACTTTCTTGGGGTAAAGATGGGGAATGTGTAAGCGACGCTAATTCCAAGGTTACAAAGACCGGTCAGGAGAAAGTCCTGACGCGGCTCAACAGGTCGTTCCGGTTATCGTTGGTGATCGGAATTTCAATGTCGTTGATCATGACGTGCACGTAGTCGATGGCCGTGATCGCATTCAGACTGATGATGAAAGACTTGTGGACCCTGAAAAAGTAGTTTTGGGGTAGCTGCTGAAGCATATTTTTCAGCGTTTCCCGGATCGTGTATTTCTTCTTGGTCGTGTGGAGTTCCAGGTAGTTGTCGTCGCTCCGGATGTACAAAATGTCGGACAGCATGATTTTAGTGAACATATGCTTCTCCTTGATGAACAATGCATCCTTGATCACCGTAGTATCTTCCTTTTCCTCCGAGGTCGTTTCCCCTGCCAGCGCTGCCAGCCGGTAGTTTTTCAAAGCCAGTTTTACAGCCGTGTATACCGTTATTTTCTGAAACGGCTTTTGCAGAAATGCGTGTGGGGCAGCCTGTAACGCTGCATTTACGACCGCAATGTCTTCATGAGCCGAAAGGAAAAGAAACGGGATCCGCGAGTTTTCACGGATGTAGTGGGCCAGATCGATACCTGTTTGGTAACCGTTCAGGTTGATATCCAGCACCGCGAGATGAAATACCTTGCTGCTCAGCAGTTCGGTCGCTGTGGAATAATCAGTCGCGATATCGTTGGCTTCATAGCCGAAACCATTCAGCAAAAATTGAAGATGTTTGGCAATGATAAAGTCGTCCTCAACGATTAGAATGTTCATCTTATATAGAAGTAGTCAGCCCTGACCCGCAGTAAATGTGATTGTAAAATAGATCTGTCTTTTAAGATAACCCCGGTATGTATGGAGCCGAATCTACAAAGAAGTAAGATAATATACGAATTAATTGCAATGCAGGATTTACTTGCCGGTATATTTATCAGGCACAACGGAGCATTTCGAATAGCCTGCGTTTAAAACAAATGTAAATAATGCGCTCCGGCAAATGATTTCGAGCTTGTAGCAATAGTTTTACATTAAATGAAGCGCCGAATTTGCAGGACCCTCCCTTATCAATTATTATAAATCAAAAGTAAAATGACGGCGGTGCTTGAATTTTGCCGGATTTTTTTTAAGTTAGATAGATCCGAGCACCTGAAATCCTCGTATGTGCGGATATGATTGTTAACATCACAGATACTCTCAGCAATTATTCCTTGTAAACTGTCAATTTCCGACAGTGGCGCGCCCTAACATGGCTCCATTCCCTTCAGGGGTGAAGTTTAGCACTGACGAAGTTCGTTTTACCAAATCACAGCTAATTCCTTTCAAGCCTATTTAAACTTTTACCTCATGCAAGTTTCTATTTGGGATCCTTGCAGGTTCAGACGTGTATTTCTGAGCCTGTCGCTGCTGCTCTATGCGCTGGGCAGCCTCGCCTCCAGTCACCGGGAGGCACCGCTGATTTCCAATGATCCGCTGGCCGACAACACGGATCTGTATGCTTTCAAAAGTCCGGATGATCCGAACTCGATTACGATCATCGCCAATTACATCCCTTTTGAATCGCCCGAAGGCGGGCCCAATTACTTCAATTTCGGACCCAATGTGCGTTATGAGATCCATGTCAAAAACCGGGCAGGTACGCCGGGAGACGATATAACGTACCGGTTTACGTTTTCGAGTGTCAACGAGGATCCTACTACTTTCTTCAACATCCGGCTGGGTAAACAGAATCTTAAGACTACTTACAAATGTGAAAAAAGCACCGATGGTGGCCAGACTTTCACGACCATCATCGCCAACGGTATCGTTCCACCGAATAACATCGGCCCGCGTTCCATTGAGGGCAAAACAGTCGGGCTGGAAGCTGTCGACTACAATTCGCTGGTGGAGAAGGCAATCACCACTGCGTCCAGTGGGGAAACGGTGTTCTGCGGGCCTGTGGACGATCCTTTCTTCGTGGATCTGGCCGGGGCTTTCGATGCAGGGAATTTCCGGCCGGAGGGGAACAGTACGAATGCTCCGAAGGATGGTTTGAGCCGTTTTAATGTGCACACCATTGCGTTGAAAATTCCGGTAAACCTGTTGCAGAAAGACGGTAAAAACGTCGGACAGGCGTCGAGCATACTCGATCCCGACTTTGTGATCGGTGTATGGGCATCGGCGAGCCGCCAGATGATCAAAACGCTGCAAGATGGCGGAAATGCGAGTTATGATGGCCAATATGTGCAAGTGTCACGCCTGGGCATGCCGCTGACCAATGAGGCGGTTATCCCGCTGGGAATGAAGGATAAATGGAACTCGGTAACGCCTTACGGAAACAACGATCTTCAATTTGCAGAATACTTCAAGAACCCGGAACTGGCATTGTATATGGATGATTCCAAGTTCGGGCCGGCGGTTCCCTCGTTGAGCGCCTTACGTATTCAATCCAATTCATTGGGTACATTTGATTTTCGTAACGGCAGGGATGGTCTGTACGGATTAAAAGGTACTTCGGCATTGGCTGGTACTGCACTGGACGATGCGGTGTTCGGCACCCTGCTGCTGCCCGACCACGCAAGCCCGAGAGCAGTGGATTTGTTGCCAATCTTCTACACGGGCGTACCCAACCTGCCGCCTTACCAGCTCGCGACGGGTAAGAACAACAATCCGCTCGCCAAAGGGAAGCCGTTTATCAACAACTTCCTGCCGACGCTCGGTGATATGCTTCGCCTCAATATGGCTGTACCGGCCACACCCCGTAACGACTCGAAATTCAGTTCCCTGGGACTGGTGCAGGCGGCTGTGCTGGGCATTACCGACCCGGCTTATAATGCCAATGCCAATTTACAGTGGATCCCCAACATGGATGGTTTCCCAAATGGCCGAAGGCTCGAAGATGATGTGACGACTATTGAGTTGCAGGCGGTATCCGGCGTGGTACTCGCGGCGGTAGGTTTGTTCTATGACGATGCTACCCCGCAGGCGCCGGTTTCACAGCAGTTGCTCAATGTACTCACTTTCACTGCCGGACCTACCGAAAACGACGCTCCGTTGAAAGGAACATTCCCGTATCTGGCAAACCCCTGGAGAGGTTACGACTATCCCGAAAAACCACGTTTCTGACCACAGCTATCAAGCATAATATGTATATGAAAAATCTTTTATATCTGATCGGGATACTGGCAGTCGTCTGTATCGGCTCCGGTCGGTCGGTCGCTTCCTCACACCGTGAAGCACCGCTGATTTCAACAGATCCCCTGGCGGACAATACCGATGTATATGCATTCAAAAGTCCGGTTAACAAGGAGAATGTGGTGCTGGTAGCTAACTACATACCTTTCGAGCATCCGGCGGGTGGGCCTAATTGGTATTCTTTCGGTGAGAATATCCGTTATGAAATCCACGTCGATAACAATGCGGCGACGCCCGGCGCGGATGTCGTTTACCGTTTCACGTTCAAGAAGATGAACGAAGATCCCACGACCTTCTTCCTGATCCGGTTGGGTAAGGAGAATCTCAAAACCACCTACACCTGCGAACGGAGCACCGACGGCGGCCAGAGCTTCACCACGATCGTTTCGGATGGGATTGTGCCACCGCCGCATATCGGCCCGCGGTCTATCAAAAGCAGTCCGGTTGGCCTCGGATCCGACTACAATACTTTGGTAAACAAGGCGATCATGACGGCCAGCAGCGGGGAGAAAATTTTTTGCGGACCTGTGGATGACCCTTTTTTTGTGGATTTGGGGGGCATTTTCGATTTGGGTAATGTTCGCAAATCCGGCGCAAGGGACGGTGTTGCCAAGTTCAACTGTCACTCCATTGTGATCGAAGTGCCGGTATCGACATTGCAGAAAGGCCACAAAACAGTGGCCGAAGCTGCAAACATCCTCGATCCCGATTATGTGATCGGCGTTTACGCATCATCGAGTCGTAGAAAGATCACCACATTAAGCAATGGCGGTAATGTGGGCTACGACGGTGAATGGGTGCAGGTGTCTCGCCTGGGTATGCCGCTGACCAACGAGGCGGTGATCCCGATCGGCATGAAGGACAAATGGAATGCGACCTCACCAGCCAATGACCTTCAGTTTGCCAAATACTTCACTAACCCTGAGCTGGCACTTTACATGGACGATTCGCAATTCGGCAGTGCCGTTCCCGGCCTGGCTGCATTGCGTATCCAGAGCAAATCGCTGGGATCGTTTGATTTCAGGAATGGCAAAATGGGGCTGTACGGGCTGAAAGGCAATGCTGCGCTGGACGGCACGGCCCTGTCTGAGGCTGCGTTCGGAAGTGTGCTGTTGCCCGACGCCACCAGTCCGCGTGCAGTGGATATTCTGCCCATTTTCTATACAGGAGTGCCTAATCTGCCGCCTTACCAGCTGGCCACAGGCAAAGCGGGTAATCCGTTGGCA
Organism: uncultured Dyadobacter sp.; assembly: GCF_946482605.1. The sequence goes on along the minus strand of NZ_CAMLSE010000045.1, from coordinate 48,212 downwards.
GCCGGTAAGCCATTCATTCACAATTTCTTGCCTACACTGGGTGACTGGCTCCGATTGAACATGGCTGTCCCGGCTACTCCGCGCAACGATCCGAAATTCAGCTCGCTCGGGCTGGTACAGGCTGCTGCGCTTGGTTTGACAGATCCGGCTTACAACGCAACCAAAGACCTCCAATGGATCCCGAATATGGATGGCTTTCCCAATGGCCGCCGGTTGGAGGACGATGTTACCACCATTGAGTTGCAGGCAGTGGGAGGCGTCGTACTGGCCGCGATAGGTTTGTGGTACGACGATTTCGTCCCGGGAACCTCCACCAGTCCGGTAACTCCGAACCTGCTGAGCGTACTCACATTCAATGCGGGTGTTACGAAAAATGATACGCTGTTGAAATCGCAGTTTCCCTATTTGCAAAATCCTTGGCCAGGCTTCCGCGGGCCGAGCTACGATGGTCCAAAACCGGGTGGTTTCGATCCGCTGGTCGTTACGATCAGTAATTTCGATTGCCTCTCGGGCGGATTTATGTTTGGCCATACCGGCGGCATCCCTGGCCTGGCCGTCGAGTATTCGGCTGCCGGTGTTGGCGTATGGGGAACCGATGTAATCCGGACGGTGGGACCTGAACTGTTCAGGGATCATAATAGCGATGGCGTGCTCCGGCTGAAAGCGAGGTATGTGGGTGATCCGTCTTCGGAAGTGGTAACGGAATTTGACTTCCGGGCCTACTGCGGCTTCAAGAATTCACGTATGGGAGCACCGGAAGCCGAAACTCAGCCGGTTCCGTTGAGTGCTGTGGTCATGGGTAATCCAAGTAATGGAGATGAAGTGGCGGTCGTCATCAAAGGAGCTTCGGGCAAGGCAGTAACCCTTGACCTGACCAACAGCAGGGGACAGGTCATCGGAAAACAGGCCATCGCAAAAGCCGTATCCAATGAAAAGCGTGTCGTGAAACTGAGCGGTCAGCCCGGAATTTACTATCTGCGTGTAACGACCGCCGATGACCGGTACACCGTCAGGATTTTACGAAAATAACCCGATTGATTTCAAATGCCCGGGGCCTGTAAGTTCCAGTGGGGTTCCGGGCATTTGAACAATTTCTTCTATTCCTTCCGCAATTTTATCCGGATATTTCCATGAAAACGACCCCTGCAATTTCCCTTTTTATAGTATTGATTACGCTTTTTGCCTGTGGTGAGAAAAAGGGCAACCTGTCATCCTCCGAAAAACCGGCGGCAGGCATTGAAATTCCCGCACTGTTTGAAAGACAAGGAGCGCTCGCTTCGGCTACGGAATGGCCTAAGACCAAGGAAAAAGTGGCAGAACTGAAAAAGAAAGTCCGTGAAAATCCAGGTGATGTGAAACCGCGTCTCCAACTCGTGGTGATATATCTCTCCGAAGCACGAATTACCGGTGAGCATCCCTATTATTACCCGGCAGTACTGGGAATGCTAGACGACGTGCTGGTCATCGAACCAAAGAACTTTGAGGCAACTACTTTCAAAGCATCGGTGAAAATGTCGCAGCACCAGTTTGCGGATGCACGTCAGCTTGCGCAGCAGGCGCTGCAGATTAATCCGAACAATGCCTATGTCTATGGTGTGTTGGTTGATGCCAATGTCGAGCTGGGGAATTACAAAGAGGCGGTGACGATGTCTGATAAAATGCAGGCATTGAAACCTTCACTGGAATCTTATTCCAGGGCTTCTTACCTCCGGGAGATCTACGGTAATTATCCCGGAGCCATCGAGGCGATGAAGCTGGCAGTCGAAGCCGGTTTGCCGGGCTCTGAGCCGCAATGCTGGGCAAAGAATACCCTGGGACATTTGTATGAAACAACTGGTCAGTTGAAGCAGGCCGAAATGCAATACCGCGAAATTCTTGCTATGCGCCCCAGTTACGCATTTGCATTACGCGGGCTCGCGCAGGTGTACAAGGCAAACAAGCAATATGACCAGGCGCTGACGGAGCTGGAAAACGCGGCGAAGATCATGCCTGAATTTTCCTTCCATGAAGAAATGGCCGATATCTATGCATTGCAGGGGCAAAAGGAAAAGGCCGCCGGCAAGTACCAGGAAGTGGTAAAAATGCTGTATGAAGACTCCCGGTCGGGACATACCGTTGACCTGGAACTCTGTAAACTGTATTCCAAGACCGGTCAGCTGGATTCCGCAATGGCCTATGGCTTAAAGGAATATTCCAAAAGACCCGAAAATATCGATGTTAACCACGCGCTGGCGCATGTCTATTTCAGGGATGGGAACAACGAAAAGGCGCAGCAGCACATGCAGGTAGCTTTAAGAACCGGCAGCAAGGATCCCGAATTACTGCAGGTGGCGAGCTCCATTGAAATGGCGATGGGAAACAAGGCGAAGGGCAACCGGTTGTTGGTGCTGGCAAAGAAAACAAATCCTAGATTTGTCCTATGATGATGCAGACGTCCATTTTGGCCTGTTAAAGACTATGATATATGAAAAGATTTATACTGGTACTTTGCCTTTTTACTGTAAGCCTTACTTCCTACGCGCATTTGGGCGGTATCTCGGGTGTGGTTTACGATCAGGCAACACAGCTACCCCTGAAAGATGTGACCGTGCAGTTGTCGGGTTCGGGTAAAGTGACTACCACCAACGAGCTGGGACAGTATCGGTTCCCGGACCTGGTTGCAGCCCGGTACAAAGTGGAACTTTCACATGTGAGTTTCAAATCGCAGGTTCTGGAAGTAACCGTGCAGGAAGACCAGACATCCTTTCTCAAGACCATACTCGTGAATGCGAATGTGGAACTGAGCGAAGTGACGGTTTCCTCGCGGCGCGCACACGATCAGCAACTGATCAGCAGTCTGGATATCCGGCTAAGGCCCATCACCAACTCCCAGGAAATCCTCAGGATGGTCCCCGGCCTTTTTATCGGGCAACATGCGGGTGGCGGTAAGGCAGAGCAGATTTTCTTACGCGGCTTCGATCTCGACCATGGTACGGACATCCGCCTGACGGTCGATGGCATGCCCGTAAACATGGTTTCGCACGCACACGGGCAGGGCTACGCCGATCTGCATTTCGTGATTCCGGAGTTGGTTAAGGCGGTTGATTTCAAAAAAGGACCTTATACAACCGATAAAGGAAACTTTGCGACCGCCGGTTGGGCCGATTTCCGAACCCGGGATGCACTTGATAAATCGTTTGTGAAGGTAGAGGCGGGGCAGTTTGATACCTATCGCGCTGTGGCGGGTGTCGATCTGCTGGGACAGAAAGGCAGGGATCGGAATCAATCCGCCTACATCGCATCGGAATACTCATTCACTAATTCCTATTTTGATAACCCGCAGCATTTCAAACGCCTGAACCTGGTAGGCAAATACCACGGACACATAGCGCCCCATACCAATCTGACGCTCACCGGCTCTACGTTCTGGAGTAAATGGAATCACTCGGGACAGATTCCCGACCGGGCTGTCGATTCCGGCCAGGTCGGTTTTTATGGCTCCATTGATCCCACAGAAGGAGGTGAGACGAGCCGGACCAATTTCAATGCGCAGTTTGTGACGGTTACCCCCGCGAATTTTGTCATCAAGAACCAGGTTTTTTACAGCAATTACAATTTTGAGCTTTATTCCAACTTTACATTCTTCCTGGAAGATTCGCTGAACGGCGACCAGATCCGCCAGAAGGAGCGACGCAATCTTTTTGGCTATAATGGGAGTATTTCAAAGGAAAAATTTTGGGGTAAAACCAGCTGGGTAACTACGCTGGGGGTACAGTACCGCCAGGATGTAACGAGGCGGACGGAGCTTTCCCACACCAAAAACCGTACGGAAACGCTCGATCCCTATAAGCTTGGGAACATTAACGAGCTAAATGCAGCCGTGTACGCGGACGAAGTTGTGCAGATCGACGACCGTTTTTCGATCAATGCCGGGGTTCGGGTCGATTACTTTCGGGATCAATACGAAGATCTTTTGCTCCAACCGGTTCGGAAGCAGCGTGCAAACGACGCGATTGTTTCACCGAAACTCAACTTCTACTATACTTTTAACCCGCGTGTACAGCTTTATCTGAACTCGGGCAAAGGCTTTCATTCCAATGATACCCGGGTTGTGGTACCGCAGGGCGGCAAGCAGATCCTGCCGGGTGCGTATGGTTCGGACCTGGGGGTTATTTTCAAACCATTCCCGAAAATGTTTATCAATGCAGCAGCGTGGTATCTGTGGATGCAGCAGGAGTTTGTGTATGTGGGCGATGCCGGGGTGATAGAGCCGAGCGGAAAGTCACGGCGTCAGGGGCTTGACCTATCTGTCCGTTACCAGCTCACCAAAACGCTTTATGCCGATGCGGATTTCACCACCGCAAGGCCCAGGGCTATCGGTGAAACGGAAGGGAACGATCGCCTGCAGCTGGCGCCGGTTTTCACGTCTGCCGGCGGATTGTCGCTGCAAATGCCTAACGGGTTGAACGGGTCGCTGCGCTACCGCTACATTGCCGACCGTCCAGCAAATGAGGATAATTCCATTGTGGCCAGCGGCTATTTCGTGACGGATATGCAGCTGAATTATTCCAAAACCCGCTATCACATCGGACTCTCCGTTCAGAATCTGTTAAATACACACTGGAAAGAGACCCAGTTTGCGACCGAAAGCCGGTTGCAAGGCGAGAAGGAGCCGGTAGAAGAAATTCACTTTACGCCCGGAACCCCTTTTTATGCCCGGCTGGCGTTGACATTGTTTTTTTGAAACAACTCATTACAAGTGCCTGTGACGACCTGTGGCGACAAACAGCACCGCAATCACAGCCAGGCCTCCGAAAAACCAGAGACTGAGCATTTGGTTGTAGTAAACGATCGCAACCAGGCATAGTACCGACAGCGCGAGTGCGACGATGGGAAAGTACGGATAAGCCGGAACCATGAACGGACGCTCAAGTGCCGGTTCCCTGGACCGCAATGCAAACAGCGCGATCATGCTGACGATGTACATCACGACCGCTCCCAATGCTGCCAGGATAATGACCTGGTCCGTAGTACCGAGCAGGAGTGCGACACATCCCGCTATGCCCCCGGCCACCAATGCCCAATGCGGGGTTTGAAAGCGGGCATTGACATTACCCAGGAAAGAGGGCAGGTATCCCTCACGCGCCAGGGCGAAAATCTGACGTGAATAGCCGATTACCGTGCCATGGAAGGAGGCGATCAATCCGAAGAGGCCCAGGCTGGCGAATAGCTGGGTAAGTCCGCTGTCGCGTCCCAGAACAATACCCAACGCAGCGGGCAGCGGGTAGTCGATATCGGCAAGTTGCTGCCAGGGCGCAATGCCTCCCGTGAAGATCATGACTGCGAGCGCCAAAACCACCAATGTAAGGATGCCGTAAATGTATCCGCGTGAAATCGTTCGTTTGGGGTCTTCGACTTCTTCCGCCACCATGGCCACACCTTCAATAGCGAGGTAAAACCAGATCGCAAACGGCAATGCCGCGAAAACGCCGCCCCAGCCGAATGGCATAGGTTCGGCAACGAAAGTGTCGTACGAGAAATGCGGTGCTACAATGCCGATGTAAATCAGCAGTTCCACTACGGCCAGCAAGGTTACCACCAACGAAAACAGGGCCGATTCCTTGATTCCGAGCAGATTGATGACAATAAAGATGGCATAGCATGCAAACGCCACGTGGAGGACTTCGAGCGACGGGTAAAGAAAGTGGCTGTAACTGCCTAGCGCGAATGCAATGGCGGGCGGTGTCACCAGGAATTCGATGAGCGTGGCATAACCCGCAATGAGGCCTCCCCACCAGCCGAATGCACGGTAGGCATAGGAAAACGGCCCGCCTGCCTGTGGTATGGAGGTGGTGAGTTCGGTGAAGCTGAAAATAAACGTCACATACATGATGGTCACCACCAATGTCGCGATCAGAAAGCCGATCGTGCCCGAAACACCCCAACCGTAGTTCCAGCCGAAATATTCACCGGAAATGACGAGCCCTACGGCAATGGCCCAGAGATGGATTGGTTTAAGAACTTTTTTGAGGGCAGCAGTTTGTTCAGCAGACATGAAAGACGGTTTGGACCTATTGAAATCAGTACAATATAGTCTATAACTCTTCCAATGCCATTTAATACCATTGAAAAAGTTGGGCAAGCCGTATTTTATTCTGACAAATTATCTGGGGGCAGTACGGAGGTAATCACCGAGCTCCCGCACCTTGTCCGTATTGAGGTAGTCGACGCCCAGGGCCATCATGGTTTTCCAGGAATTGATATTGTCCGGTGTAGCCCAAACCCGCACTTTTTTGCCGAGGTCATGCACCTGGCTGATCATTTTCTGAATGGCCTTTTTGTCTTTTTCAGGTAAAGGTCCTTCGCCATTCCATTTGGAGTATTTCTGGAAAGCCTGGCTGATGAGTCCGATATGCGCCATCTGGGCCGGTGAATAGGTGTTTTCAGGACGGCCGTCGAAATAGATGAATTTGGGGTATTGTTCGAAAGCCGCCGCATCGGGCACATTCCCGCTGACGACGATCCTGACCGTGCCGGCCGGCGCGAGTATTTGCTGATGTGGTTCCAGTTCTTTGATCAATGCTGCCAGTGTCTCAGGCCCGGCGGTTTTGAGGTCGATCAGCAGTTGCAGCGATACGTCTTCCTGCGCATAGATGTGGCCGTTATTTTTCTCGGTCTGCGCGAGGATCGGTTTCAGATAGAGATTGGAAAATGTGCGCCCCGAGCGAATGTCTTTCAGGTTGTGGGCGACGAAAAGTGTGTCGTTGACCAGGAAGACGTCGGCTTCAACCGAACCGAATTGTTGCTCATAGGCGTCGGTGAATGCGCGTTGTCTTTCGTAATCGTTGTGCGAATGTGCCTGCGCTGTGGTGTAGGTCTTAATGCTCTGGGCCGTAATGACTTGGACCGGCGCCAGTATGCTGATGAAGAGTGTAACGAATAATTTCATGGAAACATTGAGAATAGATGAGACGGGGAATCAAATCGATAACGCAATCTTTATCGCTTTGATTTCGGATCGGAAGAATTTTATATTGATTTTTTGGGATTAAAGAAACAAATTTTCAAAGCGGGAGGGGACAATCTTAGAATATCGTTTATTTTTAGCCCAACTTATTACAAACAGAAACCTGGCAAATCGGCACCTTCATGAAACAAAGCTCCCCCTTATTCCGTAAAAAAACGGTTGATCAAATTCTGAAAGATGCGCATTCGGAAGGTGACGGCGGGCTCGCCAAAGTGCTGGGGGTAAGGGACCTGGTTTCATTAGGGATCGCGGCGATCGTGGGCGCGGGGATTTTCAGCACGATCGGCCTGGCCAGCTACAATGGTGGCCCCGCGGTATCGCTGCTGTTTATTTTTACAGCCATAGCCTGCGTTTTCACAGCCTTGTCCTACGCGCAGTTCGCGAGCACGGTTCCGGTATCCGGTAGTGCGTACACGTATGCCTATGTGGCTTTCGGTGAATTGTTCGCCTGGATTATCGGCTGGGCTTTGATCCTCGAATATGCGGTTTCCAATATGGTAGTGGCGATTTCATGGTCGGAATACTTCGTGAGTATGCTCAAAGGCTTTGGGATCACCCTGCCTGGCTGGCTGACGATCAACGGAGAGTCGGCCTATGAAGCATTTGAAAAATTACAGACTTCGGGAGCTTCCGCATTATCGGACTACGAACGTTTTGCCGCAGCCGCCTACCAATCTGCCCCCACAATCGGGGATTTTCATATCATGCTCAATTTGCCCGCCGGGCTGGTGACGTTGCTGATCACCGCGCTGGTTTACATCGGTATCCGCGAATCCAGGACAGCGAGCAACATCATGGTCATCCTGAAAGTGGGTGTTGTATTGCTGGTCATCCTGGCCGGAGCATTTTACGTCAAACCCGAAAACTGGTCGCCATTCGCTCCGAATGGGGTCAAAGGCGTACTGAGTGGTGTGGCCGCGGTATTTTTTGCGTTTATCGGGTTTGACTCGATCTCCACAACGGCCGAAGAATGCCGCAACCCGCAGCAGGATATGCCCAAAGCGATGATTTACTGCCTGGTGATCTGTACCGTCTTATATGTATTGATTACCCTCGTGCTGACCGGGATGGTTAACTATACCGAACTGAAGGTGAGTGACCCACTGGCTTTCGTGTTTCAGAAAAACAACCTGGATTTCATGGCCGGCATTATTTCGGTCAGTTCGGTGATTGCTATTACCAGTGCATTGCTCGTGTATCAGTTGGGTCAGCCGAGGATCTGGATGACCATGAGCCGGGACGGGCTGCTGTGGAAGCGTTTTTCTAAAATCCATCCTAAATACCAGACACCTTCTTTCGCCACGATCGTAACCGGGTTCGTTGTAGGTATACCCGCATTGTTTTTCAAGATGGATTTCTTCGTGGACCTGACGAGCGTCGGAACATTCTTTGCATTCATCCTGGTATGCGGTGGCGTGCTTTACCTGGATCATAAGGGTATTTCGGCACGTTCGAAGTTCAAGGTTCCTTACATTAACGGAAAGTATCTGGTAGGAGCGCTGTTCGTTCTGGCGGTGACGGGGCTGTTTGTTTACGGGCAGGAGGTGATCGGAGAATGGCGGACCCTGAGCTTCGCCGAGATCATGGAGCATAAGCTTTTGACCATTATTTTCTGGATTACCTGGTGCACGTTTTCGATATTGAGTTTCCAGCACAATTTTTCCGCGCTTCCCGTAGCTGGCATCCTGACCAACCTCTACCTGATGACCGAGCTGGGAGCATCCAACTGGCTGATCTTTGTGGTGTGGCTGGCGATCGGGCTGGTGATCTATTTCAGCTATGGCTACAAACAGAGCAAACTGGCAAAAAAATAGGGAAGTCACCGACTTCCCAACGACTTACAGCCTTTCTATTTTCAAAAGTATGGAATAATCTTCCTTCTTTCTCGTCGAATCGACGTGCGGATAAGGGTTCACAGCTGACAAAACGAGCCGGTAATCCTGGCCAGCGAATTTTTTGGTCAATGTATCCGATCCATCCGAGCCATTACCGCAATCGCCGAGACACATTTTGGCGTGCTCGTTAATGCCTCCTTCTGTGGTGACACCGGAAAAGAGCAGATCGACCACCGCCCTTCCTCCCCAGACGCAAACCACCCCCTGCGGACAGCGGCTATCCTCGATTTCGAAAAATGTCAATGTGGCCTTAGGCACATCATTCAATGTAACGGATTCCTTATACCTGAGACCTTCCTGTTTCTTATCGACACCAGTGCTTTTGCATGCCCACGTCATCATCACTGTCAGCACAAAAACATACTTTTTCATAGGGTTCTAATTTTAGATTTCAGACAAGACAACGGTTTTTCGCAATTCGTTGTAAATGCCCGGAAACGAGTTTTTTAACGTCTGCATTTCAGTTGCCACCGGTGCGTTAACTAGAAGATCAATGTGAAAATCGTACCTTTTCCTACCTGGGATTCGACTTCGAGCTGGCCATTGTGCTGCTGTAAAATCTGGCGGGAAAGGCTTAGCCCGATCCCGGAGCCGGTCTTTTTTGTGGTGTAGAATGGAATGAAAATATTCTCAAGCGCTTCGGGCTCAATCCCGTCCCCGTTATCCGCGACCTCGATCAGGGTAGTGCCGTCAACATGGTACGCCGAGAGGGTAATGAGGCGGTCGGTTTGGGTGGAAAATGCCTCGGATGCATTCTTGATGAGGTTGATCAGCACCTGCTGGATCTGGCTGGCATCGGCTTTGATCATCAAGGTTTCCGGTTTTACCGACAATTTCCAAAGCACACCCGATTGAGTGAGGTCCGTTTGGAGCAGCTGCAATACCTCCTGCAACATTTCAGCCACGCCGAGCATTGCAAAAACCGGTTTGGGTAAGGTCGTGAAATCGCGGTAGGCATTTACAAACTGCATCATGCCTTTGCTCCGCTTTTCCAAAGTAGATAAAGCTTCCTTCAAATCGTTCACAGCCTCCTGGTCGCCGGTAGACGGTTCGATGTCCTCATTGACAATCATGCGCATGGTACCCACCAACGATACAATGGGCGTCATGGAGTTCATGATTTCGTGGCGCAACACCCGTGTAAGGTTCTGCCAGGATTCGATCTCCTGCTGTTGTAGCTCGGTCTGGATGTTTTGCAATACTACAATCTTGACCCACATCCCGCGGAGCTGTATTGCAGCCGCCTGCAATGCGAGGGGCTGGTCGCTGGGCGTGCGGTACAAGTCCCGGACCCCGGAATCGAGGTCGGAAAGTAGCTCGTACAGGCGCGGATGCTTGTCTTTGAGCTCGCTGAGCTGGTGCAGCCGGTAAATGCCCAGCATTCGTAATGCGGCATTGTTGATCAGGTTTACCTGCCCGTTGGCATCGAAGGTGATCAATCCGGTACCGATATGCTGCACGATCGTATTCAGGTATTGCAGGTTGGCTTCCTTCTCCGCCCGCGCCTGCCGGAATGCCAGCAACACCTCGTTGAACTGCTGGTTCAGCTCCTTGAATGTCCTGCCCATCTTGTTATCGGACCGGAAGTTGATCGTGAAATCGGAATAACGGACGGATTCAAGAAAATAGGTCAGCTTCCGGTTGACATTCGTGACGTACTGGTACAGCAGTGATGCCTGGATGAAAATGAATATGGTGCCGAGAATGTACACCAGCGTTTCGTTGGTATGCTTGGACGCGAGCCAGGCGAGGGCAATGACGCTCAGGACAATTACGAATATCCTGATCATAATCATAATACTAAAATGCCGGAGTCCGATCATGCAACGTCAACGAAAAGGGTATAGGTTAGTTTTCAATCACGCTCTGAGGCACACCCGACATTTCGCTCAGGATGAATTTTTCAAGCGAAGGTATCTTGTAGTGTGCCAGGTCAAATTTTTTGTCTTCAAATACTTCCTCCGCAGGGACGGAGATCGTGATCATTCCGGCTGCGTGTGCGGCGCGTAAACCCGCGTGGGAGTCTTCAAATGCAATGCATTCCCCGGGTGAAAGACCAAGTTTTCTGGCTGTTGTCAGGTAAACCGCCGGGTGAGGTTTGGTATGTTCTTCGAGCTCTCCGGAATGCCAGGTGTCAAAATAGTCAATAATTTCCAGTCTTTTCAATACGCCTTCGATGAGGTCCATGTGGGACGCCGAAGCGACGGCCAGTTTAAGCCCCTGATTTTTGAGTGTTTTTACCAATGCGATGGCGCCTGGCATGGCCTCGGCATGCGCAAGAATATCATGATGTGCTTTTTCAAGTATTTCTTTTTCAAGCTCTTCGAATGAAGGCGCGTTCCAGGGCTGGATCTTGTGGCAGAAGTCAAGGAATAGCTTGATGGACAGGCCGGTGCTCTGGATGCGAAGGGCTTCGGTGATCTCGAAATTAACTTTTTGCATGGTAGAGCGGGCTGCTTCGGTCCACATGGGCTCCGAATCGATCAGTAACCCGTCCATGTCGAAAATGGCTGCTTTGATCATTATTAGGTGAGTGTTGTGTCTTTGCCGGTTTAGGCGAAACGATTTTTGATAACCATCCAAAACTACTACATTCGCAGGTAAGAATGGCTTTGGGGGTGTCCAAAAAGGACTGAGAGCATACCCTTTGAACCTGAAACAGTTGACGCTGTCGTAGGAAAAAGCGCTGGCCTCCGGGCCCCTTTTATTAAAACCTGTATACCGCAGGTGCAGTTCCCCGCCTATCGTCCATTCCGATCATTGATCCGTAAAACAGTTGAATAATGGATATCCTGCTTGAAAACAATCTTCGCAACCTGCGCGCATCGGCACCGCTGGTCCATAATATTACCAATTTTGTAGTCATGAACTTCACCGCCAATGCGTTGCTCGCGATCGGCGCGTCACCTGTGATGGCGCATGCCGTCGAGGAGGTGGAGGATATGGCGGCTATTGCAGGAGCTCTGGTGGTGAACATCGGGACGTTGTCGCCGCCATGGGTGGAGGGTATGAAACTGGCCATGAAGAAGGCTGCCGCATTGGGCAAACCCATTATCCTGGATCCGGTGGGTGCGGGGGCTACGCCTTACCGCAACAGTGCATTGACCGAACTGCTTACTACGGCGTCACCGGCGATCATCCGGGGCAATGCCTCCGAAATTCTCGCATTGGCGGGTCTGGATGTGCAAACCAGAGGTGTGGATAGCACCGCCGACTCAGCCGATAGCATGGACGCTGCCCGTGCGTTGAGCCGCCGGTATGGCGCGGTGGTAAGCGTCAGCGGGGCGGTGGATGTAATTGTACACGGCGAGCGAACAGCCTGGGTATCCAACGGCGTGCCTCTGATGACCCGGGTTACCGGCATGGGGTGTTCGGCTTCGGCCATTGCCGGGGCGTTTGCGGCGGTTTGCGATGATCCGTTTGATGCAGCCGTATCGGCCGCTGTTGCCATGGGCGTCTGCGGCGAGCTGGCGTTCCGGACTGCGAAGCTTCCCGGATCTTTCCAGGTCGCATTCCTGGATACACTTGCGGAGATATCGCCCGCACATCTCGCCGAGCTCAGTAAAGTGAAATTTCAATAAACCCGGTGACGCTATGACAAATATCCGGGAAAGTATTCAGCTCTACCTCGTGACCGATGAGGCTGCCTGCCTGGGGCGGGATTTTTACTGGGTGGTGGAAGAGGCAGTCAAAGGGGGCGTTACCATAGTGCAGCTGCGGGAAAAGGCACTCTCGACCCGTGCATTCATCGATCGTGCGCAGCGCCTGATGGAATTGCTCGAACCCTACGGCGTCCCGCTGATCATCAACGACCGGCTGGACGTCGCATTGGCAGTGGATGCAGGGGGCGTTCATGTGGGACAAAGCGATATGCCGTTCCGGATGGTCAGTGATTTGCTGGGGCCTGAAAAAATAATAGGCTTGTCGGCCGAGCGGCCGGATGATGTTCTGGAAGCCGAAGACTGGAATCTTTCCTATCTTGCCGTGAGTCCTTTGTTTGCGACGCCGACCAAAACAGATACCGAAACGCCATGGGGTGTGGAAGGACTGCAATGGGCCCGGCAGCACAGCAGGCATCCGCTGGTAGTCATAGGCGGCCTCCATGCGGGTAATGCGCAGGAAGCGATACAAAACGGGGCCGGGGGGATCGCTATCGTGTCAGCTATTTGCAGCGCACCCTCACCCCGGGATGCGGCACGCGATTTGAAAACGATTTTAACTGCTCCTCAATCACATATAAAAGCATAATACGACATCATGAACCGTTATCCCACGATATTGACCATTGCCGGCTCCGATAGCGGAGGTGGTGCAGGCATTCAGGCCGACCTGAAGACCATTGCCGCGCTGGGAGCTTACGGTGCTTCCGCCATTACGGCATTGACGGCGCAGAATACCCAGGGGGTCAGGGCGATACACCCTGTACCGCCCGCTTTTTTGCAGGAACAACTCGAAGCCGTGTTCGAGGATATTACGGTGGATGCAGTCAAGATCGGGATGATCAATACCGTGGAAGCGGCACTGGTTATTGCCGGCATACTCGACCGTTTTAAGCCCGGTTTTGTGATTTTTGACCCGGTCATGGTCTCGACGAGCGGTTCGAAGCTGATTCAGGACGAGACGGTGGCCGTGTTGTGGCAGGAACTGTTTCCGCGTGCCCATTTGATCACTCCTAATCTGGACGAAGGGCAAATTCTCGTTTCCGAAAAGATCGATTCGCTCGACGCTATGAAAGTAGCAGCTGCCGAAATGATCGGCCGGGGATGTAATGCGGTGCTACTGAAAGGAGGGCATTTGAAGGGACCATCCTTATTTGATGTGTTTGCCCAGAAAGGGCAGGAAATCCTGACACTCGAATCGGACTACATCGATAGTCCGAATGTCCACGGCACCGGCTGCACGCTTTCATCGGCGATCGCAACCTGGGTAGCCAAGGGTAATTCACTGATTGAGGCAATTATTTTTGCCAAAGAATACATTGCCGAGGCCATTGAGTCGGGCAAGGATATCCGGACCGGACATGGGCCAGGTCCCCTCAATCACTCATTTTCGCCACTTTCAATGCAAATTATTTCATGAAATTCACCGATCTCCTCTGGGCAGAAACATTACCGGTTTTTGAAAAAATACAACGACATCCATTTAATCAGGAGCTGAAAGAAGGTACTTTACCGCTCGAAAAATTCAAGTTTTACATTTATCAGGATTCGCTTTACCTGGCGGATTTCGCCAAAGCGCTCGCAATCGCGGGAACGAAAGCCGGCAACAGCCATGAATTACTGGATTTCCTGGAATTTGCGCAGAATGCAATCCTGGTTGAGCGCGCGTTGCATTTGAGTTATTTCAAGGAGTACGTGATCGAATACGATGGTGGAAAAGCACCGGGTTGCTTCGCTTATACCAACTACCTGATGGCGGTCAGTGCATTTGAGTCCTATGAAGTGGCAGTGGCCGCATTGCTGCCATGTTTCCGGATCTACAAGCAGGTCGGGGACTACATTTACGCCAATCAATCTACTCCAAACCCTTATCAGAACTGGATCAACGCCTACGCGGGTGAGGATTTCGCGCATTCCGTCCAAAAGGCACTGAACATCTGCGACCGTATCGCCGAAACGGCTTCCGACGATACCAGGAAGAAGATGGCCGAGGCTCACATGACCGCTTCAAGGCTCGAGTACGTATTCTGGGATAGCGCTTACCGGCTGGAATCCTGGGATGTGTAGGACGATTGGACAGCCGTTTAAAAATATTTTAAGGATTTTTTAGGGTAACGTTTAGCTGGATTGTCAGAAATGCAAACGACCAGCTATGAAAAAATTGATCATGACCTTGATCGCCGGGGCCATCAGTGCCCTGGCGCATGCCCAGCAGCCGACGCAAACCGTAAAGGGGCGCGTCATCGATACCGAATCGCAGCAACCCGTGATCGGTGCCAATGTAATCGTGACCTCCGTAAATCCCATCATTGGAGGCGTAACAGATACAGAAGGGAATTTCCGCATTGAAAAAGTGCCCGTGGGCCGCCATTCTTTCAGGATCACGAGCATCGGCTATGACGATGCTTTCGTTCAGGAAATCAACGTGGGCTCCGGAAAGGAAGTGGAACTCACCGTTAAGCTTGCAGAATCGTTCCGTTCTTTAAATGAGGTGGTTGTGAAGGCGCAGAAGGAGAATGGCGCGCCATTGAACGACATGGTCAGCGTAAGCGGACGATCTTTTACCGTGGATCAGACGAAGCGCTTTGCTGCATCTGTGAACGATCCGGCGCGGATGGCCATGTCTTTCGCCGGTGTGGCAACAACCGACGACGGTAATAATCAACTCGTGATCAGGGGGAATAGCCCGAAAGGAATGCTCTGGCGCATGGAAGGTGTGGAAATTCCCAATCCCAACCATTTCGCGCAGGAGGGTGCCAGCGGAGGCGGGATAAGTGCATTGAGCGCAAATGTCCTGGGCAATTCAGACTTTCTCACCGGTGCTTTCCCGGCCGAATATGGTAATGCTACATCGGGGGTTTTCGATCTTAAACTTAGAAAAGGGAACAATGAAAAACGTGAATACGCGATGCAGGCAGGTATTCTCGGGCTCGACTTTGCAGCCGAAGGTCCCATTGGCCCGAAAGGCGGTGCTTCTTATCTGGCTAATTATCGCTATTCTACCCTTTCTGTTCTTAATAAAATCGGGGTTAACCTTAATGGCGATGCTTCGATTGATTTTCAGGACGGGGCTTTTAAGGTACATATCCCTTACGACGATAAAGTGGTGGTGAGTATTTGGGGAATGGGTGGGCTCAGTACGTCGAAGGTAGATGATGAAGACTTTAAGGAACGCTTTAAATCCAACAGGGGCATGGCCGGTGTTAATTACCTGCGCTATATCAACAACAGGTCGTATATGGAGAATGTCGTATCCTATTCCGCGACCAGCCAAACCGGTGATTTTTATGATAAGAATATCGACGCGACCTATCAGCAAAAGTTTGTAAATCAGGCATTAAGACTCTCCTCTCTTTACAATTACAAGATCAATGCAAGAAACTCGGTCCGCCTGGGGATTATCATCAATCACCTGGATTTTAACTTGTATGATAAGGACAACGAAGACGGTCCGTACGAAATCAATGTGGATCGGAAAGGCAACACACAACTGTTTCAGGCTTATGCACAGTGGAAGTCGCGTTTAACTCCTACCGTTACCATGAATGCCGGTTTGCATGGAATGCTCCTGGGGCTTAATAACCGTTATTCGATTGAACCGAGGGTAGGTTTGAGGTGGGCTGTGGCACCGCGTTCTACGGTGAGTATGGGCGCCGGCCTGCATAGCAAAACAGAGTCCATTTCAACCTATTTCGCACAAGTGAAGGTCTCGGATGCGCAGACTGACTTGTTGAACAAAAACCTGAAACTTACCAAGTCGGCGCATCTGGTAGCCGGGTATGAATTTCGTCCTTCGTCGAGCTGGCGGGTTCAGGCGGAAACTTACTACCAGCATCACTACAACATTCCGATCGGTCCTCCGAACACGACCACGCCTTACCTGCTGCACAATTCTCAGCTGAATGAGATCAGTGGTTTCGTGAGCGATTCACTGACGAGCGATGGCAAAGGGCGAAGCTACGGCCTGGAACTGACTGTTGAGAAATCGCTTACGGCGGGCATTTACCTGATGAGCACCACCTCTTTGTACCAATCGAAATACACGGGCCGGGATGGTATTGAACGGGATAGCCGCTTCAATGGCAAATATGTCCAAAATCTGCTTGCGGGTAAAGAATGGAGGGTCGGTAAGAGTAAAACGAGTATTTTCGCGGCGAATATCAAGCTCCTTGCCGCCGGAGGCAATCGTACCACGCCCATCGACCTGGAAAAATCACGGGAGAAGGGAAGGACCGAGCGGGACTGGACGCGCAGCTATTCGGAACAGCTTCCCCATTATTTCCGGACCGACCTGCGTGTGAGCTTTACCCGGAACAGGAAGCGTACTTCTTCGACCATCTCGTTGGATATCCAGAATGCAACCAATCGTTTGAATGCATTGGATCGCTATTACGACAAGAAAAATGATCGCGTAAAACTTGTAACCCAGACCGGTCTGCTGCCCATTCTGAACTATCGCCTGGAATTCTAGCCCCGCATTACCTATAGTCGCTGGAACGGTTGTTTTAATAATTTAAGGTCGAATCAATTTCAACAGATCTAAAAACAATCGTTATGGAAAAGGACTTTGAAGATAATGGAGCCATTCAAAAATTGAAATCGCTGGCCGAGGACATCCGGTTCTGTATGTATACGACTTACGAGAACGGCCGGATCGAATCGCGCCCGATGACCACACTCGACATCGACGCAGAAGGAAATGTCTGGTTCTTTACCAGTCGGCATACCGGACTCGTCAAAGATGTTCGCCAGGGCAACCCGGTTTCGTTGATTTATTCGGACCCGAAAAATAACAGCTACCTGAGTGTTTCCGGCACGGCGTCCCTGGTAGAGAGCGAGCATAGAAAGGAAGAACTATGGAACCTGATGTCCAAAGCCTGGTTTCCGGGTGGTAAGGACGACCCTGATCTGGCGGTGCTTCGGGTTACTACGCAGGAAGCTGCTTACTGGGATAGTACTTCTTCCAAAATGGTCGTATTCTTCTCGATGCTCAAAGCGGTGCTTACCGGTACCACGCCGGATGGAGGAGAGCACGGAAAGTTGAATCTGGTGTAGATGTATATAAATTGAATGCAAAAGAGGCGAACGGTTTTCCGTTCGCCTCTCTGCGTTTATAAAAGGCAGAAGCCCTTACTCTACACTTGCTTCCTCGTTCACGTAGGCTTCTGCCAGTTCGGTAAGCTTATGATCAGTTTCACCTTCCTGATCCAACGTCTGTTGCAGCATATCGGCTACATCGGTGTGGCCCAGCGTGCGGGCGATGTTCCGCAAGGTACCGTACGATGCAATTTCATAATGCTCTACTTTCTGTGCGGCCATAATCAGCCCACAGTCGCGCACCATAGTGCCTTTTTCGGTGCTTTCGATGATCTCGTTGGCCTCCTCGATAAGCCCTTCCATCGCCGCACATTTTTTGGCTTGCGCTTTTTCGCCGATGAGCCCGAAGATCTCTTCTACGCGTGCTGCGTGCTCTTCAGTTTCTGTGGTATGTTGCTCAAAAGCGGCTTTCAGTTCTTCGGAGGTCGTATTCTTGGCCATTTTCGTTAATGCTTTCGCCAGGTTTTTTTCCGCCCAGTAAATGTCTTTAAGGCCGTCTACGAAAAGTTCTTTCAGCTTATTGCTATCGGATTCAGTGATTTTTTTGGTTGCGGTTTTACTTTTTGTCGCTTTCATGATAATGGTTTTTAATGTTTGTGGTTTTGGTTGAGAATGGCAGCTGCCATTGAACTGCTGCGCCTTTTTTAAAAATCCATACCAGCACAAAAAGGACGCACAGGGTAGAGCTCCGGCCGGCGAATGAAGACATTCCTACACATATACGTGTGGCACGCGGGTAGGAGCACTGGGAACGCTTTTTTAGCGGTACCCTGCATTGACCGAACGACACCGATGAAAAACAACAGATCATTCAAATGGGTTACGATTGTGATACTGATTGCCGCGCTGGCCTTTGCAGTCTGGTATTTTTTCAGGAAGAGCGAGCCAAACCCGGTATCGGGCCTCAAACCCCGCCTGGACATGAGCGTGGCGCGTATCAGCGATATCACGGACAGCACCATTAAAATGGAGCTGAAAACACTGGTCCATAATCCGCTGCCGCTGGGGATGCACGTGAAAAAACTGAATTATGTCGTGCGAATGAATGGAAAAACGGTTGTCGAGGATCATTATGGTAAACCGTTGACGATCAATGCTGCGGACAGTTCCTTATTGATGTTACCTGCAAAAGTCAAGATCCGTAACCTGCGTGAGGAAGGGGATGAAGAGGCCAAAAAAGGGAACGACAGCGCAGATTATCAGTTTGAAACCATCATTTACTTTGAAAAGCCATTCCTTGGGAAAGATTCGCTTCGCCTGACGATCGACAAGCGCCTGCCGTTATACCGGCTGCCAATGATCAGAATGGCTGGTTACGACCTCAAAAAGCTTGGCCTGAAAGAAACGGATATTGTGCTGAAAGTCGAGGTAGCCAACTTGAACACGTTCTCGCTGGAATTTAAGAACCCGGTGTATGTGATGGATCTGGGTAAGCAAAAAAGGTTTGCGGAAGGAGCCGTGAAGGGCGTCACCAAAGTGAAAGAAAAGAGTAGGGAGGTTTATGAAATTCCGCTCTCGGTCAGTTTGGGGAAGGTGATCAAGGCCGCGGGCCAGATGATCGGCAAGGGGAAAGAGCTGCCTTTTACATTCTATTTCAAAAGCAAAATCATTTCAGAAAGCGAGGTATTGAATGGCAGCGATATAAACCTTGTGATGAATGGCGAGTTGAAGGATATCGAATCGTTTCAAAAGAATATGCAGAGGAAGTAACAATGGCCCCGGAAATCTCCGGGGCCATTGTTTAGTCACTGCCGGTCGAACCAGACCGTCATTTCATTCGCGCCACGGTTGGCCCAGGCGTAATAAGGAATGAGCGTAATGTTGCCTTCTTTGGACTTCAGAGTGTGAATGCCGCCCAGGAAGTCTTTCCGGTATTCGGAAGTAAAGTCCTGTGTTCCGGATATTTTGATGGAAAGTGCCTTACCGCCATTGTCATGCCCTTCCGCACAATACAGAACCGGTCCGCGCTCGATGGCCAGCTTTCCCTGATTGGATTTGATATTTTCGTTCGAGACAATCCTGCGGACCGGCATATCGAGCTGCAACGCCACGATATCCCCCTTTTTCCAGGTTCGGTTCAATGTCAGGTACCCGTTTTCTACGGCTGCTTCGACCTTCTTTCCGTTGACCGTAACCTGCACCGGCTTTGCCAGCCCGTCTTCATAGCGATACAACCCACCCGGGATCGCTTCACCTGCGGCCCAGCCGGGAATGCGTATTTGTAGCGGGAACGCAATGGTTTTACCGGGATCGACCCGAACCTGGATGCTGCCTTCCCAGGGATACTGGGTTTGTTGTGTCACTTCCACCGGTGTGTTTTGAATGGAAATGTCCGCTTTGGAATCGCCGAACAGGTTAATGATCAATGCATTGTCGCGGGTTGCATACATATAGGCAGGCATGGAAGGCAGGAAGCGCGAAACGTTGGACGGGCAGCATGCGGTTCCGAACCATTCGTGCCGCACGGCACCTGAGCCCTTACCAAAGTCGTTGACGCCGTTGGAAGACATCGGATTGACATAAAAGAATGTATTTCCTTTTATCCCCATTCCGCCCAGAAAGCCATTGTACAATACGCGTTCAAAGACGTCCATATATCTGGCTTCGCCGGTGAGGAGATACATCTTGTGGTTCCAGAGCATGTTGGCAATGGCGGCGCAGGTTTCGGCATAGGCATTGTCATTAGGCAGTACGTAGGGTTTGTCGAATGCCTCTCCGTCTTCACGTGCACCCATGCCGCCGGTCACATATTGTTTTTTAAAGGTTGCGTCGTCCCATATCGCTTGGACGGCGGCGTTGTCCCTTGCATCGGGCCGGATCGTGAGCAGGTCCGCGACGCCGGTATACAGGTATTGTGCGCGTACAGCGTGCCCCGTGGCCTCGCGCTGGCGTACGAATGGTACCTGGTCCTGAAAATAGGAAGGGCCGAGCTTATGTTCGTCCAGGAACAGGGTACGCTTGTCCGAACGCCCCCGCATATCGATGAAGAATTTGGCAAGATCCAGATACTCTTTTTTTGCCGTCACCCGGTAGAGCCTCACGAGTGCCAGTTCAATCTCCTCATGCCCGGTAGTCACCACCAGCTGACCCGGTTTCGGGCCAATGGTTTTGACCAGATGGTCGGCATTTTTGATCGCCACGTTCAGCAGTGACTTTTTACCGGTTGCCTCATAATGCGCCACTGCCGCTTCATAAAGGTGTCCGACGTTGTAGAGTTCATGACTGCCGTTCTCGAAAGAGTAACGGTAGGGCCCCGCGATCCAGTCATAGGAGCCGGTTGTGTCTTTGTTGATGGTACGGATGGTGTAGAGGTAACCGTCCGGCTCCTGGGCAGCTGCGAAAAGAGTGATCAGGCTATCCAGGTAGTGATCGAGTTGGGAATTGTAGCTGTTCTGAAGTACATAGGCAGCACCTTCCACCACTTTGAAAACGTCCGAGTCGTTGAAGCGGACACCCGTGAACGTGCCTTTCTTAAGTCCGCCGGCCACCGCGAAATTATCAATCCGACCCGACTCTTCGCATTGGTGTAGCGCGTGCGGTACGGTTACCTGCGCAGCCAGTTGTACACGGTCATGCCAGAAACCCTGAGTGGTTTTAACATTTTTGAGCGGAACAGGAACGATGGAAGCTGTTTGGGCAAAAAGCAGGTAATGGAGGCAGGAGAAAGCAAATACACAGAGTGATCGGATCATCAGCAAATGGAAAGATTGGTATGTAATTTGGCTATAAAACCAAAAAACATGCCAACCCATCCGAATAAACGGACCATCGCGGTTTACAAGCCGTACTTTTCCATCCTCCTGTACAGGGCAGCCCTGCTCAATCCGAGCTCCCTGGCCGCGTCCGTAATGTTTCCGTTGAACCTCTTGAGCGCTTTGATGATCATGTTTTTTTCCATGTCTTCCAGATCGAAGCCTGTTGCGGTGGCGGGCTGGCCAGCCGAACTTTTGAGGAAAAGGTCATCAGGTTGCAAGGTTTTTTCCTGGGAAAGGATCACCGCCCGCTCAACGGCATGCTGTAACTCCCGGATGTTCCCCGGCCAGTTATACTGCTGCATTTTTTTGACCAATGCATTGCTGATGTCGTTCACAGGGCGGTTGTATTTTTTAGCGTATTGTTTGAGATAATACTCTGCGAGCGCACTGATGTCCTCCGGCCGGTCGCGCAGCGGCGGCAGGTCCAGTTCGATGGTGTTGATCCGGTAAAGTAAATCCTGACGGAAGGTCTTTTCGGTTACCATTTTTTCGATATTCATATTCGTTGCGCAGATCAGCCGCACGTCCAGCGCAATGGGTTTGTTGGAGCCCACGCGTGTCACTTTACGTTCCTGGATGACGGTGAGGAGCTTCGCTTGGAGAGAAAGGGTCAGGTTACCGATTTCGTCGAGGAAAATAGTGCCGCCTTTGGCTTCTTCAAACCGGCCGGCGCGGTCTTCTTTCGCGTCGGTAAATGCACCTTTTACGTGGCCGAACAGTTCGCTTTCGAAAAGGCTTTCGCTGATAGCCCCGAGGTCTACCGCCACAAACGGCTTGTCGGAGCGCTTGGAATGCTGGTGCACGTGCCTGGCGAGCTGCGTCTTTCCCGTGCCGTTTTCGCCGAGGACCAGCACATTGGCGTCGGTAGCCGCGACGCGCTCGGCGGTCATTAGGACCTGGCGCATGCTGTCGCTCGTAGCGACGATGGCTTCCGATGCGGCCTTGTTGTTCTTCTTATTGTCTTCTTTGGACTTCTCTTCGTGAACCGGCAGTATCTTGTCCTTCCCGCCTTCCAGGGCGACGCCGATGGTTGCGATGAGCTTTTCGTTTTCCCAGGGTTTGAGCACAAAATCAATGGCTCCTGCCTTGATCGCACGGATGGCCATTTCGATGTCGCCATAGGCTGTGATCATGATGACCTTGGCGGCGGGATTGATGTCCAGTATCCGGTCGAGCCAGTGGAAGCCTTCCCGGCCGCTGTTCACGTCGCGGGTAAAGTTCATGTCCAGCAGGATCAGGTTATAATCCCCGTTGGTCACCAGAAAAGGGAGTTTCTGGGGGTTCTTTTCTATGTCTACCGCTTTCGCGTGGCGTTTCAGTAGCAACTTGGCGGCACTGAGTACGTCGACATCGTCATCGATAATCAGGATTTTGGCTTCAGAGAGTAGCATGGCTGTTCTTTCTTGTGGTGCGAAGGCGGGTTAACACGGCCTGACAGGTGGAAAAGGAATTGTTTGGTAAGATAAGGATGCAATTTTAAATATTATTTCCTAACAAGCTAAAATGTCACTATTTTACCTCAAAAAGACTGTAAAATCGGCTTGTCCGCGCCCGAACAAATCTGTCCGATAACGGACAACAAAAGCGTTTTGATTAATATAAAATATATTGATTTTCAAATAATTAGATAGCATTGTCTTCTTTGGCATAGTGATTGGATAATGAAAAGCAATTACAAAGGCGAACTCAATCACTGACATATAATGGAAGTTAAAACACCTAACTCTACAAGCACCAGCAATGGATTTTCCGGGGGATCAACCATGGACAGAGTAAAACCCAAGAAATTCTGGAATACCAAACGCATCGGCATCATTGCCGGCAGCACCTTGCTGGTAGCATTCCTGGTCTATCAATTCTTTTTCGCAGACAAGCGCAGCAAACTGAATGTGGAGCAGGACAAACTGACCGTATCGACGGTCAAGCAAGGCAAGTTTGATGAATTCATCGTCGTGACCGGTGTGGTTCAACCGCTCAAAACCATCCAGCTGGATGCAATCGTGGGTGGATATGTGACGGAAAAACTGATCGAAGGTGGTAATATGGTGAAGCAGGGAGAGGTACTGCTCCGGCTGGAAAACCAGAACCTGAAACTGAGCTTCCTCCAATCGGAAACTGAGGCCAGCCGATTGGTAAATGATCTTCAAAATACCCGGCAGAATCTTAAGGTGGCTCGTTTTACGCTTCAAAAGACATTGAGCGATCTGGATTTTCAACTGGATCAGGCGAAGGATGCGCACGAACGGAATGTGAAACTCTTTAAGGATAAGGTTATCCCCGAGGCAGATTACCTGAAAACGAAACGCGATTACGAAAAGCTGGTCAGACAGCGCGAAATCGAAATTGAATCGCAGAAATACCAGGAAGAAAATGCCAAAATGCAGATTACGCAGCTGGAAGGCACATTGGCCAGCACACAGAAAAACGTAAGCCTTTGGCGCCAGACTCTGGACAACCTGGTAGTGAAAGCGCCGGTATCCGGGTTACTCTCATCCATGAACGTAGAAGTTGGATCGAACATCAACCAGGGCCAGAATATCGGGCAGATCGATGACCTGAACGGATTCAAAATGCGTGTGAGCGTAGACGAGCATTATATTTCCAGAATCTTCGCAGGTCTTCAGGGATCTATGGAGTTTAACGGTAAGGACTACGGGTTGAAAATCATCAAAATCTATCCGGAAGTACTGAGCGGCCGTTTTGAAGTGGATATGCAGTTTGATAAAGGTGCTCCGGAACTGATCAAACGGGGACAATCGGCTCCGATCCGTCTGCAACTTGGCCAGCCTTCACAGGCCACATTGCTGCCTGTGGGCGGTTTCTTCTCCGAAACAGGCGGAAACTGGGTATATGTGGTTGGAGACGACGGCAAGCGCGCAGCAAAACGCAAGATCACATTGGGACGTAAGAACCCGGAATACTTCGAAGTACTCGAAGGCCTGAAACCCGGTGAGAAAGTCATCACCAGCTCTTATGAAAACTTTGGAGATAATGAGGTGCTGGAATTTTAAGGGAGGAAGGAGGAGAGGGAGGAAGGAGAAGAGGGAGGAAGGAGAAGAGGGAGGAAGGAGAAGAGGGAGGAACGTTTGAGAAATTTTTTGGACGGAGCTTAGAATTTTGTTTCTCTTGTTTTGATGAGGTTTTGGATCATGGCGGACACCAGGCGACTTTTAGAAATTAGCTCTGTTCCTATTTCCTGACTAATAAGATTCGTTCCCAAAGCGATATAAATTTGAGTTCGCAGCTCACCAGAAGAACCTTTTGCAATTCGTAAAAAACGTATAAACTCTTTGTTAGAATGACGCTCGAAACCCTCAGCAATGTTAGAAGGAACCGATACCGCGGCTCGGCACATCTGATCTTTGAGACTAAAATCGCGGCACGTCTCGAGCGTCTGATAAACATGGATGGATAAGGCGATCCCATCCTGCCAAACCTTTAAATCTTCGAATTTTTCAACTTTTGACATCATACACAGGATTGAAGTAAAGAATGAGGGTAATAATAGTGATTTTCCCTTTCCTCCTTCCTCCCTTTCCTCCAAAGCAATTAGAACAAATGATTAAAATTAGCAACCTGCAAAAGATCTTTTCTACTGAGGAAGTAGAAACCACCGCCCTGAACGGTATCGACATGGAAGTGAAGGATGGCGAATTCGTTGCGATCATGGGACCTTCCGGTTGTGGAAAATCCACGCTGCTGAACATCCTGGGCCTGCTGGACAATCCCAGCGAAGGATCCTACGAGTTTTATGGCACGGAAGTGGGCAAAATGTCGGAACGCCAGCGTGCACAAATTCGCAAAGGCAACATCGGGTTTGTGTTCCAGAGCTTCAACCTCATCGATGAACTGACGGTTTATGAAAACGTCGAACTACCATTGCTTTACCTGAAAACACCTCCGGCTGAACGAAAGGAAAAAGTAGAAGCCGCATTGACGCGCATGAACATGATGCACCGCCGGAATCACTTTCCGCAACAGCTTTCAGGTGGACAGCAGCAGCGTACAGCCATCGCACGCGCCGTAGTGGCCACTCCCAAGACAATCCTGGCCGATGAGCCTACCGGTAACCTCGATTCCAAGAATGGCGAAGAGGTGATGAATCTGCTTAGTCAGCTGAATGGTGCCGGAACCACCATCCTGATGGTAACGCACTCACCGTACGATGCAGGCTTCGCACATCGGATCGTGAACCTGTTTGACGGTAAAATCGTGACAGAGAAAATACATGTTTAGAAACCCTGCGGTGATTGGCGACTAGCTGCAACTGTCGCACGGCAGGTTTTGTAAAGAAACTTCGAATGGGGCCATCGCCCTTCTAATGCAGTCGGGCCAGAGGCCGTAGCTAGTCTTAATAATATGCCAAATCTAACCATGAAGAAAATCCTAACCATTTTATTGGCCGGCGTGAGTACGCTGGCCATTGCGCAGAAAAGAGCGCACCTCAGCAGGAGTATCGACGATGATGGAAAAAAACTCACCATCAAAGTAACCGGGACAATCGATGGGAAAGAAGTTGATTTCAACAAATCTTTCGACGTGGAGGGGCTGGATAAGGATGAGCGAGAGGCCTTGCGTGAGCGCGTACTTACTTCCATAAGCTCCGGAAATCTGGACCTGCCGGCACCCAAAGCGCGCTGCGAGGTTTCGGCTTCTGCGGACCTGCCCAAGCCGCCCGCCCCTCCGGCACCGGAATCCATGGCGTTTTCTTCCAATGAGGTCAATGCAGAGATGGTTTCTTCCGGTAAAGGTTTCATGAAAGAACCTGTGGCGGCGGATCCGAAAGGCTATTCCAAACATGTGAGGTATAATCCGGAAACAGGTGAAATGTTCCTGAAGTATCGTTTCATGAAAAATGGGGATGAATATATTTATGAGAAGACCGTTGACGCTGCCGAGAAATCGGAGAAAGAGCGGTCCAAAATTGTCGACTCTTTCGAAAGCGAAATAGGACTGCCCGGTAAAGGGATGGAAATGTAATGAATGACTAAATATGCTGAAGAACTACCTGAAAATTGCCTGGCGGAATCTCCGTAAACATAAGTTTTACTCGTTTCTGAACATTTTCGGTCTGTCGCTGGGACTGGCGAGTTGCCTGCTCATCACGCTTTATGTGGTGGATGAGCTCAGTTTCGACAGGTCTTTCGAACATGCAGACCGCATTTTCCGGGTCAATTCGGATATTCGTTTCGGAGGAGCAGATATGGCACTGGCCGTTGCCCCCGATCCCCTGGCATTTACATTGAAAAAAGATTACCCGCAAGTCGAGCAGGTAGTCCGCCTCCGTGAGAATGGCAGCCAGCTTGTCCGGCGGACCAATTCCGCCGAAAATCTCAAAGAAGAGCACGTATTTTATGCGGATTCGACCTTTTTTGAATTGTTTTCAATCAAATTACTTTCCGGCGATCCAACCAAGGTTTTAGATCAGCCTAACACGGTCGTGATCTCCGAGCGGGATGCGGAAAAATACTTTGGTAATGAAGACCCCATTGGCAAACCCCTTCTGATCGACGGTGAGCAAACGTTTACAGTATCGGGTGTAATGGAGAACATTCCCGCCCGCTCGCACATGAGGGATGTGAATATGCTGCTTTCCATGAGCTCCTATGAGGACAGCCGACGCAGTGACTGGGGAAGCCACAACTACAATACCTATGTGTTGTTCAAGGATGGAGTGAACCCGCGAGAGTTTGAGAAAAATTTTGAAACAATTCTTAGAAAATATACCGACAAGTGGATCAGAGGCTTTCTGGGCGCTTCTCTCGACGAAGTGCGAAAGTCGGGAAATTACCTGCGGTACACTTTAACGCCTGTGACAGACATTCACCTGCATTCCGACCGGACTGCGGAAATTAATGTCAACGGTAATATTCAGTACGTCTATATTTTCGCGGTCGTTGCGATATTTCTGCTGGCGATCGCCTGTGTCAATTTTATGAATCTCGCCACGGCGCGTTCGGCCAATCGGGCGAAGGAAGTGGGTGTTCGTAAGGCACTGGGTTCCGAGCGTTCAGCGCTGGTAAGCCAATTCCTCACTGAATCGGTCATGCTCAGTTTCTTCTCGCTAGCACTGGCCATTCTTCTAGCTTATCTCGCATTACCATTATTTAACAATCTGGCCAGCAAGCAGATCGAATTTCCGATTGCCAATTTGTGGTTCTGGTTGATCTTGCTTGCCACCGGTGGAATTGTCGGCGTTCTGGCAGGAAGCTATCCTGCATTCTTCCTTTCGGCATTCAAGCCTTTGAAAGTCTTAAAAAATACGATCGAGCTCGAAGGCAAAGCGAGTGGTTATCTGCGCAACACGTTGGTGGTGTTCCAGTTTGTGATCTCGATGATGCTGATCGTGGGTACCGGCGTGATCTATCAGCAATTGAACTATATCCAGACTAAAAAGCTCGGCTTCAATAAAGACCAAATGCTGATCGTGCATGATGCTTATGCGCTGGATAATCAGGTCAAGGCATTCAAAGAGCAGGTTTTGCAAATCCCCAATGTGGAGAGCGGTACGGTCAGCAGTTTTCTGCCCACACCGTCGTCCCGTACCGATCACACTTTCTTTCCGGTCGGTCAAATCCAGCAGGACAAAGGGATCAATATGCAGAAATGGGCAGTGGACTACGATTTTGTCAAGACGCTCGGGCTCGAAATGAAAACAGGCCGTGCGTTCCAGGAGGACTTTCTTTCGGATTCGACGGGTATTATTATCAATGAGAATGCGGCGAAAGTGCTGGGATATGCTGATCCGATCGGAAAGAAGATATTCGGGTTTGAAGACGCTCAGTTGCAGAAGAAAGTAATCTACACCGTCATCGGAGTCGTTAAGAACTTTCATTTTGAATCCCTGCGCAAAAATATCGGCGCATTGAGCCTGATCCTCTATAAAAGCACCGGAACCGTTGTATTTAAGTTGAATGGGGGTGATATGGAGCGCACGGTAAGCCAGGTGGAAGCCTTGTGGAAGAAAATGGCACCGGGCCAACCGTTCAACTATGGTTTCATGGATGAAGATTTCGACAATGTTTACCGTAACGAACAGCGCGTTGGTCGGATATTCATCACATTTGCGGCCATCTCCATTATGATCGGATGTCTGGGATTATTCGGTCTCTCCGCCTACACGGCCGAGCGCCGCACGAAGGAAATCGGTGTTAGAAAGGTGCTTGGTGCGAGCGTTACGAGTATAGTCGCATTGCTGTCGAGGGAGTTTTTGAAGCTGATTATCATTTCCATCGTCATAGGCAGTCCTGTCGCATGGTTCGCTATGAACCGTTGGCTAAGCGATTTTGCCTATCACATCGATGTGTCCTGGTGGATGGTCGCGGCGGCTGGCTTGCTGGCAATTGTCATTGCATTATTGACAGTTAGTTTCCAAAGTATCAAGGCGGCATTGATGAATCCGGTGAAGTCGCTGAAGTCGGAATAGCGTTACTGGAATTCGAGATATGGGTTGATGATGGTCAACTGATTTTCAACGACCATGGAATGTTGAAAGTCTTCCGAATACAGAATGTTGCATCCGGCGGCGAGTGCAGAAGATATGATGATGCTGTCCAATATCTGAAAGTCATATTTTTTCAGAATGTAATATGAATGATCAAGAATATCCTGATCAACTGAAATAATCTGACAGCGATCGAAAACGCGGTTGCATTTGTAAAGCACTTCCTGCTTTGGGAGTTTCAGCACCCGTTTTGTCACATTGATGAATTCGGATATAACCTGAGTGCTGATCACTGGGCTGGATGCGATGATACCTTCGCTGACACGTCTTTTAACATGATCGCTAGCATCGTACAGATACAGCAACACGTTAGTGTCCAGCGCGATGTTAGTCATCGTAGTTATTTGCTTCGTCACGGTCAAATTTGAAGTTGCTGAGATCAACACGGCTATCCTTAAAAATCGCCTCGATAGCATCGATTCTTTGCTGCTTTTCAGGCTCAGTGAGGACGTTCGGAACTTTTACCTCGGAGGCAACCACCTCTATTTTTTTCCCAATCATTTCTTTGGGAAGCGTCAATGTGAAAGTTGTGCTCGTCGGGACGAATACTTTTCTGACCAGTTCCATAGCCGCTGAATTAGTTGATAGTCAAATATATCAGATAACACATTACGGATCCTATTTATTCCATCAGCAAATGAACAACCGGTATGCTTAAAAATTATTTAAAGATCGCCCTCCGGAATCTGGTCAAAAACAAAACGTTCAGCTCGATCAATATTCTGGGCCTCGCATTGGGAATGGCGTGCAGTTTACTGATCATGCTGTGGGTACAGGACGAGATCAAAATGGACCGGTTCCATGAACATGATACCCGACTGTATTCGGTAATGGAGAACCAGTATTATTCCGGAGCCATCAATACCTACCCCGCGACCCCCGGGATCCTGGCCCAAAATATCGTGAAAGACATTCCTGAGATCGAGAAGGCGAGCCAGGTCCTTTGGGAGATGTCCCCGGTTTTCCGTGTCGGAAATGTATATGATAATGAGAAAGGCCGGTATGTTCAGGGAGACTTCCTGTCGATGTTCTCTTTCGGATTGAAACAGGGTGATCCTGCCACGGCATTGAAACGTCCCGACGGTGTGGTGATCTCCCAAAAAATTGCGGATAAGTATTTCAAAGGCCAGGATCCGATGGGCAAGGCTATCCGCATCGATAATAAGGATGAGGTCGTGGTGACGGGTATCCTGGAAGAGATGCCACGGTATTCATCGATGAAATTCGATTTCCTGATGAGCTATGACCAATGGCTCAAAGGCACTAAATGGGCGCAGGAATGGGGCAACAATGGTCCCCGATGCGCGGTTATGCTGACGAAGAATGCGGATATTGACAAAGTCAATGTGAAAATCAAGAACTACATTAAAACCAAAAATAAGGACAGCAATGTCGAGCTCTTCCTGATCAATTACGGCCAATCGTATCTCTATTCCAATTGGGAGGCCGGCAAACAGAACGGGGGCCGGATAGAGTATGTCCGCATGTTCACCATTGTTGCTGTTTTTATCCTAGTTATTGCCTGCATCAATTTTATGAACCTGGCCACCGCACGTTCGGTGAAACGGGCCAAGGAAGTTGGATTGAGAAAGGTCGTAGGTGCATACAAGAGTAGTCTGATCGGCCAGTTCATGGGAGAGTCCATTCTGATTACAGTGCTCTCACTGGTAGTGGCCATCGGCATTGTGGCGGTACTGCTGCCGGGCTTCAATACGCTCACTGATAAGCGGCTTTACCTGGATTTCCTGGATCCCTCGTTTCTGGGACTGTTACTGGCCCTCACGGTGATAACCGGGCTGATTGCCGGCAGCTATCCGGCATTGTTCATGTCGTCGCTTAACCCGGTGACGATTCTGAAAGGTGCATTGAAGTTCAAGGCCAGTGCGACTTACTTCCGGCAGGGGCTGGTGGTATTTCAGTTTGGGTTGTCCATACTGCTCATTCTGTCGATGATTGTTATTTACAAGCAGATTGAATTCATTCAGCACAAAAATCTTGGTTTCAGCCAGGAGAACCTGCTATACCTCCCCGATATTGAGAATACGATGAGTACCAACTTCGATGCTTTCAAGCAGGCGCTGGAAGGTGAGCCGGGTATCAAGTCCGTGGCTCGTTCGCAGGCTAGCCCGCTCAATTACGGCAGTTCTACAATGGGCGTGAGCTGGCCAGGCAAGGATACAACCAAACAGTTGCTGTTCAATGTGAATCCCGTGGGTTTTGATTTTGTCAAAACAATGGGTGTGAAACTGATCGACGGCCGGGATTTTAGTCCGTCGTTCGGCACCGACACTTCGAATTACCTGGTAAATGAGGCCGCTGCGAAGAAGATCGGCTATAAAGACCCGGTTGGTAAGGAGCTAACGATGTGGGGAAAGAAGGGGAAAATCATCGGGCTGATGAAAGACTTTCACATCGGCTCCCTGCATGTGGCGATTGAGCCGCTGATCGTCAGCCTACAACCTAAGAAGGACGCGTGGGGTGTCGGGATGATCAGGGCAGAAGCGGGCAAAACAAAGCAGGCCATCGCCAGTATCGAAAAGGTGTTCAGAACCTACAATTCGGGTGTGCCCTTCAAATACCACTTCGCGGACGAGGAGTTTGGTAACCTCTACAAAGCCGAGACCGTGGTGAGTAAACTTTCCAACTACTTTGCCTTCCTCGCCATTTTTATTTCCTGCCTGGGGCTGTTCGGACTCGCTGCATTTACCGCGGAGCAACGGACCAAGGAGATCGGTGTGCGGAAGGTGCTTGGTGCGAGTGTGACCAATCTGGTCGGCATGCTGTCGGCCGACTTCCTGAAACTGGTGGGCGTGGCCGCACTCATTGCCTTTCCTGTTGCCTGGTATTTCCTCAATGGCTGGCTTGAAAAATATGCTTTCCGGATCGATATCAAATGGTGGTACTTCGCCTTAGCCGGCGTAGCTGCCTTGCTGATCGCATTGCTAACGGTGAGTTTTCAGGCTATTAAAGCTGCCCTAATGAACCCGGTGAAATCCCTTAAAAGCGAGTAGGCTGCCGGTACTGAAGAGACATTTAAGAAGAAAGCAGCTCTTGCCAATCCGGTTGAGAGCTTAAAAAACGAATAAATTGACGGGCCATGTTTCAGAACTATCTCAAAATCGCCATTCGAAATCTTACGAGAAATAAGATTTTTTCACTGATCAATATCGCGGGGCTTTCGCTGGGCCTTACCTGCTGCATGCTCATTGTCCTATATACGAAGGACGAGCTGAGCTTCGACCGTTTTCAGAAAAACCGGGACCAGCTTTACCGGATCGTGGTGAAAATGTCGGATGAAAACGAATCCCGAACCATCGGTAGCACCAATGCGATTCACGGACCCGGCTTTAAACAGGAAATTCCGGAGATCAAAGAGGTGGTCCGGGCGCAAAGCAGTTCTTTTGTGGTCAAAAAGGGGAATGAGGTTTTGAAGGAAGATGTCCTCTTCGCGGATGAGTCGTTTTTTTCGGTTTTCTCAATGCCCCTGCTTGCGGGTGACCCTGCAACGGTTTTGTCGGACATCCATTCCATTGTTTTGAGTGAAGATCTGGCTGAGAAATATTTCGGTACCAGGAATGCGATTGGGAAAACGATGAACCTGAAAATTGGTGAACAGTTCGAGCCTTTCGTGGTATCAGGTGTTGCAAAGCGCTGCCCCGAAAACTCATCCATTCAATTTGACGCCGTGCTTCCTTTTAAGTTTCAGGAGGCGAGAGGCTGGACGGACAAAGAATGGCTCGGTTTCTATATGAACACATTCATTCTATTGCATGATCAGGCAGATTACCATGCCGTGGTGCCGAAGATGAACCAGGTATTCCGTACCAAATCTGCCGAGGAGATTGGTAAGATCAAAGATTTTAAGCAACGCATCGTTTTCGGACTGATGCCTTTCATGGATATGCATTTGAAGAGCGAAAGCGGAGACATGCGCAACGGGCTGGATCACGCGAGCAGCCCCATCTATTCGTACATTCTTTCGGGGATCGCCATTTTTATCCTGCTGATCGCCTGTATCAACTTCGTGAATCTCACCGTGGCACGCTCCCTCAACCGTGCAAAAGAAATCGGGGTAAGAAAAGTGGTTGGCAGCCTCCGCAAGCAGCTCATTTACCAGTTCCTGGGCGAATCGTTCCTGCTGTCGTTCATCGCATTCGCACTGGCTATCGGACTTACCCAACTGGTGTTACCGGTGTTTAACGAACTGGCCAATAAGCAGCTGGCCCTGTCATACCTGCTGGATACCGGATTGGTTTCCGGCTACATTGCATTGTTTGTGGCCACAGGGCTGGTTGCCGGGGTTTATCCTGCATTGGTGCTTTCCGGCTTTAGTCCGGTACAGACGCTCTATAACCGGGCCAGGCTGACGCAGAAAAACTACCTTACGAAGGGACTGGTCGTTTTCCAATTTGCGCTGTCAGTTTGCCTGGTAATCGGTACGATTGTTATCTATTCCCAGTTCAGATACATGACGGAGAAGGATCTGGGGTATAATGATAAGAACCTGGTAAGCTTTGGGTTGGGACGCGGCGGGCCGGGTAAGGAGATCATGGAGGTGGTACAGAATGAGTTGCGCAGCATTTCGGGAGTTGCCTCCGTTGCCGCATTCAACGGGAATTATAATGGTACCGGTGCCAAGATCGGCGACAAGAGCATTGGCTTCGGATATATCGGTGTGGATGACAATTTCCTGGGTACCTTACAGATACCGGTGGTGAAGGGCAGGAATTTTTCCAAGACCTTTTCTACTGATCCGGACGAGTCGGTGGTTGTGAATGAAGCATTTGTGAAGGAGGCTGGCTGGCGGGATCCGGTCGGGCAGGAGATTAATTTTGAATGGAAGAACAAGAAAATGAAGGTGATCGGCGTAATCCGGGACTACCACTATGCATCTCTGAAAGATACCATTAAACCACTGCTGCTGACCCAGGACCCTAATTACAGGCAGGGTACCGTATTCGCGAAACTTGACAGCAAGGATATCCCCGCGACGATGAAGGCCATCGAGGCGGTCTTTCGCAGACATGTCAAGTACATGCCCTTTGAATACAAATTCGAAGACGCAGCCAATCTGAAACGCTATGAATCGGAAGCGAAATGGAAGCAGATGATCACCCTCGCGGCCATGTTGTCGATCTTTGTCTCGTGCATCGGCCTGTTCGGGCTGGCGACATTCAATGCCGAAACACGGATCAAGGAAGTCGGCATCCGCAAAGTGTTGGGTGCGTCGGTAGCGAGCATTACGGCCTTGCTGTCACTGGATTTCGTGAAATTGGTACTGATTTCGATCGTGATCGCGCTACCGCTGTCCTATTATGGCGCTAGTATCTGGTTACAGGATTTTCCCTATCGGATATCGATCTCATGGTGGTATTTCGCATTGGCCGCGACCCTGGCCCTGTCGATCGCGGTACTGACGGTAGGGTATCAAAGTATCAGGGCAGCGATGCTGAACCCTGTGCAATCGCTGAGGAGTGAATAAATAGCCCGATCAGCTATCATCAATTGTTATAAAATTCCCGGACCATGTTTTTCAATTATTTCAAAATTGCAATCAGGAACCTGCTCGCGTCCCGCCTGTTCACAGCACTCAATGTGCTCGGACTTACAGGAGGAATGGTCACGGCCGTTTTTATGCTTTTGTGGGTACAAAACGAGCTGAATTTTGACGCCTATCATTCCAAAGCGCAGCAGACCGGGCATGTAGTGACGCACCTGAAAATCAGCAATGAGGAAACATGGCATTGGTCGAATACGCCCATGCTGCTGGCCGACCAGGCAAAGAGGCTTCCTGAAATTCAGGAGGTGGTGCGAAAGGCTTCGGCGGGTAATGCGACGATCAGGGCAAACGGGAAAAAGGTGAATGCAGAAAATATGGTGTACGTCGATCCAAACTGGTTCGACGTGTTTGATTATCAATTCATTTCTGGTTCAGCGGAGCAGCTCCGTTCGGGCGTCAGAAACGTTGCGATGACGCAGGCTAAGGCTGAAATGCTTTTCGGAACCACGGATATCGGTGGCCGGACGATCCGGATCGACACATTGGACTACGTGGTGGCTGGTGTTTACCGGAATAACCCGGCGAATTCCAGTTTTCAGTTCGACTACATCCTGCCCATGGGCGCTTATTGGGCTAATCCCAAAAATTTTGATAGCGACAACAACTGGAACCAGTTTAATTACGAAACCTACCTCGTGGGCCGTGCAGGAACGGACTGGTCACAAACGGGCAAGAAACTGACCCGCATTATTTCCAATCTGAAAAGGGATGATAACGGCAAGCCCTCCACCAATACTACGTTAGAAGTAGAGCCCCTGACGGCCATGCATTTCAATAAAGATATTCAGGGAGCAGCGCAGAGCAAAGGTGATCATCGCACGATATATATCTTTTTCGGGCTTGCGGTAGTTATCCTGTTGGTCGCCTGCATTAACTATGTCAATCTTACCACTGCGCGTGCGAGCGTCCGTTCTCGTGAAGTGGGCGTCAAAAAACTGTTGGGTGCTGGTTCTTCCCACCTGTTTGGTCAGTTCATGATCGAGTCTGTGATAACTTGCCTGCTCGCGCTCGTGTTTTCTGTTTGTCTGGTTTTCCTGCTGTTGCCCGCATTCAAAGAACTGACCGGGAAGGCATTCGAACTATCGTTTTCGGATCGTTCATGGTGGTATGTGCTGGCGGGAACAACCGTGGCGGCAATTGTTTTGACAGGCATTTATCCTTCGCTGCTGCTGTCATCCTTTAAGCCCTTCGAGATCCTGCGGGGTAATCAGTTGCTCGGTTCAACGAGTGCGGGTTTTCGGAAGGGGCTTGTGGTGGTACAATTCGCGGTCACGATCATTTTTCTGATCTCCACGCTGGTGGTGTACCGGCAAATGAAATTCGTCCGTGAACGATCGCTGGGTTATGATCGTGCACATGTTTTTACATTCCGGATTCCAGGCAATGCGAGGGGAAACGCGGATACGGAGGCATTTAAAGCTGAATTGCTGCGGGAATCGAGCATTGTCGACGTTACGATTGCCGGGCAGAATATCGTGCAGATCGCAAGCAGTACCTCCGGCTCATATGATTGGCGGGGCCGTCCGAAGGATTTTGTTCCGACCGTTTATCAGATTCCCGTGGAAAGTGACTTTCTCCCCATGTTTAACCTGAAAATGGCTGATGGCCGCTGGTTCGGAGCCAACAACGTCGCTGACCGGAACAATGTGATATTGAATGAAACGGCCGTAAAGAAATTGAACATACCCAAGCCGGTCATTGGACAATGGTTTGAATTCAGGGGGACCAAGGGGGCCATAGTCGGCGTGGTCAGGGATTTTCACTTCAAAAGTCTGCGTGATAAGATCGAACCGCTGGTACTTTTTCAGGATAAAAACTGGAAAGGCAGCTTGTACGTGAAGGCGGCGGCCGGACAGGAGGCGAAGGCGATCCGGGCTACGGAGACGATATGGAACAAACAGGTTCCCGACTATGCGCTTTCTTACAGCTTCCTCGACGAAACTTACGACCGGCTTTATAAAAGCGAAGAACGTACGGCAACGCTCTTCAATACGTTCACGATCGTGGCGGTCGTGATATCCTGTATGGGGTTGTTCGGCCTGGCAACGTTCACCGCCGAGCGGCGGACCAAGGAAGTTGGCATTCGTAAAGTATTGGGGGCGTCGGTAAGCTCCATTGTTGCATTACTGTCCATCGACTTTGTCAGGCTGGTGCTGGTGGCCATTGTGCTCGCTTCGCCGTTGGGATATTATTTTATGCAAAAATGGCTGGAAGGCTTTGAATATCGCATTCAGATGAGCTGGCTGGTGTTTTTCGGTGCCGGTGGCGGTGCGGTGTCTGTCGCATTGCTCACCATTAGTTACCAGAGTATCCGGGCTGCATTGACTAACCCGGTGAAATCTCTGAAAAGCGAATAGCCAAATATCCATCCGATCATGTTCAGGAATTACTTCAAAATTGCCCTCCGCACGCTCTGGAAAAGCAGGCTCTTTACGTTCATCAATGTCGTAGGTCTTTCGCTGGGGCTGGCGAGCGCGGGCGTGCTGATTCTGTTTATTCAGCGGGGACTTACCTTCGATACTTTTCACAAAGACTATAAACGGATTTATTTTGTCCAGACGGGCGACGAAGGGGGTAGGTATAATCAAACCGTGTACCCGATTCTGGACCAGTTGGTAAAGACTTATCCTGACATCGAAACGGGGACGCATGTACAAGGCTGGAACAATGTCTGGCTGACCTACAATGGAAAGAACTTGCAGCGCAACACCAAATATGTGGACAGTACTTTTTTTGATGTATTTTCCTTTAAATTGAAGTACGGAAATGCTGCAACGGCATTGCGAAGCAAGCAATCGGTGGTCCTGAGCCAACCCGTTGCGGAAGCACTGTTCGGGGCGGTTAACCCGGTTGGGAAAACGGTTAATGTCGATGACTCGTTATCCTTTACCGTGACGGGTGTTCTGGAACCGGTACCGGCCAATTCTTCCATCCAGTTCGAAGTACTCATTCCGATAGCGAATCTGGAAGACAACAAGAATTTTGCATCCAATGCCGACTGGTACAATACCTTCGCATCAGTGTATCTCAAACTGCGAAGCAACAGCAATGCAGGCAGGCTGGAATCACAATTTCCGGCATTCGCCCAAACCCATTTTAAGGCGGACGGGTTAAAACGATCCATTCACATTGCGCCGTTCAAGGACTACATTCACATTACAAATCCTGCATTTCGCTGGATGATTTACGGTGCCATGACCATCGCTGTGTTCATTGTGTTGGTTATCAGTATCAATATGGTTAACCTCAACACCGCGATGTCGTTCACTAGGGCCAAGGAGGTGGCGGTGAGAAAAGTGACCGGCTCTACGCTTGCTCAGGTCCTCGCGCAGTTCTGGACGGAGTCGGCCATTGTTTTGATCGCTGCGATGTCCATTGCCGTCCTTTTTGGCATTACTTACCTCGTTCCCCAGTTCAATGAATTCAGGCAGGGAAGAATGCAGCTGGTAGTGAACTGGAAACAGGATTCGACTACTTTCCTGACATTGGTAAGCATTATTTCAATCATCATGTTTGTTGCGGGTGCCGCCCCGGCTATTTATCTAAATAAACTGGATTTGCGGGATACCCTCAAAGGGAAGTTATCGGGTAAGCCACGCGCACGGAACTGGACACAGGGGTCACTGATCGTGGTTCAGCTCGTGATTGCAATCATCCTCGTTATCGGTGCTATTGCAGTCCGCTGGCAGATCAGCTTCATGCGGGCAGCCAATACCGGATTCAATGGAAAGGATGTCGTGGTGGTGGAGTCGGATCTTCAATACAAAAATGAAGAATTTGCAATCAGCCAGTTTGCGCCCATTCTTGATAAGCTCAGGCAGGATTCGAGGGTCGAAAGCATCGCGACGTCCGGTGTCGTACCGACGCGGTACAGAAGCAACTACAACGTCTATACCCCGGAAGGTGAAGAAAAGAAAAATACCCGCTTGCTGCATGCAGGTACGAGCGCGGGTTATGCACAGGTGTATGGCGTTCCAATGGTGGAAGGTCGCGACTTTTCAACGGAGCTGGATAGGGAGGGGCTGCAACATCCCGTCGTGATCAATGAAACGGCCAGAAAGGCATTCGGCTGGACCACGGCTGTGGGCAAACGGCTGCGTCAGGGTAACAATCCGGAAATTTACACGGTGGTAGGGGTCATGAAAGACTTTCACTACGGGCCGTTGAAAGAGCGCATCGAGCCATTGCTGCATTGGTACGACGGGCCAACGGGTCTCAACAGTTATCTCACAATCCGGCTTGCAGATATTACACAGTCCCGAAGCGTAATGGCCGGTCTGGAAAGCGAAATGAAGAAAATACCTTCCCGGCGCCCATTCCAGTTTTTTTACATGGACGAGGAGCTGCGCAGGCAGTACAATGATCTGGACGGCATTTGGAAAATGGTCAATTTTGTGACGCTACTGGCCATCGTCATCGCTTTTGCGGGAATTTTTGGTCTGATATCGCTGGCAGCCAGTCAGCGGACCAAAGAGATCGGCATCCGGAAAGTACTGGGTGCCAGTGTGCGGGGCATCGCTATCCTGCTTTCACGCGACTTCATTATATTACTTCTGATCGCGGTGTTAATTGGACTGCCTTTGGCTTACAGCTTTGTAGTCAATTACCTTGCGAGTTTTGAATACCATGTCAACCTGCCGTGGTACGTCTTTGGTGCCGTAGCGTTGGGTGCATTGGGACTGACCATCATAACGGTCGGCTTCCAGGGCATCAAAGCCGCGCTGGCCGATCCGGTGAAGAGTTTGCGAAGCGAGTAGTGTTGCGATTTTTATGGGAAATCACTAAGTTTAATAATAGATTGGATGGCATTTTTTGCGATTTGCATTAAACTTAAATGATGATTTGTTATGGATTTAAGGACAGTTGATTCGCAGATAGTCAGATATTTGCCTCTCCTGGGTGAGGCGGAAAAGAAATCATTGTTGAGCATTATCGAGACATTTGTCAAGCTGAAACAAACCGACCACGGCGATAGAACATCCATTGAGCAATACAATATTGAATTGGACGAAGCATTGGCACGAATCAAATCAGGTGAGTACTACACACAGCAGGAAGCAGAGGCTAATATCAACGAATGGTAAAGCATCTATA
The DNA here is from genome assembly GCF_946482605.1 of uncultured Dyadobacter sp. Next base: position 8,642 of record NZ_CAMLSE010000045.1, on the reverse strand, counting down.
TGCAATTCGATGGGACAGGAAAGCATTAGACGAGTTCAAAGAGATCTATGTTTACATTCGGAAGGATTCTTATCAAAACGCGCAGAAAGTCAAAAGGGAAATATTACAGTTGATAGGGAATCTGACGTCTCATCCCCGAAGATATCATCGTGACCAGCTGAGATTAGATGCAAATGATGATTTCCGATCTTTTGAAATCCATAAAATCCGGATTACCTACTTTATCGACACCGCTAATTTTACAGTGAATATCATTCGCGTGCGTAGCGTTAGACAAGAACCGCTTACATACTAGTTGCACCAGTCCAATAACGAACAAGAGTGTCCGAATGCGGACACTCTTGTTCGTTATATGGGTATTTAATGGTCTTATTGTGAGTGAGTTATGCTTGTTCGTTTTGAGCTGGTACAATTATTCAACCCGAACTTCCGGGTTTTATCCGAAATACCAGCCATGATCAAAAACTATCTGAAAATTGCATGCAGGAATATCTTGAAAAACAAGATGTTCTCTGCTATCAACGTCTTCGGCCTTTCAGTCGGGATGACCTGTTGCATGCTCCTGCTGCTTTACATTTTGAGTGAAGTCTCGTTCGATAAGCATCAGGAGTATGTTAACGATCTTTATCTGCTGCGCTGTGAGAATGTGCAGTCTAATGGGGAGAAAATGGATAATCCCCGGGCGCCGGCGCCTTATGCACAGACGGTCAAGGCAGAATACCCCGAGGTGGTCCAGGTGACCCGCCTCTGGCAGAACTTTTTGGAGGATAAGGCTTTACTGACGGTCGAGCTGCCAGGTAAAGGCCCGCTATCCTTTTATGAGACCAAAGGAACTCACATAGATTCCACTTTTTTCGACGTTTTTACCTACCAATTTCTGGAAGGGGATAGCCGGACTGCCATGAACGACCCGCATTCCATCGTGCTGTCGGACGTGCTCGCGAAAAAGTTGTTCGGCACCATGCCGGCATTGAACCGGATCGTCAAGATTGGAGGGAAAACGGGCCATAATGAGAACTTTAAAGTAACCGGCGTGTTCCGGGATGAAAGCCACCGCTCCCATATCGATGCGCATTATTTTGTTTCGCTGAAAGTAGGCTGGATCGGGGACTATCTCCGGCAATCCGATCTCAACTTTACGAGCAACAACATGTTCTATCATTACCTGCGCCTCCGGCCAGGTACCGACGCGGGACAATTCGGCAGGAAGCTGCCTGCATTTATAGAAAAATATGCGCGCAAGGATTTGAAAATAGCCGGTTTTGATAAGAAACTGGCGCTCCTTCCTGTACAAGATATCCATTTGTTCAGCCAGATCGATCGTATCGTTACCTCCACAACCAGTCCCACTTATCTGTACGTACTGGCCTGCATTGCCGTATTTACGTTGCTGATCGCCTGTATCAATTTCATGAATCTTGCCACGGCCCGTTCCGCTAAACGTGCGGCGGAAGTAGGCCTGCGTAAGGTAATGGGTGCCAACAGAGGCGGCCTTGTCGGCCAGTTCCTGGGCGAGTCCATGGTACTCACATTCCTGGCTTTGCTGATGGCTGTTGTGCTGGTGATCCTATGTCTGCCGCTGTTTAACGGGCTTGCTGATAAGGCGCTGGATATCAATGATCTCATGCAACCGACGATCGTCGGCGGGTTTATCCTGCTCGCATTCGTTACCGGCCTGCTGGCGGGCAGTTACCCTGCATTTTACCTCTCCGTGTTCAATCCGCTGGATGTGATCAAGGGGAGGTTTGTCAACTCGGTTTCGGCTACGGCATTGCGGCGGGGGCTTGTGGTGTTCCAGTTTGTCATTTCGATAGGTCTGGTCGTAGCCACGATCGTCATACAGGGCCAGATCAGTTTCATGAAAGAACAGCCGTTGGGTTTCGTCAAAGATCAGCAGATCGTGATCCCCTTCCGAAGTGTGGAGTCGCGGCATGCGTATACTGCTCTCCGGAATGAACTGATGCAGGACAGCCGGATCAGTTCAGCTTCCGGTACATCCTACTACCCGGGAATACTGAACCCGAGCGATATGTCCGTTTTCTTGCCTGGCCAGACTGTAAATGAGGATAATGTAATTAAAACAAACTGGGTCGCAGCAGATTTCATGGAAACCATGGGCTTTCAGCTGGCAGCTGGCCGCATGTTTTCGAAACAGTTCCCTGCTGATACCAATTTCAAAATTGTGGTGAATGAAGCTGCATTACGGAAATTTGGTATTCCGCTCGAAAAGGCTGTGGGTCAGCAGTTTCATTTTAACCGGGGAGAAGGAACACCCGGAGCGGTGGAAGTGGTGGGTGTTGTGAAGGACTTCCACTTCCAGGACCTCCATAAGGTCATTGAACCCTACGCTTTCTTTCTCAATGCCAATACGGATTTCAACTATCTGATCGCGCACGTGAGCGGACAGGATGCCGCCTCGGTGATTCCGTTTATCGAAAGTAAGTGGAAGACCCTGGTTCCGGACGAACCTTTTGCATACAGTTTCCTGGACGAAGATTTTCAGAGTAATTACACGGCTGATGCGCGCACATCGAGGCTGGTCAATGCATTTACCATCATTTCGATTTTGATATCCTGCCTGGGATTATTTGGCCTGGCGGCGTTTGCGGCCCAGCAACGGATCAAGGAAATCGGTGTCCGGAAAGTGCTTGGAGCTTCTATTGTTAGTATTGTTAAGCTTCTGTCGGGAGATTTTATCAAACTGGTAGTGATATCCATTGTGATCGCGACGCCGTTGACCTGGTACCTGATGAACCAATGGCTGAACGACTTTGCCTACAAGATCAGCCTCCAGTGGTGGATGTTTGCCGGTGCCGGTGTTCTCGCGGTCGCGATCGCGCTCCTTACTGTCAGCGCTCAGGCCATCCGGGCTGCTATGACCAACCCAGTGAAATCTCTGAAAGCCGAATAAGTCATTAGTTATGTTCAAAAATTATCTCAAAATCGCATTGCGTAACCTTTGGAAAAACAAGGGTTACGCATTCATCAATATAGTAGGCCTGTCCGTGGCATTCTGTGTGAGTGTCTTTTTGTTCCTGACCGCCTATTTTTCTTTGTCCTACGATAATTTTCATGTGGATAAGGACAGGATTTACCAGGCTTACTTTTTCTCCAATGGCCCTGAGGGCGTGAACCGGGCGGCATCGATGCCTTTACCGATCACGCCAGCATTGAAAGCCGAGTATCCCGAGATCGAGTCGATTGCCAGGGTAATCAACGGCTGGGATGTGGTGGAGTATAAAGGCAAATACCTCGATAAACAGATCAAATTCACAGAGCCCGATTTTTTCAGGATTTTTACTTTCCCGTTTATTGAAGGTAATGCGCAAGCTGCTTTGCAGGATTTGAGCAGTATTGTTATCACGCAGCACATGGCCAAGGCGGTTTTTGGTAACGAAAAGCCATTGGGAAAGCGGATCGACGTAGGCCTTGAAGGGAAGAAGAAACAATATGTCGTCACGGGGGTCCTGGCCGACTTTCCTGAAAATTCATCATTGAAATTCGATGCATTCGTTCGCAGTGAAAACCAGGGCGGCTACCAGGAGCAAAAGGATTATTGGGACAATTACTCACACAGCGTGTTCCTGAAACTGAAACCAGGGGTTGACAAGCTTGCATTTGAAAAGAAACTGAAACCCTTTACGGCCAAATATTTCTCCGAAACTATTTCCAAACTTAAAAAGCAAGGTGCTAAGCCCGACGAAAGAGGGGATTTGTATGCAGTGCGCCTTCAAAAGCTTGAAGATGTGCATTTTGACCGCGAGATTTCGGGTGGAAAGGAGGCTTCACTGGTGTACGCGCTGATGGGTATCGGTATATTTATCCTGCTGATAGCCAGTATTAATTTCATCAACCTGAATGTCGCACGCTCATTCATACGCGCCCGTGAGGTAGGTGTGCGCAAGTCGCTGGGTGCATTGAAACAGCAACTTTTCTTCCAGATCTGGGGCGAAGCCGGGGTGGTGTGTTTCCTGGGTTTTCTGGCAGGCATCGCGCTTGCGATATTGCTGTTGCCTGCATTCAATGCGACATTCAGATCCAAACTGAGCTTGGAGTACATCTTCGAACCTGACAAGCTGTTATTACTGCTGGGTTTGTGCTTATTTGTTACATTGATAGCGGGCGGATATCCTGCATTGCAAATGTCGAGGTTCAATGCGGTGGAGGTTTTGAAGGGAAAGGTGTCGCTTAAAAAGCCCGGTATTTTGAGGAATTCACTGATCATCGCTCAGTTTGCCTTATCGAGCCTGCTGATTTGCAGCACGATTATCGCCGTACAGCAGGTCGACCATTTGCGGAAGCAGCCATTGGGCTTTCAGAAGGAGCAGGTAATCAGCATACCCGTGGGCAGGAAGGTGGACGGGCAAACCGCATTGCGCAGGTTGCGGAGCGACCTGGGCGATGATCCCAACATCCTGGGGATTACCGGCAGCGGGGTCAATCTGGGAATGGGCCTTGACCGAAGTTCTTCGCGCAGCGTCATCGGCTTTACATTCAAAGACCGTGAGGTGACCACCGATTGGCTGCACATCAGCTACGATTATCTGAAGACATTGAATATCAAATTGCTGGCAGGGCGGGAATTTAATCCGGCTTACCCGACAGATTCCATGGGCAAGGTCATTATCAGCGAAAGCATGGCGAAGGCCATTGGTGAAAAAGATCCGGTTGGTAAATTCTTCCAGACCGATACAGCCGGGATCAAGCATCAGATCATCGGCGTGGTTCCTGATTTTAATTTATATTCTTCCAAATGGGAGACGAAACCGATCACCATGTATTTGTCTCATTCAGACGGTATCGGCTATATTTTTGTGCGTGTGACGCCGCAAAGCCTGGCGACTTCGATGGAGAAATTGAAGGCTGTCTGGAAGGAAATTACGCCGGAATCGGAGTTTAAGGGCTCGTTTATTGATGAAAACACTAACGCCTGGTACGAAGAAGAAGAAAGGCTCTCACAGATTTTCAGTCTGGCATCGGCTGTGGCGATCATCCTTTCCTGTCTCGGACTTTTTGCGGTGGCATTGATCGTGATCGAGCAACGGACCAAAGAGATTGGTGTTCGTAAAGTGCTTGGAGCCAGTATTTTAAATCTTGTGTTCGTGTTGTCGCGCGAATTCGTCAAACTCGTGGTCGTTGCGATGCTCATCGCCACGCCGACCGCCTGGTTTTTTATGCAGAAATGGCTGGATAATTACCCTTATCGCATTGAAATCAGCCCGCTGACATTTGTCGGAGTAGGTTTGGCCGCAGTGATCGTAGCGGTCGCTACCGTTAGTTTCCAGAGCATCAAAGCCGCGCTGATGAACCCGGTGAAGTCGCTTAAGAGCGAATAGTAGGGAATGCTAAAAAAACAGCAATCATGATTGCGATCTGCCCGGGATTTGGACCAAAAGAGTTGTGCCACAGTTTAAAGGAGTTTAACTTTGTTCATCGGATCTCGTGAAACTGCAAAGAACATGGACAGAATCGTCAATAAGTCGGGGATTATGAAGAAGCGCCCTTCTGTTATGACTGCCAATGAGTTAATGGAATGGAAGAGAGAAGCTTTCGAACGGGCAAAGGCTTATTTGTTTTCGATAGGCCAACCCCTTGTTTACTTTCAGAAGGACGGCACTGCAGTAGCTGAGTATGCTGACGGAAGGATTGAAGCTGTTGAATGAATATCTACCTGATTGCCGGTCCTCCGGGCATTGGAAAGAGCACCTATGGACGGGAATTTGTTCCACAGCATATTCCTATCGTCGATCACGATCTAGCAGCCTATCAGTATAAAAAGAAAGGTTTTTCGGATTATTCAGAGTTAGCTTCTCTCAAAGCCAATGAATTTATTCAGAGCTGTCTGAAAAACAGCAAGGATTTTGCTTTGGAATTGAATTTGGGCTATGCATCGCATTATGATTATGCAAAATCCTTTTCGTCGGCGACCAAAGATGCCAGGATACATCTCATTTTATTTTTTACAGATCATGTGGATTTGTGCCTTTTGAGAGCCAGAGTGCGGTCTCAAAATGGTGGTCATCTTGTTAAGCCGGAAGTAATACGTGAAATGTATCGTAATACGATTTGGTTACTTAAGAAGAATGGAAAGATGTTTTTTTCCTTTACGTTCATTTCCGTAACTGACGAAGAAGTAGAGGAGGTTACGATTTCTGATCTACCAGCATGGATCGAAGACAACTGTTTAGAACAACTGGTTCGCCCTTAGGAATAAACAAGTCGTTCAAACCCGCACATGATTGTCCGCTTTCGAACAATCATGTGCGGGTTTTGTATTTGTAATTATCTGTTTTTCAGTAATGTATGGTGTGTGGTACAGGTTTTAATGGATTTAGCTCCGGACTAACCTCTCTTTCCTGGCCATGATCAAGAACTATCTCGTTACCTCTTTCAGAAACCTTCGCCGAAACTGGAATTTTACAGTTATTAACATCACAGGTCTGACCCTCGGGCTTGCCTGCTGCCTGCTGATTTTCTTTACCGTGCGGTACGAGCTCAGCTTCGATACCCATCACCGGAATGCCGACCGGGTTTACCGAATGCTTACCCACAGCATCGCCGACGGTGACAAAGGATTCAGTACCGGCATGCCGTTGCCCGTGATCGAAGCATTGAAAAATGATTTTCCCGAGATAAAAGAATATGTATCACCCACATATGCGTTGCGCGGGACGTTGGTGACGGTGACAAAAGGTTCCGAAAAGAAGAAATTTGCAGATCCCGGGTACAATATCGCATTTGTCGGACCGGAGTATTTCAGGCTGTTTGATTATACCTGGCTGAAAGGATCTGCAAAAAGCGCATTGAAAAACGCTGGTTCCGTGGTGTTAACAGCGCGGCAGGCCGCCCTCTACTTCGGAGATGCGGACCCGATGGGCAAGACAATCCGCGTGGATAATAACAAGGACTTTGTTGTGACCGGGATTGTGGCTGACCCGCCGGTGGTGACGAACCTGCCGTTTACGACCATGCTTTCGTTTTCTTCCCTCAAAGATTACGGTGCATTCACAAACTGGGACGATTGGGTATCCAGCTATGGTGGCGGACAAATTTACCTGATGCTGCCCGGCAAGGTAAGTGAGGCGCAGTTTGAGCAGCAACTGGTCGCTTTTGTCAATAAATACCGGGAACCGAAGGACGCGGCGAAAATGAGGTACGTGTTGCAGCCGCTCAAAGACATTCACTTTGCCACGAAGATCGGTAATTATGCCAACCGCTCGATCAGCGAGGGTATGATTTGGGCAATGTCGCTTGTCGGGGTCTTCATTTTGATCACCGCTTGTGTCAATTTTGTAAATCTTGCGACAGCGCAGGCATTACGACGGTCACGCGAGGTGGGCGTGAGAAAGGTATTGGGAAGCACAAGAGGTCAGCTTTTGCGCCAGTACTTCTCAGAAACGGGCGTAATCACCATTACGTCGGTGATTCTTGCGCTGCTGGCGGCACAGCTCGTGCTGCCTTATATTTCCAATGTTCTCAATATTAATCAGCAGGGAGTAGTGTTTTTTACAGATCCCAGCATATTGATTTTTTGCCTGCTGTTGGCTGTGATCACTACTTTACTGGCCGGCTTGTACCCTGCCATGATTGTGTCGGGTTATCAGCCCATTCTTGCATTGAAGGGCAAAATGCGTACGGCGGGAAGCACGCAGTCCAATCTCCGGCGAGGGCTGATTGTGTTGCAGTTCTCCATTTCACAGGTGATCCTGATCGGAACGCTGATCGCTTACAGTCAGATGAAGTATTTCAGAACGCTTGACGTAGGATTTGAAAAGGATGAGGTCGTCAATGTCGTGATCCCGGACCAGGCGGCTGGTAAAATAGAAACAATGCGCGACAAGCTCGAAGCGGCACCAGGTATAAGCAACATCAGTTTCAGTACCTTCACCCCGATGTCAAGGAGTAATTGGCAAACTGGTTTCAAATTTGAGAATGATCCCGAATTCCTTGATCTCGATATCGTGATGCGTCCGGCGGATACGGCCTATTTCAATACATATGGCCTAAAAATGGCTGCCGGAAGAATGTACATGCCTTCGGATACAATGCGGGAATTTGTTGTCAATGAAGCATTCGCGCAAAAACTTGGGTTTAAAAACCCGCAGGACATCGTAGGGAAGCGGTTGACGATTGGAGGAAGCGAAGTGAAGCTGCCGATTGTGGGTGTGGTTCGGAATTTCAATACGTTTAGTCTGCACCGCGAAATTATTCCATGTGTGATGACGACGCTCCGCCGCGATTACCGGGTCATGAGTGTGAAACTAGCTAAAAATTCGGGACCTGAGCAACTGAAAAAGATCGAGGAAGCATGGGCCGGGCAGTTCCCCGACTATCTGTTCAAGTATTCTTTCTATGACCAAACGCTCAACAGCTTTTACGAAAAGGAAGAGAACTTCTTTTCACTTTTCAAAATCCTGAGCTGCATTGCCATTTTTATCGGTTGTTTGGGCCTTTATGGAGTAGTAGCATTCATGGCCGAATCGCGGACGAAGGAAATGGGTATCCGTAAAGCCATTGGGGCGTCGGCACTTAATATTTTCGGCCTGTTCTCCATTGATTTTGTCAAACTGGTCGTCATCGCTCTGCTGATCGCCTCGCCCATTGCCTGGTATCTGATGGACGGTTGGTTGCAGGATTTCAAC
>NZ_CAMLSE010000044.1 GCF_946482605.1 uncultured Dyadobacter sp. | reverse complement strand
TTTGATTTTCTTGTACAAGAGGTACGACTTTAACCTTATTGAACAATATCAACATATTGTACGAGATGGAACATCGCCGACAAAATGGAATTAGTGGAACGGTCGGAACGTCTGGAACAAATGGAACTTCTGGAACAAGTGGAACGAGATGGAACATCTCAGACAAAAATGGAACGAGTGGAACGAATGGAATTTTGGAACAAATGGAATTTCTGGAACAAGTGGAACAAGGCCGAACCAGCCGACTTTTATTGCCAAGTGTCGCCATTTTCTTCGAGCATTTTTCTCGCAATCCCCTCTCAAAAATTAGGAGGGGTTGTGAGAAAAATGTGGACCCGTTCGAGCCCCCTACTCGTTTAGCCAGCGATGAATGGTGCCTTTGCCCCGATTCAGTATCTTCGCTATCTGCTCGATGGTCTTACCCTGATCCCGAAGCTCTCGCGCTAAATCCTTCTGCTCCTCCTTCACAGGCATTGCCTCAGTACCTATGTGCTGCGCCTCGTCAATGTCGTCCTGGACAAATTCGAACCAAAGCGTATCAGGATTCAGACGGATCAGCTTAGCCCCGTCCGTCTCTTCGCAATGCCTGGATTTGGAGCGCTTGAGGATCCGATATTGAATATCCTGTTTACTCCTCCGGAGAAACATATCGCTATCCGTCAAATCTGACTTCACACCGGAGCCGCTTTGAAGGTCACTATCGGTTAGCAAGTTCCTGGTATGCTTTCGAGTATGATCGGTGATAATGATCGTTGTGTCCAATAAATCACGAAGCGTCAAGATCAGGTGCATTGCCTTGGCGACTTCCTTACCGTTGTTCGTATCGGAATTCAGGAATGCTACCCTGAAATTGTCTAGAACGATCAGGACAGGTTTCTGGATCATCGACATTTCGATGATCGCCTGTGCTTCTTCCTCCAAGCCTCTCTTGGTCGTGTAGACATAGCTATGGTATTCCGAAGACCCGATCTCCTTAGGTGGTGCATCGAATAGCTGCCGGAGCCTTCGACTCATTGTATCCTCACTGAGCTCGCAGTTGATGAACAACGTGTTTCCGTGATATTCGATTGGCTCATTCCACAGTGACGGCCATTTCGCTGAAATAGCAATACAGGCCTGGAGGCCTAAAAGCGTTTTTCCAGTACCACGCTCAGCAGCGAAGATTATAGCAGAATTTTCAAGCACGTAATTTCCGAGCAAACGCCTAAGTGGAGCAAGCGACTTCCCTTTCTCCGCGAGATCCTTCATTGTGTTTAGGGAAGATTTATGTAAAATCTTTCCTTCCGAATGGTTGGAGAAACCATTCAGGGCTGTTAAATTTGTCATACTAAGACTTTTAAGTTTTTAAGGGGTAATGCGTTCGAGGCATTATCCCTTTTTCTTTGTTTTCTGATTTGAATACATGTAATCCAGCACCTCGGACTTGATGAAGTAAATTCTCCGATGTAGCCTGCGATAGGGCAAGCCCGATCGTTGCCATTGGTGCAGCGTGACCAGCGAAACGTTCAGCTCACGCGCCATTTCAGCCCGTGATAGCAGCGGCTCTTCCTTCGAGCCTTTCAGACCTTGATTCGGGCTGAAAACATTTCTAAACTCCTCTTGAATCACCTCTCGGGTGAAGCTCTTGAACTCGTCGAATTCGATTAAAACCAGTTTTGACATGACACGTTTGTTTTCGGTTGATGTTGGTCAAAGGTTGGGGGAAGGGAGGCGAAAAATCAAGTATGAAAAAGTATGAACTTTGCTTCAACTGGTATTAAATGCATCCAGAAGCCGTTTAGGCGCATTTTGCCTTATCTCGCGGTAAAGTAGCGAAAGCGATATTTCCGGCTCGGAATTAGGAAAATCGTAAAGTGATTGGACTGTTTTTGGGATTGATGCCGGTTGCGAAGTAGAAATTTCGCTGGCAGATCGAGCGGCAATTGAAGATTTTTTGCCAGCAAGATTGAAGCGATTATCCGTCGTTGATGGACGATTTCGGCTGGACTGTAAACCAGAATGTAAACCAAGCAAAAAACCGCTCGATAATTCAAAGATTATCAAGCGGTTGGCTTTGCATTCTGTGGTGATGGACGGAATCGAACCGCCGACACAAGGATTTTCAGTCCTTTGCTCTACCGACTGAGCTACATCACCGTTTCAGTTGGTACCTTTTGGGACTGCAAAAATAGATGTCTGCTTTTGCTTTACAAATATTTTTCACAAATATTTTCCAAATTCTTTTCCAAAAGCCGGTAGCCTCCTGATTATCTTAATCTTAACTACTAACCGCCATTATTTTATCCAAAAAGCATTTGCACCCATTCACATTTTTATCATATTTGTTAGTATGCTTGCATACTAAACCAGTTGTCTCATGCCGATCATCCAGCAGATTATTTTCATAGCCGCACTCGGAGCGGTAATATGGCTGATCACAAAAAGAGTGGGTATTATCCGGAAAACAATCCTACTCGGAAAGGACGAAGACCGTACCGACCAGCCCGGAAAGCGCCTGTCCATCATGCTACGCGTTGCATTTGGCCAGAAAAAGATGTTTGATCGTCCATTAATCGGCTTTCTGCATTTTGCGGTCTATGCCGGATTTATCCTCATCAACATCGAGATACTGGAAATCATACTCGACGGCATTTTAGGTACGCACCGCCTATTCGCCTCTGCGCTGGGGTCCTTTTACGGAATACTGATCAGCTTCTTCGAATTGCTCGCATTGGGTGTGCTTATCGCTTGTACCATTTTCCTGATCCGCCGGAGCATTTTGAAAGTTGACCGGTTTCAACCCTTTCGCCACCGGGAAATGAACGGTTGGCCGCAGCTGGACGGCAAACTGATACTCGTTTTTGAAATCGTGCTGATGATCGCGATCCTCAGCATGAATGCGGCCGATAGCTCAATACAGGACCTCGGAAACGCACATTATGCGCGCACAGGCGACTTTCTGGTTAGCCAGTGGTTGAAACCAATTTTCGCGGATTGGAGCGTGGACGCATTAATTGCCTATGAACGTGCAGCGTGGTGGCTACACATCCTGGGAATATTCGTTTTCGCACTCTACCTTACCTATTCCAAACATTTACACATAGTTCTGGCATTCCCTAACACATACTTTTCCCGTCTCGAACCCAAGGGAAAGATGCAGAATATGCCGGAAATTACCAGCGAGGTTAAGATCATGCTGGGAATCGAAAGCCAGGCAGGCGACGCGACCGTCCCCGAACGATTCGGCGCGAAAGATGTGCAGGATTTAAGCTGGAAAAACCTGATGGACGCTTATTCCTGTACGGAATGCGGCCGTTGCACCGCCGCCTGTCCCGCCAACTTGACCGGTAAAAAGTTATCGCCCCGTAAGATCATGATGGATACACGCGATCGACTGGAAGAAGTGGGCAGGATCATGCAGGACAACAACGGCGAGTTCGTCCAGGATAATAAAAGCCTTCTTGGCGATTACATCCAGGAAGAAGAGATCCTTGCCTGCACCACATGTAATGCATGCGTGCAGGAATGTCCGGTACTGATTAACCCACTCGACATTATATTACAACTGCGACGTCACAAAGTAATGGATGAGGCACATGCGCCTGGCTCCTGGAATATGATGTTTCAGAACCTGGATACCAACCAGGCTCCATGGAAATTTTCCGCCGGCGACCGTTTTAATTGGGCGGATGGCCTGGAAAACAAAACAGAATCATAAGCATTCGGAAATGAACGAGATTACTTATCGGGTGCCCACAATGGCAGAGCTGGCAGGCAACAACGAAACACCTGAAGTGTTGTTCTGGGTTGGCTGCGCCGGCTCGTTCGACGACCGGTATAAAAAAGTCACCGTCGCTTTCGTGAAAATACTCAATAGCGCTGGTGTCCGTTTTGCTGTATTGGGAACGGAGGAGAGCTGTACAGGGGATCCCGCGCGACGGGCGGGTAATGAATTTACATTCCAGATGCTGGCGATGTCCAATATCCAGGTACTGAACATGTATGGTGTAAAAAAGATCGTTACAGCCTGTCCGCATTGTTTTAACACCCTTAAAAACGAATACCCTGAGCTGGGAGGAACCTACGAAGTACTACATCATTCGGAATACCTTCAACAGCTGATCGACGCCGGGCGCGTGCGGCTGGAAGGCGGAGAGGTCTTCAAGGGTAAAAAGATCACTTTCCACGATTCCTGTTACCTGGGCCGTGCCAATGCAATTTACGAAGCTCCCAGGCATGTCCTCGAAGCCCTGGATGCGGATCTGGTGGAGATGAAACGCTGCCGGACCAAAGGATTATGCTGCGGTGCAGGTGGAGCGCAGATGTTCAAAGAATCGGAACCGGGTAAAAAGGACATCAATATTGAAAGGATCGAAGAGGCATTGGAAACCGGAGCAGATACCATTGCCGTTGCCTGTCCATTCTGCATGGTGATGATGACCGATGGCGTTAAAAACAAGGAAAAAGAACAATCGGTCAAAGTTTATGACCTCGCTGAGCTCATCGCACAGGCAAAAGGGCTTTAAGACTTTAAAAGAACTCAGCCGCTCGCATGGTTGTTTTACCTGAGCAATTATTTTAAATCCTTTTCAGATCCGCATTTAACCTTTGTAATCATGTACATCCCCTTTAGCGATATCGATTTTCAATCCCGCGTTTGGGTTTATCAGGCCAACAGACCATTAACCGCCGAAGAAACCGGGATCATCACGGAAACCCTCAAGGCTTCTCTGGACATGTGGGAAGCTCACGGAAAGCCTTTGACGGCTTCCGGAAAGGTATTTGAGCATCGTTTTGTGGTAATTGCCGTCGACGAACGTGATGAACTTCCGAGTGGTTGCTCCATCGACAAATCAGTTCACTGGTTGCAGGAAATAGGGCTGCGGATGAACATTGATTTTTTTGACCGCTCGCTGGCTTATCTCGACGAAAACGACGAGGTGAAGACAATTCCTGTTCCGAAGATCAAACAGGCGATCATTACAGAGACTATTCTGCCATCCACGACGATCTTCGACAATCAGGTTGGTACCAAAGCGCAATGGATGAACCGCTGGAAAGTCGCCGCTTCAAATTCATGGCTGAATCGTTATTTTACCGAAGAAACCAGCCAATAGAAGCGATAAAAAAGTAGTTTTGCAGTTCATCATACCAGAGTTCCTTCATGAATCTGATCCGGCTGGCAGTCGTCCTGTTTTTTGGCTTTCTTTTATCGGGTTGCGATAAAAATGTCGTCTATAAAGCCCACGAGGATATCGATGACGGACTCTGGTACATCAAGGATAAGCCGGCATTCAAGGTCGAAATTACTGACACCACACAGGCATATAATGTGTATTATTTGCTACGAAATGCACTTCAGTATCCCTATTACAACCTCTACATTACGCGGAACTTTACGGGACCTGATCAAAAGGTGATTTCCAATACGTTGGAAGAAGTATTTATTTCCAATGAGGCCACCGGCAAACCTTATGGTCACGGCCTCGGTGACCTGTTCGATCACAAGATCCCTGTTTTGAAGAACTACCACTTCTCCCGTTCAGGGACCTATACTTTTACGATTTCCCAATCTATGCGGCAAAATCCGCTGCCATTCATCATTAGTGTAGGCATCAGCGTAGAAAAGGTACCTGTAAAATAACCGGCTACGCCGACGGTGGTGCGGTAGATGCATTGCCATCGGGCTTTTTCCTCGGTTTGTTGCGGTACCTCCGGTAAGGTTTCTTCTTCATTTCCTTCACGGCAATCTGTTCTCTTGCAAATTCGGCTTTTTCTTCTGCCACTTCGTGAACAGGCTCACCCAGCAGGAAGCCATAAGGTTCGAGGCTTGGAATAGTATCCAGGATCACTTTCAGGATAGCGGTAACCGGTAATGCAAGAATCAACCCCGAAAGTCCCCACAATTGCCCGCCCAGAAAGAGTGCGATGATGGCCGCAAGCGGGTTTACACTCACTTTGGACCCCACAATATTGGGGGTGATGAAATTCCCTTCCAAAAACTGCACGAAACTCATCACACCGATAACCCCCACTGCATACCAGGGCGAATCCATCGTTACCACGCTCAATAACGCAGGCAAAACAGATCCGATCAGGATTCCGATATAAGGGATCAGTATCAGGAATCCCGCCAAAAATCCGAAGAATATGGCGTGTGGAATGCCGAGAATCAATAACCCAATACTATTGAGAACGCCTACGATCAAAATAACCAGGAACAATCCTGAAAGATAACTCTGGATCACTTCATAGATTTTCTTCAACAGGGAATTCAGATCCTCATTCGGGACATTACGGACAGCCTTGTGAACGAACATCCTGAAAAAATCGCGGTATAGCAGGAAGAAGAATATGTAGAGCGGGATCAGCACGAATGTTGAAATGGCGCCGGTAGTAGTCACCAATGTGTTCAGCAAAACGGCCCTTCCTTCACTCAATGCATTGATCAGATATTTCTTGGCCTCACTGACCTGCTGGGTACGACTGATATTCAGATATCGCTCACCCATTGTCAACGTCTGATCCAGAATCGCTTCGGCCTTTTCGGTGATCCGTGGAAGCTCCTCGGCAAAACTGCCGATCTGCACCGAAACGACGTAAACGAGAACCACTATGACCGTGAACAATGCCAGAATACTAAGCAGAATAGCCCCTACCCGGGGAATCCTCCGTAATTCCAGCCAGGCGCAGACCGGATGTAGCAGAATGGCCAGCAGGATCGAGAATGCCAGAGGAATGATAGTTTCCCGCAATACATAGAGGATGTACACGGTCGCAATGAGCGCAACCAGCGTACTCGCCAGCTTCAGGTACACGGGGGTTTCTCTATCTTTGTCAGGAAGAGGACGGAACGTTGAATTCATGAATAAGTTGATGTATCTATGGTTAGCTGTCAAGACGGTGTTCTGTACATGCCAATCCGATCACAGAACCAATGACTTTGAGAAAGTTAAATCTCACTACAAAATTAGCAAAATAGGCAAGCTTCCCGCAGTCGTTTCAGAAAGTTCCGGCCTCGCCAAAGGAGATCGTCCTGATACCTACTGGACGCATAACGATGGTGGAGGGAAAGCGGAACTATATCAGTTTGATCTGACCGGCAAATTGCTTGCCACCAAACCCGTCCCAAATGCGCGAAATGTCGATTGGGAGGACATTACAACGGACAGCACCGGCAACTTCTATATCGGAGATTTTGGAAACAACACTTCCAGTCGCGATACGCTTACCATTTACAAGTTCAGCCCTGAAAGCCAACAGACAGACCGCATTACATTCCGGTACCCGGCAACATCAACTCCTACCGCAAGCTCTAAAATACCCGTGAATGACTGCGAATCCTTCTTTTATCACCAGGGGAGTTTGTATCTGTTTTCAAAAAACTGGGGCACGAACAAGTCTGTCAAACTCTATCGGTTACCTGCCGAAAAGGGAAATTACACGGCCTCTGCCATCGATAGTATCAGGATCGACGCCCAGGTAACCTCAGCTGACATCAGTCCGGATGGTAAAACATTCGCATTATTGACTTATGGAAAAGTACTGATATTTGAGGTCGGCAAAGATCAGATCAATTTCAATAAACCAAAAGGATGTTTCCGCTTTTCCAGGAAGCAGAGTGAGGCCATTCTATTTTTGAACAATACCGATATGCTGATGACCAATGAGCAGGGAGATATCTATCGGGCTACCTTTCGTTGATGTTATGTTTATGTTAACAATCCCATTAGTCATGTAATGTGAACATCACATCTAGTAATTTCGAATTGCGTTTTAATCATCAAAACAATGAGCACCGCTAAATCTGCCATTTCGGCACCGAAAGTACTGGTAGTTGACGACGATTCCGATATAGTTGAACTTCTGGAATATAACTTAACTAAGGAAGGTTACTCAGTCCTGACAGCTTCCAACGGCAAAAAAGCCATTGATATTGCCAAGACTTTCATCCCCGATCTCATCCTGCTCGACATTATGATGCCGCAACTCGACGGCATCGAAACCGGCAGGATCCTGCGTCAGAACCCGGATATTAAAAATACCTACATTCTTTTTCTAACGGCACGTTCCGAGGAGTATTCGGAAGTGGCCGCATTTGAAGTAGGCGCGGATGACTACATTACCAAGCCTATCAAGCCACGGGCGTTGATGAGCCGGATCAATGCTCTTTTTCGCCGGGAAGCACAGAAAGCCGAATCCGGGGACACCATCGAAATTCTCGATCTTTCCATCAACCGGAAGAACTACACAGTTACGCAGGGTGGTGAAAAATCGACCGTATTGCCTAAAAAGGAATTCGAGCTTTTGTTTTTCCTTGCCCAAACTCCTAACAAGGTGTTCAGTCGTGACGAGCTTTTACAGAAGATCTGGGGAGCCGATATCTATGTGTTGGAGAGAACCGTCGATGTCCACATTCGCAAGCTCCGTGAGAAGCTCGGGGATAGCTATATCAAGACATTGAAAGGTGTTGGCTACATGTTCAGCAATGAACGCGAATAGCGAATTACCGTTCGACATCTTCAAACTTTTTGACCTCGGCTTCGTCCTGTTTTGATTTGTCCTTTTTCTTGCGGCGGAAGGCCAGTTTGATATTAACCTCTCCGTTCTCATCAATGGCCCTCAGGAATATCTTGGACCCTTCTTTTTTCTCGGGATTATTAGGGTCCAGCACGTAGGTAGAATCGCGCTTTTTGAGATTGCTTAGCGGGATCTGGATATTGATATCCGTTTTATTTCCAAAGCTGTAAATCCCATCAATGTATAGCGTCAGTACGTTGGACTCAATTTCCATTGGTGCAATATCGATTTCCTGCCCGTTCAATCGGAAATCATTGCGGATCGGGGCAAACTTTACTCTCTCGAAATTCCGTCGTTTGAAAATGAGCCGTTTCATTTTCATAAACGGTTCAAAATTGATGATATAACCATTGGTAAGGTCAATCCTAAGCAGCCCTTTCATACTGGAAGGCACTAGTTTTACATTGTTGTTCAAAGCCGATTCAAAACTGAAATCCGTATTGAGCAACCCTTTCAGGTTATTGTGGGTGAGTGTCTTTTGCCCAAAATCATCAAAAGAATAAAAAACGGAATGCACATCGGCGTTGGCTATCTTCCCACGTAGCGCTAGGTGCGGATACTTGCCCGCTCCTGAGTTATCCATTTCTCCCGACAACCGTACATTCCCGCCCCCGAATGCTTTCAGCACGAAGTATTCGATACTGACTGCATTATTCCGGATCGTGAGTTGTCCTTTCACATCCCGGCCCGAAAAATGGCGATATCTCAACCTTTTCGCATCCAGCTTGGCTATGATTTCCATTTTGTCGATCGCATTGTCCAGCAGCTCCGACAGCCTCAATTTATTTTTAGGCTGGGTCTTTACTGTGCCTTTGGCTGCCAGCAAGGTTTCCAGCCAGTTGAGCTGCCAGTCAGGGATGTTGATATCCACATTGGCGCGCAGGGGTTTGGGAGAACCGAAAAGATAGGGAATCAGATCCAGCAGCTTACCCCGCACAAAAAGCATGTTCTGACCATCGGAAAACCGCAGGTTAGGAAACAATACGGTCTTCTCGTTAAATGTAAAATCGCCGCTGATTTTGCTCAAACGTACTTTTTGCGGCAGGTAATCCATCGCAATATTGCTGAGTGAAGCCTTACCCCTGATCTTACCATCGAAGTTGTCTTTCTCCGCATTGTAAAATTTCTTCAAACTCCCGCTAAAATGAAAGTCGATCTGCGCTTTCCCATGCCGGAAACGATAGCGCGCCGGATCGAGCAGTGCTCCCAGGTTCGTTGAATCTGCTTCAATCCTTCCATCCAGGTCAGCCCGCGGGTTTCTGAAATTCGTCACAACCAGTTTAAATGCAAATGGAATTGTCTCAAAAAATCCGGTGATCTTTGGAGCGATCAGCCTGGAATTAAAGACGTCGGCAAGTTTCGTGGTATCCGCCCGGTTTGTAAATGTCCCCGAGGCCTTCATCTTTCTTAAAACACCCACCGGCAAAGCATATCTGAACGTGTCAGTCTCGAAATACACGTCAACCTGCGGTTTCAAGCCCGGCCTACCCAGTATACCTGCAAGTTTAACGCGGGTATCCACATTGGTTTGAATGCCGATTGAATCAATTTGCTTCTGCAACCTTTTGTTCAACAATGGCAACGCATCTTTCACCGCTATTTTTTTTGCCTCGAAATTGAGATGAAATGTTTTGATAGTGTCCGAAAAATCAAAAATCCCATTAATACCGATTTTGTTATGGGTTGCACTTTCCAGAATGGAAGGATAGATTTTTAGCTTTTTTTCATCTTCATCGTAACCCAATGCCAGCGCAAGGGTTGTTTCCTGGTTCATCAAAAAACCGCCCTTGTCAACCCTGAATGTCAGCCCATTGAACAACACGGATCCTGTCAGGCTAGCATTGGTACTGGAATCGGTTGGCTCGATGATATTCGTCGCGTCGTGGAACAGCGCTCCATAATATTTTTCTTTTACAGAATCGGAATAGGCTATCCCGAAGTTCAGGAAACGGATGTTACCCAGCTTTTTAACTATGCCTCGGTTACCGCCCTTCTTTGAGTCGCTTTTCTCTTCCGACCTGAATATCGAGAGATTGGAATAGCCGTCTTTCTGTACAAACAATTTCAGCCCTCCATCTTCTACCACCAGGTTTTTTACGCGGACGTCCCCTGAGATAATTCCTTTGAAATCCAATGCAACGTGCATTCGTCCCGCTTCGAGAAACGGCTTGTGGTGCACCTTATAAAGTGTGTCAGTTAAACGAACGTTATACAATGTAAAATTTAACCCGAGCCCACCGTAAAACGGGCGGAATTTAAAATCACCTATTTCAAGATTTCCATTCAGGTTCTCATTAATCAACTCTTGCGCACTTCTGAATAGCTTTTCTCTGTTGCGATACACCCAGAATTCCACGGCGCCGAAAAGGATAAAGCCAATGATCGCTATAACACCAAGGATTTTGAGGACTTTGGGAAACATGGAACGAAGGGTTTTAACGATGTTGATGCAGGGAACAGGTTCGTTCCGATTGACAAGATAAGAAAGACATTAATAGTGTGCCAGAAATTATGCCCAATGTAGCATTTGGGCATCTTAACGGCATCCCAGTTCGCTATTCCCCACAAAATATAGTAGTTTTGCGCACCCATTTGGAAGACAAGGTCCCTTTTCAAAAATACATTGCTGTAAGATGCTACTGAGCGAACAGGAAATATTACGCCGTCAAAAACGCGAAGAACTCATGCGGTTGGGCATTGAACCCTACCCTGCGGAAGAATTTATTGTGAATGCTTACGCAGCCGACATTCTTAAGAACTACGAGAACAACAAGATCGACTATAAACACGTGACCATGGCGGGGCGGCTGATGGGCTTCCGCATCATGGGGAGCGCTGCATTTGCCGAATTTCAGGATAGCACCGGTCGTGTTCAACTGTACTTTCGCCGGGACGATCTCTGCCCGGGCGAAGACAAAACGTTGTATAATACGGTTTTCAAAAAGCTACTGGATATAGGCGACATCATCGCCGTCACAGGTTTTGTCTTTACAACCCAAACGGGTGAAATTTCTGTACATGTACAGGAATTCAAAATATTGAACAAGTCGCTTCGTCCACTCCCCGTAGTGAAGCGGGACGACGAAGGCAACATTCATGACGGTTTCACGGACCCTGAGCTCAGGTACCGCCAACGTTATGTCGACCTGATCGTGAACCCGGAAGTCCGCGACATCTTCCTGAAACGCGCCAGGATCATCACGACCATGCGCTCCTATTTCGATGCCAGCGGGTGGCTTGAAGTGGAAACCCCTGTTCTGCAATCCATTCATGGAGGTGCTGCCGCACGACCTTTCACAACGCATCACAATGCACTGGATCTGGGACTTTACCTACGTATTGCCACCGAACTGCACCTGAAACGTCTCATTGTCGGCGGCTTCGAAGGGGTGTACGAGTTTGGCAAACTATTCCGTAATGAAGGAATGGACCGTACGCATAACCCCGAATTCACCACCGTTGAGCTCTATGTCGCCTACAAGGACTACCTGTGGATGATGAAAATGACCGAAGATGTACTTGAAAAGGTAGCATTGGCGGTGAATGGAACCACAAAAACGAAATTCGGAGCGGTAGAATTGGATTTTGCCGGGCCATATCCAAGGCTAAGCATTACAGACGCCATTCTTCAATATACTGGTCTGGACGTTGAAAAGCTTGATGAAAATGCAATTCGGGAACAGTGCCGCGCGTGGGGAATGGAAGTGAATGCAAGCATGGGCAAAGGCAAACTGATCGACGAAATTTTCGGCGAAAAAGTTGAATCCAATATCATTCAGCCCACTTTCATCATCGATCACCCGGTGGAGATGTCGCCGTTGACCAAGAAGCACCGTACCAAGAAAGGCATGGTGGAGCGTTTCGAACTTTTTGTTAATGGAAAGGAAATCGCAAATGCCTATTCCGAGTTGAATGATCCGATCGAACAAAAGGAAAGATTCGAAGATCAACTCAAACTAAAAGAGCGCGGAGACGACGAAGCCATGGAAATGGATGACGATTTCATCCGTTCGCTGGAATATGGTATGCCGCCGACGTCGGGAATCGGTATCGGTATTGATCGCCTTACGATGTTGCTTACCAATAATGCAAGCATACAGGAAGTGATTTTCTTCCCGCAGATGCGCCCCGAGAAAAAAGCTGAAATGGCGAAAGAATCGGATTATGTAAATGCGGGCGTTCCGGCTGTGTGGGTTCCGGCTTTACAAAAAATGAACATATTAACGATTGAGCAATTGAAGACAGCCAATCCGAACAAGATCTTCAACGACTTGGGCGGAATGCGTAAAAAGCTCAAAATCGACGAAAAAATGCCGCTGCTCGACGATGTCAAGACTTGGGTAGAATAGGGAAAACATTAAAAATGCCGCTCTGTCGCGGCATTTTTAACTTCCTGCAAAAAAAATATTATTATATCTTTTTTACTTGCACGGCGTTCAGTCCTTTTTTACCTTCAACGACTTCGTACTCTACTTGGTCATTTTCACGGATAGTAAGTCCTCCCAATCCTGTCACATGGACAAAAATGTCCTTGTTTGTGTCGTCTTCCACGATGAAGCCGTATCCCTTAGCTTCATTGAAAAATTTTACAGTACCTGTTGGCATAATAGTTGAAATAAAAAAATTGAAATAAGGTGAAAATACAAAAGAAATGTAAGCGTTTCAGTTGAAAGTCGAAATGGCTCTACCAAATAATTGAGGGAGGCTCAACGCATTAGCAAAAGAAATTTTGGAAATTTCAGTGAAGACATCTTGATTATAATGAACTACTTACAAAATCTTTAATCACAAAGAAACAAAAATTGTTTGTAAAACAATTTATTTGGATATAAGAATTTGAAAATTTACGAGTTAGCGGTATTTTGCTTTTTTGTATCCTTAAAGTAAAATTCACACTACAAAATTGTATATGCCGGCGAAAATCGCTAATTATGAGCCAATTATTCAAGAAGAAGGTATGAACAAATTCAGGTATTTCGTTGAGAACCAGATATTTGGCGTGTGTGCAGAATTGGGAGAAAAGCTCAACTTCCCGGCTAGCAGCATCCGGAAATACTTTATTTATGCCACTTTCATGACTTTCGGGTCACCGATCATTCTATATCTGGTACTTGCATTTTGGATGGAATTGCATCAGCACTGGCGCAAGCACAACAGCCCTACAATCTGGGAACTTTAGCCGAGTCAATACCTGTCAGCTTACCAAACCTGTGCTTTCCGAGCACAAAATATTCCCAAACTACACTTCTGTAATAAAGCGGAGCCCGGTAATGGGTTCTTTCGGTCTTGCGCGTAAGACCGGGGATCATCATGTAGAAAGCAAAATGCGCTCTGATGATCGCCAAAACGTCCGGCCAGGCGCCCGTCGCCATAAAACGTACGCTTGAAATACCATCCAGCACCAACCGGATCAGCACTGTCTTCCACCGGCGGCCTTTCGGTAGATTTTTGAACAACATGATCAGATTGTTCCGGTAGTTCAGGAAAGTCTTTCTCGGGTTGGACTTGTGAAGTGTACCCCCTCCAACGTGATACACCGTCGATTTGCCGCAATAAGTAATGCGGTATTTCATATTGAGCAGTCGCCAGCAAAGATCGATTTCCTCCATATGCGCGAAGAACGACTCATCGAACCCCGCGGCTTGATGAAAGGCGGAAGACTTGATGAACAAACATGCCCCAGTTGCCCAGAATACATCCTTTTCGTCATCATATTGTCCCAAATCCTCTTCCCGCGTGTCGAAAATGCGGCCCCGGCAGAAAGGGTAACCCAGGTAGTCCATGTAACCGCCGGCAGCACCCGCGTATTCGAAATGGGTGGGCAGGTCGTAGGCCCGTATTTTCGGCTGGCAGGCTGCAATGCGCGAGTCAGATTCCATGAAAGTAATAACCGGCTGTATCCAGTTTTCGGTTACCTCAATGTCGGAATTCAGTAAAATATAGTAATCTGCCTGAATGCGCTTTAATGCCTCATTATAACCTCCCGCATATCCCTTGTTTTCCGGAATGAGCAATGTGTTTAATTCCGGATGATGTGCGTTCAACCAATCTATTGACCGGTCGGTCGATGCATTGTCAGCAATCCAAATCGCATGGCCTTTGGAGTGTTCAATAACTTTGGGAAGGAATTTTTCGAGATAATGCTGACCGTTATAATTCAGGATTACAATCGCAACAGAGGGAGTCATTGAGTATTCGCTTATTTCATAAACCCTCCCAGGTCCAGTCCTGGAATGTTGGGAAGTACTCCATCGGTTGCCTTTTGCAGATGTTGCTTGATTTTCGGTTCGATGTTTTCAAATGCCTTATTAACGGCTGCCACGATCAGGTCCTGAAGCATTTCCTTATCTTCCGGGTTAACCAGATCCTTGTCGATGTCGAGACTGATCAGTGCCTTTTGCCCGTTGACGGTCGCTTTCACCATTCCTCCTCCCGATTCTGCCGTTTCCGTGATGCCGATCAGCTGTTCCTGTGCCTCTTTCATACGCGACTGAAGGTCCTTCATCTTACCCATGAGGCCCATCATGTCCGCCATATTTCCAAACATATCAGTACTTGTTAGTTTTGACTTTTATAAAGAATTCTTTTACCGGAATAGTTCCTATCGTAAAAGCATAAAAGTACCGCTTTTTTTCACAGTTTGATTGATGTCGTCCACGAAAGTCATTTTATAGACATAGTAACCCACGGGGGCATTGGCTCCGTTGATTGTCCCGTCCCAGCCATTCTCAATACTATCCGAATGGAAAACAACTTCTCCCCAGCGGTTCAATATGGAAAAGTTAAACGATTGAAGCTGAGTGGATTTTGCTTCCAGGATGTCGTTAAAACCATCCCCATTCGGTGTAAACGCATCAGGAACGAAAACTCCGGCGCTCCTTTTGTAATTGATGATATTGGATAAGCTCTCAAAGTTACCATTCTGGGATGCCGCTCTAATCTGGAAACTGTATTCCAAATCGCTCTGATTACTCAGTTTTATCGTATAACTGGTGCTTTTTTGAACCGGTATTTCATCAGAAGACCCGCTTGAACCGGTCTGCAAGACGTCGTATCCCTCAAAGCCCCCTAAAATCGGTGACTCGGCAGTCCAGTTCAAGGTCGTCAGGTTTTTGTTTAATAGTATAGTACAGACAGGCTCTGAGACCGGCACTTTCTGACCACATGAATTCTCGTAGCTCATGCGATAACAATAAGAAAGTTCGCTTGTCTTGGCCATATTGTCAATGTACTCGTTCTGGTTATACAGGGTAATGATTTTTTTGAAAAGAGTGCTTCCTGCCTCTGCCCGCTCGACAGACAGCTCGTACGATGTGTTCGGGCCGGCACCGGGGACTTCTGCCTTGATTAAAACGCTACTGGGGTCCAATACCGAAACCGAACCACCGCTCAAAGGCCTGGCGCTCCCCGTTTCAACTTTGAGCCCCAAGGGGGCCGAAGTGGAAGTAGCATTCTTTAATTTGGCAACTACCTGATACTCTGAGAAAGTGCCGCATTCCACATCCTCATCGGTAAACGTAACGTCCCCGATCGAACTGAAGCTTTTGATAACCGTACCATCACGAAGCAGGTCATATCCGTCGAACAAAGCGGCGTCGGGATATTGATTCCAAGTGAGTGTGTTCTTTCCGTCGGTTGAGGTTCCGGAGAGTGCCATTGAACTCAATGGTTGCGTAAGCGTACTTCCTGCGCAAAGATCCTCTGACGACAATCTTACCTTGTAAACCTGTCCTGTATTAAGTCCCTTGATATCATATGGCTGCGTACCGCCGGAGGATCTTGTACCGTGCGTCGCAAAGTTGCTTCCATCCGAACTAAATTGAATTTGTGTTGGAATACCTGAAACGCCAAGATAGACCACACGAATGGTTCCGTCACCTCTCATTTCCAAACTCGACATCTGAATTGCGTTTAACTGAGGCCTCTCAAAACTAATAGGAATATTGGCAATATTCCCTTTTGCACAGGGTTTACCCGCTGCATACACCCCTGCAATTGAAACAGTTGGAGGGGTTGCCACGCTCGCGTAATTGTGTTCAAAAATCAGAGGACTGCCTTTTGTCCATGTGGCTGTTTCCCCATCACCCCATTTGATTTCTATGTGATCATAAGCCTGTATAATCGCATTATCGATCAAAGTCAATATAATCTTACCTCCTCCACAAGATGAGTATTGGGCAGTTATTGTCCTAGTCTCATAGACTTTAACTTCCTCACATGCATAAAACTTACCTGAAGAAGTTGCTCCAAGCTGAAGCATTGTATAGACACCAGGAGATGTGTAAGTGAAACTTGCAATATCCGCGTTATTCGGATTTTGCGACTTTCGATCATAAAACGCCTGGTAACCTACAAGAAATGGATTGGGGACTGTATTAGTGATTTTTACTGTTAACGGCGCACAACCGTCATGCTTATCGAGTGTGAATCCGCCGCCACCCACTTGACATAGGTCTTGGCCACTTGTGTATATCGAGTGGAATGTAACTAAAATGAAGCAAAGAAGAGGTAGTGTTATTCTCATAAGTGTGCAATATTAGACCAGACCCTTTTTCAAAGATGATAGACAGAACCGTAAATTTCCGGGAATCGATAACGACAATAGCAAAAATACGCTATTTAGGGGTGGTAATGACGCGTACCTATTAAACGGGATTATTAAAAAAGTATTATCTACGGACAAGACACATTGGAAATGTCCTAACGAATCAGCAAAAAGCTACCTTTTTTGATCACAGCTTCACCCGCGGCATTGGTTGCTTCAATTTTGTATAAGTAGTAGCCTGCGGGCGCCTTTCCGGTCTTAACGTTTCCATCCCATCCCACGGCCACATCATCCGAATGAAAAATCACATCTCCCCACCGACTGAAAATAGACATACTTAGATCTTTAACAAAGTAAGCCTTGACCTCAAAACGTTCATTGTGCGTATCGCCGTTGGGTGTGAATGCGTCCGGGACCAGTATAATGGCTTCACTTCTGAAATTCAATACATTAGAGAGGCTTGTAAAATTTCCGTCGGCCGACTTGGCCTCGATCCGGTATCCAAAATCAGATTGGGAAGCGAGATCCAGGGTGTGGCTGTTGGATAGGTTTTTGGGAATCACATCCATCAGGTTACCACTCTCATCTACTTGCTGAAGGTCGTACGACCCGACTGTACCGATAAATGGTGCGTCTGCATTCCAGACAATGTCCGGCGTACTTGTTGCAAGCAGGATGGAGCAAATCGGCGAGCTGAAGGCGGGTGATTTAAGCTTACACGCGTTCTCGTACTGAAAACGATAGCAGTAGGAGTTTTGCGACGTGTTTACATTCGTGTCATCCCACTGCAAGCTCTGATTATTGCTAGGCGAAACGACTTCGAAATTCTGACTGCCGAGCGTTGCGCGTTCCACAATCAGGTTATAACTGCTTGTCAGGCCCTCTCCCGAAATTTCTACTTTAGTGCCAATCGTATTTCCTTCCTTGACCGTCACGCTGGCTTTCAGAATGTCGGAGGGTGCCGAAGTTTTAGGTTCCAGGCTGAACGGCGCTGAATAGGACCGCACATCATTCTCGATAATGGCTACGATTTCGTACTGGTACGTATTGCCACATTTGACGTCCGTATCTTCATAGCTAAGTTTGTCGGCTGAGGTGAAAACCACCGCTCCGTTCCGTTTCAGCTGATACTCTACCAACTGATCCGTATTCCGGGCATGTTCCCACGCCACAGAAATAATTTCATCCAATGACAATGTCCCTTCCCTGACAACCATGCTACTCACAATCGGGCTTTCAATGACATTACCGCAGATATCGGTAGACATCAGCTTAAAGCGGTAAACCTGCCTGGGGTCGAGCAACGGAACCGATGCCGATTGAGGTCCGCCGGTCTGCCCGCTTTTGTTGGTGAATATAAACTCGCCGTCACCTTTTGCTATATAAACTTTCGTTTCGATGCCTTCCATTCCTTCATACAGGACTTTCGCATCTCCATTTGCAGGCATTTCCACGCTACGAATCCTGACTGAACTGAGCGATTGCGGTGGCGTATTGGCGGAGATCGTTGTGAGATTCGCCTCCTGGCTGCATTGACTGTCGGCATATATTCCCTTTAATGTGATAGCCGGCCGGTTAGCACCATCCGGATAACTATGATCAAGGAAATCTGGCGTACCGGATTTCAAATTCACTGTTTGCTTTTTACCATCACCCCAATTGATCTCGATGGCATCGTAAGCCTTTGTTATTTCGTCAAGCCCAAGAGTTAACCGAACCTTACCATTGGTGCAGGCGATGATCTCGGCCTTTGGCCCACGGGTCTCCTTCACGACCACATCCTTACAGGCACTGAATCCGCCTACATCCTTGATGCTGCCATATTGCAGGATCGTATAAGTCCCGGGAACATTGTAGACGTGTGTCAGATCGTAGGAGCGATCCTGGGGAGGCGGGGGCGATGTCCTGGCGCGATCGAAGTTATAAGCGTATGTTTCGCTTTCCGCATTGGTCATCTGGCTGGTCACTTTGACTGTCATGGGTGCACAACCCAAAGTCGGGGCTACTGTGAATGCGCCTGTGCTGCCGCAAAAGCTCTGACCTGAAACTTCTTTCTGAACAAGCGAAAAGATGCCTAACAAAAAAACGACCAGTAGCTTAATATTCATATGTGAGTAAAATAGGTGTCCGGGGCGCGCAGGTACTGATGGTCTTCATTGAAACGGATCGCGCAGATCCTGTGTTGATATTGCAATAGGCGTTCAAAAATAGAACTTTCGACTTTATCAACGTACCTTTGCACAGTAAAAACGAGTTTTAGTTTAAAACTATTTTTTCATTAACCCGATTAATGAGTAACAATTCCAACCCGATTGCTCTGGACACTATCGAAGATGCCATTGCAGCGATCAAAAGAGGGGAGCTGATCATCGTTGTGGATGATGAGGACCGTGAAAACGAAGGAGATTTTATCTGCGCTGCCGAACTGGTAACGCCGGAAATAGTCAATTTTATGGCGAGAGAAGGCCGCGGCCTGATCTGCGTTCCGATCACAGAAGAACGATGCGCCGAGCTTGACCTGGAAATGATGGTAGGCAATAATACCGCGCTGCATGAAACTGCATTCACCGTTTCGGTCGACCTGCTAGGGCACGGATGTACCACCGGTATTTCAGCCAGCGACCGCGCGAAGACGATCCAGGCATTGGTCAGCAAGGACACCAAGCCGGAGGATCTGGGCCGCCCAGGACATATATTCCCACTCAAAGCCAAAAGAGGCGGTGTACTTCGCCGTACCGGGCATACCGAAGCAGCAATCGATTTCCCGCGCCTGGCCGGATTGTCGCCTGCCGGTGTTTTAGTAGAAATCCTGAATGAAGACGGCTCCATGGCCCGTCTGCCCCAGCTCAGAGAAATTGCAAATCGATTTAACCTGAAACTGGTCAGTATCAAGGATCTGATCGAATACCGTTTGCGGGAAGAGTCGTTGATCAAACGTGAAATTGGCGTCGACATGCCCACCAAATGGGGCCATTTCGACCTGATAGCCTACCGCCAAATTAATACCGGCGATCTTCACCTTGCATTGGTAAAAGGTACCTGGGAAAAAGACGAGCCTGTGCTGGTTCGTGTACATTCCTCTTGCGTTACAGGTGATATTTTCGGTTCATGCCGATGCGACTGCGGGCCGCAACTGCACGCCGCCATGGAACTGGTCGACAAAGCGGGTAAAGGAGTGATTGTTTATATGAATCAGGAAGGGCGAGGCATCGGACTACTGAACAAACTCCGGGCTTATAAACTTCAGGAAATGGGCCGGGATACCGTTGAGGCCAATCTGGAATTAGGTTTTCCAATGGATGACCGCGACTACGGGGTGGGTGCACAGATTCTGAGAGACCTGGAACTGACCAAGATCAAGCTCATTACCAACAATCCGAAGAAAAGAGCCGGCCTTATCGGGTACGGACTCGAAATCGTGGATTCAGTAGGTATTGAAATCCCTTCCAACCCATACAATGAGAAATACCTGCTCACCAAGCGTGACAAAATGGGTCACAATTTGAACAATCTCAACATTGTAGGACACAACAAGGGACTATGAAGGTCGAGACTGTCAAAACCGATGACGATATACTCAAATGCCGCAGTGTCATTCAGGCGCTGCGGCCGTTTTTAACCGATGATATCTATCCGGAAGCAGTAAGAAAAACGCTTGCAGACAACCGGCAGATCATTTTTATAGCAGGTGATCACAATGAAGCTGCCGCGGTGGCCGTTTTTGAAACCGGTTACAATCTGTTCCGGGGCAAATATATTTACATAGACGACCTGTCGACCCTTCCTTCCCAGCGAGGAAAAGGCTATGCAGGAATGCTCCTCGACTGGATCTTCGATTATGCAAAAGTGGAAGGTTTTAACGAAGTACATCTCGACTCAGGTGTGAATGCCGGAAGGACGGATGCGCATAGGCTTTATTTGAACAAGCGTTTTCAGGTAGCCAGCCTCCATTTCACCGCCAAGGTCTGATTTTGTAACCAGCTTTTGGATCATTTTACCAGAACTTATTTCAATGACAATAGATCAGGTTTTTGAAGCTTTTGACAAGCTTCGTGTACTGGTAATCGGCGACGTAATGCTCGATTCCTATGTTTGGGGTAAAGTTGAAAGAATATCACCGGAGGCCCCTGTGCCCGTTGTAAATGTCCAAAAAAGAGAATATCGCCTCGGAGGAGCAGGTAACGTATTGTTAAATGTGCAATCTCTCGGTGCGGAAGCCATTATTTGTTCTGTCATTGGTACCGACAGCCCCGGTGACCTGCTCGAAAACAGTCTGAAGGAAAAAGGATTGAACTGCGAAGGGCTGATCCGTAGCGACGATCGCATTACTACCATTAAAGAGCGCATTATAGCCGGTTCCCAACAGGTTGTGCGCATCGATACTGAAACTGACAGGCCTGTTTCCAAATCAGAAACCGAAAAGCTGGTCGCGAAAGCTAAGGAACTGATCCCATCCTGTCAGGTCATTATTTTTGAAGATTACGATAAAGGTGTACTCACGCCTGAGTCGATCGCAGCAATCACCGAATTTGCGAATGCGAACAATGTACCGACCGTTGTAGATCCCAAGAAGCGGAATTTCCTGGCTTATAATCACACCACGCTTTTCAAACCAAACCTGAAAGAACTTCGCGAAGGTTTGAAAGTGGATTTCAATGTGGATAATCTCGACGAGCTGCAAGCGACCGTTCAACATTTGAAAGATACACTCCAAGTCAATGGCGCATTGATCACATTGTCGGAAAGAGGGGTTTTCATAGATTTTCAGGAAGAAATCCACAAGCTACCAGCTCATATCCGCCAGATTGCCGACGTTTCCGGCGCGGGCGATACGGTAATCAGCATTGCCGCATGCTGCGTCGCGTTAGGCCTTCCGCCAAAGAGCGTAGCTGCCATTTCGAACCTTGGCGGCGGGCTGGTGTGCGAGATGGTCGGAGTAGTGCCCATCGACAAAAATCTCTTAAAATCGGAAGCCCAAAAACTGGTTTAGTTTACCAGTTGATCCCGCCTTCCCCTAAACCCATTCTCCGCGTAAATTTCGACGACAACCTCGACCGGCTCGTGATGTAACGCACGCTCGCACCTATGTAAGGCGTGGTAGCGGGCGTGTACGAGGTCAGGTTTTCCCGGGCACTGTTGAATGTGCGCAATTGCCGGAAAGTGGTCACACCGGCTTCCAGTGACACATTCAGGACTGAAAACAAATGCGCATTGGCCGCAACGCCGGTTTTGATCTGCCGGTAATTTTCACGCCGCAATGCCTTCTCTTCCGGCGTCTGTACCTGAAACCCGCCGCTATAACCATTCAAGCCGGCCAGGAAATCGACATTGAACCATTTGGTAGCCTTATAGTTGGCATTAGCCATGAATGGCAACAGCGCGGAAACACGCCAGTGCCTGCCTAATCCTTTGTTTACCCCCAATACCGGAATGAAACGCAGCTTTTGATTGTAAGCCAGTACAGAGCCATACATGAACTGCGTACGAAGCCCCAGAACATGCATCCGCGCCGCGCCGCCCCAGAAGAATGGCTGCGGACTGAAGAACGTTTCATTACTCTCCGTCATACCCAATCCTCCTCCATAAACCCAAAGCCGGTCTTTAATGCTGGCTTGCAATCGGATAATGCCTAACGATAGAGTTTTGTAGCCGTTGGAGGGATCGTTCTTACCGTCAAAAGTGGGTTGAATTTGCGTATACTGAG
Organism: uncultured Dyadobacter sp.; assembly: GCF_946482605.1. The sequence continues at coordinate 34,035 of NZ_CAMLSE010000044.1, read as the reverse complement.
CCAACGCCACGGTATGAACGGCTCTTAAATCGAACTTTTTTCTCAAACTGTAACCCAGCTGTACTTCACTTTGGAGTGGTATTATTCCGAAAAAACCGGTCCTCGAAACGCCATAATCCCGTGTGCCGTCCAAATTTGCAGGTACATTATAGTCTGCCTTGAGAGTCAGGTTTGGATAGAACAGGCGGCTTAAAGAAAAGTGCTGGGCATGTACCGGAGCGATCAGGCCCAGAAGCAGACAGGTTAACAGGTTGCGCGGGTTAGCCATTCAGGATTGTTTAGGGGTGCGTTAAATGTTGGCAAATAACGCGAAAAGGCCGAAGGCTATTGCATGACCTTGCCGGGCAGCGTTTTCCGATAAATGTTTGTTGATTTACATACCAATGAAGCCGGATAGCCCGAATTCACGATTGAAGTGTATAATTTACAGACTTCCGGCTTCATCCCAACGAAAATTGCTGCTATGAAAAAACTCTTACTACTCCTGGCCGTTTTGCCTTGCTTCTGCGCTAGTGCCCAGGCGCCCGAACCAACCTACGCCGAAAAACTCGGCTACCCCAAAGGCAAAAAAGTGCTCATCATCCATGTCGACGACGTGGGGATGTCCTACGAATCCAATCAGGGTGCGATCAAAGCCATCCGCGAAGGCGTTGCCAATTCGCTGAGTGTGATGATGCCATGCAGCTGGGTACCCGGTTTCGTAAATTATTGGAAGGAAAACAAGGATATCGACGCCGGCCTGCATTTGACCATGACATCGGAATGGACGGATTACCGCTGGGCGCCGGTTGCTGGTAAAACCAATGTAAAAAGTCTTACCGATTCCGAAGGTGCATTGTGGAAAAGCGTAGCCAGTGTTGTAAAAAATGCTTCTGCGGATGACGTCGAAACTGAAATCCGTGCGCAGTTGGACCGCGCCCGCACCATGGGCCTCGAACCCACGCACCTGGACTCCCATATGGGCGCTTTGTTTGCCAAACCTGAATTTCTCGAAAGATATTTAAAGGTGGGAATGCAGGAAAAAATCCCTGTCATGTTCCCCGGCGGCCATAATACCGCTATCCAGGTTCAGGAAAAGCTCATAGCCGACCGGCTGGAAATGACCCGGATAGTAGGGCGACAACTTTGGAATGCAGGTTTGCCGGTGTTGGACGACCTCGAAAACAGCAGTTATAGCTGGAAAGGCCCGGCAAGCGGCGACCAATCAGCAAAAGCATTGCAGCAGTACAAAACGGCCAAATACATCGAAGCGATCGGAAAGTTAAAGCCTGGCCTGACGATGGTCATTATGCATTGCACCATCCACACCGAAGTCTTTCCTTACATTTCCGACTCCTGGCCCACCCGCGAAGGGGATTTCCTGGCCATGATCGATCCGGAACTTAAGAAGTACATTGAAAAGGAAGGGATTATTCTGACAACCTGGCGCGAAGCAATGCAGAGAAGGCAAAAGTTATAGTGAGCTTCCAATAAATGGGTAGCTGATGTCAATTGTTGTTCTGCTCTTCCCAAATGCGCTGCAATTCTTCTACATCGGCAAGGTCTTTTTTCCTTGCCGTTGCTTTTTTTTCGGTAATCAGGTCTCGTAAATGGATGACGCGGAGAGGTATGCCGTCATAATCAGCCACCAGCGCCCTTTCATAGCAGGCTTCAAAATCTATTTCCGAAAATGCCTTCAAAGCATGACCAAGGTCAAGTTCAAAACCTGACTTTCCAAAACGCACCGATGTCCATCCGAAAATGAGCGGCATATTTCTCAAAAGTTCAGCACCAACGACATCATTTTCAAGCAATGCACGAACGAAAGCCTCTGTATTTTCGCGTGTGTTCCCAACCCAAACATCCATATCCAAAGTCGTCCGGATATGGCCATGAACGACACCCGCCATACCACCCACAAGCAGATATCTCACCTGATGCTCGTTAAGACTTTTCAGAAGTTGTAACACATCATCGCTGCTAATATCCATTGAATGCTTGTTCTTGTTCTTCGGATTTGAACGATAAAGCTTGTCTGCAACGCCATTCAGGTGGATAAGCGCTTCGAGGTTTTTAGAATGTGATTTTAGCAATGTGCTGGCAGACATGGATGTTGAGCATGTATTTTAATAAAGTTAATTCCATTTAATATAACTCCAAAAACAAGCAAGCCCGGAAAAATTCCGGGCTTGCTTGTTTTCAATATTTCGAAAGCCGACGGCCGACAGCCGAAGTCTTACAAGTCAATCGCTTCTCCGTAAGCCGCCTCAGTCGCACCTTTCAATGCTTCTGACATCGTTGGATGCGGATGTATAGCCCGCATGATTTCATGGGAAGTGGTTTCCAGCTTGCGCGCCACCACTACCTCGGCGATCATTTCGGTTACGTTCGCACCAATCATGTGAGCACCGAGGAACTCACCATATTTCGCGTCGAAAATTACCTTTACAAATCCGTCAGTAACGCCTGCTCCTACTGCCTTACCGGAAGCTTTGAATGGAAATTTACCCACTTTAATATCGTATCCGGCTTCCTTCGCTTTTTTCTCAGTAAAACCTACCGATGCGATTTCAGGCTGGCAATAAGTACATCCCGGGATGTTTCCGTAATCCAGCGCTTCGGTTTTATGCCCTGCGATCTTTTCAGCACAGATGATCCCTTCCGCAGTTGCCACGTGTGCCAAAGCCTGGCCTGGTGTACAGTCACCTATCGCGTAGAAACCTGGTACATTGGTTTCGTACCATTCGTTTACAACGATTTTACCTTTATCAGTTTTGATGCCCGTTTCTTCGAGACCGATATTTTCGATGTTCGCAACGATACCCGCCGCCGAAAGCACTACATCCACTTCAAAAGTTTTTTCGCCATCCGGTGTTTTCACAGATACCTTGCACCCTTTTCCGGTGGTATCCACTTTTTCAACCGAAGAATTAACCAGCGTTTCGATACCGATCTTCTTGTATTGTTTCGCGATTTCTTTTGAGATCTCTTCGTCTTCAACCGGAACCAGATTAGGAAGGAATTCCACTACGGTAACCTTGGTTCCCACTGAGTTATAGACATAAGCGAACTCCATCCCGATCGCTCCTGAACCCACTACCAGCATGGATGCCGGCTGCTTTTCAAGGCTCATTGCCTTACGGTATTCAATGATTTTTTCGCCGTCGATCTTGATATTGGGCAACTCGCGGGCACGTGCGCCTGTTGCGATGATCACCCCTTTACTTGCGGTGTAATCCGCTTTTTTGCCATCCTTGTCAGTTACCTCAACTGTTTTCTGGCCTTTTACTTTACCGGTGCCCATGATGACATCGATCTTGTTTTTCTTCATCAGGAACGACACCCCTTTGCTCATGGTATCGGCAACACCGCGGCTGCGCTTGATCACAGCTCCGAAATCAGCCGAAGAATCGCCTACATTAATACCGTAATCCTTTGCATGTTTGATGTATTCAAAAACCTGCGCACTTTTCAGCAGCGCTTTGGTTGGGATGCAACCCCAGTTAAGGCAAATCCCCCCTAAACTTTCTTTTTCAACGATAGCTACTTTAAGTCCTAATTGGGAAGCACGAATGGCTGCGGGATAACCCCCGGGGCCGCTACCAATTACAATCACATCATATGTTTGAGCCATTTTCCGGTATTTTTATTGTACGAAATGGGTTGACAAAAATTTGACGCAAAGTTAAGACGATTTGGCAGAATGCCTACATCTGCAATGCGCGCTATTAAGTGAAACAGACCATTATGATGATTTGTTCTAACTTTGTGAATGTAAGTTCTGATCTACAAATGGAACGATGTTCCCAGCTTGTCACCCTGAGCGAAGTCGAAGGGTAAATGCGATACAGCAAATGCCCTTCGACTTCGCTCAGGGTGACTGTATCGTAACAACTTGTGTTTCAGAATCTAATTTTTATTTTTCAAACTTAAATTCAAAAAATTCAATGACTGCAGAGCAATTGAAAGACTTGAAAGCCCGTGTAGAGGCTTTGGGGAGGTATCTTTGACTACGCTAACCGTAAACAACAGCTAGGACAACTCGAACAACAAACTGTTCAACCCGAATTCTGGAACGATTCGACGCGTGCGGAAAAGGTTATGCGGGAAATCCGCGGACTGAAATTCTGGACCAACGGATACGAAGAACTCGCGCGATTGCGTGACGACCTGGATACGATTTGGGAATTTTATGAGGCCGACGAAGCTACCGAGGAAGAGGTAGACGAGGAAGGCAAAAAGCTCTCTGACAAACTGGACGAGATCGAGTTCAGGAAGATGATGGGCGAAGAAGGCGACGAACTTCCCGCTGTGATCGAGATCAATGCAGGAGCGGGAGGTACCGAGTCTCAGGACTGGGCGTCCATGCTCATGCGGATGTACATCATGTGGGCGGAAAAGAATGGATATAAGGTGCGTCAGGTGGATTTACAGGATGGCGATGTGGCAGGAGTAAAATCCGTGACGCTCGAAATCGACGGTGAATATGCCTACGGTAACCTGAAATCGGAGAATGGTGTACATCGCCTGGTCCGCATTTCCCCATTCGACTCCAATGCACGCCGCCATACGTCATTCACTTCGGTGTACGTATATCCGCTCGCGGATGACAACATCGAAATCGAGGTGAATATGGCCGACATCACCTGGGACACTTACCGTTCAGGCGGTGCGGGTGGACAGAATGTTAACAAAGTGGAAACTGCGGTACGTCTGCATCACAAGCCTTCCGGCATTATCATCGCCTGCCAGCAGGAACGTTCGCAGCTGATGAACAAGGAAGTGGCCGTTCGATTGCTGAAATCCCGTTTGTATCAGATCGAACTGGAAAAACGGAATTCGGCCCGTGCGGAAGTGGAAGCATCCAAACGCAAAATCGAATGGGGCTCGCAAATCCGTAGCTACGTGCTCGACGACCGCCGCGTAAAGGACCACCGCACCGATCATCAGACTTCAAACACTGATGCGGTTCTGAATGGCGAGATCAATGATTTTATCAAAGCATATCTGATGGAATCGTAAAACAGTTAAAGACTTCTCAAACGGGCTGTTTCAATGAGCAGGGCGTTTGGAGGTCTTTTTGTTTTAGCTTAAATTTAATATTCCTATCAAACTTCAATGCCCCATGACTGGGATCAGATACAATACCGACGCACAAGGACACAAAACCGAAGTGATTATCGATCTGAAAAAACACGGTCAGATTGTGGAAGATATCCTGGATGCTCTTTTGGTTGAAGAAAGGAAAAGTGAAGAATCAATTCCCTTTGAAGAGTTTGTGCAACAATTGAAAGCCGAGGGCAAACTTGATGAATGAAACTTACGAAGTCATCATCAACAGCTCGGCACAAAAAGATATCAGAAACCTTCCGGCGCAGGAAGTCAAGAAAATAGTTCCGGCCATTCGGTTACTGGCCCATGATCCAAGACCCTCAGGCTGCAAGAAACTGGTCACTACGAAAAACACTTACCGGGTTCGGGTCGGAAATTACAGGATACTCTACTGCATTGAGGATCAAATCAGGATCGTAGAAGTATCGGCAGTTAAACATCGCCGGGAAGTTTATGAGTGATCATTATTCAAAAAGTCTCCCTTTTCACAAATTCGGCTCCGGCACGAAGGTCCTCCTCGCATTCCACGGAATAGGGCAAGACGGCTCTTCATGTTTTGCTCCGATTCTCCAATCGCTCGGCATCCATTACACGATTTTTGCATTCGACCTTCCCTTTCACGGTCAGCATGGTAATGCACCATTCGAAGTGATTTCAAAAACCGAATGGAAAAACAGCATCACCCATTTCCTGAACGAGAATAACATCTCACGCTTCGACATCACCGGTTTTAGCATCGGCGGCCGCTTTGCATTGGCTACGCTGGAAGCGTTTCCAGAATACATAGACAATGCCTTTTTAATCGCGCCCGATGGCGTATCCGAGCACCCCATGTATGCACTCGCGACGCGCGTACCGCCCGCGCGATGGTTTTATGGCTGGCTAATGCGGCATCCGGGCGTGTTTTTCCCGTGCATAGACGTGGCCAGAACGCTGAAACTAGCCAGTAAAAGCCTCGTAAGGTTTACGCAGCAGGTTTTGAATACGCCGGAAAAACGGCAAACCATTTACCGGTCATGGGTAGCATTCCGCGATCTGCGGTTCGATATTCCTGCATTGGTGAAAACAGCAAATGCAAGCCAGGTGACGATTTATCTTTTCGCGGGAGCTTATGACAATCTGCTCAAACCCAAAGCCGTACAAAAACTGGCGGAGTTACTTCCAAAAAATCAGTACATCGAACTAAAAAGCGGTCATACACGCCTGGTGGAGCATGCGGCAGCATGGATTTGCACTTTATTTAAGTAAATTGGGAAAACCAAACCCGATTTATGGAGCAAACTTTACACAAAGAAGACACGGGCTGGCGCCTCAAAGCAATCATCGGGGGCTCCGCCGGTAACCTTGTCGAATGGTACGACTGGTATGCATACTCTGCCTTTTCACTCTATTTTGCCAGCACTTTTTTCCCCGACTCGAATCCAACCGTACAGCTGATCAATACCGCCGGTATTTTCGCGGTCGGCTTTTTGATGCGTCCGATCGGCGGCTTCGTATTCGGCAAACTTGCCGATAACAAGGGACGAAAAGTCGCCATGACCATTTCTGTCCTGCTGATGTCCTTCGGCTCCTTACTCATTGCATTTCTTCCCGGTTATAACAGCATCGGCATTGCCGCTCCCGTTCTCCTGCTCCTCGCCCGTTTACTTCAGGGGTTGAGTGTCGGAGGTGAATACGGCACTTCGGCCACGTATCTCAGTGAAGTCGCAACCGAAGAAAGAAGGGGTTTCTTTTCCAGCTTTCAATACGTAACCCTCATTGGCGGACAGCTCATTGCACTGGGTTTACAGCTGATTTTACAAAACATCTTTCTCACCGACCAGCAAATGCACGATTGGGGCTGGCGCATTCCGTTTGTTATCGGGGCATTGCTATCCCTGGTTGCATTGTACCTCCGTGCGCACCTGAATGAGACAGAAGCTTTCCGGGCCAGGAATCAAGGTGTAAAGAAAGAAGGGTCGTTAAAAGAGCTTCTGAAACACCCAAAAGCAATAACGGTCGTTATCGGCCTCACCGCCGGTGGCACGTTGGCATTTTATACCTACACCACCTACATGCAGAAGTTCCTTGTCAATACGGTTGGACTTTCAAAACAGCAATCAACAACGCTCACTTTCTGCTCGCTCCTGATATTTGCTTTGCTGCAACCTGTTTTTGGCGCTGTGAGCGATCGAGTGGGCCGCCGCCCGCTGCTGATCGGTTTCGGTGTATTGGGCACTATTTTCACTTATCCGCTGCTCACCACGCTCAGCCATACCACCGGAATGTGGCCGGCATTCGGGTTATTGATGGCCGCGCTCATTATCGTGAGCGGTTATACCTCGATCAATGCCGTGGTCAAGGCAGAACTCTTTCCGGTAGAAGTGCGAGCGCTCGGTGTGGGGCTGCCGTACTCCATTGCGGTGGCAGTCTTCGGAGGTACCGCCGAGTACCTGGCATTGTGGGCCAAAAACCTCGGCCATGAAACCTTGTATTACTGGTATGTGACGCTCTGCATTTTCGCCTCATTGATTGTCTACATCAGAATGAAGGACACCAAACACACGTCACTGATCGAAAAAACCGACTAACAACCCGCAGACTTTCTTGGGAATAATCCATTTACTCTTGACATAATCCAGTCAAATTCATATCTTTCTTTAAACCAAACTTTGTATAAGTTATGAACATGATGGATCGAATCGAGCATTGGGGCGATACACACCATCCGGCCTGGATGGACATAGTTCGTATTGCTTTGGGAGTGTTTTTGTTTGCAAAGGGTATCAGTTTCATCAGCGATACCACCAGGTTGTCTCATTTGGTGACCGGCCTCGACTTCCATTTGTATACAGTCACAGCCGTACACTACGTAGCATTTGCGCACATTTTTGGCGGATTCCTGATTGCCATGGGCTGTCTCACCAGAATTGCATCCATCATTCAGGTGCCGATCCTGCTTACCGCCGTTTTCTTTGTCAATATCCGGATGGGCTTTTCCTACCTCAATTCGGAGCTCTGGCTGTCAATGATCACGCTGATCCTGGTAATGACGTTTGCGATCATCGGATCGGGGCGGTATTCCATGGATCAATGGATGAAAACCCACGACCACTGATCAGGCCATTTCGGGTGCGGCTTTGTAAAGATATTTTCTTTTGTATTCCAATGGCGTCATATCGGTCACCTTCTTGAAATGCCGGTAAAAATTGGATACATTGTTAAAACCGCACTCGAAACAAATTACCTCCGTAGCCATTTTGTCTTCAATCAGAAACCGGCAGGCCTGGCTGATCCGGATCTCCACCAAAAAGTCGTTATACGTCTTTTTAGTCATCAATTTAAAGTACCTGCAAAACGAAGTAATGCCCAGGTTGGCAATCGAAGCCACATCCTGAAGGGAAATATCGCTCCGGTAATTCGAAAGCGTGTAGGCGTAAATCTTGTTCAACCGAAGTGTTTCGGCGTCATTGGATTTGTAGAATGCGTGGGCTGAGGCAATCGTTTCGTATTCCGTCGCCTCGGCAAGAATTTTCAGGATAGACAATAATGCAATCAACCGCTCGAGGTTCTCCGCATCAACAGCCGAATGCATCAGACGGATCACCTTCTCTCTCGCCTCCCCCCGTATCAAAAGGCCTCTTTTCGCCCTTTCATAGAGTTTGGGGATCTGATAAGCTTCCGGCAGCAGCAGCAGCTCACTGCCCAGGCAGGTAGGCAGGAAGTGAATGATAATGACCTCCACACCGACATTGCTTGAACCCTCTTCCACGCGCCAGGTGTGCGGAAGGTTCTCTCCCAGCAGAATCAGTTCTCCATCCGAAAAATTGCTGATATTGTCCCCGATGAACCGAACGCCCTTTCCTTTAACCAGGTAATGCAATTCAAGCTCCGGGTGATAATGCCATACCGTTCCGAAGCCGGAGCCTTTATCGTGACGAATACTGAATGAAGTCCTTGACGGAATCGGGACTTTATGAAAATGCGGTTTCATTTTAAATCAATGCTGGCAGGGGTTACGTTTGGCTGCCATTGCTCAATTTAAAAGAATTTTTTTAAATATTCCATCCTGTACAATCGACAAGATTTAAAAAAAGTACTATTTAATCGAGTAATACTAATATTACCATCCCGCGGAAGCCACTTTTTATCCGGCACGAAATGCTTGCATTCTGTCCAGATATTGCTTCCGGGCCACCGGGTCGTTGTATTTCCTCATCTCACCAAAAATCTGATCTTTCAGGCTGGTGAATAGGTAAGACTGAAAGTTACCGTCGCTGGTCAAATCAACCCGTTCATTCCAGATCTTCGTAAAAACATGGTCTATTATACTTTCAGCCTCTTTTTCATCCTTTAACAGGACCGAGCAAAATTTGAATGCAGGGACATGAAAATACGAACGTAGCTGAGTAAATGCCGCTTCATCGCCCTGTATAACCTGCTGCAAAATTTGTTGATTGGGAAAAGTCATAGCTTTAAAAGTATAGGGTTTGAAACCAATCGGATTTATTTCAATGGTGTCGCCAGCTGCTTTTTAAAGACACTGGGGATGTTGAGCTCGACTTGCAACTGATCAATCTGCTCCAATAACAGATCAGCCTGATCCTGCAAATCGGCGGTTAGCACACCCACATCTCTTCTCGTGTAGGTTGAAATCGGGAAACCCCTTTTTTGCAGACAATATTTAGCAATGGTCGGGTATACCGTATGCACGATATCCATTGATTCCAGGAAGAATTTCTGCAATAAAGCCACTTGATCCTGCTTCTCGGGGTTGTCGTAGTTTTCACAGATCCACACGATCAGTTCGGGATAAATATTCCCCTGTATACACGATAGCCCCGCCGCACCAGCCCGGAGCGATGCCACTGCATTAACCATGTAAGCATCGTACAATCCGAATCGGTATCCATCAGCCACTTTGATCCTTCTGATCACTTCGTCCAGGTCGAGACAAGTGTCTTTGTGATAAACAACGCGGTTTGATGGCAGCAGATCGGCCAGAATATCGCTGCTGATCAATCTCTTGTAAGGTACCGGGCATTCATAGAACCCTAATGGAATATCGCTTGTCAAACTGATCAGTTCCTTGGCCCTCTGAACGAATACCTCGTCCGACTCGTCCTCATCCGCCAGCAGGCCCGTAATCGCAATCACAGCCTGCACACCGGTATCATATATACGTTTCACAAATTGCGCTTGCCCGGCAATGGGTCCGCCGAATGTACCGGTCGCTACCACAGGTACACGTCCGTCTACCTGATCCACCACTGTCCTGGTCACCTTTAACCGCTCATCCTCTGTCAGTTCATACATTTCGCTGGAAAGGCAATTTGCAAAAAGGCCGGCTGAGCCTGCTTCAAGGTACAGCTCGGTTAATGCTTTCAACCCTTCATAATCCACATCTCCTGATTCCAGGAAAGGGGTAAGCATGACCGGAATAAATCCCTGAGGCAGAGACATAGAGGAAGACGTTACAGAGGACATCATAGTTAGATTTTGTTGCGTATGTGACTATTCTACCAAATCAGCATTCTCGTGAAATAGAACCTGTTCTCACTTGCTATGCAAGAGCACCTCATTTTCAGCGGGTTGCTTCTTTCTGAACTTCGTCAGCAGCATTCCGGCTAAAAAGATTGTCAATGTCCCCACCACCATGATCATGTTCTGGTGCAGTGGGTTACGTAAGTATGAATAATGATCAGGAAGTTGAGTTGAGAACGTCATCCAGATGATGACTATGATCCCGATCAGCGTTGCCGTGAGCGCTTCGGCATTAGCGGTGCTTTTGGAGATCATGCCCAGCAGGAACAGTCCCAGCATTCCCCCGGCGAAAATTCCGGAAAGCATCCACCATACATCCAACACGCTCTTCACACCGATCATCGCAATGCCGGTCACCATACCCAGCAAACCAAAGCCAGTAGTGGCAATGTAGAGCAGGCGCAGCGATTGCTGCGACGTCAGATCGGATTTGATATATTTTTGATAAATATCCACCGAGAAAACCGTTGCCGAAGCATTCATACCCGAACTGATCGTGCTCATCGCCGCCGACATGATTGCCGCAATGATCAATCCGAGCAAGCCTACCGGTACTTTGTTGACCATAAAATGCGGCATTACCTTATCGCCGTAATCTGCCGGCGTGAGTGTCGCGGCGAGGTTTGCGATAGCCTCCGAAGTTCCGCCGGGAAGCTTTTCAGTTGCCACCTGCATTTTAATGGTTTGGAGCAGCTCGGGATTTCCCTGATAGTAGGCAAAAAGGCAAGTTCCAAGCAAAAAGAATATGAGCGACACAGGCACGTACAGATACACGCACAGCCAGACGGAACCAGCCGCCTCTTTCGCGGAGGATGTGGTATGGTACCGCTGTACATAGTTCTGGTCCATTCCGAAATTATTCAGGTTCATAAAAAACCCGTAGAGCAATATTACCCAGAACGATGCTTGCGTAAAGTCCGGCGCAAACGTGCCCAGGCTGAATTTATCATTCGTTTTACCAATTTCAATAATGCTCGGCATACCACCTGAAACACCCGATACAACGAGGTACAGTATGACGAGCGCACCGATCGTTTTGATGACCCCCTGCACGACTTCCGTCCAGATCACCGCTTCCATACCACCCATTACCGTATACAAAACAATGCAGATCCCGACGACAACCATGATCGTCGACATCTGGTATCCGGTAAGCGCTTGCAAACTCAATGCGATTCCGAAGAAAATCGACCCCATACGGGCAAGCTGTGTGAGCAGGAAGCAAGCCACCGCATAGGTACGCGCCCACGGCCCGAACCGATGTTCAAGATGCGTGTATGCCGAAACTTCGCCGGTGCTTCGGTAAAAAGGAATGAAAAACTTCGTCGCTACCCAGGCTGCAAACGGCATCGATAAGCTGAAAACAAAAGAACTCCAGTTGCTTCCGAATGCTTTGCCCGGTACTCCGAGGAAAGTATTGCTGCTCAAAAACGTCGCATAAATCGAAATACCGATCGCCCAGCCGGGAATGCGGCCGGATGCCTTGGTAAACTGTTCGGCATTGGTATTTTTTCTTGAAAAGTAAACCCCAACGGCAACCATCCCTGCCAGATAGGCAATCACTATACTGAGATCAATGAGAGGTAAGGATTTCATTCTACTTTTCGGGTATTTATAACTTTACCACAAAGAAACAGGATGAAGTTGATGGTTTTGTAGCATTTTGTAGCCTTTTATTGTACGATATTATCAAAGCACGTTATTAATTTGTAAACAACGGGTTTATGATTCTACCATAGTCTTGTCTTTGAAGAAATAACCGATGCCGACGGTCGAAACGACGATCAATGCAATTAAGACGATTTTGGTCGCCAATCCCTCATTCGGATGTTCCAGCAGGTACCGGATGTCCTGCGCTTCCTTTCCTGCCCAAACGGCCAGCATTGTCCGCGGGATCATGCCCAGCGTCCCGCCTGTGAGCACCTGTTTGAAACGCGCTCCGGCCATGGCAAAAAACAGATTGGTAATTGCAAACGGCAATACGGGAGACAATTTCGCGAAAAAGATCAGCCTTAACTCATTTTTGTAAAACCTGCGCAGCAGCGTCCCGACCTGCGGATAAACCTGAATAAGATAATTTCGCACAGATGCAGCATGCAGGAAATGTGCAGATACATATATAATGGATATCGCACCGATGTTCAGTACAAAAAGCATCGGAAGCGAGGCCCAGCCGAGGAAGTAGCCATAAACCAATGCCAGAAACGTAGGGGGCGTGAGTGCGGCGGAGGAAGCCAGGGTCAGAATGAAAGTTACACCCAGCCACCATTCCACAGGCAGCTCACGAAGGACCGCTTCGTGATTAATAGCCCATGCCGTCAGAATAGAGGTCGTCACCAATGGCACGATCGTCATCAATAGACTTACGACGACCGGAAGGGAGAATCTTTTTGGTGTAGACGTTTCCAAGGCTAATCGGCTTTATTTCTAGTTGAATAACCAGTTGTTTTGACAAAAGGTTTTTATGAACTTGCTTTTCTGCAATTATATTTTGATGCCGTGAAAGCATCCTAAATCCACTAAAAAAATGAAATTCGCAACCAAGGCCATACATGCCGGCGTCGAGCCAGATCCGAGTACCGGCGCCATTATGACGCCGATTTACCAAACCTCCACCTACGTCCAGGAAAGCCCGGGGAAGCACAAAGGCTACGAATACGCCCGAAGCAGCAACCCCACGCGAACCGCATTGCAAAACGCATTGGCCGCATTGGAAAATGGAAAACACGGCATTTGCTACGCATCCGGACTGGCTGCCACGGACGCTGTTCTAAAATTGTTCAAGCCCGGCGATGAGATTATCGCGCCTAGCGATATTTACGGCGGCACTTACCGGCTCATGAAACGTATTTTCGAACCGCTGGGATTGGTTTTCAAGTTTGTCGACATTGAAGAAGTGAGCCAAATCGACCAACTGCTTTCCGAAAAAACAAAGCTCGTCTGGCTGGAAACGCCCACAAACCCGCTGCTGAAAATCATTGATATTGAGCCTGTCACCCGGGTCTGCAAAGAAAAGGGCGTCCTGACCTGTGTGGATAACACTTTTGCATCGCCCTACCTGCAAAACCCGCTCGATCTCGGCGCGGATATCGTCATGCATTCGGTCACGAAATACCTCGGCGGCCATTCCGATACGGTTATGGGCGCATTGATCACCAGCGACGACGAGCTCGCCAGTCAGTTAAAATTCATTCAGAATGCCAGCGGAGCGGTACCAGGTCCGCAGGATTGCTTTCTGGTATTGCGGGGAATAAAAACACTGCACATCAGAATGCAGCGGCATTGCGAAAACGCCGGGGAAGTCGCGCGGTGGCTTGCTGCGGATCCCAGGGTCGCGGGCGTGTATTACCCCGGCCTGCCGGGGCATCCAGGACATGAGCTGGCCAGAAAGCAAATGCGCGGCTTCGGCGGTGTGGTTTCCTTTGAGTTGCTGGATGATCGCTATGAAAAAGCCATGCGTACGATGGAAAACCTGCAAGTATTCGCATTGGGTGAATCGCTCGGCGGCGTGGAATCGCTTTGCACGCACCCGGCGAGTATGTCGCACGGAGGTATGCCGCGCGAGGAACGACTGAAAATAGGACTGAAAGACACATTAATACGGCTCAGTGTGGGTATCGAGGATGTGGAAGATCTGATCGCCGACCTCGACCAGGCGATCGGTACCGATTAGCGTTCAGCGTTGCAATCGACAGTCAAAAACCTTACTTTTGGAACCATTTTTGAAACGACACTAAAAAACATATTATCAATGGAAGTATCAGGAACAGTCATTTCATTGCTGCCGGAAGTTACCGGCCAGGGAAAAAACGGAATGTGGCGCAAGCAGGAATTCATTCTTGAAATACCTTCTCAATATCCCAAAAAAGTGTGCATCTCGCTTTGGGGGGACAAAATTGATCAGGCAAACCTGCAAGTGAACGACTCGGTCACCGCTTCTATCGACGTGGAGAGCCGCGAATACAACTCTCGCTGGTATACCGAGGTACGCGCATGGAAGGTAGAAAAAGCAGGAGCTGGCGGTGGCAGCGCACCCTTCAATGCAGGCGGAGCACCATTACCTCCTGTAACGACATTCACAGAGGACGAATCGGACGATCTTCCTTTCTAAAACCATTTAATCGGCCGGCACCTGCCATGAACAACCTGATCATCGTTTTTGTAGGGGGCGGATTGGGTAGTCTGGCACGTTACGGAATCGGAAGAGCATGCTCTCAATGGCCGTCAGTTTTCCCGTTCGGGACATTGACGGCCAATATTTTGGCCTGTCTTATTTTGGGCACATTCAGCGGATGGGCCGCCTTCAAACCGGCTGATCTGGTAGCCGCTTCAAGGCTCTTTGTGGTCGTCGGCTTCTGCGGCGGTTTCAGTACCTTTTCCAGTTTCAGCAACGAAACCATTCAACTTTTCCTCAACGACCGCTGGGTGGAAGCTTCCCTCAACATCATAATCAGCATTATAGCATGTTTCTCAGCCACTTTACTTGGAATGTGGTTGGGGAAAACATTTCTGGCAATATAATTGCG
Organism: uncultured Dyadobacter sp.; assembly: GCF_946482605.1. The sequence goes on along the minus strand of NZ_CAMLSE010000044.1, from coordinate 18,895 downwards.
GTTAACTACTCTGGTAAGCCATCGACATCGTAAACTTGTCGATCATCTCGTGCGGATGTACTTCCAGGATCCTCGCCAGCACCATCACCACCAGTGTGTTGGAAGCAATTTTGCGGGGAATGCCCGCCACTGTCGCGAAAAGATCCACCGTCACCGACTCCTTCTCGTCCAGCAGCTTCATCAGCTTTTCCTCCTTGTCGCCGTATTGGAAACTGATATCCCGCTCGCCTCTGCCCCTTCGCATGATTTCCTTCATTTCGCGGCTGGCCTGGATCGACTTGTCTTCCACCCGGATGTATGCCTGCCGGTTGCCGGTATCGTCTACAACATAGTGGGGTTTGTCGATACTTCGGGGAATGGTCAGAACGAGCACATCGCGGTCGGGGCTGACGGCAACACGTTCTTTTTTAAAACTTATGCTTGGGAAAATGTACTTGTCGATAGCGCGGGAAAGCGTAAACTCATCCTCATCGGCATCCTTGAGGCCTTTCAATGTTTTGTCATCACCGACTCCTACCAGGAGCTTTCCGCCACCCGAATTTGCGAACGCAACCACTTCTCGGACAATCTTTTCGGGATGGTTGGATTTCAGCTTGAATTCCAGATGCTCACCCTCACCTTTCTTAACCAGCTCTTTCAACAATCGAAGCTCCATCAGGTTGGAATGGATAAATTCTGAGTTATGACTAAATCACTTTCGGTAACTTACCTCGCTCTCTTCTTTGTTAACGCTAACAATTTACATTCCTTTTGCCAGATTTAAAAAATATTGAGAAGCGAGTCGCGCAAAATGCAGGCCCGTATGCATAAAAAAAACGGCACCGATAGAGTGCCGTTTGGTCTAGTATTCATCTTCATTAAAAAAGAAGTCGTCTTTCGTCGGATAGTCGGGCCAAATCTCCTCAATGCTTTCATAAGGCTGACCATCATCTTCAAGCTCCTGAAGGTTTTCAACTACTTCTAACGGAGCGCCTGTTCTGATTGCAAAGTCAATTAGCTCGTCTTTGGTTGCTGGCCAGGGAGCATCTTCAAGGTACGATGCGAGTTCGAGAGTCCAGTACATAATATTTTCGCCTATTAATGGTTACTTTACTTTTCTGCAAAAGTAAAAAATTTGATATCTTTTAAAAGCTTAAAGCAAAAAAAAAGAAAAATAATTGCGGGGTTACAAATTTAATTTTCTCAACGCTATCAATATATTGATTATCAATTAATTGAAAGTTAGTATACTAAAACCGTTCCTACCAAAATTCCAGACCTCGGGTATTTTACAGGTCAGTTCAGCCATTACCGGTCATTTTCCCGCCCAATATTCCCCATAGCGCTCTCCCAGCGCCGCGGTCGTTCCCGATCTGCCCACGATTCTCATGGCTTACACCACTCCTGATCCGGCAATATTGATTGATCGATGTCAAGTTTGCCCGTACCGCGCTTCCCTTCTTCCGGAAAAAACCCTTAATTTCCCTCATCATTACAAATACCATTATATGACTATTGAAATTTGTGCCTATTCGCTCGAATCCTGTATTAATGCACAGGCAGGAGGCGCAGGCAGGATCGAGCTATGCGGCGGCCTCGGAGAAGGGGGTACCACACCCAGCGCAGGACTGATTGAGATTGTGAGAAACCACATCGATATCCAAGTCTTTGTGATGATCCGTCCGCGAGGGGGCGATTTCGTCTATGATTTTTTTGAGGAAGAAATCATGCGAAAGGACATCGATCTGGCCAAAAAGATCGGAGCCAATGGTGTCGTGCTCGGGATTCTCACACCGGATGGCCATGTGGACGTATCGCGGACCAAGGCATTGGTTGACTATGCAGCTCCCTTGAAAGTCACTTTTCACAGGGCATTTGACCTGACGCCAGACCCCGTTAAGGCGCTTAAAGATGTGATCGCCACCGGTGCGGAAAGGATCCTGACGTCAGGACAAAAACCCTCCGCCATACAGGCAACCGACTTGCTCACCAGGCTGGCAAGCCAGGCGAACGGCAGCATAGAAATTATGGCAGGAGGCGGTGTCAATCACCACAATGCTGCGGAACTTATCGCTACGGGCGTCCATTCGTTACACCTTACGGCCAAGGCCTTCCGGCCGGGCCGGCAGAAGTTCTTCCCGGACGGCATCTCGATGGCAGGAGAAATTCCGGATGAACGCTCGGTCCTTTACAGCGAACTGGGGTTAGTGGAAGCCATTGTCCAGGTTGCATCTGCATCGAATTGATTACAAACAAGCGCACGTCAACGCCTTCCCCATGAAGTTTATCAAGGCAATCCTATCATTAGCAATGACTGTCGGGCTGGTTTATGCGCTCGACAGGCCCTGGGGACCCGCTCCCGCATTGGGACCGTTTTTAAGCCCGTTTACGGGCCTATGGCAAAATGGAGAAAAGCCGGTGGACCCAAAAAGCATGCAGGTCAGGGAACTTGACAGCCTGAAAGGCGAGGTTACCATACGCTTCGACGACTATGGCGTGCCGCATATATTTGCCAAAAACGACTTCGATCTTTTTTATGCGCAAGGCTACATCACCGCCAGGGACCGGCTCTGGCAAATGGACCTGCAAACACGGGCAGCGGCAGGGAGGCTTTCTGAAATACTGGGCCCGGCTACGCTGGCGATGGATCAGCAGAGCCGGCGGCTGGGCATGGGTTACGGGGCGGAGGCCAACCTAAAAGTAGCCATGAGTGATCCCCGCTCGAGGGAAGCATTGCTTGGCTATACAGCCGGTGTCAATGCATATATCAGCAAGCTCTCCCCGAAGGACTACCCTATTGAATTCAAGTTACTGGGCTACAAGCCGGAAGCATGGAAGCCGATTAACACCATGTATATGCTCGAACAGATGACGCTCACACTAGCGGGACGGTCCAACGAGCTGGCGATGACCAACGCATTGAAAAAATATGGACGAGAAACCATTGCGCAGCTTTTTCCGCATTACCCAATGTTACAGGAAAGCCCCATCATCCCGTCCGGCACACCCTGGGATTTTCAGCACCTCCCCATTCCACGACCCATTCCGCCTCTCACAACCGGCGACAGCATTTCGCTTGTTAGGAAACCTGCAAATGCATTGCCCGAACGGCTACCCAAGGAAGAAGGGATTGGCAGCAACAACTGGGCAATAGGTGCCGAGAAGTCCGTCACCGGCTACCCGATCCTGGCCAACGACCCTCACCTCGAACTGTCACTGCCCTCGATCTGGTATCAGGTACAACTGCATTCACCGGATATGAACGTCTGCGGCGTATCGCTTCCCGGCATTCCCAGCATAATCATCGGGTTCAATCAGCAGGTGGCTTGGGGCGTTACTAATGTAGATGCGGATGTTTTTGATTTGTATAAGATTAAATTTAAAAACGAATACCGTAATTTCTACTGGCACGATAACCGGTGGAAACCTACCCATAAGCGAGAAGAGGTTATTTATGTAAAAGGGCAGTTAAAACCAATCCGTGAACAAGTCCTCTACACACATCACGGCCCGGTGACCGACTCGGATGGCACCTCTGCTACCCCTAACCTAGCCATTAAATGGATCGGGCACGAGCCGGGCAACAGCTTCATTACATTCTACGAACTCAACAAGGCTAAAACTTACGCGGATTACCGGAAAGCACTTACCCACTATGTTGGCCCGGCCCAAAACTTCGTTTTTGCCGACAATGAAAAGAATATCGCCATTACTGTCAACGGCAAACTCCCGCTGAAATACAAGGAGCAGGGCAAGTTCCTGCTCGACGGTACTGCGCCGGCCGACGACTGGAATGGCTGGATTCCCGCCGAACAGAACCCGTTTGTAAAAAACCCGCCAAGAGGCTTTGTGAGCAGTGCCAACCAATCTTCTGCCGATACGACATATCCTTACTACATCAACTGGAGCTTCGCGCCTTCAGAAAGGGGAATCCGGATCAACGAGCGCTTGCAGGCGATGACCAGCGCCAATGCAGACAGTCTTCGTATGTTGCAAAACGACAATTTCAGCGTACTGGCCCGTACATTGCTGCCCAAGCTACTGAGTATACTCGAAACACGTGCATTAACACCAAAACAAAAAGCTGCGCGGATCCTGCTATCCAACTGGGACTACCAGAATTCGCCCGAATCGGTGGCAGCATCTATTTTCGAAACATGGTTCCCATTGTTGGGCGAGGCGATATGGAAGGACGATTTTAGCTCAAAAGAGACACCCATGGAATACCCTTCCCGCGACCGCACGCTCTACCTGATATTGAAGCAACCGGAAGCAAAATGGTTCGACAATATCAATACCGCAGAAAAAGAAACCCTTCCTGATCTGGTTTACCAAAGCTTTAATGCCTCTTTGGACACGCTCACCGCGCGTAAAGGCACGATGAGTCCTGAATGGCAATGGTCCAGGGTAAAGGGCGCTGAGATCAGACATCTGAGCCGCAGTATCAAGCCGTTCAATGCGCCGCCGCTCACCACCGGCGGGGGAAGCAGCATCGTTAATGCGATCACGAAAAGGAAGGGACCGTCGTGGCGAATGGTCGTCGAGCTGGGGCCCACTCCGCGGGCTTATGGTATTTACCCAGGCGGGCAATCCGGCAATCCGGGGAGCCCTTATTATCTCAACCTATTGGAAAAGTGGGAGAAGGGAGAGCTCAACGAACTGATATTCCTCACATCGCCCGATCAGAAACTTCCTCACCTTGCATCGAGCCTCGTTCTGAAAAAACGTTAATCCCCTCACTTATGAAATTTGCGCTGATAGCCATTTCAACCGTCGTACTCCAATTGTTCACGCCCTGGTGGGTGATTGCGATCATCCCTTTCGTGATCCTGCTCTGGCAGCCTTCCCGATCCGGGGAAGCATTCTGGACCGGCTTTGGAGGCATCGCTGTTCCCTGGCTGATTTACGGCTATTACCAGCATTTTATCTCCGACGGTGCAATGTCCGACAGGGTTGCAAAGATCTTTATGCTGCCCAACGGAATTCTGTTACTTTTCATTACCGCACTCATCGGCGGCCTGGTAGGCGGCTTTTCCGGCCTCAGCGGGCGGTGGGTCAGGGAGATCTTCCGAAAGAACCCTTTACCGCTCTGAGGGCCCACTTCATGAACGTGCCGAGTGCCTCACTTATTCATTGTACTTAAACACAAATCATTATCTTTGCGGCTCGTTCAAAAACAATAAACCTTAAAATCCGTGAACAACAATACTTCATTGATCTGGAACATCGTTCTTTCGCTTGCCGTAGCGGTGTTATTTTTCCTACATTTCTCAAGCAAGTCGTCAACAGAATCAGGTGCAGCCGCAGATGGTGCAGTAGTGGCGGGCCGCCGCACTGTTTACGTTCAGGTGGATTCTCTTTTGAAAAACTACGATTTCTTTAAAGACACCAGAAAGGAGCTTGAAAACAAAAACTTCCAACTGGAAAACGAGCTGACGACCAAAGGACGTTCCCTGCAAAATGAAGTCGCTTTCTTTCAGCAAAAAGCGCAAACCATGACGCCTGAGCAAGCCCGTTCGACTGAGGCTCAGCTCATGAAAAAACAACAGGACCTGATGGCGTACCGCGATCAGTCGGCCCAGGCCCTGGGACAGGAAGAAGCGAAAAAGAATGAGGAACTGTACAAGAACATCCGCGCCTACATTGATAAATACAACAAGGATAATGGATACGAATACGTATTAGGTTATTCTCTGGGCGGCGGTATCCTTTTTGCGAACCCATCCCTGGACGTGACGCAAAAGATCGTGGACGGTCTGAACAAAGAATATAAAAGCGCAGGCAAAGCAGCTGCGCCAGCTGATACTACCAAGAAGTAATTTCAGGGTTAATAGAAAAACAGCGAAGCAGACGGTCGGACGATCGTCTGCTTCGCTGTTTTTGGTATAAACCATTACTATATTTTCAATTTACTCAGATCAAATTCGAATCCTGGCAGCACATCTTCCCCTGATAAGTGCTGGTCAAAACCATCAACTATCTCAACATCCCCGTTTGCGCGATAAACGAAAACAGTTTTTGCAAATGGGTCGATCAGCCAGGCCAACTTGCAACCATTTCCAATCCATTCATTTTGTATTTTATGCTGAATGGCTTTCAGATCGTCATTCGTTGAGAGCAGTTCTACAACGAAATCAGGGCATATTGGTGGAAACTTTGTTTGTTCGGCATCGGTCAGATAGTCCCATTTCTCATTGGAAATCCATGACGCGTCCGGAGACCTTACCGAGGTGTTAGGAAGGCGAAAGGCAGTCGATGAGTCAAAAACATGGCCAAAGTTCCTCGCAAGATGCCAGTGCATCAGCCAGTAGGTGATGATTGCGTTCAACATTCCAGTCTTTCCGCCAGTATTTGACATAATATAGATCGTTCCTTCGCTATCCCTCTCTATTTTGAGTTGATCATTCTCTCTGCAAAATTCATAGAATTCATCGTCGTCAAGACGCAGAGGCTTGTATCTCAATTCTATCGTATCCATGTCGTTGTTTCCTTGCTAATGCAATATAAACATTTTGAAACATTAACTGATTCAAGGTGGGTGCCGACAAAAACAGGGCAGCCGGTTTCCCAACTGCCCTGCGCATTGTATTTGATATATACTAAACTGCCGAAGAAGAGAACTTCGCGCCTATGTACTCGCGGTTCATACGTGCGATGTTTTCGAGGCTGATCTCCTTAGGACATTCAGCTGAGCATGCGCCGGTGTTGGTACATGCACCAAAACCTTCGGCATCCATCTGAGCGACCATCTTTTCGGCACGGATACTGCGTTCCGCCTGTCCTTGCGGCAACAATGCCAGCTGGGAAATCTTTGCCGATACGAACAGCATCGCCGAAGCATTTTTACAGGCTGCTACACAAGCACCACATCCGATACAAGCCGCTGCCGCGAAAGCGTCATCAGCCGCTTCCTTCGCGATAGGCAGCGCGTTCGCATCCTGCGCATTACCGGTATTCACCGAAACAAAACCTCCGGCAGAAATCACGCGGTCGAAAGCGTCACGATCCACCACGAGATCCTTGATCACCGGGAAAGCGGAGGCTCTCCAGGGCTCAACGACAATGGTATCACCGTCTTTGAACGAACGCATATGCAACTGGCAGGTTGTAACACCGCGCAGCGGCCCATGCGGACGGCCATTGATATACATCGAACAGGCCCCGCAAATCCCTTCACGGCAATCGTGATCGAATGAAACAGGTTCCTTTCCCTCCTCGATGAGCTGCTCGTTCAATACATCGAACATTTCAAGAAACGACATGTCAGGAGACACGTGATCCAACTTGTAGTTTTCAAACCCTCCTGCTGCATCTTTATTACTTTGTCTCCAAACTTTCAGCGACAAACTCATATTTCCTTCCATACCTATATTCTTTATTACTGATATTACTTTTTCTTATAAACCAAAAATTCACTGTCGTATACCAAATAGTTCTTCCCGTACACATTCACGTCCTTGATCTGTTCCTTCTGACTGAATGTACGTGCCAGCTCATAATGCTTTGCGAATTCACCTGCCTCCGACTCGGGCGCTTTTCCCAAATCCCAGGGTCTGAATACCACCCAGTTGGGTTGCAGATAGTTGATCAATGCTACGTAGGATTCTGTTTTTAGCTTCTTGCGTGCATTGATGACCACTGTATTGCACAATCCGGGGTAGTCGTACATCGTCAAACCTGAATAGAATCCAATATAACCCAATGGTTCCAGAAACACCGTCTCCTCTGGCGATTTTGCCTCGTCTTTAAGCCACAGCCCTATTTTCTTTCTCAATCCATTCTCGATAAGCTCCTGCTGTGATTTCATTTGCAGCAAGCCTCCCGTATAAACCCATAACTGGGCCACCAGGATAACACTTAATGCACTCACAGCGATAACGCCCCTGCGGCCATCCAATAAACCGCCTCTGGTGGGCTGTACCGCTGCACAGCCGATCCCGATTAACCCAATCACCATTACCGCCGGGATGTACCACGGATAGATAGTGGGCGAAAAGACATTCAAATACGATGCCACCAGGAATGCCGCGAACGAGAGAAACCTCGCATTCGCATTGATTTTGGGCACAACCCAGAGAAACACCGCTATATAAGTCAGGCACTTCAATACAAACATCAACACAACCGGCCAGCTTTCCAGATTGAAATAAGCCGGGGCGAAAATCCAAACAAACGGCGCTTCACTCGACACCAGTCCCATGAATACCGACTGCAGATAACCCAACACCCGATCGGCAATGCTGCTCAGCGTAAGCGTGAAACCTTTTGCCAGGATCGTGTTAGGAACCGGGTTTCCATAATACCACCAGGCAAAGAGCACCCATGGCAGATAAAACACGATACCTATTATTCCAGACTTAAAAAACAGCCCGATATAACGCCAGGAACCATTCTTAAACAGCAAATAGCCCAACAGCAGCGAGCCAATATGTATGAATGCGTCCGGCCGACTCCACATCAAAAAGGCAAAGATTGCCCCCAGCCTCAGTGGTTCCGGCGGCGTTGCCTTGAACAACTCCCTGATCAACAGTACCACACCGAGCAGCATAAATGCCGTTTCCATCCCGTTGATACTGAAATCGATACTCTTTTCATCAAACACCAACGCCAGCGTCACAAGCAATGCCGCCCAGGCCGGGGCTTTAATGGTGTCGCGGAAAAGATCAAAAACCAGCTTCACGACCAAACCGATCAGCAACATATTGATGATTCGGAATGACCATATCACCGCTTCGTCGTCCCTTGTTATGAAATTCAAAAGTGCTGGTATCAGCGTCCCCAGCGGCGACGTGAACGAATGCACCCGCTCATTCATGTTAAATGTAAATCCCAACCCCTCCGACAAATTTTTCGACGCCCTGAAAGTAATGTACCAGTCTTCCCAGCGGTGATCGGTAAACAATGCAAAAAACAATGCAGATCCGAAGCCAAGGGCAAAAACAGACCACGATATGATTCTCTGGGTAGAGTATGCCATTTATTCTATTATAGGGTGTATAACATAAGGATGCGGTAACCTGGATTACCGCATCAGTACTTTACGCTGCTTACTTATAGCTCCGCTGGGCAATCTTGATATTTTCGTAGATCAGCTCCTCCCTGTGAAGCTCCCATTCCTCGGTTCCTTTATTCTCCCAGGCAGACACGAACATATAATTCTCATCGTCACGCAGTGCCTCCCCTTCTTCTGTCTGGTATTCTTCCCGGAAGTGTCCGCCGCATGATTCGTTACGCGTCAAAGCATCGAGGCACATCAGCTCTCCGAGTTCGATGAAGTCGGCTACCCGGTTGGCCTTGTCCAGTTCAGGGTTGAAATAAGTAGCGGTACCCATTACTTTTACATCCGACCAGAACTCTTTCCTTAGCTCACGGATTTCGAGGATCGCTTCCTTCAAACCTTTCTCGTTACGCGCCATTCCGCATTTTTCCCACATAATCTTGCCCAATCGACGATGGAAAAGCTCTGGTGAAGTTTTGCCCTGAATGCGCAACAGCGTATCGATCCGGTCTTTCACTTCCTTTTCGGTTTTAACAAATGCCTCATGGTCGGTCGAGATTTTTCCGGTACGGATCTCGTTCGCCAGATAAGCTCCGATCGTGTAAGGGATCACGAAATATCCGTCGGCAAGTCCCTGCATCAGCGCGGAAGCTCCCAAACGGTTGGCTCCGTGATCGGAGAAGTTTGCCTCGCCCAGCGAATACAGTCCGGGAACGGTCGTCATTAGGTTATAATCAACCCAAAGCCCGCCCATCGTGTAATGCACCGCCGGATAAATACGCATAGGCACTTCATAAGGATCTTCCCCGGTGATTTGCTTATACATATCGAAAAGGTTTCCATACTTCTCTTTCACAACAGCCTTTCCCCAAATGGTAATGTCCGCATCGGAGGCATTGTGGATATTGTTCTTATTGGCTTCCCCGCGTCCATAACGTTCTACCGCAGCGGCAAAGTCGAGATATACCGCCAGTTTTGAACTACCAACGCCAAATCCGGCATCACAGCGTTCTTTCGCTGCACGCGACGCGATGTCACGCGGAACCAGGTTACCAAATGCAGGATAACGGCGTTCCAGGTAATAATCACGTTCTTCTTCCGGAATTTCATTGCCCGGGCGGTTGTCATTCTGCTTCTTAGGGACCCAGATACGTCCGTCGTTACGAAGCGATTCCGACATCAGGGTTAGTTTCGACTGATGTTCTCCGGAAACCGGAATACAAGTCGGGTGAATCTGAGTAAAACATGGATTGCCGAAGAAAGCACCACGTTTATGCGCCTTCCATGCCGCAGTTACATTGCTCCCCATCGCGTTGGTGGACAGGTAAAATACGTTTCCATAACCGCCTGTACAAAGTAGTACCGCGTGACCTCCATGCCTTTCAAGCTCACCGGTAATCAGGTTACGCGCAATGATGCCCCGGCATTTGCCATCGATGTTGACGATGTCGAGCATTTCGTGGCGGTTGTACATCTTCACCGTACCCATCCCTACCTGACGCTGTAAGCCGGAATAGGCTCCGAGCAACAGCTGCTGGCCGGTTTGTCCCGCCGCGTAGAAAGTACGCTGTACCTGAGTACCACCAAATGAACGGTTGGATAACAAACCGCCGTACTCCCGGGCGAATGGTACACCCGCAGCTACGCATTGATCGATGATATTACCGGAAACCTCCGACAGCCGATGCACATTGGCTTCGCGAGCCCGATAGTCGCCTCCTTTGATCGTATCATAAAAAAGACGGTAAACCGAGTCACCGTCATTTTGGTAATTTTTGGCTGCATTGATTCCGCCTTGTGCTGCAATGGAGTGCGCACGGCGCGGAGAGTCCTGAAAACAGAAAGCCTTGACCTTGTAACCAAGTTCAGCAAGAGTCGCCGCCGCAGAAGCACCCGCAAGACCGGTACCCACTACGATGATTTCCAGACTACGTTTGTTGGCAGGGTTTACAAGTGGTACGGAAGAGCGGTATTTGCTCCATTTACTTTCCAGCGATCCTTGTGGTATTTTGGCATCCAGACGAGATGAAGTTGCCATATATCAGATATTATTTAATCAAAAATTTTTGAAATGAAACTTTGACAGAGGTTAGTCAACCCAGCCGAGGTAAATAGAAAGGGGCATCAGGGCAAACAGGAGTGGAACAATGATCGAAAATGCCGTCCCGATGAATGAAATCGCTCCATTGTATTTGACGTGGTTCAATCCCAATGACTGGAATGCACTTTTGAACCCGTGCAGCAAGTGCCAGAAAAGAGAAACGCAACCCAGAATGTAAATGATCACCACTACCGGGTTCTGGAATGTTTCGAGCATCATCTGGTACAGGTTCAGCTCTTCGCCTGTCGCAAATTGATTGGAGCGGTTAGGTATCCAGAAGTGAGAAGTATGAATGACCAGGAAAATCAGGAGCAGGGTTCCGAGCAATCCCATACTGCGGGAATACCAGGTACTGTTGGCGGATGCATTGTTGACGGCATAATTCACGGGACGGGCGTCACGGTTGTTTTTCCAAAGCATCAGGCCATCGACAATATGAAGCAGGAAACCTGCTACCAGACCGATTTCAAGCGTACGTATAATAGGGTTGGTACCCATAAAATGCCCCCAATGGGAAAAAGTCTCACCGCCATCATTGTAAAAAATCATGGCATTGATGGTGGCATGAATCACCAGAAAGCTTATTAAAAAAAGTCCGGTAAGAGCCATCAGAAGTTTTTTACCGATAGAGCTCGTTAACGTTTGTGAAAACCACGACATAATCGAAACGAATGGTTTTAGTGCAAAAAAATGAGGTATATTTAGAACCTTTCAAAGGTATATCACAAACGTATGCTAGGCAAAAATTACTTTCATTTTTGCAAATCGCTTAGTCTATTTATAATCATTATTAAGAATTATTTAGACTGATTAGCATCTGTTCCGGAAACGTGCTGGTACACACCATTTATAAAGCATCGATGTAACCAGCTTACACACATTTTTGGTCTTCTATTTCGTTCACTAGCTATCAACACGACTACCAACTCTTCAACTCATGCGTTTAAATATACCCGTCCTGGCTCAGATCGTTCTTCTTTTGCTTTTTGTGTCGCTCACCGAAGCAATGGCTACGCATTTCCGTGCGGGTGAGATTACAGCAAAACGTATTTCCTCCCTGACCTACGAGGTCAAGCTCTCGGCCTATTTCGATGTATCCCCAAGAGGCATCGACGCTGCTAACGCGGCCAATTTTGTAGACTTCTACTTCGGGAGCGAAGGCCCGTTCAGGGTTGACCGCGTTCGAGGCAGCATCCGGAACATTGGCAACAATACCACTTATAATGAGTACGTGACTACCTTCACTTTTCCTTCGGCTGGTAAATATCAGATTTCCGTCGAGATGGATAACCGGAATGCCAACACCCTCAACCTCAACAACGGGGTCGGCACGGATGGACTGAATTTCTATGTGCATTCCATTCTCGAAATCAACCCGACATTTGGTCCCAACCAGACACCCGTTTTACTGAATCCACCGATCGATCTGGCAGCGGTAGGACAGCGGTACGTTCATAACCCCAACGCATTTGATGCGGACGGAGACAGTCTGGCATATAAAATGTATGTTCCGCAACTTAGTATCGGAGGTGGAAAAGGGCAGAATATTCCCTACCAGGACCCAAATAGGATTGGCGCCCCCGGCCAAACCGAAGCCGGTGCTTCTCCTGCTACTTTCAGCATTAACCCAACTACCGGCGACATCGTCTGGGATGCCCCTGCAAGGGCGGGACAATACAACATTGCATTTGTTGTGGAAGAATGGCGGGATGGTGTACTCATTGGGCAGATTATCAGGGACATGCAGATTCTTGTGGGCGACGCCCGCAACGACCGGCCATTAATGCAGCCCCTGCCCGATATCTGCGTCGAAGCGGGTACCCTCATCAACCAGCCCGTCACGGCTACCGATAAAAACGGCGATAAGCTCAATCTCACCTCCACAGGCGGGGTTTATGAAAGCTCGCTCGTTTCACCCGCACTGGCCAAGTTCACCGTCGCACAGCAGGGTACACAGGGGACCGTATCCGGGATCTTCTCCTGGCAGACCTCCTGTAACCATGTCAGGCTTGAACCTTATGACGTGCTCTTCAAGGTAGAGGATGCGCCCGGAACGGGAACACCCAACCCGTCCTTGTTCCGCAAGCTGGTCGATATGACGACCCTGAGCATTAAAGTCTACGGACCCAAACCCACCGGACTCAGGGCTACCGCCGCAACTGACCCCGCAGGTACCGCATACCGCCTCAACTGGGATGCTTACAAATGCCAGGTCGCAGGCGCCAAAATCGCTATTTACAGGGCTGAAAAATGTACGGATATACTGGAAGATGTTTGTATTACAGGCATTCCCGCAGGATCGGGTTACGAAGAGATCGCACGCGTCAATGTCAATGAAACCACTTTCCTGGATAATAATGGCGGCGATGGACTCCGGCCAGGCGTTTCGTACAGCTACCGCATTGTCGTGCTGTTCCCAAGGCCAGGTACTAATGTCAATGAGCCGGGAAGCCTGATCGGGGGCGGAGAGAGCGTGGCTTCTTCCGAATTCTGCCTCAATCTGCCACTGGTCATGCCGGTCATCACCAATGTAACCGTTGATTCTACCAGCACTACCAAAGGCGTCATCACCATCAAATGGACCAAGCCAGCCGCTTCATCAGGACTCCCCGCACAGTACAGACTTTTCCGCGCCACCGGCCAGAACGGCACCGCATTCACCCAGATCGCTGCCATTAATACCAATCTGGCTGCCGGTGCACCGGATACCATTTTTGTCGACAGGAACCTGAACACGGAAGCCAACGCCTATAATTACAAGCTCGAATACTACTACACACAAGGAGGCGCGCTCGTCAAACTCGATGAAACCGAAACCGCAAGCAGCGTAAGACTCGAACAGGCTGCGGCCCAAACCAACCAGGTTGGCATTAAATGGACCGCATTGGTCCCTTGGGATAATACCAACCGAACCCACAGGGTATACCGGGAGGACAAAACAAAGCCCGGCACCTTCAACCGCATTGCCGATGTGCCCGTGCAGGGGCCACAGTCTTTTACCTTCGTCGATGACGGTACAGACCGGTATGCCGCAGACGGCACGGTCAATATCACCATCTCCAAAGATTCCACCTATTGCTATAAGGTCGAAACAGTAGGATCTTACAACAACAGCCAGATCAAGCCAGCGGTACTTTATAACTTCTCGCAAATACTTTGTGTTTCCTCATCGGATACCACCAAGCCCTGCCCGCCCGTGCTCACCCTGGACCCGCTCAATTGCGATTCGCTCAGGGCACATCCGGAGGCTTTCTGTACCACCACAGGCTTTACAAACCACCTCGCATGGAACTATCCCGACCAGGTCGGTGGTAAGGAATGTGACCCGCTCGTGACCGCTTACAGGGTATATTACGCCAGGTATGAAGGCGATACCCCTGCGCTGATCGCGACCGTGACCACACCGCCATCCCCATTATCCACCACATTCGACCATCAGGGGCTGACTTCCTTCGCAGGGTGCTACTATGTGACTGCCGTCAACCGGTTCGGGGCTGAAAGTGCGCCAAGCAACACCGTTTGCAGGGACAACTGCCCTATGTATGTGTTGCCGAACGTATTCACCCCCAACGGAGACTCTAAAAACGATGTATTCCAACCCTATGAATGCCCTGCTTTCGTGCAATCACTCGAATTCAAAGCTTTCAACAGATGGGGCGCGCAGGTATTCTCCACCAAAGACGTCAACATCAACTGGGACGGAAAAACCAATGGTGGAAAAGACCTCGCGGCAGGCCAATACTATTATGAGGTAACTATCTATTTCGAGTCTTCTAAAAAACAAAGTGATGCCACTAACCTTAAGGGGTGGGTCCAATTGCTGCGATAAACCACTTTTTACCCTTCAGAGCCGCATACTTTCTGCTTCGGGACTTTATGAGAATTCATATATGATTTATAAAGTTGTTTTGTAAGTTTACAAACCGACATATTATATTATTCCCGAAGCACACATTTTACCTGAAATTTCGTTGATTTAACGTACCTGACAGGAGTTATGGCGCCTGCTGCAACCTCCCTATCATTATTAGCTCGACACGGATTTATGCGCTCTGTTTTACGAATTTTATCATACTTTTTGTTTCTGGCTTTGGTATGCAGCAGCTACTCTGCCATGGCCACGCACATCCGTGCAGGTGAAATCACTGCCCGCAGGATTTCCGCCACGACACTCACCTATGAAATCAAGCTTACGGCGTATTTTGATATCCAAAATGGCGAAGGCGCTGCGAATGCTCAGAACACCGTTTTTTTCACCATTGGCAACGTCACTTCCACAGGTCAGCCCGTCATTCTGGAAGCTCCGCGGCAGCAACCTATTCCAAACATCGGGAACAATACCACGCAGAACATCTACATTATCAACTACACATTCCCGTCTACCGGCAAATTCCGCATTTCATTCGAAGAGGATAACCGGAATAACAACATTCTGAACATCGGCCCCCCTCCAACTCAGAACCTTAACTTTTATGTAAGTACAATTCTGGAAATCAACGCCACCCTGGGCTTGAATCAAACTCCGGTTTTACTGAATGCTCCTATTGATCTAGCGGCCGTTGGACAGCGGTACATCCATAATCCTAACGCATTTGACGCAGACGGTGATAGTCTGGCATACCGGATGTTCATTCCGCAACGCAGCGGTGTAAATGGGGCAGGAATCAACCTGCAATATGTAAATCCGAACCAGATTGGCGCTCCCGGCCGTACCGAGGCGGGCGCTTCTCCTGCCACTTTCAGTATTAACCGCACGACCGGTGATATCATTTGGGACGCCCCTGTTACCAAAGGATATTATAACGTCGCTTTCATAGTTGAAGAATGGCGGGATGGTGTGCTGATCGGTGAGATCGTCCGGGATATGCAGATCATCGTCGATGACGCCCGCAACGACCGGCCATTAATGCAGCCCCTGCCCGATATCTGTGTCGAGGCGGGTACCCTCATCAACCAGCCCGTCACGGCTACCGATAAAAACGGCGATAAGCTCAATCTCACCTCCACAGGCGGGGTTTATGAAAGCTCGCTCGTTTCACCCGCACTGGCCAAGTTCACCGTCGCACAGCAGGGTACACAGGGGACCGTATCCGGGATCTTCTCCTGGCAGACCTCCTGTAACCATGTCAGGCTTGAACCTTATGACGTGCTCTTCAAGGTAGAGGATGCGCCCGGAACGGGAACACCCAACCCGTCCTTGTTCCGCAAGCTGGTCGATATGACGACCCTGAGCATTAAAGTCTACGGACCCAAACCCACCGGACTCAGGGCTACCGCCGCAACTGACCCCGCAGGTACCGCATACCGCCTCAACTGGGATGCTTACAAATGCCAGGTCGCAGGCGCCAAAATCGCTATTTACAGGGCTGAAAAATGTACGGATATACTGGAAGATGTTTGTATTACAGGCATTCCCGCAGGATCGGGTTACGAAGAGATCGCACGCGTCAATGTCAATGAAACCACTTTCCTGGATAATAATGGCGGCGATGGACTCCGGCCAGGCGTTTCGTACAGCTACCGCATTGTCGTGCTGTTCCCAAGGCCAGGTACTAATGTCAATGAGCCGGGAAGCCTGATCGGGGGCGGAGAGAGCGTGGCTTCTTCCGAATTCTGCCTCAATCTGCCACTGGTCATGCCGGTCATCACCAATGTAACCGTTGATTCTACCAGCACTACCAAAGGCGTCATCACCATCAAATGGACCAAGCCAGCCGCTTCATCAGGACTCCCCGCACAGTACAGACTTTTCCGCGCCACCGGCCAGAACGGCACCGCATTCACCCAGATCGCTGCCATTAATACCAATCTGGCTGCCGGTGCACCGGATACCATTTTTGTCGACAGGAACCTGAACACGGAAGCCAACGCCTATAATTACAAGCTCGAATACTACTACACACAAGGAGGCGCGCTCGTCAAACTCGATGAAACCGAAACCGCAAGCAGCGTAAGACTCGAACAGGCTGCGGCCCAAACCAACCAGGTTGGCATTAAATGGACCGCATTGGTCCCTTGGGATAATACCAACCGAACCCACAGGGTATACCGGGAGGACAAAACAAAGCCCGGCACCTTCAACCGCATTGCCGATGTGCCCGTGCAGGGGCCACAGTCTTTTACCTTCGTCGATGACGGTACAGACCGGTATGCCGCAGACGGCACGGTCAATATCACCATCTCCAAAGATTCCACCTATTGCTATAAGGTCGAAACAGTAGGATCTTACAACAACAGCCAGATCAAGCCAGCGGTACTTTATAACTTCTCGCAAATACTTTGTGTTTCCTCATCGGATACCACCAAGCCCTGCCCGCCCGTGCTCACCCTGGACCCGCTCAATTGCGATTCGCTCAGGGCACATCCGGAGGCTTTCTGTACCACCACAGGCTTTACAAACCACCTCGCATGGAACTATCCCGACCAGGTCGGTGGTAAGGAATGTGACCCGCTCGTGACCGCTTACAGGGTATATTACGCCAGGTATGAAGGCGATACCCCTGCGCTGATCGCGACCGTGACCACACCGCCATCCCCATTATCCACCACATTCGACCATCAGGGGCTGACTTCCTTCGCAGGGTGCTACTATGTGACTGCCGTCAACCGGTTCGGGGCTGAAAGTGCGCCAAGCAACACCGTTTGCAGGGACAACTGCCCTATGTATGTGTTGCCGAACGTATTCACCCCCAACGGAGACTCTAAAAACGATGTATTCCAACCCTATGAATGCCCTGCTTTCGTGCAATCACTCGAATTCAAAGCTTTCAACAGATGGGGCGCGCAGGTATTCTCCACCAAAGACGTCAACATCAACTGGGACGGAAAAACCAATGGTGGAAAAGACCTCGCGGCAGGCCAATACTATTATGAGGTAACTATCTATTTCGAGTCTTCTAAAAAACAAAGCACACCCACTTCACTCAAAGGATGGGTACAATTGCTCAGGTAATGGAAGATTATCAGAAAAAAGGCAATACCCGTTTACCTTTTTTCTTTCACATTCAAGTATTTCCTTTGTAGCCCGGTTTTTGTACCGGGCTTTTTGTTCCACCATGGATAACCATCAATCACCAATATGAAAACGGCATATGTTTTCCCCGGTCAGGGCTCGCAATTCAAAGGAATGGGTCTGGACCTTTACCAAAGCTCCGATTCGGCCAAAGCCTTGTTTGAAAAGGCGAATGAAATCCTGGGTTTCGAGATCACCAGGATTATGTTCGAAGGATCGGATGAGGAGCTGAAACAAACCAATGTAACACAGCCAGCGATCTTTATCCATTCGGTTATACTGGCGAAAATCAGCCCGGATTTCGCACCCAACATGGTAGCTGGCCATTCGCTTGGCGAATTCTCCGCTTTGGTAGCCGCAGGCGCATTGTCCTTTGAGGACGGCCTCTCCCTCGTTGCCAAACGTGCGGACGCTATGCAGAAGGCATGTGAAGTCCGTCCGTCGACGATGGCTGCCATTCTCGGCCTTGCCGACAATGTGATTGAAGAAATATGCGCCGGCATTACCGATGAGATCGTGGTACCAGCCAACTACAACTGCCCGGGACAGGTTGTGATTTCGGGAACGATCGAAGGTGTGGAGAAGGCTTGCGAATTGCTGAAAGCCGCCGGCGCGAAACGCGCATTAATATTGCCCGTCGGAGGCGCATTCCACTCTCCTCTGATGGAACCAGCCCGCGAGGAACTTGCATCGGCCATTCACGCGGCCCAGTTTCAGGCGCCGATCTGCCCTGTTTACCAGAATGTGAACGCCAAACCGGCCACCGAGGTAACGGTGATCAAGGAAAATCTGATCTCCCAACTCA
>NZ_CAMLSE010000043.1 GCF_946482605.1 uncultured Dyadobacter sp. | reverse complement strand
AAGAACTCAATTGTCAGTCTGAGCGGAGTCGAAGACAGTCCATACGGCACCGTGACCGTCATGCACGGCCTTTCGGCCGACCCGGGGGTCCGGGCCGCTCAGGCTGACATACGTACACACCCCCTCCCGCAATAACCACATTTGATTGACTCTCCTTGCCGGAAAAATTCCGACTTTTGCCCCGGCTAAAACAATCGTCCAGCCCGCCGGGCACATTTTCCTATGCAAAAAAGTAGTTCCGCATTGCTTCTCTTCGGATGTGTACTCCTGAGTATGGCTTTGGGCATGGGTATCAGCTTGCTGATCACTCATTTCTATGTGACCGGGTCGGCATCCGGTGACGTGCCTCTCGCATTGCCTCCGAAACAGGGAGATCAGTGGTATCTTGAAATGCTTTTACAGGTAATTGGTCACGCGTTCACTTTCCTGGTCCCCGCCATTTTCTTTTGGTATTACTTTGAAAACCGTACATGGAATGACTTTTCGGGAACGGGATTGCGCTCGATAACGGCCATGTTGCTCGCAATAGTCATTGTCATAACGCTAATACCTGTAAACCAGCGCATTATTGACTGGAATCAGAATATACATCTTCCGGAAACCCTGAAAGAAGTAGAAAGCTGGATGCGTATCAAGGAACAGGAAAAGACTTTGGTAACGCAAAAACTGCTCCAAATCGACGATCTCTCCGAATTACTCGTCGCCCTCGCTGTGTTCAGCCTGATCGGTCCCTTGGGAGAGGAAGTAATGTTCCGGGGCGTTTTGCAGCGGAAGTTGAGTGATTGGGGGCTGAGCCCCGTCAAAAGCATCTGGGTTGCCGCAATGCTATTCAGCCTGATTCATTTTCAGTTCTATGGCTTATTCCCGAGATTGCTGCTGGGTGCATTGTTCGGGTATTTATACCTTTGGTCCGGCAACCTGTGGCTTCCTGTGCTCGCGCACGTCGTGAACAACGGACTTTACGTGCTGACCGCATTCGCCCACCATAACTGGCCCTTGGCAGACCGGTACCTCCATATTTTCACCACCAGCCCGATAGCTCTGATCATCGCCCTTCCCCTGTCCGCCCTCCTGCTGGCACGGTTTCGCAAACAACACACAGATCCGGCCCACGAATCGTAGCACGAAGGCCCGTGAAGGCTTCACAAATGGAATGCGGTATCAGCGTCGCGTCGATCGGCGTCGGACTTTCGGTTGCCTCCCGTTGGATTTCCTACACATTCAGGCGGGCGGGGCGACAATGCACCGGGCATCCACGGGAGCCTTCCCCGGGCGTCTTTTTATGAATAATTACAAAAAAAATAAAAAACTTCACAAAAGGAACGAGGGTAGAGCCCTGTTGACGGACTCTTATGGATAACCTACTTCCTTAATCTGTATGAATCATAAGTATACTGTAGAAAGTAACCCAGGTATCACCGGAAAAACCAGATTGAAAACCGATTTCCCGGAGGTCAAAACGGTGCAAACAGATTTTGTGGATTCAGAGTTATTCATCAGGCAGGCATTTGAGGAGGATCCCGGCAGGGGTTACGAACTACTGTTTAAGCGGTATTACAAGCAGCTGTGCAGTCATACCGTCCGGTTTGTCTACTCTCGAGATGTTGCCGAAGACATCGTGGTGGAGGTATTCGGGCAGTTCTGGTCCAGGCAGCTGCATACGGCGGTTACCACCTCCTACCGGTCCTATTTGTTCACCACCGTCCGGCATGCGGCCTTTCGGCACATGCGCAAAAACTTCGGAAAGGAAATGCTCACCGGTGAACTGGACGATCTGCCGGTGCCAGCTCCGATCAGCTCTCCCCAGCAGGAAATGCAGTTTCAGGAACTGCTCCTCAAAATAGAGCAGGTCATCCGGTCACTACCTGCCCAGAATCAGAAAGTATTCCTGATGAGCCGGTTCGAAGGAAAACGGAATACGACCATCGCCGAAGAGCTGGGCATTTCGATCAAAACCGTGGAAGGGCATATCACCAAGGGCCTGGCGATACTCAGGAAGGCCTTGCAGGATCATGGATTGCTTTCTGTTATCCAGATCATGCTGCTGTTCATCTAAATGCAACCCGGGAGATCGCCTATGTATCTCGCACTGACTTTAAACCAAGTATGAAGAAATCTCTTCTTTCAAAACAGGTGATCCGGAACTTCTTCGAGGGGAAAACCACCCGGATGCAGCACATTCTGATTCAGGAATGGCTGGATAATCCCGTCAACCGGGAGCTGTATTTTCAGTGGCTGGAAGAATGGGAAGCCGAGAATCCGCAGTTCACGCCGGATGTTGAGCTAGCCTACCGACGTTCACTGCATACCGTTCCAATTAGCGGCGATGTACCGCAAGCTTCCGCCGCTGCGGGGGGAGCACTGGGGTCGTTGAGGCGACGGCTTTTTATGTTCAGATGGGCGGCCGCCGCTTCTGTGGCAATGCTTTTGGGTGCCTACCTGCTTTCCGATTTCTGGCTCTACACGCGTTACGAAACAGGCTATGGAGAAGTCCGCACGGTGCGGCTACCCGATAGCAGCCGGGTCACTCTGAATGCCAATTCCATCCTTACCGTGCCGCGTTTCGGCTTCGGAAGCGGTACGCGGGAAGTGCTGCTGGAAGGGGAAGCCGAGTTTGCCGTCAGGCATACCACCGACCACCGGAAGTTTGTCGTCCGGACACCCGATAAGCTGGAAGTGCGGGTGCTGGGCACCGAGTTTATCGTTTACAGTCGCGACCGGGGCTCGAAAGTGGTCCTGAGCCAGGGCAGTGTGCAGCTGCGGTCGCTTAATGAACTGAACCCCAAGCCCGTCCTGATGAAACCCGGCGATATAGCCACGCTTTCAACCCAGGGAAAGCTTACGCTGAGTCACAGCCAGAGCCTGTCCGCGCACCAGGCCTGGAAGCAGCACCTGTTTATGTTTGAGAATACCCCTGTTTCCGAAATCGCCTACCAGATCAGCGAGCATTTCGGCGTGAATGTCGCCGTGCCCGATTCCACACTGGCGAAGCGAACCCTTGGCGGCACGTTTAATGCGAGCGATCCCGCCCAGGTACTGAAAGTGCTTTCGGATGTCCTGAGTGCGCGGGTTACGCATTCCCCGCGAACCGACGACAATCCGGAGACCTTCATCCTCCATTCCAGTCAATAGTACTTATCTAAAATTTTGAATGATCATGACGAAACTATTACACGTTAAAGTGCTGGTAACCTTGACGATGGGATGCCTGTTGGGTATACCGCCGCTCAAAGCCCAGCTCATCGCCCAGAATCGTGCGAAAAGCAGTCCGACCCCCATAACCTCTCCCGCCAGCAGGCTGACATTACGGGACGCGCTCATGCAGGTAAAAAAGCAGTTCAAGGTGGATATTCTCTTTGAAGAAAAATTGCTGGAAGGCGTTTTTGTAGTTCCCTCTCAAATTCAATCCGGACAATCCATTGAAAATAAACTCAACAACATCCTCGCTCCTGCCGGCTTACGCTACAAAAAAGTGAGCAAGCAGACGTATCTGATCCTGACCAATGCGGAGGACAATAAAACAGGCGTGCAACAGCCGGATGAAAGCCCCACCGACCTGCCGCCTGCCATGCAGCAGCCTACCACGGCCGCGGTTCAAACTAATGCGCCGGATCCCGGGCCCATCGGTAAAGCAGCCGACAAAACCATCAGCGGCGTGGTTAAAGGCGACGACGGCGGAGTACTTCCTGGCGTAAGCGTCCTCATCAAGGGAACGACCAGGGGGAGCACAACGGACGTAAACGGCAGGTACAGCATTACCATCGGCGATGATCTGAAAGGCGAAGTCACGCTGGTTTTTTCCTACGTCGGCTACCGGAACCAGGAGATCATCGCCGGGAGCCGGTCGGCGATAGACGTTTCGTTGCTCCCCGACCTGAAAAGCCTGGAAGAAGTGGTGGTCGTAGGGTACGGTACGCAAAAACGGGAACAGATCACCAGCGCCATTGCGAGTGTCAAATCCGAAGATTTTGTGAAAGGCCCGGTTCAGGATGCGGCCCAGCTCATCCGGGGCAAAGTCGCCGGATTGAGCGTCATTACACCCAGCGGCGACCCGACCGCCCTGGCGCAGATTTCACTGAGAGGTAATGCTACGATCAATGCGAGCTCCGAACCGCTGATCCTGATCGACGGCGTGCCGGGTGCCCTGAATACCGTCGCGCCGGAGGACATCGAGTCGATCGACGTCCTGAAAGACGGCTCTGCCGCCGCGATTTACGGTACCCGCGGCACAAACGGCGTAATCCTGATCACGACGCGGAAAGTGAAGGGCGAAACGCCCGCCACACTGGAAGTGAACTCCTACTTCACAACCCAGCGATTGACCCGCAAGCTGGATTTCATGAATGTAGACCAGTACCGCGCGCTAGCGGCCCAGGGCAAACCCGGGGCCATCGATTACGGCCACAGCACGGATTGGCTCAAACAAGTGACGCAAAAGCCATTGTCACAGGTGCACAACATCAGCCTGCGCGGCGGCTCCCGCACTACCAACTACATCGTGAGCATGGAGTACCGGCATTTGAACGGCATTATGAAGAAATCCGACAACACGACGGTCTTTCCGCGCATCGAGGTCAATCATTCGATGTTCAACGGCATGCTGAAAATCAATGCGAACCTGAGCGGTTACCAGCAGAAATTCTTCTCCATCGACGACGGTGGCCCCTACTCCGGGCTGGTTTACCGGAATTCACTCACCTTTAACCCGACTGAGCCCTTGAAGGACGAAAACGGCAAATGGACGGAACGTACGGATAAAACGGACTACATGAACCCGCTCGCACTCATCGAAGAATCGCACGGGCAAAGACGTAACAACAATCTCCGGACCTACGGGACCATTTCGCTGGCGCCCATCGAGGGACTGGAAATCATGGGGCTCGTTGCCCGCGACATGTACAACAGCACAAGGGGATATTACGAAACCAAAAACCACTATTCCACCAGCCGCAACGGACGGAACGGCTTTGCATCCCGCGCCACTGTCCGCTCCCAGGACGACCTGTTTGAATTAACCGCCAACTACAATAAAACCATTCAGAACCACAATTTCGTGCTCCTGGCCGGCCACACATGGCGCCGTTACAACCTGGAAGAATACGGCATGCAAAACTGGGACTTCCCAACAGACAATTTCTCCTACAACAATATCGGCGCAGGCCTGGCCCTCAGACGCGGACAAGCGCCAGAATCCTCATTCCAATCCGAAAACAAACTGATCAGCTATTTTTTCAGGGTCAATTACAGCTTCATGAACAAATACCTGCTGATGGCCAGTGTGCGCCACGAGGGATCGTCCCGCTTCGGGGCCAACCACAAATGGGGAAGCTTTCCGGCGTTTTCGGTAGGCTGGAACCTGAAAAGGGAAGCATTTCTGGAAAACTCCGGCACAGTCTCCAATCTGAAAGTAAGAGTGGGCTACGGCGTAACGGGAACCGAACCCAAAGACTCCTACATTTCGCTCAACAAGATCAACTTCAATACGAATGTACTCATCAACGGGCAATGGGTGCAGGCCATCAACCCCTCCAACAACGCCAACCCCGATCTGCGCTGGGAACGCAAGGAAGAGGTCAATATCGGAGTGGATTACGGCTTCCTGAATCAGCGGATCTCAGGCTCGGTGGATGTTTACCGCCGCACGACCCGCGACCTGATCGCCAATTTTCCGGTACCCACACCTCCTTATCTGTACAGCACCATCACCGCCAATGCCGCTTCGATGGAAAACAAAGGCGTCGAGATCCAGGTGAATGTGGTCCCGTTGCAAACGCCCTCGTTCAGATGGACCACTTCTGCCAATTTTTCTACCAACTCCAACAAGATCCTCTCGCTCTCCAATGACAAATTTGCGCTGGCCAGCGGCTACTTCGACACCGGCAACACCGGAGAGCCCATTCAGCAAACTACCCACCGCGTGCAGGTAGGCCAGCCAATCGGAAACTTTTGGGGTTTCAAAACCATCGACATCGACGAAACCGGGTACTGGATCATCGAAGGAAAAAACGGAGAAGCCAAATCCATTGCCCAGCAGCAAGCCGACGACAAAAAGGTGATCGGCAACGGGTTGCCCAAGCGCTACCTGAACTGGAACAACACCCTGGCCTACAAGAACTTTGACCTGAACATTACCATGCGCGGCGCATTCGGGTTCCAGATCCTGAATATGACCGAAATGTTCTGGAGTGCGCCCGTTATGCTCACCCGGGGAAACCTGCGCTCCAATGCCTACGACCCGATTTACGGTAAACGTCCGCTGGCCGATGATCAGTCGCTGAACTACGTAAGTTACTATATCGAAAACGGCAACTACTGGAAAATCGACAACGTGACGGCGGGATACAATATCAACCTGAAAACGAAGTACCTCAAACATGCTAGGGTTTACCTGGCGGTCGCTAACCTCTATACCATCACAGGCTACAAAGGCATCGACCCGGAAGTCGGGATCAGCGGCCTGGCTCCGGGGGTAGACGACAAAAACCGGTATCCCGCGACAACGAGTTTTACCGTCGGAGCAATGCTGACATTCTAGTTTTAACAACATTCAAAGACCTGAACGATGAAGCCATTCCACTCAGCTATATGTACCTTTTTACTGGCCATAGCCGCCAGCGCCTGCAACAACGACCTGGAAGAAAAAATTTACTCCGAAGTCACCGAGGAATCGTACAATTATTCCAATGCCTACCAGGCGATGAGCATCGGCTATGCCGGCATGCGGAACCTGATCTCGCATACGCATTACTACATGGCACAGGAATCCACGACGGATGCCATTGTAATGCCCGCCAATGCGTCGGGGTGGGACGACGGCGGCATTTACAAGCGCATGCACCTGCATACCTGGAACTCCGAAAATCCGCAGATCAATAACATGTGGAATACCTATTATTCCGGTGTGATTAATGCCAACCGTTTGATCGAACAGTTGACGAATGGCAAGATTACCATTCCCAATGATGCTACGAAAGAAGCACTGATAGCCGAGATGCGCACCGTGAGGGCGTTCTTCTACTGGATGCTTTGCGATAACTTCGGCGATGTGCCGCTGATCACCGACCGGTCGGACGCGCTCCTCGAAAAAACCGGCAGGAAGGATATCTATCTGTTTATCGTCAAAGAACTGACGGAATCCATTCCGAACCTGAGCGAAGACAAGAACACGCTGATGTACGGCCGGTTCAACAAATGGGCTGCTAAAACCCTGCTCGCCAACGTGTATCTGAACGCAGGGGTGTACGCGGGCGAAGCCAAATGGAACGAATGCCTCGCACAATGCAACGAAATTATTGCTTCCGGGAAGTACAAGCTGGAAACCAGCCTTTCGGCACCGTTTTTGACAGAAAACCAAAATTCACAGGAGATTGTGTTCGCAATTCCCTTTGAAGAGAACCTGGCAGGCGGGTTCAGCGCGCATATGTTTTCATGGCATGCGTCGCTGAAAAACAAGGTCAATATGCTCGCAACTCCCTGGGGTGCGGGTTCGGCGAAGGGCATTCCGCAATTTGTCGATACCTACGACCCGGACGACAAGCGCCTGGCTGCGACCTGGATGACAGGCCCTCAGTTCGCAGCCGATGGCATTACGCCCCTGAAAGGCTCTTACGACCAGGCAGGTAAAAATGTAGTACTCACCAATGCGCTGCCCGACGGGCTGTACACCGGTGAGGCGGAAGGTTACCGCATGAACAAGTTTGAAGTAAAATCAGGTGCAATGGGTAGTTTAGGTAACGATTTTCCACTTTTTCGATATGCCCAGGTGCTGATGATGAAGGCGGAATGCCTGCTGCGTACAGGCAAGGCGGCCGACGCCGCGGCGGTAGTTTCGGAGGTTCGCGGCCGTGCGTTCGCCGGGAAGCCCGCCAAGGCAGCCGTGTCCGCGGCCGATCTGCAGAAAGGGAGCAGTTACCAGTACGGTTATGTCGAAAATTACAAAACCGTCGACCCCGGAAACACCGCTGCGATCCAGTACGGGCGGATGCTCGACGAGTTGGGTTGGGAGTTTGCCTGGGAAGGTTACCGCCGCCGTGACATGATCCGGTTTGGTGCATATACCACGAAAAGCTGGTTGTCGCACAAACCCAACGGGGATTTCAGGGCCGTATTTCCAATACCCCAGATCGCCATTAATTCCAATCCAATGCTTAAACAAAACCCGGATTACAAGTAGATGATAAAGGAAAGCCTTATTTGCTGCATTTTATTGCTCGCCTCGGCGACTTGCTTTGGACAATCACCGGACCAAGCCACAGTGAGCCCACAGGTAATGCAGGATGTATTTGAAAAAGTCAAAACGCCTTACAAATACGGTGTAGTCATTCCACAGCCCGACAGCAGCCGGATGGTCGACAGCCCGACCGTTTTTCGACTGAATGACAAATGGTATATGACGTACATCACCTTCGACGGCAAGGGCTACGAAACCTGGCTCTCCCAAAGCGAGAACCTTTTAGCATGGACGACATCGGGCAAATTGATGTCCTTCACGGACGGCACCTGGGATGCGACCCAGAAAGCGGGTTACGTAGCATTAGTCGACACGGAATGGGGCGGTTCCTACCAGCCGGAGCGGTTCGGGAACAAATACTGGCTTTCGTACCTGGGAGGTTCTGAAAAAGGTTATGAAGCAGGCAGGCTGGGCATCGGGATCGCAACCAGCAGGGATTTAACCAAACCGGAAGAAGCAGACCGGTTGCCCCGGCCCGTTCTGTCCGCAATTGATAAGGATGCACGCTGGTACGATGATAAAACGATATACAAAAGTCTCGTCATCCGCGACAAAACCCGGAAAACGGGCTTTCCCTTTGTGATGTATTACAATGCAAAAGGAGAAAAAACGGATGCGAAAGGCAGCGGTTTCGAAAGCATAGCCATGGCGGTTTCCCATGACATGGCGCATTGGAAACGCCTCGGCCAAAAGCCGCTGATCACCCGCAACACCGGGATTTGCGGGGACGCGCAAATTACGCGGATGGGCGACCTGTACGTCATGTTTTACTTCGGGGCGTTCTGGAAACCCGGAGCGTTCGAACGTTTCGCCTGTTCTTACGACCTCGTCAACTGGACCGATTGGGACGGCGCGGACCTGATCTCATCGACCGAGCCTTACGACAAAACCTATGCGCACAAGCCCTGGGTAGTCAAATG
Source organism: uncultured Dyadobacter sp. (assembly GCF_946482605.1). The sequence goes on along the minus strand of NZ_CAMLSE010000043.1, from coordinate 57,120 downwards.
GAACGGTGTGGTATACCATTTTTATAATGCCGTAGGCGACCAGGGCAGAGTCATTGCCCTGGCTACTTCGAAAGACCTGCGCGATAGTACGACGGGTAATTAGTCTCCGGATATGATAATAAGGATCATCGGTTTCCTGATTGGAACAATAGGCATTTGTACCGGCCAGGCACGGTCGCAGGGCATTGTGCTCCAACCGGACCATTTCAAATCCTACGTCGCCGGGTTCAATGCAGCGGACGAAGAAATTTACAAACAGCTGATCCCGAATGAGCAGGCTTGGGCATTTTTAGCCAAAAACATCCCGTTGTTCGAGTGCCCCGACAAGCAACTGGAACAAACCTATTACTTCCGCTGGTGGACCTACCGCAAGCATCTTAAACAAACGCCGGCGGGCTACATCGTCACCGAATTCCTGCCGGATGTGCCCTGGGCGGGTCAATACAACTCGATCAACTGCCCGGCAGGCCATCATTTTTACGAGGGCAGATGGTTGCGCGATACTACGTTTTTGAAACAGTACGCCCGTTTCTGGTTTCGGAGTGGCGCGAGTCCCCGTGCTTACTCCTCATGGGCCGCAGATGCGATACACGCATTCACGCAGGTACATCCGGATACCGCGTTCCTGGTGAACCTGTTGCCCGACCTGGTGAACGACTATCGGGAATGGGAGCAAACACACCTCGACTCGACGGGTCTGTTCTGGCAGACCGATAACCGCGACGGTATGGAAATATCCGTTTCCGGCGCTTACGGGCAGAAAGACCAGGGATATCGGGCGACGATCAACAGTTATATGTTCGGTAATGCCAGCGCATTGGCCGGCATCGCCGGAATGGCCGGTGACCGGAAGCTCGAAAATGAATACAGCCAGAAAGCATCCCGCATCAGGAAGCAGATTTTGGGTAAACTCTGGGACGAACAGGCGCATTTTTTCAAAGTAATCCCGCGCGGGCTGCCCACTTTAACACGTGCAGATGTCCGGGAACTCCACGGCTTTACACCCTGGTATTTCTCCATTCCCGAAGAAAAACATGCCATTGCCTGGGCCCAGCTAACCGACGAAAAGGGTTTTGCCGCTCCATACGGCCCCACCACCACCGAACAGCGTCACCCAGGCTTCCGCATTGCGTATGAAGGACATGAATGCCAATGGAATGGGCCCAGCTGGCCTTTTTCAACCACCATCACATTGACATCGCTGGCCAATCTCCTGAACAACTATAACCAAAAAGTAATGACCAGGCGCGACTTCTGGCAATTGCTCACCACATACAGCCGCTCCCACCAGCGGATCCGGGAGGACGGCACGCTGGTGCCCTGGATCGACGAGAACCTGAATCCCTACACGGGTGACTGGATCTCCCGGACACGGCTGGCGACGATGGAAAACGGCAGCTGGTCGGCGAGGAAAGGCGGGCGGGAGCGCGGAAAAGATTACAATCATTCGGCCTTCGCCGACCACGTCATTTCCGGTCTCGTCGGCATACGCCCTCAGAATGGCAACAAACTGTTGATCAACCCATTGATACCCGACAATGCCTGGGATTATTTCTGTCTGGACAATGTGTCTTATCATGGCCAAAACATCACTGTCCTTTACGACAAATCCGGAAGAAAGTATCACAAAGGCAAAGGCCTGCGCGTGTTCGTGAATGGTGTAGAACGGGCCTCTTCCCCAACCATCCAAAAACTGACTCTTTCCCTTTAAAAACACGCGTGCGAATTTACGTCCGCCGATGCGGTGCATTCGTGGCAAAAACCAAAACCCATGAAAAAACCGAAACTGCTATGCGCCCTTTTCCTGGGCATCTGCCTACACGCTACCGCGCAACCCGCTAAGGAAGCGACTTACACCGGCAGCCGGGCGCCCCTCCGTTCCAACCCATACAGCGAACTCCCGCTGGGAACCATCAAACCGCAGGGGTGGCTGAAAGAAATGCTGGTCCGCCAGAAAAACGGCGCCACCGGCAAACTCGACGAACTTTATCCATTGGTAATGGGAAAACGGAATGGCTGGCTGGGCGGCGACGGCGATCAATGGGAACGGGGCCCCTACTGGATCGACGGCCTGCTTCCGCTGGCTTACATACTCGACGACCAAGCGCTCATCGCCAAAACGAAACCCTGGGTGGAATGGGCCATCGCTAGCCAGCAGCCCGACGGATACTTCGGCCCGTCCAAAGACTACGGCCACGAGCCAGGCGTGCAGCGCGATAACAGCCGCGACTGGTGGCCTAAAATGGTGATGCTGAAAATCCTGAAACAATACTACTCGGCAACCGGCGATCAGCGCGTCATTGGCCTGATGACCAATTATTTCAGGTACCAGCTCAAAGAACTGCCCGCTAAACCCCTCGACCACTGGACGTTCTGGGCCCGCTACCGGGGAGCCGACAACCTGATGATCGTATATTGGCTCTACAACATCACCGGAGACAAGTTTTTGCTGGATCTTGGTAACCTGATCCACCAGCAGACTTTCGACTATACCGGTGCCTTTCTAAACACCGACCTGCTATCGACCCGCGGCAGCATCCATTGTGTCAACCTCGCGCAGGGGATCAAGGCGCCCCTGATCTATTTCCAGCATCACCCCGAACAGAAGTACCTGGACGCGACCAAAAAGGGGTTTGCCGATATCCGCAAATTCAACGGCATGGCGCATGGGCTGTACGGAGGCGACGAGGCGCTGCACGGCAACGACCCCACGCAAGGATCCGAGCTGTGTTCGGCGGTTGAAATGATGTTCTCCCTCGAAAGCATCCTGGAAATCACCGGCGATGTGAGCTATGCCGATATGCTCGAAAAAGTCGCATTCAATGCCCTGCCGACGCAGGTTTCGGACGACTTTATGACCCGCCAGTATTTTCAGCAGGCCAACCAGGTGATGATGACCCGCCATCACCGCAATTTCGACGTCAATCACGGCGGCACCGACGTTTGTATGGGACTGCTCACGGGCTATCCGTGCTGTACTTCCAACATGCACCAGGGCTGGCCGAAACTGGTACAGAACCTGTGGTACGCCACCGCCGACAAAGGCATCGCGGCATTGACCTACTCGGCGAGCGAGGTTAAAATCAAGCTTCCGGGCGGAACCGAAGTGGCTGTCACGGAAGAAACCTCCTACCCATTTGAAGAAACCGTCCGGTTTACCGTCAGTCCTTCTTCGAAATCGGTATTCCCGTTCCATTTGCGGATTCCGGCCTGGTGCCGCAAAGGATTGGTAAAAGTAAATGGGAAAGTGTGGCTGGAACCGGAAGGAAATCAGATCGTGAAATTAACCCGCGAGTGGGAAAAAGGTGACATAGTGGAACTGACATTGCCTATGCATATTTTCAAAAATACCTGGGTGGAAAACTCCGTTTCGGTGGAGCGTGGACCACTTACCTATGCATTAAAAGTGGGGGAAACTGCCAAAACGGTACAAAATCAAAAGGACCCGATCGACTACGGAACCACCTACCAGGAGCTGCGCCCCAATACGCCCTGGAACTACGGGCTGATCGTGACTCCGGACAGCAAACTGGAAGAGCAATACAAATGGGAGGCGGTGGGACCGGTTTCGAACTACCCCTGGAATCCTGGGAATGCCCCCCTGCAAATCAGGACCAAAGCCAGGCGCATTCCGTCCTGGGGCCTTTACAATGAAATGGCAGGCCCCATTCCATACAGCCTGACCTACCAGCTGGAAACGGAAGACAAGGAGGAGGACATCATCCTCATCCCTTACGGTTGCACCAATCTCCGTATCTCCCAGTTTCCCGAAATCCGGAAAAAGTAATATTTCAGATCTCAATTTCACTTCCCATGCCCAGCACTTTCAAAATAGCCAGCTTCGCAGCCATCACGCTCTGTACCAGCACCATACCATTTGGCGGTCAGGCACAGCGCATTCAGCCGGTACGCTTCTCGGAAGTGACCATCAACGATCATTTCTGGAAGCCCAAGCAGGAAAAAGTGGCCACCGCGACATTGCAGGCCTGCATTATCCAAACCGAGGAAAAATCCGCCCGTATCCGGAATTTTGAGAAAGTAGCCCGCAAAAAAGGCGAACAGCACGAGGGCATCTACTACGACGACAGCGATGTGTACAAAGCCATTGAGGCGATCGCTTACTCCCTGAAAAACCGGCCCGACGCCGCGCTGGAACACAAAGCGGATGAATGGATCGACAAGATAGCCGCAGCGCAGCTACCCGACGGCTATCTGAATACCTATTATACACTGACCGACCTCAGCCAGCGCTGGACCGACATGGAACGGCACGAAGACTACTGTGCCGGGCATTTGATCGAAGCCGCCGTGGCCTACTACAACACCACCGGCAAGCGAAAATTACTGGACGTTGCGATCCGCAATGCCAATCACATCGACTCCACATTCCGCATTGCCAACCGTCCCTGGGTGTCGGGACATCAGGAAATCGAACTCGCATTGATGAAGTTGTACCACCTCACCAAAGAGGAAAAGTACCTGAAACTGGCCGACTGGTTCCTGGATCAGCGCGGACGGGGTTACGGGAAAGGCAAGATCTGGGATGAATGGAAAGATCCCAAATATTGCCAGGACGACATTCCCGTCAAGCAGCAACGTGAAATCACCGGTCACGCCGTGCGGGCCATGTACCAGTACACGGGTGCCGCGGACGTCGCCTCCGTGACGCAGGATCCCGGCTACATGAATGCCATGACGGCCGTTTGGGAAGACGTCGTGTACCGGAACATGTACCTCACCGGCGGCATTGGCTCTTCCGGCCACAATGAAGGATTTACGGATGACTACGACCTGCCTAACGGCGCGGCATACAGCGAAACCTGTGCGTCGGTCGGGATGGTGTTCTGGAACCAGCGCATGAATGCATTGACCGGCGACGGCAAGTACATCGACATCCTCGAACGCAGCCTTTACAATGGTGCCCTGGATGGATTGAGCCTCAGCGGCGACCGCTTCTTTTACGGCAATCCGCTGTCATCGGCAGGAAACAATGCACGCAACGCCTGGTTCGGAACGGCCTGCTGTCCTTCCAACATAGCGCGGCTCGTGGCGTCGGTCGGCGATTACATCTACGGCAAGTCCGGAAATGCAATCTGGGTTAACCTGTTCATTGCCAGCAATGCCAGTTTTCAGATCGGGAAGACCACCGTGCCGCTCCGCATGGAAACCAACTATCCCTGGGATGGAAATGTCAAAATAAAAGTCAGCCCGGCTCAAAAGGTGAAATATGCACTGAACATTCGCATTCCCGGCTGGGCGACCGGCAAACCCGTCCCCGGTGAGCTATACAGCTTCGCAGGGGCAGCGAATACCAGGGCCGTTGTGCTTCTCAATGGAAAGCCCGTCGATTATAAGGAAGAAAAAGGCTATGCTGTCCTGGACCGCATCTGGCAGCCCGGTGACGAAGTGGAAGTACGGCTGCCGATGGAAGTAAGGCAAATAAAATCGCGGAAGGAAGTCAAAGCGAATGAAGACCGCATCGCGATCCAACGCGGACCGATCGTGTATTGTGTGGAAGGGGCCGACAATGCGGGAGAAGTATGGAACCTGCTCGTCCCTGAAAACCCGACCTTTCAAACTCAAAACAGTCAGATACTGGACGAGTCACTGATGACCATCCAGGCCAACCTGCTGGAAATCAAAGCCGCATCGGACGGACTGCATGTAAAAACAGAACCCAGGCTCGTGACCGCAATTCCTTACTACGCCTGGGCCAACCGCGGCAAAAGTCCGATGCAGGTATGGCTGCCTTCCAAAATCAAAACGATCCGGATCGCCGAATAGCTGGTTGAAAAACCCTGTTGGCTTGCAGTGGGTTGTCGATCCGACAGCCCACTTTCATTTCAGGGCAAACCGGCGGCAACCACGTCAATTCCAATGGAGCCGGCATTTATTCCAAATGTGCCTGTTTCCGTTCAATCACTGCTCCGCACCCGCAGATCACTATTTTAATAATATTTTTACTTTAATTTAGGACGCGGATGATTAAATGATTGGGATTACAGTGAAAATGAATGACAGCGAATCGGTAGTATGGGGTAAATTCAAGGCAGGAGACCGGGAGTCTTTTGCCAGGATATACCAGAGCTACATCGCCGAGCTGCTCAGCTACGGGTACCGCGTCACCTCCAACCGCCAGTTGATCAAGGACAGTATCCAGGACGTTTTCCTGGACCTCTGGCAGCAGCGGGAAAACCTCTCCGACACAGCCTCCATTAAATTCTACCTTTTCCGCGCGCTCCGAAACCGCATTCTGAGAAATCTTTCCGTACAAAAAAACAATGCAAGCACTGGTGCGTCTCTCGAAGAACTGCTTTTCGACCTGCCCTTCGAACAGTCGTGGGTAGAAAGTGAAATGCAGCAGGAGCAGGTCCAACGCCTCCGCCACGCCATCGATCAGCTTCCCAAGCGCCAGCAAGAGGTGATCCAGCTGCGTTTCAACCAAAATTTCAGCCTCGAAGAAATCGCAGAAATGATGCAGATCAGCAACCAGTCGGTCCGCAACCTCTTACACCGCTCGATTACGGAGCTACGCCGCTTTTTTCAGCTTGCAGGCTGGATCCTGCTGCTTGTCCTGTTGCTTTCGTAGCCGATATTTAATTTTTCAAATAAAAAATGAGTACAAACCTATTTCTCCATGATCTAGGGGTTAGAAACGTGTAACTATGACCGAAAAATACGCCACCTATTCACTGGAAGACTTTCTGAAAGATGAACGTTTCATCGGATGGGTCAATGCCCCCACCAAAGCCGATGACGCATTCTTCGCGGAGGTCATCGTCGGCTACCCCGGCCAGCAGCCTGTGATGGCGCACGCACGGCAATTGGTTTCCCAGCTTTCGGAAGCCTCGGCGGTGCACTTTCCGATGGATGACATCGACGAGATATGGGATGGCATCGACACCAGGCTCGCAGAAAGGCACCTGGATTCCAAACCGAAACACTGGCTGCTTTCCTTTCGCATGGCGGCAGCGTCGGTTGCATTGCTCCTGGCACTGGGATGGGCCGGATATAGTTTGCTCGGTCCCGACAAAGCCATTGGATACAGCAAGCTCGTCGGGCAGTCCGGGACGCCTTTGAAGGAAGTTGTCAATCAGGGCGCGCAGACCCTGGAAGTGGCGCTTCCCGATGGCAGCCGCGTCTTCCTTGCAAGCCAAAGCAAGCTGAGCTACGCCCGGGATTTTACCCGGCAAAACCGGGACGTGTATTTGTCGGGAGAAGCGTTTTTTGATGTAGCTAAAAATCCGGAAAAACCTTTTACCGTTTACGCCAACGAGCTGGTTACCAGAGTGCTGGGCACCAGCTTCACCATCAGAGCATTCGAGCAGGACAGCCGTGTGACTGTCGCCGTCAAGACCGGGCGCGTTTCGGTTTTCGCCAACCGGCATCAGGACGATGTCGATCCGGAAACTAAAGGCATTATCCTGATCCCGAACCAGCAGGCTGACTTTCAGCGCGAAAGCGAAACGATCAGCCGGTCGCTGGTCGACCAGCCGCGGGTAGTGATTGCTAAAAAGGATCTCGACAAGTTCAATTTCAATGACGCGCCGGTAACCCAGGTTTTCGATGCTATGGAGAATGCTTACGGGGTAGACTTCCTGTTCGACCGGGAAGCACTCGCCTCCTGCCGCGTAACGACCTCCCTTTCAGAAGAGACACTTTTCGAACGACTGGACGTCGTGTGTGAAGCTGTGGGTGCAACCTATAAGGTAGTAGATGCGCAGATCGTCATCTCAGGCAAAAAATGCGACTAACACATAAACCCTTAAACCCTTGATGATAAATATGATATAAAGTAAAATCTACAAAAAAGCCGGCAGCGGTTGCAGCGTTGCCGGCCTGAGAACCCCATCCATGTTTCCGAAAACATAGCATCTGCTTTCGCAGATGAGAGGACTGTTATTGCTTTTTCTCAAAACAAGAACAAATCAAAGCTAATGAAAAAACATTTCGTAATCCAAAAGATACTCTATTCCGCCATGAAAATCTCGCTTCTTCAGACCTTACTGGCGGTGATTTTTACCGGTTTGTCATGGGCCGCTCCCGCCGACGCGCAGGATCTTCTGAGTCAAAGGATCTCGATCAAAGCCAGGAACCAGGAGTTGATGGTGATCCTGAAAAATATCGAGAAGCTTGCCGACGTGAAATTCACCTATCGACCCGACCTGGTCCGTGAGGCAGGCAGGCAGAGCGTCGAAGCGGAAAACCGCAAACTGGGTGAATTGCTGGACGAAATCCTGCGCCCGCTGGAAATCAAATACAGAATCGTGCGGCGGCAGGTTATCCTGACAAAGATCGAAAACAACCAAAGCGTGATCCCGGCTATCGAGCTTTTGAAACCCAGGCAGGCCGCCGACCGTGAACTGACCGGCAAAGTACTGGACGAAAAGAACACCGGGTTGCCGGGGGTCAGCGTCGTCATCAAAGGCACCCAAAAAGGCACCACCACCGATATTGAAGGTAATTTCAAACTGAACGCCACCGAGCAGGAACTGACGAATGCGGTGCTGGTTTTCAGCTTCGTCGGCTACCAGGGCCAGCAATTACCTGTGGGAATTTCGGGAACGATCACCGTCACGCTAACGCCCGAAGACCGCTCTCTGAACGAAGTGGTCGTAGTCGGTTACGGAACCGTTAAGAAGAGCGACCTGACCGGGTCGGTGGCCCAGGTTAAGGCGGAGCAGATCAATGCCTTTCCCACTTCCAATGCGTTGCAGGCATTGTCGGGCAGGGCTGCGGGCGTACAGGTAACGCAAAGCAACGGCTCCCCCGGCGCGGGCATGAGTGTCAGGATACGCGGGACTAACTCCATTCAGGGCAGCAACGAGCCCCTCTACGTCATCGACGGCTTTCCAACTACCGGCAGCAACCCGACCATCCTCAACAATGCCGATATCGAAAGTATGGAGATCCTGAAAGATGCCTCTGCTACGGCCATTTACGGTTCGCGGGGCGCTAATGGCGTGGTGCTGATCACCACCCGGCAGGGTAAGGCCGGCAAGACGCGCGTCGATCTCGAAACCAGTTACAGCTCGCAGACCCTACGCAAAAAGCTCGATCTGATGAATGCCACCGAGTATGCGCGGTTCTACAACATTCAGGCAGCCAATGACAAGCTGACGCCCTATTTTACCGAAGAACAGATCAACAACTTCGGCGAAGGCTTCGACTGGCAGGACCAGGTTTTCCGCCGTGCACCCATTAAATCCACGGCGCTGACCGTGAGCGGCGGCAACGAAAAAAGTCAGTTTTCGATATCAGGCAGCTTCTTTGGTCAGGATGGGATCATCAAGGGCAGCGACTACGACCGTTACTCGCTCCGGACCAATTTCAGGCACAGTATCAGCAAAAAGCTCACGCTCAGCCTGGCCACGACGCTATCGCGGCTCAAAACGGCAAGGCGCGACAGCGAAGGCGGGGCACGCGGAAACTCGATGATATCGGCCGCTATCTCCACGCCTGCGACCCTGACACCCTACAACGAAGACGGCTCGTACCGGGTAATGGCCACCTCATATCCGTTCATTGCCACAGATTTGATCAACCCGCTTGTTTATATCAACGAACAGGAAAATGTGATCAAGGCTAACCGGATCCTGGCCAATGCGGCTTTCATTTACAACCCTATCCCTGAAATTTCCATTAAAATCTCGGGCGGGATCGAGAATGCCGACGACCGGAACGACCGTTACACGACCCGTAAGTTTGTCAATTCCATTGGTACCGCGTCTGTTTCCAGCAGCCAGGCCACCAGCTTTCTCAACGAGAACACGATCAGCTACGTCAAGACGTTTGGCAAGATCCACAGCTTTGCCGCCGTGGCGGGCTTCACTTACCAGGATTTTCTGAATACGGGTGTTTCGGCGGGAGGGACCGGATTTCTCAGCGACGTGACGGAAACCGCCGACCTGGGCTCCTCCGCTACCCCGGCCATTCCGGGTTCATCGTATTCCAAGGCAGTGCTGCTTTCCTACCTGGGAAGGGTTAATTACACATTGAAGGATAAATACCTGCTTACGGCCAGCATCCGGCGTGACGGCTCGTCGCGGTACAGCACCGGCGACAAATGGAGCTACTTCCCTTCCGCAGCCCTCGCATGGCGGATTTCGAATGAGGATTTTATGAAGAACAGCACCGGCATTTCGGACCTGAAGCTAAGGGCCAGCTGGGGCCTTACCGGCAGCCAGGCCATCAGCCCGTACGCAACACTGAACCGCCTCGATGCCGGCCGTACCGTATTCGACGACGGCATGTATACGACGCTCGCACCGGCGACCCAACTGCCGAATAACCTGAAATGGGAGACCACCGAGCAGAAGGACATTGGTATCGATATGGGAATTTTTAAAAACAGGATTCTGCTTTCAGCCGACTACTACATTAAAAATACGCGGAATTTGCTCAATAGAGTCAACCTTCCTTCCTCGCTGGGCTATACCTACACCATACAGAACGTGGGCGAAATGCAGAATCAGGGGTTTGAGTTTGGCATCGACAGCCGGATCTTCACCGGCGCTTTTAAATGGGACCTGAATGCAAATATTTCCCTGAACCGTAACAAGGTCGTGAGGCTGTACGACAGCGGGGACGTGCTGGGCGGGAATGTCAATGTGGTAGTAATCAACGACGTCACCAGTATTTTAAGGGAAGGCAGGCCTGTGGGCCAGTTCTGGGGATACCTCGAAGACGGGTACGACGAGCAGGGCAGGCTCCGTTTCAAGGACCTGGACAATAACGGCTCCATTACCCAGAACGACAAAACCTATATCGGTAACCCGAACCCGGATTTCATCTACGGAATCAATTCCAGCATGTCGTACAAAGGTTTTGACCTGACCTTATTTCTTCAAGGCATCCAGGGTAACGACCTTTTTAATGTAAGCTCCATCGTGAACACGATCGACTATGGCTTCGGGCTGAACATGCCGCGCGAGGTCCTTTACAACCACTGGACTCCGGAGAATCCCAATGCCAAATATCCCCGCATTACCCGCAACGCCAATGCACGGGTGTCCGATCGCTTTATTGAAAACGGCTCATACCTGCGGCTGCGAAACATTCAGTTGGCTTACAACCTGCCGCTGGAAAAATGGAATGTGCGCGCCATGCGGAAAGTACAGCTGTATGTGAGCGGGCAGAATCTGCTGACATTCACCAAGTACTCCTGGTGGGATCCGGAGGTGAATTCAAAAGGCGGAGGTGCCGTCGCATTGCAGGGTATCGACCATAACAGCTACCCTACCGCCAAATCCTGGACAGCCGGTATCCGCGTCGGATTCTAGTCGTGTTGATTGATTGTATCACTGAAAAAGGAATGCTCATGAAATTTTCAAAATATATCCTTCCCTTTGTTTTTCTGACCGCACTCAGCGCCTGCGAGGACTTGCTGGAAGAAAAGCCCAGATCTATTGTCGCGGAAACGTTCTTCAATACCGCCGCAGACGTCGAATCGGCCGTCAATGCGATCTATTCTCCGTTGCGCGACAACAACTACGCCGTGTATGAGACCACCCTCGAATGTCAGGCCGACTATGCTTACGGGCGGGGAAGCTGGGCCCCCCTGCACGAGTACCAGGGCTTCAACGACGCCAACATCAGTCGTGTAGCTGGACTCTGGAATGCATTTTACCTCAGTATCAGAAACGCCAATCTGGTGATCCTGAATGCCCCGAAAGGCAATGCGATCGGTCCGGCCGATGTGACCAGATATGTAGCGGAGGCGAAATTCCTGCGTGCATTCAACTATTTCCAGCTGGTAAGAAACTGGGCGGGTGTTCCCCTGCGGACCGAAAATAACATGGCGGAGATTAATCTTCCCAAAAGCACCGCCGAGCAGGTTTACGCGCAGATCCTGGCCGACCTGACCGAGGCGGAGCAAAATCTGCCTGAAAAAGCGGCCATGTCTGGCAGGCCCTCCAAATGGGCGGCGAAAATAGTACTGGCGGATGTGCACCTCAACCTGAAACAGTATGACAAAGCCCGGGACAAGGCACGTGAGGTGATCCAATCGGGCAAGTTTACGCTGGTACCGGTTAAAGCACCAGCCGATTACCAGACCAATGTCTTCGGGCCCGAGCTGGTTACCACGAGCGAGGAAGTATTTTTTCTTAAATATACCCGGCAGGTGGGCCAAGGCAACTATATGCTCTGGATCACCAACCACCCCAGCACCGGTCTTTTCAACTTCGGCGGCGCATACGTCGTCTATGGACAGACCGTCGACCCGTTTTACCAGGCATGGGATGAGAAAGACATTCGCAAAGGGCTTTGGAATAAAGTCAATATAGGTCTGGGCGCGAACACGCTGCTGAGCTCCAAGTTTGTAGACAAAGCGGCCATCAGCCAGAGCGGCGCGGGCAACGACGATCCGGTATACAGCTATGCCGACGCGCTTTTGATCTACGCGGAAGCCGCGGCTATGGTGGCCAATGCACCAACTGCGGAGGCCATGGACGCATTGAACCAGGTCCGCCGCCGGGCATACGGCCTCGCTTCTGCCAATGCCGCGCCCAATGATTACCGGCTCGCGGACTATAATGCAACGACCTTTCAGGAACTGGTGGCGCGCGAAAGAGCCTACGAATTCCACTACCTGGGCAAACGCTGGCTGGATTTGAAACGCACCGGCAAAGTCAAAGAGGTGATCCAAAAATCTAAGAATATCACCGTGGCCGACAAGCATTTGCTCTGGCCGATCCCCAATTCGGAAATGAACTTCAACAAAGCGCTAGATCCGTCCAAAGACCAGAATCCAGGCTATTAATTGTATAAAACACTCAAAACAATGAAGAGAAGATCAGCATTAGCATCGATCGGGGCGATATCACTGGGAATTGGTTCCAAAGAAACTACCCCGGCAGAGCTGACAAGAGCACCTTATCAAGTAAAAAAACAAAGCCTGAAAACCGACATTGTCGTGGTCGGTGGCGGCACGGCAGGTGTAATTGCAGCCATACAGGCCGGGAGAGCCGGCAGAAAAGTGATATTGATTGAAAACGGCAGTCAACTCGGCGGCACCACTACCACAGGCGGTGTGGCCTTCCCAGGCATCTTCTTCGCCTGGGGCAAACAGGTCATCGGCGGGATCGGCTGGGAACTCGTGCAGCAGGCCGTCGCCCTGAACGACGATACCCTGCCCGATTTCTCGATCCCGCACGGACGCAACCACCCCCGGCACCAGGTGAGACTGAATGGCCAGCTGTATGCGATGCTCATCGAGGAAAAGTGCCTGGAAGCAGGTGTGCAGCTCCGGTTTTACGAAACGCCGGTCCGCGCCGTTCCGCAAAGCGGCGGCTGGACGGTAGAAACCGTAGGCAAGGGTACCCAGACTGAAATCACGTGCAAACAGCTCATTGACTGCACCGGTAATGCCTATGCCGCACATTTGGCCGGCTACAAGCTTTTACGCGAAGCCCAGACACAGCCGGGAACCCTGATGTTCCAGATCGGCGGGTATGATTTTCAGTCCCTGGATCTCAAAATGATCCGCAGCAAGTATCAGGAAGCCATCAGCAACGGTCAGCTGGTAAAAACCGATTTCCGCAACAACATTGTGGGGCTTCTTAAAAGCCAGGGAGACAATATCCAGCACATCCTCGGAGCCGATTCCACCACTTCCGAGACGCATTCTCTGGCCAACATCCAGGGCCGGACGGCGCTGCTGAACACCCTGCGCTTTCTGAGAACCCTCCCGGGCCTGGAAAAAACGAAGCTGATCGACATGCAAAACGAGACCGGCGTCCGTGAGACCTACCGCATTGACGGGCTTTACAAGATCACCCACGAGGACTATGTGACCGGTAAACTGTTCGACGACGCCGTTTCTTATTCGTATTACCCGATCGATGTGCACGACGAAAACGGCGTCGTGCCGGACCATCTCAAAGAAGGCGTCGTACCTACCGTCCCGCTAAGAGCATTGATACCGAGAAACAGCAAAAATTTCCTGGTCGCAGGCAGGAGCGTTAGCAGCGACCGGCTGGCCAATTCGGCCTTGCGCGTGCAGGCGTCCTGCATGGGAATGGGCCAGGCGGCGGGAGCGGCGGCGGCACTGGCCTGCCAGCTCAACAAAACACCGTCCGAGCTACCTTTCGCAACGCTTAAACAGCTCATCGCCGAGCACGGTGGCATCGTACCGGGTATCGTTTGAAAAAACAATGGGCAAATACGGTGTAATTGTTTTGTGGTTATTACTGGCATGCGTTGCTTCGGGCTTTGGTCCGGGGCAACGCACCAGGTATTTCCTGTCCGCTACCCTGCCATTCGAGGCTGTGAAGGTCCGGCCATTTACATTTGATTTCAGGGACGAGCTGCCGGACGACACCCTTTTTCAAAGCCTTTCACCGGAAGGCTACCCGGTATCCTATCACAGAAAGCTCCGGGCAAGCGTGTGCTTCGACGGCCAATGCCGTGCACTCGACGTCGATATTTACTGGAACATCACCGGCCGGTACCTGGGCATCGAATTACCGTCCGGGGAGTATCTCAGTAAGACAGACCATGATCCCTTCGACACCGACGACTACCGGCGGCTCAACGCGCTGCTGGCCGACCCGCAATCGCCCCTGGGCAAAATGTCCTACGAGGAGCTGGTTGCCAAGCCACCGCTTTCGGTGAAGGGAGTGGACGCCGTTACCTCCGCCACTTCCAAAAGCGTGCTGGAATACATTGTGAAAGGGGCAGCATTTACCACCTACAAAATGTGGCACTTCATTTACGGCACCACCCGTGACCGCGTCGCCGAACTGACCATTCAGTCCTTATCGCCCGAACTGATCCTGCACATTCTTCAAAGCCCCGACCCGTCGGACAGGCTGTGGGCCCTCAATCACATCGATGATTATGTAAGCCTTTCGCCCGAACTCAGCGAAACCTTGCTGAAACTCGCCGACAGTGAGAACTATACGCTATCGGAAAGAGCGCTGAACGCAATCAATGCAAAGCATCTCCGTCCCGAAGCCATGCAGCTCGCCCTGGTCGAGAAATTCAGAAATGGGGATTACAGTAAGAGAAAGCTGCTGATCGGCAAATTGAAACAAGTGCCTGTCCTGCATTCAGCCGCAAAGGACCGGCTCAACAGCCTGCTCCCCCAGCTCAACGGGGAACTCATCGGGGATGTGCTGGCGATATACCAGCATTTGAAAGTCAGCGATCCCGAGACCTGCCGCATCGTGGCCAAATTGCTTCAAAAGGAGAATAAATTCATCTCGTCCAAAGCCCTCAGCTTCCTCAAAGAAGCCCATGTGGAGGATCCGGCGATCCGGGCACAGATCACCCGGTACGAAGCGCGTACGAACTGAAACTCATCTATTTACCTTCCTGCAAATCTGTCGGGAGTTTCCGCCCGTTACAACAGTAAAAAACACAACATCCGTTGTTTAGGTTAATGATCGCCGATGTAACCCGGCGACCCCTTACCCTTATAACCCACCCATACCGTTCAGGCGACAATGCTTACTGTGACCACATATCGTAGCGATCCGATAATGCTTCACAACCCGCATTTCTTCGCAACAACCCAGTTGAATTGACTCTTCTGAATAGTAATATCCAGAGGGGAATGCCGATGCCGTATACTTTACCCTGAAAAGGATAGTCAAGACCGTTAAACCCGACTCAATCAAAAGCATATGCACCCTGAACAAAGCCCATTCGACGACTTATCGGAAATAAAGGAGGAGATGAGAAGGGATTTCCATCAAGGAGGTTTTCTCCTGTCAAATCCACATTTCGAGGTCGGCCGACAGTTGCACATCAAGCAATTCTACTATGCCAAGAAATACCTGTCCAGTGTACCGAACTCCGTTCAGATCGCGAACCATATCGCCAAAAAAATAACAGCTCTGCAAATACCGATACAACAGCTATCGATAATTGGCTCCGGCGATTTCTTTGCGATCACATTAAAGGCAACTACCGATATACTCAACAGCGGGGTGGGTGAAAGCGGGCGATGCAATTATGCCATTGTCGATAACCGGTCCAGCGAGTTGTCGTTCCTCTATCAGCCGGAGCTCAAAAAAAACATTCTCATCATCCTGCCGCTTTCATGCACTTTTGCCACGGCGTTTGAAATCATCGAGTTTATCAGAAAAGCGGATAAGGTCGGAGAAATAAATGTCATCCCGCAGATCATTTCCGTCTTCCTTGCGGCCGACAGGAAGCTGCCGTTTTTTTACACGGATAAAGAAAAGACTATCGATTTTACTTCCGAAAACCTTCAATCCGGCGAAAGCAGGATGGCCGACCTTTCCAAACTTTACCGGAGTTTCGGGTGGATACGGATTACCGACGGTGTCATTGAACTCTCGCCCAGAGATACAAGCGAACCATTCCTGGGGCATTACCTCATCAGCCTGGAATCCGATCTGTATTTAGCGGAAAACTGCCCGCTCTGTTTTCCACCCAAAGAACTGAGCAGTTCCGAAGTGCTATTTCCAACCCGGATCAACAGGGACACGCCCAATCTGATTTTCGGGCTACCAAAATTCAAAAATAGAAGGGGCGAAATAAAGACGCAGGACTTCAACGATGTATTTAAAAACACCGAGAAAACTGGTCATTTATACGGCCATCTCGACCATGATTCAACTAGTTACCGTCACTTTATCGAAACGGATACGTTCTATCAAAATAACAAAGAGGAGATTCTGGAATTCTTTTCCGGGCAGCTGCGGGAACGTTATCTGAGCGACAACATCAAAACGGAAAACATCCTGATCATTACACCGTCCAATGGCTCATCGTCGCGCTTCATGGAAGATTTCTGTGCATTGCCTTTATTCGAGGGCAAAGTGATATCCATTAAAGCCGTCAATCCGCACATCGAGTTCATTGAGAACTTCCTCTATGACAACGTGCATTCCATTGAAAGATACGATAGGGTATTTTTCTTCGATTATGTTATTTCCCGGGGCAAGACCTTCAAACTGATCAGCGATTATCTCAAGGCGAGTAATCCTTTCGAAAAAGGGTTCGATGCTTTGTTCACTTTCATAGACAGAACCACTACTTTTTCTAAAAGGGAGATTTTACGAAAACTATATTCTTCATCCAATAAAGATGATAAGTGTTTTATTGCCTTTTCAAAGATCAACGCTCCCGTCGTTGATGCCGAATACAGCGGCAATCCAATTAATGAGATCAATAATATCCTGATCAACATGTCCAGGGAATGCCATTTTGACTTTCTGAAAGTTGACATTAAACGAAAGCTTTTCGATGGGCGTGCGATGGCCATTGAAGATCTGAGGATAGCCAATGAAGGATATGGACCTGACAAGCGAAGCAGGTACCTTCAGAAGCTCAGGGTTACCCATGAAATAAGTGCGTGGTTTTTTGAATTTAAAAATATCCCTAAAATAGAAAGCTTTACCATTGATGACCTGCATCTGCTCATTTCCTGGGTAACGGATAAGTCGAGCGTATATTACCCTGGTCCGGTAAGTGATACGAATGAGATCATCATCAAAACGCTTTCACAATCACCATTTAAATTCTATAAAGACTTATACTTTGCCGTTTCAAAGTTTGTTGAAACGCGTATCCTTGAAATGATGCAGGAAATAGCAGTCAGCGGATACAGCGAAGTAAAATTGACCAAATTCAACTTCTACATCAAAAGGTCGGTAGAACTGAATTCCAACCTGATGATATCTACCGAGTTCATATTATGCCTCAAAAAAATATTTGAAAACTATAAAACAAACTACGTTTCTTTTAACACTTTCGTCCGGTATTATAAAGAGCTGATATTGAATAGCCCCGAACGGGCGATCAAACTGGAAGAACTGTTAAACAGCAAAGAGTTGTTGCCCCGTGCGATCAGCAACAATTCTCAATCCATTTCCGCCACTTTTGCAGACAAGTTTTATCAATTCGGGCGAATTCTGAAATCCGAAAACTCCAACATTCTCAGTGAGATCAAGGAAGATTTCAAAGCAATCCCTAATTCAACGTTTAACGACGTGAATCTCGATCAGTTTATTGAGCAAAGGTACTTTCACCATGCATCTTCCCGGGCAAACATCACAGTTAAGAATTTGCAGGATTTTCTGAAAAAATCGAAGGAAAACGTAGGAATGCATGAATTCAAGAGGGAAATCCCGCGCATCGTGGCGAACTCTGTGACCCACATGCTCAAAACAGTAAGGCTCATCAAGCAAAAGACCCAGGTTTCTGTCAGCTTCGACGAGGATATTCTTGAAATTTTAAAGAGCGCCTGTAAGATCGTGTCCGATGGAGAACTGAGCTTCTCTTTTTGCATAGAATTTCGTGACTACGATGGTATCACAGCCGATGAAATTGCAGAAGGTATGGCACCCAACATTTATTCCATCAAATCGTCGCCCGATTACGATTCACTGAGCGGAGTAAGCACCAAGGGCTTAGCATATAATTTATTAAAGGGAATTCACGATCAGACCCAGGATAATCTTCAAACTTTCCTGGCGATTGCAAAAGGCCAGGACGGAATCTACGAGTCATTTTCCAACAAGTATCGTCGAGGTTCGGGCACAAAAGGAAATGATGACCGATACGATGAAATAGATATTAATGAGGCAATACGGGAGGACATTCACGCATCCAACCTGGTGAACACCAATTCCGGACTCTTATTATACTTACGTCTAGCGGAGGTGGATATGGCTGATGACCGACTATCGCGCGGCCACGCCGTACTGATCATCTCGATGGACAAACCAGCCACTACAACGAATCTGATCGACTTCATTAACATCGAGCGGTTAAGGAACCTGCTTCTTGTCAAAGACGAGTTGTTGCAGTATTTGATGTCCCAGTTTGAAAACGGAGCATTTATCGGTCTTTTGGAAGGCAAACGTGAACTTCAGGCCAAGAACGCCATGGAACACATGGTGGGTAAATACTTTGATGCACTGGATTACATTGTGAACGAAAAAGGTGAGGACGACGACCAAGCTATCATCAATTATGATGACATGGTGATCATCAAATTCATCCACAAAACTATTTACAGGCACATCCGGTCAGTTAGCAGATTAAATATCAATGATAACAGAAACAGCTTCGCAGATGCGAAGGAAATAGAGAAATATAATGAGGGAGATTTAAGCAGTCTTTTTTCAAGAATTGCGTCGATTCCTCACCTGGCCCGTCGCATTCTTGTTAATCCATCACTTCTCGTAAATGTCAAAGAGTTTGAATTACCACTTGTCATTTTCGAACAGGTAATTCCGGAATTGATGATCAACATGCGTAAGTACTCGCTCACGATTCCTGACTGTGATCACATTTTCGAAATTTCACTTGATGATAAAATGCTCTCTTTCTCGAACCGATATGATCCTCATATTTGCCAACATCCGGAAGTCATAAAGACGAATGGGGGAAAAGATATGTGTAATTACCTGTTGCGCAGTTGCGGAATGGAGCCATTGATGCAAACTTTCAACGAAACCTCAAAATTATTTACGATCTCAATAATCCTCCGATGAAAAACAAGATCCTGATTTTTGAAGATGACGAAACCTATTTTAAAATAATCTATTATGAACTGGCCAAATATGACGTCGACATCTACCCTACCCCAGGAGATGAATTTAACAGGTTCTCGAACTCGATGGTATATTATGCGAACAAACCAAACGATAAAAACTTCGGGAAAATCAAAAATTATGTAGTGGAATTCAATCCCAATATTGTAATACTTGACATTTGCTTTGACGACAACCGGTGGGCCGACCAGTCGGGAATGACTGTTAAGACCAATCTGCTGGATGTAGATTACCCCGATACCGTGGTCTACTATTACAGCAAACGCATCAAAAGCTATGTAGATGAGAATCTGCAAATAAATAAATCGCCGCATTTGCATGCAGACGTTAAATACAAAATAGCGGATGTATTTGGTTTTGGGCTTATTAATTCAAAAAAAACGGTATTGTCGGAGCAGCAAGTGTTCGCCACCGCATCCAAGGAAGGCACTGTGAATGCCGAAGCAGGGTCACACACCAACGGCACGGTTGGCAGCGGGCATTTCGAAAAGGCCGAACCAAAAGAGCAAAACAGCGATAGGCCCGGCCCTCCCCCTGCCAAACGGAAACGGATCGGGTTTCCCGAAAGCCTTAGCAGATGGGCGGAATTTGAGCGCTACAAGCTAAGCAGCTGGTTTTCAGAAGTGACCGATAAGTTTATCATTTACATTTTTTACATCCTGATCGTCATTTCATTCGCCCTGGGCGGCTGGCGACTCCTGTACAGCTATTATCAGTATTTCGACGACCTGATACATGTAGCCGAATACGCCTTCACCGCATTTCTCCCCCTGCTGATCATTGTGAGCCTTTTTGCGCTTTACAAGCATTCCTTGCGCGGGTACATACTCGATGACCCGCTGGCCCCGAAAGACATTGAGGAGGGAAGCAAATTGATGATGTTCTCTAAAAAACTGTTCATATCCAGCCTCGCATCTTTCCTCTTTTTAAAGATGATAGAGCATATAGATTCCTATTCCGACTACAGTGCTGCGGTTTTTCTGACCAAACTCGGCAGTTATTTTGCAGGCATTTTTATCCTTGTGGGCTATTACATTTACCTCAACTTGTCGCACGGACATAAAAAGTAGACTCACTGAACCCGGATACGTCTCCGTCAGAAAGCCCGGTTACGCCCTGCCCGCAGTACATGAGGGCAGGGCGTAACCGGACTTTCTGACGCACTGCCGTTTTCCCTTCTGCGTCGCCCAGGCAGGACGGATCTACCAGGTCGATACACCTTCATCGCCGGCAAATATTTCGTCGCGGATCTCAAACCATTTTTCCCGACTGGCAAGCTCGGAATCTCGCAGCCACTTCTTCTCCGGCGGGCAGACAATTGTACGATATTGACATTTTATCTATGATCTCCATTGAGAAACCTCTAAATATCAAATGTCAAGCCTAGCCAAAATAGACACTAAATGGTGTGTATCAGCGGATTATTTTGGAAAAATTAATTCACCATCCACGCTATCCGGCTAACAATTACTCCAATGACATATTTGCATTCATTAGCATAGCTCCATCACGCGCGGATACGTCTTGAAGACAATCTTGCGGCATCCATTTACACTTAGCGGGACGAAGGAGAAGGGATGTCAAAGAAATTAAAAAAAAATTAGAAATCGCATCATTGTAATTCTCATACTTTTTAGATCTTTATGCTGTTTCAAGACAATTAATCCCTAACAAAATAACAAACCATGTCCCCTATCAATATTTCACCTTTCAGCCCATCACGGCTGGCCCGATCCCTGAGCCGGCAAACGTATACCAACCCAAGTAACCGAACGTATCTCAGTTAACCTTACCGCTTAGTCCCGAAAATCGTGTCCCCAGGTGGGCAAATGCCACTTGACCGAACAGAATGTCGACCGGTTACAACCATGGCTCGTACATGTGTGTCACGTGTTTGGTATACCTGCCTGTAAAATCGGTGACATCATGAGTTTCCGGGCTTAGCGATACCGCCTGTGCGGTCATAAAGGTATTTATGGAAAAAAATTTGCATGATCAATGGATTCTGCTCCGGCAACCTCGCTTGTCATAGCCACCTATAATTGGGCGGAAGCGCTGCAATGCAACCTATTAAGTGTTACAAAGCAAAGAATTTTACCGACGGAAGTCATAGTGGCCGATGATGGATCAGACAGAAGGACTCAAGTGATGGTGAATGAGATGCAGCAAAAATTCCCTGTTCCGCTGGTGCATGTCTGGCAGGAGGATCTCGGTTTCAGAAAAAGCCGGATTTTGAACATGGCTGTCGGCCGGAGCACGGGCACCTATGTGATACAGGTTGACGGGGACGTGGTATTGCATCGGTCTTTTGTAGCAGACCACCTTGCTGCCGCAGAACCGGGCACTTTCGTACGGGGCAGCCGCGCGCGCCTCACCCCGGCCAAAACCGACCAGTTGCTCGCAAGCCCGGGAACGGATGTCCGCTGCTATTCGAACGGAGTGTACAACAGGCTCAATGCCATTCGATTACCCGCATTCCGCTCGCTGGGACAGCGCAAGGAAATGAAAAGCACCAATGTCCGCGGCAGCAACCTTGCCTTCTGGAAAGACGATTTCCTCCGGGTCAATGGCTACAACAATGAGCTGAACGGATGGGGCCATGAGGACGAGGAGCTTGCAGCAAGGTTTATTAATAACAATATCGCTAAGAAAATAGTGAAGCTAAGCGCGGTACAGTATCATCTGCATCATCAGGAATTACCAAGATCCAATGAGCCACTTCATCGCCAAGTAATTCAAGACACGTTGGTAACAAAAGTTAAAAGATGCCTTAATGGATATGAAAACCTTCTCTAGAAGCTCGCTGATCGTTTCCACCTATAACTGGCCAGAGGCATTGCGGCTTTGCCTGCTGAGCATCAAAGAGCAGTCGGTATTGCCGGATGAAGTGATTATTGCCGACGATGGCTCGACGGAAAAAACCGCTGAGGTCATCGATGCCCTGCGACCGACCTTCCCGGTCCGGCTCGTGCATATCTGGCACGAAGACGAAGGGTTCCAACTTTCCAAGATCCGCAACAAGGCCATTGCGGCAAGCTCGTTTGAATACATCATCCAGATCGACGGCGACCTGGTTTTGCACAAGCATTTTGTAAAAGACCATCTCGCATTGAGCAAGCCCGGGACATTTGTTGCCGGCAGCAGGGTGTTGATGAACCAAATGCTGTCCGAAAAATTGCTGCGTTTACAGAAACCCGGTATTCACCCCTTCAAATCGGGACTGGGCAATTTTTGTAACCGTTTTAGCATCAATTGGTTAAGTAAATACATGGCCGACCGATACAAATCCCGGGATATCTTTGCGTTGCGGGGTTGCAACATGGCTTTCTGGAAAGAAGACCTGATCCGTGTAAATGGTTACAACGAAGTTTTTCATGCCTGGGGACGGGAAGACAACGAAATAGCCGTACGACTGCTCAATGCAGGCCTGAGGAAACGGGCGATCAAATTCGGCGGGGTCGTTTTCCATATCCATCACCGGGAAGTGGACCGGAGCGGGTGCCTGGAAAACGAGGAATACCTTTCCGATGCGCTCCGGCACAAATCCATATATTGCAGCGAGGGCCTTCATCAATACATGGGCATGTTTGCCCAGGTCCGACACTCTGAAAATGAATTTGCCGTTTAGCCAGCATGGGCAGTAATCACCTGATTTCAATCATTCTGGTCACCCGAAATGCTGGAAAATTTTTGCAAAGATGTCTCGACAGCATTTACGCGCAGGCGCATCCGTCGATCGAGATCATCATCATGGATGGGGCCAGTACTGACAGTACCCTGAGCATTCTGGAGGAAAATTCAGCCCGGCTGGCTTTTTGGAAAAGTGAAAAGGATAAAGGGATCTACGATGCCATGAACAAAGCCCTCGACCATGTGCGGGGGCAATGGGTTTATTTCATCGGAGCCGACGATACCTTAACACCTTCATTTTCTTTGATGGTAAAAGAATTACAGGACCCCTACTCGATCTATTACGGAAGCGTTTTAAAATCCGGCAGGAAATACCTCGGTGAGCTTTCGCCCTACAAACAGGCCAAAACGGGGATCAACCACCAGGCCATTATCTATCCGGCCAGGCTTTTCTCTGCACACCGCTATGATACAAGCTACCCCATCTCTGCCGATCATGTATTAAACATGTCGTGCCACAGCGACGCGCATTATCACTTTGCGTTCAGGGATTTTGACATTGCGGTTTTCAACGACACCGGCATTTCTTCCGTCCAAAAGGACATTTATTTTGAAAAACACAAAGCCGGGCTGATTCTGGAACATTTCGGGTTCCTGATTTATCTCCGTTTTCAATTCAAAAAGCTGAAAGAGCTTGTTTCCAGCCACTAGTTTCGCGCGCTGAGAACGAGTCCCTGCTCCCGGTCAAAAACAATTTTCGGCGGCAGATCCAGCAACCGCGCGAGCAGCCGATCGCGCCATTTCTTTTTCGGGACCCACTTTGCAAGGCCAATCAGGATCCGCAAGAATGGTGTTTTGGGAAACCGTCTGTTCTCCTGTCGTTCCCGCGTCAGCAATGCTGCCACCTGCGCCAGGTACTGATCTCTTTGCTCGTAACTCTTCTGGTTTTCCTTTCTGAACCGAAACCCACCCAGCATAAAAGAGGTGGTATAGAGCTGCTCATGCCTGAAAAACCGAAGCCAAAGTTCAAAATCCGCGGCCAGCGACTGACTTTGATCCATCACACCACCAGCCCTTTCCCACAGGTCGCGGCGCCAGAAAACGGACTCCTGCTGTATAAATCTGCCGTCAAACAAATGCATCCGCGACAGAGACCAGCGTTGAGAGTAAGGCAAGTCGTCATAAAGAAACGGATGACCGGCCTCGTCAAAAAAAGTATTGGTACCCATCAGCCATTTCACCTGGGTAAACCGCTCAAAAATTTCCGCAACCCTGAACAGGCTCCTGGCATGGTACATATCGTCCGCATTGACCCATGCCATGATCTCGCCGGTGGATCGGGCAAAACCCTTCTGAATGGCATCGTATAGCCCGGCATCCTTCTCGCTGCTCCAATGCGCCAGCTGCTGCTCGTACTTCCGGATAATGCCTACCGAATCGTCGGTGCTGCCGCCGTCGATGATAATGTATTCGAGATTGGGATATCCCTGCCCCAATACCGAACGGATCGTTTCTTCGAGGTACTTTCCCTGGTTAAATGAAGGTGTAACGATGGTGATTTTCGGCAGGATCGAGGACATGATCGGTCAAAAAGTTCAATACAACTGGTGTGTCGGTACCGCCTCACCCGGATACGGTTCATAAATGTAGTCTTCCGGATCGAAAGGTTCCGAAGCGAGCACCATCAATATGGATTCTTCCGCCAAATCGTGCATCTGATGCCAGTCTTCGGGAGCCAGCAAAAGACATTGGTCGGCAGCATTCAGAACAAATTCCTGCTCGTCGGTACCGTTGTGGTTAACAATCCTGCAACTTCCTTTGAGGCATATCACCGCCTGGACGGTCGTTCTGTGCCTGTGTCCTCCGCGTGCGGAACTGTCGACGCCGTAAATGTAAAAGATTCGCTTAATTTCAAATGGGATGACGCGCTCGATGACGGTCAGGTTTCCGCGTGTGTCTGAAAATGTTTTCAGATTGATCAGCTGAGCCAAGTGTTCTGTTAGGTTAGGGTGAGTGCTTTCTTCTTTGCGTAATTCTTGTATCGGCCCCTGATACCGAATTGGATCTTGCGGGACAAACTGACCCTTATCCATCGAAGGGCCATTGGATTCTCATGATAAACAGCCCTGCTATCGGCCGCCATAACCTGCGCACCCGCAGCCACCAGAGCCCTCGCATAAGGGGTATAGACATGCCGGATCACGTCCCTCTGCAATTTATACTGCTCTGCCGTCAACCGGAAACTCTGGTCGACGCAATACCGGAAATCGTGAAAATGGTAGAAAACCAGCGGAGCCTTCCCCGACTGCGGGCTTTGGACAAATACCTGCCCCGAAGAATTGCTAAATGCATAATCGATGGAATTCCATGGCGCAAGTCCCCCGCCCGCGTGTTCCAGCACGTGAATGCCCTCAAACCGGTCGGTCCAATCGTCGAGATACTTCTGGTCGCCGTATTTTCCGTCTTCAAAACGGTCGTAGCACCATTCCAGGCAAGCTTTTCGCCACCAGTCGAGCACTTTCAGCCCTGCCTCCGTATTGCGGAACGTAATAAATTGAACGCAATACACTCCGCTCAATTCGGACTGGTCATACCCGGGGCTGTAACGGTGTTTCGTAATCAGCACGTCGTTCTCTCCCATTTCATCGGTCAGCACCTGTGGATCAGCGAAGAACAAAAGGTCCGCGTCCACATAGGTACAATGGTCCAGCGAATAAGTGTGTATGCAATGCCAGATCGTAAAAGAAGTGCACGTCCAGCAGTACTCCCCCGGTGTGCGGCCGTCCTTGACCGAAAGCAGTTCCGGCGTTTCAAAAGCGCTCAACGGAATGATGGTCGCATCAGACAGGTTCAATCGGCGAAGTACATGATAGCAGTCGTCGTCGAATGCGAATATATACAAATGAAAATCAGCTCCCTGACTCAACAGAGAGTTATACATGGCCAGGCCACGCGAAAGATAGAACGAGTTAAAGAGCGTACAAAAATGCTGCATCGAACAGACTACACTTAAGAAGAGGGGACACTTTGCCGTAAATATCAGCGAATATAATTTATAAGGCGCTAAATTGCGCTGTACCCTAATCTATATGTATGTCGTTTTTTAGGCCTAAGAAAAAGAAAAATCCTTACGGTTGGTTCGGTGACTACGAAAGCTGGGAAGCATTGACTTCCGTCTCAGGCGGATATGAAGCCGGAACCATATTGGAAGTCACGAAAACGTCGCTCCTGAAAATTAAAAACGGCGAAGCGGTATATGAGCGCGACTCGGTACTGTTCGATAAAAAAGTGTACCCGTATTCCATCATTTCGGCGCTGCTGTACGCGGCCATCGAATGTGGTAACGAACTGAATGTACTGGATTTCGGCGGGTCTCTGGGCAGCACCTACTACCAGGTGAGAGACCTCATTCCGGCTTCCGTCCAGCTCAGTTGGAGTGTGGTGGAGCAAGAAAACTACGTCAGATGCGGCCAGGAGCTGTTTGAAGATGAAACGCTCCGGTTTCATTTCAACATGGAAGAAAGTATGTCGCATCAAAAGGCCGACGTCCTGCTGCTATCGAGCGTCGTTCAGTATCTCGAAAAGCCGCATGATTTTCTGAGGCAGATCATGGACCACGATTTTAAATACATCATCATTGACAGAACTTCGTTCATCCAGGGCGACCGCCCCGACCGGCTTACATTGCAGATAGTGCCCCCGCAAATTTACGAAGCCCGGTATCCATCGTGGTTTCTGAATGAAAAGCAATTCCTGCAACATTTTCAACAATACGAAATCCGGATGGAATTCGCCTCTTTTGTCGAGGGAGAACAGGAAATCGAAATCGATCATGTCAAACTGGGTTATGACAAAGGCTTTTTCCTGATCAAAAAACCATAATGCAGAGCGCTGCCATGCGCCCATAACTACCTCCACCATCTTTTTGTAGTCACGGCGCAGCCCGCCATTTGGCCTGCGCCGTGACCGGCACATCCTTCCCGCAAAGGAACCCTCCAAAAACCTCACTGTATTTCGTGCAACAGTGCGATAACTAACGAAATACCGTAGTTATCCAAGATCCAAAAAACTACAACAAGCTGAATATAAGACCATTGACAATTGGCATACCAATTGAATGCTCCTGCCATCAACGTGACTTATTCAGATCGCGATCCACTTAATTCTACCTGCAAATGAATGTTCAATATACGCCGGTCGATGCTACGCGCTCGATGCTATCCGCCGTTTGGGAAGCCGTTGGACGGTTCGACGATGCGAGCTTCGGATTTAAAATCCCTGCCGGCAATGCCGCTCCCATGCTCCGGAGCATGGGCATCCGCACCCTTCCATCAGCCACCAGCCCCAATGCAGACACCACGCTCCCGATACCAGGCGCCCTGAGGTGGCGCAAGATCAGCGCCCAGGTCGGCTTAGCGCAGCTTCGGACTGCATTCTCCGGCATCCGGGTAGTCCCTTTCTCCGATTGGGCCAGCGTTCACCAGGCGGCCGACCTCTGGTCCGGGCTGCTCGCGGACGTCATCAGGCCGCTTGCACGCAACGACTGGGAGTTTATTTTTTATCTCGGAAACCCTGAGAACCGCCATTTCTTTGACGTCGACGAGATCCTGGACGTCATAAGCAGTTTTTCCCGGACCGGCCGTGTGACCCTCGCCCTGGACGAGCAGGAAGCGTCAGGAGCCTGGTCGATCCTTTTCGGGGCAAAATCCGCAACGGCGTTCGGTTTCCGGCACCCCGAGGCCAAAGCACGATACCGGGCCATTTATCAGACGCTGGACATCGCGCGGCTGATCGTATACGCTCAGGACCGTGCGCTGATGATACTGCCCGATACCCATTTCGAAATCACCAGGCCATCGGTTCCGGATACCGGATCCGGCAGGGATGAGCGGGGCGAATTCATAGAAGGTTACGCGATAGGGCTGGAGGCGGGCCTGGAACCTCCCCTTTGCCTGGCTCTCGGCATAGCCACCGAAGGGGCCGTATCGACAGGCAGCAACAGACCTACCCCATCACAGGTCAGGGATTTCCTGGCGCGTTGGCTGGAAAGCATTTAAGTATCCATGATACAAACCGGTGATATGAAGGAATTTCTGGAAAAACAACGAAAAATACTGCTGGACCTGAGCGACGACATCACCCAGATCCGAGAAAAAAACGACCTGATCACGCTCTTTTCATCCCGGATCAGGAACCTGTTCTACTTCAAGCATACGATTGTCACACTCATCGACAAAAACCGCGAATCCTACCGGCCTTTTCTGCTCGACCCGGCCTCCTCCCCCATTGTGGCAAGCCCCGAATACAATCGTCTGATAGACTCCGACTTTCCCCTCGGCGAACCCTTTATCGAAACCGTTCTGGCTGCGGGCAAGCCTACCTGGTTCAAAATGGAGGATATTATGGACGAGCCGGGAAGCCCCAAATTTCTCCGCGTCAACTATGACGGCGGCATCCGGGAGATCCTGATGACTCCCTTGAAAAGCAAAATGGAAACCATAGGGTTCCTGCATATGTATTCCGACCGGACCGGGAGCTTTACAGAAGAGTTTAAGAGCATTATCGAAGGCATTGCCCCGCAGATTTCCAGTGCAGTGACTAATATCATTAAAAATGAGCAGATACTGGAAAAGGAATGGATGAATGAAATATTGCTAGAATGCAGCATCGGCCTCGCCGGTGTGCGCTCGCGGGAAGAACTCGCAGAAGCGGTCAGGTCGTCGCTCCTCAAATTCAATCTGGTTCGCGGCTTCGGTATCAGAAAGATCAATGCCGATCGCGAAACCATGACAACCTACGTCCACGACCCTGGTATCAACAATGCAGATAGCAACGAAATGGAGGAGCTGACCCGAACGCAGTTCGCTATTCACGACGGACTGCAGAACCGTGTGCTGGACAGCGCTATTCCACTCCAATTCAACGTCGACGCCGAGATCAGACGGGGCGTAAGCAGCCGATACCTGTTTGTCTGGCAAAACATGGGACTGAAGACGGTGGTGGGCATTGCCCTGCGCAACGGGCCCGTAACGCTGGGCATACTCTGGCTGGGGACCGAACAGGCCAACCTTTCGCTCTTGCAGGCGATCGGCTCCCAAATCTCCGTCGCGATGTCCAATGTGCTGGCCATTGAAGGGATTACCGAACGGGAGCGTGAAAAGGCATTTTTGCTCGAATTCAGTAACGATGTGGCCCGCGTAAGAACCAAGGAGGATCTCAAAAATGCCATTTTCAAAGTGCTCAGGCGGGTATTGAATGTAAAACTGGCGATGATCGGACTGATCGGCGATGATGGTTTCACTATAAAGCCTTTCATGTTCGACAGGACACTCTTCGAAAATGCACTCGAACAGTTCGACGCATTGCTTGGAGCTCCTAACAGCATTCAAGAGCCGCTTACCGCAAGCGTGTTGGCCACGGAAGATTATGTTCTTTTCAATGTCTCGGAGCAACTGAAAAAAACACCGGATAACACATTTGTGCAGCTTTGGGCTAAAATTGGCTTCAAATACATGTTCGCCGCACCTCTGCGCGGAGGTCAGACCGACCTGGGGACGCTCTGGCTCCTGACGAACGAGGTACAGCACGAGCTGCTTCGCGGCATTTGCTCTCAGATCTCCACGGCCATCGCCAATATCAGTGCCAATGAGAAGATTCTGGCCTACAAAAGAATGCTCGAATTGGAAAACAGTCAGTTAAAAGAGCAAATCAAAAAGAATTACAACTTCAATGAAATCGTTGGAAGCGGCCCCGAAATGCAGCAGGTGTACGACCTGATGAACATGGTGTCTCCATCGGCCTCCACCGTGATGGTCACCGGCGAAACCGGCACGGGCAAAGAGCTCATCGCCCGGGCCATTCACAATGCCTCTCCGCGAAAGGATAAGGTGATGATCAAGGTGAATTGCGCCGCCCTGCCCGCCAACCTGATTGAAAGCGAACTGTTCGGCCATGAAAAAGGCGCATTCACCGGAGCAGTGGAGCGACGCATCGGTAAATTCGAGCTCGCCGACAATAGTACTTTGTTTCTCGATGAGATAGGTGAAATGCCACTGGAAGCCCAGGTGAAACTTTTACGCGTATTGCAGGAAAAGGAACTGGAAAGGATAGGCGGCAAAACGACCATCAAAGTGAATGTCCGCATCATCGTAGCCACCAACCGGAATCTGGAAGAAGAGGCCGGCGCAGGTCGGTTCCGCTCGGATCTCTTCTATCGGCTCAATGTATTCCCGATCCATCTTCCGCCGCTGCGCGACCGGCATGACGATATTGTCCCGCTCGCGCATTTGTTTGTAGACCGGTACAGCAAAGCAACCGGCAGAAAAATCAAAGGCATTTCACCCAAAGTGCTCCATGAACTGACCAGCTACCCCTGGCCCGGTAATGTCCGGGAGCTCGAACACCTCATGGAACGAAGCGTTTTACTTTCCACCGAACCGATCATCAGGGAAGTTTATCTGCCTGAAAAAAAGAACGGTTTGCAGCCGCAACAGCCGGGAGTAGCCACGGGCACGCTCGAAGATGTGGAACGCATGCATATCATCGAAACCCTGAAACGATGCAGAGGAAAGCTCGCCGGCCGGGGCGGGGCCGCCGAATACCTCGGAATGCCTGCAACTACGTTACACTCGAAAATCAAAAAACTGGGAATCCATAAACGGCAGTATCTGACCCACTGAAACGCCCGGCCCGATCGCGCGATATTTAAAGCCGACCGATGTAATAGCCCGAAATATCGCGGGGTTTTTAATGTTGATAAATTTATAAAATTCTCACTACAAGCACATTAACATCTTGGCACAGCGATTGATTCTATTGATATGTTTTCTAACCAAAATCTTTAACACGCATGAAAATCGTAGTAATCGGCGGAAGTGGCCTCATAGGGTCCAAAGTCGTCACCAACCTTAACAACCTGGGGCACGAGGTTATTGCTGCCTCACCCGCCACGGGCATCAACACCATTACCGGAGAAGGCCTGTCAGAAGCGCTTACAGGAGCGCAGGTGGTGATCGATGTAGCCAATTCACCATCCTTTGAAGATCAGGCCGTACTTGAATTCTTCGAAACCTCGGGCCGTAACCTGCTCGCCGCCGAAAAAGAGGCGGGTGTCGCACATCATATTGCATTATCGGTCGTAGGAACGCAGCTTCTTTCCGAAAGTGGTTATTTCCGGGGAAAGATCGCCCAGGAGAAATCGATCCGTGAGTCAGGCGTACCTTACACCATTATCCACTCCACCCAGTTCTTCGAATTTCTGGGCGGTATCGCACAATCGGCCACGCAGGGGCAGATCGTCCGCTTGTCGGCAGCTTTTGTTCAGCCTATTTCGTCGGATGACGTGGCGGCGGCATTGACCGAAGTGGCGGCCGACGTACCGCACAACGGCATTATCGAGATCGCAGGACCCGAACGTTTCAGGCTGGCGGAACTGGTGCAGAAATACCTGAATCTGAAAGGAGACACCCGTTCCGTGGTAACCGATAGCCAGTCCCGCTATTTCGGCGCATTACTATCGGACGTCATCCTCCTGCCAGCCGGCGACGCCCGGATCGGCGGCACGAGCTTCGCGGACTGGAACAAGCAGGCTGTCCACGTATAAGCTGAATAGTCAGCGATCCTCCGGAACGAAGATGACGGGTGTCAGCTTGTGGAGGAGGCTGTAAGGGGCGTGCACTTTCCACCCGTTCGTGCACGGGACAACCCACGCCGGCGCGGTGTCCCCGCGAAATACCGGTCAGCTACACCACAAGGCCGAAGGATTTTTTAAATAATTTCTAAACCAATAAACGAGAGCGCTATGAACCTGTTTATGCATTTGATCCACAACGATGGCGTCAGCAACGACCCGCATCACCAAGCCGACGATGTAAATCCCGAAGGGCATCACCACCATGAAGACCACACTTTTGAGGGAAGCGAGTTTCTGGACGACGCGATCCGGATGACCGACCAACCCCTTCAGGACGAGTAAAATCAGCCGTTTCCTGATCAAAGGGGAGCATAATCAATCAATGCAGTTACTTCAAATTCAGTCATGAAGCATTTAAAAGTATCCAGGGTGTTTCAAACCGTCCGGTCGAGTGATCAGCAGTTTTCCGCCAGGAAAGTCCGATCGATCCATTTCGACGGACTTTCCGACCCGTTGATCGGCTTTGATCATTTCGAGCTTACCGCCGATGTGTTCGGTCCGCACCCTCACGCAGGCATGTCGGCGGTCAGCTATCTTTTCGAAGACTCAGCCCATTACCATAACCTCGATTCGTCGGGCACGAATGTTATGATCACGCCCGGGAGCCTGATGTGGACCTGGGCGGGACGGGGCATCGTGCATACCGAATTCCCGGTGCCGGAAGGGGCACGCGTGCATGGTTTACAGGTTTTTCTCAATGCGGCCGTACGCCGGAAGCAGCAATTACCGGAGGCTTTGTTCATCGACAGCCGCGATATACCCACCATACAGATGCCAGGCGTCACGGTGAGCGTAGTCTCCGGCAGCACAGAAGCCGGGCGCAACGCGATTGAGACACCCGACCCATTGACATTCCTCGACATCGTGATCGAAAAGGGCCACTCGTTTCAGCATGAGCTACCCATCGGCTGGACGGCGACAATGTATGTCATTTCCGGCGAAACTGTATTTTCCGCCGGCGATAAGTCCTATGACCTGGCAATGGGCCAGGTAATCGCCGCCGGCCGGTCGGGTCAGCAAGAGAAATTTCGATTCACGACACAAACCGGTACCCGCATAATCCTGCTGAGCGGCAAACCCCTGGATGAGCCGAGCTTCTCGGCCGGTGCCATGGTGATGGGATCGGAGGAAGAGCTGGGCAAAGCGATCTCCGACTTCGAAGAGGGACGGATGGGCTTCATCCGGATCGAGGGGGATACCAGGACAATTATTTCACCCATTTAAAACTCCTTCAACCATGTTACAATATCATGTAAAAGTGCTACCCGGCGACGGTTCGGGGACGGTCATCAGTATGCTCCAAGACCTGGCCCAAAGGCACCTCATAGAGCTCAATCCGGTATCGACGGCAGCCGCGCTCAGCGACGAGCAGGTACTGGAAATCATCGAGGAAGCAGATCTGACTGCACATTACTCGCTTGAAGAAGCCAAAGACATCCTGCATTTAGGAAGCAGGGTTTATTAAATCCGGTTATTTTTTTCAACTATCTAAATTCTAAAACAATGAATGATTTCATGTTAGCAATCCACCGCGATATCACCAGCGCCGATCCGGTACCAACACCAGACCAAATGCAGGCCGCACTCAAACCCTACCAGGAATGGATCGCCGGCATCGGTGCGAAAGGCAGGCTGGTAGCACCTCCCAAACGATGGGACGTCGGCGGACGTGTCATCAAGCAAGGTGATGTGGTAAGCAAAGGCCCGTATGCAGAAGTAAAAGAGTCGATCGGCGGGCTGTTCCTGATACAAGCCGAAGATTACGATGAGGCTGTTGAAATCGCGAGAGGCTGCCCCATCATTGAATTCGGCGCAACGGTCGAAGTTCGGATGGCGGTAGTTCCACCAGTGGCTAAGTAGGCCGCGTCAAAATACATTGCCCCCAAAAAGTTAACCGCGATTTGGGGGCAGTATAGGTTTGACCAATGTTTTGAATGTTTAACAAATGAAGTCGGCGGACCAAAAGTTCGGTACGGGCCGGGTCAGTTGCCTCTCAGCACCTCTACCACCCCGCCCCTTTCCAGGATGGGGCAATCTTTTGCAATGCCGATGGCCTCGTCGTAGTCGTTGGCCCTGATAAAAATCAGTCCTTCGATCGTATCCCGGTTTTCCAGAACTTCGTCAGCAGTCACTACAAAGCCGTGCGCGTCCCAACGCTGCACCGGCCTGGCCAGGTGTTGGCAGGCCGCCAGACTTAAAAACCAATCCTGCCAATGCTTGCGGTACATCAGTTGCTCGTCTGCTCCGGGCTGCCAAGGGCTGGTTTGAGGATCATTCTTGAAAACCAATATGAACTCCGTCATTTTTATTATTGAGCTTGTTTACGATCAGAATAGCAGGAATCGGGTGCGGGGTGGCCTGGTTCTCGTCCCACTTTCCAACGTGCCATAGCGTCAACGGTTACAAGTGCCATGCCAGCTCCACAATTCATTAATTGTGAGCAAGATACCATTCATACGCCCCGAATTTCGGCGCGATATTCCGACAATTGGCGATGCGGCTACGAAATGCCGCCACCAACGGCATGCCGGTCAGTAGTAATCGGACTTTGCAATTTTGAGTTTCTTAATCTTGGAATGCAGGGTTGTCGCAGGAACATCGAGGAACTCGGCAGCACCATCCGCGCCGGATATTTTACCGCCAAAATGCCGCAGTACCTCGATGATGTAGGAGCGCTCCACCTCGGAGAGCGTCTGTGTAGGCACTGCCGGGCTTGCTTTTTCTTCATTTGGCCGCTTAGGCAAATGAATTTCCCTGAGCATCGTATCGCCCGCCAATAACACGCTCCGCTCGATGAGGTGTTCCAATTCCCGCACGTTGCCCGGCCAGGAATAGGATTTGAGTTCCTGGATCGCTTTGGCGGAAATCGCCGTGATCTTTCGGCCGGAGTTTTTGCTATACCGGTTTACGAAAAAATTGGCCAGCGGCACAATGTCGTCAGGCCGGTTTCTGAGCGGAGGAAGTGTAATCGGAAATACATTGAGCCGATAATAGAGATCGGAGCGAAAGCGGCCTGCCCTCACCTCTTCTTCCAGGTCGCGGTTCGTGGCCGCGATAATGCGTACGTCGACTTTAATCGTGGTTTTGCCGCCGATGCGCTCCAATTCCTTCTCCTGAAGAATGCGCAGCAGCTTCGCCTGTGCTTCCAGCGGCATCTCACCGATTTCGTCCAGAAACAAAGTATTGTTATGGGCTAGCTCGAACTTACCGATTCGGCGCTCTACCGCCCCGGTGAATGCGCCCTTCTCGTGTCCGAACAATTCGCTCTCGATGAGGTTGTCCGGTAAGGCTGCACAGTTCAGTTTGATCATCAGCTTGTTCCTTCGGGGCGAGGCATTGTGGACAGCCCGGGCGATGAGTTCCTTGCCCGTGCCCGTCTCACCCAGCAGCAACACCGTCGACGCCGAATCCGCTACGAGCGACATCAGGTGGTAAACCTCCTGCATTTCTGCGCCGCTGCCCACAATCTCAGAAAAGTTATAGATCGTGCGGATCTGCTCTTTCAGCTGATCGTTTTCGATTTCAAGCAACTGTTTATAGGCCAGTACCTTTTCATTGGCCCGGATATTGGCTATCGCAATGGAAATCTGGGCACAAATGCCTTTAACCAGGCTCATATTCAACTCGTCGGCCAGGAAGAACATGGTCCCCAGGTTTTGCTGCCCCACCCGCAACGCAGACGCATACACATTTTTCAACCCCATTTTCTTCCAGAATTGAATGTAATGCTGGATGCGCTCTTTCCGCTCCTCTTCTGCTATGTTGATGCTGATAGGCTCGCTGCTGGCCAGCACCCGCGCAAAGAGCTGTTCGTGCACGGTAACCCTCCTCGACTTTAGGTCATTGAAACCATCCATCACACCGGCAAATTGCGCTTCGTCCCACAGGTAAGGCGTCAGCGTCTCGTCATCGTCTTCAATCACGCGGATCATCGACAGGCTCGTGTTTAGAAGGCCCCGTAAAGCCCTCGAAACGGCCGTTTCCAGATCTGCCTTGGTCCGGACGGCGGCGATGTCCTGGCTGAAATCCAGCAGAAAGGATTTTTCACTTTCCCTGGCGAGAATTTCCTCATTGGCCGAAATGTTACTCGCGGCTGTGGATAGCTGGCTGGCTATCCGTTCGATGATGTGGATCGCACATGCGTCGAAAGTCCCGTTTCTGTCCGAAAAGAGAATAAGGCTATGCTTAGGACCGTCCCCACCAGGAAGTACCTTGATCAACATCTCACGTGCACCAGCGGCATGGTGCAGCTTCACCCAAACCGGCGCATGGTCGATATCCAGCGTCCCCATATCGAACAAAACCGGCAGGTCCGATCGCGCCGCAACGTCGTAAATGCCGTCTTCCGCCGGATAAGGGGTGTTCATCGCCTCGGTGTAGGCGTGATAATCCCGGGATTTCGATTCGGGATCGGTCAGAAAGGCTTTGTAGGTCTGGCTTGCCTCATCCAGGATCGTCATCACGGAATGGGTGAAATGAATCACTTTCATCAGCCCCGAATCAATAGCTTGCAACAGGTCCCTTCTGTTCCGAACCTTGACCATCGTATGACTCAGTGCGAGCAACACCTCATTCACCCGCTCCTTTTCCAGCAATTCCTCATTTTTAATGATATTACTCACCGCGCTGGAGAGCTGCGGGGCAATGCCTTTGATCGTCCGCCTGAACTCGTCCGTAAAACTCCCGGGCTGATCGGAGTACATGTTCAAAAGGCCGATCGTCTCCGATCTGTTACGCAAGGGCGTGATCAGGATCTCCTTCATACCGGTTTCATGATTAATCCTCAGATACCGTGGACTTTCGGGCGCACGCATGACCTCTTCCAGCAAAAAAGATTGTGGCTCTCCTCCTTCGACAACCGCTGCGATGAAGGGCTCGTTCAATGTAAATTGTCTGCTGATCAAACTGGCAAATTCCTTGTGATTTCTGGCCGCTGCCGAAGATTCGTCGTAGAGGAACAAGCGGTAAATTTCCTTTTGCGGCTCTACCAGCATTACGACGGCATGTTTGAAGTAAAACAACTCTTTGATCCTGAACGAAAACAGCCTGATGAGGTCGCTCTTTTCGCGGACTCTGGTGATGTCGTCCCCCAAATCCAGCAGCGTTGCACGGTCCTTTTCAAGCAGGTCGATCCGGCCCTGCATAGTCTCGGCAGTCGAAGTCCCGGAACCAGATCGTGCATTTTCTTTTTCCATAAGGACAGCGCTTTTAGAAGTTACGGGCGGGGAAGCTTTCTTTTTTATCAATTCAATATATTAATAATCAGACAATTACATACAATTCGACTTAAAACCAAAGTTTCATTCCGTGTCGCCAGGCGTCTCTCGGCCGGCTACGTAGCCAGGGGTCCTACGATGCCACAAAGCTATAATAATAGCGTTGCGAGCGGAGCATTGTGGTTACATGCCTAATGGCATTTTGCACGTAACCGGTCAAAACGTTTTCTACCAATGTTGCATGCCTAACGGCACTTTTGATGCAACCGCCTGACAACGTTTTCTAACAATGTTGTATGCCTAATGGCATTTTGCCTCCGACCAATTCAAAAACGTCCACCCGTACAGCGCCGAATCGAACGTGACCACGATCCTGGGCCCGCTTTGGCTCCGATACGAATGCGTGATTACTGGTAAAGGAACATTGTTTCCCGCTCCTGAAGGTCCTCAGCCCATTGATCGATGTAGCCGATCAGTTCGTTCCTGTTCAAAGCGGCTCCCTGTTCGCTGCGCGACCCAAATACGATAAGACCCAGTGCGAGGCACCGGACAATGTCGAGCTGGCGTATAAAACCGATACAAAACCCCTCCATGAAATGCGCTCTTGCTTCGGCCGCTATTTCCAGCGACGGGGCCACCTTCCTGCGTGCCAGGAGCAGTTGCGCCTGGCGGGTGAACAGGATTGCCTGGGTGGCGGAATACACCAGCAAACGGTCGATGTTAATGGTCCTGAAAATGGAAATGTACTTTCGTTTCAAATCCGGAAAGGTCTGATTAGCCACATCGCTGTAAGCATGTACGCCATTGAGCACCATCCAGAGGCCGATTGCCTCTTCTTCGTCCAGGGCGACGGTTACCTGGCCGTACCCGGAAAAGCCGGTGATAATGTCGATGGCTTCCTCCACCTGTACAGTACGTTTGTCGAGGGGGTCGCCGAGGTAAAAAATGAATTCAGTCCCCTGTTTTCCTACCGGCTTCAAAACGTCCTGCAAGAGGGCCCTCCACAGATCAGACGCTCCCGCCAGGCTTGCCCAGTCATGAAAAGCAACGGTCCGGCAATTGCGAAGAAAAGGTTGTAAAACGCGGGAGACGGTATCGCTCATCAGAAATGCACGTTTTTCAGCGTCGTTAACCAGGCCGGTCATCGCTTCGCTGAGCCTGCGCAGGGGCTCAATACCCTGCCGGTCATACAACGTCACGCTCCGGATACCCAGCAGGTGCAGGATTTCAGGCAATGTACATTCACGAATGCCCAGCGGATTGACGCCGAAGTCGGTGCTCGCAACATCCGGCTGCCGGAGCGCCCCGGAATGTCCCAGGTAGCAACCTTGCGAAACAGAAAAGGATTGTAACTGCATCCGCAAGTCGGCTAAAATAGGACCGGGATTAAGGATTTCCAGGTTAAGAGCTTCCATTGAAAGTTTGGTTTTAGGTTAAACAGGTCCCTCTCAAGATTTCAGAGGACAATATTGTTCTGTGGCTTTAATTCTTCCGGTAAATCGCTTTCCCCGAGCATCTCGCGGAGCTCGATATTGAGTTGCTGGCTCATTTGCGAGATCGGCACATCGTTGGCGCTGCCCTCGAAAGGATTTTCGGTACTCTCCCCGACTTGTTCCAACGAAATGTACATCCATGAAATGAGCATGCTGAATGGCACCGTGAGCCAGGCCATATAGCCCTGAAGCGGTGCCGAGACCATTTCATTGAGGTTATCGAAATCACGGACAATGCCGAAAGGCAGCAT
Organism: uncultured Dyadobacter sp.; assembly: GCF_946482605.1. The sequence continues at coordinate 18,303 of NZ_CAMLSE010000043.1, read as the reverse complement.
GAAGCAGAAGGTCCAGACGAAAATATTATTGATCACCGCATACTGCCTCGGATAAGGCGAATCTTTCAGTTGCTCACCTTTCCCCTGCATGATGTAAAAATCCTTCACCATCCGCTGCAGTTCGGCGTACTGGGGTGCGATCACCTCCCCCCGGTCGTTGAGGCCCCTGATCGTCCTGCTCTGCAGACCCAGAATGGCGGAAGCTTTGTTCCGGGATGCGTGGATCATTTCCAGTTCATGGGCCGGCAAATATTGTTTCAATTCACTTTCCAATGGTGTGGCTCGTTCGGGAATGTGAAAAAACTGTCGGTATTCCTGGTTATGCTTTTTATCGACACTCTCCCAAACCCGGTCCTCCCGGAGATAGTATCGCAGCGCCGCCAGCCAGGCCAGGTGACGGTAGATCAGCTCCCTGCTCCTGCCCGGGTCGTTCAAAAAATCCAGACAGATGATACCCCAAAACCGGCTCAGACTCAGAATATCCGTCCAGATCCGTTGCCCTTCGGCCGCGCGGTTGTAAGTCTGGGCATTCTTGAATCCGACCGTAAATGCCGTTGCAGTGCCCAGGAGTGCCACCACCGGCCATGGAATCGTTAGCCATTTCAGCCCGCAAACCTCATGGAGCACCACGGGTATGAGCCCCAATACAAAAAGGCTGTATGTGTTCCGCCTGGTCCAGACCAGAAATTCCTTCAATCGATAAGATTTACCTACGTGCATGGTATGTTTTATTGTTCCTTATTATTTTTTCAATGCTATTTCGCAACGGCCGGCGTGCGACGCCCGGCGTGCGACGCTCGGCGTGCGACGCTCGGCGTGCGACCAGGGGAAGGCCCGGCCACCTTGTCGAGGAAGTGAAAGGTGAGCCGGGAACCTGGTCATACCGGGGCTGCTATTGGGCCGCCAGCCCTTTGCTTCCCGCACCGGTGGCCGCCTGCGCGATAAATGCAGCGACTTTCAGGGGTTGTGACAGCATCGGTACGTGGCTCGAACCGAGTTCAAGGGTCTGAGCCCTTATTTTTCCGGCCAACACCCTTTGCAATGCGGGGTTGATCATCCGGTCTTTCGCACCGACGATATACCAGGACGGCTTTTCATGCCAGGCGGCCTTTGCAACCTTTTCGGATGTGGTCAATGCGGCCCATTGCCCCTGGGTCGCCAAAATCAACCGGCGCTCGGCGGCAGGCAGATCCTGGGCAAAATCCTCGTGAATTCCCTTGGGCGTTAAAGACAGGAAACCGGAGGCGTCTGCCCGCACCTGCTCATTACCCGGGGCGGGAGAGGCGGCTTTGGCCACATCGTTCAGCGACTCACCGTTGTCGGGAGCGAACGCCGCTACATATACGAGGCCGGCGACTTTCGGATCATTGCCGACTTCGGAGATCACCACACCGCCCCAGGAATGTCCAACCAGCAAGACAGGGCCGTCCTGCAAAGCGATAATACGCCTCGTGGCCTCGACGTCATCGCCGAGTGAAGTCAGCGGGTTCTGCACCGCCGTTACCTTGAAGCCTTTCGCTTCCAGAAGCGGGATCACCTTCGACCAGCTTGACCCGTCGGCAAAAGCGCCGTGAACCAGTACGATATTCTTTACCCTTTTTTGTGCCGCGGCGGGCAGTTGAGCGACGAGCGAGAACAATGCGGTCGCGATCATTCCCAGGATGATAGTATGAGGTTTAAACATGATTTGTAAGGTTTGATGGAGATGTATTCCGATAAAAAATTGACATTACCGGCCCAGGTACTTTTTAAGTTCGGCGCCGATCTGTACCACCAGCGACCGTACTGCGGGCAATGTCGCCAGGCCGTTGAGCAGCCCAAAATCGTGTATCATACCATTGTACCGTACCGTCGTGACGGGCACTCCGGCCTCGTCCAGTCTGCGCCCGTAGGCTTCGCCCTCATCACGCAGGATGTCGTTTTCGGCCACCTGGATGAGTGCAGGCGGCAGGTCTTTCAGTTCGTCCAATGTTGCCTGCAAGGGTGAGGCATAAATCGATTTGCGCTTTTCGGGATCCTCGATGTACAGGTCGTACATCCATTTCATAAGGGAGGTGCTCAGAAAGCGGTCCTTCCCAAATTTGCGATAGGACTTGGTTTCGAAATCGGCATCGACGATCGGCCACATCAGCACCTGAAGTTGAATGTGCGGCCCGCCTTTTTCCTTGGCCATCAGGCAGGTAACCGTGCTCATGTTGCCTCCCACGCTGTTACCGACGATGGCCAGTCTGCCCCCATCCACTTTGATCTCCTTGCCATTCGCGGCCACCCATTGCGTAGCGGCATAAATCTCATTGATCGCCTGCGGATACTGCGCCTCGGATGTACGACTGTAATTCACAAAAACTGCCGCCATACCCGACTCGACTACCAGGTCCCTTACCAGCCGGTGATGGGTCGGGAAATCACCCAGGATCCATCCGCCTCCATGGATAAACATGAACACCGGCAGTATTTCATCGGTACCTTCCGGCCTTACGATGTGCAAATCGACCGTGTAGCCATTGTGGGTAATGGTTTTCAGGTCAATTTGCACACCGGAAACGTCCACTTCTACAGACGCCTGTGCATTCGCAAGCCCCATTTGCGCATCTGCTAGCGACAACGTTTCCAGGGCCGGAGCCCCGGAGGTGTTCAAAACTTCAAGGAACGCTTTCACCTCCCGGGAGAGCGCAGGGTCCGACGCATAGTCTTTGATCGCCGACTTCTGTTGTTTTTCTTTCTTCATTTTTTTCATCATTTCTGGATCTATTGTTGGTTGTGATTGGCCGACGGCTATTGAAAGGACAATTCGTATGCCAATTATCCAATACATTGATATACAAATACTTAATAAATTTTTGTATATCAATTACATAACGACATTTCGCCAAACCACTTCGTACAACTCCAAATACTACGCAGATCTGCCATGCGGATTCCAGGTCGCCACCGGCCGCGCCGCTCAAAAAAATCTGATAAAAAATTTGCGTAGTTATTTGACTACATATATATTCGTAGCCAAATAACTACGCAATGAACCTGAGACGAGACGTATTTCAAGCCATCGCAGACCCGACCAGAAGAGCAATCCTGCTGCTGGTCGCGTCGCAAGCCATGACGGCCGGAGCCATAGCCTCCAATTTTGACACAGCAAGACCTACTGTTTCAAAACACCTGCAAATACTCACTGAATGCGAACTGCTTCAACAGCAGCAAAACGGCAGGGAAATTTACTATCACATCAATGCAAAAGGAATGAAGGATGTAGCCGACTTTATCGAACCGTTCCGCCAGATGTGGGACGACCGTTTCAACAAACTGGAGAGCATTATGAAAAACTACAAACCAAAGCAATAAAATGGAACGGAAAACCAAAATCCAAGCCGAGGAAGGCAGACAGGACCTCGTGATTACCCGGGAGTTTGAGCTACCACTGGAACTACTTTTCAAGGCCTATGAAGACCCCGATATCGTTTCGCAATGGATGGGGACCAAAGTGGTAAAACTCGAAAACAAAAGGCACGGCGGCTACCGGTTCGAAACATCCGATCCCCAGGGCAACGTCGTGTTGCACATCAACGGGACGGTGCACGAGTTTGTACCCAACCAGAAAATCACCCGGACGTTTGAAATGGAGAACACCCCTTTTCCCGTCCAGCTGGAATTCCTGGAATTTGAACAACTCACCGCCGGTACCAGCAAACTGACGATGCATATCGTATACCGATCGGTGGAGTTTCGGGACCAAACGCTGAAAATGCCCTTCGCGCAAGGCATCAACTACGCGCACAACCGCTTGCAAGAGATCGTAAACAAGTTAAAATAACCAGGTCATGACTAAAAGAAACAAGATTATCTACTGGATCGCAACCGTCTGGCTCGCGCTGGGCATGACTTCGACCGGCGTCGTGCAGTTCATCAAAATGAAAGAAGAAGCAGATATGATGGCGCGTTTAGGTTATCCGCTCTATTTTTTAACCATATTAGCTGTCTGGAAATTTCTGGGAGTCGTTGCTGTCCTGGTTCCCAAATTTCCGCTGGTGAAAGAATGGGCATATGCAGGCTTCTTTTTTGCCATGTCAGGTGCTGTTTTTTCCCATTTTGCCATTGGAGATGAAGCCAAAGAGTATTTTGGACCCATATTGTTACTGGTGCTGACTGCGGTATCCTGGTATTTCAGGCCGGCGGACAGAAAGCTCAGCGCCGTTTAAACTACAAACTACATCTGCTATGACGCTCAAAGAAACGCTCGCCCGGCTTGAAGCACTTGGTCACGAAAAAATGCGGGCCTTTAACACGAAAAATGGTGCGGGGCCCAATCAGTTTGGCCTTAAAATGGGCGATATCCGGGCAGTGGCAAAAAAGCTCAAAACCGACCATTCTCTTGCGTTGGCGCTTTGGGATACCGGGAATGTCGACGCCCGGTTGCTGGCAACCCTGGTGATAGATCCTAAAAAGCTTTCGGCGGGGGAATTGGACAGGATGGTCAAATCCGAAAAGTTTGTGCACGTCGCCGACTGGCTGTATTCCAATGTGATCAAATTTCACCCGGAGTCGGAATCGCTCCGGCACGCATGGATGCAGTCGGACGATGTAATGTGCGCCCGGGCCGGATGGAGCCTCACAAGCGGATGCGTAGCCCGAAATCCCGACGTTCTCGACCTTCCCGCGATCCTGGACAGAATAGCATCCGAAATGGGAAGCGCGGCACCCGAGGTTCAATGGACCATGAACTCGACCCTGGCCAATATCGGCATCCGGTTCCCGGAGTATCGCAGCCGCGCATTGGCAATCGGAGAGCAGCTGGGTGTGTACAGAAACTACCCCGTGTCCAAAGGCTGCACCTCTCCTTTCGCCCCGATCTGGATCAATGAAATGGTGCGCAGACAGGAGTAAAATAATCAAAGTACTGAACATCAAATAACACCAACATGGCTAACCACAAAAAAGAACTGCCGTCAGAAAGACGTGACGAATTGCTCGGCATCCTGAAAACACGTTTCGAGAAAAATGCCAACCGCCACAAAGGCCTTGAATGGGCCGAAATACAGGCGAAACTGGAAGCCAGCCCCGAAAAACTCTGGTCGCTCAATGAAATGGAAGAAACCGGAGGCGAACCGGATGTAGTCGCCCACGATCCGGCAAAAGGCGAATACGTTTTTTATGACTGCTCACCGGAAACACCCAAGGACCGCAGAAGTTTTTGCTACGACCGGGAAGCATTGGATGCACGAAAAGCCAATAAGCCGGAAGACAGCGCGGTTGACCGGGCCGCTGAGTTCGGCATCGAGCTGCTATCGGAAGAGGAATACCAGGGATTGCAGCAACTCGGAAGTTTCGACACCAAGACATCGAGCTGGTTGAAAACACCTTCCGATATCAGGAAACTGGGCGGGGCGATTTTCGGGGACCGTCGCTTCGGCCGGGTGTTCATCTATCACAATGGGGCAGATTCCTACTATGCTGCGAGGGGATTCCGGGGCTCACTGAGGGTTTAATTTTACACCACGACCTACCATGACAATGAACAGCCTGAACCCAAAAGTCGACGCCTATTTAAGCGGAGCCCGGAAGTGGCGGGAAGAAATGGAACATCTGAGGACGATCCTGCTCGACTGCGGGCTCACCGAAACATTGAAATGGAGCAAACCCTGCTACGTTTCTGGGACCAGCAATGTCATTGTCATACAAGGGTTTAAAGAGTATTGCGCATTGCTGTTCTTCAAGGGCGTTCTGCTGCAAGACCCTGATGGCATTCTGGTCAAAACCGGAGAAAATACGCGGGTGGGACGTCAGATCCGTTTCACCGGCGTGCATGAGATCGTTGAATTGGAACCAGTCCTGAAAGCCTACGTCCGCCAGGCCATCGCAATAGAGGAAGCCGGTTTGAAGGTTGAACCCAAAAAGCCGACAGACCTGATCATCCCCGGGGAACTACAAGATCACATGGACGAAAAACCAGCACTGAAAAAGGCGTTTTATGCATTGACACCCGGGCGGCAACGGGCGTATATCATTTACTTCTCCGCACCCAAACAATCCGCGACCCGGGTGTCAAGGATTGAGAAATGTGTGCAGCGAATTATGAATGGAAAAGGGTTAACCGATCAATAACTGCTTCATGGTGAGCATGGTTTTCAACTTCTCATAATCCACTTTGGAATGATGCCGGGGGTCCCTTGGCATCTTTTTCAGCAAAATAACCTCTTCTATGGCCTCGTGAGCGGCACCTATCGCCGCTTTCGCCTGGTCCCGGTCCGCCGATCCTTTGAGCTCGGCGACGGCAATAATTTTGCCATTCCATAGCAGGATCGTGCCGGTTTCGACACCGTCGAGCGTTTGGAAGTGATTTTCAAACAGAAATGTGGGTAATATCTGGTCGTGCAGGCGGACGAGCGAATCGCATCGGCCGGTCAGGAATAAATGGCCCCTTGCATCCAGGTAGCCACTGTCGCCCGTCCGGTGCCAGCATTGCTCCCCGATAAAGATCTTATTGCGCAACAATGCTTCTGAGTTATGCAGGTAGTCACGCAAGACGTGGTTGCCCGAAACGATAATCTCACCGATCGCACCTCGCGGTAATCCCGCTGCTTCAAGTGCTTCAATGCTGGAAAACACCCTGTTTTCTTCGCTGATCCCGATGATTTTGACGGTGGCACTGGGTTCGACCTGCCCCACTTCCAGTCCGCGGGACATCGACGTCGCCTTCCCGGCTGTGAGCGCTTCCGCGGTTACCGAACTGATCGGTTCCGCCTCCGTCGAACCGTAGACTATTCGGATATCGGCCACCGGAAATGCGTGGCGGAAGCGCTCAGCCTCGGCCGGAAAAACAGGGGCACCACCCGTAAAAACCTTCCTGACTCCATTTAAAACCAGTCCTTTATGCATTAAATACCCCGATAGCTGGCGAAAGAAAAACGGGGAGGCAATCAGGGCATTGACTTCGTACTGCTCGATCTGGTCAATTACCTTCTCAGGCTTCATCGACAACGGCTTACGTGCATTGAAGTCGGCGATCACGGAAGTAACGCCTGCCCCAAGATTGATCAGTAACACAATGGGCAACACCGGCATACAGATATCGGCGGGTTCCGGCCGGATCAGCGGGGTTAAGGCTTTGAATTGCTCAAAAAGTAACCCATGCGTGCGGATTGCGGCCTTGGGTGTCCCGGTGCTCCCTGTGGTGAATGTAATCAGCGCGATGTCATCTCGGTTGGTTTCGGGTAATGTACCCGGCGTTTTGCTCGGATCATACTTTAATCCCAATCGCAGGGAAATCTGCCGTAACCCGGGCACAAGCCAGGCCAGCAGCAGCCCTTTGGAAGTACCGATAAATGCGCGGCATTCCGCCAGGCGACAACAGGCATTCAACCGACTGATACTGACCCATTCATCCAGAAAAACGGCCACCGCACCGATTCGCAACAGGGCAAGCACGACCCGGTACAGATCGTCGCTCATCGGGACAAATACGAGGACGCGATCGCCCTTCCGGATCCCTTTTTCCAGCAGACCGGCTGCCGTAGCATTTACTGCCTTTTCAAAATCGCCAAAGGTAATTTTTCTATTCCTGTAAATCAGCGCCGGCTTTTCCTGGTGCCGGCGAGCGGCTTCTGCGAAAAGATCGGCAGCATTGAATCGGTCGGACATGGTATTACGGTTAGCATTGTTTGGTTTGGTTGACAATCCTTTCTCTCCTGAACTCAGGAAACAGTTCTCCCGTACAGTACATAATCCCGGTACCGGGTGCCGGAAAAGTTAGCCGACAATCTGGTGGAAGTTCCCTGCTCATAAATAAAGGAATGAATGGTACTGGTATAACCTAACCCGACGGCCCTGCGGTACAACACATTACCGATCACATGCCCGAGTCCGCGCCATTCGGGATCGGGATGCCGGGCCAGGGTCTTCACGATCAGCGACTTGCTTTTTGTGTTGAAATAATCGTGCAGACAGAAAAAGTATCCGACCAGTTTACCCGACGCATCTTCGGCCAGCAGTGTAAGCTCCGGATTCATGTAGGCTTTGATGGGAATATACTTTTTCACGAATGCTTCCTTGCTGATCGGAGTAAAGAGAAAGTTTGTCCTGAAGGCCAGCGCATTGAACTCATAAATGCGTTCGATCTCCGCTTCAAAGTCCGACAGGTCGATGGGCCTGATGATCACCCCTTTCTCCTGCATGTCGCGCTCCCGCGCCAGAATTTCCGGACTATCGAACTGCATGAGGCGGTCGACATTGCTGTAATAATGTGCGATGGGTTCAAACCCTGCGTCGAGGAAATGGGTGTTGTAATATAAATGATGCGAGTTTTCGGTAAAGAAAAGCGGGTTTTCATCGCTGGTCTGGAAACGGTAGCTTTCCCAGGTACTCCCGCTCATGGGCCCGATCAGGTATTTTCCGCCCCAGGATTTCACAACCGCGACAATGTGGCCCAGCAATTCCGATGCGTAACCTACATCGTCGGCACATTCATAGTGGCCGATCGTGAATGCCTGTTCATCATGGTACCGCACCGACGGATTATCATACACACACGCCCTGGCGACAGCCTTTCCGTGGTCGGTCAGCACATAAAATGCCCGCAGGAAATCCAGCGGAATAGTTTCGGAGGCTTTGAACCGGGAACTGTCCGGCGGATAGATCGCAGACGGCAACCCGCTGAACAAATGGAAGTCGGGTTGCCCGGGGCCCGTTTCGACAATGCTGATCATAAAACGAAAATGAGGGTTAATGCTACGCTCGCCGGGATCGTCAGGTTATCCCAGCCCTTGACCCCTATCGCTTCCGACAATGTGGCGCAGAGGGGAACAAGTACGAGCAGGCCGGGATGGCTTTGGAGCACAGGCCGGCTTTCGTCAAACGCGAACACCATTCCGGCCGTAAGCAACACGGCTGTAAACAGAAACGCACACGAACCGGCACAGGTTTTCCGGCAGCCCCATATCCGGTAAGCGCCGAACGGGAATCGTTTTCCCGCAAATGCGGCAACCGGATCACAGATTGCCAGGATGAGCATCGGAAGATAGAACACAATCAGGCCATGCTGTGCGAATTGGAAAACCAGAAAACAACCATAAACCGCCACAGGATACAGGATACTTCCGACCGAGAACCGGTCGATCGCATTGATCGAAGGCAGCATCCTGAACCTCAGGCTCGCCAGCAGGACGAGCAGAAAGCTGCCGCACAGGAACAGTACTTGCCAGTGACTATGCAGCCAAAGCGGGAACAGCAAGGTAATGATGCCCGTACCAGCATGCACGAGCTTTCGCGTCCATTCGGCTTTTACCTTTCTCCGATGATAGAGCCATTCTGCCGCAGCAAACAATGCGAGAAAACAGCAGGCCAGTAACAACGGAGCGAGCATTACCTGTTTCATTTCCATTCAGGCAGTCAGGGCTGGTTGATTACTTTTTCTACTACGAATTCCTTATAAAAGAAACCCCTGTCGGTCGCCGTCAATCGCCCGGCGCGCTCCTCGCAGTACGCTGCGTGCGCGGGTAGTATCTGCGAGATCCGCCTCGGGACCATGAGGTTCCAGTAGGCCAGCATGCCCCCCTCTTCCATTCCCTCCACCAGCGACTGCGCCGTCCGCCGGAACAGGTCCATATCCATGTATTCGAAAATATCCGACAGGTTCATACAATTGAATTTGCCGTATGCGCTGACGGCATCCTGCGCGAAACCCTCCTTCAAGTGCAGGCGGTCGAGGTTAGCCCGGATCCGTCCGTAGTTTTCCGGCAGCAGGTAATGCGGCAGCAAGTCACCGAAACGTCCGGTTAATGTGTATCTCAAAATAAAATTGTCCTGTGCAGCGGCGGATCTCAGGTGGCTGGCTGCTTTATCAAAAATAAACTCTGAAACAGAGCCCTGAACCTGTTTCTGAAACTCAGGATCCCGGCCATATTTACCCATGACATATTTACTGAAGAAAACCCGGAACAACAGCCGCCAGCGCCAGGTATTCCATTGCTTACTGTAAAAAACGGCCTGCGCTTCCGCTGGTTTATCGGCCAGCAGCGCCTCGGTCACCCGGCTGGAATGTATCCAGGGCAGGATTTTCCCGCTAAACAACTGAAAGTATTTCTCAAATTTCCCCTGATGGATCACACCGCTTCTGATGACATGAATGTTAGATTCCCAATAGGCCCTGGCTGCCGCGCTCAGCTGGTTTTTCAATGCGATAAACACTTTTTCACGATCGTCCGCGTCAGCGAACCCCAGGAACGCCAGTGCTTCCTCCCGTTCCAGGTTGAGTATACAAACTTTTTTCAACTCGATCAGGAACAGCTGAATGCGGTTGATATCGACCGCCACCACCCATTCGGGATCAGTCGTCAACAACGAAAAACTATTATCGCCAGCTGAGCCGATCGAGAGAATGCGGCTTCCGCTTGCCGGGGAAAGCCCACGAAGCAAAACGTCGGCGTCCTCCCAGCAATTCGCATAGCGGATTAGCTCAAAATCAACACGTTCTGTTAAACTCTGTTTTGTCATCTGGAAATCACCCTGATTAAGCCTGTACTCCCATCCATTTCGATCTCATCACCGTCTTTCAGCATTTTCAGCAATCCCGTCACGCCCACGATACAGGGTTTGCCCATCTCACGGGACACAATGGCCGAATGGCTAAGCAGGCTGCCCCGTTCGACAATAATGCCCGATGCACCGGGGAAAAGCGTGACCCAGCCCGGATCCGTGCTGGAAGCGACCAGAATAGCTCCGTTCAGGGACGACACCTCACCGGGGTCCGCAACGACCCGGACCCGGCCCGTAACCCGGCCCGGCGAACATCCGACGCCTTTCAGATCGCCGTCCCTGAATTCTACCCTGGTTGTGTTGAAAAAGTCATTGCCATGGTAGGGAACACCGTAGGTAGCAAACCGCTCTGAAAGCGGCCCCGTCTTCCGGTAGGTTTCAAACGCTCTTTGCCGTAATGCAACCAGTGCATGGAGGTCCTGGGTCACTGCGGTACCTTCTATATAGCTAAAAATCTCGTCTTTGGTAAGATAGAAAATGTCGCGGGCATCGTGGAGTATACCATCGGCCTGAAAACGCATTCCGATAGCGGCAAAGAGCTCTCTTACCATTCCAAACGCCCGGGTTCTTTCGTAGCGCAGGTTCTCCCGCGCGCTCACGAGCTCACGCGTATAACGCAGCGTGAGATTCAGTTTCCATTTACTGAAAGCACGGCCACTCAGTTTTGCCTCCATTTCATGCTCCGCGTTCGCCCGGATCGCATGCTCGCGTGCGCCGGAGAACTGCTCGCCGGTAATGCCCGCTTCCACATACGATTTCAGGACCTTGATAAATCGGGGAGGGTCCTGGCTATATGAAACCGTTTCCAGTTTCAATTCGCCCACGCATCGTTCCCCGAAATCGGCCAGGTAGCGGTCGACTTCGCCTTTCACGTCGGCCAGATCCGGGTCAACGGAGAGTACATCCCATATCCGGGTCTCGTTTTCCGATATAAAAAGACTTTTCAAAGCCGGGACACCGGCGATCCGGGCGGCCAGCGCAATGCTCCGGTGCACCGGCTCTACCGAAATGATATCATTGCTCCCGCACAGCAGATCGTTATGCATATTGGAGTTTTCGCCCGAAAGTCTTTCGCATTGCTTTTGAAGCATACCAAACCCTATCATGGCAAAAAAGTCGTTCAGCAGCGGTGCTTTCCATTCGAGCAGCAGCTTCCGTTCGAAACGGAGATACAGCTCCATCAGCTCATGGGCATTCTTTTCCGAAAAGGGTATCGCCTTGTATTCGGCGATTGTGCCGTTCACGAGCGCCATAAACTCCCTTCTTTTCCGTGGCAGCGAAACAAAACGGACCAACATCTGCACGGCCATCCGGCCGATCCGCCACCAGGCCTTACCTTTCGGCAGGCGATAGCTTTCGGGGATGTCGAACTGTTCTTTAACGCCCATCATTTGCTCCATGAACCGGGCATTGATACTATACCCCGGAAGCATCGCCAGCATATGGTACCAACTCCTGAGATTGTAGTAAACCCGGCCATTGATCAAACCCAGCGTGTTGGCAAAAACCCGTTCGTTGGCTTCGATCACCCGCTCACTCACCCCCAGATAGGCGCTGAACAGCTTGTATGCAACTTCATAGGACTGACTGATAAATGAAAACGTAAGCGGGGTTGTGACACCCGGGTACGACTCGATGATGTTGCTGTTATCCCAAAGCACGTACGCTCCAGGTGGCCGTCCCCGGCTTTGCAATGTCGTGACAGGCCTTGTCTGCAGCAGGTAAAGTGCTCCGTCCCTGATGGCGAATTCAATATCCTGTGGTGTATGGAATGCCTGGTATAATGTGTCCAGAACCTCGCCGATACGGTACACCTGGGCGTCTTGCAATGCGGGCTGTTCCTGGCGACCGGGGGCGACGTCTGTAAAAACAACGCCGCGCTGCTGCGCATGGTCGAAAACCAGTTGGCGCGTTTTGCGCACGGTTTCCGCAGTGATCACCGAACCGTTCAAAGTGAACTGGTCTGCATTCAATTCGCCGGAGACCAGCCCCTCTCCCAGCCCGAAAACCGCATTGATGACTTTCTCCTGACGATTACCCGTTACCGGGTTTGCCCCGAACGCCACACCGGCAACCTCAGCATCCACCATTTCCTGCACGATGACGGCAATGCCCCGCTGTCCCGAAATGCCGTGATGCCGCCTGTACTCCGATACCCGCTCCGAGAAAGTGGAACGCCAGACGTCCCTGATCCGCCGGGGCAGATCTTCACGCGACACGAAAAGGTAACTTTCCAGTTGACCGGCAAAGGAGAAGGCGGCACCGTCCTCATCGGCCGCGGAGGATCGCACTGCAAAATATTTCGTATCTCCGAACACCGTCATCAACGCAGCAAGGAATCCGGCATCGACAGGAGCCTGTTCGATCTGCAACAGCATCTCCTGGTCCTCCGCATTTCGTGCAGCATCGGGAAGAAGGGTAAGCAGGGTTTCCCATGGAATAACGGCAAAACGGGGTACCGGCAAGCCGGCCTTTTTCAGGCGGAAAAGGTTCTCCGCCTTTCCCCCGATGGTAAAGTTCCCGGTTTCGTCTGTATCAAAAATGAAATGCATCAGTGGAACAGTAATTTTGAGATCATCGGCCCCCCGCCCAGGGTAAGATACATCGATATGGTCCAGAAAGCGGATGCATACTCGATCATTTTTGAAAGCTTGTGAGTCTTTGTATTTAAAAACAGGAAAGCAGGCAGCGAGCAGAGCACGAAAATGACACCCAGAACAAGCATCGCCGTCCGGCCATAGCCGGCAAATACTGCTGCCGTAATGCTAAGTAGCAGCGTAACAACCAACGTGCCTATCCAAAGTCCAACCGCCCTCGGGATGCCCAGCATGGCTGTGTAGGTCAGTACACCTTCGGATTCTTGTTCCGGCGCCCGGATTTTCCTTCCGATTTCAAGTACAATACCATTCATATAGGACACTGCGAAGAAGAAAATCAAGCCGGTCGGCGCTTTCACACCGGCCAGCAGCCAGTCGAGGCCGCTCGCGTAGATATCGACAAGCGGGATGATGAACATGTGCGAGGTTACATACCAGAACTGGTGCTTTTTGAGCCAATCAGCAATGAAAAACTCTTTGCCCATCAGCAGCAGGTAACCCACGACCAACGCATAAAGTACCAGCATTTCAGGAAAAAAGTACGCGTTGACCAGCACTTGCGCAACGGCCAGTACCGCACCGGTAATGGCCATTTCACGTAATGAAATGAGCCCACGCGGCACGGGAAGCTCCTTCCTGAACCGAGCGTCGTCCTCGGCATCCTTGAACTCGTCGAAAATCCTGACGAGGAAGAAGAGCGTTATCGTTGTAAAAACACCCACGGCGAATGTCGGCAGGGCCACAAACCCATCCGCGCCCCGGCATATGCGTGCGTAGGAGATGGCGGAAAAACTGAAGGCAGTTACCAACAGCCCATGCCCCAGCACAGGGAAACGTTCTTTCTGGTACAAAAAGAGTCTGAGCAGAAACGGTGCATTGTTTTCTTCGGCTTTGCTGAACTCATTTCCCTGGGTAGGCAACCTCATTTCTTCCTTCCGAATTTTTGGTGTGCGAGTGAAAATTGTCCAGCGGAAAGCGCCGCCGCGATGGAGATTTCCCCGGCCAGGACCAGCGCTCCGCATATTTCGGCAAACTTGCGGGTCTTACCGGCGCCGTAGCAATCCATAAGTTCGAGGCACTCGCGCTGGGTGGGCAGCGAAGTGCCGCCCCCTACCGTTCCCACGATGAGGTTGGGCAATGTCACGGAAACATACAGGCTGCCGTCGGCCGTGTGTTCCATGCGCGTAATGCCCACCGATGCCTCGGACACGCAGGCGACGTCCTGCCCTGTGGCTATGAAAAGGGCCGTAAGCCCATTGGCATAATGCCCCTGCGCACCGATCGACCCGCTTTGAATGGTGCCGATGGTCGATGACCGCCAATATTCCGCCATTGCTTCGGGCGTTGTTTTCAACACTTCTTTGACGATTCGCCCGGTCAGTGTGATTTCGGCAGTGACCTTTTTGCCCCGCACATTCGCGAAAGACTGGGAGGTGGCCTTCTTGTCGCCGGAGAAGTTTCCTTCGAGAAACCAGAATTGCGGCTGCACCGGTGCATTGCGAATGATGTACTGGCAAATGGCATTCGTGCAGATCGTTACCATATTTTGCCCGGATGCATCCCCGGTATGGTATTCGAACGTCAGGATCAGGTGGTTTCCTTCGACATTGGACTTCATGTCGATCAGCTTTGCATACCGGCTTGCCGTTTCGGTAATGTTCCTGAACTCCTCGATCTGCCCCAGGATCCACACCAGGAATATGCCCAGGTTGCCCAGATTATCGAATTTAAAAACAGGGGACCGTTGCACGCCGTCGATCAGGCAAACCGACGTGGCCCCGCCAGCCAGGTAACAAGCCCTTGCCCCGCGGTGGTAGGATGCCAGCAAGCTGCCTTCGCTCGTCGCCAGCGGGACATAAAAGTCTCCCTTCGCCATGGAGCCCAGCACCGACACCGGCCCAATCACCCCGGTTGGCACCATCGACATCCCTATGTAGTTCTCTATGTTTCCTTCCAGGCGCGAAAGGTCTGAGAATTGCCTTTGTCCGCTTAAAAATGGAAATTCACTGTTAGCTTTCCGCAACAGAAATGCGAGCCGGTTGCTGATGCCCTCCACGGAAACTGGGATTTCAGAGGGCAGGTTTTCGGGCGGCTCGTGGCTTGTCGGCTTGTTCTTAATGTCTTCCAATAGTTGCTCAAGATCTTGCAGAGCACTCATGGCGCGAAGCGCCTTCATGGTAGTTTCGCTGGATGAAGACATGATGCTTATTTAGGTTGACAGAAAAGGGCGATGCACAATCCTGATGCGCAGAAACCGGAGTCGCAGCCCCGCGGATCGGAACACATCAGGTCCTAATTATAACGACAATTTCTTTGATATCCGAAAGAGCGTGACTTTGCGGCTTTTCATTTCGAGATTGAATGTCACCATTAATTCATATGCCGCCTCGCCCGTTCGCCTGTGTCGTGACAATTTGCTACCTTTGCGGCCCATTTATCCGGCGTACAGACGCTATCAGCTTGTGAAGGCCTATTTCAATCTGTTTGATTTCAAACAAAAAGTTAATTATAAAAATGAACTGCTGGCAGGCATCACTGTCGCGATGACTATGATGCCTGAATCGCTTTCGTTTGCGATTCTTGCTGGCTTCCCGCCTCTGGTGGGCTTGTATGCGGCCTTTATGATGGGACTTGTCACGGCAGTGTTTGGCGGCAGGCCGGGACTGATTTCCGGTGGTGCCGGTGCCACCGTAGTGGTTCTGATTGCCCTTATGCAATCGCACGGCATCGAATACGTATTTGCGACAGTGGCCCTGGCGGGTGTTATTCAGATCCTCATCGGACTTTTTCGGCTGGCCAAATTCATCAGGCTGGTCCCGCAGCCGGTAATGTACGGGTTCGTCAATGGCCTTGCCGTGATCATATTCATGTCACAACTCAATCAGTTCAAAGTATCCGTTGACGGCGCGTGGCTGAGCGGGCAGCCGCTCCTGGTCATGGCCGGGCTGGTGGCACTGACTATTCTGACAATCATCGTTTTTCCCCGGTTCACAAAGGCAATACCTGCCTCGCTGGCAGCCATTATCGTCGTTTTCCTGGTAGTGTTCGGCCTGGGTATCGACACCAAAACCGTCAGCGACATCGCGTCCGTCGCCGGCGGATTCCCGCCGTTTCACATTCCGGCGATCCCTTTGACCGTGAAGTCGTTTTCGATAATCGCACCTTACGCGCTGGTAATGGCGGCGGTCGGCCTCACCGAAGGTTTGCTGACATTGAACCTTGTGGACGAAATAACCGGTACCAAAGGCAATGGTAACCGGGAGAGTCTGGCGCAGGGAGCCGCGAATATATTGAACGGTTTCTTCTTCGGAATGGGCGGTTGCCCGATGATCGCCCAGACACTGGTAAACCTGAGCGCCGGCGCGAGGGCCAGGCTATCCGGGATCATTGCTTCGCTCACAATCCTGTGTGTGATTTTGTTTGGAGCACCGCTGATCGGACAACTCCCTATGGCAGCATTAACCGGCGTGATGATCATGGTTGCAATCGGCACTTTCGAATGGGCCAGTTTCAGGATGATCAACAAGATGCCCAGGCAGGATATTTTTGTCGGGGTGCTGGTCGCCGTCATCACTATTTTCCTGCATAACCTGGCGCTGGCAGTCCTGATCGGCGTCATCATTTCCGCATTGGTGTTTGCATGGGAAAGCGCCAAACGAATCCGTGCCAGGAAGTACACGGATGAAAGCGGCATCAGGCATTATGAAATTTACGGCCCTCTTTTCTTCGCGTCGGTGAGCGCATTCAACGAGAAGTTTGATATTGCTGGCGATCCCGCCCATGTGATCATCGATTTCAAAGACAGCAGGATTGCCGACATGTCGGCAATCGAGGCGGTGAACAAGCTTACCGAGCGGTACAAAGTGGCCGGAAAGCGGTTGCAGCTGAGGCACCTCAGCGAAGATTGCCGGCGGCTCCTGACCAACGCCGGAACGATGATCGACGTAAACATCATGGAAGACCCTGCCTACTCGGTTGCCACAGAGTCCGGGTAGCCGCATTTAGATCATTAATTAAAATTTCTTCATCGTAATATTGCAATATCATTTATTACTGCTAAGTTTGGCCTATGGGTGTTACGAGAACAGAGATCTTCACGGCGCAGCAGAATCGGATCGCAGATCTGGCGAAAGCATTCGCACACCCGGCAAGGGTTGCGATTTTACAGCTATTGATTGCACGTAAAGCCTGCGTTTGCGGCGACCTGGTGGATGAGCTGTCGTTGGCTCAGGCAACAGTCTCCCAGCACCTGAAAGAATTGAAAAGGATCGGCATTATTCAAGGCGAAATCAACCCGCCCCGTGTTTGCTACTGCATCAATCCCGAAGTTTGGGAAGAAGCCAAACAGGCATTCGGCAGCGTCCTGGATTCGTTCATAGCCGCTTCCTGCTGCAATTAGGCCCACATTTTTTTCGGTTAGTCAATCGTAATATTACATTATAACAATAGACACAATGCAAAATCAAACAAATCCGATGACCTGGCAGGCATTCAAAAGCAAGCTGGAAGAAAATCCTGAACTTCATTTGCAATTTCAGTATGAGGAAGGCAAGTTTGTGGATAGCTCGTTTCATATTACCGAAATCAAACAAGCACCGATCGTTTCCGTCGATTGTGGAGGTGTCATGAATAGCTGGACCGAAGTGGTCGTACAGCTCTGGGAGCCTCAGAACAGCGAGGCAAATCGTTCGATGCGGGTCGGCAAGGCGCTCAAAATTGTAAATCTCGTCGAAAGGTCGCTTCCGCTAAACCCGGATGCCGTCGTTAAAATTGAGTTTGGAAATTCAAAATTTGACACCCGACAGATGTATCCGGGTGACTTCCTGGCCGACTCGGATAGCTTCATCATTAACCTCGTCCCAGACTTCACTCAGTGCAAAGCGCTTGGGCGGAACCAGGCCTGCGGTACCACGAGCGACGCAGCCTGCTGCACGCCTGTCCCTGCAAATGCAGCAACGGAACCTGACGCGGCCGATGGTGCTGCCTGCAGGCCTGGTTCAGGCTGCTGCTAACTCTAATCAGATTTCAATTATGAAAAAAATTCTGGTCCTATGCACGGGCAACTCAGCCCGCAGTCAAATCGCACAGGGGTACCTGCAATATTTTGGCGGTGACCGAGCAGCTGTGTACAGCGCGGGGATCGACCCCAAAGGAGTAAATCCGGCTGCCATAAAGGTAATGG
>NZ_CAMLSE010000042.1 GCF_946482605.1 uncultured Dyadobacter sp. | reverse complement strand
CTACAAAAAAGAGCTACAAAAAAGAGCTACAAAAAAGAGCTACAAAAAAGAGCTACAAAAAAGAGCTAACAAAAAAGAGCTAAAAAAAAAGAGCTGCAAAGACGGTGATAAACTATACTACGCCCGTAGCCAACTTCGCAGCATTACATATTCAAAATTACCGGGCGGCCGTCGGCATGGCGCGTTATCTTGATCAATGCGTGACCGACTCCTGCTGAAAAGCCGCGGCTGATTTCTGCACAGGTGAGGTCGGTGTTTTCCATGATCAGTTTGTGTGCGATTTCGTCATAGCTCCACCTCGGGGTTGAGCTTGCGGTGCGATGTCCGGTGTCTTCGGTGGTTACCAAAGGCTGGTCCGGATGTTTTTGTATGCTTATTCCCCGGTACATGCCGTACAGTATGAGGGACGCTGCAATGGCCGCGAACAGGAGCCACTGCTTTTGCTGGGCGGCTCTCGGGTTCTGGACCAATGTGAAGATCGCTGAGGCTAAGATGGTAGAAGTTTTAATGAGCATGGCTAAAACGGTTTGAGTGCTTATAATAGGTCAGGTATCCTGGATCCGCGTTTTGCGGAAAGTTATTGTTACTGACAAATTTGGCCCTGAATCGTTTGAATTGGAATAAAAAATGTCTGACCTGAGCTTTTGGTTATTTAAAACGTGCAGATTTCGCATTGGACTGTATCCGAAGGTTACCCCATTTTGGTCAGGAACGCCTTGATATTGTCCCGATAACCTCTGGTCCATTTGATTTTCTCACCGGTCGACAAATGGATGATGTACTCGCCGTTGAAATACGTTTCCAGTTCCGTTATGAAATTCATATTCACGATGTTGGACCGGCCGACGCGAATCATCACCGATGGATCGAGCCGGCTTTCCAGACTGCCGAGGCTTTCGTAGATCGTGTAAACCTTCTGCGGCGTGTACACCGATATGTAGTTACCGTCCGCAGAGAAATGGGTGATATCTTCCGTTTTGACGAGATACATTTTGCCCGCTTCTTTCACAAGCACCCGCAGCAGGTAATTTTCCTCCTTTTCCCGCTGGTCGCGCAGCAGGTTGTTGACCAGCTCCTCGATCCTGGGCTGCGATTTCTGACTCAGCCTTTCTTTTAGTCGCCCCAACGACTGATGGAAGCGGATCTCGTCGAACGGTTTGAGTAGGTAATCGATCGCATTCACTTCGAACGCACGCAATGCGTACTGATCGTAGGCGGTTGTGAAGACGACAAATGGCTGGTGATGCGGCCACACTTCACGTAACACTTCGAATCCATCCAGCTCCGGCATCTGAATGTCCAGGAAAATCACATCGGGCTTGTTTTGCAGTATCTTCACCACCGCTTCGGAGCCATTGGCGGCCTCATCGGTGATCTCGATGGTGTGGTCGTGCTTCACAAACGTCTTGATTACATCCCTGGCCAGCACTTCATCATCGATGATCAGGCAGCGATATTTCATATTCTTTCGGGGTTTTTGTTTTGGGCTGACCTTCAAAAAACAGCGTGACCGAGGTCCCGCCGGTGGCTGGTTGGTCAAATTCCAGCCTTGCATCTTCGCCGTATGCCTGTTGCAGGCGCATCAGGGTGTTTTTCAATCCGAGGCCCATTCCTTTGGTGGATTTACGCGCGGAAGCACCGGTACCATTGTCATGCACGGTGACTTGCATGCCGGTGGCGCTTACGGTGCTGGTAATGCTGATCAACGCGTTGGTAGTGAGGTCGGAAATGCCGTGGGTAATGG
Organism: uncultured Dyadobacter sp.; assembly: GCF_946482605.1. The sequence continues at coordinate 69,223 of NZ_CAMLSE010000042.1, read as the reverse complement.
AATTCTCGACGAGCGGCTGCAGAATCAGCTGCGGCACCGGATAGAGTTCCGAAGCGGGATCGATGTGGTAGGTCACTTTCAGACGGTCCTGGAAACGGATCTGCTGGATGTCCAGGTATTGGCGCGTCAGCCTGAGTTCTTCCTGCAAAGGGATGAAGTCGGCCGACTGGTTGACCAGCACGGCACGCAAAAGATCGCTCAGCGTAGTGATCATCAGCGTCGCTTTGCGGATATCATTCTTCACCATCAGGCTCACGACGCTGTGTAATGTGTTGAAAAGAAAATGGGGGTTAAGCTGCATTTTGAGCGATTGCAGTTGTGCATTGGCCAGCTGGCCGCGCAACTGTTCATTGTGGAGCTCTGTTTCGAAATTCTGTTGTTTGAGCTCCTGGTAACGGTAAATATAGGATACCTTGTTGAAACCGACCACTAGCAAAAGATACTGGCCAAAGCTTGCCGTGTAGGCGATGAAAAACGAAAAAAGATAGTTTTCCAGTGGAACATACCTGCCCACGGCCCTGAACATCAGGGGATTGGTGATATAATAATGGACAAGATTGACGAGAATGTTCAGAAACGTCACAATCGCCAGATGGCAGAGGATCGGTTTGAGCAAAGAGCTTCGCCGCAGTTTGAACACGATGGGTATCTTGATGGAGGCATAGAGTACCAATGGGCTGGTAGACCACCAGAATAGCCCGTCGAGGAGCCAGATGAACATCTCGTGGGCTCTCATTACCACCCCATCCTTCAAAAGCCACAGCATCATAAGCTGACCAAATGTTATTACCGCGAAAATGCTCCAGTAACAGAAGGAATACCACCAAAACTGCCTGACCGTGAGCGGCAGCCTGGATTGTTCCAACATACGTTTTAAAAAAGTCATGATAGGATGGATGGAATAGAAACCGATAGCAGGATTTCAGGACAAATTTAGTGCTTTCAGCACCGCATTGTAACCGGCATTCCGCAAAGCGGGCGAATGATTATTTGAAATACATTTTACCAGTTTATTGCGAATTCAACAACTGCAAATGGGTACTGTACTTATTTCCAGAAAAAATGTAAAAATAATTGTTTGTAAATTTTGTTGTTTAATCGATTAAATCTACATTTGGTCACATTACTTCCTTTTTAGAAGAATAAGTATAAAATATTAAAGAGCAGCGTATTTTATATTTCCACTTGCCACCCGTTTCAGTTCCCGGCAAGACTTTTCAAGTACCCGGTACCAGCACAACAACCTAACTTAAAGATTTTCAGCAAGCGTTTTACATTATGGATTGCTTAATCGTTTAAATAGATTCGGTTGGCTGAATTCGTGACTTTATTCCTGTTGGAAGCGCCGTAAAGGTGCCTCCTTGCATTGCAGGAGTCGGTCTCGTACAGGAGAATTGTTTGCGTATATATACTATCGTTCGGTTTGTTTTCCGGATGAATGACATCATTTTGACTTTTTTGAACTCTGACCTTCGTGTCCGTAGCGATTACGGTTTCGTGTATGTTTTGCATAGCACTCACCCTGATTTTTGACCCAATTAGAAGAGATGAAGAAGTGTTTTACAATTGCCACCTTATGCTTGTGCCTGTGTTGCAGCGTTGTTTTCGCTCAGAACAGCCGGATTGCGGGTACCGTGACCGGCCAGGACAAGGCACCGTTGCCCGGCGTGAATGTCCTGATCAGTGGTTCCTCACAGGGGACCGTTACCGATTCGGAGGGTAAATATGCCCTCGATGTTCCGGCCAATGCGAATCTTGTTTTTTCATTCATCGGTTATACCAGTCAAACGATCAACGTCAGTTCCCGGTCGGTACTGGATGTGCAGCTGGTCGAGGAATCGAAGAACCTCAATGAAGTAGTCGTAACGGCGCTGGGTATCAAGCGGGAAGCCAAAACGCTCGGTTATGCCACGGCCACGGTGAATGCGGACCAGATTTCGACGAACCGTACGCCCAACGTAGTGAGCTCTTTACAAGGCAAAATGGCCGGTGTGAACATTTCGTCCCTGTCGACCGGACCGGGCGGGACGGCCAAGATCCGTATCCGCGGGCAGTCTTCTTTCAGCGGACAGAATAACCCGCTGATCGTCGTCAATGGCGTTCCGATCGATAATTCCAACTTCGCCGGCGGCGGGGATTACGGCCCCCGGGCAGCGAACAATTCCGATGGCGGAGATGGTCTTTCGAGTATCAATCCGGATGATATCGAGTCAATGACAGTGCTGAAAGGAGCGACGGCTGCGGCACTTTACGGATCGCGTGCGAAAGACGGGGTAGTGATGATCACGACCAAAACCCGGGGAACAGGCAAGGGGATCGGATTGGACTACAACATCAACTTCACCACCGATACACCGCTGGATTTTACGGATTTTCAATACGAATACGGTCAGGGTGAAGGCGGGAAGCGCCCCACCACCAAGGAACCGACCTCAGGGGTGTGGAGCTTTGGTGAAAAGTTCGAACCGGGCATGACACAGGTGTTGTTCGACGATGAAATATGGCCTTACCAGCCTGTACGCGGCCGCGTGAAGCAGTTTTACAGGACGGGTACCAACATGACCAACACCGTTACCGTCTCCAATAATGGCCCTAACGGCGGGTTCAGCCTGTCGCTGGCCAATACCGATAATCGTGGGATTGTTGAAAATAATAAGTTCAACCGGAAGGTGGTCAACCTGGGTTTTACACAGAATATTTCCAAACGGCTCACCGCTTTTGGAAACATTAATTATTCCAAAGAGAAAAATACCAACCCGCCACAGATCGACGCCCAGGATTTTGCCACATCGACGGTCATTTTCACGCTGGCAAACTCCATGCCTTTTGACGCGCTCAGGCAGAACCAGACGCATCCGGATGGCAACGAATTTGTATTTTCGAGGTTCCTGGTCAGGAATAATCCTTATTACTCACTCAGCCATCATTTCGAAAATATCACCCGGGACAGGCTATTTGGCAACGTCGCATTGAAGTATCAGTTTACCGACTGGCTCTATCTGCAGGGTCGCATTGCGCAGGATTTTTATGTCCGCAACCAGGATTATAATATCCCCAACGGCTATGCACCGATCGCAAAGGCGCCGGTAGGCTACGTCAACGGCTCATTCACACAGGATGTTCGCAGGAATACCGAGCGTAACCTGGACTTTATTCTTGGTGGAAACCATAATTTCGGGAACATCGGCCTGGATGTGACATTGGGTGGTAACCAGCGCTATGCACGGATGGACTATAACAGTGTTACAGTACAGGATTTCATTCAGCCCGACCTTTACACCGTCATGAATGGCCGCGTAAAAAACCCGCTGTATGCGCTGTCGGAAAAGAAAATCAATTCCTTGTACGGAGCCGCGACGATTTCGTGGAAAGAGTTCATTTATCTGAACGTTACGGCCCGCAATGACTGGTTTTCGACATTGGCGCCGCAGAACCGCAGCATTCTGTATCCTTCGGTGACCGGTAGCTTTATCTTCTCGCAGGCATTCAAAAATCTTCCTGCCTGGATCACGTTCGGGAAATTAAGGGCTGCTTACGCGCAGGTGGGGTCGGATAATGTAAACCCGTATTCCAATGCATTGTACTACGCGGTCGATAACAACTCCTTCCCGAACCCGTCGGGCCAGCTTGTGCCGGTGGGCGGCATCAATGCTTCCACGGTCCCGAACAAGAACCTCAGGCCGTTGCGCATTAAGGAAGCGGAGGCCGGTCTGGAAATGCGGATGTTCAACAATCAGCTGGGTTTTGATTTAACGTATTACCACAAAACGACTGACGATCAGATTCTTGCCGCTCAGATTTCCGACGCTTCCTCCTACGTGGCCCAACTGATCAACGTAGGCCGCAGCCGGAACAAGGGGATCGAGTTATTGCTGACCGGTTCGCCTGTCAAGGGAAAGGATTTTACCTGGGATGTGAGTTTCAATATTTCCTACAACACCTCCAAAGTGCTGAAACTCGGTCTGGCGGCCAAGGACACAGTGATCACCGTCGGCGGCGGAGGAGGCCGGACGCTGAATATGGTGGTCGGAAAGCCATTGGGCCAGCTTTATACCTTCATGTACCTGCGTGACGCTCAGGGACGGCAGGTGTTCGACAAAAACAGTGGTATGCCCATGCGGAACAACACACTGACGAACGTAGGCAACGCGCTTCCCCGGTATTTCGGTGGTATTACCAACACATTTACCTACAAGGGCATCATGCTTTCCGCATTGGTCGATTTCAAACTGGGGCACAAAATGATTGCCGGGCGGAACATCAACTACCTGCGGCACGGCTTGTCGAAAAGGACATTGCCCGGGCGTGCGGAAGGGTTTGTGATCGGTAACGGTGTGAATCCCGACGGGGAGGTGAACAAAACCAAGGCCGCGGTGCAGCCATTTTATGAATCTGTTAACCCATTGGGCGTCAATGAGGACTTTGTATCTAATGCAGGGTTCTGGAAGCTGCGCCAGCTGACCCTGGGTTACGACCTTGGAAAATTCCTGCCGGAGCAATCATTCGTGAAAGGTTTGCGGTTGAGCGCGGTCGCCAACAATGTGCTGGTGATCAAGAAATGGACGGAAAACATGGACCCCGAAGAGGTGCTGAACTCGTCGGACAATGCGACCGGACTTGATTTCTGGCCCGGCCTGCCGCCGACCCGCAGCATTGGTTTCAATCTGAATGTGAAATTCTAGCATTAAAACGTCTTTCCCATGAAAGCTATATCCAAATATATCCTGTCGCTTGTGCTCTCTGCGACATTTATTACAGGCTGCGACAACGGATTCGACGAGATCAATACCAACAAGGTCGATCCGACCTCGCTGGCCCCGTCGCTGATCCTCAACAAGGCCATCATTGCCACAACCTACCTGGACGGCGTTTCGACGCTGGGCATGCTCTGCTATAATTTCGGGATCGTGCAGCAGGTGATCACACCCTACGGAAGCTCGCTCTCCGGCGGCAATTACAACCAGCTGAACAATTCCAATACACCGGTGGTGTGGGTGAATTTTTACAGGAACGTGATCAAGCAGCTCGTAGCAGTAACGGAGCAGACCAAAGACGATCCCCTGCAGTCGAATATTTATAATGCGGCCCGGATCTGGAAGGCCTATGCATTCATGATCCTGACCGATACTTATGGTGATATTCCCTATTTCGAAGCAGGAAAGGGCTATATCAGCGAAGTGATCCGTCCGAAATACGATCCCCAGGAAGCTATTTATAAGGACATCCTGAAAGAGCTCGAAGAGGCGGCGGGTGCGCTGGACGCATCGCAGCAGCCGGTAACCACCGATATTCTCTATGGTGGAAATGTGCCACGCTGGAAAAAACTGGGCTATTCGCTCATGTTGCGTGCCGGAATGCGACTTTCGAAAGTGGATCCAACCGGGGCCAAAGGTTATGTGACCAAAGCGGTGGCAGGCGGTCTTTTTGAAAACAATGCCGACAACTCGATCATACGGCATACCGCCATTTATAACAATTACATTGCTAATCACCTCGCCGCCAGGGAGAAAACAAACTTCTACCTCGCCGCTCCATTTGTCAATTACCTGAAAGAAAACAACGACCCGCGCCTGCCCGTGTTTGCCGTGCGTTACGTGGGGGCGAAGGGCGGGCCTGAGCAAACGTCCAAGATCGCCAGTTCCGATCCGAAAGTGCAGATTGGAATGCCGATGGGTTACAACGACGTGACAATCAATACCGTACTCGCCGAAAACGGCGTGGTGAGCCTCTGGGATTTTACCCAGATCAACCTGACGACCGTCTTGAAACTGGACGCTCCCGAGTTTCACATTACCTATGCGCAGGTGCAGCTTCTGCTGGCAGAGGCGGCCGTACGTGGCTGGGTTACAGGCGAGGCCGCAGATTATTATGCCAAAGGTATCCGCGCAAACCTGGAACAGATGGCCTTATATGATCCTGCCGCGGCCATTAAAGAGGACGCAATTCTGGCGTACCTGAAAGCGCATCCGCTGGACAATGCAAAAGCGCTCGATCAGATCAACACGCAGTACTGGGTAGCCACCTTCCTGGACGGCAACGAGTCGTGGGCTAATTTCAGGAGAAGCGGTTTTCCTACATTAAAAAAGAACCCCTATCCCGGTTCCGAGATCAAAGAAGACTTTATCCGCCGCATGCCTTATCCCGATTCCGAAATCGTCGTGAACTTGCAGAATGTGAACGACGCCAATGCACGACAAGGTCCCAATGATCTGAATACCAGGGTGTGGTGGGATAAAAAGTAACGTCAGCGATATCAATTCTTAAACCTTTAAAACGATTGAAATGAAAGAGAACGGAATGAGCCGTCGTGATACGATGAAGGCCTTGGGACTGAGTGGGTCAGCGGGAATGCTGGGACTGTTCGGTGGTATTCCCAGCGCCAGGGCCGACCGGGAAACGCCTGCATATGCCAGGGCTATGAAACCCGTGACGATCAAAAGCGTTCGCGCGATTGCAACGGCCCCGCAGGGCTCCAACCTCATTGTGGTCAAGGTGGAAACGTCGGAGCCCGGGCTGTACGGCCTGGGCTGCGCCACGTTCACCCAGCGGGCCGAAGTAGTACTGGTTGCAATCAATACCTATCTCAACGAGTTTTGTGCAGGTAAGGACGTCGATAACATCGAAGACATGTGGCAGGGAGCGTACGTGAGCTCTTACTGGCGCAATGGACCGGTGCTCAACAATGCATTGAGCGGCCTGGACCAGGCACTCTGGGATATCAAGGGAAAACGGGCAGGCATGCCGCTGTACCAATTGCTGGGTGGCAAATGCCGGTTCGCCGTGCCTTGCTACACGCATGCGAACGGGCGTACACCCGAAGAGACCGTCGAGAGCGTGAAGAAGATTCAGGAACAGGGTTACCGCTATATCCGGATCCAGCAGGGAGGTTATGGGGCGGTCGGCAGCACCACCAAAAAACCTGATTTCAAAGAGGCCGGTTTCGGCGGAGCAACCGACAATTACATGGATGAGAACGCCTATCTGAAAGCGATTCCCATTCTCTTCGAAACGGTCCGGAAGCAATGCGGGGAAGAAGTGGAGCTGCTGCACGACATTCACGAGCGTGTACAGCCGATGAACGCCATCAACATGATCAAAAAGCTGGAAGACTACCGGCCGTTCTTCATCGAGGATCCTTTTTCGCCTGAGAACATGAAATGGTTCAAGCTCTTGCGGCAAAGTACTACTGTGCCGCTGGCCATGGGGGAATTGTTTAACAACATCAATGAATTCCTGGAACCGATGGCCAACCAGTGGTTTGATTTCATCCGCATTCACGTGTCGCAGATCGGAGGCGTTACTCCGGCTATGAAAGTAGCCCGGCTGGGTGAATGGTTCAATGTTAAAACTGCCTGGCACGGACCCGGCGACGTTTCCCCCGTTGGTCATTCGGCACATGCCCACATCGACCTTGCCGTGTGGAACTTCGGCATTCAGGAAGCCGTGCAGTTCAATGACAAAACGTTGGAAGTATTCTCGGGCTGCCCGACGATGAAGAACGGCTATATGTCGGTGAACGAGGTGCCGGGTATTGGCGTAGATATCAATGAAAAGGCGGCCGCCAAATACCCGATCAGCACCAAATCCAACTGGCAAGTAAGAAAATTCGACGGCACGCTTATACGTCCATGAAAAAAACATCGCTGAAAGATATCGCACAGCAGGCAGGCGTTTCCACCGCCCTGGTTTCCTACGTCCTCAACGGCAAAGAAAAGGAGACCAGGGTAGGGGAAGCCATCGCCCATAAAATCAAACTGATAGCAAAGGAATTGAATTACCAGCCAAACCATTTGGCCAAAAGCCTCAGGAGCGGCAAAACGCACACGATCGGCCTCATTATCGCGGATATTTCGAACCCGTTTTTTGCCAACATTGCCCGGGTGGTCGAAGACGAGGCGAAAAAGAACGGCTACACGGTGATCATCGGAAGCTGCGATGAGCACGCCGACAAGTCCTGGGACTTGCTCAATGTGCTGATTAACAGGCAGGTGGATGGTTTCATTATCGTATCCTGCGAAGGTTCCGAAAGCCAGGTACATTACCTCAAAGAGCGCAACATTCCGTTTGTGCTCCTGGACCGTCACTTTCCCGAAATACAAACCGATTTTGTTGCCACCAATAATTACAAAGCATCCTACGACGCGGGGATACACCTCGTGAAGAACGGCTACTCCCGCATCGGGATCATTGCCTACGACTCAAATATGTACCACATGGAAGAACGCGTCCGGGGATATAAGCACGCATTACGAGATAGCGGGGTCGATTTTCAGGAATCCTGGCTCAAAGCGGTGCATTTCGAGCGGATGGACAGCGAGGTGAAAATTGCCATCGATGAAATGACGGCGTCGGAACAAAAGGTCGAAGCGATCATTTTTGCGACTTACGGATTGGCAATCAATGGGTTGAAATATATCAACGAGCTCCGTCTCAAAGTTCCTTCCGATCTGGCGATCGTCAGTTTCGGTCAGGCGGAAGTCTTCGACCTGTATTATTGCCCGATTACCTATGTGCGTCAGCCATTGGAGTTGCTTGGAAAAACAGCGGTGGAGTATTTGCTGAAAAAACTAAAAAACCCGGATGAAGGTATGAAGCAGATCCTGATGGAGGCGAAACTGATCGCAAGGGAGTCATCAAAAACCAGAACGGCCTTGCTGAGCGGCTGATTTTTTTTACCTGCATGCTTAAACGTTTAATGAACAGGCGGTTGCAAGGGGGAGCGCAGGGATGGAAAATCAACGATGGCCGGGGGCATGAACGCAGCCAGGAGGCTCCTCCGGAGCCGCGATATTCCCAAATTCGTTGGCGTTTTCTAGAAACAGGATGCCCCTCCGGGGCAAACCAAAGAGGCTCCTGCGGAGCCCCCTGTTTCTAGAACGAGAATGCTAGCGATATAATGTGGCTCCTGCGGAGCCCCCCGTTTCTAGACAAATGAAATGAGAACGACATAGTTTGGCTCCTGCGGAGCCTCCTGTTTCTAGACAAATGAATGCGAACGATACAATGTGGCTCCTTAGGAACCTCCTGACAAACGCGAAACCGCTTCCGAGCACAACTGACCAAAAAAATCCCTGAACAAACCCCATTACCATGCAAAGACGAAATTTTATAAAAACCGCCTTCCTGGGCACTGCTGCTGTTGCTGCCGGCCTTCCGGTGATGAAAGCAGAGGCTGCCTCCAAGATGAAGATCACCAAAATCCGTTACTATGCGGCTCCGGGCTACAATAAACCGTTGTTCAACCAGGCAAGGGGAATTGTCGAGATCGAGACCGATGGTGGCATCATCGGCATTGGAGAAGGCGGTTCCAAAGATATGATCGAACAATGCGCCCAGATGATGATTGGTGAGGATCCGTTCCGGATTGAGCACATCTGGCAAAATGTGTACAGGGGCATGTTTTACCCTCCCGGGCGTGAGAAATTGCACGCACTGGGAGCATTGGAGATGGCCTTATGGGACATCAAGGGTAAGGCATTAAATGTGCCTGTATACGAATTGTTGGGAGGAGCCACCCGCGATTACGTTGAATGCTACGCCACCGGTTTCCGGGCTTCCAAAGCGAAGACGGAGGAGGAACGGGCACGGGATTGCATCGAAGCGGGCCTGCGATCGTACCGGATTGGTCCTACGGGCGGCAATGGCGACCAGCCGTTTGACTTCTACGAAAACGTGAAGAAAACCATCGAATTCTGCAAGCGTATCGACGAGGCGGTCGGCGGCGGTGGGAAGTGGGCTATCGATCTCCACACCCGTTTTGATATGACCGACGGTTTGAAAATATGCAACGCACTGGAATCGCTGGAACCCTATTTTGTGGAAGACATTATCCGTTCGGAGAACCCGTCGGTGTACAAAACGGTGCGATCGATGACCAAGGTACCGATCGCGGTAGGGGAGCAGTTTGGCGACCGCTGGGACAGCAACGAGTTTATCGAAAATCGCTGGATCGATTACACCCGATTCACCCTGCCTAATACCGGGGGGATAGGCGAATTCAAAAAACTCGCATCCATGTGCGAAACGCATTATGTGGGGATGATCCCGCATTTTACGGGACCATTGTCTACCGCTACCCTGGTTCATGTGCTGGGTTCGAGCAGTCCCGCGCGGGCCCTGATGGAGCTGGGCGGAGGTGAACCCGAACGGCCGCCTTACTTCAACGAGGATTTTATCAACTTCAAAAACGGAAAGCTATACCTCAACGATGCGCCTGGCCTGGGTGTGAAATTCGATCCCAAGAAAGCGACGTTCGTGATGGAGGTCAAGGAGAAGACCAAGTTCCCGCACCCGATCCTGAAAAGTCCTGACGGTTCTATCCATAACTGGTAAATACATGAAATCAAACTCCAAATCTACCTTATCGCGCCGGTCAGCTATCCAGTCGGTGCTCGGGATCGCGGCTACCGGCTCGATCCTGCTTCCGAATACCTCCTATGCATCCAACCCGGTGCCTTTCCAGGCTTATGGCAAGGTTAAGATCACGAAACTGGAAACTTTCCTGGTGAAGCCCCGATGGATCTTTCTTAAAATCCATACGGACGCAGGCATTGTGGGCCTGGGCGAACCGCTGCTGGAAGGTCGGGCATTGACGATCAAAACCGCCATTCAGGAAGTGGAACCATACCTGGTAGGGAAGGACCCGCGGGCCGTTGTGCACCACTGGCAGGCCATTTACCGGCATGCATTCTATCGCGGCGGGCCGATACTGACCAGCGCATTGAGCGGCATCGACCAGGCGCTTTGGGATATCAAGGGCAAGCTGCTCGGTGTGCCGGTGCATGAGCTCCTGGGCGGGCCCACCCGTGACCGCGTACGGGTGTATGGCCGTGCGGCAAATGCCGATGACATGAAAAAGCGCAAAGCCGAGGGTTTTACGGTGATCAAGACGGGCGTGGCCAAGAAAAATCCATCCAACTTTGTCGAAAACCCTGCATTCATCCGGTATGCGGCCGACAATTTTGCGTCGCTCCGGGAAGCAGGAGGGCCGGAAATGGACATTGCCATCGATTTTCACGGGGCTGTGCCGCAGCAGACCTCCAAAGTCCTCATTAAGGAGCTGGAACAATACCAGCCGATGTTTGTAGAGGAGCCGTGCCAGGCGCAGAATGTCGATACGCTGGTGGACATTGCCCGCGGAACCCATATTCCCATTGCCACCGGCGAGCGGATTTTTACGAAATGGGGCTTCCGCGAAATCCTGGAAAAGGGCGCCGCAAGCATTATCCAGCCTGATTTGTGTCATGCCGGCGGCTTCACCGAAGGCAGGATCATCGCCGGAATGGCCGAAGCTTACTACATACCCATTGCCCCGCACAACCCGATGGGACCCATTTCGCTCGCGACCGGTCTGCAATTGGCGGCCAGTGTTCCCAACTTCCTCGTACAGGAGCAGGTTACATTGGGTGAAGGTTATCTCAAAGAACCCTTTAAGCTGCAAAAGGACGGAACCGTTATGGTCCCAACCAAGCCCGGCCTCGGCATTGAACTGGATGAGGACCAACTGAAAGACAAGATCGGCCACGACTGGAAAAATCCGGAAAGTTATAATGCCCTGGACGGCTCCGTCGTCGACTGGTAACCACCCTAACCACCATTTGAAATACTGAGCACATGACCACGCTTCCGGCCTCTACAACCGGGAAGTGCGGAAACGTTCGTCTATTAAGAAATTTAAATTGTATTTTTTAATTGTTTAATGTAAATATATATTGTTTGAGACCATGAGAAAATTGCTGGGTTTATGCTTGGTACATCTCGTTCTGGCGCAGGGATACCTGTTTGCTCAGAACGCCAGGGTGACCGGAAAAGTGACAGATCAGGACAATGCCGCCCTCCCGGGTGTGAGCATCCTGATCAGCGGGACTTCGCAGGGAACCGTGACGGACGGTGAGGGGAATTTTGTGCTCAATGCGCCGGGGAGCGGAACTTTGGTTTTTTCCTTTATCGGTTACGAAAGTCAGACCGTGGCTATCGGCAACCGATCGGTGATCGAAGTGAAATTGACACAGGAGTCCCGCAGTTTGGGGGAGCTGGTGGTGGTAGGGTATGGTACGCAGAAGAAAACCGACGTGACGGGTGCATTATCGGTGGTTTCTACCCGTGAATTTTCACAGCAGCCGGTCACGCGACTCGACCAGGTGTTGCAGGGACGGGCCGCGGGGGTACAGGTGACACAATCCAACGGTGCCCCGGGTGGTGACTCGCGGGTGCGGGTCCGCGGGGCCAACTCGGTACTTGGCAACAACGACCCGCTGTACGTCATCGACGGGTTTGTGGGTGCTAATTACAACCTGTTGAACCCCAACGATATCGAGTCGCTGCAAGTGCTGAAGGATGCCGCCTCCACGTCCATTTATGGTAGTCGCGGCGCCAACGGGGTGATCATTATCACGACGAAGAAAGGGGCCAAAGGCATTAAGGTCAACTACGAAGGTCAGGGAAGCGTATCGAATGTGATCAAGAAGTTTGACATTCTTCCGGCAGGAGAATTCGCTGAGATCGTCAATGCCCGCGCGTTGGCTACCGGCTCTAATGCGCCGTTTACGACAGCACAGATCGATGATTTCAAAAAGAATGGCGGTACCGACTGGCAGGACCTTGTTTACCGGAACGGCAGCGGACAGCAGCACCAGGTAACCGTGTCCGGCGGCAACGAAAAGACCTCCTTCCTGATCTCCGGCAACTATGTAAATCAGAAAGGCATAGTAGAAAACAGCGGATTTAAGCGTTATGTGCTGCGGACCAACCTGAGCACACAGCTCAATAAGAACCTTTCGCTCCGGCTTAACCTTTCGGGTGCGAAAACAGCCAACCACAACACTGACGGCGGCGGCGCACTGATAGAGGCTTTGCAATGGGCACCCACAACGCCGGCATACGGGGCCGATGGTCAGCCCACATTTGCCGACCCAACCGGCTCGGTTTCCAGAAGCCCGCTCGATCATCTCTACGATAAATCGATCGATACAGAACGTATGAACATCAATGCGATCGGCGGCCTGAACTACCAGTTGCCGGTCAAGGGGCTGTCACTGGACCTGCAATATGCAATCAACTACCTGGATGCGCAGAATAAGAACTTCAATGGCAAGCGGTTATCGAACAACAACCCTAATGCGACCCGTTATTCGGCCGACCAGGTGACTTTGCAGAATACGAATGCATTGAACTACAACATCACATTGGGCAACCATTCGATCAACGCGGTAGCGGTTCTGGAAACGCAGCAGTTTACGGATAAGAACTTCACCGCAACGGCCAATGGCCTGCGTTTTCCGCAGTTGGGCTACGACAATATCGGAGGTAATTCAGCAGCCACGGTGAGTTCAGGATTTTCCAAATGGACATTGCTCTCACTATTGGGCCGGGTAAATTACGCATTCAAAGACAAGTACCTGCTTACGGCCGCGATACGCCGCGACGGTTCTTCCAAATTCAGCGAGGCCAACCGGAACAGCGTTTTCCCGTCAGTGGCTTTGGGATGGCGGATGTCTGAGGAGGAATTTATCAAAAACCTCAATGTGTTCAGCAACCTGAAATTGCGCGGAAGCTGGGGTAAAACGGGTAGCCAGGCCATTAACCCCTATGCCACCTTGTCGCCTTATAACTCTACCCAGGTCGGGTTTAACAATACCGGCGTGACGGCCGGGGTGATCCAGGGTAACCAGGGTAATAAGAACCTGAAATGGGAAACAACGACCCAAACCGACATAGGCATCGAAATGGAGTTCCTGAATGGTCGCCTGCATTTTGAAGCGGATTATTTCAATAAAAGAACTACGGACCTGCTGCTCAATGTGCAGCTGCCCAACTACGCGGGCGGGGGTACACAGCCGCGCAATGTAGGCGAGGTCAAAAACAGCGGATTCGAGTTTTCTATCGGCGGTACCCCTGTTGAAAAGGGGAAATTCAGCTGGGAAACGAACCTGAACCTTTCTACCCTCAAAAACGAAGTAGTGAGTCTGGGTGGCCTGCCGCGTCTCGGCACAGGCACGGGAGCAGGCGGCGGTATGTCCATTACCAATGAGTTTATGCTCATGCCGGGACAGCCGCTGGGCTCCTATTGGGGCCTGAAATACCTCGGTACATTCAAACCGGGGGAGGCCGATTTGGCTGCCAAGCAGGGGCGCGTGCCAGGTGACCCGCATTACCAGGATGTGAACGGCGATAATACGATCACCACCGACGACTTCCAGATCGTGGGCCATGCGTTCCCGAAATTGACTGGCGGTTGGAATAACACATTTACCTACGGAGGATTCAGTCTGAATGTCTTCTTTCAAGGGGCTTTCGGCCTGGATAAACTGAACTACACCCGGGCGGGCGCGATGTCCGGTTCGGGTGAAGCGAGGCAGTTCCTGCTGACCGAGATCCGTGATTACTACCGACCCGGTAATGAAAATTCGGATATCCCTGCATTTACGAAAACCTATCAGCCATTTACGCAGTCGAGCAGGTTCGTTGAAAATGGCAGTTTCGTAAGGCTGAAAAACGTCAGCCTGGCCTACAATGTGCCGTCTTCGGTGTTCAAAGATAAACTGAATATCCGTGTTTTCGCCAGTGCCACCAATGTCCTGACTTTCACCAAATACACCGGGCCGGATCCTGAATCGAGTAACGTAGGCTCAAACACCGACACCGCCATAGGTATCGACCGCGGTTCCTACCCAAATGCAAAAGTGTATACGCTGGGGTTGACGGTGGGGTTTTGAGGGGGGCAGTCGGCTTTCGGCTATCGGCAGTCGGCTAAACTGCTGATTGACCTGCTGAAATCCGAACTAAAATGCAAAACAAGAGCCGAAAGCCGAAGTAAAACAAATCAATCGCCGACGGCCGAAAGCCGAAAGCCGAAGTGAAAAAATCCGGCCAAAAGCCGATGTAAACATAAACCACAATGAAAAAACTACTCTTATGCTCCCTCCTCCTGACCGGGGCTGGTTGCAGTGATTACCTGGATGAGGATACGACAGGGCTGCTGTATGGGCCTAATGTACTGTCGACCCAGGACGGACTCGAATCGGCGTTGACCGGAGCCTATAAAGGGCTGGCGAACCAATGGACCTACGGCTTTTTGCACCCGTCGGCGAATGCGGCGGTGCTTGGCGCGGACGATGTGACGACGCACCCGGCCAGTAACAAGGCCGACTGGCGGGAATTTGACCAGTTTAATGTTTCAACCACCAATCAGCGGTCGAATGCCGTGTATAATGGTTGCTACAAGGCTATTCAGGGTGCTAATAATGTGATCAACAACTATGAAAAGACGGTGGGGACAAAAGCAACGATCGATATTATTGTCGGAGAGGCGCATTTCATCCGCGCTTTCTCGTACTACTGGCTCACGCGTTTCTGGGGCAATATCCCCCTCGTTCTGGCCGGAGAGTATTCCGATGATCTGCTGACTGTGAAAAAATCGACCCCGCAGCAAGTTTATGACCTGATCCTGGCCGACCTGAAAATCGCAGAAACCAACCTGCCGAATGCCAAACGCGATCCGGGAAGACCGAACAAGGGATCGGCCAAAGCGTTTCTGGCGGACGTGTACCTGACGATGGCGGGCTGGCCTTTGAAACAAACAGATAAGTACGACCTGGCGGCGGCCAAAGCCAAAGAAGTGATCGACAATGCCGGTACCTACGGTTTTGAACTCCTTCCGACGTTTGCAGCGGTGTTCGAAAACGATCCTGCGTCGTCGGGGACCAAAGAAGCTGTGTTCCAGATCAGCGGATACCTGGGGGGAAGCGGAACGGCCAATGCGACTTACGGCAACACCACCATGCCGGGAGAAGAAGGGGGATGGGACGATATGTTCGCCGAGCTGAACTTCTTTAGGGATTTCCCCGCGGGCCCCCGCAAGGACGCTACTTTCCGGACCGAGTTTGGGCTGGGCGCTACCAAAATTCCCTGGCAAAACAGTCTGACCAAACATCCTTATTACCAGAAATGGTACATCAAAGGCAATATCGTCACATCGAGCATTTCGCTGCCTTCGGTGATGATGCGGTACCCGCACGTACTGACCGTCTATGCCGAGGCGAAGGCCCGTGGAACCGGTGGACCCGACCAGGCTGCTTACGATGCATTGAACAAAGTCCGGCTGCGCGGCCGGGCAGCAGGTACCAAAGCGCTCGCGCTGACGGATGGGCTTACCGCTGCCCAGTTTGCCGATGAGGTGGTTCAGGAACGTGCGTGGGAGTTTGCCTGTGAAAGAACACGCTGGTTTGACCTGATCCGTCTTGAAAAGGTGGAGGAGGCCAATGCTAAAAAAAGTACGGATGATTTGCAGCCTATCAAACCGATCGTAAAAGCGAATTACTGGTTTCCGCTGCCCTACACCGACACGTCCATCAACCCGAATTTGAACGAGTAACCTTCATTTAGCCCTGCATGCTTTGACTTCGCTCAGCGCGACCGTTATGTCCGCTGAGCGAAGTCGGAGGCGGGGTGATTATTGAAATAACAACTATTTACCCAAACCCTATGACGATCCGTTTTCCGATCATACCGGCATTGTTTGTAACTGCAATTTTCTGCGCGCTTTCCCCGCCGGGCCAGGACGACCCCAAGGATGCCGACTGGCCGGTGTACGGCGGCAACAATGCCGGCAACCGCTATTCGTCATTGACCCAGATCAATAAGGGCAATGTGAAAAACCTGCAACCCGCCTGGTCGTATGATACCGGTGAAAACAACAAACCCGGGGAGCGTGGCATGGATATCCAGTGCCAGCCCATCGTGATCGACGGCATTATGTATGGCGCCACGCCGCGCTTGAAGGTCTTTGCCGTTGACGCCGCGAGCGGAAAGGAGCTCTGGAAATTTGATCCTTTCGAAGGCAAAAGACCCAGGTTCCACCCGGTTCGTGGGGTCGTGTACTGGTCGGAAGGGAATGATAAGCGCATTCTGTTTACTGCCGGAGCTTCTTTATTTGCATTGAATGCAGAAACCGGGCGGCTGGTGGAGGGTTTTGGTAAAAACGGGGAGGTGGATTTCCATGACGGGCTGGGGGACAAGGAAACGTATGGTTACGATCCTTATCAGTTCAATATCCGTAATACCACACCGGGTGTCATTTACAAAAACCTGTTGATTACCGGCTCGTCGGTCTCGGAGGGCGGGGATGCATTGCCCGGGCACATCCGCGCATTCGATGTGCGCACAGGCAAGGTGGCCTGGGTGTTCAGGACTATCCCGCTGCCGGGAGAATATGGCTATGAGACGTGGTCGAAGGACTCGTACCGAAAGCTGGGTGGTGCCAATTGCTGGGCGGGCATGGTGATCGATGAAAAGCGGGGAATGGTTTTTCTGGGAACGGGCTCTCCGTCCGTCGACTTCTATGGTGCGGCCCGAAAGGGTACCAACCTGTTTGCCAATTGCGTGATCGCCCTGGATGCCGGCACCGGCAAGCGGCGGTGGCATTTCCAGACCGTCCATCACGACCTTTGGGATCGGGACATTCCTTGTCCGCCTAACCTCATTACTGTGAAAAAGAATGGCAAAATGGTCGATGCGGTGTCACAGGCTACCAAGGACGGGTATATTTTTCTATTGGACCGGGAGACGGGTAAGCCATTGTTTCCTGTAAAAGAAGTACCCACCCCCGCGGCCGCAGCATTACCTGGTGACGCGCCCTGGCCCACGCAGCCTGTTCCGGTGAAACCGGCGCCATTTGCCAACCAGACATTGACCCAGTCAGACATAACCACCCGCACGCCCGAAGCGCACGCATACGTACTCGACCGGTTCAAAAGCAGCAACAAAGGACCCAAAAACCAGCCGCCCGACACCCTTGGCGGTTTGCTTTACGGTATCGGCGGCGGAGCTGAATGGGGCGGTACGGCAGCCGACCCCGGCGGTATCGTGTATGTCAATGGCAACAATATGCTCTGGTGGCTCAAAATGCGGAACGCCGGATCCGCGCAGCCTGGGATAGCTGTTTCGAAGGGTTCGGTTCTTTTCAATACGAATTGCGCAGCCTGCCATGCGACTGACGCCAAGGGTGCGACAGCGTCGGCAGCTGCTCAGGCTTATCCGGTTTTGAAGGATGTTGGCCTCCGCATGAGCCGGGAGCAGATCGCGACATTGTTGGAGACCGGGCGCGGACGAATGCCTTCTTTTCAGCATATTTCGAAAGAAGACCGCAATGCGATCGTCAATTTCCTTTTAAAACAGGAGGAGAAACCATCGGCCAATGACATTCATGCGCAAACGGCTCAGGCGAGAACCCAAAACGGTGCCGATTTTCCGTACATGCCGCCATATGTCAACAACGGTAATGTGCAGTTCCGGGATCAGGACAATTACCCGGCTATCAAACCGCCCTGGGGCACTTTAAATGCCATTGACATGAATACCGGCGAATACCTGTGGAAGGTGACATTGGGCGAGTATCCCGAGCTCGCACGCCAGGGCCTGCCGCCAACCGGCACCGAAAACCACGGGGGACCGATCGTAACAGCGGGCGGACTCCTGTTTATCGCTGCCACCTATGACGAAAAGCTGAGGGCATTCGATACCGCTACCGGCAAGGTGGTGTGGGAGTACAAACTGCCTGCCGGCGGTTTCGCGACGCCGATTACTTATATGGTCAAAGGAAAGCAATATATTGCGATCGCAGCCGGGGGAACCCGCTATGGCCTGAAACCAGGCGGCACTTACATGGCATTCGCACTACCATAGCAAAGAAAGTGCGGCAGGAACGTCCATTTTCCAGCCAGGAGCTTCGGTTCCCGGCCCCTAACTGAGTAAAAAGTTTAAAACGATGAAAAAGTACCTGCTGAGCTGTGACTGGGGAACGTCCTCATTTAGATTAAGACTGGTGCATGTGAAGGACCATGAGGTTGCGGGTGAAGTTACTTCCCCCGGCGGGATCGGGACGGCCTATAATGCATGGAAAGAAGCGGACATCGCCCGGGGAGTAGCGCGGGATGTCTTTTTTAAAGATATCCTGGCCAAACATATCGCGGTGCTCGGCCAGCAGACAGGTGTAGATACCACTGGTGTCCCTATCGTGCTTTCGGGCATGGCGTCATCTTCCATCGGCATGAAGGAACTGCCTTACGCGAGTTTGCCTTTTGCGCTCGACGGAAGCCACGTGCATGTCGGGTACTTTGGGGAAGAGGAAGGTTTTGCACATGAAATGATGCTGGTTTCGGGGGTAAAAAGTGATCATGATGTGATGCGGGGCGAGGAAACCCAGCTGATCGGCCTAGGTGCCGCGATGGACCTTTCGGGGCGAGACGCCGTTTTCATCTTTCCCGGAACGCATTCGAAACATATGTTTGTCCGGGACGGCCGACTGGTGGATTTTAAGACGTTCATGACCGGCGAAGTGTTCAATCTCATGGCATATCACAGCATCCTCAAAGATTCTATCGAACCTATTCAGCAGGCCGATTTTACGGCGGAGGCACGGGATGCGTTCCGTGCGGGTCTGCGCGAATCGGGTTCGGGCAATATTTTAAATGCATTATTTACAGTAAGAACTAACCAGCTTTTTGATTTATTAGATAAGAGGCAAAATGGCATGTTCCTGAGCGGGCTGCTGATCGGCTATGAAATCCGCGACCTGACGAAGGAAACCAATGCGCACCTCGTCCTCTGCGGGGGCCATAACCTGTACCATTTGTATCAGGCAGCCATCGAAACACTGAACCTGGCCGGCCGGGCAACGATTCTTCCATCGGGGATCGTGGACAGGGCAGCGACGGTCGGGCATATCCGCATATTTGAGAACCAGAATTTAACATTGAATAGAACAAATTTATGAGTGAGCGTACATTTTCATGGGAGCTGTTTAACAAAGCGCCGCTGGTCGGCATTATCCGTAATATTTCACCGGAAGATGTCAAGCGCATTCTTCCCATTTACCGGGAAGCCGGACTGACGACCGTCGAAATCACCATGAACACCCCGGGAGCGAGCGACATCATCCGCTATGCCCTCGAAAGCGAGCATTACGGATTGAATATCGGAGCGGGCACCGTTTGTACCAAAGACGACCTGGAAGCGGCACTCGAGGCCGGGGCACAATTCATCGTCACGCCCGTGATCAGTAAAAAGGTCATTAAATCCTGTGTCAAAAAAGGTATTCCGGTTTTCCCGGGGGCATTTACACCTACTGAAATTTACAATGCCTGGACAATGGGTGCGTCGATGGTCAAAATTTACCCGGCTACCTCCCTGGGGCCGGAGTATATCAAAGACCTGAAAGCGCCGATGAACCAGCTCAAATTACTGCCAACCGGCGGCGTCGGCCTGGAAAACATGTCGGCATTTCTCAAAGCAGGTGCCAATGGACTGGGTGTCGGCGGGCAGCTGTTTGACAAGAAACTGATCCAGGAGAAAGACTGGGATGGCCTGAAAGCACATTTCCTCCAATTCGCACAAAAACTTGCTTAGAAATGGGTAAAATCAAGAATTACCGCTGGATCATCGTGGTCCTGCTCTTTCTCGCTACGACCATCAATTACCTCGACAGGCAGATCATCGGCTTGCTGAAACCCATTCTGGAAAAGGAATTTGTGTGGACGGAAACTGATTTTGCGCGCATTGTGATGGCATTTACGGCTGCCTATGCCGTGGGTTTGCTGGTGTTCGGCTGGCTCATCGACAAGATCGGAACGAAGGCCGGCTATTCTTTTACGATCGTCTTCTGGAGTGTCGCCGGCATGCTGCACGCGGTGGCACGCAGCGCGTTCGGATTCGGGGTGGCACGTGTCGGGCTGGGGCTGGGAGAGGCAGGCAATTATCCGGCGGCTGTCAAAACGGTCGCAGAATGGTTTCCTAAAAAAGAACGGGCGTTGGCTACCGGGCTGTTCAATGCCGGAACCAGCGTCGGGGTGGTCGTGGCCTTACTGCTGGTGCCCTGGATTTTAAGTCGTTATGGGTGGCAGGAAGTGTTCTGGATCACCGGCGCCCTGGGTTTTGTGTGGCTGGTGTTCTGGCTGGTGTTTTATGACATACCGGCGAAACAAAAGCGCATTACCGCCGAAGAACTGGAATACATTGTCAGCGGGCAGGACCGGGACGAGAATGCGGCTGAAAAGCAGCCCGTGAAATGGCTCAAACTGTTTACATTTCCGCAAACCTGGGCGTACATTACAGGTAAAGGCCTTATCGATCCCATTTACTGGTTTTTCCTCTTTTGGCTGCCGTCGTACTTCGCCTCCACTTTCAACCTGGATCTTAAAAAGCCAAGCCTGGAACTGATGTTGATTTACACCGCTACCACAGTGGGCAGCATTGGCGGTGGCTACCTGTCTTCCTGGCTGATCAAAAAAGGGTGGCCGACCCTCAAAGCGCGCAAGACCGTACTGCTTGTGCTGGCGTTCTGTGAACTGTCCGTGATCCTTATCCAGTTTTCTTCCGGGGTATGGATGGCCGTCGGGCTCATTAGTCTTGCCGTGGCGTTGCATCAGGCCTGGGCGACCAATGTGTTTACCCTACCTTCCGACCTTTTTCCCAAACAGGCCGTCAGTTCCGTGGTAGGCATTGGCGGCATGGCCGGGGCTGTTGGCGGTATCCTGTTCCCGATCCTGATCGGCGATCTGCTGGACACCTATAAGGCAGTAGGAAACATTCAGGCGGGATACAACATTATTTTCACGATTTGCGGTTTTACCTATCTCGTAGCCTGGCTGATCATTCACTGGCTCACCAGGACACCCAAAGTGGTGGAGCTCGATGAGCTGCGTTAATCCTTAGCCTGTTTATTTACAAATCCGCCGTCGTTGATCTCAAAGCTATGTCTTTCCTTCTTCCTGAACATGGCTTTGAGCGAGTCCAGAAGCGATTCTTTCTTTAATTCCGTAGGCTCGTAGGGAGTGATTGTTTTGGTCCCTACCTGCTTATGAAACGGCCCCGGGCGTTTTGCTTTTTCAAAAATCACCACACTGTCGTAAAAGGCAATGCTGTTGATATGGCGGGATATCTCGTCGAAAGTAATGGCGCTTTTGTCGTGAATATGGTGTTCGTAAAGCTTGTCTACGAGCCCTTTGGAGTACTCGATGAATGTGCCCGGCTTCCTCAGGCCGCCGTGAAATTCCGTCCAGTAGGAGGTGTGCGTATCTTCTACTGCGTAGAGTCCGCCTTCTTTCACTTTCAGGTAAAGTGTTTCGAACGAGACGAGCTGCTGCATCATCGTATGTCCGCCATCGTCGAGAATAATATCGAGTTCGGGCAATTGTGCCATTACATTTTCAAGAAATCCCTTATCACTTTGCGAGCCGATAAAGATGGTCGTATTCTCTTCTTCTAGTTTTTTACAATCCGGATTAATGTCAATGGCGTAGATGTGCGCATCAGGACCAAAGAACTTCTTCCACAATTGCAGCGAGCCCCCGTGCGAGATGCCTATTTCGAGCATATTTACCTTCTTGCCGCGGTATTGCGAAAAGTGTTTTTCATAAATATCAAAATAGTGGTCCCATTTGTGAATGAGGTTGCCTTCATGGCTGTAAAACAAATCTCTGATTGTCATGGCTTTAAAGTTTTATCCGGTTTTTGTAGCTGAAAGTCCGGCTTCCGGGCACACAAGATAGGTGATTTGAAGGAAATGTAAATGGGGTTACATAGTAGTAGCAAACGATCCCGTAAGATTGCAAGCATGCATTCCAAAGTCTATATTTGGTTGTATTTAATGAGAAAAAAGCGACGGCATGGGCATTTATATTCAAAGAACTGATTCTGACGACCCCGATTTTCAGGCTATGGTGAGGCTGTTGGACGCCGATCTCGCAGAGCGTGATGGTGCCGACCATTCATTTTATTCCCAATTCAATAAGATAGACAAGATCCGGCACGCGGTGGTATGTTATGTGGAGGAAAAGCCTGTCGGCTGCGGGGCCATCAAAGCATTCGATAACGGGGCGATGGAAGTAAAACGCATGTACGTGGCTCCTGACGGCCGTAAAAAGGGTATCGCGACACATGTCCTGAGCGAACTGGAACGCTGGGCGAAGGAAATGGGTTACCGGAAATGCGTACTTGAAACGGGTAAAAGGCAGCCGGAGGCCATCGCATTGTATGAGAAAAACGGCTATGCCCGGACGCCTAATTACGGGCAATATGTAGGGATCGAAAACAGTGTTTGTTTCGAAAAGGTGTTGTAAAATTAATGCATTGATTTTGACAAGCAGCGATCGTTTTTAATAGGATGTGGTTCACATTGCGCCGATTGTAATGCTTTTTCGTTGCATCCCTAACGGGATTTTAGAATTACGCGGGAAATGTTGTGCTACCGATATTACATCGCTACGCGATTTTGTGGGTAGGGCAATAAGCCAAATTCAATGGGTTGGCACTCACAACGGGCCGATTGAAGTGCTTTGTCGTTGCATCCCTACGGGATTTTGGAATGGTGCGAGAAATGTTGTACTACCGATATTACATCGCTACGCGATTTTGTAGGTGGTGCAACGGGCGAAATGTTTTGTCTTAGTAGCTAAAAAATGCCGTTAGGCATGCAATATTGGTAGGCCTTTTAAGGCATGGTCGGTATACAGGAGAGCTCGGAAATGCCGTTAGGCATGCAATGTTGGTAGAACTGAGCAAATTGTGCCGTACCGGCGTCGGTTCCTTTCCGGACGCCGACGATTCGCGAATAAGCTTGCACGATCTTAATCGCTTGCGCATATGCGGGCCGATGCGCAAGCGTATAGGAGTAAGCGTGGGGCGACAGAAAGTTACTGAGGTTCCAGAACTGCAAATTTTTTGTTTCGGACATCCAGTAACAGCCTGTGATGCAGGAATAACTTATTGCCTGTCATCCCGCCAATCCCCAGTTTTCGCATCTGGTTGATCTGGGCGGCGCTGGCACCTTCCATGTAGGTGACGTGGCGAATGGGAACTCGTGTAAATGCCATTGTGAGACTGTCTCTGGTTGGACTGGTTCGGGCGGTCAGGATCTTGTCCCAGGATGTTACCTGGTATTGAACCGGTGACAGACCAGGCGTGGCCATCCGGTCGAAGTTCTCCTTGTCGGTCAGGAGCTCAAATGCGCTGGAACCGGTGTCGAAGAACAGCATTGTCTCCGCTCCATGGATGATAGCGGGCAAAAGTACAGACCTGCCCGGGAAAGAAAATTCCGACATCAGCGGCTCCGCTTTCAGGGAAGTAGGCAATTCGGCGCCATTGGTAATCCGCTTCTGCGGATAGTCTATCATTATCACTCTGTTTTCCATGAAATCCGACCCGATCGTGCCGATGATCACCATTGGGTTGATGGAACCGGATTGTGCCCTGGGGTCGGAAAACTGCTTCACGGCAATGGATTTTGCGGTTACCGGCATTGTACCTATATGGAAGGTGTAGTTTTCCAATGTCTGTGCGGAGTCCGTCATCGGAATAGCGCCTTTGGCGATGCCCAGCAATGTCTCCCGGTAAAACATGGAGTAGGGAGAGCCTGAATCAAATTGCATATACAACTGCTGCGGGCAACCGGGAAGCCGGACGGGCAACAGCAACGCCGCATACGGCTCCCAATTTGTGCCGAGGGAGTCGCCCTGCCACTCAAATGCGATGGTGTGGGAAGTCGCCGGTAGCACCAGCTGGTTGGCCGGCAGACCGCGCGCCTGCTGGCCTCTGGCGTGATTAATCCATACTCCCGATCCCAATGCGATCAGCAAAAAAAGACACCGATGTGCGTTCATTTCTTTCAGACTTCAAGGTTTGACTAGATGAGTCAAATGTAGCCGCAATGCACAAAGGACAGCCGGCCAGAAGCCCGACTTTTGCCCGACATTTAATAATTACCGCGTTTGAGTGTTTTATTACAGGCTATGAATCAGCTTTTTACATTGGATAAGTGCTCTTCCGATCCATAATGCATTCGCGAAGTACATGAAGAAAACAGGTACCAGGTAGTGGAGAACATAGCCGGCAGGGAGCCGTGGGGCGACTGAAAAATTGTAGGCGACAGTGAGCAAAAGCAGCAGGTGCAGCACCAGTAACCAGTAGATTTGCGTCCTGAGCACCCGTCGGCCAAAGGCCAGAGCGGTCGGAGGCAGGTCTTTCATCTTCCTTAATAAAAAGAGGGGCAACAGAAAATGAATGAACGGCAAAACGAGATAGCTGAAACAGGACAGACAAAGCAATCTCAGGTCATGGATGCTCTTTGTCGCGTCGGTGTCTCCGGTGATCGGATCAGGAGCTTGCGCGTTATGCGGTTCGTTGAGGTCTTCAAACGGGATATTCAGGACCGTCGAAATGGTCCGTAGGGTATAAGGTCGGGGAGTGGTTTTGCCATTTTCGATCCGCTGTATGGTCCGTACCGTCAAATGCGTTAGTTCAGCCAGCTCTTCCTGCGTTAGTCCTCGCTTTTTTCTCGCCTGACTTACAATTCCTGCAATCCCGACTTCCGGAATGGCTTGTTCGATGCGCTGGGGACTTGGTGTTTTCATGTGTCAGCCAACCAGATCGACGTACTCGCGCAGCACGCGCTCCAATTCCTCTCGCTTGGCAACCAGATCCGCCATGTCGTTCAGATGGACGAGCCGCCGATCCTTATAATCACCTTCGAGCAGCTCCGACCGGATTTCCGTAATGGCGATGTGATGAAACACAATCTGCACATTTTTGATGGTGCGGGGGTTGAACGTCAGCAGATCCGCAGAGGTGTAATAACTGGGAGCATTCCATTTGATGCGCTCGGCTATTCTGGGACTGGCCGACTTAATGATAGCCCTTGCAGCTTCGATTTCCGCTTTCAATGGATGTTCCAGGCGTGCCATAAACTCGGCGACCTGCTCTGCGTCGCTCATCCTGGGCGCGCGCGGTTTGCCAGCGGTTTTCTTTGGTTCTGAGGACATGACGGATTGGTTCAGACAACAGGTTTCTCGATCGCAGCGGCTGTCGCTGCTGATGGTTCAGTCGTAATATACTTTTTATGTTCCTTACCCCAATCGATCATGGCCAGGATAATGTTGCCAAAAGTCTTGCAATAGGGTGTCGACTCGTATTCTACCAGCACCGGGGAGTCGGGGTACACCGTCCGGGTGATCAGTTTGTTCATTTCCATTTCTTTCAGTTCTCTCGAGAGCATACGGGTCGTGATACCCGGAATACTCCTTTCAATTTCGCGAAAACGTTTATTTCCGTTGCATATCGAGTTAATAATGGGAAGTTTCCACTTGCCTCCGATCACATAAATCGTGTCCTGCAATGCCTTTACCTCCTCGGCTTGACTGCGTTCCATAGCTTTGATAGTTGGTATATCAGGTGATATTGATTACAAAGTTATATCACTCGCCGTTCATTTCGTAGCACTTTCATTGAAATCAGGGAGCGGGAGGAAATTTTATAAAGACATTAAGACGATCGAGAGCGAAGGTTGTCATGAAAAGTAAAGTATATTTGTCTTTTAGATAAACAAAATGTACTTTTAGACAATTAAACTTACAATGCCATGCACAAGATTTTAAAGTATCTGGCCATATTATTTACGCTTGCCGGTATTGCGGTACTTTTTATCGACGAGTCAAAAGGTTCCGAAATACCTTTGCTGGCAGGACTGTTTATGCTATTCGTAAGCAAAGAAGCAATAGAAGATGAGCGCGTAAAGATTTTGAAATCTTCTTCCGCATATATTGCGCTGATGGTGGGGTACGCTTTGAAGCTGATTAGCACGAATCTTTACGAACATCAGGCGCTTTCATTTCAGCTGGTCGATATCAATCACTTCCTTATACTCGTATTCGCTTTGGCTATCTGTATTTACTATTTACGATTGTACCTTTCTTGGGAATAGCTGTTTGAAAATGAAAAATTCCCTTAAAGTCGAACGGGCCAAGCAGAATATAACACAAGCCGAATTGGCGGAAAAAGTAGGTGTTTCAAGGCAAACCATCAATTCTATCGAGATTGGAAAGTTTGTTCCATCAACCCTGCTCGCGTTAAAAATTGCCTTCGTGTTCCAGACAACGGTCGACGAAATATTTACCCTGGTAGAAACAGACTGGATTTAGGGCTGCGCAGCGTTCAAAACGTCTGCTTAGTTTGGATGTAACTAATAGTAGTATTATTTTGCCTGAAATTGTATTTTATTGGTAATGAATAATATATATACTACTTAGGCCATGAAACGTGCATTTGTCCTCTTTTTAATCAGTAATGTCACGCTGGCCACAATGGCCGGGGCCCAACAATCGGACGGACGGTGGGATTTCGGCGTTTCTTCGCATTATGCCCAAGAGTTTTTTCGGGAAAAATTTACAAATACGGCTTTCGGGCCGGCTCTCATTACCTATAAGAATGAACGCAGTAAAGTCGCTTTTGGTGGTGGTTTTTGGGCGGAACGATGGATGTCACGGCATTTATCGCTGCTGGCACAATTGGATTACCATTACACACGGGTTGATGCCTGGCTGATGACCGGGGCGATCAGTAAGGCGGGCAACAATCTGGATTTTACCGAAAGAAGTCAATCTCTCGCAGCGAGTCTGAAAGGGAGGTGGTATTTTAATCCTCAATCGAAGGTGAAATGGTTTGCTGAAGCCGGCACGAAGGCCGACCGAATTGTCCGTTTCCGTCATAAGTACTGGCGGTATGATTTCAAACAGTCGAACCCGCCGCTTTACAATGCGATTGTACCTGGGCTGGTGGTGGGGGCGGGTGTCCGATGGAGGCGGCTCGGGGTCGCGGCAGAATACCAGCGCTACGTCCTCAACGACGCTTATACCGACCTGCTTGCAGCTGGTGAATCACAGGGGAGAATGCGTCGGGACCTTTCGCGCCAGAATGTCACGCTGACCGCGACATTCTCACTGGCCAGACGGCCCTAGCGCTGCCGAGTAGGTCTGGAACAGCCTCATTCTTTTTGTTTTTGAGCAGCGCTTTCAACGCCCGGGGCTGCTGAGTAAACAGATTTGTAGGCTCCGGCGCGTCGGCCTTCATCAAATGGAATGACTAACTTTTGCAACGAACACTGAAAGGAGAGGAGGGTTAATTGATGACGACCTGCTGAGAAAGGTTATGAGTTTCTTTATGTTTTTGCTGTGCGTGAGCCCAATGGCCGCTGTACCATCTGCACACGGTTAGAAATACAAGTAACAGCAATAGCAGCGACTGCAAAATGAAATACTTGTGTCGGGCGTCTCTGATCATTTTCCGGGAGGATAGTCATGGAGATTCTAAGTTAGAAATAGTGCTCAGAAAACGCTAAAAACGCGCATTTCAAAAACATTCCAATTTACTTACCAGTTGACAGGTAGCTGATTGGCCTGGAATCCCGGTGACACGCGTGGCTCCCCGGATCAGATCGTTCCGATGACGTCGTTCAGATCGGCGTCTTCGGGCAGGTTTAGTTTTTTACGGATGCGATGTCGGATCACGCGGACACTTTGAACCGAAATGCCCAGCGTATTAGCCATTTCCTTATAGTTCAGGTTCAGCTTCGCCAACGCCATGAAGCGCGTTTCGGCAGGGGTAAGGCCAGGCATCTTGTCACGTAACCTGTTGAGATACCCGGAATGGATCTTTTCAAACAGCGCACGGAAATGCTCCCATTGCTCGTCGGTGAGGATAGTCAGCTTTTGAAGCTCCTGCCGGGTTTCTTCACTCACATTGATACCGTATCGCGAGCTAAGTTCTTCGACAAGCTGGTTCTTTTCCGAAATGTTTCTGGTAAATTCTTCCAGTTGAATGGTCGCAAAGTTCAACTCTTGTTCCGCCTTTTGCAGCTGTGCCTGGACGCGGCGCTCTTTTTCACGAGCCCGGTAATAGTAGGTATTGTAGAAATAGAGTGAAAGAACCAGGAGCAGAACAATGAGGATCAGGAGGGTATTTCGTTCCAGTGTTTTGATCTGCTGTTCGGCTGCTATCCGCTCCATGGCAGCTTTATGGGTCTGGATCTGGGACCTTTCGGATGCACGGTGCATTTGAATCGAATTGAATTCCTGCTGGAAGCGGTCTTTCATTAAATTGGCCGAGTCGAGGTAGACTGTGGTGCGGCTGAGTTCGCCTTTGGCGGCATACACCTTCCCATAAATCTGGAAAAGGTGTTCGAGGGGTGTCTCGATGCCCGATTTACGGATCGATCGCCGGGCTTCCTGCATTGTTTTCTCCGCATCGGCGATCCGGTTCTGGCGAAAAAAGATGTCGCTCAGCAGCGTTTGTGACTTGGCGGTCTGATCGAAATCGCCGATTTTGACGGCCTGTTCAATGTTGGCTTCCAGCAGCGGTACAGCGCGGGTGTAGTCGCTCCGAAGATAAGCCGAGAGCCCCAGCCCGCCTTGTGCAATGCCTTTCCATACTGCGTAGTCGTCGATCGCGACATTTTCAATGATTTTCTGAAAGTAGTAATCGGCCGAATCGAGCGATTTGGTTTTGACGTAGCTCAATCCGATCGTGTTCCTGGCGGTATTATGCACGCCGCGCAGCGACCGGGTTACCTCCACGGTGAGTGCTTCCCGTGAAAAACGGATCGCATTCGGGTAATCGGTAAAAAAATAATAGGCCTCGCCCATTTGAGTAAGCATGTAGGCCTTTTCGGGGAGCTCCTTGCCGGTGCCTTTTTGGAGCACCGGATACATTTTGAGATATTCCTCGAATGCAAGCTCATAGTTCTTGCTGGTTTGCCAGTACCAGTTTTTAAGCAGCATTCTCGACGCGAGGAGTGTGGGCACATACCCCGCCGCCTCCGACCGCGCGATGAGGGCCGGGAGCTCAGGCGGTAATGTCCGGTCTCCGTGGGCGGCGATCAGAGCAGCCATGCGGGCGTGCAGCAGATCGGCTTCCAGCACCAATGCGTGATCGCCGGCCTTGGCGGCAGCGCTTCTCAGGTTGGCGATCGACTTGAAAGATTGGACGGTATCAGCCAAATGTACGTGCGTCGCGAACAGTTGATAGATCTCCGAATAGCGGTCCGCGTGTGTTCTGTGAAGGAGCCGTTCAAATTGCGCCTGGCTGGTTTGGGCAAAAAAGAGCCAGAAGACTGCAAGCACAAGGCGGCGGGTCGTGAACAGAAATTTCATCAAGGAAGGAGGGATGTGGTTGTTTTTGCTTAGCGCAGGAAATTTACAAAAAAATGGCGGTCATTTCTGACCGCCCGCAACCCACAACAATAAGTGGCACAGTGTTAATCTGCGATTACATGATTGTAGTCCTTGACTAATCTTAGGCGCTTGACGAACCTGTATTTGTGGTCATCTATCACATTAACTCATGGAATACAGCAAGTTACTTGCTCGCAAATACCCGGCGGCATTGCTCCGGAGATCCGGATCCTGTAATGTGATAAACGAGGTTGCGGACGCTAAGCTACTATAAATGTGGCTGTCTTCAAAACCGGATCAAAATGATAGGGCAACTCATTTTTTTGATAGGCGTTCCTTCGTGGTTTAGTGACAAACATGGTCGCTTTCGTCGAATCTACAAAGGAAAATGGCCGCCAGGAGCCTGATTGGCATGGCTTTTGAGGCTATTGAGGCATATTATGGAAAGTTTATCACAATCAGTAACCCCAGGCAGACTCATTATTGTCGCCTACCGGCTGCCTTTCAAAATCATCCGGGAGCATGATGAGGCGAGGCTTTTTCAGAACTCCGGCGGCCTCGTTTCGGCGGTATTATCGCTGGTAAAAGATCAGCAAAGCCAGGCCTTCGATGCCCGGCAAAAAATCCAGTGGATCGGCTTTTCGGAGAACACTCCGGAAGAGCTGGAAGGCCAGACAATGGAGAATGAAAATTTCCAGGCCCATCCCGTATTCATTTCCGAAGAGCTTAATGAAAATTACTATGAAGGCTTCTGTAACAATCTGATATGGCCGCTTTGTCATTATTTTCCTTCGCTTGCACAATTTCATGACGTTTACTTTGAAGCGTACCAGCAGGCCAACCAGCTCTTCTTCGAAAAGCTGCGGGAAGTGATCCGGCCGGGCGATGTGGTTTGGGTTCAGGATTACCAGCTGATGCTCCTACCGGAACTGATCCGCAAGCATTATCCCGACAATAAAAGCGGCTTCTTCTTTCACATTCCATTCCCTTCCTTTGAGATATTCCGGATGCTGCCCGTTGCCTGGCGAAAGGCGATCATAGACGGGATTCTCGGCGCCGATGTGGTAGGCTTTCACACGAACGATTACGTGGAATATTTTTTGAAAGCTGCGAGACTTGTCTCCGAACTGGGGAATAAATTACATTATATCAACCTGGGAAACCGGATCGTGAAGGTGGATTCGTTTCCGATCAGTATCGATTTTGACAAATTTAATGACGCCTTCGACGATCCCGACGTATCAGCCGCACGTTCGGAGGCACGGCAGTCGCTGAAGGAGCGGATCATTTTTTCGGTGGACCGCCTCGATTACTCAAAGGGAATCATTCACAGACTCCGCGGTTACCAGCGGTTTTTGGAATTGAATGCCGGATGGCACGAGAAGGTTTCGCTGGTAATGGTCGTGGTTCCTTCCAGGGATACGATCGAGCAGTACCAGCAGATGAAATCCGATATCGACCAGACGGTTGGTAAGATCAATGCTGACTTTGGAAGCATTTCCTGGCAGCCGATCATTTACCAGTACCGGTCGATGCCTTATCCCGAACTCGTAGGTATGTACACAGCGAGCGATGTCGCGCTGATCACGCCTGTGCGGGACGGGATGAACCTGGTGTGCAAGGAATATGTTGCGAGCCGGAAAGACGGCAAAGGTGTGCTGATCCTCAGTGAAATGGCCGGAGCAGCGGCCGAGTTGGGCGAAGCCCTGATTATCAATCCGCTCGACCGGCAGGACATCGCCGATGCGATCAAGACTGCATTCGAAATGCCGGAAGAGGAACAAACCAAACGAATGGAAGCCATGCGTGAAAGGATTCGCGATTACGATGTCTTTGCATGGACCAATGACTTTTTTACCCAAATGACAATGCTGGAATTAGAACACGACCGCCTGCGACAGGTTTTCCTCAATAACAAAGGAATAGACGCAATCCGGGCTGCATACCAGTCCTCCAACAACAGGATCCTGTTTTTCGACTATGACGGGACGCTGGCGCCGATTGTGCCCGATCCCGCGAAAGCGATTATCGGGGAAGACGTGAAGAAATTGCTGCACGAAATCGCAAAGCGCGATACGGTGGTGATCGTCAGCGGAAGAGACCGTTATTTTCTGGATAAGCTGTTCAGCGAACTGCCGGTCCATATGATTGCAGAGCACGGTGCGCTGATCAAGGAGAAGGGAGCATCGGAATGGCAGCTGAACGAGGGATATGAGGAGAACTGGAAAGAAAGTATCCGCCCGATGATGCAGATTTATGCCAAACGGTGCCCGGGCGCATTCGTGGAGGAAAAGGAAACTGCATTGGCCTGGCATTACCGGACAGCCGATGATAAGGAGTACGCAAGCCGCCGGGCGCAGGAATTGCTTTGGCAGCTGAAGAACTACATACAGCCGGAGCTAAACTTGCAGGTAATTGACGGCAACAAAGTTGTTGAGGTGAAGAAGACGGCGTTCAATAAAGGTACGGCGACGCGCACACTGGTCGAAAAAGGCGTCTTCGATTTCATCATGGCTATTGGCGACGATACGACCGATGAGGATATGTTTGAGGCATTACCCGAGACTTCGTTCACCGTCAAAATCGGCGACGATCTGTCGGCCGCCCGTAACCATATCCGAAGCCAGGATGAAGTATTCCACTTCCTGCATTTTATGGTATCACCGGTAGGTGAGTAATATCCGGTTTTGTATTTTAGCGGTTCTATGGAGGAATCGCTAAAATTACTTCAATCGGTAGTGGAAGTCATCCACCCGCTCGACGAAGCGGATTGGGACGCACTGGCCGGGATATGGAAGCCGTTTACGGCCCGGCGCAAGGAGGTCGTGACCGCAGCCGGAGAGACTGAGCGTTACCTGTATTTTGTGACGGAAGGAGTGCAGCGAATTTATTACCTGGACGACCGGAACCGGGAAGCGACCTTGGCATTTACTTACCCGCCCTCTTTCGGAGGGATTATCGATTCGCTGCTGATGGAAGTGCCGTCGCGCTATTATTATGAGACGTTGACACCTTCCCGTTTTATCCGTACACCTTACAGCGATTTTAAGCAGATTGCCTTTCAGCGGCCCGGTATCGAGAGAATGCTGCGGGCTGGCATTACACAATCACTGTCGGGCATTTTGGAGCGGCTGGTAGAAGTTCAGTGTTTCTCGTCCGAGGATAAGTTCAGAAATCTCCTGAAACGCAGCCCTCATATCCTGCAACTTGTTCCGCATAAATATCTCGCCAATTATCTGGGCATCGATCCTACAAATTTCAGTAAGCTTGTAAATAAGGTCCGGATTTAAAATGTTGGTTTTTACCAAACATTATGGAATGGCGGTTGTGCAACTTTGCATTATCCAAACGATAAGATTCCATGAAAACGGTTAACAAGGGCGCGTTACTGCAAAAACTCGACGACCAGGTCGAGCGGCACATTGCCGATACCATCGCATTGTTTCAAAACAGGGATAGTGACTTCCTGAACCGGCCATCGGCCACCGGCGGGTGGAGCATAGCGCAATGCCTGGACCATTTGAACAGCTACGGAAATTATTACCTGCCTAAGATGCGCGAAAAGCTGGCTGAGGCTTCGCCAACCAATGCAACGACTTTTACGAGTACCTGGCTGGGCAGTTATTTCATCCGGATGATGGATCCGCAAACGGGCAAGCGAAAATATAAAGCTTTCAAAGGGCATATACCCGAGGCTAATCTGGATTCCGCTGCCGTGGTGGGGGAATTTATCCGCCAGCAGGAGGACTTATTGTATCTCTTGCGCGAGGGTGTGCAAAAAGACATCGACGCGATCCGGATACCGGTTTCGATCCTGCCGTTCATTCGTATGAAGATCGGTGACACGTTCCAGTTTATCATTGCGCACAACGAGCGTCACATGCAGCAGGCGAAGCGGAATCTGGTCCCGCAGCACATTTATTAGCCATAAAAAGAGGCGTTGCCGGAGCATGGATCAACAGGCGGAGGCGGCGACTACAAAAAAAGCAGTTCCGGTTATCGGAACTGCTTTTACTTTTTTTTAGCCGTTAAACGTACAGCAGCGCCATTACGAAATTGACAAACTTCCGGTTTCGTTGATATTTTCGAGTTTAACAAAATGGCATACATATCCGGCAGAGCGCAAAGCTGACTGAATGCGCGTAAAATCGGATAGTTCGGAGGTCAGCGTCAACAGAAAGTCCTGGAAATCATATGCCCAGTGTTTGACGTTCAGTTGTTTCAGGCAATCGTGCAGTCTTTGCAGCGACTTACTAGCCTTGATGTTGGTACGGAAGGAAATTTTATAGGTATTCTTCATTGTTTGTTACGTGAAATTGAGTGCAGATGTTACCGCTGAATTCAGATCGTTGATTAAGTGATTCAAATTTGGTGTTTATTTATAATAATTCCAAATAAGTAAGGTGGAATATTTGACTAAAACAAAAAAAGCTTCGCAACCACGGTGGAAAGTTGCAAAGCTTTTTTGATAACTAATGGTATTGTTATATTAAGAATTTATTAGATTTTATAAATTCCTGCATTGTAGATCTACATGGCACTCAAACCCAGTTGGTTTCGAGGAAGCCAACCCAGTTGCGCCACATAATGCGTTCGATGTCTTCCTCGGAATAGCCGCGTTTGGACAGAATGGTGGTGATGGATTGCAGATCGGCGATGGAGTCCAGGTCTCCGGGGGATTGTTCCTTGCCGTAGGCCCCATCCAGATCCGAACCGATACCCACATGCAATGCATTGCCTGCCAGCTGGCAGATGTGGTCGATATGTTGAGCGATGTGTTCAATTTTGAGACCGGTACTTTCGGGTGTCGATTTGCCCCGTTCCCATCCGGGAATCATCATCCACGCATCGAAGGCCATTCCAATCACGGCGTTTCTTTCCAGTAATACCTTGATCATGTCGTCTGAAAACTGTCTGTTATGCGGCGTAATGGCACGCGTGAGGTTATGACTGGCCCAGACCGGTCCTCTGTAAAGGTCCATAGCTTCCCAGAAGGCGGTGTCGCAAAGGTGCGTTGCATCGAGGATCATATCGAGTTGGTCCATTTCGCGGAGGAGGTCTTTGCCTTTTTCGGACAAAGGCGCGTCGGAATCCGTACCATAGGCGTACACACCAGGTCCGTAATGCGCGGGGCCGATCGCGCGTAAACCATATCCGTAAGCGGTTTCCAGGTTTTTCAGGGTAACCAGAGAATCGGCTCCTTCGAGGCTCAAAATATAGCCGATAGGCAGACTTTCAGTCGATTCTGCGTTCTGCCAAAGGTCGAGGTGGGCGCGAAGTCCTGCAAGTCCGGTGATTTGCACCATTTCACCAGCTTCTTCCATGGCTTTGTACCAGGCTACCTGTGCCTGCGTGATCGCCCATGCCTGTGCCTGTGAATGCCAGCCGGGAATTTTGCTGTCGGGCCTGATGAAGCGCCCGATCTGTGTCGCAACGCAAATACCGATGTTACCCTTTCGCATTTCAGGAAAGCTTACCACGCCAAGGCCGCGGTCGGGTTTGTCGGTAAGGTTCTTTTCGCGTTCACGGATTGCGTAAAGGTCTTGCGTCAGGTCCCGGTTCCATTCCACCGCATTCATGGAAAGGTCGAGATGTGCATCGAAGAGGAACATTGGTATGTGGGGTTAATGAGTTAATGACTGAATGATTGAATGAGTGAATGTGTGAATGAGTTAATGAGCCGCCGTGGAACGGGGAATGAGTGAATGACAGAATGTGTTAATGATCCGCCGTGGGGCCGGGAACGATTGAATGGGGGACTGGGTCGCCAGAATCA
This sequence comes from uncultured Dyadobacter sp., assembly GCF_946482605.1. The sequence continues at coordinate 33,454 of NZ_CAMLSE010000042.1, read as the reverse complement.
TGAGTGAGTGAGTTTTGATCGCCTGAGCGACAGCTATACAACCAAATTCTATTCATTCAGCCATTCATTCATTTATTAACTCATTCACACATTCAGTCATTCGGTCATTCAATCATTCAGTCATTCACTCATTCAAAACTAAACAGTAACGCGCCTGCTGCGCGCTGTGATTTGCCATTCGGTGGTGACGTCGCCGTTTTCGATGACGGTTGCGAAATCATTTAATGCTACGGTCGGACAGATGTGATAGGGGAGTGCGTAAAACACATCACCGATTTGTATCGATTCCCAGGTTTCGGAACCGACCTGCAAAACGCCGTGCTCTTCACTTTGCCCGAGTACAGTATAGTCGCTCAAGTTGAGCAGGCGCAGCCGGCTGTCGACCGGATTTTCTGCCGAAATCGCTTTATGCCCAAGGTCGATCGTCACGATACCGGCTGTTGGCTTGGACACCACACGGGTAAGGACGAGGGCGGCATGTTCGAAGGGCTGGCCATCGAAACGGTCTCCGTAGCCCCAATCCCAAAGCACATTCGTCCCGGGGCTCAGGTATACATCCGGGCGGAGTGTATGAACGGTAAATGAAGGCGAGCCTCCCGCGATGATCATCGGTTCGTATCCGCATTCGGCTTCAATGCGGTCGAGCAGCGGCAGTACGGTTTCATATGCCTGGTCAGCAGCCGCCTTCCGCTCGGAAAACTCGGGATTACGGATATGCCCGTCGTAAATGTGTACACCTCCGAAAGCGAGGCCGTCGAGGCTGTTGACGTAGCGGTAGAGAGAGAGCAATGTCTCGTCCGTAGCGTGGCCGGTGCGGTTCATCCCATTGTTTACGTCGAGAAACAGCGTCGAACGAATGCCGCGCGCCAAGGAGGCTTCGCTTAATAACGTTGCTGTTTGCTCATCGTCGACCAGCGATGCGAATACCGTCTCAGGATATTTTTCCCGTAGCTGGAAAAGTCTTTCGACATTGGGGCCTACGAGCTGATAGGCGATGAGTATCCATCGGGCTCCTGCTTCCGCGAGCATTTCCGCTTCCGCAATGGTGGCACATTTGAACTTCGAAATCCCAGCCGATAACTGGATCTTCACAATCTCCGGGCATTTGTGCGTCTTGACGTGCGGGACGAGCCGGTCGGGATTCCCCGCAATGCTCACCATACTTCGGATATTACTTTCAATACGATCTTTGTAAAAGATCAGAGACGGCGAAATGACGCTTTCAGGATTGTTGAGCAGGTACCACATGTGTGAATGATTGAATGACTGAATGACCGAATGAGTGAATGAGTGAATGTGCCGCAGTGGAACTGGGAATGACCGAATGAGTGAATGACTGAATGAGCCGCCGTGGAACGGGGAATGATTAAATGTGGGACTGGGGTCGCCAGAACCATGAGTGAGTGAGTGAGTGAGTGAGTGAGTGAGTGAGTGAGTGAGTGAGTGAGTGAGTTTCGACTGAGCGACAGCTAGATTCTATTCATTCAGCCATGCATTCGGTCATTCAGTCATTCAAAATTCACTCATTCACTCATTCACTCATCCAAAATTACTTCTCTTCCAACTCAAACATCGCTTCAATCTCTACCGGAATATTGTCGGGCAGGGTGCCCATTCCGACGGCGCTTCTTACGCCGATTCCATTTTCTTCGCCCCACACTTTCGCGAAAAGTTCACTGCATCCGTTGATGATAAAGGGATGTTTTTCAAAGTCAGAAGTGCAATTAACCATTCCCAACACTTTGACGACCCGTTTCACACGATCCAGGCTGCCCAGATTGGCTTTTAATGTGGAAAGTATGGCGAGGCCTACCTGACGCGCAGCGAGTTTTCCCTGCTCCGCATCGAGGTCTTTTCCGATCCTGCCTTTGATGAGCGAGCCGTCGTCCTGAACGGTACCGTGCCCGGAAACATACACCCAGCGCTTGTCAACGATGAGTAAAGGCTTGTAAACGCCAACAGGTTTAGGGGCAGGAGGGAGGTTTAAACCAAGTGCTGCGAAATTTGATTCAGGTGTTTTGTCCATGAGTGATTGAGTTAATGATTTAATGACTGAATGATCGAATGACCGAATGACTGAATGAAAAGCGTCTATTCAATCATTCAATCATTCGGTCATTCAATCATTAGATCAACTAGACGAACAAATTTAGTACTAAAACGCCCAGTAAACCCATAACAGATACAATTGTTTCCATAACCGACCAGGTTAGCAGGGTGTCCTTAATGCTCAGGTTGAAGTATTCCTTGAAGAGCCAGAAACCACCGTCGTTCAGGTGGGAGAACATCAGACTGCCGGACCCGATGGCAAGTACGAGCAGCTCAGGGGGGACGGTGGAATTTGCCAGAAGCGGTGCCAGAATGCCGACGGTCGTAAGTCCGGCCACAGTAGCAGAGCCGACGCAAACACGGATGACTGCCGCAATGGCCCAGCTCAGCAGGAGCGGGGATATATCCAACCCCTTAAGACTTTCGGCGATAAAGGTGCTCACACCACTTGCGGTCATGATCTCTTTGAAAACGCCTGCGCCGGCAATGATCAGCAGGATCACGGAGACGCCCTTGAATGCATCCTCCATTGATTTGCCTATCTTTTTCATAGTCATTCCGCGATTCACGCCCAATGCATAAGCAGCAAAAAGAACGGAAACAAGCATACCGAAATAGGGCTCTGCCAGTAACCCGATCAGCTTGCTCTCAGGGTAAATGCGTTTGACACCCGACATCGTCGTCAGCAGAAAGACCGGGAGCAGGGCGGTAACGACGCTGATTCCGAGGCCGGGAAGTTCGGAGGTTGGTCGCGGCTTTACATTGAAGAGATCAGCGTCGGGCTTGGGCTGGAAGCGTTTCAATGTACTTCCGAAAATCGGGCCGGCCACAGCAATGGCCGGGAGTGATACGATCATGCCATAGAAGAGGGTCTTGCCCAGGTCGGCATGCAACTGACTGGCGATCGCAGCCGGAGAAGGGTGGGGTGGGAGGTACCCGTGGGCGACCGATAGTGCCGAAAGCATAGGTACTCCTATATATAATAATGGTAAACGGGCGGTGGCGCTGATCATAAAAATCAGCGGGATCACGATCACAAAGCCCGCGTTATAGAACAATGGAATGCCTATCACAAAACCAGCCAGGGCCATACCCCACTGGATATATCTCTGACCAAACAGGCTGATGAGCGCGTCGGTAATCCGCTGAGCCGCCCCGCTATCGGCCACCATCTTCCCTAGCATCGCTCCGAAACCCACGATCAGGACCAGGTCCCCTAACGTCCCCCCTACGCCTTTTTGTATGGCTTTGCTCACCGTGTCGACATCGAGCCCGCTTGCCAGGCCAAGTGCAATGGACACGAGGAGGAACGAGATGAAAGTATCGATTTTGAGCCAGGCAATGAGTAAAATGAGTGCAAGAATGGCGATAAAGGTCAGTAATAATGGCATAAGTGAAATTGTCGGAAAGTAAGCTTTTGGTAATAAGCTGGAAGAAAGGAAAATTTAATGATAGAAGCCAATTTAGTTTTCCCAGGGATATTTCCGGGAGGTAATGGGCGGAATGTCACGCATATACGCTCAGAAGCTCAAAATAGCACAAAAGATAGTTTGTTAGAATGCTTTAAAATAGCGAAATTTGACTTTTTAGTACCTGTAAGATTGTATTAATCCGCTGAACTGTTGAATATATTCAATCTCTCACTTTAAATTTTTGATTCTTTTCTAATTCTTTATGGCAGAATCTTCTGGTGAAAACATTATCCCCATTAACATTGAGGATGAAATGCGTGGCGCCTACATCGATTACTCGATGTCCGTTATTATTTCCCGCGCTTTACCCGACGTTCGCGATGGCCTGAAACCCGTTCACAGACGGGTACTCTACGGGATGGACGATCTGGGTGTGAGCTACAACCGGTCCCATAAAAAATCGGCTCGTATCGTGGGAGAAGTTTTGGGTAAGTACCACCCGCATGGCGACTCCTCCGTTTATAATACAATGGTGCGTATGGCCCAGCCGTGGTCGCTGCGTTACCCGCTCGTCGATGGTCAGGGTAACTTCGGATCGGTCGATGGAGACAACCCGGCGGCGATGCGTTACACGGAAGCAAGGCTGAAAAGAATTGCGGACGAGCTGCTGGCGGACCTCAAAAAAGATACGGTTGACTTTCAACCCAATTTCGACGATTCACTGAGCGAGCCCTCGGTACTGCCTGCCAAGTTCCCCAACCTGCTCGTCAACGGATCTTCCGGTATCGCGGTCGGTATGGCTACCAACATGGCACCCCACAACCTGGGCGAGGTCGTGGACGGCGTGCTCGCTTACATCGACAACAACGACATTACCATCCCCGAACTGATGGAGCATGTAAAAGCTCCTGACTTCCCAACCGGGGGTATTATTTACGGTTACAACGGTGTCCGTTCCGCAATGGAAACCGGTCGGGGGAGCATCATCATGCGCTCTAAGGCACAGTTTGAGGTTTCCAAAACGGGCCGGGAGCAGATTATCGTTACCGAGATACCTTATATGATCAACAAGGCGGCGATGATCGAACGGATCGCGTCGTTGATCAATGACAAAAAACTCGACGGTATTTCCGATATCCGAGATGAGTCGGACCGCGAAGGTATGCGCATTGTGTTCGACCTGAAAAAGGATGCGATACCTAATATTGTATTGAACCATTTGTTCAAATACACCCCATTGCAGACCTCTTTTGGGGTTAACAACGTGGCGCTTGTAAAAGGACGTCCCGTGTTGCTGAACCTGAAAGACCTGATCAGGCATTACGTCGATCACCGGATCGTGGTCATTACCCGCCGGACGGAATTTGAATTGCGCGAAGCTGAAAAGCGTGCACACATTCTCGAAGGTTTGCTGATCGCACTCGATAATCTGGATGCAGTGATCGCATTGATCCGGGCTGCTCGCGACCCCGAGACGGCTAAGGTTGGATTGATGGAGCAATTCACCCTGTCGGAAATCCAGGCACGTGCAATTCTTGAAATGCGCTTGCAACGTCTGACAGGTCTGGAAAGAGACAAGATCGTGAAGGAATATGAAGAGATCATGATCCTGATCAATGACTTGAAAGACATTCTTGCGAACGAATTCCGGAAATTTGAGATCGTAAAAACCGAGCTGACAGACATTAAGGAACGCTACGGCGATGCGCGGAGAACGCAGATCGAGTTCTCGGCGGAAGAATTCAGCGATGAGGATATGATTGCCGACGAGGAAATGCTCATCACGATTTCCAAAGAAGGCTATATCAAACGGACACCGCTTTCGGAGTACCGCACGCAAACAAGGGGTGGAACAGGTTCACGCGGTGTAAAAACCAAGGACACCGATTTTACCGAGCATTTGTTCTCTGCAACAATGCTGAATTACCTCCTGATTTTCACAGAATATGGTAAATTGTTCTGGATGAAGGTGTACGAGGTACCCGAGGGAAGTAAAACATCCAAAGGCCGTCCGATCCAGAATCTGATCAGCCTGGAAGCAGGTGATTCGATCCGCTCGGTGATTAATGTGAAAACATTGTCGGATGAGGATTATATCAACAACAATTTCCTCATCATGTGTACTGAACAAGGTACTATCAAAAAGACTTTGCTCGAAGCGTACTCACGTCCGCGTACCAACGGGATCATTGCGATATCGATCAATGAAGGTGACCGTCTGCTGAATGTGGCGCTGACCAATGGAGACAATGATATCGTCATTGCATCGGCTGCCGGTAGGGCGGTTCGCTTCAACGAAAAGGGCGTGCGACCCATGGGACGTACTGCTGCCGGCGTACGTGGTATCAACCTGAACGATCCGGGCAACAAGGTGATCGGGATGGTGTGTATCAGCCGCGAAGATGCCCAATTGCTGGTAGTATCCGAAAATGGATTTGGAAAACGCTCTGCGATAGACAGTTACCGCGTTACTAATCGTGGTGGGAAGGGAGTTTCAACGATGAATGCAACCGATAAGGTTGGAAAACTGGTTGCGATCCGCGAGGTGACAGAGGAAGACGATCTGATGATCATCACACGCAATGGTATCGCCATCCGGATGAGCGTACTGGATATCCGCCAGGCTGGACGTAACACCCAAGGCGTGAAGCTGATCCGATTGAGCAATAGCGACGAAATCACGTCGGTTACCAGAATCCTGAAAGATCCGGATGAAAAGGCGGAGGAACTGGATGAAGAAGGTAACGTAGTGCAAAAACCGGTAGGGCAGATCGAGGGTGCCGCCGACGAGGAGTTATTAGTATCGGATGAATTGGACGAGGCAGATGAAGATGTAGCCGATGACGAAGAGGAGGGCGACGATGAGCCTTCTGACGATGCAGAGGCATGATTTTTGTAAAAATTGTATTAATTGATTTATATTTAAAACTCGAACAATCAATCACAACCAAAGTTAATATTTATGAAAAAACTGTTTTTTGTTTCTGCACTTAGTCTGTTCGGCTGTGCTGCGATGGCGCAGGACGCTGTGAACAAGGCTATGGTAGATGGATATCGTAAGGATAAGGAGAAAAGTGATAAAGATGCAGCCGATCCAAAATCAAGCGCCAAAGCTGCTTTTTGGTTGGAGCGTGCGAAACTTTATGAAAACATAGCTCTGCAAGGTTCTGAGGTAGATTCAAGTGCAGCGAAAACGGCGATGGAAGCCTACAAAAAGGTTGTTGAACTGGATGTTACGAAAAAAGGAGAACCAGGGAAATCGTCGAAAGAGGCAAGCAATGTGCTGGCTGGCGGAGAAGGTACCCAGCTTTTCAATGCATTCGTAAAGCAAGGCGCCGAGAAGTATCAGGCGAAAAACCTGAACGGCGCGTTGGAAATGTTCCAGGCTGCTCAGGAGATCAACAAAAAAGATACTTTGGCGTCCCTTTACGGTGGTATAGCTGCGCAACAACTTGATAAAAAGGACATTGCGAAGACTAACTTTGAGAAATATGCTAGCAACGGCGGAAAAGACCCCAGCGTATTTTACGGCTTGGCACAGCTTTACCGCAGTGAAAACAATTTCGACAAAGCGATCGAGACCTTGAACAATGGTTTGAAACAGTCTCCCGGTAATAAAGATCTGAAGGCAGAAGTGGTAAACATTTTGCTGGCTTCGGGTAAGGAAGACCAAGCCATCAATGAGCTTGAAGCGCTGGCTGCTGCTGATCCAAAGAATACCCAGAATGTGGTAAATCTGGCGATCCTGTACGATAACATGTACAGAACTTCTACTGATAAAGTAAAGCAATTGACCAGCAAACTCGGAGCAGGTAACAATGCAGCAAATAGCGCAGCCAAGAACCTGGAAAGCGAAAAAGGAAAAATCGAAGTGTATGATGGTGAGGTGAAACGTATTGGTGCGCTGATCAAGAAGCAACCGAAGAACGCGGATCTGAAACGTCAGCTCGCTGATGTGAATGCGAAGAAAAAAGAAAGCCAGGAAGCTATCGCTAAATTGGAATCAGAAGCAAAGGCAGCACAGGAAGCAGCGAAAGGAAATGACGTAGGTGCATTGGAGAAAGAGCTGACAGAAGCGAAAGCCAAACAAAAAGAGGCTAGCGACAAAGCAGTTTTGAACTACAAAAAAGCATTGGAAATCGACGCAACTAACTATGATGCGCTGTATAACCTGGGTGTGTTTTACTTCAACGAAGCGGTACAGCTGAAAGGTGAAGTGGATAACATGAACATGACTGAATACCAGCAACGCGGTAAGGAAGTTGAAGGTCGTGTTTGCGGCAAATTCAAAAAAGCGAAACCATACTTCGAAAAAGCGATTCAGGCAAAGGACGAAGCAGAAGCTAAGGACAACCTGACTAACCTCAACGGCGTTCTCGAACAATTCGCTGCGAAAGGTGTGGCTTGTATTGAAGAGTAAGATAGTATTGCTGGTTCACGCCAGTATGATTAGAAGAGTAGAGCATCGGGTAATCGATGCTCTATTTGTTTAGAAACATTTATTTAACATAATATAAATTATACAACAAAAGCTGAGCGAACTACTATATAGCCCTTAGCGACTCCACACTGCAAGTTCGTTCTGATCCGGATCCAGAAACTGAAACCTTCTGCCGCCAGGAAATTCGAAAATATCTTTGACAATGACTCCGCCCGCAGCGACGACCTTTGCCTTGGTGACTTCAATTTTCTCTGAATAAAGAATGACGAGAACACTGCCTTTGATTGGTGTCCCTGTGGTGAAGCCGCCGTCAACATAACTTCCTTCAAAGGCAGTGTAATTGTGTCCGTAGTCTTGAAAAATCCAACCAAAACTTTCACTGTAGAACTTTTTGATTCGTGGAATGTCCAGGGACAGGAATTCGATGTATTGAATTTGTTCGTGTTTCTCGCGTTGGCTGGTTTCCATTCATTTCAGATTTTGATGCTTGTTGTAAAAATAAGAGTTTGTGGCTTGTAAAGACTAGTTGATCGTAAATAGCACCAAGCGTAGCTTGGTGTATGACTCTGATACTTTGCTGTACGACCATTGGATCGGGATCATGCATTCTATGCGAATGTCAGGGCGTTGTATGCCGGGAATCGGGCTTGTATCTTTCTCAGAAACAGGTTGGTTAGCGTATGTTTTGATGGTTTGATATCTGCTTGGTTGAAATTCATTTTTGACGAAAAAGAGCGCTATTTCGGCAAATAGCGCTCTATTTCGTCAAAAATATTGTGAAATGCGGCTAAGCAATATCACAAATCTTCACACATTCCTGCAACGAAGCCAGCGGTTCGCGCTTTGGAATGAATTCTTGGGCGACAAATCCCTTGAAACCTGTCTCGACGATCGCTTTCATGATCGCCGGATAATATAGTTCCTGGCCTTCGTCGATTTCATTACGGCCGGGAACGCCGCCGGTGTGGTAATGACCAATGTACTTATGATATTGACGGATCGTCGCGATGACGTCGCCTTCCATGATGGACATGTGGTAGATGTCGTACAGCAATTTGAAATTTTCGGAGCCAACCATTTCACAAAGACCGGCGCCCCAGGCAGTGTGATCACACATGTAATCTTTATGGTTGACTTTACTGTTCAGTAATTCCATGATCATTGTGATGCCATGCTTTTCAGCCGACGGCATTAGTCTCCGTAATCCGATCGCGCAGTTACGCATCCCGTCGATGTCCGACATTCCGCGGCGGTTACCCGAAAAACAGATGACGGTTTTATAGCCGGCTTCTTTCAGTTTTGGAAAAAGATCCTCGTAACTTTTAACGAGCTCGTCATGCAATGCCAGATCGTTAAAGCCTTTTTCAATGCCCATGCCAGCGCCATTGGGTAATGCGCAAGTGAGTCCATACTTTTTGAGCGTCGGCCAATCCTCGGGTCCGAGCAGTTCGATGGACGTAATGCCAATCTTCTTACATTCTTGTGCAAAAGTGTCCAGCGGGATTTTGCCATAGCACCACTTGCAAACCGAGTGATTAATCTTCCCATTGAGCTTAGCACCCAGAATGGCTTCGTTTTTGGCAAATACTTGCGAGATCGACAGCATACCGGCGGACCCGGCTGCTATGTTTTTTAATGCATTTCTTCTGGTTGGCATAATATAAATCCGTTGAATGTCAGTGGTTAAGCGATATCGCAAATCGTTACTCCTTGTTTCAGTGAGGCCAGATCGTTGCCCCGGCTGGGGACGAACTCCTGCCCTACAAATCCTTTGTAACCGGTTTCAACTATCGCTTTCATGATCGACGGATAGTACAGTTCCTGTGTTTCATCGATTTCGTGTCGGCCCGGAACGCCACCTGTATGATAATGAGCGATATACTTATGATACTTTTTGATCGTGGCGATCACGTCCCCTTCCTGGATCTGCATGTGGTAAATGTCATACAGCAATTTGAATTTTTCCGATCCGATCATTTCGCACAGGGCCGCCCCCCACTCTGTCCGGTCGCACATGTAATCCTTGTGGTTGACTTTGCTGTTCAGCAATTCCATGACCAGCGTCACATTGTGTTTTTCGGCTGTGGGAATCAGCTTACGGATGCCTTCTGCACAGTTCCGCAGTCCATCCATGTCCGACATGCCGCGTCGGTTTCCCGAAAAGCAGATGATTTTGTCATAACCCGCAGCGCGTACCTTGGGGATCACGTCTTCAAAACCTTTGATCAGTTCTTCGTGATTTTTTGGATCGTTGAAGCCTTTGTCGATGCTTCTCGTCAGGCCTTCGCCCCACGGTAACGCACAAGTCAATCCGTATTTCTTGATCACCGGCCATTCTTCGGGTCCTAACAACTCGATCGATGTGAGTCCTATTTTTTTACATTCCTGGGCAAATACATCCAAAGGGATTTTGCTGTAACACCATTTGCAGACGGAATGATTGATTTTGCCATTCAGTGCTGAACCCAGCGCTTTTTCAGAGGCAGCAAATGCACCGGCCAGTGACGTTGAAAACGTACCCAGCCCTGCGGCCGCGGCCATGCTCTTGAGGGCTCTTCTTCGATTCGAAAGTGACTTCATTTAATGTTAACTATCTGAAATAAAATAAGTTACTGATAACCCAAGGGAAGTCTCCTCCCCTTTTTCATTATTTTGAACGCATATGTATATACGACATTCAATTTTAATGTCTATTGAGGGCAGACATTAAAAAAGTAGTGGTGCTGCCTGACCCATTTTTGCTCCAAAGCATCACGGTCAACGGGCAACACCACTATCTTAAGTCTAATTAATTGTAATCTACTCAAAAAACCGGCCGATCTATTTTCCGCCTTTAACGGAAGCTGATTCAGTATAAATCGGGTTGTTTTTGTTACCGCCGGCCATCAGGTAAGCTACCAGATCACGTAGTTCGTTAGGGTTCAAACCGTTGATCAGACCTGGAAGCATCATCGATACCGGAGAAATTTTAGTGGAAACAACTTCTTTCTTGCTCACTTTCCGGATCGTTTTCGGATCAAATGGGTTTTGTGAGACATAATAGAAGTTGGCATCCTGATTCACTTCACGTCCTACAATGGACTGTCCGTCTTTCAATTGGAAAGAAATCGAGGCATACTGATCGGAGACCGCCTTGTCTGGTTCAATGATCGCTTCCAGCATGTCTTTTAGTGAAAACCGTGTGCCCAATTGGGTCAGCTCAGGGCCGACATCGGCTCCTTCGCCCTGGATTGTATGGCAGCGGCTGCAAAGAACGGCGGAGAAAATCTGCTTGCCGCGTTCGAAGTCCCGGTTTGAAAGGCTATCCTGAACGAGCGAGACAGCCTGTTCTACTTTCCATCCGCGGCCCGGTCCTTTGGGCGTGTACAGTTTGACAAGGTCATTACCTGTTCCAGTGAGTAGTTCTGATCCGGACATTTTGTTGTAATGAGCCACTTTGTCGGAAGGAACGTTTTTCAATGCGAGCTGGCGGGCTTTGTCGATAAACCCAATGTAGCTCCGGCCACCCTGGTAGCTGAATGCTTTGTGGAACCATTTGAAATACTCATCTCTCAATGCCGGAGTCCAGCCGGTCTTGGCACCGCTGAGCATAATCGCGTAGAATGTTTGCTGTGCGGGAGGCATTTTTTCAAGCAAACCTGCCAGATCGAGTCCGTATTGCGGGTTACGAAGGATCAAATCTGCCGACGCAGTAACCATTTCGTTATCCTTATCGTCAAACTTCTCGTTTTTCTTGATCAGTCCCAGTGTTTTCTCAACCGCTTTGGGTGCTTCCAGCGTAATGAGGATTTTGGCCAGGAATCGGTTCTGCAAAGCGCTGGGCGAAGGGTATTTAGGATTGAGATATGCAATGAGCTGTGTTTTCATTGCTGCATCGGGCTGTCCAGTGCGGTAGAGGATCACTTCAACAGCGCGCAGCAATGCCTGCTTTTGGAGATCATCCAGTTTGGTGTAGTCTACGGTAGCCAATTTTTTCAAAAGGGGCCCTCCTACTTTGCTCGAATCTCCCTGGCGGCCCAATGCGATGGCAGCGTAAATGACGGATTGTGGATCCTTTTCAGCGTAGACTCTGCTTTCCCACTGGCTAACAGGCTGGTGTTCAATAGCAAGTCTTGCCGCGTAGCGAAGGAAGCGGTCAGGGCTTTTCAGGAGTGGCCAGGCAAGATCAATCGCCTTTGGATCTTTCTTCACATGATACTCCTCAATCGCAGTACGTTGCTTGTGTTCATTGGTGATCGTCGGCGTCGCTGCATTTGAGCCGGGCGCAATGTTCTTGTAATCACCATAATATACACGATAAAGGTCCGATTCGAGACGACGGCCACCGGTCAGGAAGTACAATGCACCGTCGGGCCCGATGGCTCCGTCGGTCAGCGGAAGCGGTGCTCCCGAGAGGAATTCCTCGTGATCCGCAGTGTAAGTAGAACCGCTTGGTTTCAGGTGAAGGCCATGTACAATACCAAACGACCAGTCGAAAGCCAGCAATGTATTTTTGTATTTCGCAGGGAAACGTGCGTCTTTGAGGTAAATGAGGTTGGTAGGCGATCCTTGTCCGATGTTCATCACCGGCGATAGGAAATCCGCGAATGCAGGTGAGGTGTTAGCGGAACCTGTTCTCCATCCGAATTCACCACCGCTCACCGCGTGGCATACCCGTGTGGGGCGATACCATGGTGTACCAAAATCCCATTCCATATCGGAGTCGTAGGCAAACAAGTCACCGGCCTCATTGAATGCGATATCGTACGGGTTACGGAAACCGGCTGTGTACAGTTCCCAGTTTTTTCCTTCCGGATCGGTATGTGCAATCCAGCCACCTGGTGCGTTACGGTCGGTTGCGTGGCCGCGTGGATCTTTAATGAACGGGAACAGGTTATCGTTTTTCCAGTTCGGCATCAGGCGGTAGATATCCATTTTCGGTAAGTCGGTGAAGTTACCGGCTACCACGAAAAGTGATTTTTGATCCGGCGCCATCACGATGCTGTGCGGGCCGTGCTCTCCTTCGCCCGTCAGCGGTTTGATCAGCGTGATTTTGTCATACTGATCATTATTGTTCGAATCCTGCAACCGGTAAAGTCCGCTTCCTTTCGGGAACCGTGCATTCGACCGGTTGTTGATCATCACATAAAGGCTATTGAAGGCGTAAAGCAAACCGTGGGCGTAACCCATTGCCACTTTGGCGGTATCTCCCTCTATTCTAAGCTGTTCTACTTTCGGTTTTTCCGTAGAGCCGATCGCAGGCAAATCCAGCCGGTAGAGACCGCCATACTGATCAGAGGTGATCATGCGGCCTTTGTTATCGAAGGTCATAGATACCCATGAACCGCTTTTCTCTTCCGAAACACTATATAGATGTTCGGCTTTAAAACCATCCGGGAGTTTGAGTTTATCAACTTTCGAGCCGGGAGGACGGTGTTTGGCAGTTCGGTTACTCAGCATTACTCCACAGAAAACCCCTACGGCCAGTAGCACCGCAAGTGTCATCGGAAGTTTTAACCATTGTTTTTTTGTGTACATTTTACAGCTCCGAGTTTAATTAAATTATGGTAAAAAATTGAATTGACGTGTTTGAGAAAGCTTGGTAGATCAACTAGGTGCAGTCTTGAATAAAGCAAACTAAAACTTTAAATAATCTGATATGTACAATATTATAGGTAAACATCCACGCGACTATCCTGTTGTGTGGGGTATTGTGCATTTAAGTCGGAACTAATTCCGTGATAAAGCAAAAGTGCAGCGAGCTATCGCCCGCTGCACTTTTGCTTTTGTTCAAATATCCATCAGAAATGCGGCGTCAAGGCAGCTTCTACCGCAGGCAGACCATAGTAGTCGTCCAATACAGTGAAAGCGTTAGTCGGTGGCACGGCGTCGGAAGGGAAATAGTAAGCTTGCGGGTTGGCTTTCACTCTCGCGCCATAAGCTCCGATGATTTCCTTTACCCGGCCTGTGCGGGTGAGGTCGAACCAGCGCTTGTTTTCAAAAGCCAGCTCTACCCTTCTCTCTTTGAAGATGGCTTCACGCATATCGGCCTGAGAAGCAGCTTTGGTAGCCGCCAGTCCGGCGCGTGTACGTACCTGATTGAGATACATAGCCGCATCGGCTGGCTTGCCCTGCTCATTCAGGGATTCCGCCAGGAACAGCAACACTTCCCCGTAACGGTACACTGGCCAGTTCTGACCGGTGTTGTTATGCAAGGAGTGCGGCCGTGCATACTTTTTGATATAAGGATAGGTCTTGTTTGTGACGCGGCTACCGCTAAGCGTCACATAACCGATCGAGATATCCTTCCTTTTATCACCGGTTTCATAAGCAGCGATGAGGTCAGGTGTCGGAATGTTATTGCTTTCCTGAGATGTTCCCTGTGGGTTGGAAGTACCGGTAAGCGGTGCTATTTCAACAGCCGTGATTGGCGAAGGAATAAAGCGATAGATCTGGTTACCATTGTATCCCGACGAGCCCTCCATGTACTGGATCTCGAAAAGTGATTCCTTGTTGTTCTTGTTTCCACTTGTAGTCGAAAACGCATCGTTGTAGTCGGGCATTAGCGCATACTGGCCGCTCGCCACGATTTCTTTCAGCAAGGGTTCCGCCTGCGGCCATTTTTTCTGGGTAATGTAAAGGTTAGCCAGCAACATTTTAGCGGTGCCGGAAGTGACACGGCCGGCTTCCTGCTTCGCCTTATCGAAAAGGCCGGCGCTGGCCTCCTTAGCGTCTTTCTCGATCTGAGCATAAATTTCTTCGGTAGTCGACAAAGGCATTGGGGCATCGTCGCGACCTGTCACCGGAACAAGGTGCAAAGGTACTTTACCGAAAAGCCGGACCAGGTCGAAGTAGCAGAATGCGCGGAGAAACAACGCCTGACCTTTCAGGTTCGCCTTGGACACCGCGTCGAAGTCTACCCCGTCGATCAATGCCAGGATCTGGTTTGCTCTGGAAATCACCCGGAAGTTCAAACGGTATTGTACGAGCACGTTGTCATTCGCCGTCACCCCGTTCGCTGTCGGAACTGCGAAATCAGCTACGTTTTCAGTCGGGTCCACTGCACCATAGAGCGTATTACGGGCATAGTAGGTGTTGTCGGAATGCATTTCCTCCAAAACCCATGCGCGCTCATTGTACATTTGCCGGAACGGTTCATAAGCCGCGTTGACAGCCTGTTTGAAGTCACTCTCGGAGGAAAAAAAGTTGTCGGACGTCAGTGCGGTTTCCGGGTTAACAGTGAGGAAGTTATCCCCGCAACCCGACATCAGAGCCGCCGCCAGTATCCAGACCGTTATATGTTTTCTTTTCATTTCTGTCGGAATTAAGATGAGATGTTGTAAAAAGTCGGACTTAGAAGTTCAGGTTTACACCGATCGTCCAGGTACGTGGCACAGGGTAGTTTGAAAGATCCACACCCTGGCTCAGGTTACCACCATCGCCCTGTCCGTCTCCTGCCGCACTGGTCTCAGGGTTAGGACCTCCCCAATACTTGGTGAACACATATACTTGCTGAACGCTTGCATAAAGGCGTGCCGACTTGAAGAACTTATTCACTGCGGGCAGGTTATAACCCAAGGTGATATTCCTGATCGTGAAGTAAGAGGCATCTGCAACAAAGTGTGAGCTGTTCCAGTCACGTTCTACACCCGTATAGGTACCTCCGTTGTTGGTAGCGCCGTACATTCCCTTGCCTGGTGTGATCACTGTTTGAGCTTCGGGGGTCCCGGTAATCGGATTTGGGCCGTTTTTCACACGGAAGCGGTCTTTGGCACCTGCCACCATATTGAACACACCGTCGAGGTTAGCTGTACTGTACAAGTGGCGTACCCACAGTTCGTTGCCTTGCGATCCGGAACCCACAATGGAGAAGTCCCAGTTTCCGTAGCTCAGGTTGTTGGTGATACCATAAGTGAATTTCGGGAACGGGCTGCCAATGATGGTACGGTCGTCAGCGTCGCCGCCATTCGTGATGATACCGTCATTATTGATGTCTTTGTACTTGATGGTACCAATCGCGGAACGGCCGGGGATGATAGGCGACTTAGCCAATTCCTCCTTGCTCATATAGAAACCTTCTTTCACAAGGCCGTAGAACTGACCAAATGGCTGACCCACCTGGCTGATATGGAATGTACCATATACCCGGTCGATGCCCGGAGCAAGTTCTACTACTTTGTTGCGGTTAAATGAAATGTTGGCATTGGTCGTCCATTTCAGTTTACCCACGAGGTTTCGGGTCGTGACACCAATCTCATGCCCCCAGAATTTGATCTCACCGATATTGTCATTGTAGTTGGTGAAACCAGATTCCTGCGGAACCTGAACCGCGTAGAGCAGGTTCGTTGTCCGTTTGGTGTAGAAGTCGTAGATCAGCTGGATACGGTCATTGAGAAGGCCGAGGTCGAGACCTGCGTCAAACTGCTTGGTTGTTTCCCAGCCCAGGTTACGGTTAGCAAGTGATGTCACAGCGGCACCAGTATTCACGTTCGACCCGTTGACAACGTTAATTGTATTCCTGACCAGACCATACTGGGTGTAGTTACCGATGTTGTTATTACCGATCACACCATAGCTTGCGCGGAACTTCGCAAAGGAAACCTTGGGAATCGACTGCATGAAGTTTTCATCCGAAACAACCCAACCCACCGATGCCGATGGGAAAGTTCCCCAACGGTTGTCAGCACCGAAACGGCTCGAACCGTCCGCCCGGAGTGCAGCGGTAAAGAGGTATTTGCCTTTGTAATTGTAGGTCAGGCGGGAAATGTAAGACATCAATGCCCACTCATTAGCATCATTAAATGTGTTGGATCCTGAGATGCCATTGACGTTGAAACTTCCGCCACGGTCAATGTTGATTGCTCCCTGGATTGTCGGCAGGCGATCATCCGTGTAGGTATTCGCCGTGATGCGGTCAATCTCCTGGCGGAATCTTTGCAGCGAAACCCCACCCAGCAATTCGAAATTGTGGTTGCCGTTGAAGCTGTGGTTGTACGTTGCAAGGTTTTCGTTCAGCCACGAGAAGTTCTGGTAGTTCTGGCGAATCGAAACTGCCGTCGTTGGAACAGCTACGTTGATGTTGCTGGTTGCCGTAGACGGGTTGAAGAAGAAGAACTTGTTGCTCTCCATTTCGATGTTCAGCGTCGATTTCAGCGTCAGTCCTTTGAACGGAGTGTATTGAAGGTATGTATTACCCAGCAATTTGTTGATCTTCGTTTCATTGGTCAGCTCGTTTGCCGCACGCACCCAGTTGGGATAAGCGAAGATGTTACCGGTAGCCTCGGGGAACCGGTTGAATTTGGTAAGTTCTCCTTTATCATCACGGATAGGCATTACCGGCCACGTGTGCAATGCATTGAAGAGCACGCCTGTTCCGCGGTCGCCGTCCGTTCTCGGCGTGTTGTCATACACAAACTGAGGGGCTACGTTGAAACCCATTTTCACCTTTTTCGATATATCGAACTCGGTGTTCATGCGCAGTGAGTACCGCTTATAGTTGTTGTTCAAAACAACACCTTTCTGGTTGAAAACACCCGCAACAAGTGAAGTCTTCATGTTTTCCTTGTTAGAGCTAACCGTGAGGTTGTAGCTCTGAATGGGCGCTGTGCGCAGCAATGCATCGTACCAGTCATTGTTTTTGCCCCGGTATTTCGAAGGATCCTTGAAGTCCTCAGGTACTGCCCTGTTTTCGTCTTCAAACGATTCTTTCTTGAACTGTGCGAATTCTTCGGCGGTCAGCATTTCGATGCGACCTTTTTTAGGCACCTTTTGAATCCCCGCAAATGCATTGAAACTCACGCTGGTTTGTCCGGGTTTTCCGCGCTTGGTGGTGATCAGCACGACGCCGTTGGCAGCACGCGAACCATAAAGCGAGGTGGAAGCAGCATCTTTCAGGATAGTGATATCTTCTATCTCATCCGGGTTCATCTGGCCGATTGTACCGGTGATCGGGAATCCGTCGATGACATATAACGGGTCGCTACCGGCTGTTACCGATACCTGGCCACGGATACGGACTGCCATCCCCTGCCCTGGTTTACCAGTGGTTTGGTTGATCTGTACACCTGCCAGACGTCCTTGCAGCTTTTGTGTGACCTGTGATACAGGAATATCTTTCAGTTCTTCACTTTTAACGGTCTGCACTGCACCCGTAATTTCTTTTTTCAACTGGCTACCATAACCGACCACCACGACTTCGGTCAATGCCTTCGCATCCGTGGCGAGTTTGATATTGATGACCGAGTTGGAACCCACCGCAACTTCCTGGCTGAGGAAACCGACGGACGAGAAGATCAGTGTGGCGCCATTGTCGGGCACGTTGACGGCATAGCTACCGTCGGCATCGGATACCGTACCTACGGTGGAGCCTTTGACAACGACACTTACACCTGGTAAATTTTGGCCTGTATCGTCGGTGACTTTGCCCTTGATCGTGCGGTCCACTGTAATATAGTTACCAGGTGCCATGGGGTTAAAGGCAAGGGGATTACCGGCCATCGCGCTGAAGCCGCATGCTGCTCCGATCAGAACCTGTCCGACCGAGTGCTTGAGCATGGAGTTCAACCGGACACGGTAAAGGGATTGTCGAAATTGATTCATAGGATTAATTTTTAGATTTAGTAATTAGCAGAGGCCTGAGCATTTTGTAAATGGCTCAGGAGGATTGGGTTAATCGGTTAAGCTTTCTAATCTCATAGTCATCGGTTTAAGTGAACAATTTGTCGGGATTGGAAAAAATCAGCAGTACTTATTATTGGTTTCAGAAAATATTGCTTTTCTCTGATGGCGAAAAAGAGTGCGGTTCTCCGACCATTGGCATGTCTGGAAAACTGGTAGATTTTAACGTTGACGAAGATTTGGAATACTTTAAGAATTAAATGTCTTACTGACGTATAAAAGACAATTATTCATTCTTAAAGTAACATTTATGCAATACTAGAAGGAATGCGAGACGAGACTGTCCTGCTCTGTCTGGTTTTGATTAATATTTATTTAGCCTGACTTTTTTGGATATATCCTATATGTGAAGGCAGAAAGATTCTATTCAGCCCGCGATTTTACAGGACAATCGGAAGTTCAATAGAATAAATTTGAAGTATTTTTGTAGTATTAATTTATTGCAACTTCAAGTGATTTAATTGGATGATTGTTATTATTGTAGTTAAGTGTCAATTATTTATACAACTAAAACTACATTTCATCACGCGGAAAATTTTATTGGTTATCACTGTTCTCATGGGCTTCCAATGCGGAAGTGCGATCGCGGGTCCCTGGCGGGTTAATATTGACAATGTCTGGTACACAGATCAGCAGGTGGCTTACATCGAATGCAGCAAAACACTGGTGAGTGCTTACATTGATGTCGTGACGAACGGTACCTATGTGAAGGAGATTGCCATGGAATCAACTCCTAATTTCAGCCTCGCTTCTACTGCTTCAACGATTCAAAAACTGATTACGCTGGATCCCAACAAGCAGAGCGGCTATGTCGATGTGGGCTGGAAAAACGACGGTGCCCGTATCCGGGTGTATATTTATCAAAGGCCACCGGCACCGACGTTTACCGCGACATCATTTTTATGTACTCCGGGTTCATCTGCTACGTTTTCAGTCTCGGTCCCATATATCCACCAGGGCACGAAACCTGTAAACATCGTGTGGCAAACAGCCGGAGGAGTTACTGTCAACTCTGGCACGTCTCATACTACGACTTCATCGACAACGAGCAGCGTTACCATTCAATACAATTCAGCCGGTACCGTGTCGGTGAAGGCAGTCATTCGACCAATGGGGCGGATAAAAAGGAACGCACCCGAATCGTTTTGGAATAAGTAATTTCAAATCGTTTGGTACATACCAGAAGCGGGCCGGTCAGGCCCGCTTCTTTTTTACACCAGCAAATCCTTCACCGCCACCCCTTTCCCATCCGGCGTCGTATAGAAGGGCCTTTTCTCGATTTCATATTGCGTATCCGGCGGAATGCCCAATGCATGGTAGATCGTCTGATGGATGCCGTCGATCTTCACCGGATTTTCGATGGTCTTGCAAGGGCGCTCGTCGGCAGTTTTTCCGTAAACGAACCCCTTTTTGATTCCCCCACCAAACATCAGCATCGAACAGCCGTCGGTAAAATGGCGGTGCATTCCGTAGAATTTCAAATCTGAGAGAATGTCGGGCTGCGCCACCTGCTCTTTCACTTTTGCGTCAGGACGACCTTCTACCATCATGTCACGGCTGAATTCACTGGCCAGGACGATCATGGTGCGATCCAGAAGCCCTTTTTCATCGAGATCTTTGACGAGCTGCGCAATGGGGCCATCGATCTGCTTTTTCATTTCTTGCAGGCGGGTGTGGCCATTCTCGTGGGTATCCCATCCTTTGAAAGGCTCGTATTCCGTGGTCACGCTGATAAACCGGGCACCTTGTTCGGTAAGCCGGCGAGCCAGCAAGCAACCCAGCCCAAACCGCCCGGTATTGTAAATATCATAACTCTTCTTCGGTTCCGTACTGAGGTCAAAAGCCTTCGACTCCGGAGAGTTCAGCAATGCGTAGGCTTGCTCCATGGAGCGTTTCAGAGATTCCCGCTGATAGTCACTTCCAAACTCACCGACCGGACTGTTGTTGATCAGCTCATTGTAGAGCTGATTTCTTCGCTCGAAACGTTTGGCATCCATCCCCACCGGAGGACGCACACTGTCCAGCCCCTGGCTTGGATCGGGGATGAAAAACGGACCGAACTCATTGCCGAGGAAACCTGCCGTATGGAAGGCTTTCAGCTCTTCGGCCTCTCCTACCGTGAACCGCTGGCCGATGTCAATGAAGGCTGGAATGACGGGATTTTTCGGTCCGAGTTCCTTCGCGATCCAGGAACCCATGTGTGGCGCAGCGACGGTTTGCGGTGGTTCGTAGCAGGTATGCCAATGGTACTGATGACGTGAATGCAGGATGTGCCCCATGTCGGCGGCGACGTACGAACGGATTAATGTGCCCTTGTCCATTACCTGTCCGATCGACTGAAGACCTTCCGAAAAATGGATGCCGTCAAGCTTGGTCGGCATTGATTTGAACGTACTCAGAACGCGGTTGCCTTCCATGTCTTTTTCGAACGGCGTGTACAATTTCGGATCGAAAGTTTCGGTATGCGCCATGCCTCCCGCCATCCATAAAAGTATCACCGTGTCTGCGGAAGAGTCGGATCCTGCCTTACCCCGGCAAGAGGAAAGCAGGTTTGATACAGGAGCCCCGGCGGCCAGCGCTGCAAGCGTAGCTGCACTGGCACGTTGCAAAAACTCCCTCCTATTCCATTGAATGCTCATTTGAATATTATTTAATGTTCTGAATATCTGTTAGTTAAACTTTTTACTTTTAGTTCTTTAAATACTTTTAATATTTATAATAAATACATTTACAATTTAAAAGGGAAGTATTTTATTTAAATATGCTATGTACTTAAAGTTTAAATCATTTTATAATTAGTGACCAGTTAGGCCATTTAATATATAAGCTGAAATTCCGGACCGAGCGTAATAGCCCACACCAGGTCCTGGATACCTTCTTCGGTTGGCGATGGGCCGAGTATTTTCCTGGCCGCAGCAAGTTCTTTGAGTGCCGGTGCCCTGCCGAGCGCCTTACGGTACAGTTCGGTGACGAGAGAATCGGAGGTTGGATATTTCGTTTTCCAAACCTTTGCACCTGCTTTCAGTGTTTCCGTAAACTTGGCTCCATTGGTGAGCTCCAACGCCTGAAGTAAGTTGGCCTGGGAGGTTCGGCTGGTGCTCACCGTTTCGCGGTTAGGCCGGCCGAGAGAAGTCAGGTACGGGTCGTTTTTGACAAAAGCAGCGCGCGGAAATGGCAAACGTGATTTGATATCGTCGGGCAGCTTTTTGAACACGATCGCCGAGTCGGCATACATCGGGTTGAATGCGGAACTGATCGCATCGGTAAACTGCTCGGCAGTGAGCCTTCTGCGAACCATTCCTGTAAACTTATAATCATTGGCCATGATGTCGCCCGCTTCTTTTGCCGACGACGATGGCAGCTGATAGGTCTTAGACGTGACGATCGTGAAAATGAGTTTTTTGATGTCGTACCCATTGGAAACGAAATCGGAAGCCAGCCAATCGAGCAGGTCCTGGCTCCACGGCATGTTATCCATTGCGTCCACAGGTTCAACGATACCGCGGCCCATGAGCTGCGCCCACATCCGGTTCACCAACGTACGGTAGAGTCTGCCATCCTTCGGCTGAACAAGGAGATCCGCCAATTGGCGAAGACGCTTCTCAGTGCTTGCATTGACTTCTATTTCTCCGAGTTCGGGGTATAACATGCGCGTGCCTGCGATTTTGCCCGTGGGTTTGTCGCACCGGTTGATTTCAAGTAACGTATCCGCAAAGATGTTTGCGAAAGCATAGGAGTCGGCAAGTTTCCAGTCGCTGATAAAGCTGTCATGGCAGGAAGCGCATTTCAGGTTCAGGCCGAGAAAAACCTGCGCGACATTCTGCGCCGCCTGCATTTCAGTACGCTGACTTGAATTGATCGTCCCCCTCCATTTAATTCCTTTTACAAAACCTTCGGATTCCTTGGTTGGGCTAATCAGTTCCTTGACAAACCAGTTGTAAGGTTTATTCTCGTTCAGACTTGCATACAGCCATTTGGAGATACCAAAGCGGCCGCCGGTAATGTAACCTGTGCCGTCGTAATCATTCCGAAGCGCGTCGTTCCAGAATGTCATCCAATGCTGAGCATAATTATCATTCTGGGCGAGCAGCTCCCTGGCCAGCAAGTCGCGTTTGTCGGGACGATTGTCGGCCACGAACGCTTCGACCCTTTCAGGTGGAGGCAGAAGCCCTACAATGTCGAGGTAAATTCTCCGGATGTAAATGCGGTCATCGACCACCGGCTTCCACGCGATTTTGTTTTTTTGAAAATATGCATTCACAAAAAGGTCGACCGGCTTATTGAGGTCACCCGTTGCAGCGGGCACGGCAGGTGTTCTCGGAGCGAGCTCGGCCACGCGGTAAATGCTCTTTTCTTTTCCATCCGGCCACGGCGCGCCTTTCTCGATCCAGAACTGAAGGATCTTGATTTCCTTTTCGGTTAGTCGTTTACCTTTGGTCGGCATGGCCTCTTTGTGGCCTTTCGGCAGCGAAATCCGACGGATGATTTCGCTTTTGTCGGGGTGGTTCGGCACGACTACGACGCCGTCTTCACCACCCTTCATGATGGCGTCCTTGCTATCCAGGCGCAGGTCGCCTTTGGTTTTAGTTTCGCTGTGGCAGCTGTAACAGTTATGGGCCAGGATAGTCCTGACTTCCACATTGAGGTTCTGAATTTGCTCAGGTGTCAGTGCGCCATTGTTGGTCAGGACAAAGTCGGCCTCAGTTTCGCCTTCCGGTTGCTGCGTTTGTCCGCCCGGCAGCACACTCGACAGGTAGTCGTCGCCGTGGGTGAGCATTGCCCCGTAATGACCGGCGAAGGAAACGCCGAGCACGGTGATCAGCAGCAATGTCCTGAAAAGACTGGTATTGCCCGAACGTAAACTCCACGCTGCACAAAGCGAGAGGGCTGTCGTGGCGATCCCCGCCCACCGGTGAATTTCGAGATTGGTCCCGCCCGCATCTTCGGAGCTCGCGAGCAGAAAACCAAATGCGACAGCGACTATCGCGCTGCCGGCGCCCACCCAGGTCAGCAGCTTCGTGGCTTCCCGTAGTGCGGATGACTTGCGTTTCCAGTCGATGAGTTCAAATAACAATGCTACGCAGAGTAGTCCAATGGGAAAATGGACCAATAAGGGGTGCAATCGTCCTAAAAATTGCCAAAGCCAGAAAGTTTCGGTTGCTTGGAGTAACACAATGTAAGGGGTTAGTGGTTCTGGGGATACCGGCTTGTGATATTCCCGTAATAGGGTACAATACTAAAACGCAAACCGGATATCAGTATCCTGTTCTGTCTTGTTGTGGATCATAAATATTCATTAAATTCT
Source organism: uncultured Dyadobacter sp. (assembly GCF_946482605.1). Next base: position 9,591 of record NZ_CAMLSE010000042.1, on the reverse strand, counting down.
TGAAACTGTTATATATCATATGTTTCGATATTGGCTTGTTTATCAGCTTTATAACGGTGTTTGTCATGGATTAGTTATAAAATTTAACAGGAGAGGCATGTTTATGATGCCTCTCCTGATTGTTTTGAACAATATCAGATCAATATCCCGGATTCTGAACTAGTTTGGGGTTGATCAGAATTTGCGGCGCGGGCAATGGCAGAAAGTACTCGTTCTCGGTGTAGACGTAGTCGGTCGAGTTGAAAGGTACATTACCACGGTCTACCGTCGGCTTGGCGCGTTCCATAGTACCATGAGCGTTCATAAATGCCGCCCATTCCGCGGGGGTTTTGGTCCGTTTCAAATCAAACCACCGGTGATTTTCGAATGCCAGTTCCAATCTTCTTTCCTTCAATACGGCAGTTCGGAAAGCCACTTTGTCTGCAATGGCGAGGTCCACCAGACCAGCCCGTTTACGAATCTGATTCAAATAACCCAGGGCTTCGGCCGTAGGTCCCGACTGTTCGTTCATAGCTTCGGCAAGCATCAACAGCACATCGGCGTATCGTAGCACCGGCCAGTTTGTATTCGTCCGGTTCACGATCGTATGCGGGTAGTTGTACTTTGATACAAAAGGAACCGGATATACCTTGCCATCCAATGTAAAATCGGGTTTGAGCGACAGGTCCTTCCGCATATCGCCCTTCTCGTAAGCAGCCATGATGTCGTTGGTAGGCACATTTCTACCGCCGTTAGCCCCATTGGAGTAGCCAGTCACAGCACCTTTGGAAACCCTTGGCGCAAACACGTACTGGAAATTACTCCATTCGCCCAGGTCGTTGTCGCCCTGGTACTGGATTTCGAATATCGATTCTACCCCGTTCTTTTTAGCCGGAGAGGGATCGAAATTGTCGGCATAGCTGGCATTTAACGCATAACCCAGCGTTGTCACCTCCTTAAGGGTAGTGACGGCTTCCGCGTATTTCTTATTTATAAGATAAGATTTACCCAGGAGGCTGAGCGCGGCGCCCTTGGTGGCCCTGCCTTTGTCAGCCGCATTGGCGTATTTTGCCGGAAGTGCAGCGATGGCATCTTTCAGATCTTTCTCGATTTGGGCCCAAACTTCCGCCTGGGGCGCGCGTACGAGATCAAATGCAGGATCAGGCGTCACGAGTGTCGAAGTGACGATGATAACGTCACCAAAATATTGCGTGAGATTGAAGTACATATAGGCCCTGAGAAATTTCAGCTGACCTTCTATTTCCTTCCTCGGGGCGTCGTCGATCGTGGCAGCCTGCATTTTTTCGAGAGTCAGGTTGCAGTTGTACAATGCGGCGTAGTAGCCGTTCCAGAGGTTGGCGATCTCTCCGTTGCCGGAGTTGACGGTACCAAACTCGAATGCTTCCCAGCCGCCTGCCCCCCCGCGGTCGGAAGGGTTGAGGTCGATGGTGGTGTTATCGGTCTGGAATTCCCCGAAAAGGTAAGCCGTATTATTCATCGCCTGCACCTGGCTGTAAACGCCGCTCAGCGCCTGTTTGACCTGGGCCTCATTTTTATAAAATACATCCACCCCAACCTTTGTTGGGTCGGTCTCATTCAGGAAGCCTTCTCCACAGGAAGATAGCATGAGACTCAATGCAATGCCTATGACGGTTATTTTTTTCATTGCTATCAATGTTAGAAGTTAACTTTAATACCCGCAGAGAACGTTCTTGGAACCGGGTATGACTCGTCGTCATTGTTCAGTTCGATTCCAGCTCTTACACCAGCATCCGGGTTGTTTCCGGGATACTTTGTAATGAGCAGCAGGTTAGCCGCATTGATGAAAATACGCGCGTCTGAAAGAATACCATCAACTTTGGGAAGCGTGTAGCCGATCGTCACGTTTTTGATCCAGGTGTGCGTTCCGTCGTAGACGTAGCGCTCACTGCTCTCGCGTGACCATTTGAAGTAATCGGTACCGCCCTGCGAATTCTTGGCGTTGGGATTCGGGCCCGGGTCTGCGGCTGAACGCCAGCGGTCTTTTGCTTTTTCCAGGACATTGAAAACACCGTCCATATTCATCGTGGAAGCTTCGATGTTACGATACACGTCGAATTTGTAGGCGCCCATCAGCAGGACGCTGATATCGAAGCGTTTGTAATCGGCCGCTACCGTCCATCCCCAGTTGAATTTGGGGTTCGGGTTGCCGATCTCTGTCATGTCCTTGGTGTCATAAGAAACGATGCCGTCGGGTCCGCCATCAGCTGCACCATGCAAATCCGCGAATTTCATCGCACCCGGCACAGCGCCTTCCTGCAATGGTGACGCGTCGATCTCGGCCTGGGTGTTGAAAATGCCGAGCTTCCGGTAGCCGAAAAGCATACCGATCGGGCGTCCGACCTGGTGGATATTGTAGCCGCCGTACTGGCTTCCGTTCAGGATAAAATCGTTCTGTCCTTTAATTTCAAGGATCTTGTTGCGGTTAAACGTAATGTTAGCATTGGTACGGAAGTTCACCGCGCCGATCTTTATACGGTATGAACCTGCGATTTCAATCCCTTTGTTCTGTACTTTCCCCAGGTTTTTCAACGTGGATGTGAAGCCCGACACGGCGGGAATGCTGTATCCGAGCAACATATCATCGGTGATTTTTTTGTAGTATTCTACCGTAAATACCAATCGGTTGTCGAAGGTAGCCAGGTCAAAACCAATGTCGAGCTGGTTGGACTTCTCCCAGGTCAGCTGTGAGTTGGCAAAGCGGGTCACTGTTTTACCCGAAGCCAATGCATTGTTGAATACATAGTTGTTCAATCCAAGGAATGCAAGACTTGCGTAGTTGCCGTCGTCACCCGCATTCTGCCCTGTTCCGAAGTTGTTGGCACCAGTCACATTATAAGTGTTGTTGCCCGTCATACCCCAGCTTCCGCGGAATTTCAGATCCGTCAGCCAGGCAGCTTTTGGCATAAACGACTCTTCGGAGATCCGCCAGCCAACGGATGCGGCCGGAAAGTTACCATACTTGTTCCCCTCGCTAAAACGAGAGCTGCCTTCGCGGCGGAATGATGCGGAAAGCAGGTACTTGTCTTTAAATGAATAGTTGAGCCTCGCCATGTACGCAATCATCGTCCATCTGCGTTCGATCGAGTTCGACGAGCGGATGGTCGCGTTTCCGAGATAGGGCGTCAGGTCATCCGGGAAGGTGTTTCCGGAACCATACAAGCCTTTCACCGTTTCCTGCTGTGCGGTGTATCCCAGCATTGCGTCGAAATGATGATTTTCGCCGAATTGCCTGTTGTAAGTAAGTAACTGGTCGGCCGCGTAGTTCCTAAGTTCCTCCGAGTCGTCGCGCTCGGTAGCGATCCGTGGCGGCGCGCCGTTGGTGCCGGTCGCGACGGGCAAGCCGATTGTCGAAGGTACGTACTCCTTATAGGTATTGTAATTGATCTTTGCATTTAACGAAGACCTGAACTTCAAACCGGGCGCGAGGTTGAGTTCAATGTAACCATTGGCTGTAATGTCGGCGATGTTCCGGTTCCTTTTGAGGTTTTTCAGCATGTACAAAGGGTTGGGAAAACCAAAGACATCTCCTACTCCATTGTAATATGGAATGAGTTCGCCCTTGGCGTCGTACGCCGGATAGCGCGGGTCCGCGATGAGCGTCAATCCCACCTGTGCATTCCGGCCATCGGTGGAGGCAAGGCTCGATCTGGAATAACTTCCGGCGATGTTCGCACCCATGGTAATGAACTTGTTGATATCACCAGCCAGGTTGGTTCGCAGGGACGCGCGGTCGTAATCGGTGTATTTCAATGCGCCGTCCTCTTTGTAGTAGCCGAGCGAAACGACCGACTTGATCGGGCCTTTTCCGGACGACAGGGTCAGGTTGACGTCCTTATACGGCGCATTGTTGTGCAGGATCAGATCGAACCAATTGGTGGAGTACTTAGTATCTTCGGGGTTACGGAAGTCAATGGGGATCTCTTCGGTGGAGGGCTGCCGTTTATTGGCCAGTACAAAACGTCCGATGAAAACCTCTTTTTTGAATTGAGCAAAGTCCCTGCCGTTCAGCACTTTGGTCTTGCGCGCATCGGGAACGTTCTGAATACCGTAATCGATGGAGACATTGAGACTCGTTTTTCCTTCCTTAGCCGATTTCGTCGTGATCAGGACTACCCCGTTAGAGCCGCGGGCACCATAGATCGCTGTGGAAGCCGCATCCTTCAAAACAGAGATCGTCTCGATATCGTTGGGATTCAGGTTCTGTCCGGCAGAGGTACCGACCGGAAAACCGTCAATAACGTACAACGGGTCACTGCCGGCACCGAGCGAGCTGATCCCCCTGACTTTAATATCGAACTGCTGGCCGGGCGTACCGCTTTTTTGCTTGATGATCACTCCCGGGGCCTGCCCCTGGATCATCCGGGTTACATTGGATTTGGGTACCTCACCGATGTCCTTCATGTCGATGGTTGAAATCGCCGAGGTGATATCGCGCCGGCGCTGGGTGCCATATCCGACTACGATTACTTCCTCCAGTGCTTTGGTATCCACAGCCAGCTGGACGTCCAGAGAAGTCTGATTTCCTACTGTAATCTCTTTTGGTACGTACCCGACAAAAGAGAAAACTAAAACGGGACCGCCCGATTCAGGTACATTGATGGTGTACTGCCCTTCCGCGTCACTTACTGTGCCGGTGCTGGAACCCTTTACGATCACACTTACGCCTGGCAAACCGAGGCCCTTTTCATCTGTGATCTTACCTTTGATAGACCGCTCCGCTGTAATTGTTACGGGGTCTTTTGCATAGGCACTACCTGCCTGTGCTTCGTGGAAGCCGGCAAATGCAACACCCATTAGAACTTGGCCAAACAACAGCTTACGAAGAAATCGCAAGCCATCGCCGGATTTTGATTGTCGAGGTTGATTCATGCGCTTAGGATGGGAATAGTTGATAAAATGGTTGCTTAATAATGGGTAATTCATGTCTTTCTTTTCTTCATAGAGTGGTATTTAAGTGAAACATCAGGCCTTGGCTGGCCCCTGACAGGCTAATGAAATTCAAACACATAGACAATCTTTAAAATGACTGATTGTCAGGTACATACCGATTAGTATGTTTGATATGTACAATTAATGATTTGAATTTTATTATTTAGCAATAGTATCTGTATTTGAATTTCATACTATCCTGCTCTGTCCGGTTATTTGTCCAAATTGTAGATTGGACACAATTTATTTACATGTGTCGATGCGTTGGAAAATTATTGCCCCGCCAATCTGGTGATATACTGACAATTGACTACTTTTAGAGCTTCTGCAATGACCAAATCAATCGCTATGTTGAAAGATCTACGGTTACAATTGCTTATTCTTTCTTTGATAGCCTGGTTTACACCGTTAACCTACGCCAATCATATTGTCGGCGGCGAGTTGCAGATGAAAGCAACCGGTTCGCCGGGAAGCTTTGAAATAACCCTGATCCAATTCTGGGATCAGAACAATATCACCATTCCCACCGCAACGAAGCCTGGCAACCGTGACCCTGATGTGGATTTGCACATCTATCAGAAAAGTGATAAGAGCTTCAAGACCACTTTCAAGCTTAGCTACATTAATACCGAGACGATTATCTACCAGAACAAAGCGTGTGCGGTCAGCCGGTCTCTCAATACATCCATTGGATATTACCGGGGCACCATCCAGCTTGATCCGGACAAGTACAATGACCCGGAAGGTTACTATATCGCGTGGGAACGTTGCTGCCGGAATGACGATATCAACAACATCGAGGATCCGGGCGATAACGGTATGGTCTTTTACCTGGAATTTCCACCGCTGTCGGCCCGTAATTCATCTCCCGAATTTGTAGCTCCTAACGGTCAGTATATTTGTGCAAACCGTCTGTTCTCCATGAACATGAGTGCTACCGATGCCGACGGCGACGAATTGCGCTACTCGCTAGTCACACCGATGCGCGGTCATACAGATCCGAGAAATCCTAACGGCGATAAATACCCGGGAACTACGTTTCCGCTCGTCAGTTGGTCAAGAGGGATCGGCCTTTCCAATATCATACCCGGGTCAAGTCCCTTGAAGATCAGCTCCACCGGCCAGCTGACGGTGAATGCCGGTACGCTTGGATTATATGTTTTTACGGTACAATGCGAGGAGTTTAGAAACGGACGGCGCATTGGATTGGTGAGGCGGGATTTTCAGTTGCTGGTCATTGACTGTACCGACGATCAGCCAGAACCTCCCGTTATCATGCAGAACGAGCAGCCTGTGACGGAGCTTGTCTTCTGTAAGGAAGCACCGGTGGAGTTGAAGACCCAGAGCTCACCAGACTGGGCATATCAATGGCAGCTGAATGGGCTTAATATCCCCGGGGCGACCACGGCAAGTATCATGGTAAAGGATTCAGGGAGCTATTCTGTTGTCAAAAGTTATATCAATAAGTGTTCGCGCGATACCAATTCCCTGGTTGTAAAAGCATCTTTTGCCCCGCCCATTCCCGCTGAAATTTCAGCATTGAAACAGGTACTTTGCAAAACGGACTCTATCGTACTTTTGGCGAACGGGGGAACGGTAGCGGCGAGCGAACAAGCCGTGTGGAGAAAAGGGGCTGTTCCGCTGGAAGAGAAAACGCCGCAGCTCGTGGTCAGGGAGCCGGGGGTATATGAGCTGGAAATTTCGAACGCCATTGCAGGTTGTTCCGGACGGGACACTATTGAAATAACCCGGGAAGAGCTTTCTGTGACACTGCCCGAGAAAAAGGGTGTTGTGGAAGGCGGAAGAGCCACGATCATTCCGGTTGTAACGCCGGACGGGCCTGGTAAAACTTTCGCCTGGACACCCGCTGCCAGCTTGATCTCTGCCGCGGACGAGCAGAATGCCAGTGTGGCGCCGGTTCAGCAGGAGCAGTTATTCACGCTTGTCGTTACATCTGAGCAAGGATGCTCGGACACGGATAGTGTCCTGGTTTACCTTATTAAGAAAATGTACATACCCACAACCTTCTCTCCAAACAACGACGGGCATAACGATACATTTCAAATCTTCAATGCCGACAATCAAATTTTGCAGATGCGGATTTACAATCGCTGGGGAACCATGGTGTTCTATTCCGATGGCTACGCACAACCCTGGAACGGCACCTACAAAAATTCTCCTGTCCCTGCGGGAGACTACCCGTACGTGATCAAGACGGAAAGCCGGGAGATTATGGGTACAATTCTCCTTTTAAAGTAAGCCTCCCTCTTTTCTCTACCATTTTCAATTTTCGCGTTGCAGTTTTTACGAGTGCTTGAATTCCTGAAAAGTGCCATCTGAATAAAAAATAAGCACTTTTTCGATCTTTTTTTCAGGCAAAACTTCCTTTTTCTCTTTCTGAGGATTCGTTTGTACGGGCGCAGGCACGGTCGGGCTTTTTTTGCGCGATTCTAAAAGGCTGTTATCCGGCATATCCGGCAGTGGTTCATCGTCCAGAATCCATTTCACACCGAGCTCAGGGTACCGCTTTACAATTTTTTGGACCATGTCGAGACTTGGCTTGTTACGTCCGGCCAGGATATGTGACATGCTGGAACGCTGGATGCCAATTTCATCTGCAAAAAGCGAGGGAGTGGTATTCTTATCGGCGAGTATCTGTTTAATCTTCTCAGTTAAATCCATTATTTAATAATGTTAATTAATGGACAAATATAAATCAATATCGGCCAATTATCGAAACTTTGATTGATGTAATTATGTAAATTAAATAATGTGTCTCGAATTTACAATTCTATTTACATTTGTATTGCGAAGTGTGACTGCCTGGAAATAATAAATGCGACACGGAAAGCCATGTCGCATTTACATTTGTATTTTATATTTACTCAGTTTGTTACACCGCAACGTGGTTTTCACGAAGTGCTTCATTCAGAGAGGTTTTCAGGTCGGTACTAGCCTTTCTCTTTCCGATAATCAAAGCGCAGGGAACGTGATAGGTGCCCGCAGCGAACTCTTTCGGCAGTGTTCCTGGTATTACGACAGAATCCTCAGGGACGTAGCCTTTGTATTCTACGGGTTCGCTTCCTGTTACATCGATGATCTTTGAGCTGCCTGTAATCGTTACACCCGCGCCTAAAACGGCCCTTTTTCCAATACGCGCTCCTTCTACGACAATGCAGCGTGAGCCAATAAATGCACCATCTTCGATGATTACGGGCGCCGCCTGAACGGGTTCCAGCACCCCTCCTATTCCTACTCCGCCGCTGAGGTGGACGTTCTTGCCAATTTGTGCACAGCTTCCGACAGTTGCCCAGGTGTCGACCATCGTACCTTCATCTATATAGGCGCCGATGTTAACATAAGAAGGCATCAGAACAACACCTTTGGAAATGTAGGCTCCGTATCTGGCCACTGCGGGAGGCACCACTCTTACGCCTAGCTGGTCGTACCCCGTTTTTAGTTTCATCTTGTCGTGGTATTCAAAAATCCCAACTTCGCTAACGTGCATTTGTTGGATCGGGAAGTAAAGAATAATAGCTTTTTTTAGCGCCTCATTGACAATCCATCCACCATTAGCATCCGGTTCTGCTACACGGAGCCTTCCTTTATCGACCTCTTCAATGATGTTACGAATGAAATCTTTTGCAGATTCTTCTTTGAGCAGGTCGCGGTTGGACCAGTAATTTTCAATTTGTTGGGACAAATCCATGTTAAAGTATTAGATTAATAAATTTTATTTAAACAGTTGTTATATAGGTACTTACTTGATTTAGTGAATTAGATGTAATGTCAAATGCATATCTAGATAGATGGCAGGTTGATAGCAACTATATAAGTAAAGATAATAAGAGGAAGGCGAAATACAAGTCAATATTAAACACTACAAAACGAAGATGTACGATGGTGAGCTAATTTAATTAGTAAACCAAAACGCTATTAAATTTAGGATGCTAAATAAAATAGTTAAATATAGCTCATTTGCTAATTATAATAGCCAATCGCATCTTATTCAACTATATCCATTATTTTCCATCACACTTTTCATCCCTAGACTTATTTTATTAATATTGCGGCAGAAATAACCAATCTACCTCGATATGTCAAAAGTAAAAGTTGCAATCAACGGATTCGGCCGCATCGGCCGCCTCGTTTACCGTCAAATCTATAACATGGAAGGCATCGATATCGTAGCCATCAATGATTTGACTAGTCCAAAAGTATTAGCACATCTCCTTAAATACGATACCGCCCAAGGACGTTTTGACGCAGAGGTAAAATCGACAGACAATTCGGTTGTTGTCAATGGAGAAAACATCGTGATTTACGCACAGCGTGACCCATCACAAATCCCCTGGGCATCTCACGATGTAGATGTCGTTCTGGAATGTACTGGTTTCTTCACCAGCCAAGAATCTGCAAGTGCGCATATCAAAGCAGGTGCTAAGAAAGTTGTAATCTCCGCTCCTGCCACCGGCGACCTGAAAACGATCGTCTTCAATGTTAACCACGACATTCTAGATGGTTCTGAAACCATCATCAGCGGTGCTTCTTGTACTACTAACTGCCTTGCTCCAATGGCGCAGGTGCTGGAAGACAAATTTGGTATCGTTAACGGCTTGATGACAACCATTCACGCCTACA
>NZ_CAMLSE010000041.1 GCF_946482605.1 uncultured Dyadobacter sp. | reverse complement strand
AAAAATGTTACTGGCTAAAAACAGATAGCCCCACCATCAAAAGTGAAGAAGAGCCAGAAGTTGACCACCTGATTCCGTGGCAAATTGACCACCTAATTGTCTGGCGGCCGGTAGCAGAGAAAAGCTGCAGAAGCAGTGTCAAAATTAGTAAATAAAGCTCGTTTTATTGGTAGCTGTTTTCAGGCTCCTCTTTTCGTTTTCTTCTCATCGATTCCCCTTTGAGTTCTATCCGGTGCGCGTCGTGGACAATTCTGTCCAGGATGGCATCAGCGATGGTTTTTTCGCCGATCACTTCGTGCCATTTACTGACGGGCAACTGCGATGTAATGACCAGGGATGTTTTTCCGTGCCGGTCTTCAATGATCTCCATCAGGGCGGCCCTGCTCTGGGCATCGAAGGGCTGAATGCCGAAGTCATCGAGCACCAACAGGTGCTGCCGTTCGATCTTGGCTATTTCCTTGATATAAGAGCCATCGGCCTTGGCCATTTTTAGGCGGGCGAACAGTTTAGGGGTACTTGCGTAAAGTACGCGGTACCCCTGGATACAAGCCTGATGTCCAATGGCCGTTGCCACGTAGCTTTTGCCGATCCCGGTACTTCCGGTGATCAGCAGGTTCTCGTTACGGGAGATAAAAGAGCAGTCGGCCAGGCGCATGATCTGGTTACGGTCGATGCTGCGGTCGGCATGGTAATGGATGTTTTCAACCACGGCTTTATAACGGAAGCGGGCCTGGTAAATCTGCCGCTCTACGCGGCGGTTGTTGCGGTCATCCCACTCAGCGTCCACCAGGTGCCCCAGCAGCTCATCAGCCGTATAATCATCGGCTTTCCCGCTTTCCAGGCTGGTTTTAAAGGCATGGAACATGCCATAAAATTTAAGCTTGCGCAGCTTCTCCAAGGTGTCATTGTTCATTGTCTGGATTGTTTAAAAGGTTATTGATAATATTCTTCGCCCCTGATATTGTCGTGTTTAGGCATGGGAAGCTCATCAGCGAACAAACTGTCCTCATACTGGTCCATCTTCTTTTCCAGGATCATTTGAATGATCTTATAGCTGTAAATACCATAGCTTAAAGCGCGCTGGCATGCGCTGATCAGCCGTTGCTCTCCTGCCTTCTTTGCGAAGGACAAAATGCCGATGCAAGACCGGTAGGCCTGCTCGGGATGTTGCTTGCGGTCCAGTATTTTAAGGATATAAAGCCTTACATCATCGTGGATCGAGGATGCCCATTCAACGAACTTGTCCGGGGTCCATTCTGTCAAAAAGCGGTGTGTACTGGCCAGGTGCTCCTTATCGGTGGAGTAATTGTAGGGGCTTTTGATACGCTTATGCAGGGCTATCCGCTCATAACGGTAGTAGATCTCGACCAAGGTGCCAGAGAACAGCAATTTGACCTTCTTGCCGATGAACCGGTATGGCACGCTATAATAGTGCTTGTCGATGCTCAGGTTGACGTGCCCGTTTTTCATCACGGTCGCATGCGATTGCTTTTTGAACTCGTAGCGGAGCAGGGGCAGCGGCGAGAGTGCGCCCCGCTCAATCTCTTCGAATTGAAGCCTGCGACTATAATTACGCCCGCGCAGAAGCTGGTTATTATGGATCTCCAGGGCAGCCCATATGGCTGCGTTTAGCTCAGAGAGTGAGCTGAAAACCTGTTTTCTTAAAGGCACATAGATCCGACTGTAAACGATTTTGACGGCCCCTTCGACCAATGCTTTGTCGCGTGGCCGGTAAGCCCTGGTAGGTAATATTGTCGTTCCATAATGGGTGGCAAAGTCCTCAAAGGTCTCGTTCAGTGTCGGTTCGTAGCGATTGCTTTTGGTGACGGCGGCCTTGAGATTATCCGGGACAACGGCCGCCATAACGCCCCCGATGTAATGAAATGCATTCTCGCAAGCAGCGATCAGGTCTTCTTTTTGCTGGCTCATAACCGCTTCCACATAGGTAAGCTGGCTGGCACCCAGGATAGCGATAAACACTTCAACATCAATCAATTCACCTGTCTCTTTATTGACAAAGCTTTGCTTGACACCAGCAAAATCGATATAGAGTTTATCCCCGACTTTATGGTCCTGGTGCATGACTGGGTTTACCCGGGCCTTCCATTGGGCCAGATGGAAGCAGAACTGGGTATAGCTAAAACCGTCAGGGAACTCCTTTTTGTAGCTTTCCCAGAGCGAATATCGCGTCTCTCCGGTCTTTTTAAGCTCTTTATCGATCCGAGGGAAACAACGCTGCAAGCTTAACAACCTGTCGTGTGGCGGAACCTGTTTGACTGTCCCGAAAAACTCGTCCAGTTCCTTGTCGTTCAGGCCGTTGATCTGCTCAAAGGTTAGCCCGCTCGCCTCAAAAGTAGCCATGTACTTCTTGGCTGTATTGCGTGAAATGCCGGTTTGCTCCGCAATAGACAGCTTGCTGCGACCCTGGCTGTACATTCTTAGGATCTGTCTTATCTTGTTCATGCTGATAGTTGAATTGGCCATACTTTCGCGATTGGTATACGCCAAAAGTATGGGTGATTCTACAGCATTTTTCTGCTAACCGGGGTGGTCAGTTTGCTCCGGAATCCACTGGTCAGTTTCGTCCGAAACGGGTGGTCAATTTGCTCCGAAATGGGGTGGTCAATTTAAAACGGAACAGGTGGTCAGTTTAAACCGTATTGAGGTGGTCAATTTCACCGAATTTTCCAAGATTACAGCTCACCATCGAAGAAAGCAATGTGACAGGCCTTTTGCACCGGGTGTCCCCTCGCCTAGCCAATCCAGTTGCCGCCGTGTGCCGCTGGCGGATCAGCCCGTTACCTGGTGTAGCGGATGATGTGCTTCCCGGTATTGGATTTCCGCGCTGGCAGGTAGAGATCGAGAAAGTCCGTAACGGGGAGCCAGGCAGCTGGCCACTGGAATTACGTGATGGTAGCTTCGAGCTGATCAGCGATTCTGTTTCTTTTCACCAGTATGTATCAAAGGTTGGTTAGAAAGCAGTGTAGCTATGAGAAGATATGTGGCGATATGGCTTAGGCACCTTTTGGTTGACCGCGTGCTGCTTACCCGTCCCGAGCTGGAAGGCAAACCCTTTGTGCTTGCAGCCAAAGAACGTAACCGGATGGTGGTGAAAGCATCCAGCCGGGATGCTTTGAAGGTGGGCATTGAAGCGGGTATGGTGCTCGCTGACGCCCGCGCCGTGCAGCCGGATTTGCAGGTACTCGACTATGATCAGGCCTTACCTGAAAAGCTGCTGCGAGCCCTGGCAGAATGGGCGATCCGCTACTCGCCACTGGTGGCCGTTGACCTTCCTGACGGATTAATTCTGGACGCTACCGGCTGCGCGCACCTGTGGGGATCAGAAGCCGCTTACCTGAAAGACATCGCAACCCGGCTCAGATCCTCGGGCTATGATGTGCGAACGGCAATGGCAGATACGATCGGAACGGCATGGGCGGCATCACGCTACTCGCGCGCCTACCGGATCATTCAGCCAGGCCAGCAGCTGAATGCCTTATTGCAGCTGCCACCGCATGCATTGCGGCTGGAAGCCCCCGTGATTGAGAAAATGCAGAAGCTCGGGCTTTACCAGATTAAAAGCTTTATCTATATAACGCCCTCGGTGCTTCGCCGCAGGTTCGGCCAGGCCACGCTCGACCAGACCGGCAAAGCGCTCGGCACAACGCACGAGGCCTTCGAGCCCGTCCAGCCAGCGGAGCCCTATCAGGAGCGGCTTTCCAGCCTGGAACCGATCCAGACGGCTGCCGGCATCGAGATAGCGATTCAGAAGCTTTTGGAAAAACTTTGCGAGCGCCTGGCCAAAGATGGGAAGGGTGCCAGACAGGCGGTACTGCGCTGTTACCGGATCGATGGAGAGATCCAGCAGGTACAGATCGGCACCAGCGGGCCCTCATGTAGCGCTTCCCATATGTTCAAACTTTTCGAGCTGAAAATTGCCAGCATCGAGCCTGCCCTGGGCATTGAGCTGTTTGTGATGGAAGCCCCTGTGGTCGAGCCATTGGCTAACGCACAGGAAGCGCTTTGGGATTTAAGCAGTGGCAATAAGATCACCCAGATCGCAGAGCTGATCGACCGGCTCTCAGCGCGCGCCGGCTCGGGCGTCATCCACCGCTACCTTCCCGCCCAGCACCACTGGCCAGAGCGGGCGATTATCGAAGCCACCTCGCTGACCGATCAGCCGGAAATAGACTGGCGGACCGACCAGCACCGGCCGGTGCAGCTGCTGGCAGAGCCCGAGCGGATCATCGTCTCAGCGCCGGTACCAGATTACCCGCCTATGCTCTTCCGCTATAAAGGCGATATCCACCGCGTCAAAAAAGCAGATGGACCCAACCGGATCGAGCAGGAATGGTGGATTGCTGATGGTCTGCACCGCGACTACTACGCTGTCGAAGACGAGCAGGGAGGCCGCTACTGGATCTTCCGGCTTGGGCATTACAACGAAGAGCTCAGCGCCGAGTGGTTCATCCACGGCTTTTTCGCATAAAACCTCCCTCATCTCATGCAGTACACCGAATTACAGGTAACCAGCAATTTTAGCTTCCTTCGTGGGGCTTCGCACCCCGAAGAGCTCGTCGAGCAGGCGATGCACTACGGCTATAACAAGATCGCCATCACAGACCGGAACACACTGGCAGGGATCGTGCGCGCGCATTCGGCTGCACGCGGCAAAGGGTTTGAGATCATCCCGGCCGCGCGGCTGGATCTAATCGATGGGCCGAGCCTTCTGGCCTACCCTACCGATCAGCCTGCATACTCGCGCCTTTCAGCGCTGCTTTCTCTTGGCAACAGAAGGACTGAAAAAGGAAAGTGCGATCTGTACCGAAGGGATGTATATGAACATGCCGAAGGGATGAAGTTTGTTGCCGTCGCGCCTATGACGCTGAATGCATCCTTTGAGTTTGATCCGGGCTTTGAAAGGGCTCTGCGCGAATATCGCGGTGAGCTGGGCTCAGAGCTTTACCTAGCTGCTACCCGCTCCTACGTGGAAAGCGATGTCAAGAAGTTCTTCCGCCTTTCTGAAATCTCCAAACGCCTGGATGTGCCGCTGGTGGCCACCAACGATGTGCATTATCATCATCCCGACAGGCGGCAGCTGCAAGACATCGTCACCTGCGTGCGCGAGAAATGCACGATCTACAATGCCGGCTTCCGGCTACACCAAAATGCGGAGCGTTACCTGAAAGACCAGGCAGAGATGCTCCGGATCTTCCGCGGCTACCCGGACGCGATCGCCAGAACACAAGAGATTGCTGAAGCCTGCACTTTCTCGCTGGACACATTGCAATATGTGTATCCGGAAGAGATCACCGGTGGCGACCGGAGCCCGCAGGAAGAGCTGACATACCTGGCCTGGAAGGGTGCCAGTGACTTTTACGGGGAGCCGGTGCCCGAGAAAGTAGCCAGCGCGATCGAGCACGAGCTCAAATTCGTGGCCGAAATGGACTATGCCGCATACTTTTTGACGGTTTATGATATTGTCCGCTTCGCCCGTGAGCGCGGCATTCTGTGCCAGGGGCGCGGCTCTGCGGCCAACTCGACGGTCTGCTTCTGTCTTGGCATCACCAGCGTTGATCCTACCAAGTTTGATCTGCTCTTCGAGCGGTTCATATCATCAGCCCGTAATGAGCCGCCGGATATCGACGTGGACTTTGAGCATGAGCGCCGGGAAGAAGTGATCCAGTACATCTACCAGAAATATGGCCGTGACCGCTCAGCGATCGTGGCGACTGTCACCCAGCTGCACCAGAAGGGCGCGGTGCGCGATGTGGCCAAAGCGATGGGTATGTCTGTCGATGCCATCAACAAGCTTTCCAGCTCGATCTGGGAGTTTACCGATGAGTGGTTTGAAGGAAAGCGCATTTCTGATCAGGGCTTTAACGCTAATGATCCGCACCTATTGAAGACGCTCGATCTGACCAAGCAGTTTATGGGCTTCCCACGGCAGCTCGGCCAGCATACCGGCGGGTTTGTGATCACCCAGGGCAAGATCACAGACCTATGCCCGATCATCAACGCCAGGATGGAAGACCGCACCAATATCGAATGGAACAAAGACGATATCGATACGCTGGGCTTTCTAAAAATCGATGTGCTAGCCCTGGGCATGCTTACCTGTATCCGCAAAGGCTTTGACCTTTTAAAAAACCATTATGATAAGACCTTCACGCTGGCCACTGTTCCACAAGATGATCCGAAAGTGTATGAGATGATCTCGCATGCCGATACCATCGGGGTTTTCCAAATCGAGAGCCGGGCCCAGCAGTCGATGCTGCCTAGGCTCAGGCCCGAGAACTTCTATGACCTGGTGATCGAAGTTGCTATCGTGCGGCCAGGCCCGATCCAGGGGGATATGGTCCACCCGTACCTGCGCCGCAGAAATGGCGAAGAGCCCGTCGAATATCCGTCCAAGGAGCTCGAAGACATACTCGGCCGCACGCTGGGCGTCCCCCTATTCCAGGAGCAAGCAATGAAGATCGCGATCGTAGCGGCCGGTTTCACCCCTGCCGAAGCCGACAAGCTTCGGCGCAGCATGGCGACCTTTAAGCTGAACGGGCTTGTTACCCAGTTTGAGAAAAAGCTGATTGACGGGATGACCGGTCGTGGTTATACGGAAGAATATGCGCGCCGGATCTTCAAGCAGCTCGAAGGTTTCGGTAGCTACGGTTTTCCCGAGAGCCACGCGGCCAGCTTCGCGCTTTTGGTCTACGTTTCCTGCTGGATGAAGTGCTATTATCCGGATGTGTTTACCACTGCGCTATTAAATAGCCAGCCCATGGGCTTTTACCAACCATCCCAGCTTGTGATTGATGCCCAGAAACACGGGGTCAAAGTTAGGCCGGTGGATGTGAATATTTCTCAGTGGGATAACACGCTCGAAGAACCAGAAGGGGAATATAGGGCGATCAGGCTGGGCTTCCGGCAGGTGAAGGGGCTCGCGGAAAAAGACGCACTGGCCCTGATGGCCGGGCGCAAAGAGCCTTACAAGGCCATCCATTTGATGCGGGATGCCGGAGTGTCCCAGGAGGCGCTGGAAAAGCTCGCTGACGCGGACGCCTTTCGCTCCATGGGGATGGACCGGCGCCAGGCGATGTGGGAGGCCTCTGCCCTCTCCGACCGGCCGATGGGCGCTTTTGCGGGCCACCAGTCAGCCAGCGAGTTCGAAGCGCCCGTGGAGCTTCCCAAGCTTTCCCTTTCCGAGCATGTCATCCAGGATTATATGTCCACCTCGCTTTCGCTGAAAGCGCATCCGGTTTCTTTTGTCCGCCAAGATCTGGCAGCGAAACGGGTGGTCAAGACTGCGGATCTATCCAAACTGCGCGACAAACAGTTTGTCCGGGTGGCAGGCCTGGTGCTCGTCCGCCAGCGGCCAGGTACTGCCGGCGGCGTTTGCTTTATCACCATTGAGGATGAATCCGGCGTGGCTAACCTGGTCGTCTTTCAGAGCCTTTTTGAAAAATACCGCAAGGAGATCCTTCGCTCGCGGCTTTTGATGGTCGAAGGAAAGCTGCAAATTGAAGGGGAAGTCATTCACGTGGTCGTTCGGCGCTGCTATGATATGTCCCCGCTGCTGCGCAATCTCAATCAGAAAGATGAAGATCCGGATTTGCTTACGCTCTCGCGTGCCGATGAAAAAGATGAATATATCTCCCAGGCTGTTAACCGTAAAACCCAGGTCAGAAAGAAGGCTGTGCAATTGGAAATCTTTCCTTCCGGCCGTAACTTCCGTTAACCTGTATTTTCAGCCATGGTAGCCGCTTATAACCCCTTCGAAATCCTAAACCTGCCCATGATCCGGCGCATCACCCAGCACGGCAACCACTTTATCGTGCTGCAGCGCTTCAACTGGCCTGGAATTAAAGAAGGCTTTGGGTTTATGGCAACACCCTACAAGGATGAAAAATCAGGTAAGGCGCATGCGGCCCAGCTCTCGGGCAAGGAAGGGAAATTGCTTAATCTCACTGCTGACATCGAAAAGCTCACAGCCTTGATCAACGATCCCAAATACAGCCTTTTCCTTTGCACCTTCCGGGAAGAATCCTGGAATAAGAAAATGATCAAATTATATCAGCGGAATATGATATCTTACATCAAAGCTCATATGCCGGTCACTTCCAACGATGCGATGGTGATCCAGATGGATTTGAAATACGGCAGGCTCAAAGCCACGGTCACAGCCAACGGGCCCGAGCATGAGTTTGACTTATATGAGATGATAAAATAGGATATAAAAGTTTACAAATCGGCCTGTAAGAACTGTCTGCTTACCAATGACCGACTGGTTAGCCCAGCCAGGGCCAAAGCAATTATCGAGCAATGCAAGGAAGAACAAACGCATTTTACCTGCCATACCGCGAGCATTTCCGGGCAGGATATTTGCTGCCATAATTTCTACCAGGAGCTGGGCCATTACAGCCAGGCGATCCGGATCATGGGAAGGCTCGACCGGATCGAGTTTGTCGAGCAGCCAGAAATGTCGACTTTGATCTCATACGAGAAACAACAGCAGCTGCTGGCCAAGAAAAATTAAGCACACCTGATTATGATTCCCTATTTGTCCAGACGCCAATTATGCTATGATATATCCCTGCACAGCGATATCGAGCTGACCAAGGAGCTCTTTCCCAAAATCAAAGACCTCAGGGTTAGCCCACAGCTGCCCGACCGTGACCACGTCCTCTCATTTGATTTCCCGAACTACCCGATCGTCTGGCGAGATGGCTCTGAGCTGATTCTTTCCGAAATGGAATGGTCTGTATACCCGGTTAACCGGGGAAAGACGCCGGAAGACAGGCTTAAAATGCGAGTTAAGATGGCAGATATGAGGTCCGAGCGCGTACTGGGCGATAAAAGCTCATACTGGCACAAGATCCGCAAAAACAGATGCTTGATCCCCGTATCAGGTACATATGAGCACCGCGCTATTCAAGGATGGGCAAAAAAGGTGCCTTACTACATCTGGCAAAAAGATAGGCCGATCCAGCTTTTGCCTGGCTTCTATGAGCTCAGGGAATCAGTGCCTGCTAATGGTGAAAAGATACAAACCGGCAGCTTTGCCATGCTTACGCGCTCAGCCAACGAGCTGATGGCTAACATCCATAACGATGGCGAATATCGGCACCGTATGCCACTGTTTCTTACGCCAGAGCTGGAAGAGTTCTGGGTTTCAGAGCATCTGACCGATGACGACCTACAGGCTGTTTTCGACTATATGCTTCCTTCCGAAGCGCTGGATTGCCACCCTGTTTTCAGCATCCGTGGAAAGAAGCCACGGCCAGACGGGAAGCCTAAATTTGAATTTTGGAAGTATGAGAACTTGCCACCGTTGGGAAATGACGAGCCAATGGAAAGTCAATTTTCGCTATTTTAGTCGTGAGCCAAGATTCGTATAATCAGAAAATATGCATATCCGCACGATCGTTCGACTAAGACTGCGTTTGTATGACTAAGTTACATCCATCCTTTTAAAGCTACGTCTCCAAAAGAAAAATAGAGCAAGGGCCGACAACGCAACGGAAATCATGCATGACAACCAATTGTCGATAACTATCTCGATATTAGCACCCAACCAAGGCCATCTTTCATGAACAAATGCGGTTAACACAAAAAGTCCATTATTGACGACATGGGCTACTACTGGTATACAGATGTTTCCTGACCAATAAAATAAATAACCAAAGAGCGCCCCTAAAAGCAACCGCGGAAAGAATCCGTAGAATTGAAAATGAATCAGACTAAAAATAACAGCCGCCGCCCAAATGCTTTTAAATGAACTTAATCCCCACTCGTTTAGCTTTCGTTGAAGTACTCCTCGAAAAAAAAGCTCTTCCCCAAGTGGACCAATAAACGCAAACACCATCAGGGACACAAATAATTTTGACAATGAATCAGTTCGTAACAGCCCTTGGGTTAACAACGTCTTTTCCTGTTCCTTAGCTCGCATCCAGCGTTCAACCTCTGTAAAAATCTTAGGAAGTTGAATATTCTGGTTCCAATCGATGATTTGTTTGTTAACAGGTATTAGGAGAATCACCACAGCAACTGCTATCCAAGCTGACGCAACGCCGTCGACGGGTGAAGTTGACAATTCATCGCAGGTCCGGTTTTCCACCACAAGCCAGAAAAAGATGGCCGGTAACAAGAAAGTGAAGAAATGATTAACAGCATGTAAAAACATTCTGAGATACCATTGATCCAAATGCTTCAAAGATGGTACTGCGCTCTGCTCGTACGGCTTTGGTGTGAACACAATAAAATGAGTAATCAGGACGCCCATGGCCATACTTACGAGTACGACCCCTATTAAAAGCAACACAGAACTAGTTTTTTGCATGGTAAACCTGATAGACATGTTGAAAGTAGATCCAACGGCACGAAGGTCTTAAATTTACATTAAAACATATCTATCAAGTTTCTGGGCTATCCAAGGGCATACCTTTTAGCTCTCTAAAACATTTTCAAAAGCAGCTTCATGTTCCCTATCCAGTCACTTAACATAGTACCCATTATCGGGGACAGCGTAGTGCATCGCTACTGCATTTTCTGGTTTTAATGGTCGTTTTAAAGGTAGCTGGTGAAAAGGAAGTCGTTGGCTTTTCAAACAGGATAAGCTATATTTTGCCTATAATTACCAAATGATATATCACGCCATTCACTCGCTATCGGACTGGAAAACAACATTTCCTCCTTTTAGCACCAACCGAACATGGAATAGAGATTTCGAAAAGTTTTCCTCCAAATTTCCTTCAAATACACTAATATCAGCCAGCGCTCCTTTTTTCAATGTGCCGACCCTGCCTTGCATATTCAAAATTTGAGCTGGATTGTATGTAGCAAATCGCAGAACATCTGCTGGACTTGCCCCCGTTTCGTTAAGGGCGACCAAAACGTCTTTCGCTTGATCTCCCATCGGTTGGCCAGTTTCACTATAACTATCAGAGCCGGCGACAATTTTAATGCCCTTTTTTAGGGCCGACTGGATAGCAACCTTGTTCGGTTGTACAAAGTCGTTTACAATTGCTTCTGCATCCTTGCCAGTTATACCACTTTGACGCTTTACACGTATCATCCCTTCCTGAAACGAGACAGGTGTAGGTACCCAGTAGACGTTTCGTTGCGCCATAAGGGTTAGTGATGAATCTGAAATTCCATAGCCGTGCTCAATGCCATCGACACCAGCTAGAATCGCATTCCGGATAGATTTATCATATGTTGCATGTGCTGTTACCTTTTTGCCGTACAGGTGTGCAGTTTCAACAATTGCCTGCATCTGCTCAATCGTCAGAAGAAAAGTATTGGGTGAATTGTCCGAACATATCTTAATAACATCTACACCTGCATTAAGATGCTCCATCACGGCTTGGCGGGCATCATCTGCTCCTTTAATGATCCTGTATTCCTTCGCCGGCAGATCGCTTAAATGAGGTGGCAGCTTTTCAAACTGTCCTCCCACAGCACTCAATATTGGTCCGGATACAAACATTCTCGGCCCTTCAACATAACCTTTATCAATTGCATTCTTTAACGTCACGTCCAGGAACATACCCGAATTTCCCAGATCACGGACCGTCGTAAAACCAGCATTAAGGTAGCTTTTTGCGATAGCGGCTCCCCGTAGGACGCGATCAGTTCCAGAATTTACCAAAGGATCCACCACCATCGGGTTCGGGCCTACAGAATAAGGTATCGACAGCAATAGATGGGTATGAGCATCAACCAAGCCCGGTGTAACTGTATGCTTGCTCATGTCGATTATTTTAGTTCCAGATGGAGCGGAGACCTTTCGCCCGAGATCAGCTATCTTACCATCGACAATTAATATTTCCTGGTCTTTTTCAAACAGATTCTTTTCACTATTGTAGACCAATCCCGCTCGGATCAAAATTGCTTTCTTCGGCGGGCTTTGTCCATTGACGTGATGTAAAATCAGCAGGAGCATTATAAATCCAAACACACCGTCGCCGATTACGCCGATTTCCTCTGCATGGCCCCGAAAACGATCACCCACAAATTCAACCGCCTGCGGCTGCCGCAGCCAAACGAGGTGATCAAGAACCGGATTATACTCGAAGCAAAGCGGCTGCTGGTGCACACTTCCCTTACCGCCAAGGAAATCGCCTACAACCTCGGCTACGACGATCCGGCCTATTTCAGCAGGCTGTTCATGACTAAGACCGGCGAATCACCTTCCAGTTTCCGCGCAAACTTTTTGGGGGCACAAGTTCTTTGAAGGAATCTACAGAACTCTATATATCTCATCACTCTCTTGAAGTGTATGACTAACGATCATTTGCATATGCAGTGAAGCATAAGCCGATCCCAAGACATCCAGAAAAATATGCCGACGAAAAGTACAGATTAAGGTGTACCGCTCCGCCTATAATGAACTCAAACATTCCTTCGAACGATACATGCCAAGTGTCACCAGTTCGGCAGAGTACAGAAAAACCACTGGATTATTTGAAGAGACAAGATCGTATAATCGAAAGCAACGACCGTTTTGTGAGTTTAGAATTGGATGCCAGTATTTTAACGTAGGTATTTTGCCGTAGCGGGGTCATCCAAACAGTGGGAATTATTTCTTTTAGGAGCAGCAGCACCTAGTTGAGCCGTCGTACGTAGGGAACAATTATAAGACGGGATTTTTCCAACCAAACTGTCTTAAACCGAATCCTGTAAAGAAATAGCTCTGTTTGATACTTGAAGAATCATCTAACTAACCGACTTATGAAACGCTTTGTACTCGCTAGTGTATGCATGTTGGGTTTGCTAAATTGCAAGGAAGACAAAATAAGTTCAGAGGCGTATGGCTGTTACGGATTTGAAGGGTTAACCCGTGATGAATATATTGTTGATGCGCCAGTAACGGTGCAACTCAGCAGTGGATTAGCAATCGGTTGCCAACTGATAGCATCTAATGGCGTTGCTTGGGGCGGGTGCAATATTCCCAAACAATTTATGCAAGATAGTTTAGCTGTCTACGTGACGGGCTATTTTTTGACTTCAAAGGAACTAGAAAAAAAGAATTTAACACCTGTACCCTTTATAGTCACTTCCGCAAAGCTCCGATGATAACGATCAAAAATCCGTATGAGGGCGACAGATGATCAATTTCCTTAGAATAAATGATATCACGGCCGGCAGAGTACAGAAAAACCACCGGATAAATCTTTGTCTCGTGCTTATAACTAATAGTTATGTGGCTTTACCGATAAATCACCCATCGTAATATTGCGATATCTCTTTTTTCCATTATGTTTGCATCATGGGAGTTACGAAGACACAGATATTCACTGAGCAACAGAACCGCATTGCGGATCTGGCAAAAGCATTTGCACACCCGGCACGGGTAGCAATTTTGCAGCTGCTGATTGCTCGTAAAGCTTGCGTTTGCGGTGACCTGGTGGATGAACTGGAACTTGCCCAGGCGACGGTTTCTCAGCATTTGAAGGAGCTGAAACGTATCGGCATTATCCAGGGAGAAATTAACCCGCCCCGTGTCTGCTACTGCATTAATCCTCCGGTGTGGGAAGAAGCTCGGCAAGCATTCGGCTCGATCCTAGAATCCTTTGAGGGAGTGACTTGCTGTAACTAAGCGAGTATTTTTTTGTGCAAATCAATCGTAATATTACATTATAACAATGATAGCTATGAGCAATCAGTTGAACTCAATGACCCCGGGTGCGCTCACCTGGCAGGCTTTCAAAAGCACGCTCGAAGAAAATCCTGACCTGCACCTGCAATTCCAATATGAAGCAGGCAAGTTTGTTAACCGATCATTTCACATCACCGAAATCAAACAGGCACCGATTGTTTCGGTCGATTGTGGTGGTGTAATGAATAGCTGGACGGAGGTAATCGTGCAGCTGTGGGAGCCACCGGTAAGTGAAACCGAGCGGTCGATGCTGGTCAGCAAAGCACTTAAAATTGTGAGCCTGGTTGAAAAGTCGTTACCGCTTAATCCGAATGCGGTTGTGAAAATCGAGTTTGGCAATTCAAAATTTGATACGCGCCAAATGTACCCAAGTGAGCTTTTGCCCGAAGGTGATAGCTTCATTGTCAATCTAGCTCCGGATTTTACGCAGTGCAAAGCACTAACACGCGATCAATCATGCGGGACGGGTCCTGCGGCCGCGTCCTGCTGTGGCCCGACTCCTGAAAAAGAAGAATTGGAAGTTGCCGGTGCTGATGGCGCTGCATGCAAACCGGGTTCCGGCTGTTGCTAATTATCAATCAATTACCAGTATGAAGCGAATTTTAGTATTATGCACGGGCAATTCAGCTCGCAGCCAATTGGCGCAAGGGTATTTACAGTATTTTGCAGGTGACCGCGCAGAAGTATATAGCGCCGGTGTAGATCCCAAAGGTGTAAACCCGGTTGCCATCCAGGTAATGGCGGAAGATGGTCTTGATATCTCGCATCACACGTCGAACCATGCCGACGAATATACCGGCGTCGCTTTCGACTTTGTGATCACGGTTTGCGATAATGCAACTGAGCAATGCCCTTATTTCCCGTCTGCGGGTGAGTTGTTCCACCATAGTTTTTCTGATCCAGGCCATACGCCAGGTGAAGACCTGGTAACGTCATTCCGTAGGGTTCGGGATGAAATCAAAGAGTACAGCCGCGAATTTATCCATGAAAAACTACCTGCATAATGGCTTTAAATATTCGTCCCCTTGTTGCATCGGACTGGCCACAGGTATAACAGATTTACCAGATGGGCATTGATACCGGTGATGCGACATACGAGACACAAGCGCCGGAAGTCGATGGGCTGAAAGCAAAGTTTCTTGCCCAGCCGCAGCTTGTGGCCGAAGAAAACGGCCAGGTTATTGGATGGGCATTTTTATCTGCTGTTTCCGGCCGGTGCGTGTATGGCGGCGTGGCTGAAACAAGCATCTACATTGATCCGGAATTTCACGGGCGCGGTGTTGGCCGGACGCTTTTATCAGACCTGGTGTCGCTAAGCGAAAAACTCGGTTTCTGGACGTTACAAGCGCAGATATTCCCGGAAAACAAAGCGAGCATTGCACTTCACGAGCGGCATGGTTTCCGGCAAGTCGGCTACCGTGAAAAAGCTTGGAAAACGTAATGGGATCTGGCGCGATGTAATACTGCTGGAACGTCGCAGCTCAGTAGTTGGAAATGATTAATGGTGCAAGATTCCACCATAATCAAGGACTTGAATTTTTATTACTCCTCCGTGCCGTTGAAATACAGAAAAACCACCGAATTTTTTGAAAGGATAAGATTGTATAGTCCGTAGTCGCATGCTAAACATCTGATGCAGCAGCTAACACGGCGGGCGCGCCGAATGATTCAGACTTGAAAGTATATTGGACGACTAACTGTGTTGAAAACGGACTATTGTAACAGTCCAATCATGCGCTAGATTTGGGGTCAATGTAATACGGCGGATGTAAACGACACCATCCTCCAAAAATAACGGGTGAACATGGAGCAAATAACGATTCATAAAGCTACAATAGGTGATCTGTCGACGGTGCAACAGATCGCACGGGAAACCTTTTTTGAAACCTTCGCCGAAGCCAACACCGACGAAGACATGCAGAAATATCTACAGGAAAATTTTAGTGATGCGAAAGTCTTAACAGAGCTGAGCCATCCCGATTCCCAATTTTACATTGCCTGGAAGGGCGGCGCCCCCGTCGGGTATTTGAAAATCAATACGGGCGAGGCGCAGACAGAGCCACTGGGCGAAACCGCCCTCGAAATTGAACGCATTTACGTCAAGAATGCCTACCACGGTAAAAACGTTGGGCAACAACTCTATGAGCAGGCACTGACTGTCGCCCGCCAGGAAAACAAAACTCTTCTTTGGCTGGGTGTCTGGGAAGAAAATCCGAAGGCCATCCGGTTTTATGAAAAGAATGGTTTTGTCGCCTTTGACACGCACATCTTCCAATTTGGTGATGATGTCCAGACCGACGTACTAATGAGAAAGAAACTGGCATAGAGGATTAGCAGTGTCCTATTTACTTTATTGCAAAAATAGAAGTGGGCACTTATCCTTTAGTTGTTATCGGCGCGAAGCCTTCTCCGGCACAACCTTAAAGTTCGTTAAAAGTGCGCGCTGGGCTCCCAGCTCTTTTTGCCCTCGATCCCATCCGATTTTGAATGGCTGCGCTGGCCGTAATGCAACTTTTTTCAAGGGGCATCTTTTCACACTTAGTAACCGGCCCAGTGAGTACGGAAAAACGACCGGATAAATTAGCGTAGTAGTATCATAGACATAATCTATCATCGGGAATCGTCCTTAATATGATCGCTAATGTAGCACTTATAGTTTTTGTGATGATTCAAATTAACGTCCTAATGAACTGCTCATACGGTAGTGGCATGTCAAGCCACTTAAAGCTATCCGTAAAGGCTAGTATGATAATAAATGAAGTCACTATCCCAACGACAGCAATACCAACTGCCGCTGGTTTCGATTTAGTCTTCAAATAATGAATGGCGGAAACGTGCAAACTGATTGAGGCCACGGCCAGGAAATAGTAGGGTATAAAAATGAAGGTCGCAGGATAATAGTTAAGCCCAGCCGCTGCAAAATAGAAATTGGTGTCCAGGTGTTCGATGTACCGCCCGGAAAGAACTGCGCCCACGTGCGCAATAAGAAAAAAAGAAAGATAAAGACCCGAATATACCTGGATCTTCTCGGCAATGGCCCGGGCATCCCGTTTGTAAATCAGTCTGATGCCAGTAACAATCTGAAAGAAAACGACCAGCAATAGCAGCGTTTCCACGACCGGATGTCTGTAAACGAGCCGGAACTGCTCCATGATCTGGATATGTTTTGCTGGTCCATCCAGTGCAAAGAGATGGTTTAGTAAGTGAAATGCTATAAAAACCGACAATGTAACTCCGGATATGTAATGCAGGGATTTTACCAATGCCCTTCTATCGTTTTGAATGTTCATGGAATACGCATTTGAAGTTGTTAAAATGCACGTTCGATAGCAGCTACCGAACGTGCATGATCAGGACAATTTAAAAATTGGAAAGATGTCAGGCCTGGGGCGAAATAGACCGAAGATATTCCTGAAACCGGGTTTCACCCAGGTACGCATTTCCTTCCGGTACCAAGGTCGATGTCGGCACGGCCAGGCCGAAATACTCACTGCTGTCGTTGGCGATCACCGATTTGCCTGCGTCATTGGCCTTCACATAAGCTTCCACGAATTCACTCATAGGCCCACGGACAGGGCCCGCAATCTCGACAATTCCGTTCGCAGGCTCAGATATCGCAAACCGGGCGATGAATAGCGCCACCTCCTCGGCGGCAATGGGCTGGAAATCAATATGTGAGACATGAACTTCATTCCCCTGTGTGCCTCCCGCAGCAATAGTCGGTACAAATTCCTGGAATTGGGTGCTGCGGACGATCGTGTAGGGCACACCGGAGCTTTTTACCAAGTCTTCCTGAATTCTCTTCGCCCGCATATAACCCATGCCTTCCATCAGGTGTGCACCCACAATGGATAAAGCTACATGATGTTTGATACCTGCATTCAACTCAGCCGACAAAATGTTGCGGCCCACGGTCTGAAAAAACTGGATGGCCGGACCGTCCTCAAATGAAGGAGAGTTGGAAAGGTCGACGACCACGTCCGTGTTTTCCAATGCATCCGAAAGCCCCTCGCCTGTAAGTGCATTAATACCGGTGGAAGGTGATCCGGCAATGACAGTATGGCCAAGCTGGCGAAGCTTTTTAGTGACGTTGGAGCCGATCAGGCCCGTACCGCCTATGATTACAATTTTCATGATTTCTGGTTGTGAATTAATTGAAATGAATGGATTTGATTATCCCTTAATCCAGTCGCCGAACCGGATTGCGCCAGGGTAAAAATCGCCCTGAGGGACCAAAAGGGATTTGGGGATTTCGAAGAACATGTACTTATTCTCGTCGTTAGCGACCAAGGGCTTTTCCCCGCCTTTGACAGAAAGGTATTGGCTTACAAACTCGTTCATGGGCGCCAGGTCAGGCCCTGCGATTTCCACTGTCGTGTTTTTGGGTGCTTCCAATGCAAGCCGGGTAACCAATGCGGCCACGTCTGCTGCCGCAATGGGCTGGTAGTCCACGGTGGAAATGTGGATGGCCTCCTCGTCGGATTGCACCGCAATCAAAGTTGTGATATGTTCGTGGAACTGCGTAGCGCGGATGATCGTGTACGGGATGCCGGATTCTTTGATGATATCCTCCTGCTCTTTTTTGGCGCGCAGATAACCGATGTACAAGGCCCGGTCGGTTCCTACGATCGATAGGATCAGGTGATGTTTCACTCCGGCAGCAATTTCTGCCGCAGCCAGGTTTCTACCTGCTGCGCGGAAGAAATTGATGGCCGTATCTTCCTCGGGAGAAGCCGAGTTAGACAGATCGACGACCACCTCGGCATCTTTCATGGCCTCAGCTAGGCCTTCGCCCGTCAATGCATTAATGCCCGTCGAAGGAGCGGCTACGACTACCTGATGGCCCAACACCCGCAGTTTTTCGCTAACCCTTGTTCCGATTAACCCCGTACCGCCTACAATGACAATCTTCATAATTCTGAAATGTTTAAGTTTAAAATCTTACAGATGATCCTAAACTTGCCATTTCAATGCCAAACATTTAATGACCTGATTATCAATAATATATAAAAACCAAACATTTCTCATTTTCACCGTATTTAGTGAAAACATCAAAAGCATCATCTTATTTGATGAGAATGGACGAAACGTCCTAACTGGTGAAAGGACTTAATGAGCGTAGTAATCGGCCTTTGAAACGCCGAGCTTTCGCATTTTGGAATGAAGGGTATTACCGGGGATACCTAAAATTTCAGCGGCACCACCGATGCCGGAAATTTTGCCGCCGCATCGCCGCAATACCTGTATGATATGCATGCGCTCGACTTCTTCTAATGATAAATCGGATGGCATCGTCTGATCATCGGCCGTTGCTCCTTTGGCCTGTGGCAAGAAAAATTCGCGGATCATTGGCTCGGTGGCCAGTATCACCGAGCGCTCAATCAGGTGTTCCAGCTCGCGCACATTGCCCGGCCACAAATAGGCCTGCAACTGCCGTAACGCGTTGGCTGATAGCTTGACGGTTTTCTTGCCTATACTTTTGCTGAATTTGGATAAGAAAAATCCGGCGAGGCTTTCGATATCTTCCCGGCGGTCGCGAAGCGGCGGCAGCTTGATGGGGAAAACATTCAAACGGTAATACAGATCCGAGCGGAAACGGCCCGCTTTTACTTCCGCTTCCAGGTCGCGGTTGGTGGCCGCGATGATCCGGACGTTCAATTTGATGGTGGTCTTACCGCCAACACGTTCGATTTCCTTTTCCTGCAAAACCCGCAGCAGCTTCACCTGTGTTTCCAGCGGCATCTCCCCCACCTCGTCCAGAAACAGCGTGCTGTTGTTGGCCAGCTCGAATTTTCCTATGCGCCGCTCGACGGCCCCGGTGAATGCGCCGCGCTCATGGCCAAACAACTCGCTCTCGATCAGGCTCGCCGGCATAGCCGCGCAATTGACCTTGATCATCAGCTTTTCTTTGCGGGAAGACGCGGTATGCACGGCTTTCGCGATCAGCTCCTTGCCAGTTCCCGTCTCGCCCAATAATAGTACCGTCGAGTTGCTTTCAGCCACCAGGGAAATCAGCCGGTACACCTGCTGCATCGCCTCACTGCCGCCAACAATCTCTTCAAAATCCCTATTGAGCTGCTGTTTGAGATAATCGTTTTCGTCTTCCAGCTGCTTTTTCAAACGCAGGATCTGCTCATTAGCCAGTACATTGGAAACTGCAGTCGAAATCTGGGCACAAATTCCTTGCAAAAGCGGCCCGCTGATTTGCCGCCCCAGCATCCAAACCATGCCCAGGTTCTGCTCACCCAATCTCAGCGCCGATGCATAGACAGTATTAATTCCACGCTGCTCACGCTGGACGGATAGTTTCAGGCACTTCGCTTCGAGGTTTTCATCAATGTCCAGCAAAATCGGCTGGTTGCTTTCGAAGACCAGTTTTATATGTTGCTCATAAATATTTAAAGAGTAAAATTCTTCGTGCTCAGCTACCTCGGTTTCCTGGAAAAACTGCCGGTCGAAAAGGTAAGGTCGCAGGATTACCTGGTCTTCCGCCAACAGGTACATAACAGCGATCCGGGTTTGAAACAGGCCCTGCAGAACATTCGAAATCACATGGTCCAGGTCGGATTTGGATTTAACGCCGGTAATATCGTTCGAAAACGTGAGCATCAGCTGCTGCTCGGCCTGCCGGCGGAGAATGTCCTCGTTGGCCATAATGTTGCCCATCGCAATAGCTATCTGCGAGCAGATGCCCTGCAAAATCGGAATATTGATCTCGTCAACGCTCAGCCACAGCAGACCGATGTTGCTATTGCCGTTCCGCAATGCAATGCCGACCATTGTTTTGAAACCCATGTTTTCCCAAAGATCCAGGTAGGACAGATTGTAGCCTCTCTGCAACTCGCGGCCCACATTGAAAAGCAACGGAATATAACTATCCAGGATGCGGTTTTGCAGCCCGTCATTGATCGGGTACTTCTCAGCAAGTACCCGCTCCAACAACACTGAATCAAATGTAGAAGCGCCGGTATCATACAGGTATGCCGACATCGTCACGCCATCTTCATTGATCTTGCGGATCACATAGCCTCCATCAGGGTTAAGCTTCCGTAGTGCTGTTTTAACGACCATAGCCAGATCTTCCCGGCTCCGGACAGCCGTCATCTCATTGCTGAAATCAAGCAAAAATGACTTTTCATTTTCCTTTTGCAGGATTTGTTCGTTTTTGATAATGTTGGAAACCGCGCTTGACAATTGCGGGGTAATCCTTTGAACGATGTCCTTGAATTCTTGCGGAAAACCACCTTCCTGATCGGTGTAAATATGGATAAACCCGATCGGCTGGTTACCGGTCCGCAGCGTTGTCATAAGCACATGCCGGATACCTTTCTCGAAATTTACGCGCAGGAATGCCGGGCTTTGCGGGGCATCGACAATATCGGCGAGAAGGAAGTCAACAGGCCCGTCAGCTGCCAAAACGGATTCGATGAAGGGCTCGTCAAGCGGAAAACATGCCTTGACCATATCATCATATTCGGGGTGGTCCTTAATGGCTGACGCGCGGTGATCAAGTAAAAATGGTTTGTAAGTTTCATCCTTGCGGTCAATCAAGGTCACAATCGTATGTGTAAAGTGCATTAATGACTTGATCCGATCCGAAAACAGGACGATCAGGTCATTCTTGTCGCGCACTTTGGTGATATCGTTGCCCAGATCGAGCAGCAGCTGCCGTTCCCATTCAAGATTTGTATGATTATCACTGTTTTGATCCAGGTTGGAAAACTGCTTCATCTGTGCGAGGAATATCTGAATTTAAGTTGATTTGTCCACCTTTTGCGCCGAATAGTAGGACAATTCAAATCCGCAACCATGCGTGCTTTGCATCAACAAAATAAATCAACCAAAGTTATGAAACAGCAAAGTATGGATTCAATCGAAAACACAGTTAATGCAATCGCAGAAAAATATCCGCTCGCAACAACGCCCGAAGGGATCGTCCCATCGCTTTTGGCGCATTTTAACTCGATGGATGTCGATGTAATGCTGGATTTCTACGTAGAGGATGCCGTGCTCGTCGACGCCCAGGGTGTCCCTCAGCGAGGGCGCGAGCAGATCCGTAAGGAGCTTTTGAAATATTACAGCGTCCAACTGCCCATGCACATCATTGCCCGCCATATTTTTGTTGCTGGTGACACGGCATCGCTCGTATTGGACTGGAACATTGCCGGTAAAGCCCCTGATGGCACGCCGGTACACATGGTGGCAACCTCCAATGACATCGCCAGAAAAGGCCCTGACGGCTTCTGGCGGTACATCATCGACAACCCGTTTGGAACGCAGGTAAGAAGCTTATATTAAACTAACCGGGGCCGGACTTCCGGCCCCAACTTAACATCCATGGCAAACACCGACATTATCCTGCAAAAATTGGTCAATACGCACACAGGTGTAGAAGTCGAGCGGTGGGTTGGCAACAATGTAGAAAACGCGGAAGCATTTAAACCGCATCGCCATGACCATTATACCTGTCTGCTTCTGGAAAAGGGCAAAATTGATATAATGCTCGATTTTCAGCCCGTTACGGTTAAACCCAGGATGCTTTTTATCTCATACCCAGGACAGGTACACCAGGTGATATCATCTCTTGGCGGAGCAGGCTGGTATGTCTCGTTCGACAGCAGATTAATTGATGAGCCAATCAGGTCTACGCTGGATGAATCAGTGACCGAGGTACTGGCCGTGCTGCTCTCACAAACCGAAGATGCCTGGTTTAAAAAATCTATCGGTCTGATGTTGCAATTGGAAGAATTGAACAAAGGTGCTGATCTAAACCGGATAGTTACGCATGCATTATTGAAAGCGTTCGTCTACGAGGCTATGATCATTTACCGTAAAACACAAAATCATCTGGCTGAGCGTCGCGGGCAACGTCAGTTCGTTGTCGCCAAAGACTTTAAAAAGCTTCTGCGGAACCATTATAAGACCTTGAAAAAGCCTGCCGATTATGCCGATCAGTTAAATATTTCAGTTAACTACTTGAATGCGTGCGTTAAGGCCGTCACAGCTAACTCCGTCTCAGAATTAATCCATCGAGAGGTGATCGCCGAATCACAGCGGCTACTATTCTACACTAATTTGGATATCAAGGAAATTGCGTTGGATCTGGGATTCGAGGACCAGAAGTATTTTAGCCGGCTATTTAAGAAGGTCGTAGGCGTCGGGCCAACTGTATTTAGAGACAAACAACTATCAATCGAATAGTCAATGATGATAAAATACGAATAAAGGTATTGCTAGCAAGGTTTATCAAACCATTATCGGTGCCGAGCGGCTGCAAAAACAAAAAGTGATGGATGATATAATTTACGGTTTACGACCGTATTGGCGTACACTTTCTTACATCAGATTAGTTCGACTTCGTGTCCTTATGAAACTGTGGTAATTATAGATGCGAATCAATTTGAGCAAGCTAATTATTTCCTTTTCTTGACCACAAGCAAATGCTGCTGGGCGGGATCCTGACTGATTTGCGCCAAAACCTGGTCAACAATTTCCTGTACGTCCTGCTTGATTTGCGAGAATGTCTTCCTGACAGAATCCTGGGAAACCTGCCTTACCAAAGGTATGGCTTTGAAACTTTCCTGCTCTGCTAAAAGCATCTTGTGATCGTTGATAATCCGGCAATGAAACGATTTGAGCGCCACCGGCTCATCGGGATTGTCTGCGACCATTCCGACAAACTCACCCGAGCTCAGCGCAGCTATTTTTGAGGCAGGTACGGCCAGGTCCAATTGCACAGAGCTCGCCACTGTGGTGTCTGTCCTGTTTACCGAAAGCACGGTCCGTCCCTGCTGGATTTTGCCAAAGCGCTCAGAAAGCTGCTTGGCCGTATCGCCGGAAACTTGCCCGCTGACAAGGTTGCCGGTGATGTTCATCAGCACGTCTGCCTGCTCTTTGCCATAGTCTTTCCGAAGCTGGCTAAGATCCTGTACTGCCAGGGTTGTCGCGACTTTATTGGAACGCGCAGTGGCGATCAGCGAGTCAATATTGTTGAGGTAAATGGTTGGGAACTCGTCGAAGATCAGACTGCTTTTGATTTTTTCCTTGGTGTTGACCAGTTTGATAAGCCGGGTAACAAACAGCGAAACGACGGCTCCATAAATCTGTACTTTCTGTGGATTATTTCCGATACAGACAATCTTAGGGGCCTGGGGAGCATTAATATCCAGGGTCAGGTCATTTCCTGACAGCACATAATATAATTGGGGCGATGACAGGCGCGCCAGCGCGATTTTAGCTGATGCAATCTGACCTTCGAGCTGCTCTGCCGCATCGTTCTGAAAGGCGCTGATAAACGGGTTGACCAGCACCTGGATTTCCTGCTCGGTTCTGAGCACCGAGAAAAGCTGCTCGTAATCCATCTGCATCAGCTCGATCACATGGGGTAAAGTGCAGTACTCACCATCCTGATAGCGGCGAAGAAACCATATGACCGCGGTCAGAAAATTAATGGAGGACTCTACAAAAAAATCACCCTGCTTTTTAATCCATTCTCGGTTAAGTCCCATCAGGATTGTTCTGGCAGATTCTGCCGCATCGGTGATGTCATGCATGCTTGCGGGCTCCAAAGGGTTGCACCGGTGCGTGCGGGAAAGATCGTCGAAATTTATTGTATAAAACGTGGGAGGCACCTTGTATCGGGACTTGTTTTTAAGCCAGTGGTTATAGGCAATCACCGAAAGATCATCGAATTTGAAGTCATAAATAAACATCGAAAAGCCTTTGGCGATGTGCTGTGTGATGATGTGACGGATGATAAAATAGCTTTTCCCCGACCCTGGCGAGCCCAGCACCAGCAGGCCGCGAAAAGGGTTAATGAAGTTTATCCAGCTCTTGCGCCGCTTGCCTTTCAGGCTATATTCAGCGGGCAGATTCACGGAAAACTCGTTTTCCAGCAGCTTCTCCTGCTGAGGAAAAGACTCGTTTTCGCTGTTAAAGATATCTCCGCCCAGTTTGATTTGAATGACCCGCGAGAGCAGCGTGCCTCCTGAAAGGACCATGATAAAGCCACTCGAACAGCAGCTTATATATACAGCCGCCAGCGCGGAAAGGTCCGCCTGCAAATACAGGACCAGCGCGGATGCCCAGTACAGAAAAAGGCCAGCAGTAAGCACGCGCAGTCCGGCCTGAAAGCCCATGTCCTGCTGCTTTCTACCTTTGGTTCCAATCAGCGAAACCACCAACAGGCCCAGGGCAACGGATTTAGATTTTATCATGCTGGTGAATAATCCGGTACGCATAATATTTTCCAAGACCTGGTCAGTGAAGGGGCTTCTCAGGCTGTGGCCCGCAAAAAAGCCATAGCAATAATAGTAAAAGTGAAGCGCCAAAACGGCGATCGCTATCAGGCGTGTCATCTCCGAGATACGCGCTAAGGCCTGCTGATTCTCTGATGTCTGTGAAGCCATTGTAGTTTGTTTTAGTGATTTACATTGATCTTTTTCGTGTCTTTCTTTTAGGCTTTCGCAGCTGGTATGGCACTGCCGACTCACCTTTTTGTGATTGCAGCAGATCGTCAAAAAGCCCGGTAGACTCCTGCTCGCTTGCGTCAAAGGCCAACTGGCCTTCATGCCCGTCATTACCTGTCTGTGGGCTTTGCAGTTGCCGGATTTGTAGCTGCGCCGTGTAAGCGGCCTGTTGTTGTGCGGCCACTGATTCGAGCGCCTGCAATACCGATTTTGCGCTGTATGCTTTTCCTAAATCGCTGCCGTTAAATACAGATTTCGTGCGGTGATCTACGTAGGTTAGCCCGTAGACAGCACCTGCCTCACTGGTGCGCTTGACCACTGCAACTCCCTGTTGACCGAGTGTTGCTGAAAGGGCGTCAAGCGAGGCGCTACCGCGCCTTGCAAGGGTCATATCAATCGTATTCTTTAATCTGACAGCGTGCGGTTTGCGGTCGAGCGCCCCTTTCTCAAAGATTGGTTTGAGGTTTTTCAAAGTGGGCTTGAAGTGAAAATCACTTGCCTTGATCGGAACCCCCACCCTTTTTCCATCCGGGGCAAGCACCCTGAAAACAAGGCCATGATTTGCCCGGACACGGGAGCCTTCGCTTCCCTGATCTGCGCTCACCCGGTACTGGCCCAGCACCGCGTTCAGCTCGGAAAGCGAGCTGAAATGATAGTCTTTGATCACAGTTTGAACCACATTGGAAATAGCCTGCTTGGTCTGGGCCCGGCCATATTCTGCTGCTGAGGCAGATACGGGCGACAGCTTGAAAACTGACCTTTTATGGTCCTCGGCCCTGACCAGACCGTACTCTGTTTCGATCTGTTTCCTGGCCGCCTCAGAGCGCACCTTTCCGATATTATGCAAGCTTATGGCCCTGCCATCCGGCCTGATGTTGGTCGTGACAATATGCACATGCTGATGAGCGGCATCCAGGTGCTCATAGAGCAAATACGGCTGGCTTTCAAAACCGATCTTGTCCAGATAAACCCCTGCTATTTCTTTAAGCGCGCTGGTATCAAGCCTGTCTTCGGCTGCAAAATTCAGCGAGATATGAAGCGTATTCACCTTCACGCGCGTGTTGAGATCCATCAGATCCTGCAGGCGGGAAAGTTTCTGATGAAAGCTCAGATCCGGCGCATCACGGGTATAGTACCCAGCATCGATGCATTTGGCAACCCCGCGGCTGACTTTGTGTTCATTGTAGTTGACAGCCTCGCGAAGGCTTGCGCCACTATGAATTACGGCGACCATCTTTGGGCAATTTCAGCGATCCAAACCGCGGTCTTCTCAACCTGGGCGAGCAGCTTTCTACGGTCGAGCTCATAGGTGAGCAGCCACTGCTCAAATTCTTTGATCCGGGCCAGACTGTTGAGCTTTTTGATGGCCTGATTGTAGTTGGCAGCCAGCCGCGAAAGCTCTGTTCGAAGCTTTGCGAGCTGGTCTGTGAGCCCGTCGAGCGAGGCGTCGCGGGTCAGGATCTTGACAGGCCTGCCAAGCAGTTTCCTTCTTGCAAAATCGCTTAATTTCCGCTCTGTCGTTAGCGCAAACTGCCTGGAAATTTCGGCAAACTCCGCTTCTGTCAGCCTCACATTTACCCATTTGCACCTGATGTTTTTCCCCTCTTCCATTCTCTTGAAAATTTGCTATAACAGATTCATCAAAGCCACAGGCCACACGAGTTCCGAGTGAGTGGCCCTGCCGAAAGGCAGCCAGATCCGTTGAGAGCGCGGGGGTACCGCGTGTAACAACGATACATCTGGCCAACCACGGAAAGACAGGTGGTTGCACCCGCCCCCTGTGGCGGCACCCTTCACCTTAAAGCAGAGGCTCAACACTGGTAAGCCCCGTATGAAGCGTGCCGGCAGGATCACCTTGTGCTCATGGCTGACGCGAAAATAAGCGTGTAACACCAGATAAAAATGACCCCTTTAAATTTTAAATGGGTGAAAACCAGCTCCCAAACATTTCTTTGCAGGTAATCACAAACAATTAATCAGAGGAGACATGGAGACAAAAATTGAAGTCCGGATGCTTTTTGAGACGCTGCTTTCAAGCCCGGGGATGGCAGAAGTTGTTAAACTCGACCTAAAGATCTCGCGTCAGACGGCGCTACTATTGGCAACAGCCGTACAGGCCGGTCTTGCGGGCGCTAAAAGTGAAAGTTCGCTCTTATCGTTCGCTGATGCCTCTCTGGCAAGCGAATTGGCTGCTGTTCTGGAAACGATCCTTGAAAAGGCAGGCCTCACCCAAACAAGCAAAAAGCTGGCGGCCCTAAATTGAGCGCGTGCAGATGTGATGTAAATGAAATGTACAAAAAAACTCGCCTGAGCGCTCAGGCGAGTTTTTTCATTTTCACCCGCTTTCAAAGCTGGCCCTGCTCGGCAAAGGAGTAAAACGACTCGCTAGTAAGAATCAAGTGGTCTAAAAGATCGATTTCCATCAGCTGCGCGACCTGCTTAATTCGCTGGGTCAACTGACGGTCCTGCGGGGAAGGCCAGAGCGTACCGGACGGGTGGTTGTGAGCCAATATCATACCGGTCGCACCCGCTTTCAAAGCAGCTGCGAAAATCAGGCGAATATCGGCAGTGGTCGAAGTAATTCCTCCGCGGCATACATTGTAGATTCTAAGCACGCGGTTACCGCGGTTTAATAGAAGGACTTTGAACTCTTCGATAAATCCCAGCTTCCCCTTGTTCCAGCTGTGCAGCAGAATTTGATAAGAAGATTCAGGAGAGCTTACCTTTGGGCGCTCTGAGACCTTATAGGAAGGCGTGTAGATTAAATCAATTTCTGCAACCTTGAAGCAATCCGTGAAATTCTGAGTGGTTTCCATAATCTTAACGGTTAAGTGAATTATGGTGCACCCATCGCCACAGGCGCGATAAGAAGGGCAAAGCAACGGAATAAATGGCGGCGGCGCGCTGACAGGGCCTATTCCATGCACCGCAGGAATGGGCCGAGTTTATGCCGGAATTTTGCCCTGCTTTCCATCGCGTCTGAGGCTAACTTGGTATCATGAGTAGCGACCGGATTGAATCCAGATTTTTTTTTTCGGACTTTGCCTAAGCTAAAATCACCAGAAACCCAGCACCAATATACCCATGAGCGGGGGGCTAAAAATGTCAGAAAATGTGACCCTGCCCGCTCATACCGCTGTTAGGGCCGCCCCGAATGGGGCGGCCGCGATTTTTCGGCAGCTACCATTAAAATCCAGGGAAGGGATTCCCTCCCTGGATTTACTAAACTTAATTTGCGCAAAAGATATCCGGGCCATAATCTGCAAAACCCTGGCAGAGGTTAAATGCAGCCTGTCCCCGTTGGGCGGCATTGCCGCCAAAAAGAATGGAGCTTACTTTATCCTGGGCCGTTTTGTAGTTTCTTACATTCTGAAAATATCCAGTGACGGCGTTGTAAGCGCCAAAGACAGTTCCTTCGGTGGTCACAAGACACTGCTCAGGGCTTGAAAGCGCATACTCAAACACACGGTCAACGGTATTGTTAAACTGAGTCGAAAGCGAATCAAGATCGCCATCCTTGATCTTGCCCAGCGTCTCCTTGCCGGGCGCCATCGCCATCTGGATCAGACGTTTCAACTGGCTGTCGGTGATTCGGACCTTTGCCCATTTGTTAAAGACGGCTTCGGTCGCAACCGAGGTCTTGGCGGCCAGCCCCATCAGTTGATGCGCCTGGGCGAGCCGGTCTGTGGCGCTGGCCGTATGGCGTATTTTGACCGCTGAGCTTAGCCCCTGGATTGCTGCATTGAGGGTGTTCTGGCAAACCACACGAACAGGTGTAAACGCGACTGTGATGCTACCTGATCCGTCGTGCGAATTAGTCAGAAACAGGTACTGCTCTATCAAATCATTTTTGCCAACGATGATATGATCGTCAATTTTGGCAGTTATAAAAATCCGCTCTCCTGCACCGAGCGCCCCGGCAGTTTCGTAGCGGATGCCTTTCCCGTCTGCGATGCTGTCAAAGAAAGTGAATGCGTCAATGTTCTGGATGATCTGGTAACAACTGCCGACCACGCCCAGGGGTTTGCCCGAGTCAGCGCGGCAGGTGGCGTAGTATCCCCTGATTTGGGTGAGCTCGTCTGGAAAGATGGTGATGTTCCCTGCCAGCTCGTGATGGATCTGACTCGTAAAAAGCGGAGTTTTGACTACCTGATAATCAAGACCAGC
The DNA here is from genome assembly GCF_946482605.1 of uncultured Dyadobacter sp. Next base: position 42,832 of record NZ_CAMLSE010000041.1, on the reverse strand, counting down.
GTGACGGATTGCTTCGCTGCTCGACAAGCAGCCGTCTACAATTTGTCCTAAGCCGTGCCACGCTTTTTCTTTGACTGAAAAAAAAGCGTGCTTACCTGTGTTTTCGTTGAAGTGAATGTTGTGCGACATGAGCTCTAAGATTTTGGATGAAAACTAAAACCGATCTTTTGCCCTTGCCTTCCTTGATCTGAATGCTGAAAACAACAATTGTTTTGACCCAAAGAAAAACAAGAAAAAAAGAAAGCTTAGCCTCAATTCCGGCGCACCCTGGCCAAAAGGAAGCGGAATAAGAAAGCACGCGCAGCAACGCGGTTATGCCGAACACTTTTGGCGGGCCTTGCCGGCAGCTGTCCCGGCCGGGATTAGCTTAGCTGCACTTTTTGGCTTGTTTCGGGTCAAAACCTCCATACGACTTCATACCTGTTTACTGCGGTCTCAGCCCCTATTCCGGCGAGTTCGTCCCGGCATTTTTGTTAAATCGCTTCCTTGATCGTCATTGAAATCTTGTAACCTTTCATTGACAAAATACCATGGACAAATTACGATCTCAACAGATGCTCTTGATCAGAAGACCACTGCTGGCTGAAAATCTGCTTGCCTCAGTCAACCGGGCCCTAAGGGCCGACCCGAGCTCACTTGAAAAACAGATCATTCGCGTGATGAACATCCCGCTTTTCCAGGAGGCGCTCTACCTTGCCTCACCGGATTTGTACCGGCATGGCATCGACCTGTCAGAAGGCAGACCCGTCACTGGCAAGCACCAGGTTTTAATCTCGATCTACAAATATCTGATCCGTGCCTGCACGCGCAGCACCCCTTTCGGGCTTTTTGCAGGTTACTGCCAGGCAAGCCTGGCTGAGCTCACCCAGATAGAATTCAGTGGTAGGTTTAAAAAGCATACTACCCTTTCCGGTCAGGTACTCACCCAGATAGGCAGCATCAGCGCCCAAGAAAGAAATGAGTCTTTATCACAGCCTTTGAGCATCAACAGCAGCCTGTATAAAGGTGCGGGTGGCTACCGGTACGCGATCAGAGACAGGTCCCAGCCAGATGCACAAGCGCTCGCCTTCCGCGAAATAGAGGATGACCCGGATTTGAAAACCGTGCTGGACTGTTGCAAGCCTTCTGCGAGTTGGCAAACGATCCAGCAAACCCTGACATCATCAGGAGTCAGCCAGCAAGGGGCACTCGATCTGATCCAAGCCCTGATTAAAGAGCAGGTACTTGTTTGCGGCAAAGAGCAGCCATTGAGCCTTCAGGCATTTCAGAGCCAGCTTCTCAGTCACGCAGGCGGAAGTTTCAGGCCGGTCTTTGAAAGCTATGACAGAGTAAGGCAAACCAAAGCAGATGGCGCTCAAAGGTTCGCCCCCCTGGAAAAGGCCTTGAAGGATACTGGGATCACTGCCACAGCACCCGTGCAAATCGATTTGCAGCTAAGAACCCGCCACTGCTCGTTGCGCTCCACAGAAATTAACCGCATTATCAAAGAAGTCGGCAAACTGCTTGTCGGCCGGCCGCCACACGATGAGCAGTTATCAGACTTTATCAAAAAGTTTACTGCCCGGTTTGAAACCCGGCAGATCCCGCTGATGCAGGCGCTCGATCCTGACACGGGTGTGGGATTTGGCCAGACTTTCAGCCTGAGCCCAGAGGCGGAAATTGCGAGCGGGTTGACTGTAAAGGCTCATGGACCCAAGTCGCCCGTTTCCACCGCCCCTGCCTGGATACAGGATGCTTACGCTCACGGGCAATTGCACCCTGGAAAAGCCTACATGGTTTCTGAGGCTGAGTTGAACCTGGCCGGTGCCAGTTCACAGGGCACGCAGGCGGAGGGCTTCTCGATTCTGGGAAGCATCATTACAAATAGCGCGGCAGGATTTGATAGCGGCAATTACCTGTTTGAACTAAAGGGCATTGCAGGGCCCGGCAGCGCGCAGCTGATGGCCCGCTTTGCTGACGCCGACGATGATCTTCGCCAAGTTCTTAGAAAGATGGTCGAGCGCGAGCAGGCTGAGCACCCTTCGGTGATCTTTGCGGAAATTACCTACTCCCCTTCCGGCCTGCAGGGAAGCGTTACAAGGCGGCCACAATTAAACGATTATCAACTTTGCTATCTGACCAGCGGTGAAAGTACGAGTATTCCGCTCGAGGACATTATGCTCGCAGTCAAGGGCTCACAAATCGTGCTGTACTCTCAAAAGCTAAAAGCCCGGATTCTCCCCCGCCTGAACAGTGCGCACAACTTCACCCAGGGACCTGCATTATACCGCTTTCTGTGCTCGGTTGCCTGCCAGCAAGCCCCGCAAATGTTCTGGGACGGAGCTTCGACGAGCCACTACCCTTTCTTTCCCAGAGTCCAGTATGGCAGGGTAATTATCTCCAAGGCCCGGTGGAATGTCAGCAGCTGCTGGCTACCAGAAGCAGCGAAGGCGGATCAAGCTAATCTTAACTGGTGGAAAAAAGCGCGAAAGCTCCTGGGCATTCCAAGGTTTGTCAGTTTGGGCGAAAACGACGCGCAGCTTCTGATCGACGGGGACTGCCCGGTCGCTGTCGCGATCCTGGCAGACGCGTTAAGGAAAAAAAAGCTGCTGAGTCTTACCGAGGTGCCGGGTTCACCCGGCCGCGGACTACTAAGTACTAAGAACAAGGGTTACCGAAACGAGGTTGTGATTCCGGTCTTGTCTGGTCCGCAGTTTCCGCAAGAGCAAGACCACCCGCGGACCACGGACCAAACCAAAAGATTTATGGGCTCCGAGGACGGCTGGCTTTTCGTCAAAATTTACGGCAGTGAAAATTTTCTGCACCAGCTTTTGACCTCGAAGCTGATACCCTTTGTGATAAAACTACAAATGAAAGGCCTTCTGCAAAAATGGTTTTTCATCCGCTACAAGGATCCCGATACGCACATTCGCTTAAGAATTTATAGCCCTGGTATGCAAGCGTTCGAACCCAAAATAACTAACAGTCTGAACGCCTTGCTGGAAGCGGAGCTTGCCAGTGGGGCGGTTCACCGGCTTCAATCACAGCTTTACGAAAGGGAGACCGCCCGTTACCAGCTGATGGACTATGCGCAGGTAGAAACCCTGTTTTTCATCGATAGCCAGGCCGTGGCGGGTCTTCTGCGTAGCCAGCCGTTGGGACTTGCGCCCGAGCTCCGCTGGTTGACAGCGATGCTTGCGGCCGACCAAACGCTGGACGCGTTTGGACATAGCCTTGATAGCAAATTCAGATTTGTCAGTCTTGTCTGCCAGGATACAGGCTCATTAAGGGTTGATCATCTCTACCGGCAGCACAAGTCAGTGCTTATAAAACTGATGCAGCACCCCGAGCAGCATCTGCCGCTGGCAGACACTTTCCTGGCATTGTCAGATCGCAAGGCTTTGATCCAAACCCAACTGAGTGTGCTTGAGGGCTTTAATACAAATAAGAGCATCCCGTTTATTGCCGATTTGATACATCTGTTTTGCAACCGCTACTTCTGTTCATATCAGAAGACTCATGAATCCATCATTTATCATTTTTTAAAGAAGTACTACGATTTTCAACTGAATGTAGAAAAAGTTGTTATCACAGATTTTGCAAGTAACCAAATGTAAACTAATTTAAACATCATACTGACACCTATATGGGCAATCTGCCGCATCAAAGCCATGAAAACGAGTCACGACCCGGCCGGCTCACTGAGCTGCGTTATTATCGACGATGAGCCTGCGAATCACAAGATCCTGAAAAGTCACATCGGTCAGATCCCCTGGCTGATGCTTTCGGGCAGCTGTTTCGACGCGGTTCGAGGATTGCAGATTATCGAGAACAAAAATCCGGATATCGTCTTTCTGGATATTAATATGCCCGAAATAAACGGGCTTGAATTACTGGACATGCGCCCGGCGATAGGTTCATCTGTAATCATCACCAGCGCCTTTGAGAAATTCGCCATCCAGGGCTACGATTATGATGTGATCTCATTTCTTCCCAAACCAGTCACCTATAATGGTTTTGTCAAAGCTATTACCAAGGCCACAAAACGCAAAGGGCGTCTTCTAACGCCAGCGCCAGTTGCGCCTGGAAAGCAAAATGCTCCCGGACTCCAAATGAGCGAAGACGCTTTGGGGAGTCTGCCAGCGTTTGACGAACAGCGGCTATGGATCAAAAGCGAAAAAAAACTGCAATGCATATTTTATAAAAATATCTCCTTTATCACAGGCGAGCAAAATTACGTTAGAATCTACCTCAATGACCGCTCCGTGCTCCGGACCCGGGCCACACTCAGTGAACTTGCCCCTAACCTTCCTCCCCATTTCATCCGTACCCACCGCTCGTACATCGTCAACCGTTATCAGATCAGCAGCATTGAAGGCAACACCATTGAACTTTATAATCAACTCAGGGTAACGATCACAAAAGATGAACGAAACGAAATCATTCAGCGCCTGGCCTTCGGCTAACAGACCGGATTATTCACAGCTAACCACGCTGCTCAATTTGGAAGGGCGCAGGCGCATCCGCCTGCACGCACTGTTCTGGGCCCTTTTTGTCCTCTACCACCTTGCCTACTTTATCCCCGCCTCGGCCGGGGAGCTCCCTGAGAGGAAGCTTTTCTGTTCCTACCTGATATACTATCTGCGGTTCATTCCTGTTTTTTATGCCGGGATTTGGCTATTTAAAAGACTTCACGGCAGGCTCAGCGTTCGGTGGCTGCTAATAGCGACATTGGCAGGTCTGACCTTTGCGATGCATGTGTCAAGCCTTTTGGTATACGGGCTTCTGGACAAAGCCTACGGTCTAACCTCACTCGGAGGAGCGATCGGCAGTCTGGGCAATGCTTACCTGAAAGCGCCAGCTGCCCGCGGCTGGCGCGACTGGCTGGTATTCATCTACGATTTGCAGGAACTGCAACTGCTGTTGTTTCCGGTGGGTTTGAAAATGCTGCAATATGGGCTTGCAGAAGGCCAGAGCAAAGCGGCTATGCAGCGGCAGAAGATAGAGACCGAGCTGCGGCTACTGAAAGCGCAGCTGGAGCCTCATTTTATTTACAACGTGCTCTTGTCGGCCTACGCCTCGGTGCTGCCAGTCTCAGGCAAGGCAGCAGGATACCTTAACCGCCTGGCCGGCCTTCTCCGGTACACACTTTATGAGACATCCACCGGTTTCGTACCCGTCAAGAAGGAGCTGGCAAGCCTGAGAAGCTACCTGAAACTGGAATCGGTCCGTTACGGCAAAAGGCTTAAAATAACATGGCAACAGTCAGACCACCTGTCCACGGCGGGCTACATCCCAACCCTGGTGCTGATATCACTGGCAGAAAATGCGGTCAAGCATTCCGCTGGCGCGCATGCTGGCATCAGCCGGATCCATATTCAAATAGCAGTGGTTGACTCGATGCTCGAATTTAGCATTACCAATAACAAGCCGTCACGCCCGGTGAAAAAGCCCTTGCAGGGCCTTGGCCTGCCCACCATCGAGCGGCGTCTAGCCATGCTCTTCCAGGGTCAATACCCTTACACGTTCGAAATAACGCAGGACGCGGTCAGTTACGCGGTTCTGCTCTGTATCCCAATTCTTGCATCCCCAAAACCTGCGGTTTCATCCGCAGAACCTTAACGCTTCGTACCTGAAAATAGGCCATGTAGGCCCCGAGCGCTTCCTTTGCTTCTGTCAACAAAAAGTCAGAGCAATGAAAAAAGCAAGAAAACCCAAACTGATCATTCGCCAGCTAGTGGTAAGCCAAACAGGGCTCAAAGGGCCTGGTGGCGATGATCCGATTACGACTAGCGGCACGATTTGCACACTTATCGGCAAACTGTAAAACCAGCGCCCACCCGCCCGGACCCGAAGAGATTGCCTTCGGTTTCCGGGCATTTTCTTGTCCTTTTTTTTCTGTTAAGCCCCCTTGGATATGCTTGAAAAAAACTACTCGCTCGAATGGCTGGACTTTATCATCAACGTGACGCTGAATGTGGCCAAAACTGAGGTCGATACGCTCTCTGGGAAACAGCTTGAGACGATTGTCGCCAAAGCCGGCGAGGAAAAGGACCGCCATATCAAGTTCTTAAAGCAGCAGGGTTTTCACGTCGATTCGCGCAGGAAAATGCAGTTGCTGGTCGGCCAGTACCATGCAAGTCTTGTGATGCTGCTCGATCAGGCTTACGAGAATGCAGCCAAGATTGGTCCTGCCCACGGCAGGCTTCACGCTGCCCTTGAAAGTATTTCTGGCTATCTGGATGAGCTGCTTGGCTTTGTCGAGGACCGGTTCAGCGACTTTTTAAGCCTGGACGAAAGGGTTCCCGCCTCCTATCTGGCTCAAATAAAAAATGAGCTTTCCCAGCGGCTGGAGATGCTGCGCGCAGACCTATTTATCCGCGTTGATAACCGGAGCCTGACCGATATCGTTACAAACAGTCTCCACCACTTTGTTTATGATTCAGAGAAAAGACCGATCTCTTTCCGGGAAGTTTTCTATAAGAAAGAGCTTGTCAGCTCGCTTGAAAAAATCAGCAGCGAACAAGACCACGCCCGGCTCCACCAGGCTGTGATCGAACAGCTGGTCTACCTGAACTTTAACAGCCGTGGTTTCATGAATTACTTCACCCAAAAGCTCGCTCAGAAAATCAATGCTTACGGAGCGGTTCATGAAAAGATGACTCAGCTGCTTCTAAGCTACAAGGAATTCAACCAGATGCATCGCAAGGCTGGGGTAAAACTAAGCCCCCAGCATGCAGATTTGAAGAAAGTGCTTGGAAACTGGTTCGCCCAGGAGATCACGTACCTGGAAAAAAAGCACCAGTGGGATGTGCTGCCACTCCAGAATCAGCCGCAGCAGTCTAAAGAAAAATCCGAACCTTTCAAGGTGATGTGTTTTTTGTCGGTGGATCAGATAGGGCTTATTCTACGCGCTATGGACGCTGCACGAATCGTAAAGGCCAAGTCGCTCAACGCACTCATGCAAAGCGTGGCCCCTTTCCTTTCCACACCCAGAAAAGAAGAAATCTCCTATGAAAGCCTGCGTAACAAAGCATACAGCTACGAGGCGCAAGACAAGCAAATTGTGATCCAGACGCTGGAAAAGATGATTTCCTGGATTAAAGAATCCTAGAACACATCCGATGGCAGCGCACGAGATGATCGATTGCCTGGCAAGGTACTACCCGCTCTCCGCGGAGTTTCGCGCGCAATTCAGCGCAGCACTCACGATAAAAAACTACCGCAAAGGCCAGACTCTTCTTCCACACAAAAACCTATACTCGCTTTGGTTCATAAATAAGGGATTGGCCAAAGGCTGCTACCACAGCCAGGACGGAAAAGAGCATGTAACCCGGCTCTGGCAGCAGCAGCAAATCATGCTCCTGCCCCCGAAGCGCGATCAGGCGCCTTGCTTTGTCGAGCAAATTAATTTGCTCGAAGACTGCGTGCTGAGCAGCGTCCAGACCAGCGCCATGATGCTGATGTACCAGACGCTGCCTGAGGCTGCTAGACTCGCCAGCAAGATCGTCACCGAAGACCTGCACAAGGCCAATTTGAAATCCTATCTGTCCGCCCTTCCGGCGCAACAGGCCTACGCCCGGTTTACAGAGCTCTTCCCGGCTGACCGGATTCTGCTTAAGGACGTTGCCTCGTTTCTGGAAATCACGCCGAGCACTCTTAGCGAGATCAGGCGAAAACGCCCCTAAAATTCAGCAGCATACAAAAAACAAATTGTAACCGCCTTTCGATTTCCGCAGTGTTTCAGGGAATTATCAGGCGAAATTCACAAAGCAGTTTACCAACAAAGGTACCTAACCTACATCAGTTTCCGATCCTTATGAGAAAAAGTCAAATACTCAGATTGACTACAGCCACCCTTGCGATGCTGTATTTCTATACGGCAATTTCCAAAATGCTCGACTACACCGCGTTCCGCGGCCAAATGCTTAACCAGGCCTTTCCTTCATGGGTCGCGCATCTGCTGATCTGGCTATTGCCCCCGGCTGAGCTGCTGGCCGTGCTGCTGCTGACAACCCAGTCATTGCGACCGGCCGGCATGTGGCTCTCTACGCTAATGATGAGCGCTTTCACAGTTTACATCGGACTGGTACTAATAGACTTTTATGACAGGACACCATGCAGCTGCGGCGGAGTCGTGAGCCAGCTGAGCTTTCAGGGCCATTTCGTCTTCAACCTTTTTTTTCTCGCGCTTTCGATCCTGGGAGTGATGCTTGCCCGAACAGGCGCTCCATCGCAAAATACGAACAAGCCGCAAGCCGGCACGGGCAGAACGCCTGCCCCGCTTGCGCCAGGCAGTGCCGAAAACCTGGAAACCGAGTAGGCGACATCGTTCACTTTTCACATTTTAAACTTACAGTTATGAAAAAGTTCAGAATCGATTACCTTTTGGCCGCTTCGCTGATGCTTGCAGGCGGGATGGCTGCTGTCTCTACAACGGGTGCACCCAAGAGCAAAGTGCTGACCCAGACCTGGGTGCGCACCGGCACGCCCGCACAACCCAACCGCGACAACAGCTGGGAAATAGGATCACTTTCCGAATCCTGTAACGCGGCAGAAAAACTGTGTAAGGGTGTCTTCGAGGACGGCTACAATCCTAATGCCCACACGGATGCCGAGAACACGGCTGCCAATCAGAGCGGCTCTATCCAGACCGGATATGTTCCTGAGTAATTAATCAGCTCTTGCAAACCCGGCAAACACCTTTGCCGGGTTTGCTTTTTTAATGCAAGCAAATACGCTATTTCGCCCCCCAATCGACCCTTTCTGACTCGCAGTGGTCGCAAAAGCGATCGCAGCTGACAAGCTGCACATTTGAATTCTTCAATTCCTGAATCAATCTATCAAGTCTTCTCAAAAGCTTTTCTCCGCCGCGCCTTTTGACGTAAAACTGCAATTGATAACCACTCAGATCAGCAAATTCCCAAAGGTGAAAATAAAGCATGAGGTTGCCTTGCCTGTGCAGTGTAAACTGGCATAACCATGCGTACAACCTCAGCGGCAAATTCTTGAACGAAAGGCAGAACACGGGAAAGCGGAACCAGGGCACCGTCGAGCAAGGCAGCTTTATCAAACCGTTCTTCCGGCTTGGAAGAGTACCTTCACTTAAAAGATTGTGAGGTCCGGATAGCTAAGTCGCGTTAGCAGCCCACAGCTCCTGGATTTCATGCGAAAAATGCAGGTCAATAAATGAGACAGGCAGCGTGATGACAAGCAATGTCACAAGCCCAAGGCCTGTCGTGAGTATAGCAAGACGGCAACAAATAGCCTCCTTTTATTTACTAGCATAATTTTCAACAAATCCATCATGCGTGGCTTTTTGCGGAAACTAGCGGGCAAATATGGAAAAAGTTCGAAGGCAGATCTGGCGATTCAGCGCTATTCATGAAGTTACGCGGGCATTCTCACTCGAACCCTTATCACAATTGAATAGATTAACGACCGGACTTCATTGCAAGCGCGATCCCTCGACGCGTCGTAATGCGACTAGTGGTTGCGCGGTCAGTTAGATGGCCTTTCAGCCAAACCTGGCGTGGCCGGGCATGTTAGTCACCCTGAATTATACAGCGTTAATGATCCGCAAGATTACTGCGACTAAGGCCAATCGACCTCTGCTCGCGGAATGAAGAAACCCTTGATACAGTTCGGGTTTCGAATGCAGAGCTGGATATGATTTTTTTCATGAAAACCAGCCCCTTCGTACAGCTCCTGTCCTTCGACGAAAACTCCGCGCACGGAATCAAATGGAATTGCACCGTTGTTTTTCTGTATAAGATGAATGTTTTCAATTACGGCGCAGTCCAACTCTCTGATCAACTTATCGTTTGAATTTGGAGCATCTTTATTGCTGGGAATCTTTCTGCCATTAGACGCAGCAGCGCTCACTAGGTTATCATATGATTTACGCGCTATCCTCAGATATGCAGTATCTAGCAGATCCAGGCATCTATCCAGATCAATAACGGCTCCCAGAACGGAAGGTATTTCAAACTTCTTGGTCGGATGATTTTGAGCAAAATCCAGGGCCCGGTCATAATTATTTTCCCAGAAATACAACCCGTGGCCAAGCCAGTCATATTTGGAGGCGCTTGGTTGCATCTGTTCTCGTCCTGAGACAATTGCATCTCTAATGCTCTGATCGCATCCATGAAAGCCGATCAGCAGACCGGGTCGGGCAAAATACATGAAATCAGATTAACGGACAAGCACTCTTTTCTGCAGTCTTGGATCTTCTTTTGGAACGAAAAGGTCATAAATTTTCAGCTCACGTAGTAAAGATTCCGAGGCTCCCGGATTCTCTATTTGTTTTCGCTGCCTTTCCAGACCTTTTTCCAAATCTCTTAACTCTTTTAAGCTCATACCTGTAAAAATAAGATTTAGAGACGCTACTTACAAATATATAAATTTATAAGAATTAACACTTCGCACAATCAATCAAGAAAATATTGTGTTCAAAGTAGATATCTGGAACCCTTAGGTTCTACCACACGATGATTGAACGACTATGTGTTAAAATAAATTCAAATAAACGGTGATACCCTTAGCAGAGCACATCCGCCCATCTGTATATTAACAGGGTAGACAATTTGTTAGTATCCTCATTAATTGCTATCTTCATTTGCTTCGAAGCCAACCCAATAGATTGACAGCGCGACGGTACACCGATGAGTGTGCATGCTATACCTATATCCAAAAGTCATTGCTGAACCGGCAGGGCAAGCCTGCTTGCCCTGCCGGTTCAGCAATGACAGCTTTGCTATTGCGATCCCCCCCAAAGCATCTGGTTCCCATCACAACCACTCCATCAGTGCTTAGTGTTGTGGATGCAATTGTCGCGGCACCTGGGCTCTAAGGCTTCGATTGTCAAATGGGTACAAGATTACTACCAAAGTATCACAGCAAAATTGCACGGATTGTTCGCCAGGCGTAACGGCAACACCGGCAACGGTTCGTTTAGCTGGTTTGAGGACCATACCGATCCTGAATCAGCAGCCGTTGACAGCCGCCTAATTCATTTCGCCAACCAAGGCAGGCAGATCCCGTAAAAACCAGGTTTTCTTAATTGCATATTAAAGTCCAACTACGCCCGCTTACGCAACACCGCTCCTACAATTTCTTCGATAACCGACTCGATTCTTTTGCGTGCGCCGGCCGAAGCCAAATCAATTCCCAAATCCCTGCCCTGCGCTCTGGCCAAGGTCAGATAGCATACCGCGCTGTATAACAACGCAGCCAGCGCGCCTTTCAGCGGGTTACCAGTACTGTCTTCGCACCCAGCACGCACTTTCATCGACAGATAGTCAAGCAGCACGGGGCTGCTAAGCTTGCCGCTTGCGAGTTGACGCCCGAGCAACGCCTGGTTTGTCTTGTTCTCCCAGAGCTGGCCGAGGAGCTCTTTTAAAGCAGAGATTAAAAGGTCCGCGTCGGCATCAATCCCAAACGAAGCAGCTGAAAGAAGTTTGTCAGCACAGGGAATAATCCGCTGCAAATCACTAAAATACTGCCCGACCAGGTTTTCGACTGTTCCAAAATAGCGGTAGACAAGCACCTTGTTTACACCGGCAAGATCAGCAACTGTTTGCACGCTGACTTTACCGATACCGCCGCTTTGGATGATCAACCCGACCGCGTCGAGCATCTTCTGAGAAGTCCTTGTTTTATCGCGCTGTTTAATCTTGGGAATCTTCATGGGTGAAAGCTAGCAAAGCCCTACCTCAACCAGTTGCCCGGAGAGATAGAGCCGCCATGCCGGGTGCTTGGATTAAGGTTGATAAAATGACAATGTAAATGTTACCCTATCGCGGGTTTTGACTGATCCCGCTCAGCGCGATCTCTGTGTCGGGAATGGGCAGCACATACCGGTTGTCTCCTGGCAAAAGGCTGATCACTCCGTCAGCGGTTTTCCGCTGCAAAGCCACAGCGTAAGCCGGGTCCGTATTCAAACGTCTCAGATCAGACCAACGAATGCCCCTTGCCACAAGCTCTTTCCTGCGCTCTAAAAGAACCAGTTCAAGCAGGCGAGCAGAATCAGTCGCGATTTCTTTGAAGGTTCCAGCCTTATATCGCTGCTTTAGAAGCGTATTCAGATCCTGCAGTGCCAAAGAGGTCTGCCCTGCCCGGGCATAACATTCGGCGCGGATCAGGTAAAGCTCGTCTGTGGCAAGGCCTGCAAACAGGGTGGCGCTGCCCAGATAGCTGCCTTTAAAACCAAACACGCCACCGCCCCGGTCAACAAAGAAGCAGCTCTTGCGAAGGTCATCCGCCGCATAGCTCCGGTAAAGCGCCGAATCGACACCTGTTTCGCTTAAAATCGGAAGGTCCATCCCTGGCATCGATGCGTGAAAGATAATCTCCGGGTTCAGGCCGGTAAACATGGCCGGAAAGGGCCGGCGGGCCGAAGCATTTAACGTATTATAATCTAGGAGCTTATTATGCAGGGCAAGCGCCTGGCCTGCCGAACTGAGGGCATTCTCGTACTGACCCATACTCAGGTAAACACGGGCGAGCAGCGCTTTGACCGCCGGGCCTGACGGGCGGTTGCTGTAAGTGACCGGGCCGGTCAATAGGGCCTGCGCGCGCGACAAGTCAGCAAGGATCTGCTCGAACGTGCCTTGCAGGGTGCCCCGGCTAGCAATCTGGTTAACATCGGCGGTAAGGCGCAGGGGAATCCCTGGCAAGGATTCGGCAGTCGCAGGATCATAAGGTGCAGCGAAAGCTGTCGCCAGATTGTAATGGGCGAAAGCGCGGAAGAAAAGCGCGCTGCCTTCGATGCTGGACCGTTGAGCCGCAGAAACGCTATCTGCGCTGAGCGACTCCAGACCAGAGAGCACCACATTGGCATAAAAAATGCATTTGTAGGGCAGCTCCCAATCCGGGCTTGACTTTCCTTCGAAAGCGTCCTGAGCCCAAAGATAAACGTTGCGCTCTGCTGGCGGAAGGCCTGCCAGGGCCGACGGCAAACAGAAAAAGTCATCTGTGGCAAGGGCCTGTAGGCCTGGGGCTGTGTTCATCCCGTCCGGCACCGCGTCAAGCAGCGCCTGATAATCAGAAAGCTGCTGCGGGACAAGCAGCTTCTTATCCGGCTTTCGCTCCAGAGCAGAGGGCTCACAGGCTGGCAGCGAAGCCGCACAAAGCAGTGCAATCAAGTATCTTCTCATCTTCTGATATTTCTTTTTTTGATCTAAATGTTTGCTCTTATTCCCAGCGCCAGGCTCCGCGGCGGCGCGGGTCCCAATATATAATCCGGATCAAGACTCCCCTTGGCCCTTTTCCAGATCAGACCGATGTTATTGGCGTATAGATAGATTTGCACCGTGCTGAATGGCAGCTTTTGATACCGGTCCCGACCCAGCGAGTAGCTCAGGTTCAGATCCTGAAACCGGATGTGATCACCTTTCTGAACCAGCACTTGTGAATAAGTGTAAAACTCGGTGCGGGCTACGTTTTCCGTTAAAGGCATCGAGGGTACATGGGTTAAGAGCTCATCCCCGGGCTTTTGCCACCTGAGACTGTAGTCTGCATGCCCTCCCGAACCGGACAATATGCTGCCGTAGTCGACTGACGGGTATCGAACCGCGTAGCCGAGCCGAAAGCTGATGTTGGCAGAAAGGCTGAAACCCTGGTAGCTGAAAGTGTTTCGAACCGCTCCAAATACGCGCGGACGCGCTGGGCCATTGTAGACCAAACCGTCCAGGGTGGCAGAGGACTTGATTGCCGCATAGTTTTTGCTCACCTCCCCGCCGAAGTACCCCTGCGGGTCACCTGTGGAAGGATCAAGTCCTGCCCAAGGGTAACTGTAAACAGCATAGAGCGCCTTTCCTTCGGCAGGCACTAAACTTCCGCCGGTCAGGTAGGCGCTGGCTACCGAAGCGGGTTTTGTCAAATAGCGACTGACGCGGTCTGAGGCGTAACTGAAAAGCAGGTCGGTGTCCCAAAGCAGTTTCCCGCGCAGGTTATGGCTGCTCAAAGAAAGCTCAGCTCCCCTACCCTTTGTGTTGGCCGTGTTGCCTCTGAAAACACTCATGCCCGTCTGTGGAGCAAGCGGCGCTGTCCCGATCAAATCGACGCCCTTTTTCAGGTAGTATTCCAGGCTCCCGCTCACGCGGCCGCCCTTGGTCTTAAAGTCCACTGCCAGATTGATCATGCGCACCCTTTCCCATCGAAGGTCCGGGTTGGGCGGATTGGTGATCGAGCCGTAAGGCAGACCTGTGCCCGAAAGATTTGCACCCAGGTAGGTCGCCGTCGTGTAGGCGGAAACGGTTTTGTCGACATTGCCATTATAGCCAAAGGTCGCCCGGACCGAGAGCTGTGGTAGCCAGCCGACTTTGTAAAAACTTTCCTGGCTGAGCTTCCAGCTTGCCCCGGCCGAATAAAGCGGTACGCCCTTTTGATTGGCCCTGACCCCAAACAGGTTTGACTGGTCAAGCCTTGCGCTGGCAGAAAAGCCGTACCGCTCTGAAAGTGTGTAGGTCGCGTTAGCATACCAGGACAGATACCGGTCTGCCAAACCCGATAGCGAGGACGGGTCGGGGATCCGGTTGTTTTTAGAAGAAGGGTTTACATAGGAAGTAAAGTTGGTCAGATAATCGACCTGTACACTGCTGGCCAGCTGATCATTGTATCCGTAATACCGGCTTGAATGCGCATCAGTGTCCAGGCTCCGGTATTCTGCCCCAACCAAAGCGTCGATATTACCCCGTAAGGAAATCTGCTTGTTCAAATCCAGCTGGCCGCGAAGATTATGCCCTTCGGCGCTGCTGGTAGCAAGATCAAGAATGTCCCCGTAAGGCACGGGCCTTACTAAACTGCCGTCCGATGCAAAATAGCTAAAACGGTTCACCAAATCACGCGCCATCCAACTGTCCTTATCGCGGCGGTTATGGCGCTGATTTTCGCTCCGCGAGTATTGGTATAGCGCCTGGGCTGAAAGCCACGGCTTGAGACGGTAGGTCAGCTGAGCATTTAGCCGGTAGTCGGTGGCCTTAAAACGGCTATCAGCTATTTCAATTTCAGCCAAGGGGCTAAATCCCCAATTTAAAAGGCCCTTGCCTTGCGAGTCCGAAAGAAAGCTTTCCCGGTAAAGGTGAGTGACGTTAGCCGGCTGACCGTCTTCTCCTACTAAACGCGCGTACGGATAGAGCCGCTTTCCAGGAGAGACATTCAGATCCGATACGTCCAGCGCGTTTTGAAAAGCCGAAGAATTTGAATAATACAAACCGGTGGTCAGTTCGAGCTTTTTGGCAAATAACAGGTAAGTATTGGCCGCGTTCACAGTAAACCTGCCTGACTTATCGCCCACTGAGCCTGAAAGGCTTTTGTCATAGCCCAACGAGACATTATACCGCTGAACGGCCGTTCCGCCGCGAAGCCCGAGTGAGTACTGCTGACTGACGCCGACCCGGTTTAAATACCGCTCGTAGTCGCCCCTGACGTCGTTAGCCCGCAAGCTTTCAATACCAGCGTTTACCTGATCGGAAGATAGCTTGCCGTCCCGGCCCGCGATCAGTAGCTCTACAACGGGGGTAAGTGCAGTGCGGGCATCGCTTGTTTCGGCGGATTTGTAGTAGCCTCTTTCAAAAAGCATTTTTTCAAGATCAATGTATTGACCGGTACTGATCTGGGGAAGATAAAAAGCGTCGGGCCTTGCCGTGAGCGTTACATTGGAGTTGAACAAAATTTGGGTCGGGCTGCCAAACTTTCCCTTTTTTGTGGTGATCACAATCACCCCGTTCCCGGACTGCGCACCCCAGATAGAGGCAGCTGCGGCGTCTTTCAGGACCGTGACACTTTCAATATCATTGGGGTTGATCTGGGAGACATCACCTGTATATGGGAAATTGTCCAGCACGATCAGCGGATCTTCACGTGCAAAGAGCGTGCTCTGGCCACGTATGCTGATTGCGCTTTGGGCGCCCGGGCGCTGCACCCCACTCCGGTTGATGACAAGGCCCGGCACGAGGTCTTCAAGCCTTGAAAGCACGTCCGCCCCCACCCTTCGGTTCAAAAGCTGCTCATCCACCCTGGAAAATGACCCGGTTGCCCTTTCGGGCGCTATGGTCTGGTAGCCACTAGAAACGACCACTTCGGCCAGCTGGCCCGCGTCCACAGAAAGCGCTACCAGTAGGGGTTTTTGGGGCCTTCTCTGAAGAACAATCTCCTTTTTCTGATAACCGATAAAGGATATGACCAGCACCGCGCCCGGTCGGGGCGCCCGAAGGCGGAAACTGCCCGAGGAGTCAGCGGTCACCCCGACATTTTCTCCTTTCAATACGATCGAAGCCCCGGGCAACGCTGTTCCGGATTGTTCGGCGCTCACCTTCCCGTCGACCGTAAAGCCCTGGGCAAAAAGCGAACATGGCAGCGTAAGCAGCAGCATGTAGAAAAATGTTTTCATGAGCTCTTATTGTTTATCGCTGATCACCAAAACTTCTTGCTCTGTCTGCTTTTCAATCAAGGCTAGCCCATAAGCCGACAGCTGACGGTTCAGCAAAGCCAGATCAGAAAGCCCCGCCTCTATGTCGATATCTACGGTTCCGGCAAAACCGGTCTGATCGACAATGGTGAGCTGATGGCTTTGAAGCTGATTGAGCCTTGACACCAGCCGACCGGGACTGACATTACGCACCTTCCAGCCCATACGTCCGACTTCCAGGACCGGCGCGCCACCCCGGCTCGCCTTTAAAGCGCCCGGGCTTTGGCTGACAAGTGCAAGCGATCTGCGCTGTTCACAGACCACTTCTGCGGAATACTGTGGGAAAAAATCACGGAGTTGCTGCTGCATCAGCTCGTTTGTTTTCTGTTGAAAACTTGCAGGTACGATGATCTCATAACAAAACCCATTTCCATCCCGAAGCCAGTCCAGGTACCGCTGCCCATAAAGCCCAGAGGAAAGTTTTAGCGAATCCCTGGTCGTTAGTCTGACATTGCTTTCATGAAACCAGCCGCCTGGCCTGCCGTAAGCGATGCGGAAAAGCCATATCCTTGCGCAGTTGGTGACAGTGATCCTTCTGCCCGATGCCGAATCGATTTTCCAGGAAAATCCGCCCGGGATTCCCGGCACATACTTTGAAAGTACCGAATGGTAAATCAGTCCCGCCCCATCTCCACCGTTCCCCGCAGCCAGAAACGGCTTTTCCTGGCTGTATGCTATCCTTGCTTCATCCTTTTTTTCGGACAAAACCGCGCTTTCTGCAAGGAAAGCCTGGATTTTTGGGGCGGTGATCTCACCTAGCTCTGTGACTGCGGAAACCACGCCTGCCTGGTCAATCCAGACATAGTGCGGAATAGAAGAGTGCTGGAACAACTTATGCAAAACGGTGTCACCCATCACTGTCGGTAGCTTTATACGTTTGCCTTGGCGACGCTCAAACTTTTCCAAAAATGCGGTGACCTTGCTTTCGGGCTCGGCAGTCACCGAAAGAAAATATACCTTTCCCTCAAACTGCTTTTGCAAGCTATCGATACGCGGCATCATCGCAACGCACGGCGCGCACCAGGTCGCCCAAAAGTCAATAATGAGCAGTTTTCCTTTATAATCAGAAAGTTTGACGCTTGACGCGTTCATATTCATCAAACCAGAAACCCTTACCTGCGGCACTGTATCGCCGATTTGAAGGGCACGGATGGACTGCGCCCCGGCAGGACGCCAGAGACACAGCAAAACATAGACAAGGATCAGATAAAAAACATAGGGCAATATCCGCCCTAATGAAGACAGAACTGTTTTCATGTAAATTTGAATTGGGAGTGAAAAATGGAGGTAATTACTCGGGCAATAGGAGCCTGCCCCGCTGTCGAACAGCAGGCCACATTTCCCAGTACCGAGACAACTAAATAGACCCGCTCATTGAGGCTTGCGAATCACTAACTTGAAGATCAGTCGATTACTCATAACTATTCCAGTGATTTTGCTTCTTTCAAAGCAAATTGTTGATGATTACTTTCGCGAAAAAACTGAAAGAGACTCTCTCCTGACATTTCAAAGGCCCTTACACACGTTAGTGCTACTCGGCGCAAACGCTAATGCCTCAGGAACTGTATTGGGAAAGAGTGAATAAGGCAACTACCACTTAAATTTTCTGGCTCTAGAATCAAAGACAATAAAACTCATCGGTTTAATGCCAAACAGAAGAGTTTTGATGTTGCGTATCAGTTCTTAGACAAGTATACAAATATAAACAAAATTTAATTTTGACGTATGATCATACGTCAAAATATTTTTCAAATCAGAGGATTTTTCCTGCATGAATAGCAGGGACCAAATACTTCAAAAATTTGCAGAAGCGATCCTAGAGATAGCGAAGGAGAAAAACTTGAGTTTGAGAAAGTTGGCAGCTGCTTCTGGACTTGAATATTCTCAAGTTCAGCGAATCGCTAAAGGCAAAGTCAATATGGCTCTTACAACTATTGTTGCGCTATGTGAAGGTCTAGACGTTCCTGTTTCAACTATCTTCAAGAAAATAGAACACCTTTCTAAATAATTAGAAAGTAATCGATTGAAAATATTCCTTTAAATAATCATCACCTGCCGATAAATACATAAGGCGACACACGCAGCCAGCCGTTCCGTAACTTGACCAAAAAGGTCATGGCACAACCCTATCAGCTTATCAAAGAAGTCCGCGGATTCGAAATCACTGATTTCATCCCGCACCTCGGTTGGATTTCTTCGGAACTTCTTCCCGCAAAAATCTACACTTTTCCAGGCTCCTCCCATTACTTCCTACACGATGGGCGCTCAAATCGACTTTTCGAATTTTCCGCAGTACACGCGAGCCTAAATTCCTCTCAGCAGTATTGGGAAGTGATTGATCATTTTAAAGCCATACTCCCAGAACTATTTATCTACTGATATCCCATAGGCACATCCTATCCCACCTTGCTTTCCATTCTGCCAGGGAAATCAAAATGCATCCTAAATCTCTGAAGGGTTGCAAAAGGGTTGCAACAAAGTTGTACTTTTTTGCAACCCCATCTGGACGGTTACTTTGTAGCATACATCACCGGAGTTGTCAGTACCGGTGATGATCTGAAAACAATTTGTAACCATTTCCAATCATGGCCAAAGAAAGCCCCTGGCATTATTATGCCCTTGCCGCCGCGGCAGTAATTGCGCTCTACTACGGTTGGGTCGCTTTAAAATTCTACAAGACAGAAATCAAAAACCTGGTTAATCCCAGACCAAACAAGCAAAGGCCTTCCGTCGATCTACCGGCGGCTGAAAAGGAGCCCGATGACGAGTCGTTCCTGGATGAGAGCGACCACGATGCTTTCAATAAGCCGCCCGCCTGGCAAAATGAGGAGCTGTTCGCAGACGTCGAAAAACTGGTCGACCATCTGATTGAAGAAATCGAGGAGGCACACCGAAAAGATTACACCAAGCAGGATTTAATGCAAATGCTGCATCTGATCCTGAAAGAATACAAGACGCTAAAAGGTACACCTTTCCAGGCTGCGGTGAACAACCGGATAGATGCCGAATGCGCAAAATATGGCTCCATACACCTAAGCGAGGGTGATAAAAGAGAGGTTTGGAGTATGGTGTGATGGACGCCCTGCCGCCATTTTGGCCCCTTCCGCTTTGGCGGAGGGGCGCCATAAGGTGGCCTATACAAAGCATGTTCAACTTAAACGGATAGAGGAGTATGAAAATGAGGAGCAAGAATCCACGGGCCTGGTATGCCCTGATGTTGACGCTGGCCGCAACTGCGGCATCGATGAAAGCCTGGGCACAAGATGGCGCGGCCGGTATCCAGGAAGCTGACTCGCAGGTTAGGTCCTATTTTGAGCCGGGTACCAATTTAATGTACGCGATCGGTGCTGTGCTAGGCTTAGTGGGGGCGGTTAAAGTGTTCCAGAAATGGAACGCTGGCGACCAGGACACGGGAAAAGTTGCTGCCGCATGGTTTGGCAGCTGCATTTTTCTGGTGGTTGTAGCCACTGTGCTGCAATCGTTCTTCGGTCTGTAAGCCATCACGTATAGCTTTATCCGTAATGGCACGGACCACCTTTGAAATCAATAAGGGCATCAACCGGAGCATTGTCTTCCGCGGTTTAAAGGGCCAGTACATCTGGTATGCCGGCGGGGCAATGTTCTCGGTGATGATCGCTTACGCACTGATGTATGTGCTTGGTATCAATACATACGCATGCCTTCTGATCTCTTGCTGCCTTGCCGCCGGATCGCTCATGCTGATTTTTCAGCTCAGTGAGACCTATGGCGAGCACGGACTTCTGAAAGCTTACGCAGCAAGGAAAATCCCAAAACGTGTGAAGGCAACTTCAAGAGTTGGTTTTTTATGCAAATCTGAAAAAGTTAAAGCCGATGGAAAAGCTACTTGATGAAATACTCCCAATTATGGACGTTGAGCACGATTTGATCCTTTCGCGCCAAGGGGATGTGACAATCGTATTCCGGGCCGAGCTGCCTGAGATTTTCACACTTTCTGAGCCCCAGTACGATGCCTTTCACCAGACCTGGGTCAAAGCGGTCAAAGTCTTGCCCAATCAGGCTGTTTTGCATAAACAGGACTGGTTTATTACAAACCAGTTCTCCGCAAAACAAGATAGAGCTGCAAGCTTTCTTAGCCGGTCAAGCGATCAATTTTTCACTGGAAGGCCATATCTGGACCACGAGTGCTTTGTGATGTTGACCAAGTCCCCAGGCGAACGAAAGCTTTCAAATTCACTGACCAGCAACCTGTTAAGAAGCTCAATTTCGCCAAAGCTGACGCTAAGTAAAGCCGTCCTGGACGATTTTCTTGACAGTGCAGGGCAATTTAAGCGAATCTTAGAAGATACCGGAATGATGCGGCTGGTCCAGTTGCGTGACCAGGATCTTTTAAGCCAGGCCAGAAGGGCTGGTTTAATCGAGCGGTATGCTTTTCTGCTCACCGGAAACGAGCAGCGCCTTCTGCGGGATATCACATTTGACAAAGGCATCCAGGTTGGCGACCGGCGGTGCAGTTTGTACACACTGGCTGACGCGGCTGATTTACCCGGACTTTGCAGCGCAGCAACGACTTACGAGCGCTACTCGACTGACCGGACAAAATTCAGCATTGGTTTTGCCACCCTACTGGGAGAGCTGCTGCACTGCGACCACATTTACAATCAGTATATTTTTACAGCAGACAGCGAAAAGACGCTCAAAAGACTCGAGAGCAAGCGCCTCAGGTTGCAATCACTCTCGCTTTATGAAAGGGAAAACAGCCTGGCGCTGGATGCGACCAATGAATTTCTTAATGAAGCGATCCGCGAGCAGCGGCTTCCTGTCAAAGCACATTTCAACGTGCTCGCTTTTACGGACGATCATTCGTCGGTAAAGGAGCTTAAAAGCCGGGTGTCTTCGGCGCTGGCTCAGCTGGACACTTCCGCCAAGCAGGAGTCGGCAGGTGCTCCACAGATCTTCTGGGCGGGAATCCCCGGAAATGCGGCTGATTTCCCGATTAACGATACGTTTGACACTTTCGCAGAACAGGCGGCCTGTTTCCTGAACCTGGAAGCACCCTACCGGTCCTCGAAAGGCCCGTTCGGTATCCGGCTCGGAGACCGGCTGACGGGAAAGCCTGTGCTAGCCGATATCTCAGACGAGCCCATCCGGAAAGGCATCTGTACAAACCGTAACAAATTTATACTGGGCCCTTCCGGTAGCGGGAAAAGTTTCTTTACCAATCATATGGTCAGGGCATATTATGAGTCAGGAGCGCATATCGTGCTGGTTGATGTGGGCCATAGTTACAAGGGGCTGTGCGATATGGTCTGTGGCTACTATTTCACTTACGAGGAGAAAAATCCGATCCGTTTCAACCCGTTTTTTATTGCCGAAGGGGGTGTGCTTGACACCGAAAAAAAGGAAAGTATAAAAACGCTGCTGCTCGCGCTCTGGAAAAAAGACGACGAGACCTTCAGGCGCTCTGAATACGTGGCCTTGTCCGTTGCACTGACCAGGTACTACGAGCACGTTCAAGAAAGTGCGATCTTCCCCTGCTTTGATACTTTTTACGAGTTCTTGCAGAGCACTTTCGTCAAGATTTTGCAAGCGGACAAAGTCAAAGAAAAAGACTTTGATATTGGCAACTTCCTTTACGTTCTCAGGCCTTATTATCGGGGCGGGGAATTCGATTACCTTCTGAACGCGAAAGAAAATATTGACCTGCTCTCAGAGCGTTTTATCGTCTTCGAGCTTGACAACATCAAAGAGCACCCGATACTTTTCCCGATCGTGACCATCATCATTATGGAAGTGTTCATTTCCAAGATGAGAAAGCTTTCCGGAATCAGAAAGGTGATACTGATCGAAGAAGCATGGAAGGCGATCGCGAAAGAGGGAATGGCCGAGTACATTAAATACCTTTTCAAGACAGTGCGCAAGTTCTTTGGCGAGGCGATTGTAGTCACCCAAGAGGTCGAGGATATCATATCCTCCCCGATCGTTAAACAGGCAATCATCAACAACTCGGATTGCAAAATTCTGCTGGACCAAAGCAAATACCAAAACAAATTTGACCAGATACAGGAACTGCTAGGCCTGACCGAAAAGGAGAAATCCCTAGTGCTTTCAGTCAACAAGGCCAATGATCCGATGCTTCGCTACAAAGAGGTATTTATCAGTCTGGGCGGAGTGCTCTCAAAAGTATACCGGACCGAAGTTAGTCTGGAAGAGTATCTGACCTATACCACAGAGCAGACCGAGAAACTCAAAGTCCAGCAGTATGCGCAGGCCCTGGGAAGCATGGAGCTCGCCGTGGGCGCTTTGGCGAAGGAAATGCGGGAAAAGAACAGTTGAAAAAAACTAAGATGCAGTATGGTAAGGAAGATATTTATGTTAGCGCTGGTCTTTTTTATGGCCGCCACGCCCTTGAAAGAAGCGCAAGCGGCCATCCCCTGGGCTGAGATCATCAAGCAGGCGGTGAAAAGGGTGGTCAGGGCTTTTGACCTGCTAGTCCAGCGCAGACAGAACAGGCAGATCAGGCTTCAAAATGCCCAAAAAGCGCTTGAAAACACAATGGCTAAACTAAAGCTGGACGAAATCGAGGATTGGGTAAAGAAACAAAGGGACCTATACCGGGAGTATTACCAGGAGCTAAAAAAAGTCAGGGCCGTAGTCAGCTATTATTTCCGCGTGAAGGCAATTGCAGACCGGCAAGCTCAGATCGTTAGGCAATACCAGACCGCCTGGACCCTGTTCAGAAACGACAAGCACTTTACGGCAACTGAGCTTTCGCAGATGAGCACCGTTTATGAGGGAATGCTCGAAGAGACAGCCCGAAGCGTTGAGCTTTTGGAACTGGTTGTAAAATCTTTCGCGACTGAAATGACTGATGTCAAGCGGCTCGAAATCATTGAGCGCGCCGGGAAGGCAGCTGACCAGGTTTATGACGAGCTAAGCTCATTCAATCAGGAAAACAAGCTGCTAAGCCTTTCCAGGGCAAGAAATGAGTTTGACGCGAAGATAGTCAAAGAGCTATATGGAATTCAATGAGCATTTTATGAAAAAGAGAACACTATTGCTTGCCCTGTGGCTCACTTTTGCCGCAGCAAGCGCGCAGGCGCAAAAGTTCAAGGAATGGTTCCGTCAAAATAAGACCCAGCGGGAATATCTTAAGGAGCAGATTGCGCAGCTAAAAATTTACCTTGAGCTCACCAAGAAAGGATATAAGATCGCCAAGCAGGGCCTTGCAACAATTCATCAGATCAAAAACGGCGAATTTAAACTCCATAAAAACCGCTTCGATTCACTGCTGATCGTCAAGTCTGGTATCAGCTCACTATCGCGGCCAGAGCACATAACCGATTTGCACGGAAACATCAACGAGGTTTGTGAGATGATGCCTGCGGAAATCGCCCAGTGTGAAACAATCGACGATCAGCAAAAAAAGCAGATGCTGACAGCGCTCAAAACACTCTATGATGACTGTCAAACCCTAGTGAACGGCTTTTTTGCCGTCATCAGAGACGGTCAGCTTCAAATGAGCGACGATGAAAGGATACAGCGGATTGAACTGCTCGGTAAGGAATTTGAAGACAATTACCTGTTCGCTCAGAATCTTCGTCGTAACCTTCACACGATTTGCAGGGCATCCGCTGATGAGCTTGAAGCAATAAAGAACCGGCGCGCTTTACGCGGCATAGAATAAACAGAGATGAAAAAGCTAATTCTATTTTTGCTGTTGGGCACTGCTTCGCTGTGCCCCTGCAATGCCCAGACTCAGGAGGTTACTCAGCTTATCCTGAACCTTGAAAAGCTCAGGGAGCTCAGAAAAATTCTAAGGGAACTTAAGCGGGGATATGACATCCTTTTCGAGGGGTATACCAAGATCAGGGATATATCCCGGGGCAACTTCAAGCTTCATGAAGCCTTCCTGGACGGTTTGCTACTTGTGAGCCCGGGCGTAAAAAACTATGGACGTATAGCGGACATCGTTAAGATTCAGCTCGCCATCATTAACGAATGCCGCACTGCCCGCTCCGATCTAGCTTCTTCGGGGAATTTCTCAGCAAAGGAGCTCGACTATCTCGGCCAGGTTTACGCAGAGCTCACCGCAGAAAGCATTAGGAATCTGGACGCGCTTACAAACGTTATCACCGCCAAAAAACTGCGCGCTTCCGACGATGAGCGGCTAGACATGATCGATCAGATCCACAAAGAAATGTCTGACAAACTCGTGTTTTTGCGCTACCTGAATAGTAACAACAGCCTGCTAAATGCCCAGCGCAAAGACGAGCGCGCCTCGATTAAAACCACCGGAACGATTTACGATATCACTCCTTAATCAAATCTTTGACATGAAGAGAACTGCTTTAACGCTGCTGGCAGCAGCGGCAGGATTGCTACTGCCCAGCTATGGTTTTTGCCAGGGATATGAGGCCCAGATCCGGGGCCTGAACGGTGTGCTCGACGAGCTTTATACAGACATGCTTCCGCTTTGTGAGAAGCTGATCAGTGTTGGCCGTGGAATTGCAGCCTTCGCTGCAATCTTCTACATCGGCCACAGAGTCTGGCGCCACATCGCCTCGGCAGAACCAATCGATTTTTACCCGCTGCTTCGGCCTTTTGTGATCGGCTTTGCGATACTGATGTTTCCAGCCGTGATAGGGCTGATCAATGCGGTGCTCTCTCCTGCCGTGAGAGGCACCTCGGGCATGGTCACTGATTCGGATAAGGCAATCGCGCTGCTTTTGAAAAAGAAAGAGGACGCGATCAAAAGCTCAGAGTTCTGGGAGATGTATGTGGGCGATGATAGCAAGGGAAACCGGGAGAAGTGGCTGCGCTACATGTATGGGGATAGCTACTCGGAGGGATTCACAGACGGTATCGCCAATGACATCAAGTTTTACATGGCAAAGCAAGGCTACAATTTTAGAAATTCGATCAAGGCGGCGCTAAGCGAAATTCTCCGGGTCATTTTCGAAGCCGCCGCGCTGTGCATCAATACGCTCAGAACCTTCTATCTGATTGTGCTTGCCATCATCGGCCCGCTAGCTTTCGGGATCGCAGTCTTTGACGGCTTTCAGTTTACGCTCACCAGCTGGATCGCCCGGTACATCAACGTTTTCCTATGGCTTCCGGTAGCAAACATTTTCGGTGCGATAATCGGTAAAATCCAGGAGAAAATGATCGCGATGGATATCCGCCAGATCGAAGGTTCAGGCGATACATTCTTCAACGCCCACGATATGGCCTACCTGATTTTTCTCATCATTGGTATTGTGGGCTATTTCTCGGTACCATCCGTTGCCAGCTACATCATACACGCAGGCGGCCCGAGCGCGCTGTTACAAAAGACGACCAATCTGTTTGCGGCAACTACCTCCGGCGCGGCACGCATCGCTGTGCCCGCCGGCCCGCTGATGACACCAACGCGAAATTCAAACAAAAGATAAAAATAGCCATGTTCACAAAAACCCGGGATATCGAGCGTGCCTTTCGCCATATCCGCCTGTTCACATTTATCGTAGTGATCTGCTGCGCGCTGACCACATCCTTCTCAGTCTACCTTGCCCTTGATTCCGCCAGTGATTCAGTTCAAAGGGTGTACATCCTGGCCAGCGGAAAAGTGTTGGAAGCATACGCATCTGAGCGCAAGGAAAATATCGCAGTCGAAGCCAGAGATCACGTTTCGACATTCCATAGACTGTTTTTCACGCTCGCGCCCGACGATAAGGTTATTACGGCCAATATCTCCAAAGCCCTCTACCTTGCCGACGCCTCGGCAAAGAAACAGTATGAGGACCTGCGCGAATCAGGGTTTTATACCGGGGTGATTTCGGGCAACATCTCCCAGGAACTGCTTGTGGACAGCGTCAAAATCGACGCTTCCGTCCAGCCCTACTTTTTTGAATGCCGGGCAGTGCAGCGAATCATCCGGCCAACGAGCATCGTCTCGCGTAGCCTTGTCACCCACGGCTATCTAAGACCTATCGAGCGGAGCGATAACAATCCCCATGGCTTTCTGATCGAGCGCTGGTCGACAATTGAAAACAAGGATCTTCAAATTCAAACCAGATAAAACTATGTTCTACCGATTCAAACCCCGTAGGTCGCCTGCGGCACCTGATCAGCGAACCGAAAGGCTGAATGCTAAAATCCGTAACATGCAGCGCAAATGGGCTCAAAGCTTGCAGCAGCAAGCAGAGAAGCTTCCCAGAAGCCGCCTGAAAGCCATTTTTATCCTGTCCGGATTTCTTGCCAGCACAGCGGCCGGGTATCTGATATATCAAGGCCTTTCCAGCCAGCGCCCGATCATCCACCGCTTCAAGCTTAGCATCCCTGCGCTCGCCGAACCAATCTCGGTTCCAGACGGCCCAACACGGCAACAAGCACTCGACGATTATCTGGATAGCCTCGAAAAAGCGATCATTCTTGACAGTCTACAAAAGATAAAATCTAAAAAATAGCCATGGAACATTTAGCTCACAGCGCAGATTTTCTGCAAAAAAGAAAGTTCTACACCTACCTGCCTCTTCTGGCCCTGCCGTTTCTGACCTTTATCTACTGGGTACTTGTAGCCAAAAACTTTAAAGGCCACGGCCAGAGTTCGGACTCTTCGTCAGGCATGCAGCTCAACCTTCCCGCTGCCAATCTCAAGACAGACAACGGTATGGATAAACTTGCCTTCTACAAAAAAGCCGACCAGGATTCGGCAAACTGGGCAAAGCAAATCAAAAGAGATCCTTACCGCTGGCAGGAAAACGTAACAGCGCTGGACTCCTCGGGCTCGGCGCTAATGGGCCTTGGCGCCCCGGGCGAAAAACCCAGAAACACAAGCAGAAATGCGCATCTGGAACAGGCGAGCGAGGCCAAGGTCCAGCAAAAGCTTCGCGAATTAAACAAGGCGCTTACCAGTAGTCACCAGCCATCCCCCGCTCTGCAAACCGAGGATATAACTAGCCCTTCGCAACAACAGCCCGCCATTGCAAAACTGGAAAAAATGATGGCAGACATGGGCGCCGAAGATATTGCAGAAAACGAAGACCCTGAGATGGCCAGATTAGACAGCATGCTTGACAAGCTGCTTGCAATCCAGCAGCCCGGCAAAACCCTGGATCAATCCGGCCGCGAGCAGCAAGCCGGCGCGCAGCCAGGCCTTGCCATTTCTACCAGTGATGATAACAATGTTGTTTCGCTGCTCACGACCAGCTCCAGTGACTCAATCAATTATGACTCTGAGCAACCTTCTGAAACTGGATTTTACGGTCTTGATAACGAGCCTGTCTCAAAATCAGCCGGTGGCATTACCGCCATTATTGAAAACACGCAGGAAATAGTGACTGGGGCCACAGTTCAGCTCCGGCTTACAAGGCCCATCTACCTGTCAGGAAATCAGGAACCAATAAGTGGCTTCGTATACGGTCAGGCGTCACTTTCCGGCGAGCGGCTGAAAATCAAAATCAGCTCACTCCGGTCAGGCGAGCAAATACTTCCAGTCAACTTACTTGTCTATGACCTGGACGGAATTGAAGGGATTTATATTCCAGGCGCACTATCGCGAACTGTGACCAAACAGGCGTTAGGAAGCCAGGTTCAGGGGTACGACATGGACGTAGGAGATTTTTCTGTTGGAGCCCAGGCAGCATCTGCCGGTATCCAGATGGGCAAAATGCTGCTGGGGCGCAAGGCAAGACTTACTCAGGTAACACTCCGACAGGGCTACAAAGTCCTGCTTAAAGACGCCAATAATTCAAACCCATAATCAAAGATACCATGCAATCGGTAAACAAATTTTCAAACCACATACTGGCGCTGATCATCATGCTCCTGGTAAAATCGATCGCAAACGCGCAGGGCGATGAGATTTTTGTCATAGAACCGCTTCCAATTGAAGCAAGCGCGGACCAGACAGTCTCAATCAGTTTTCCTGCCACTGTTAAAGCAGTCGACCGCGGTAGCCCGCAGCTACTCGCTCAGAAAGTCAAAGGAACAGAGAACGTGCTATTGATCAAAGCCGCAAGCACTCAGATGAAACCAACGAGCCTGATCGTAATCACCGCCGACGGACAGCTGCACAGCTTCCAGGTAAGCTACCAAAGTGTACCTTCTGCGACAAGTGTGCAACTATTCTCAAGGCAGCACCAGCCAGTGGCCGCTGTCATTTCCAGCCAGCCAGATCAATATCTGCTCGATTCAGCATTGCATCTGGCCAAAGAACACGAGTCAAATATCAGACGAAAAAGCAGTGCAGAAAAAGTCAGCGCCGTCTTAGAGGGAATGTTCATTAAAGAAAACCTGATGCTGCTCAGGCTCAAGCTCGAGAACCTCTCCCCGATCAACTATGACATCGAAACGATGCGGGTAGAGCTCATTGACAAAAGACAGATCAAGCGTGCAGCCATTCAGCAGCAGGAAATAGCGCCAATCGCGGTATCAGATACGATCAGTCAGATCAAGGCGAAAGAGGCGCAAACGATCGTGCTCGCCATTCCCAAGATTAGCCTGGCCACAGGCAAAAGGCTTTTGATTTCGCTAACTGAGCACAACGGGGCCAGGCATCTGAAAATCCACGTCAAGCCCCGCCAAATAAACCGGCCGGCTGAATTATAGAATCAATCAACTATTAAACATTCAAGGTCATGAATCAGAAAAATCTGGAATATCTCAAAGATCAACTCAAATACTCCGGGTTCGGCGAAGAGCTTCAATCCAAGCTTGCTGAAAATCTTCAAAAAGCACAAAATGAATTTAGCATCAAGCATGTTACAAGGTACGGAAAAGATGAGCTTTCGGTTTCGCTGAACTTTAAAAAATCCACGAATTCGGATCTGTATTTCTTCAACAACTACCGCGCAGAATTGCAAAAGCCCGCGGCTGAGGGGAAGGTGAGCCAGACCTTTTACATCAACAATGAAGGCAGAAATATCACGCAAAAGGAAGCCTACAACCTGCTCGATGGCCGGTCTGTCAACAAGGACCTGGTTAACAAAGAGGGCCAATTCCACAACGCCTGGCTGAAACTGGATTTTAAAGAAACAGCGGCAAACGGCAATTACAAGATGCGGCAGTTCAGCCCGCAGTATGGGTTCGAACTAGAAAAAACACTGGCCAAGCTGCCCATCAAAGAACTTGCCGACGATGCTGCAAAGGTTAAACTCTTTGAATCTCTCGAACGCGGCAACCGTCAGGCGGTCACCTTTCAAACAGATCAAGGCGAGCAAAAGCGGTTTATCGAAGCTAACCCGCAATTCAAATCAGTAACAGTCTACGACGAAAGTCAAAAACGGATCAGACAATCAGAGGATCAAAGCAAATCCCAGGATAACAAGCAATCAGCCAAACAGGAAACCAACCAGAAAAAAGAGAAAACGGTGGCTGACGATACGGATGGTGAGCAGAAAGGGAAGCGGAAAGGTGTGAAAATGTGAGACGAACAGCATGGCCTTGAAAACCCACCTTGTCGCCTTTTTCGCAAAAGCGATCGACGATCCAACAATCGGTACCGCCCATATTTCACTCTACCTGGCCATTGTAAGCCTTTGGCAGCAGCAGGGAGGTAAAAATCCCCTGCTGCTGTTCTCCAAAGCGGTAATGAAGACTGCAAAGATAGCCAGTTCGGCCACTTACGTCAGGCTCATCAAAGCACTCTGCGAAGGCGGCTACTTGGCTTATGAGCCATCATTTTATAAAGGTATTCCCAGCAAAATCCATGTGCTGCCACTTGACAGCTAAAACCTAGAAACCATGAATATCGAGATATTAACCAAAGAGGACCTAATGTCGCTGAAAGCGGAGCTGCTTTCAGAAATCAGACAACTGCTCGGCAAAGACAAGCGACTTACGGAAGAGCCCTGGCTGCGAAGCTACCACGTACGTCAACTGCTTAATGTTTCATCAGGTACCCTGCAAAACCTTCGAATACAGGGCCTTCTTACTTATACAAAAGTTGGAGGAACGCTTTTCTATAAACGCGAAGATATCGATATGATGCTCACAAAACATAACAAAAAATTAAGATAGGCGCCCCCCCTCCGCAAAGCTGCAAAAAGAGTTTACAAACGTCCCATAGTCGAGATTTGTAATAATGACCGGTTCGAGTACCATAGGGTTTGCCTGAATGCAATTCAGGTGAACCCGCTGGTACAGAACTCGAACCGCTTGCGTGTAGATTTAAGATCACTATTGACTTTATTTTCAAGCGATTCAGATTAAGTAAAGTGGATGGTGCAGCCTGAGACGAAAGCAAGCAAACCCATTTCGGGGAATTCGAAAATAGTTGACTATGTTTGAAACCTTACAAAACGCTCAACGAATGAAGCAACGAATTGCACACATCAGTTTACTAGTACAGGATTATGATGAGGCCATCGAGTTCTACACGAAGAAGCTTGGATTCCGCCTTATTGAAGATTCAAAATTGAGTGAGGATAAGCGATGGGTAATTGTTGCGCCACCTGGCGCTGAGGAATGTGGGCTATTACTTGCCAAGGCAGTGGGTGAACAGCAAATAGCCAGTGTTGGTAACCAAACGGGGGGCAGGGTTTTCCTTTTTCTTTCTACGGATGATTTTTGGCGGGACTATGATGTGATGGAATCCCATGGGATACAGTTTGTCAGATCGCCAAAGGAAGAAGATTACGGCTTGGTTGCAGTTTTTGCAGATTTGTATGGAAACTTATGGGACCTGCTGCAGCCGAGCGAAAATAACCGGGAGTAAGCTTCCCTAAGTTTCATTTTTAAGCGCTCCTGTACTTGCCGTTGTCCGGGTCTTAGTTGTGAAATCGGCTGTAGAGATTATCTGTCCTTCTTTGTAAAATAGTGATGGGCTCAGTTTTGGTTCGAATACCATACATCCGTCGCTCTTAAACCAAGGTTAACGAACCTGTTACAGACAGAATGGGTGGAGTCATTATATTCGTTTGGGGGGCTGATATAGGGGAACAAAGTATGGAATTTTTCAGAGGTATAGTCTTCAATAGGCTTTTCCTATTATTGGAATTTGCTCCTTATATCATCGAAATTGTCGTCCAATGTTGTCTTGATGGGAAACGGCTTAGCACGAAGGCTGACAATATCATCTAAAAGTAGTATTGTGCGTATCACGCATCGGCGGGTCTCTTCGCGAAATACATCACTATGTACTCCCTTATTAGCCAACTTATTCAGTTTATCCCACTGTTGAAACAAAAGATCGGTCGCCGCAACGATTAGGTCGATATTGCTATCACTTTTTGCGCTATCACTGGCAAACTGGTACAAGCGGTTTTTGTACTTGTCCTGTTTGAGTGAATGCCCATCAATCATATTGTTAGTAGCAGGAAAAATACAGTCCGTCACATATTCAAATGTGCGTCGGCATGTAGCCATAACCTGCGCTAGTTGTTCGGTGGTTTCACTGGTGTGATAAGTGTTGAGCATTGCCCAAAGCCTGTTTCCGAGATCAGGAGCAGCGTCAATCAGACTGGAAATGATGTTATCTATTACCGTCCCTAACATATTGCTTGCCTGGCTTTTCCACTCAGCAATCCGACGGGCGGTCTCAAAATTGTGATTCGCGTCAAACACGGAGTAACGCATATCAGTAAATTCCGTTTCGATTTTTTGAAAACCTAGTCCGGTAAGATCAACCATCGACTCTTCAGGCATCATATCCTCTGTGGCGTATAGACAATAAAGCACCTTTTGGGAAATGCGGTAATACGGACCGATTCGTTCGCCATACCATATCCAATGATAAGGATCGGTGTCATTAATCTCGTAAGCTCCAATGTAGTCTGGATGTGTTTCTAGGTTCGTATGCAGAGCTTCGGCAGTGTCCTTGGCGATCGTCTCGAAACAAATCACGTAGACGATGTCATGGATCAAGTGGTGGATTTTTTCAGCGCTGAACTTTTTCCAGGTCTGTTGTTCAAGTTGTAGGAGCACGTTAAGTACAGTAATGTGATTATCTTTCGTGAGAGCATCCCATATCAGCAGGTCTCCGATAGATACTTTTGAATTGACAGGGTGTCCGCGGAGGTTCAGTAAGTCAGAAAATACACGTCGAATTAGCTCAGGCCCGTAAACGCTCTTGTTAGGAGAAACTCTAAAGTGAAAGGCGACTTTCATGCGAGAAGGTTTGTTGTGATTACCAATTAAACAATGAATATCCAGATCTTTTGATCTCACCATATGATGCGCAATAAATACTAATGACGTATGTTATCCCAGCCAATAGATCGAGGTTAGGCAATTTTCTTTTCACATGGTCACAAGTTTGAAATAGAAATCCGCTAACTGCGCCGGCGAGATGGACTTCTTTAGTAAGCAATTGGCCATTCTGGTGTGGTCACAGTGTAATGCTAATATGACCTCTTGAACTCAAAGCGGCAAAACTTTCCTTCGGGTAGATACGCAAACTTCTTGCTGAATAAAAAAGCCACATCCGCATTCGCGGTCGCAAAAAATACCTGTCGTTCTGTTCGTTCGATGAGCTCACGCAGGTAGTCCAGAAAGGAAAGCGTATTGAGATCATCGACATATGTGACAGGATCGTCAAGTAAAATTACATCTGGCCCCCTAGTCAGTTTTTGGTTCAGACTTAGGAACAGGCTCAGTGCGATGGCCGTCCGCTGACCTGTACTTACCTCATTGATCGTATGCCAACGGTTCTCACCATCGAGCAGCTTTAACTTCTGATTATCAAAACTGATATCAGTGAATTCCATCGGTGCATGGATTTGCTTGAAAATGTTGACCATTTCCCTTTTGTTCCGGTTCATAAAATCAACAAGATAACTGCGCTTATTCTTTTCAGTCATCAGAACGAGCAGCAGATCGAACCCTGATTTCGCATTTCCAAGCATTAAGTCGTTTGATCTTTTTCGATCTTTGACTTCCGCGATGGATACTTCCAGTATTTCTAAAGCTTTAGATTGCTCACGGCGATCCTTCCAAGCCGAATGGTAAACTTCATAAAGGCTTCTGAGTTGCTGAACATCATTACGCAGTTTGAGTAGGTCTTGGCTGTCAACCAGCCGAATGACTGTTGCAATCTGGTTGATCCATCCCTTAAACTTTTCTAGTTCTCGCAAATTATTTTGGATGGCCTCATCGTCAGGGTTTAGCTGGTCAAATAGGGTATTGGACCGTTGCTTCACCGTTTCGATGTCTGTTTGTATCTTCTCAATCCGGCTGCTCAGTGCGTGTTGCAATCGCTGGAGATTCTCTGCAGCCGCAGATAATTCTTCTTCATTATCCACGGTCATTTTGAGAAATCCTTCTAGTTCTGCCTTACCTCCAGCGAACCGCTCACGACTTAAGCCCTTTTCCTCAAAGCTTGCTTTAATAACTCGCAGACGGACAAGTGCTTCACGCTGTTGAGGTATTGCAGCTATATCTTTTTGCAACTGATCACGCAACCCAGCAAAGGTCAACGTATCCGTTAGATCCAGGTAAGCATATGGGATCGCCGTTTCCAGTTCGTCGACCTGTGTGGCGATACGGTCGCATTCTTCTATAATGCTCTCTAGGCGAGCGATTTCTTTCTGTTGAGTGGTGTAATTTTCTGCGTTGCCTAGCAGAGCGGCTGAGGTAGCAATTCGATCTCTGAGCTGCTCATGTGAATAACCAGTTTGACACAATGGACATTGATCGGCTTTATGATTGGCTACCAAATAGTCCATACCCAAGCGTTTGATATCGGCAACGATAGCGGTGAGCAGCTCGACGCCACGCCGGATACGTTCGCTTTCCGCGGTTGCATTGCTCAGTTCGCTGCTTGTATCAATCTTCAACTGCGCTTTTTCAGCCTGATATTCAAAAAACTTCTTAGCACTCACATCCTCCGGCTGGCTCGTAATGAAAACAAGCAGCTGTTGTAACAGTGCGGCAGCCTTTTCCTGCTTTTCTAGCCCTTCAACGGCTTCCTTGAGCAAATCGTCTATCACTTCAAGCTGTCCTATATTGGGGTCTGTATGATAACGCGCCAAATCCCCGGCCACACTTGTAAGCGTTAGTAGGTGCAGTATTTCCTGTTGCGCTACGCGGAGCAGCTGCTGGCTCTCATCTTGATCTTTTCGGAAACTCGCAAGTTGACTTGCTTTTTCACGCAGTGCGCGTTGCTGTGCGTCAATATCCTTGATTGTCAGCACGGTTCCTGCCGGAAACTTTCCGGTCAGTTGTTCCAGACAGTCACTGACTAGACGGATCGCATTTTCGACGTTCACTAGAAAAGTGTCATCATCTCTACTCTCGACCTGCCAGCCATGCAACAGCAGAAAGTCAGCGACTGGCTTTCGATAGATGGCAGGGTCGCTGTTTTCCTGCCGGATCTGTACTTCACGGCTTTCCAAGCTATGAAGTTCTGTTTGCTGCTCCTGTTGTATCTTTTTGAGTTCTTCATAACGATTCTCAAAACGTGTGCAGAACTCATTGATCCGCTCTTCAAGACGGTTGATTTCACGGCCGAGGACAATGTCGGTGATGGTCGATTCGATTGCATTTTCGCCTTTTTCATCATCCGACTGCAGCAGGAACGCGGCGTCGCTCGCGTAATAGTTAAACTTATTGAAGTTATTGGGAAGGTTATGACCTCGCGTATAGACATTCTTATACCAAGCGATATCACGTTGTCGGTAAGCACCAGCCTCGGCGGGAAATCCCAGAGGATCACCGGATCCCGTGGTCGCATCAAGTCGATAGCCCTGAGCATCGGCACGTTTGGCCTGACCAGTGAAGCAAAGCTCCAACGCGTCAAAGAATGAGGTCTTCCCACTGGCGTTCGGTCCAAAGATCAGGTTGACCTTGCCAAATTTAAAACTGCGCTGTTCAGGAAATGCCCGGAACTCTGTTAAACTCAATCGGCTGACCGAAGAAACGCTCGCTACTTGACGGGTGGCTCTTGGCTGGACGTCCTCGACAGGTGGACCAAAAATCCGACCCTCAATATACTGCTCAACCCATGCTTTATAGTTGGGATACTGTTTTTCATCGTAAACAAAATGTAAGCCATTATCCTGCAGGTAGTTGAGCCAGTCGCTGTATAAGTCACCAGATTCTAATAACCCGTCTGTTTCCCCAATATTCTTGACCGAAGCCAACTGCTGGATGAAATCTACCGGTGTTAGTATAAACTTACGGGCGAAGGCCTCGTCACGTTCTACATGCAGTTTTTGCTCTCTATTGTCAGCTATTTCCTGCGGCTCACTCAGAAAATAGTAATAAAAGTTCCACTGCAGGTAGTTTTCGCAAGTATAGTAATTGTCGGACAGAATCTCTTCTAAGTATGCCCCCACATCATCCCGCAACCAGGCCGTGGATTCATCGATGTAGATGATCTGATAGGGCATGCCATGCGCATCACGACGGGTGCAACAAATTAGGTCATCGCGCCCTCGTAGTGGAACTATATCCGTATCCACAAAATAATCCATCAGTTGAATTGCGATGCTCATTACGGTCTGGTTTTTTTGTACGAATTCGACTCACGACTTGTATTCTCAGCTATCTCTGGTTTTTGCTCAGGGGACAGCGAAATGAGGCCCGCGTGTGTCTGATACCAGATGATGACGCGTTTACCCTGTTGGTCATCTTTCAACAAATTGACTACTCTGTCGCGAACGCTACACGCCTTGACGTGTGTTGACGCTCCTAGGAAGACTCCGGTACCTCTGTTCAGGTTATTACTGACTGAATGTAAGTTAAGCAAGTAACGTTTGTGCAAAGGAAGCGTCTGGTCATAACCGAGTTGTGCGTCCCTGAGACCTTGCGGCAATTTATCTGGAACCGTCAGGATTGCGTTTTTTAAAAAACCATAATGGAGAAGTTTGCGCGTCCTGGCTTCGGCTTGCAATGTCGCCGGATCATGTGTGAAATTGGTACGGTTGTTCAACTCATCATCGGAGACCTTCATTGCAGACAGTTTTTCCGGACGCGACCAATCGCCAGCAGGATCGAGCATGCCGAGCGATAATTCGACCAAACGTTCTACATCGAGTGGTAGCGGGTTGCCTGCAATGCAGCTCAGATCTCCAGCTTCATTTTGCAAGTCTAAGCACAGCGTCGCAAAACCGTCGTCTGCCGATATGCTTGTCTGCCAGCCGTTGTCCCAATGATAAAGTGCAATCAACTGAGGCCCGGAGCGCTGCATTTGCGAACCGTCGGCCCGCAATTGAGAAGGTTTGGTACCACGTAATAGATATACGTGTTCGTCATAACCCAAAAAATAAATATGGCTGCGGCGGTCGTACCAGTTACTATAATAAAGACCGAATGCATGATTAGAGTTGAAGCGCTGATCTGTAAGGTTAAGTTTTTCTGATTTGATATATAGTGCCGAGCCTCCATAAGTATTCCATTCTGTGCCGTCATTATCACGAACACCACGTGCCCAGTTTAGACACAGTACTTCTTTGTTCAGGTCTTTTCCACCTGTTTTGAAAACCGACGTTCGATAGTTTTTGTAATTAGCCTGGAAAGGACTTTGATTCAGCTGAATGTGTACGAGTAGCAAGGGATCGTTTAAAAACCTACCGTCTTCCACACTAGGGAAATTAATATCAAGCAGGGCGTCGGAGCAGATCTGCACAATAAGTTTGGTCGACGCAGTGCGATTTGACAACACGTAGAATTTAGTCCCCCTAATCATATTTTCCTGTTCCCAAGTGAACCCCCCACCGCCAAAAAATTGATTCTTAAACTGAATAACAACTACAGAGCGGCCCTCGCCATTAGCATCTTCTGTCCGGAAGAGCAAGCAAACAGGGTCGAAAAACTGCTGATCGTTCAAATGTGACTGAACCAGTTCGTGCTCATAGACCCAAATTACCTGTGGATGAGTATTTATAAAGTTGTGCAATGCCTGTGCACTAATAGATTGGCAGCCGACGATCCACAGACGCTGCATTTCTGGCAACGAGTCGTCATGAATAAGATCCCCAATAACCGACCACGGACAAGAATATTCAGGTGTTACGGCTAGCTCTACATGCCGTTCCGCAGCTAGCATAAAAAATGATTTAAATTTAGTGCGCGACCGTGCATCATCAGTCAACCAGATACCTGTCTCATCATAAGAAATATCCTCGCGAATTTGGAGTAATAGGGTTTGATACAAACCTGCATCCTGTGTCAGGCATAGAAATTCTGGCTTCAGAAGCCGCCGCCCTTCACTGGTCCAGAAGGTCTCGTCAAATTGTGGCATGCGATTCAGTTAGGTGATAAAAGTAATGCTTCTCCTGTCAGCGAAAGTCAAGTCAACGACCGTAAGATCGCCTTCGCTATATATCGCCGCAGAATCTCGAACGGGATTCCCTACGTGACATGGCCGATGTTCTGTGTCGCCACGCGGCGCTCTAGTAGTCCTATTGAGTTGACAAATCGTTATATAGGCAGCTGGAATGTGGCCATATACTGAAACCTTGCGCCAAAGAAAATGTTAGTGGTAATACTGCGAAAGGAATAACTATAGTAAGTACAAAAAATCGAACTAATCGATACAAAGAAGAAGTGTTTCATAGTTAAATATTTGATAGAGGTTGATCTTTTAAAAGTTTTGTGCAAGATCCATGCCTAGGTTCAAAAGTGCAAAGAATCATAGATATAAAGACACGTAGAAATACCTGTTTTGCTCTACCGCCGGCCCAACAAGCTGATGAGTTCTTATGACTAATCGCGGACTAAGTTTAGCTCTTAGAACACTCGTTTAGTCGAACTATTTATCAGAAACTGTGTGTGTTTAATTCACCGGCACGCAAAGTCCCCTTATTCACACATGTTTTCAAAGCTCCTTACAGGATAAACAGTCTGCTCTTGGCTGATCGTGACGTGCAGGTCACTACAATTGCATTGAGCCGACAAAGCTTCAGCTCGCTGCATGGCCAGTTATTGAAACTTTCGTAATTGATCTCAATCGTTCAGCACTTCTCTGTCCTTATAAAAATCTTTCGATTTCGAATCGGTAAAAATCATTGACGCTGGCCTTGTAGTCGTCAAATTCCTCGCGAGCTTTCAGATTATTAAAAGAGTCGAAATATAAGTGCTGCAATTGTCCGTCAGCTTCTAGTCGCGATATGAGACTGATGCTTAACCCGATTTTGGTTAGATCGATCTTAGCCTGATCAGCTGTCCCATAAATATACATGTTGTAATCATCCCTTGATATCAACTCATAGTCGTACATCATTACGATGAATTTATTTAACTTAAAACTTACGAAGTCGTCCTCCATCTTTAGTTTCACTATTGCCAAGTTGATGAGTTCCGTGTCATTTTTAGTACTTAAATCGATGTAGGTTTTCGGCTCAGGCACTATTGTGGTTGTTGGATTTCGCTCCCGTTCACCATATGTCTCACCGAAGTAAAAAACCGGATTATTGTCCTCAACGCGCTTTTTAAAATAGCCGAATTGATAAATTACATTCTCTTTTAAGGCCCTTCTTTGGCTAATGGTGATATGATAATCGTAATAACTTCTTGCTTCTGGCGAGCCAAGCCTGGAGAATTCATAGTCGGCCACTAACGTTATGTCCCGAAGGAACAGATCATAAATCTTATCCATCATATTGAGCGACGGCCAATCGGAGCGAGATGGAACTCGACTGATCCTTTCTTGTAAGATGTCGACGAGAACATCGATGTCCTTGTAAAATAGGCTAATTCCAGTTTCTATGAGATATTGCTTTAATTTTTCCTCGTCGTCGATTGGGACTGAGTTTAGGAACTGCTCATCCGCTCGGATCTTATCATATAACGCTCTTTTTCGCTCTTTTTGATCGGCAGCGATGTTTAGCTCGTCAAAATCAAAGTCCACTAACGTGGGATTCTCAACTGTATCTTTGAAAGTACGGCTGCGTAGCAGTTCAATCTTTCTAGACATGTTGCTTCCTTTGCGATTATAGTTTTCACTGTTTACAAAATGAACTGGTGGGAGAAGCTTTCCCAGATTATTCTGATCGGAGCTGAAAATTGTATTTAACCTGTTGACCCGACCAATAAGGTTAGTAAGCTCCTTACCATAAAGCGACCTTGTATTTAGTATATACAGATTGTCAATGGGCAAATTCATTCCTTCGAGTATTACAGAATTCGCAATAATATATCGAATTTCTGGTAGGTCTCGGAATTTGCTTTCGAGATATTCCTTAATCAGGTCGGGTAATTTACCGTGCAAGTACACTACCCCATGTCTAATACAGTCTATTGCGTAAAAGCGCTCGTGTACTTCGCTTTCAAGTATATTAATTAATTGTGTCAAAGCAGGACTCACTTCGTGCAAGGGCAAACGATTTGCTAGCGCTTTGGCGAGCTGTTCAATGCTAACGGGCCGGAAATTATATATAAAGTTCTTTTGGTGTGAACGGTTTATAATATAGTGAAACAGATCTGGTTCCGTCCCGATTAGATAGAAATTGCCAACGAACCGGTTATAGCTGTAGACATCTTGATTTAGACGATATTCGTATATTTCTGGTTCTTTAATATTGAAGGGCACACGATGTTCATTGATAATTTGGTCTGGTTCCACTTTCAAACATTTGACATCTTCAATTAATGGGGAAAGATACACCACCCGTTGCTGCGGGTTTAACCCTCTGTTCTTCGCCAATAAACGAGAAAGGAGTACACTTCGGGAGTCATCCTTTAGTAGGTTATGTGCCTCATCGATAAAAAGTAGGTCGAAATGAATTGGAAATTTGCTTAACAAGCGCAGAGATCTTTCTTGTGTGAAGATAGCAATGAAAGCGTCCTCCTTTTGATACATTTCATCGTGAATAATAATTTTTTTATTAAGTCTTGCATCTCGGATCATTCGGTAGGTTTGCATGAGTAACGACTTGGTTGGTACAACGATACCAATCTTCATACTTTGGCTGTCATATTTCAAGATACAGTCAATGATCACTGAGCTTTTTCCGAACGAGGTAGGTGCAATAAAGCTCAACTCATTGATAGGGTCTTGAAGTAAAGTCTTCTTCCCCTGGTATTGATGGAATGTCTCGATATAATTTCCACTTCGGAACCGCTCCATCTCCAAATCCATTAGACAATCACTGAAATTGTTTTGCTCGATCAGACTGTTATCCAGAATAGCCCTAACAGTTGGATAGAAGCCGAAACTGGCTGAAAAATCATATAGAGGCTTATAGTCTT
The DNA here is from genome assembly GCF_946482605.1 of uncultured Dyadobacter sp. The sequence goes on along the minus strand of NZ_CAMLSE010000041.1, from coordinate 2,292 downwards.
GATACACCGTACTATACTTCACAACGATGTAATACGAGAATTCTACATAGCTCGTGAATCTATTGTCAGCACCATATTGCCTCAGGAAAAGTATTGCACAAGCAAGAATATAGGTTTTCTCAGATTCAGTCAGCTGTGTGTTGACGGTCAGCTTTCGAATCGTCTCTTTGAAAAGTGGAATTTTATTAATATTTGTTAGAGCCAGTTTTTCTATTGCGTTCATGATGGAGTTAGAGAGCAGTTAAGTAGTCCCAGAAAAGCCGTAGAGACTTTTTTGTTATACACAAAACTTTGATTTTTTTGAAATGTAGTTTAGTGATCAGTGCTTTGATCTCGATCTCAATTTTATTGCAATCGGCATCCACCCAAACACCATCGAGTACCAAGGTTGATCCAGGAATGATATTGAATTCTTCAATTCTATGAAACTTGCCTTGGCTATATAAATCCGAGAACTTCTTGATATTAGCTCGTACATTGCTGTCAGCACCTACATCCATCTGGCTTGCATGATTATAGGCGTTCCTCCAAGGGTTATTTTTTACCTTTCCAGACAATTTATCCACTAGATCGTCGTAGGCCTCTTTGATTTTGGTAGGATGGCTAATACCAGCCGTGGTGATGCTGCCAGATTTGCTCTCCAGAACCCATTCGTCACCATTGAAAAGATAATAGCCATCAAAGCCTTTTTTTATAGATCCTTCTTCCAAGTTCAAGTAAAGAAACTGAGGATTGAAGCCTACGTCGTTTAGATACAGATGTAAAAAGAATTCCGAAATCGCGCCGATCTCGGTTGTGCTTCCCTTTTTTGTTTTTAGAAATTCAAGCAACCGCTTCTTGACTATCGCCAAGTCTGTACCGGAGTTGCCCTCACAGATCTTGACAAGCTTTGTATCGATAAGTGCTTTTAGCCCACTATCGATGTCAACTATGTCAATAATAAACAGTTCATTACTATGACCCAGGTCCTTAGTAGCAACGATAAAAGGAGACGAGGTGGATAAGGCTGTCATTCAATGTTGTGAATATTCAAATAAAGATATTGCTTTTTTGGAGACAAAGTCCGGCCGTTGCATAAGTTGAAAAATTGGGCAGACGTTGTTCCGGAAAAGAAAAGCTTATGATTCCTAGCCGCAGATTGTTTTTCCCAACTCTGATGACTGGCAATTTCATCTGCGAGCGTAGTCAGGCTACATGTTAGGTAACAAGCGAATTTGGAAGACACCCAGGAGTCTGCTTCCAAGGGTGTTAGTTAAGACCGGTCAATCTCGAACTCAGCAAAAACGTTTTTTGCTAGATTTGATAATTAATCCATCACATCAAAGGAAGTTTTGCTGGTCGTTCTTTTACTTTGAGAGTAAACCAAGCATTGGACAAAGCAGAGTTTAATAGCGGTACATAAAAGAGGGTTCGGAAGCTGTTGTACCTGGAAGAAAATCGCCCTGCAAGTGATTGGCTTGCAGGGCGCTTGTATAAAAAATCCCGTGATTCCTATGGTACAGAACTCGAACCGGCTGCGGGAGGATTTTTAAAAATTAGTAAACCTGAGAGCAGAAGAATAACAGTTGGTTATGCCTCTCTATTAAAATGTCGTTGAAATTCTACATTCGAACAATACTATTTGGTACGTTTGTTCGCACCCATCCCGGCTACCTTGGTTGTGATATTTCACAACTGTCATGAAGAAAATCCTCCTATTCCTATTCGCCGCATTCACGTCCATTTGCAGTGAGGCGCAAATTAGCACCTCCGATTTTGTCACCACGTGGAAAACTGACAACGTCGGCACCTCTTTGGCCAACCAGATTACTATTCCCGCAACCGGCGAATATACCGTGTACTACGAGAGTATACCGGCCGGAACATCCGGGACGTTGCCCTCGTCGGGCACTTTTATGAATGCTCAAACCATTACTTTTCCCGCTGCCGGGGTCTATCGCATAGCCATCAAACCTGTCGGCGCCACGCCTTTTCACCGGATTGCGTTTAATTCCGATGAAGCGGATAAACTGCTGACCATACAGCAATGGGGAAACACCGCCTGGTCATCGTTCGAAACTGCTTACTCGGGTTGTCGAAACCTGACAGCATTACCTCCGGTGGGCCTGCCTGAATTGGGTGCTGTAACCAGCATGTCTTTAGCTTTTAACGAATGTTCGTCGCTTTTATCGGCTCCCAATATCGATAGTTGGGATGTGTCGGCTGTAACCCATATGGATTATATGTTTTCAGACGCGGCATTATTCAATCAGCCGATCGGCAGCTGGGACGTTTCGGCTGTAACTTCTATGG
>NZ_CAMLSE010000040.1 GCF_946482605.1 uncultured Dyadobacter sp. | reverse complement strand
TGCAGGCAGCGATCATTTCACGGGTCTGCTTGGCATTGTCGGCCACGGGCTTTTCGCAAAGCACGTGCTTGCCAGCTGCTGCAATTTGCAGTACGTGCTTATGATGAAGGGAATTAGGAGTCGTGATGTATACGATGTCGATATCAGAGTTATCCTTGATTTTACTGACGGTGTCGTAGTTATAGGTGTTCTTTTCGGGAATGTTGTATTTCTTCTTCCAGTCGTCAAGTTTCGAAGGTGTTCCCGAGACGGCGCCCACGAGCGTTGCCATTTTGCAGTCCTTCATAGCTTCGGCGACGCGCGTCGCGTAGCTGCCCAATCCCATGAGCGCCACGCGCAATTGTTTGTCGGCTTTTGGACCGGAATAGCGTTCGCCAGCTACTGCAGGCAGATCTGTGAGCGCCGCGGCACCAACGCCGAGTGTCAGCTTTTGAAGAAAATCACGACGGGAATCCATAGCTATTGGTTTTGATGAGAAATGCCCTGAAAAATGATCAGAAAAGCTATTTCTGTATACGATCTCCTTGTGTCGGCACAACTCATTTATTTGCAAGTGCCAGTTGTGATGTTTTTGCATCCTCGTTTTCAGACGCGATTTTTTCAATTGCTGCATTGATTTTTTGTTGCGTCTCGGCTGAAAGTGTGGTGATAAAAAGATCTTCCAGGTCGATTTTGAGTAGGTTGTAGATCAGAATGAGGTCGCTGGAAGAAAACGCGCGGATGCCGTTCAAGAGCTCAGAGGTGTAGGATTTGCTGTGGTTCAGCAATGTAGCCAGATCTTTTTGTTTGAGATTGAGCTCTTTGATTTTGCCTAAAATTAATTCACGTCGACGCCTGGTGAATTTTAGCTCTGCAAATGCAAGTTCTTCAGCAGCGTCTCTTTCGGTGATTTGTTCCTGTGTCACCGTATCCGTATCTGACCATTGCACATTCTCGTATCGCATAATCAATTCCCGGAGCGCTTTGCGCGTCACTTTCAGTTCCGGGTTGTCATCGGAAAGCATTCTCAATGAGCGATCCGCCATCATTGCCCGTTGGTATTCAAGCTCTGAAAGTATACTCCCAGAATTCAGCAATGCCTTTACATCAAATTCTTTCAATTGATCCAACACCTTGCTCTGAGCCATTTTTCTATCGTGTCTTTATTGTTCTTGAATGTTGCTTTGTATTCTTCATGCGTTCCGGCCCATACTACGGTAGCTTCGTTGTCCATGACATCGATGAGCAGCAGCGTGCGGTGTATGTGTAGGTTAAAAAAGTAAAAACCTTTGTTATGCACCTTCAGCGTCTTTTCTGGTTTCCAGGAACTGTTCGGCAGAAGTAGTTGAATCATTATTTAAATCTGTCATCAATTGGTCGATGGCTTGGACTAATCGTGTGTTGCTGCGATTTTTACTCCTTAGTTTGATCAGGACATCTTTACCGATGACATTCATTAAGAATAGTCTAATTTACAAAAGTTCTGTTTTTAGTAGAACTTTTTGAGTGGTTTATTTCTCATTAGACGTTGCAATACCTTACAGGTCACATTTAAATTTTCAAATGGTTGCCAACATTTCCCTTGAAGCAAAAAAACGGCTCCCCGAAACCGGGGAGCCGTCCTCAACATTTGCATTTGAACCTTATTTAACCGTCAGAACACGTTCTACTTTTTGTTCCGACAATTCGAATGTTTTAGTCTGTATTTCGTTGCCGCTGATGATATCGAGCGTGTATTTGCCTGCTTCCATCGCTTCGAGGTTCAAGGTGCGCCCGAATTTCTTGTTGTCCTTGGCGACTGTCTCACGATAAACGATCGTTCCGTCTTCGCTTTTCAACAGCAATGTCGTCTTAGCATTGTTGTTGGCTTTGTCCACCAGTACATTGATCTTACCTGTTTTGGTGGCGTAAACTCCGGTGCCGAAGCTGGAAGTTTTTTTGGCGTCTTTATCTTCCGCATAGGCGGTGAAAGAAGCGGCTGCAAGCGCAAATGCGCAAATGAAGGTTTTAACTGTTGTTTTCATGGCTATTTTATTTTTATGGCTATAAATTTTTTGTTCTCAAAAGGAACATGACAAAGGTAGAATGGGACTCGGTACTGTGTAATGCAAAGTACACGAATGGGAGCTCCGGAGGTACAAGTGGTTGATTTCCAGAATAAGCAATTGAACGGTATCTCATGGCTGATCTTAAATTTAACCAAGAGATGGAAGGCGGCAGGATAATGTTGCTTCGGGAAGTGTTAATATCTGTTAAAAAAAACGGCCCTCCATCGTTGGGGGCCGTCTTTAACTAAAACTAAAACCGAAACTATTCTTTTTCTACAAAGTCCATATCCTTTGTAAATGTCTCTTCGAGAAAGTAAAGCGCCAATAGTGCTACTAAGGCGGTTGCTATCCCTATCACCAGCCCGCCCTGGATTACCCCCAGGTCAGGTTTGAAACTCACAAATAATGCTGCCAGCGGAATGGTAGCACCGCGAACGAAGTTCGGAACGGTGGTTGCCACGGTCGCCCGCAGATTGGTGCCGAAAAGTTCGGCGGCAATGGTAATGAACAATGTCCAGTATCCATTGCAGAATCCAAGCAATGTACAAAGCAGATAGAAGGAGAACAAATCCTGCATTGGAATCATCAGATAACCAATGACCATGACCAGCGACAGGACGATAAATAGTCTGATCACTTTTTTTCTGCTCTTCATATACTGGCTCAGTAATCCACTGACGATATCGCCTGCAACCTGCCCTGAAAACGCCAGCATAACTGCCTTCCCTGCATTAATGCCTTCGATCCCTTTCGCAGCGCCGAATTCCGGTGAAAAAGTGATCAGGATCCCGACCACGAACCAGATCGGAAGGCCGACCAGAATTGCCATCAGATATTTACCCAGTCGGGCCCCATTCGTCAGGATCATCAGGATATTGCCACGATCCACTGCATGTTCTTTTACATGCTTGAACATCCCCGATTCGAATACATTGAACCGCAATACCAGTAGCAAAAGGCCCATGCCACCTCCTACAAAATAGGATATCCTCCACGCGAACAAATCGGCTACGAAGTATGCCAGAATAGCGCCCAATACGCCCAACGTCGCTACAAGCGTAGTGCCGTAGCCACGGATTTCCTTGGGCAGTACCTCTGTCACGAGCGTAATGCCCGCTCCGAGTTCCCCGGCTAACCCCACACCCGCAATAAAGCGAAGAACCGCGTACTGATCAAGCGAACTGACAAAACCATTGCCGATATTTGCTAACGAATACATAATGATTGAGCCGAAAAGAACGGATAATCGGCCCTTTTTATCTGCAATTACACCCCACAGCACGCCACCGATGAGCATACCGGCCATCTGGTAATTCAGCAGACTGATCCCCTGAGTCAACAACTGGTCTTCGGGTACATTCAAGGCTTTGAGACTGGGAACCCGTACAACACTGAATAAAAAGAGGTCGTACATATCGACCAGGTAGCCCAGTGCCGCCACAATGACCGGCACTTGGAGCAACTGCGAAAGCAGCGAAGGATTAGAGTTGTTTGTTGTTGACATGGTTTAGGGTTTTGGGCCGTCGGTAGTCAGCTTTCGGCTTTCATGTTCATATTGAATGTCGGTACTACATTACTTAAACGATTGCCGGAAGCCGAAAGCCGCCGGCAATCTCTACCTCAAAGTCTGTCAATCAGCATTCCACCATCTACATTGATCACTTGACCGGTAGAGTAGGGGAAGTCGCCCCGCGTAAGGGAAGCCACAGCCTTGCCGATGTCATCGGGCGTTCCCCAACGTGGCTGCAATGCAATGCCGCTTTGGAACAGGTTATCATACTTCTCCTGAACCTTTGAAGTCATATCCGTTGAAATAATACCCGGCCGGATTTCGTAAACCGGGACATTATATTCCGCCATTCTCACAGCGAAGAGCTGGTTGGTCATGGCCAGTCCGGCCTTCGAGATACAGTATTCTCCACGGTTAACGGAGGTTACGGTTGCCGAAATGGAAGTCACGAAGATGATCGCCGCCTCGAATGCGTGGTTGTTCTGTTTGGCATGAGCCATGCGCCTGGCTATGGCTTGTGTCAGAAAGAACGGACCTTCCAGGTTAGTGGTCATTACTTCCTGGTAATTTTCGACGGTCGTTTCGAGTATGTCCAGCCTGACACGAGGTGCAATACCCGCATTATTCACCAGCACATTGATTTGCCCAAAAACAGCATATGCCTTTTCGATGATCGCCTCGCGGTCTGATGCGTTGGCGATGCTGCCCTGGCAATAGGCTACTTCTGCACCGAGGCTGCGAAGTTCGTCCAGTGCTTCGGCCGCATTGGCTTCATCTCTGACTCCGTTGATGGCCAGGTTGAAGCCTTCCTTCGCTAATGCCCTGGCGATGCCAAATCCGATACCCCGGCTGCCCCCGGTAATGAGTGCTGTTTTTTTCATAATTCCTGTACATCGACCCATTGACGTTTCTCCCAGCTTTCAAGCCCTTTTTCTGCCAGCTGAACGCCGCGGGCTCCCGCTTTCAGGTCCCAGGGGAAAGGGGTATCTTTTACAATATGTTTGAGGAAGAGCTCCCACTGCACTTTGAATGCGTTATCATAGATCTCCTGCTCAGGTACTTTCGCCCATCCGTCAAAGAATGGGATCGGCTGAGCGATATCGGGATTCCATACTGGTTTGGGGGTGTTACCGTAATGCTGGACGTAGCAGTCACGAAGGCCAGCAACCGCCGAGCCATGTGTGCCATCCACCTGCAGCGTGAGCAGGTCGTCGCGGCGTACACGTACCGTCCAGGAAGAGTTGAAATGTGCGATCACATTGTCTTCCAGTTCGAATGTCGCATAGCAGGCATCGTCGGCGGTGCATTTGTATGTATTGCCGTTTTCATCCACACGCTCAGGAATGTGTGTTGCACCCAGGCAGGATACTGCTTTTACTTTTCCGAACAGGTTGTCGAGCACGTAACGCCAGTGGCAAAGCATATCCACAATGATACCGCCGTCGTCCTCCTTGCGATAGTTCCATGATGGACGCTGGGCGGGGATGCTGTTTCCTTCGAATACCCAATAGCCAAACTCTCCTCTTACCGACAGGATTTTGCCGAAAAACCCGTTTTCCATCAACCTTTTCAACTTCACCATACCCGGCAGCCAGAGTTTGTCCTGCACCACGCCGTTTTTCAAACCTGCCTGGGTAGCGAGTTCATACAATTCCAATGCTTCTTCGGTGGTCGTGCCGGTGGGCTTTTCACAATAAATGTGTTTGCCGGCTTTGATAGCTTTCTTAACCGCAGCTGCACGACGACCGGTCACCTGGGCGTCGAAATAGATCTGATAATGCGGATCCGACATGACAGAGTCCAGATCTGTGGTGTATTTCGCAACACCCGATTGCTTGCAGAGCGCCTGCAATTTGCTTTCGTTGCGCCCTACGAGGATCGGATCGGGCATAATGACTTCGTCCGATGAAATTTTAACACCACCCTGCTCGATAATGGCCTTGATAGACCGGAGCAAATGCTGGTTCGTACCCATACGGCCAGTTACGCCGTTCATGATAATACCGATTGTATGCGTTGTCATGTTTGATTATATTTTAATTTGATTCGCGCCAAGCCCCTGCTTTGCTATAATGTTCAGGCGGACTGGCCGGTTTGGATTAGTTTAAACTGTCTTTAAGAAAGCATCCGTGATTTCTCCCAGAAACTGATGCTGGTTCTTCGCCCAATGGATGTTCGAGAAAATCTCAACCTCGCAGAAGCCCTTGAAACCGGTCGCTTCCACCCAGCCACGGATTTTCTTCAGATCAATGCAGCCTTCGCCCATTAACCCGCGATCGTTCAGAAGGTCGATCGTATTCACCTTCCAGTCGCATACGTGGTAGGCGAGCAGGTTTCCGTTTGCGCCACAGCGTGCGATTTCCTTTTCCAGGTCACCATCCCACCACAGATGATATACATCCACAGCCACGCCCACAAACGACGACCTGAAATGTTCAGCCATGTCGTTGGCCTGGCCCATTGTATTGATCGCCGAGCGGTCGGCGGCATACATGGGGTGCAGCGGCTCGATGGCAAGCTTTACGCCCAGCTTTTCAGCCAGTGGCAGGATCGCCGCAATACCCTCGTGGATCTGGTTGCGCGACGTTTCCAGCGACTGGTCCGGCGAAGCGCCACAAACGAGCACGATCATCGGCGCGCCTAATGCTGCGGCTTCTTCCAGGAGCTTGCGGTTATGATCGATCGCCTGCGCCCTTCCGGCACTGCTGGTGTGCGGGAAAAAGCCACCTCTGACGTACGATACGATTTCAAGACCAGCATTGCGGATGAGCTCGCCGGCCCGTAATGGTCCGATACCCTCAGTTGCATTTTGCCATACGCTGATGCCTTTCACACCTGCGGCGGCATAGTTTTCGACCGCTTCGGCCAGGCCCCACGGCTTGGTAGTGATCGTATGAATGCAGCAGCGGTCGAGTGTTATGTTTTCCAAATCTGAAGTTGGTTATTGTTTGGGGTGAAAATCGTGTTGGACGTAACTGTTGTCTTACCTGGCAGTTTACAGTCACCTAAGCGTTTACCACGTTGCGCTCAGGGTGACAATAACGGTGGACTCTTCACTAAGAAATTTCCTTTATTTAACCGCTCCCAGATACGAATAATAGGGCAGCCCTTTGTTGATCCGGTGCAGGTAAAGCGCCACTTCCCTCGCATGGTAATCTCCCCACATGCTCGATTCGCCGCATGGGATCTTTTGTCCTGCAGGTACATTGTCCCAACCATTCGGGCGGTGGTAAATCGAATGCAGGATCAGGCCCTGGTGTGTCGGGTCGGTTGAGAGGTACGGTTCTGTGAAAAGCGAATCCACAGCAGTAAGGCCGGCCTGCCAGTAACGATTCCCTGCCTCGCTTTGTCCCTGATCATTCAGATACTTTCCCAGACGCAGCAATCCCTGCGCGCCGATAGCCGCGGCCGAGCTGTCGATCGGCTCGAATTCATTGTAAGGATCCGAAGTCCGGGAAGTATAATCACCCAGTTTATGAAGCTGCGGAGCGCCGGTATCCCAGTAAGGAATGCCGTCGGCTGCTGTGTTGGCAATGTAAAAATCGCAGGTTGCTTTGGCCGCTTTCAGGTAAATGCGTTCCACTTCGCTGCGGCCTCCGAGGGGTGCCAGTTCCTCATCAGAGAACGATGGCAATGTTTCCAATTGCTCTGCAAAACCGACCATTGCCCATGCCAATCCCCGCGTCCACGTCGTAAAGCCGGAGAAGCCCTGCTGCGAATTGGGGCAACGATAGTTACCGTCGTTGGTATTGAAAACACTTTCGTGCGCCGTTCTGCCCCATTCGTCGTAGCTGTCGCGTCCTTCGCCGTAGTAAACGGAGTAGTTGGCCGTGGCAATGGAGTGCAGTGTTCCCCGTTCCAGCAGACTGGTTTTCAGGTCATTCTCTCCCATATAGCTGTGGCCGAGCAGGTGTGATACCATGAGTGCCCTGACCGAACGGATCGTATCGACAAAAAGCGAATGCGGGCCATTGAAAGAATGGATAAAGCCCTGGCCGTTTCTGGCGGTTGTCCAGCGGCGGGCCTGCACGGCTCCGGATACTTTTAGGGCGACCTCATAGAAGTTACGCTCCCATTCGTTTTCCGGAATAACCCCCTCGTTCATCAGGCGGAGCAGGTTGCCATAGGTGCTCACATTGTTGAACCCGTGATCGTGGACCCCGAAATGGCCGACGTGGGAAGCCATGAATTGTACCGTGTTGTCACGGCCACCTTCCAGGAATGCATTATCGCGAGTAGCATCAAACTGAAGTATCTCAGCTCCGTACTGAAACCCCTGCGTCCATTCCGTCCAGCCGCGGAGCGTATACTTCCCGTTGACTGTGAAAACAGGCGTGCCTTTGGAATTGTCGTACTCCTTGTTGATCAGTCTGATTTTCTCGCCGGATAGCTCCCAGAAGCGGTCCAGTTTAGGTTGAAGCGAGGCGGCGCTCAGGTCGTTTTTTATCTGCATAATTATATCAATAGTATTATTTAGTCCTTTTATTTTAGGATAATACAAAGATATTGTCAGTCAAAAACGATAGCAAGGTACAAATTTGCTATTAAATGGTACTTTTCCGAACATGTTCGCGGTACTCGTTCGGAGTCAGTCCGGTTTTCTTTTTGAAGATACGGCTGAAATAAGACGGATCGTCGAGGTGGATGTGATAGGCGATTTCCTTACTGCTCAGATTGGTGAAGACGAGCAGCCGTTTTGCTTCCAGCAACAGTTTGTCCAAAATGTATTCCTGGCAGGAAATGCCCAGAAATTTCCGGATGATTTTGCTCAGATAGTCGGGAGATACTGACAGCTGGCTGGCATATTGCTGCACCTCATGCATTTCCCTGAAGTTTTTTTCCACCAATTCCTGGAAACGGCCTGTCAGCTCCGATACGGTGTGCGCTGTCGGTTCTGCAACGGGGGTGTTGTGCTGAGTGAGGAAAGCACATTTTTGCAAAAGTATTCCCAGGTATCTGCCGATCAGTGTCTGATCGGTGTCCGCATTCAGGTGATCGGCGACCATATTTTCGAGAATGTTGTGGAAATAGTGCTTTTCGGCTTCCGAAAGCGTCAGAATGGGTTGTCGACGTGCCGGTTGTAAGAAAGGCAGCTGCGAAAGAGGCGGATTGCCGGGATTATAAAATGTATAGAAATCCTCGGAGAATGCGACGATATATCCCTGGAAGGACGACGAAAAGGTAAGTAAATGCACTTGTCCGGGTGTGAGAAAATGCAGCCCAGCACCCAGGATATTGTAGGAATGAAAATCGATTTCATGAAAACCCTGTCCTTCTTCTATAAAGAGAATTTCATAATAAGTGTGCCGGTGCGGGGTATCCGTTGGCAGTGGTGTAATGGGCAGCGACACTGGCCCGTCTGCGGGTGTATCAATGCTGTTTTTGAACCTGAAAATTCTTAAAGCAGGTACCTGGCTGGGGTTTTTGGGAAGGGAATGGACGGGAATAGCATCAGAGACGAAAACCATGCATTAAGACTTCTTTAAATTCATTAATCGTTTTAAAAGCCACAGAGCGAGCAAAACTACCACTACCAGGGCGATGATCGGAAGAAAAACCGCCAAACCCGACAGGCTGAACGAAGCGATATTCTCGGCAGTTGAAACGACGGGATTTCCAATGCCGGCCGTTGTTTTGGATGAAAGCAGTCGCAGCACGCCGGTACCAGCCTGCACGAGCCCCGCTGTCCCTCCTCCGAGTATCAGTCCGAGACCCCAGTGCAGAAAAGGGCTGTCGATTTCGATAAAAGAGGTCGTCAGCAAAGTGCCGGCGATCACTGCGGCTGGTGTGGTGACGGTGTCGAGGAGATTGTCGATAAAGGGGATGTAATAACCCCCGATTTCAAGAATACTCGCGGTAGCCAGGCCGAAAAAAGCCGGCCAGGTACTCAGCCAGGCGAATTGCTCTCCCGGCGTGATCCAGCCGTTCATCGCGGCAATGTTAGCCACCAGCATGGGAAGGAATACCCTGAAACCGCAACTGGCACTGAGACCGATCCCAAGACACAAACTCAGAAATAGCTCCATATGGATATCATCAGGCTTGAAACCCTGAATGTAGCGGATTTGAAAAGGATATATGCCGGGAGGGAGTTTTTTTATACGCTGTGTGACATTTTTTAACTTTGCATTGTTGAATCAGGACAACCACTGTATTTAAAAGCTACCAGGTGAATCAGGAAACTAAAAGCGGCCAGATATTTGATCTTCCTACCCTAAGACGTCTTTACACATTCGTTAGGCCTTATCAGAAGCAATTTTACCTGCTGATCGCCATTATATTGATCAATGCATTACTCGGACCGCTGACCCCGTTGCTGATCAAGTACACCATCGATACGCCCATTGCCAACGGCGATTATTCGCAACTGACCGTGATGCTGATCATCATGCTCGTCGTGATCGTATTACAAGGGCTTGCTCAGTTTTGGAATACCTATATGTCGGGTTGGCTCGGGCAGTACATTATCCGGGACATCAGGGTTCAGCTATATCAGAAGATCGTCGGTCTGAGATTGAAGTTCTTTGATAATACACCTATCGGAAGGCTGGTTACGCGCACGATTTCCGACGTCGAGACACTTTCCAATGTTTTCAGCGACGGTATGGCTGCCATCGCCGGAGATATTCTGCAACTGGTGCTGATCATAGCCGTTATGTTTTACACGGACTGGAAATTGTCCCTGATCAGCTTGTCGATGATCCCGCTTATGCTCTTCTGTACCTATGTTTTCAAGGAGAAGATCAAGGATTCGTTCAATGAAGTGCGGGCCGCTGTATCTAACCTCAATTCATTTGTACAGGAGCACATTACAGGAATGGGCATTGTGCAGATTTTCAGCAGCGAGGACATCGAGTACAAGAAATTCAGAGAGATCAACAAGGTTCACCGGAATGCAAATATCCGTTCGATCCTTTATTACTCCATCTACTATCCGGTTGCCGACGTAATTGCGGCTGCGGGTACGGGACTGGTGGTTTGGTATGGTTCGAAGCAAATTCTGGACGCGGAGATTACGTTTGGGACGGTCACTGCATTTGTGATGTTTATCAACCTGTTCTTCCGGCCGATCCGGCAGTTGGCCGACCGTTTCAATACCTTACAAATGGGCATTGTGAGTACCGACCGCATTCTGAAGTTGCTCGATAGCGATGAGTATACTTCGAATGAGGGCACATTTGCGCCGGAATCTGTGAAGGGTAATGTAGAATTCAGGAACGTTTGGTTTGCCTATAATGATGAAGAATATGTGCTCAGAGATATCAATTTCAAGGTAAAGGAAGGAGAAACGATTGCATTTGTGGGGGCTACGGGCGCAGGCAAGTCGTCCATTATCAACCTGTTGACTCGTTTTTACGACATAAACAAAGGCAATATTTTTGTGGACGGAGTGGAGGTCCATGATTATGAGCTCAATGCATTGCGGAGGCACATCGGTGTGGTCCTGCAAGACGTTTTTCTTTTTTCAGATACGATTGAAAACAACATAAGGCTCGGCGACGACAGCATTACCCATGAAAAAATCGTCGAAGCTGCAAAGCTCGTGGGTGTGCATGATTTTATCGAACGCCTGCCGGGCGGCTACACTTACAATGTCATGGAGCGTGGCGCGACGCTTTCAGTAGGCCAGCGGCAACTGATCTCATTTGTGCGGGCGATGGTGCATGAGCCGAAAATCATCGTGCTTGACGAAGCGACCTCGTCGGTTGACAGCGAAACCGAGGAGCTTATTCAGCACGCCATCGAAACGCTGATGCAGGGACGCACGGCCATTGTGATCGCGCACCGGCTGTCGACCATTCAGGAGGCTGACAAGATTATCGTCGTGGACAAGGGCCGGATCGTAGAGGAGGGAAATCATGAGCAGCTCCTGGAAAAAAACGGAGCTTATGCCAATTTGTACCGGATGCAATACAAAGAAGTCCATAAAATAGGCCTCAATTGACACAAAACAGGCAAGCCTTTCGACTTGCCTGTTGCTCAGTTTCTTTTACCCGTATCCAGCGGGATGGGGGGAGGCCCGATGAGGAAGTCGTCTTCGTCGTTTCGTTTCACGGGTGTGCTGTCTCCGTCAACGTCCAGCGAGTCACTTTCACTTGGTGCCCACTGCGTCGGGCAATTATAAGTTTTGGATACCTTAAAACTCGGCTTGGGGAATGGGCCGGGCTCAATGGATTTATCCTTGTAGATTTTCTCAAGGAAGCTTCCTACTATGGGCAGTGCGGTTTTGGCACCCTCCCCAAGGTTGGTGGTGCGGAAGTGAATGCTGCGATCGTCGCCGCCTACCCAGGCTCCCACCACGAGGTCGCGCGTTACGCACATAAACCAGCCGTCGGAGTTATTCGAAGTAGTTCCCGTTTTACCACCCAGCTCGTTGCCATTCGCAGTAACATTGAACTTCCACCGGATGCTGCCGGAAGTACCGCCTGCTTCCTCCACACCGCCCCGTAGCATCTGAAGCATCAGGAAGGCCGATTCCTCGCTGATTGCCTGCCGATGCTCCGGCTGGAATTCTTCGATTACCTTTCCGTTACTGTCCTCGATTTTGGTGACGAGAATGGGCTGCGTGTAAGTTCCGTTATTGACAAAAACACCATAAGCTGCGACCATATCGTAGAGCGACACATCAAATGGGCCAAGGCCGATCGAAGGAACCGCTTTCAATGGTGTAGTAATACCCATCTTTTTCGCATAGCGCACGACATTGGCTGCTCCCACCTGATCCGTCAGTTCTGCTGTAACGGAGTTAATGGACTGTGCCAGCGCGCGCCGCAGCGTCATGTTGGCATAGGTGTAAGTACCGGTCGCATTCCTTGGTTTCCAGATTTTCTCCTCGCCGTCTTCCTCGTAGGTTTTCTCAAACGGCTTGTCGACAATCTCATCGCAGGGCGACATGTTGAAGGTTGAGTCGTCAATCGCTGTGGTATAAACGAATGGCTTAAAGGTGGATCCGGGCTGACGCTTTCCTTGCTTCACCGCGTCGTATTTGAAGTAATTGTAATCCAGACCACCTACCCAGGCCTTGATCTGGCCGGTTTGCGGATTCATGGCCATCATACCTGCGCGCAGGATGCGCTTATAGTAGTCGAGGGAGTCCATTGAACTCCAGTATTTTTCCATTTCACCGCTATTCTTCCAGTCATAGACGGTCATGGTGTCTTTTTTGTTCAGGTAGTAGCTGATGCTGTCCGGACTATTAGGGAACCGGGCTGCCAGGGACTTGTATTTGCTGGTCCGTTTCACCACGTTATCAAGAAAATCGGGAATCTCCTTGCCCTGTTCATCGACCCAGGGATTCTGGTTGCGCCAATGGTCTTCGAAGACGCGCTGCAGCTGTTTCATTTTCTGCGTCATCGCTTCTTCCGCATCTTCCTGCATCCGGGAATCAATCGTGGTGTAGATTTTCAAGCCATCGGTATAGAGGTCATATCCATTCTCATCGCCCCATTTTCTCACAAAATCGACGACCGCGTTTTTGAAGTAATTGGCATTGCCGTCGTAGGGAGTTTCGAATTTTGTTTTCAGTTCAATGGGTAATGCGCTGATGGAATCGGCCTGCTTGCCGGTGAGATACCCATATTTACGCATCTGGTCGATGACTACATTGCGGCGTTCCATCGAACGCTTCATATTACGGATCGGGTTGTAGGTGGTGGTTGCTTTCTGGAGACCTACCAGCACTGCGGATTCCTGTACGTTCAGGCTGTCGGGCGACTTGCTGAAATAGGATTTGGCGGCAGTGTTAATACCATAGGTGTTGTTTCCATAATCGACCGTATTGAAATACATGGTCAGGATTTCTTCTTTGGTAAAATTCCTTTCCAGCTTGATGGCCGTGAGCCATTCCTTTGTTTTATAGATTAATGTGCTGACGCCGGGTACATATCCAAGAAGCCCTCTCGCACCGGATTTTCGCGTTTTGAAAAGCTTTTTGGCCAGCTGCTGAGTAATGGTACTACCTCCCCCACGGTCGGTTGCCCCGACGATGATGCCCCAGGCCACACCAGCCATTGCTTTGTAGTCAATCCCCGAGTGTTTGTAAAACCGGACGTCCTCCGTGGCGATCAGGGCTCTGACGAGGTTAGGAGAAATCTGTTTATAAGGGACTGGTGTTCTGTTCTCGGTGTAAAATTTGCCGATCATGATGCCGTCGGCCGTGTAGATTTCCGATGATTGGGCAACCTTTGGATTCTGAAGATCCTCTACACTCGGCATGCTGCCCATTAACCATAAAAAGTTGGTTTCAACGCAAAAAATGTAGATAGCGAACGTCACGAAACCATACACAAAAGTTTTCCAGATCAGCATCACCGGCCGGTAATAGGCCGCATTGACGTCTACTTTTCCTTCCCACCAGCTACGAAGCGACTTTTTATTGGTACGGTATGAGTGGAACAGATCATCGGCTTTGGGCTTTCCGGTGAAAAGAGAAGTTACTTTATAGGCAGTCCTGTTGATGAATGTGGCAAGCCAGGCCCGGATTGTCCGGAATAGCATTCTGATTTTGGTAAAAAACGATCGGATAACTTCCATCAAACGTTTTGGTTCGTAATGTTTCAAATATAAGAAAAGCCGGATAGATATGACTAAATCCGGCTTTTATGAAATTATTCTATTCGGCTTTGGTGAATTTCAAGGCTGCTCCGTTCATGCAGTAACGGAGTCCGGTAGGTTTTGGACCGTCATTGAAAACGTGTCCGAGGTGTCCGCCGCAGGTGCTGCAAACGACTTCGGTGCGGGTCATGCCATGCGTTTTATCTACGATCTCTTCCACATGGGTGGCTTCAACAGGCCGGAAAAAGCTTGGCCAGCCGGATCCCGAGTCGTACTTGGCGTCAGAGCTGAACAATGGGGTTCCGCATGCCGCGCAGGAATAGGTGCCTTCTTCCTTGTTGTCATTATAAGGATGAGAAAAAGGTCTTTCTGTGCCTTTTTCAAACAGAACGAAACATTGTTGCCCGGTGAGCTCCTGCTGCCATTCTTCCTTGGTTTTTTGAATTTCTCTCATGTAATTGTTTTTTAGGAATGGCCAGAAAAATCATACCATATCCCTTGATAACGTTGAAGCGCAATTTATCGTTTAGAGAAAATGCGCCGTAGCCAGGAATCCTGAGGCGGCCAGCATTGGTTGGGCGATTCGGGCGGGCGGCGGAACAGGCCTCCGGAAATGCCGAAATAGAGATTAAAAGCCCGGGGATTGCCGATATTCAGCAGTCCCGTGAGGTGATCGGTGCCAATCCATAAGGGGCCGATCCGGCCTGCCAGTCCAATGGCCGGCGAACGATACCGGTTCATGAGCGAGACCGGGACTGATATTTCATACCATTTGTGTTCGTAACGCGGAGTTACACTCAGGTAGGACTCTGCCTTCATTCCGAAAGCGCCCTGAGGAATCAGGTTTTGAACCCAAAGACCATTCACATATACATTGGGTTTGACATTGTAATCCACGCTGGCCTGTAAGGCGGCAGGGAGTACCGATTTGAAATTTGGTGCGAGAGGCTGGCCGCCATCCAGCGAAGAATTGATCGCATTGAAAATCCCCTCTGAGCCTTTCAGCTTCTGGAATGTGTCGTAACGGAATTCCTTGTCGGTCGTATGGGTTTCCTGCTGCAAAACGTACGCCGGGTTTTTGAAATGAACCTTGCCGATGTCGGTTAGGGATACCGCGATACGGTACAGGTATTTGTTTTTAGATGCGTCACGCTTTCTTACGCCCCTTTCCCGGTAGGTAACTTTATTAACATCGGGCCGGTACTCGTAAACAGCACCTAAATCAAAGCCCCAGCCGCTTCCCGGAGGAGCGCCGCCAAAGAGCCAGGCGGGCGTTGGTTTGATGTTCTGAAAACCTTCATCGCGGGTGATCGCGTAACGAACGTTGATATCGTTGACGTTGATGTATTGCCGCTTGTTTTCCCAGTTGGCGTCAGGTTGGATATCGTACGAAGAGTTTTCGATGATGGCATGCGCATTGTACATGCCGATCAGCCTTTTGACGGTGAACCCTACTTTCAGATAGTCAGTCTCATTATCGAAAACGGTGCCGCCGAGGGTGAATGCGATTTCTCCGAAGCCATTCAGGTGAAGCTGCCCTGATTGATTTTCGAATACAGGTCCCTGCAGTTCTTTAAGCTGGGTAGTTTTGCTGATGAGCCTTGCGAGCGGCTCGGTTACCTGCGTTGTATTAAGAATGTAGCGCGCCCTGGTCGAAATCCCCATTCCGATCTTTCCCCGGAAGAGGTTGAACATGACCGAGGGAAGGCGCGTGTCGCCGCCGGCGTTGAGGTATTTTTGGTTGCCATTGAGTTTTTCGCCCAGATAAGACCGGGGGAAAAGCAGCATTCCCCTCTCATTATGGTATTTCGCCGGAACTGTGTTGGTGATCAGACTAAGAAACGAATATGGGGCTTCGTATTTGACGTGGTTGTTGGCAGTGTAGAACTGTGTGCCCACCAGATTTACATATATACTGTAACGACTGTCGGCCACAAATGCCGGATTATGGTATAATGCATTTGTTCCAGCAAAATTGCTCATCGCCGTCCCAGGCAAATGCTGAGAGAGGCTGTTGGTGGCTAATCCACAGACCAATCCTAATATGGATAACCAGCTTTTTTGCATAACGAACGTAAAACGGTGGGGTGCCGTCATTTAGATCAAGGTGCAAATAAAACGTTAAGCACACTGACTTGCAACGAATGTTTAGTGATTGGGTAAATAATATTCACTAACAGGCAACGGCACGATTTTATTGCGAAGGAAATGCATCATGGTTGGCCGTAGCTATGGGGTCAGGGTCAGATATTTAGAGCAGGTACATCGGAATTTTGCATTTCAAGAAGGTGGTAAGAAGCAGGCTGTTATTGTTAATTGTTTTGTTAATTCATACATTGACCATATATTGTTCTGTGAACTATCGGTATTGACTTATTCAAATTTTGAATTGTATGAATTTTTCATTTTCAAATTATCAGGTCGAAAACTTCTTTGATGAGATGTTTACCCAGGGCGGCGAAATTCGCGCCGGGTACGAACATCTGAAGAATAAATTTGAGAACCTGACGCACGAAGACCTGACCAACCGGCAACTTGCTACCGAGCGGGCATTGCTTTCGATGGGTATCACTTTTAATGTGTATTCGGAGGGGGAGGGGACAGAGCGCATCATGCCGATCGACATCATTCCCAGGGTGCTGTCGAATGCCGAATGGCAATGGCTTGAAACGGGGCTGAAGCAACGGATCAAGGCGCTGAACATGTTCATTGATGACGTCTATAACGAACAGAATATATTGAACGACGGTGTGGTCCCGCGCGAGCTCATCGAATCGAGCAAGTGTTTCCTGAAACCTTGTATCGGGCTGAAACCGCCCAAGGGTATCTGGTGCCACATTACCGGTACCGATCTGATCAAGGGCGATGACGGCACATTCATGGTACTCGAAGATAACCTGCGTTGCCCGTCGGGTGTTTCTTATATGCTGGAAAACCGGGAGCTATCGAAGCAGATTTTTCCGGATGTTTTGGCGCGCACGGGTGTAAGGCCCGTTTCTGATTACCCGACACGTTTGCTGCAGATGTTGCAACACCTGGCGGATCGCCCGAATCCGACGGTGGCGGTGCTGACTCCTGGAATCTACAACTCCGCTTATTTCGAGCATTCTTATCTGGCACAGCAAATGGGCGTCGAGCTGGTGGATGCGCGCGACCTGGTCGTTTCGGATGGTTATGTGAAAATGCGTACCACAAACGGTTTACAGATCGTGGATGTGATCTATCGACGCATCGACGATACATTCATGGATTCCGAAGCCTTTAACCCCGATTCGCTTATTGGGATCCCGGGCATTTTCGAAGTATATAAAAAGGGACGGGTGGCTCTGGCCAATGCACCAGGGACCGGCGTCGCCGACGATAAGGTGGTATATGCCTACGTACCGCGGATCATCAAGTATTACCTGGGCGAGGAGGCGATCATACCCAACGTGCAGACATACATATGCGGGGAAGAAGAAGATTTCAATTATGTTCTTGAGAATATTTCAGAACTGGTTGTGAAAGAGGCAAATGAGGCAGGCGGTTATGGCATGCTGATCGGACCAAAGGCAACGGAAGAGGAGCATGAAATTTTTCGTCAAAAAATAAGGGCCAATCCAAGGAATTATATTGCTCAACCGACGATTTCATTATCAAGAGTGCCCTGTATGGTGGATGGACACGCAGAAGGGCGTCACGTCGATTTGCGCCCTTACATTTTGTATGGGGACGATATCAGCGTAATTCCCGGGGGACTGACGCGCGTAGCATTACGTAAAGGTTCGCTGGTTGTTAACTCCTCGCAGGGAGGAGGCGGCAAGGATACCTGGGTATTGTATTAATTTATCATTAACAGTTACTGGCAGGCTGTTCGTGGTAAAGGTTTATTTTTTTCTTGATAAACCAATGATGAACTGCCTGTTTAAACTAACATAGTCAGTAACTAAAATGATCAACCAATGCAACGCGATATAACCGGATGGTATAGTCCGGCGCTTAATAAACATATGGATATCGCTGTTTACGGACATTATGGATTGGCGTTACTCCTGATCCCGACGGCCGCATCAGACTATCTGGAATATGAACGCGAGGGCTTAATTGAGAGTATTGCGCCATATATTCACGCTGGCAAAGTCAAAGTTTATTGTATCAACAGTATCAATGCTGAAAGCTGGCTGAATCCCCACATGCATGGATACGACAAGGCGGTACGGCACCAGGCATTCAATGATTATGTGATCAAAGAAGTGGTCCCATACATCAGGGAAACATCCAGTCCCGACAATGAAATTATCGCTGCGGGTGCGTCTTTCGGTGCATTACATGCTGCCAACCTGTTTTTCAAACATCCTGAGTATATCCATGGAGTAATTGCCATGAGCGGATGTTATGACCTGAGTGTTTACACAGACGGCTACTATGATGATAATGTGTATTTCAATTCCCCTGTCCATTACTTACCTCAGCTGAAGGCTGAATGGCACTTGTCCATGTACCGGGATAGCAGACACATTCATTTCGTTACGGGCTCGGGTGCATACGAGGTCCCGGATTACTCCCGACATATATCGGCAATTTTGACCTCTAAAAATGTGCCCCATGAGCTGGATGTATGGGGGAGCGATATCCCACATGAGTGGTGGACATGGAAACGGATGCTGCCTTACTATCTCGAGACGCGGTTTTAGCGATCGAATAAAAGCAAAATGCCCTGGAATGACAGCATCCCAGGGCATTTTGCTTTTATTCCTAAAATTATGCTCCCTCGAATTGTCTCAGGAAACGCACGTCGTTTTCGGTAAATAGTCGGAGGTCGTTGATGCCGTAGCGAAGCATTGTGATCCGCTCGATACCCATCCCGAATGCAAAACCGGTATATTCTTCGCTATCGATGCCGCAGTTTTCAAGGACATTAGGATCGACCATGCCTGAACCCGCAATTTCGACCCAACCTGTGTGCTTACAGACATTGCAACCCACTCCCTTACATATAAAACAGGATACATCGATCTCTGCGCTTGGCTCCGTAAAGGGAAAGTAAGACGGCCGCAGACGTATTTTCGAGTCCTTGCCGAACATCTCCTTTGCAAAATGATAGAGTGTATCTTTAAGGTCTTGGAAAGAGACATTTTTATTGACATACAATCCTTCAACCTGGTGGAAAACGCAATGCGCCCGGGCGGAAATAGCTTCATTGCGGAAAACACGGCCCGGCATAATGGACCGGATCGGCGGTTTTTGACGTTCCATGAGGCGCACCTGCACGTTGGACGTATGTGTACGCAAGAGTATATCTTCTTTTACGTCTCCCGCACTTTTGGATATGAAAAAGGTGTCTTGCATTTCGCGGGCAGGGTGATTGTCAGCAAAATTCAAAGCACTGAAATTGTACCAGTCCTTCTCGATCTCAGGTCCGTAAGAGACATTGAAGCCCATTCTTTCAAAAATCTCGATAATCCTTCTCCTTACAATGGTAAGCGGGTGAAGGCTCCCTTGCAAATTAGGCGTAACCGGCAATGTAAGATCGGCCAACATTTCAGGGTGAGCATCTGTGGCGTTTTCCAGTACGGAGGAAAAATCCTGAAAGCGGTTCTGCGCAAGGTTCTTGAGTGTGTTGAGTTCCTGGCCCACCGCTCGCCGATCCTCCTGCGGGATGTTTTTTAGGTTTTCAAAAAGCTCGGTAACGGCCCCTTTCTTACTGATATATTTCAACCTGAAGGCCTCTAGCTGTTCTTTACTTGTAACGGTGGCCTGTTCGATTTCGGAAGTTAACTCCTTTACCCGGTCGGTAATCATAAAGCTTGCTATTGTTGGTGACTGGTTTGCCCGGAAGTCCCTTTATAAGGACTCCGAAACGGTTGCAAAGATAGCGAAAGTTAGTACGCAGGAACAGGTGAGGGGCTTCTGAAACGTTTACAGACCGGGTTTATCAAAAAAATCCAGCTTTTTGCACTACGTAAAACTACGCATTTCAATAAGTTTCGTTACGTCTTTTCAATGGGTCATGATTTTGTAATTTATTCATATTTAATTAGTTATGTGTTAATACGTACTTTTACGCATTTTCGGAACTTTACGCTATGTGCTAATTTTGGAACAAGAAATCACAACAATATTAGCGTCGTTACCATGAAAAATTTTACAAGCTTTGCTCGCCCCAACCTGTCGGAGAAATCGTACAATGACAGCCGTTCGTATATCTCAGTCCAGTCTATGGGAAGAACGATCTTTTTGACTCCTGATGTAATCACTTTCCTGGAAGGTGAAGGTAACTACACTTTTATATATACAAACACCGGGAAAAAATACCTGGTATCCAAAACGTTGAAATCATTGGCTGAGCAATTGAACGCCAAATTTCTTCGTGTACACAAATCTTACCTCGTCAACGCCGACTACGTTGTAGCACGTTTAGAGGACGATCGCATGCTGAGGTTATCCTGCGGAAAAGAAGTAGTTGTTTCGCGCAGAAAGATCAAGGAGGTTTCAGGTTTGCTGGATCACAGCAACCTTCGCATCAGCGCCTAAAAATATTTGGTGAATTAAATTAGTGGGTTATTCATAAAAACAGCAGCCATCGCACGATCGAAGGCTGCTCGTTTTGTTTATGAGTAATGTGTGAATGAGTGAATGAGTGAGTGAGTGAATGGCTGTGGAATGGGAATTTTTGAATAAGGGAAAGTTTACAGAGTTGCCTGATCATTCAGTATCAAGTATATAGTTAGCTGTTCATGAAACTCGCCTATTCACTCATTCACTCATTCACTAATTCAATCATTCACTCATTCAAAATTAAAAAAGCTTCAACCCCAGCGTCACCTGCCAGGAGCTGATCTTTTGTTTTAATGAGCCACTGCCTTCCGCCTGTTGTCCGCTTACCTGAAATGACGCCAGGTTAGTAAAAGAACCTTCTTTCCTTACATCCAGACTGAAATTCCCCAGATCGAGGCCGGCGCCTAATTGATACCCGAAAGTCGCCTGGGACATGGCATTGCTCAGGTCGGAAGTGTAATAGCGGAATGCGTCGCGCAAGCGCTGATTATCCCCGATACGGAACGACGCAACCGGCCCAGCCTGAATGCGGAAGGGCCCGCCTTTCAGACCGATCAGCAAGGGTACATCAATGTTACTGTATTTGATATTAACAGTTTTTTCAACCGGCTGCTGTTGGTCGTTCTCGATAATCTTAAAGGAACCTCCTTTTGTGGATACCAGTACCTCAGGCTGGATAAATAATGTGCGACCGAATCGCATCCAGATTCCGCCTACTGCGCCGGTCCTGGTATTAAAACTCTCTTTGAGATTATCCCGCACCTCTTTCCCGTCATAGCCCAGATACGGATTTCCCTGATCATCGTAACGTGTTGTGAAGACATCTCCCATGGTAAGGCGGGACAAATTCACACCACCTTTAATACCAAACGCAAATCCTTTTTTCTGAGCTTCTGCGCTGGAAAGGGCGAAAAAGCATAGCAGAAATGTGCAGGCTACTTTTGTTAGGATGTTCATGGATAATATAATTTTTTAAGTAAAACCGGATAATAACGTCAAATTGCAAAAAACTATACCTATCGTATATTTTTTTTGATTTTATAGCAGAAACATGCAAATATTGGATTAATATGGGCAGAATTACGTTAGTCACCAGGTAGATATAAATTAGATTTTTCTGTTATGGCCAAAGCCAGGACCGCATATTTTTGTCAGGAATGTGGGTATAATTCGCCAAAATGGGTGGGCAGATGTCCTTCCTGCGGTGAATGGAATACTTTCGTCCAGGAAGTTATTGAAAAAGAGGATAAGAAAACGAGTGTTTCGTGGAAATCGGTAAACCTGGCCAACCGTCCGCGTGCCATTGCGGAAATTGTCTACGAAAATGAGCCGCGCATTGGCACCGCTGACGGAGAGCTGAACCGCGTGCTGGGAGGCGGTATTGTTCGTGGCTCGCTGGTTTTGATCGGTGGAGAGCCGGGGATAGGTAAGTCCACACTGATGTTGCAAATTGCATTGACTCTTGCCAACAAAAAGGTGCTCTACGTTTCTGGTGAAGAATCCGAGCAGCAGATCAAAATGAGGGCAGAAAGAATGGCCGCCAAAAGCGACAACTGTTTTATTCTGACCGATACACAGACCCAGAATATTTTCAGGCAGATAGAGGATTTTCAACCGGAGATCCTGATTGTCGATTCTATACAAACCATGCAATCGACCTATATCGAGTCGGGCGCGGGTAGTGTATCGCAGGTGCGGGAATGTACGGCGGAGTTTATGAAGTATGCCAAGGAAATGGGGGTGCCCGTATTCCTGATTGGTCATATCACCAAGGATGGCTCGCTGGCAGGCCCGAAAGTGCTTGAACATATGGTCGATACGGTTTTGCAGTTTGAAGGTGACCGCCATAATACTTACCGGATTTTACGAACGATGAAAAATCGATTCGGAAGCACTTCTGAATTGGGTATTTATGAAATGCAGGGTACAGGCTTGCGCCAGGTGAGCAATCCTTCCGAAATCCTGATCTCGCAGCGGGATGAACCCGTCAGCGGCATTGCTATCGGGTCGATGATGGAAGGTAACAGGCCCCTGCTGGTGGAGATCCAATCGTTGGTAAGTGTGGCTACATATGGAACGCCCCAGCGAAGCAGCACCGGTTTTGATGCCAAGCGCCTCCAGATGTTGCTGGCGGTTCTGGAAAAGCGCGGCGGTTTCAGGCTCGGTGTGCAGGATGTATTTCTGAATGTCGCGGGTGGATTGAAGGTGGAGGACCCGGCTATCGATCTTTCCGTGGTAGCGTCGCTGGTATCGTCTTACGAGGATAAATTCATTCCTGCATCGGTTTGTTTTGCAGCGGAGGTAGGTCTTGGCGGCGAAGTACGTGCCGTGAACCGCATCGACAGCCGTGTGTCGGAGTCGGAAAAGCTGGGCTTCAAGAAGATCTACATTTCGAAGTACAATAGCAAAGGGCTGGATCTGAAGAGTTCCAAAATCGAGATCATACCTGTTGCACATCTCGATGAGCTTTTTATGTCACTTTTTCTGAATGACGCTCACAATGCCCGCTAGTACCTGGCGTAGAATGTTTGCAATTTGCTGGTGAGCCGTTCATAAATCGGCTTGCTGAACTCAACAAAAAGTTGCTGAGGGTCGGGAGGAAGTAGCTCCTGGCTTTTGCATTGCCGGAGCTGTGAGGTGCTTAATGCCCGCTCATCGCCATTGAAATGCGCCCATTCGCAGGTCCAGTTGTATTCTCCATGGAATTTCTCCTGATTAACGATTTGCCTGGTTCTGAAATCTCTGATCTGCATATCGAGCAGGCCTGCCGAACGCACGGTTTTACGGTTCAGCGTCAGCTTGGCAGTAACTTTTGCATATACGGGGATCTTCGATCTGCCGACAAATTTCTCGCCCACTTTGACACTGTCCTTACTGGTGAAGGTTTCAGTGTTTTTTTCAAGCAGGGTTTGTCCCACTACGAAATCGTCGAATTGCAGGGTAATAATATGGTCTGGTCGAAGTTTGATCTCCGCGGCTTCGTCAGGCATGTAGAACCGGACAAATTTATTCAGCCGTTTGTTAGTTTGCAGATATTCGTTAACCCGGTCTTGAAAATATTCATTGCTGAGCCGATACGTTTTCGAAGTGACCAGCACCTGTTCTACCACCACTTTGAAAGAGGCCAGTTCGTAGGCAAGGTCCAGCTTTTTTTGTACGTCGGTGAAGTCGGGTATTAATGCATTTACCTTCTCAAAATGCTCGTAGGCTTTCCTTGCATTTTCCCTGTCACCAACAGACAGCAGCTTTTGACCTTCTTTGTACCGGACATTTGCAGCATTATGCCGTGCTATTTTTTCCTCCTTTTCAAAGTTCTGGGCAGTAACTATGTTAGAACAGTTGCATTCAGAAACGGCTTTGTAAAGTCTGTTTAAGCGACTATAAGAATCGAGTTGTGGTTCCCATTTTAAAATGTCCTCAGATGCCTGCTGTTTTTTAATTTCATCGAGATGCTGCGCCAAAGCGAGCGGGTAGGCCTGTTTCAGGGTTTCTATCGACGAACTGTGGGAAGCATTGCCCTTTAGCTTTTCTGCGGCCCGGAGAACCGAATCGTCATAGTCGCCTTTCTTGAGGGATTTCTCGGCAGACTTACACCCTGCGATCATCAGGATGGCCGATAAAATATAGATTATTGCGTAGAGGCGCGTTTTCATGAAAATGTGATGTGCAGCGTGATAGAGGTTCTGACATCAAATCTCCGAAAAATTCACCTCATTTTGGAGTGTTTCACTAAATAGGCCAGCAGTACCGGGTCGAAACCTTTGGCAATGTCAGCTTCAATGAAATCGATCTTGTATTGTCCGCATTTCAGTTTGAGCTTCTGATAGAAATCACCCACAAACTGCTGGTAGGACTCGCGGACCTGGTCGGGTTGCACCTTGATCTTGTCACCCGTTTCAAGGTCAATGAACTCGTACGGACGGTTTTCGAACGCGAAATTCTCCTCCGTTTTCCGGTCGGTGACGTGGAAAAGCAATACTTCGTGCAGGTTATGCCTTAAATGCTGTAATGCGGAAAATATCTTGTCGGCATTTTCCAGATTATCGAACATATCACTGAAAATGACGACCAGCGAGCGCTTATGAATTTTTTCAGCGATTTGATGCAGGACTTCTGCCACGGAGGTTCTCAGCAGCGGACGTTTGGTCTGCAACTGGTGTTCCAATTCGAGCATGATTTTATGCACATGCGACGGAGTCGATTTGGCGGGTGTTTGTATTTCCACCTGCTCGGAAAATGTACACAGGCTGACTGCGTCTTTTTGGCGTTGCAGCAGGTAAGTAAGGCTTGCAGCTGCCATTACACTGAATGTCATTTTGCCATAATTCTCTTCCGGGTAATACATGGAAGAGGAAGTGTCAAGGAGAATGTGACAGCGCAGGTTGGTTTCTTCCTCATACCGCTTGACGTACAGGCGATCCGTTTTGGCAAAAACCTTCCAATCGATATTACGGGTAGACTCCCCGGTATTATAAAGCTGATGCTCGGCGAATTCGACAGAAAAGCCGTGAAAAGGAGATTTGTGAAGACCGGTGATAAAACCTTCGACCAACTGTTTTGCAAGAAATTCCAGGTTTCCGAATTCTCTGACTTTCGCCAGATCCAGTTGGCGGACACTCATAGCAGCATCAAGGCTTACTTCTCATGGAAATGACTTTGCCCGATTTGGGATCTATTTCTTCGTGGGGTGACAACAATACCATTCCCTCCATTCCGACTACCCTGACAGAGACATTAGCAACCCCTTTGGCCAGAATGCCTAGCAGGCGGGCGGCTTCCTTGCTCAGATCAATTACGCGGTTCCTAGAAAACGGACCCCGGTCGTTGACTCTCACGATCACTTTTTCGTCGTTTTCCAGATTCGTCACTTCGAGCATGGTATTGAGCGGATAGCTCCTATGGGCGGCCAGCAGTTCACTGCTTTTATGTACTTCCCCGAATGAGGTTTTCCTGCCGTGGAATCGCGCCGAATAGTAGGAGGCGTTTCCTGTTTCCGTTTTGCCTAGTTTAACCTGAGCAAATGCTTCGGGCAGCGCAGCAAGCGCTAATATGGTGAGAATCAGGATCCGACGATAAGTCATATCTCTGGATTTTGGTGAAACATAATAAGGTAAAAGTCCCTTATATCATATCTTTCTTTGGTAATTCAGAAGAATTTTAAAACCCACGAATTTCAAAACTAGTAAAAAAACTTAAGAAACCAGAAAAAGTTGCAGTTAATTTGAGGGAAGTAGCACAGGGTAGTTGTAACCAAAAATCAACAAATCGCTAATATGTCCGCGTTTTTTTGTTAGCAGCAATAAACTTTATATTTTAGCGTTTGGAAACCTATTTAAAACTAAACATAGTGGAAGACAGAGAGCAAATCTACTCCAAAAGAGTCAGGGCGGGAAAACGGACTTACTTCTTCGATGTTCGCTCTACGCGATCTAACGATTACTATCTTACGATCACAGAAAGCCGTCGTCATCCTCAGGGAGACGGGTTCACGTACGAGAAACATAAGATGTTTTTGTACAAAGAAGACTTTGATAAGTTCGTGGATGCCCTGAAGGAAGCGGTAGATCACGTGAAAACAGAGTTGATGCCAGAGGTTGACTTCTCACAATTTGAATCCAAAGGGGACGAGGTGGATGTGGTAGGAGAGTCGGACCTTAAGTGGGATTAAGAAATTAAGATAATGAAAAGAAGCCTTCGCAATTGATTACGAAGGCTTTTGGTTTTTGTACCCGCTAAATAGTAATTTTGCCAAAATTATTATTCAGCAGGCGGGCATTCTTTGCGTCAAACGTCACGAATGTGCTGCCCTTCAATGCTTACCTTTTATATATGAGTCTTCAATGTGGGATTGTGGGATTGCCGAATGTTGGGAAATCCACCCTTTTTAATGCCATTTCAACCGGCAAAGCCGAGGCCGCCAATTATCCTTTCTGTACCATAGAACCCAACGTTGGGGTAGTGACCGTTCCGGATGAGCGGCTGGACACACTTACAAAACTGGTGAGCCCGCAAAAGGTAATCCCGACGATTATCGAGTTTGTGGACATTGCGGGTTTGGTAAAAGGCGCAAGTCAGGGGGCCGGTTTGGGAAATAAGTTTTTGGCCAATATCCGTGAAGTGGATGCCATCGTGCATGTGGTGCGGTGCTTTGCTGATGATAATGTGGTGCACGTGGAAGGACGCGTCGATCCTGTTTTTGATAAGGAGATCATCGACGCTGAATTGCAACTGAAAGATCTTGAATCGATCGAGAAGAAGATTCAGAAGACGGAAAAAGGCGCTCGCGCAGGCGATGCCAAAGCCAAAGTAGAACTCGAATGGCTGAAAAAATATAAAACAACGCTGGAAGAAGGGAAGAATGCGCGAAGCCTTGAAATTGACGACGAGACGAAGGAGTCGGTGATAGGAGACCTGCAATTGCTTACTGCCAAGCCTGTTTTGTATGTTGCAAATGTGGATGAAGGTTCCATGCTGACGGGAAATGAATATTCGGAGAAGCTGAGGGAGGCTGTAAAGCATGAAGGTGCAGACGTAATCGTGCTTTGTGCCGCGATCGAGTCTCAAATCTCCGAGATCGAAGACCCGGAAGAGCATGAAATGTTCCTGAGCGAATATGGATTACAGGAGTCTGGATTGAGCAAATTGATCAAAGCGTCCTATGCGCTGTTGAACCTCATTACCTATTTCACGGCAGGCGTGAAGGAAGTCCGTGCCTGGACGATCGTGAAAGGATGGAAAGCACCGCAGGCGGCTGGTGTGATACATAGTGATTTCGAAAAGGGATTTATACGTGCCGAGGTGATTAAGATCGCGGATTACGAACTGTATAAGACAGAGGCAGGTGTGAAGGAAGTAGGCAAGATGGCTGTCGAAGGAAAGGAATATGTTGTGGCGGATGGGGATATCATGCATTTCCGTTTCAATGTCTGATCCAGTGGGTTATTTAAAACAAAACGAGCGGCGAGAGCCGCTCGTTTTGTTTTGGAGCTAATCTTCGGAATAATCGGGCGCATCCCGATGTATCACTGCCCGCAGCGTTTTGGCCATGTGCAGGATCGAATCTACCTTGTAATGCGCCTTCTTTAAAATCTCGGGATTGTGCCCTTCATTGATCAGCTGCATAAACATTTCCCGCAGGAATACCAGGTCGTCGATGTGCTGCGAAAAGTCTTCCACTACATACATCTGGAAGCCGCGATCTTCCAGTTGCGGGAAATACAACACGAGATACAGGTCTGTTTTGACATAAAAACTGATCACATGGCTGGTTTCAAAATTAGAAGGCATTTCATCGCGATCAACCAGGCAATCAATTATGTATTCCTCATTATTGGTGATCGAGATATTCGATGTGAGGTAGATGCTATCGGGCGATGATTTCATTACGTTGAGTGTTTAACGCCGCCGATTCCATTCTACGGTACGGTAACCGATGAGAAGGTCGGCCCGGCTGGCCGGTGGGCGATGATAGATCAATATGTCGTAGTCATTTTCAGTAGTAGCATAATTCCCTTCCACATAAGACTCATCAGGTTTCTGGTTACCTTTGACGACGGTATAGTCGTAATTGATAACTCCTTGCTTAACAACTATCTCCACTTCATAAGCTTTCGTGTCCGGATTGTAAGTCATTTTATTCCGGTCGGTAAGCTGCCATAGGTTAAATGCCCCATTGACATAATATACGGCGTCCGGGTCTTCCTCGGTCTTGAGTGTAAAAAGTACGGGTGTATAATCCGCTTCGACGCTGCCACGGCCGGACTCACGCTGATCCACGATATACTGGCCATTGAAATCATCTATCTGGATATATGCGCCGTTAGCCCTGGACTTGTCGGGAAAGAGAAACAGTTTCGTAAAATCATCGGACCGTTCTATTTCTGTAATGCCATACCCGCGTCCTGTCAGCGATCGGCTGTCAAAATACCTGAATTCGTTACCGCCAGGGAATGTATTTTCCAGGTCGAAAAAGGTGTATTCCAGTATCTGGTCAAAGGGACGGACATTGGTGGGTTTGAAACCGGATTTTGTCTGGTCCCAGCGGAAATTTTTACGCAGCACCACTTTCAGGTCAGATTGCGGCGCATTTAACTGATAACCCTTGTAATCCACAGAGAAATCGATCTGCTGATCGGAAAACTGCTGTTGGATACCCTGAGAAAAACGTGCCTGCGCGGTAATGTTCACACGCGGCTGATAATGCATGAACCGCCGGCTGAACATGAGCTTGCGGTCGCGGTCGGAATAAACATAGATGACGTAATTGCCGGGCAATTTCAATTTGGGAAGTTCAAGCCGGTAGTGGAAATACGGGACTTTGGTGCTGAATGACTGGTCGTAAGTATTGATGGGATATTCGTTGAATTCGTAGGTGAATTCAATGTCGTTCAGATTGGACTTGGTCCAATCGGCATTGCAATGAATGATTTTTGCCCGAAAGCCGTCGGCCTGGCCGGAAAGATCGTCGAATTCCAGTACCAGAGGCGCAGGACTATTTAGCGGGCTGATCGCCGGTGTAAGGAGTCGTCTTGGATTATCAGGCTCGTCAATGGCCGGATAAAGCAGTACCGTTTTAATTTTTTCATTATAGATATAGTCTTCCAGACGAAGACCCTGCGGCTGCGCGTGGGCAAGTGAATAACACAGAAACAGGCTTATCAGAAGTACTAAACGCATCATGGAAATTTAAGGATGTAACGTTACTTTTTAATGTAAGGTACGTATAGTTAACAAAATGTGATTTGAACATAATTAACTATTTTTGATTAGAAACCATGACAGCTCAGGCGATCAAGATGTATTCAGAACAGGAATATCTGGAATTGGAACGCGAAGCGGAGTACAAGAACGAGTACTATCGGGGGGAGATTTTCGCGATGGCGGGAGCTGGGCGAAATCATAACCGGATTACCGAAAATCTAGCAGGAGAAATTTACATAGCACTACGTGGGAAATCGTGTCAGAGCTTTTCCCGAGACATGCGTATACATATTCCTGAAAATACTTTATACACTTATCCGGATCTATTGATAGCATGCGGCAAACTTGAATTCCTCGATCAAAAGTCTGACACACTATTGAATCCGTCTGTAATTTTTGAGGTGCTTTCGCCGAGTACGGTTGCGTATGACAGGGGGGAGAAATTTCATTTGTACCGCAGCATAAAAACGCTCATGGAGTACGTTTTGATCGATTCGCAGAAGATTGGTGCCGATGTTTACAGGAAAGGCGAGGATGACGTCTGGTATCTTGCTTCCACAGCCTACGAGATCGAAGGAAGTATCGAAATTGGGCGTATCGGCTTCTCAATAAGAATGGCCGATATTTACGGGCAAACCGAAGGATTAATTCGAGAAGGTTAATTAAAAAGGGAGCCATTCAGCTCCCTTCCAAATTCTGATTATTTTCCTGAAAGCTCTTCCACTTCCAGCATCAAATTTTCCCAGTCTTCCGTCCTTTGCTCGAGTTTTTGCTTGACGTCGGCATAAAAGCGGTTCATTTCGGCCAATGCAACCGAATCGTTATATATTTTGGGATCGGCCAGTTTGCCTTCCGTTTCTGTCTTCCTGATTTCCAGGTTGTTGATCGTATCTTCCAGTTCTTCGATCAGTTTCCGGGCTTTTTTGAGCTTTTGGGCATCTTCGTTAGATGTAACTTTGCCATTGTTCTTCCCGGAATTCGCATTGTTTGCAGGCTGTGCATTCTTTTGCGGCGGTGCGCTGCTGACGACCGCTTTATCACTCACAGCCGACTGCAAGCCTCTTTCCTCCACCCAGATTTCGTATTCTTCATAAGTTCCGGGATATTCCTTGATCTCATGATCTTCGATGTACCAGATCTTATTCGCGATGTTTTCGACGAAATACCGGTCGTGTGAAACCACGATGTAGCTGCCTTCGTATTGCTGTAATGCCTGGATCAGGATGTTTACCGATTGCATGTCCAGGTGGTTCGTCGGCTCATCGAGCAGCAGGAAGTTGGCCTGTGAAAGCAACACTTTCGCCAATGCGACCCGCGACTTTTCACCTCCCGAAAGCACCTTGATTTTTTTAAATACATCGTCCCCCGTGAAAAGAAAGCAACCGAGCACAGTCCTCAGTTCGGTTTCCGTTTTGGTAGGGTTGGCATATTTCAATTCTTCGATCAGGTTATGCTGAATGTTCAGGGATTCGAGCTGGTGCTGGGCGTAGAATGTGAACGATACGTTGTGTCCGAGCCTTCTTTTGCCTTCGATGGGCTCTGTCCCCGCTACGACACGCAATACCGTCGATTTACCGCGACCGTTGGCCCCGATGAGCGCAATCTTGTCGCCCCGCTCCATGCTGATATTGGTGCTGTCCAGAATGACTTTTTCACCGTAAGCCTTGGAAGCATCTTCGAGTTGAAACACATGCCGACCGGGTTGGGTGGTAAATTGGAAGCGGAAATGCACTTTTGCATTCTCGTCCAAGACCTGATCCACGACCTCCATTCGATCCAAAGCCTTCACCCTGCTTTGTACCTGGCGTGATTTGGTGGCCTTAGCCTTGAACCGCTCGATAAAACGTTCGGTCTGCCGGATTTTGGCTTGCTGGTTTTCATACGCCCCGCGTTGAATGTCGTTGCGAAGCGATTTCTCTTCCAGGTAATAGGAGTAATTTCCGGCGTAGTAATTGAGCTTTCCGCCCGAAACTTCTACCGTTGTATCAATGGTATTATCCAGGAACTGGCGGTCGTGGGACACCACGATCACCGCACCTTCGTAGCTTTGTACATATTTTTCCACCCATTGAATGGACGGAAGGTCCAGGTGGTTGGTAGGCTCATCGAGCATCAGCAGCGACGGTTTCTGCAAAAGCAGCTTGGCCAGCATTACACGCATCCGCCACCCTCCGGAAAATAGCCTCAAAGGCCGGTGCAGATCGTCCGTTACAAAACCCAGACCTTCCAGAATGGCTTCCGCTTTGGATTGAACCGTGTATCCGTCTAATGCTTCAAACTCTTCCTGTACACGCGCGAGCTTGTCCACGAGCGCATCCGTATAGTTATGCTCCATGTCGTGCAGGATCTTGTCCATCTGAACCTGCAACAGATTTTGCCTTTCGAAAGCCTGCATGGCCACCGACAGAATGGAATCGTCACTTTGATAGGAAAGCAGATCCTGGTTGAGGAACCCGATGGTACAATCGCCGGCTTTGGAGATATTTCCGCCGTCGGGCTGAAATTCTCCGTTGATCATACGCAACAAGGTCGACTTACCGGTACCATTTAGCCCGATGAGTCCGATCTTTTGTTTTGGTTTAATATGTAGGGAGGCGCTGTCGTACAATGCACGGTCGCCCAGGAAGTAGCTGAGGTTGGTAATCGCGATCATGGCGCAAAGGTACGGGGAAAGAAGCAGATACTAAAAACGTAATGTTGGAATAGTTATAAAGACGACAGGCCCCGGAGGATTGAATGGGTTAATTATGTAAATTTGATCAATGAACAATCTCTTTCCCATATTTCTGAAACTTGAAAACCTGCACACGCTCATTGTGGGCGGAGGCTATGTAGGTTTGGAAAAAATCACCGCTGTCCTGGATAATTCACCCCTGGCACGCATTACGCTGGTGGCACCCGAAATCAGGAAGGAAATCCATGCGCTCGCGGAGAGCAATTCACGAATAAATCTAATTGTGCGTAGGTTTGACGAGGATGATCTCTTTGAAAAAGACCTGGTGATTGCGGCAACTAATGACAAGGAAGAGAACAGACGGATTTCGGAAACTGCCCGGGCCCGGCATCTGCTTGTCAATGTGGCCGATACCCCCGATCTATGCGATTTTTACCTGTCATCGGTAGTTCGGAAAGGGAACCTCAAAGTGGCTATTTCCACGAACGGGATGTCGCCGACGCTTGCCAAACGACTGAAAGAGGTTCTTGGTGAAGCGCTACCCGATAACCTGGAAACGGCCATGGAGCAGCTGCGTGCGGTGCGTGAGATGTTGAAAGGTGATTTCGCATTCAAAGTCGACGAATTAAACCGGATCACCTCGGTTTTGACCGAAAAGAAAAAAGATGCTTCCTAAAAGGGCCGAATTCGCCTTTTTGAAACAATAAAATGTGACTGCGGGCTGTTTTTTGATAGATAATTTGTTAAAATTGTGCCGCACCCTCTCCACAGTACCGGCACCCCGCGCGTATTGAATATATTCTTTTGTTTTTGCGAGATCAGTAAGTGATAAATTTTGTCACCGCATGCACTCGAATGTTTTCGCTTTTACTGCGATAATACGTATTATTGAATTTGTTAAATTTTAAAGCCGCTTTGGGCGGACGGGCAGTTATTTGGGTTCAGACTTATACTTATTTATATGAATCTTTTCTATCGGATCAGTGGCCTGAGTCGGCTGATTGTGTTGTTCCTGGGTGTCATCTTTCTGTCCGTTCCTCCTTTCCCTTCCTTTGCGTCGGCCGCTGATATCGATATCAAAGGTGTGGTCAAAAGCAGTACCGGGGAACCGCTGATCGGTTCTACTGTCAGGGTCAAAGGGCTCCAAAAAGGGACGGTCACCAATGAGAAGGGCGAGTTTGTGTTGCAGGGGGTGAACGACAATGCGACGCTCGTCATTACGATGATCGGTTTTTTGCCCAAGGAAGTGAAAGCAGCCCGCAGCCTCAGCATCGAACTGGTGGAGGATGCCGTTGGATTGCAGGATGTGGTCGTTACAGGTTTTCAGCAAATTAATAAGGACAAATTTACGGGGTCGGCGGTAACGCTGAAAACGGATGATGTCAAGATCGACGGGCTGCCGGACGTGAGTCGGATGCTCGAAGGACGCGCTGCCGGGGTCTCGATCCAGAATGTCTCGGGAACTTTCGGAGCAGCGCCCAAAATCAGGATACGGGGAGCAACCTCCCTGAACGGGGCCAATAAGCCGCTCTGGGTAATCGATGGCGTAGTTCAGGAGGATATTGTGAACATTTCCAACGATCAGCTTTCCAGCGGTGATCCCACGACATTGCTCGGATCGGCTGTGGCGGGACTTAACCCGAATGACATTGAGACGTTCGATATTTTGAAAGATGCTGCTGCTGCTGCATTGTACGGAGCCCGGGCCATGAACGGGGTGATCGTGATCACGACCAAAAAAGGAAAGAGCGGGAAGCCCGTGATCACCTATTCAGGTAACTTCAGTACTCAGCTGGTGCCTTCGTACCGCAATTTCAACATTATGAATTCAGCTCAGCAAATGTCGGTGCTGGGGCAGCTGGAACGGGAAGGATACCTCACCTCAAGTGTTCTCTCCAAACCGGATTATGGGGTTTACGGCAAAATGTACAACCTCATGACAGGGGATGCACAAGGCAATTTCCCGCTGGAAAATACACCAGAAGCAAAGCGGAATTTTCTCCTTGGTTATGCCAAAGCCAATACGGACTGGTTTGACGTGCTTTTCAAACAGAACTTTATCCATGAGCACTCCCTGAGTGTATCTTTCGGTACAGACAAATCCAGTTCTTACGCTTCGGTAAGTTACCTGGACGATAACGGCTGGACGATTGCGGATAAAGTCAAACGCTACACATTGAATTTTAACAACACCTACCAGCTCTCGGACAAGCTTACAATCGGACTAACTACGCTGGCGTCAGTAAGAAGACAACAAGCCCCAGGCTCGCTGAGCAGAAGGAGTAACCCTGTGGAAGGTAAGTACGACAGGGATTTCGACATCAACCCGTTCAGCTACGCATTGAATACCAGCAGGACGCTGACTCCCTACGACGAGAATGGCAACCTGGAATTTTTCAGAAGGAATTTCGCCCCGTTCAATATCATTTCGGAGCTGGAAAACAACAAGATCAGTCTGACACTGGCAGATATCAAATTGCAGGGAAATGTATCCTATAAGATCTCGGATAATCTCACCTACGACTTCCTGGGTGCTTTGCGCTACATCCAGACGGGACGGGAGCACATGATCACCGAGAAAAGCAATATGGCCAATGCGTACAGGGCGGCGGACAACTCCACGATTGCCTTGGCCAACAAATACTTGTACACAGACCCCGATGTTCCGAATGCTTATCCCGTCGTGGTGTTGCCGAGTGGTGGTTTCTACAACCGTAATGAAGATCAGATGCTTTTTTACAACGTGAGAAACAACCTGCGTTACAACAAGAAGTTTGCGGAGCGGCATGAAGCCAACATTCTCGTAGGCCAGGAGATCAAATTCACCAACCGCCAGAACTCCAACAATACCGGATATGGCTTCCAGTACGAGCAGGGCGGGACACCTTTTGTCGACTACCGGATCCTGAAACAGACTATCGAGACCAACTTCCAATATTACGGAATGCGGATGGACTATGAGCGTTTCGCTGCATTCTATGGTAGTTTGGGATATACGCTGGATGATAAGTACAACCTGACAGGCTACGTGCGTTACGACGGATCTAACCGTTTCGGTAAGTCGATCATTGCACGCTGGCTGCCTACCTATACCGTCGCCGGATCCTGGAATTTCGACCGGGAGAATTTTCTCAAACGGTTCAAATGGCTGAGCATGGGACGCCTTCGCCTGAGCTATGGCCTCTCTGCCGACACAGGCCCTGCGACCAATGCGGCCGTGTTGCTTCAAAGTATCGTTACCCGCCGGCCTTACGCCGACGAAAAGGAATCGGCCATTCAACTCGCATCACTGCAGAATACCGAGCTAACCTGGGAGAAACTGTACAGCGGAAACGTAGGGCTGGATGTGGGGCTTTTCGCCAACCGGATCAACTTCACACTGGACGGCTACATCCGTAACAGCTTTGACCTGATAGACCAGATCAAGACGTCGGGTATAGGCGGACAGATTTACAAAATTGCGAACTACGCCGACATGGAGTCGCACGGGGTCGATTTTTCCGTGGATGGCGTGTTGTTCAAGAACAGGGACTGGGATTTCCGTTCACGCATTACATTCGGATATGCGCGTACACTCATTACGAACGTAGATAATAGCCCGGGCATATTCGACCTGGTGAAAGCGGAGGGAGCCAACATTCAGGGCAAGCCGGTACGCAGCCTGTTTTCGATCGATTATGAAGCACTCAATCCGGTCAATGGCGTACCCATTTTTATAAATGAGAATGGAGAAACGACTTCCGATGTGTATTTGCAGGATCAAAACATTAAGTACCTGAAATATGAAGGACCTGTGGACCCACCTTTTACCGGCGGTTTTAACAATACACTTACCTACAAAGGATTGGCCCTGAACGTGTTTTTTACATACCAGGCAGGAAATAAGATCCGCCTGAACCCATCGTTCCGAGGTACGTTCAGTGACCTGGACGCCATGCCGAAGGAATTCCTGGACAGGTGGGTTATCCCAGGGGACGAGAAATTCCCGGCTACTCCCCAGATAAGTGATCAGCTGTGGCTGCAATATCTGACCGGTACCTATCCATACAACATTTATAACTATTCGACGGAACGTGTTGCCAAGGGAGATTTTATTCGCTTGAAATCTGTATCGCTGTCCTATAAATTACCGTTGCCGGTTATTGCAAGATATGGGTTCAAGGCTGCAAGCATACAGGTCTCATCCATTAACCCATGGCTGATTTATTCAGACAAAAAGTTGAAAGGGCAGGATCCGGAGTTCTTTAATTCCGGTGGTGTGGCGCAGCCGATCCAAAAGCAGTTTACGGTTGCATTGAAATTGACATTGTAAGGTGAGGAAGATATTTTTTTCAGATATGGGCATCAAGACTTTAAAGAAGATATTGCTGATCGTACCGGTCCTTTCCCTGGCCGGTTGTGAGGACTTCCTCTCCAAAGAGCCGGACAGCACGCGGGCGGTCATTAACACGCCCAAAAAGGTTTCTCAGTTACTGACGACGGCCTATCCGCAAGGTAACTACCTCGTGTTTGCGGAGAGCATGAGCGACAATGTAGCCGACAAAGGAACCGGAACGGACGACCGGACCAACCGTGGTTCATTCCTTTTTGAGGTGGTGGAAGCTACGGTGGACCAACAGGATTCCCCTGATCAGTACTGGGCGGAATGCTACCGGGCGGTGTCGGTGGCCAACGAGGCATTGGATATCATCAGCAAAGTAGCCGATCCGGACGAGTACACGGCGCAGAAAGGGGAAGCTTTGCTGGCAAGGGCCTACGCGCACTTTATGCTGGTCAATTATTATTGCAAATTCTTCGATCCGCAACAACCCAACACCGACCCGGGTATCCCGTACGTGACCGAACCGGAAGATGTTGTGATCAAGAAATACGAACGGAAGACGGTCGCCTTTGTGTATCAGATGATTGAAAAAGACCTCCTGGAAGGCCTCCCCCTGATTAGCGACGGGTCATACACCATTCCCAAATATCATTTTAATCGCGCCGCTGCCAACGCATTCGCCAGCCGATTCTACCTCGTCAAAAAGGATTACCAAAAAGTTGTACAATACGCCAATGAGGTTTTTCCCAGTGGGAACTTCGCGGAAAATCTGAGACCATGGAACACCACTTATTCCAGCCTGTCGCCAGCGGAGTTGTACAATACTTATTCACGAGCCTCGCAAAGCGCCAACCTGCTGTTGATCGAAACCTCTTCGACATACGGACGTTATGTGGCCACTTACCGGTACGGAATGAACTACGCCAAATGGCAGGAAATTTCCGCCAGCGAAGGCATTATCGCGGGAAATGCGAGCTGGGACTATCCGCTTTACACGCAAGGGGATAACAACTACCTGATCCCGAAACTGAATGAGTACTTTGTCCGCGAGTCGGTGAATGCGGAGATCGGCTTGCCTTACGTGATGTTGCCGGCTTTTACGGCGGAAGAAGTATTATTCAACCGAATAGAAGCGAATGCTTTTCTTAACAATACGGCGGCCTGCCTGGCAGACCTGAACGTATTCGTGAGCAAACGCGTGAGCGACTACAATGCGGCCACCGATGTAGTGACTGCAAACAGCATCAACCGGTATTTTGGAGGCACATTGCGAAATGGAATTGTCAATACTGTACTGGCTTTCAAAAGGGTAGAATTTGTACAGGAAGGTATGCGTTGGTTTGACATGCAGCGCTATAACATTCCTGTCACGCATACGACTAAGGGCGGGGCGGTTATCTCAGTACCCGCAGGCGACCCGCGCAGGATACTTCAGATCCCACAATCCGCTTCATTGTCAGGTATAGCACAAAACAGCCGATAGGCGTTTAAAACCATGAAAATACTTTTGAAACCTGTATTAAAATATCTTTTCGCTTCGCTGCTGTTCGGTGTGACCCTCACCGGGTGCAAGGAGGACGATCTGGGGAACGTCGATGATATCTCCGGGCTCGGGGGCGACGATTGGGTGAAAGGGCCGGTAGACCAATGGATTCTCGACAGCCTCACGAAGCCCTATAACATTTCGGCGAAGTATAAATGGGATCAGTTCGAATTTGCGAACATCACCAAAACACTGGTGCCTCCTGATGAATCCCAGGTGGTTCCATTGCTTAGCACCGTCAGAAAAGCCTGGACGAATCCCTATGTTGAAGAGGCGGGAAAGGTCTTCTATAACAAGTATTCGCCCAAGTTCTTTATTCTTTCGGGGAGCAACGAGTACAATGCGGAAGGTTCGATCACCCTTGGAACTGCCGAGGGAGGACGTAAGGTGATATTATATGGGGTGAATTTGTTCAAGATCAAAGGAATGGAAGGCTATAATGCGGCCCGCGATTCTTCGTTCGTGAAAGACTGGTTCCTGCATACTATCCACCACGAATTCGGGCATATCCTGCATCAGACGCAGCTTTATCCGGTGGAGTACAAGAATATTACCAAGGCGTTGTACCAGGGTGGCAACTGGATCAACTGGTCGGATGCCGATGCACGCCGTGACGGTTTTATCACCGCGTACAGCTCACTTAATTTCGATGAGGATTTTGTGGAGATGATCGCGATGATGCTAACAGAGGGGAGGGCGGGATTTGACAAGCTTGTTAACTCGATTCCGGAGGGGACCAGCCCGCGTGGTGTAACAAAGGCGCAGGCGCAGGCTTCTTTGAGGCAAAAAGAGGCTATTATTGTGGCCTATTACAAAAACACCTGGAAAATTGATTTTTACAGTCTTCAGAAAAGGGTGAGGACTTCGATGAATAAACTTTTTTAATGTCAGATGAAGAGATCTTTTTTATACCTGCTATTTCTGACCACTGTATTCTTTTCTTGCGAGAACAGCGATGATACCGTTTTTGAGGAATCGGCGGATGTGCGTCTGAACGCGGCACTGGCTTCGTATGAAAAGCAGTTGGTGGAGGCGCCATACGGATGGAATGCGATCATTTATCCCGGCGGAGGGGGTAGCTACGGGTTTTATTTCAAATTTGATGATAAAAACCGGGTAACCATGTTCTCGGATTTTTCAGATGCCGCCGCTGCAAAGGCGAAGGAGAGTAGCTACCGGCTGAAAGCGGTTCAAACCCCGGTTCTGATCTTCGACACTTATTCTTATCTGCATGTATTGTCCGACCCGGATGAAGAGGTAAACAATGGGGTACGGGGAGAAGGATTAAAGTCGGACTTCGAGTTTACAATTTTTCCCGATTCAGTCAAAACGGATGTGATTACGCTGGTCGGACGTAAAAACCAGAGCCGGCTGGTGCTAACCAAAGCCACCCAGCCGCAGGCGACCGCCTACACGAATGGCGATTTGGCTAAAGGGCTTTTATTCAACAATATTGCAAAATATCAGGCCTATTTCAAACGGGTTACACTTGGCGGCGTTACCTATGAAGTCACGGTGAACCAGACAGACAGAACGATCAAATTAACCTGGCTGAACGGCAGCACTCCAAAAACTTTCACCACCGGCTATTATTTCACGACAACAGGCGTCGCTTTCCTTTCGCCGTTGGTGAACGGATCGCAAACCATCACGGGTTTCAGCAATATCACCTGGAATGCCAATACAGTGCAGGTAGGGCTGAGCGGCGGCGGAGCGAGCGGGATCGTCACGAGTGCGATTAAACCACTGTCTGTGGACCTGGCTGCGGCTAAAAGATGGTGGCAAACCCCCATTGAATCGGGTGGTGATTGGCGGACCAGGGATGCATTCCATGTGAATGGGGTGGACGACGCCTTTAAAGTCAATGATCTTAAATACCAGGATTCCGAATATGTCTTTTACATCTACCAGCCGGGTGCAAATGCCCGCTATGATTTATTCGGACCCGTTTTTTACGATGGTGACGCGCTGAGCCTGATTTATGCACATGCGCCGGAAACGCCCACATTTACTTCCGACGGACGGGTGATTTTTAAAGATTATGCCAAACTAGGGCCTGTTCCCGATAGCGGACCGGCAGTCCAGTCGGCAGCTTTGCTTTACGATACGAATGGTTTCTACCTGGTACAAACATCCGAAACCACTTACGACATGGTGAGTGCCAAAGATGCCAAAGCCTGGATCAGCTGGCAATAGTTTTACCAGTATTTACCATTCTTTCGGGCAAACCAAAACCCGCGCCAGAAAATCAACAGGTGGCTAAAAAGCGTTGGGATAAGGCCAAAATGCCTCCTGAGAACTATGAACCGGTCTTTTAACGATCGACGATGGTTTTTTACAGACATTCCGCCTAGCAGATAGCGGCAGAGAACAAATGGAAGGAACCGGACCTGCCTGGCTTTTTTGAGGCAGGCAATCTCCCAGTCGATATCCGCGCTGAGGTTTTGGTCGTCGTAATGCGGGGCGATTTGGCGACTTGCAATAAATGCCTGATGGCAAACTTTCATACCCATTGAAAAATCTTTCCAGGTAAGGTGCTCGGGTAAGGTGTGTGGTGTAAACCGGCTCCGTAATCCCACTTCGGTGCCGTCTTCCCGCACCATCATCGCATCGCTGTAAAGTACGTCTGCACCAGTCGACATGGCTGATAGCAGTTTCGCAAGCACACCCGGGTCGTAAACTTCGTCACCGGCATTTAGAAACCAAAGATACTGGCCGGATGAGAGATTTATCCCCTTGTTCATGGCGTCGTAAAGCCCCTTGTCTCTTTCAGAAACAACCTTCGAAATAAAATGGCTATACCTGCGGGCAATGTCCAGCGTTTGATCCGTTGAACCGCCATCGATGATCAGATATTCGATCTCCGCCGGATTTTTCACCTGCCCGAGTGCATTTTCAAAACTTTCAAGGGTCCGGTCGAGAAACTGCTCCGCATTGAATGTCACGGTGACGACGGTGAGAAGCGGTGGATTATCCATGCAGCACGGTTTGATATAGTTGGGAATAGCGGTTCGCGACTACTTCTTCGGAATAGCATCTTAAAACCTTTTCGCGTGCTTTCCTGGAAATAGCTTGCCCGGTGTTATGTTCCAAAACCCACCTGATACCCTCTGCAATAGATGCAGCCGACTTTGCAACGGAAACGAAACCGTTA
This sequence comes from uncultured Dyadobacter sp., assembly GCF_946482605.1. The sequence continues at coordinate 33,645 of NZ_CAMLSE010000040.1, read as the reverse complement.
TCCAGGTGGTCGATCATTTCCGGGATCCCGCCGGTGTTAAATCCAACAGCCGGCGTGCCGCAGGCCATGGCTTCCATAACGGTGTTCGGAAGATTGTCTTCCAGCGAAGGGACTATAATCATGTCTGCGGCATTGTAGGCGTTCACCATTTGTTTCGGATCGGAAATCTTACCCAGGAAATGAACTTTAACAGGCATTTGTTCAAAATCTTCGGGCCGCCCCTTTCCGAAGATCATTACTTCCAGATCGGAAGCGTCCAGTTCAGTCAGTGCCTGCCGAAAGTAGGTAAAGCCTTTGCGCGGGTCCTGCGTGTTTGCACCTGCGAACAGGATGAGCTTTTTATCGGGAGGTAGCCCCAATGCCGTCTTTGCCGCTCTGGTATCAGCGGGTTTAAACAAACCGGTATCGATGCAGTTCGGGATCGAAAGGGAGGACATGCCGCGCGTCAATCCGGCTATTTTGACCTGATGATCGAGCCAATGACTTGGCGAAACAAGCGTGAGCGAAGCGCTTTCGTAAATAGACCGTTTCTTTTCAAATTGATCAAATGAAATATCGTATTCGCCCGGGTCTCGGAGATAAGGACAATACCGGCAATGCGAAAGGTAATGGTCACAGCCCCGGTTGTAATGGCATCCCCCGGTGAAAGTCCACATATCATGGAGAGTCCAGATCACCGGTTTCCCCAGCGCAAACAGTTTTTCAAGGGTTTTTAGTGATAAAAACCCAAAATTGACCCAGTGCAGATGGATAACGCTGGCCTGTCTGACCAGGGGATGTTTGCTAATATCTGTGCCCGCTAAGGCAGGGGAAAAAGCAAACCTCACCGTTGCATCTTTTTCGTGGGGAAGAAACTGCAAACGTTCTGACACAAAATGCCCCCAGGCTACTTTTCCCTTCCACGGACTATCGGCTACGCCTGTTGTGCGTTCTCCGGGCCCCGACATTTTCGAGACCATCAGCTGAGAGTCGACTCCGGCTTTGAGGAGTGCATTGTGCAACCTCGCTGCCGCAACTCCGGCGCCTCCTTCCCAATGAAAAGTACTCAGTTGAAGCACCATTTGATCGTTCTCGATAACCTGTGTTTTTGCGGGATGTAGAATCCGCCGAAGTAAAATTAATAGTTACGGCTTTAAATAATTTTTATTCCGGGAAACTATCTTTATCGCAAAAACAGGTAACCCAGGAACATGTCGAGCGAAAAACGAAGCCACGAGGCGCATTCGGAATGGTATGAATTGCAGTTTGCTACTCAGGAGGCGAAGGATAAGGTCATTGAGTTATGGGAGTATGATAATAAGCATCAGACGGTTAACAACTGGATACACAAGCGAATGCTCGAACTTGCGGATCCGTTTGCTGGCGAGCAAAAATCTTGGCTGACCGTGGGCGACGGATATGGTTTCGACGCCAATTATTTTTTTCGAAAAGGACTCGATGTAACGGCAACTGACATTGCCGGTACTTTTCTGCCGTTGTCCAGGTCGAGAGGGTTTATTGAGAAGTATGCAGTTGAGAATGTCGAGCGGCTGACTTTTGAAGATAACAGCTTCGACTATGTTTTTTGTAAGGAAGCCTATCATCATTTCCCGAGGCCCTACCTGGGCGTTTACGAAATGCTCCGCGTTGCCCGCGAGGCGGTGATCCTGATAGAGCCGCACGATCCGATCTCTAAAATGCCATTTTTACTAGCGATGAGGAATATATTCGACCGCTGGGATACCCGTGCATTGCAGAAGTATTGGAAAAATCGTTATTCGTTCGAAACGGTCGGAAACTATGTGTTCAAACTTTCTGAACGCGAAATGGATAAACTGGCTAACGGCATGGGACTGCCTGCGGTAGCATTCAAGGGTATCAACAATAACTATTACCACCCTTCCTACGCGCACGAGAAGGCGGATGATTCTTCGCCTGCTTTTCGGAAGCTCAAACGCAAGCTTGCGTTTCACGATTTTCTCACCTGGGCGTCACTGATGCCGTCACAGGTATTGTGTGCAGTGATTTTCAAAAAACTTCCTTCCGACCAGGTCATGAAAGCCATGCAAGAGGATGGTTTTCAGGTACACATTTTCCCGCCTAATCCGTACGCGCGTTAATCATCCTGTTGATTTTGGTTGAGTTGCTTAAATCCAATGGGCGTGTGTTCGGGTTTTTGAGGGTCCAGTAAAAAGCTGAGCGCCTGGTGGATGTCACTAAACTTGCCCTGCATTTCATCTTCGAGCCTATCAATTCTCTCTTTTAGTTCTTTTGAATCCAGATAATGCTGGCGGATCGAAACGAATGCCCGCATGATGGTAATGTTAACCTGTAAGGCTTTGTAGCTGTTGAGCACGCTGGAAAGCATAGCGACGCCCTGTTCTGTGAATGCAAATGGGGCAAATTTGCTGTGATGACCCCGTCCAATCTTTAAGGTCACAATTTGTGACCTTAAAGATTGGTATTCCTCCCTTGTCAGTTCAAACATGAAGTCGCTCGGGAAACGCTCCAGATTTCTTCTCACAGCCTGTTTCAATGCTTTGGTTTCTATCTCATATAATGCAGCGAGGTCGAAATCCAGCATGACTTTGTGGCCGCGCAATGTGAAAACTTTGTGTTCTATAACCAATAGTTCGATAGGGATCGGAAGCGATTGTTGTAACTGCTTTAAAGCAATACGTACAAATCAGCAGTTGGTCACGCATTCGTCGGTAATTTTTTGGTAGGGCAAAATATACCTAGTTTTATGGCCATCATTAAAGAGTACCTCGCATGTTACCCGGATCAGATCTGAAAATTGCCGTAATCGGACTAGGCTATGTCGGTTTACCATTAGCCGTTGCTTTCAGCAAGAAATACCATGTTACAGGTTTTGACATTAACAAGAGACGCGTTCAGGAGTTGAAGGATGCCTACGACGCGACCAAGGAAATTTCCCGCCAGGATCTGAGGGACGCCGTTAATTTGAATTTCTCATGGGAGCAGGAGGCGATAAGTCTCTGTAATATTTTCATCGTAACCGTTCCGACCCCCATCGATCATTATAAGAAGCCGAATCTTTCGCATTTACTCAAAGCCAGCGCAATGATCGGCAAGGTTTTAAAAAGAGGGGACGTGGTGATCTATGAATCGACAGTTTATCCCGGTTGCACGGAGGATGATTGTGTGCCGGTGCTGGAGCTGGAAAGCGGGCTGAAATTTAACGACGACTTCTATTGCGGATACTCACCTGAACGGATCAACCCAGGGGACAAGGTGAACACCTTCACCAAAATAAAAAAGGTGACCTCCGGATCGACGCCTGATGCAGCCGGGTTTGTCGACGGTCTTTACAGCTCCGTGATCGAAGCCGGTACACACCGGGCGTCCAGTATCAAGGTGGCCGAGGCATCCAAGGCGATCGAGAATGCGCAGCGGGACGTCAATATTTCGTTTGTGAACGAGCTGGCACTGATTTTCGACCGAATGAACATCGATACCACTGAAGTCTTGGAGGCCGCAGCAACGAAGTGGAATTTTCTGCATTACAAACCCGGCCTGGTAGGAGGGCATTGCATTGGTGTGGATCCCTATTATCTCGCTCACAAGGCGGAGTCACTGGGTTATTATCCTCAGGTCATCTTGTCGGGAAGGCGTGTAAATGATACCATGGGCATTTTTGTAGCCAACAAATTGATTAAGCTGCTGATCAGAAAGGGGCATAAGATAGAAGGCAGCCGGGTGCTGATATTGGGGATTACGTTCAAGGAGAATTGCCCGGATGTCAGAAACACCAGGGTCGTAGATGTCTACCGAGAATTAACCGATTTTGGGATGCAGGTCGAAATCTGTGACCCCTGGGCTTCCCAGGAGCAGGTATTGAACGAATACAGCATTGCGTTGCTTGAAAAGCCGGTTGGAACCTACGAAGCAGTAGTGATCGCCGTCGCACACAATGAGTTCCACAGTATGGAATTCGGTGATTTCATTGCTCCTGATTCCGTCATTTTTGATCTTAAATCGATATTACCGCAGGAAATGGTGGATTCGAGGCTCTGATGACGGTCATTCGCGCCACCCGAAGATATTCAATTGAAGGTCCATCACATCGTTACCGCGGTAGCGATGGTTAACGAACGGCTTCATCCGATGCTGATTGGTGTCAACAAAGTAGCGGAAACCATTTTCTTCAAAGATTTTCACCACATCGGCCAGGCCCTGCGGGTTGCCGATGTATGAATGGAATTCCACAAAGAGGTTCTTGACGTGCGCCAGCGAATCGCGGCAATCATCGAGAACTTCAAGTTCTGCACCTTCAATGTCAATTTTGAGAAAATCGATCTGTGTTTCTTTTTGCAGATAATCTCTCAGGCGGACGGACGCAATTTTCCTTTTGGAAGAAGTGGAATAAATGGAGGAAGAGTCTGCGGACTCGCTGCCAAACAAAATTCCGTCTTCGTTGACCCACACCGCTTTGTCAATGATGGCAATGTCGTTGATCCGGTTCGCATTGAGATTTTGCCGCAGCAGGGCGGCAATATCGGGTTCCGCTTCAAAAGCAAGGATCCGCGCATTCGGGAAAAGCTTTTTAAAATACAAAACACTCATGCCGATATTGGCCCCGCAATCGAAAATAACGGGTTGAGTGCTTTCTGTTTTGAAATAGTAAAACTCATCCGCGAAGATTTCCTTATGCTGCCATAGAAATGACATGGTATCAGGTACTTGCAGGCTGTAATTGCCAAATTTCACATCGGCCGTTTTATAACGCGCGTGATTTCCGTATTTCAGCAACAGCGACATGAACTCCCGGTTGGAGGCGGAGCTCAGGGCGTGATAAGGTTCTTTAAGCAGATAGCGAAGCCAGTACATATTCAGTCAGGACCAGATCCTGTATTTGACCCAGTTTTTGATTTTTAAAAGAAATGATAATCGGTAATAACGGTTAAAAGCCCCGATCATTTTATCATCGGGGGCCAGCGCCGGATCCATGACGACTTTACCCTCCGCCATTTCGTGTCCATAGCTGCCCGATTTAAAAGTAAAGTTAGTGCCACTGCCGTCGGTACCGATGTTTTTGATCTTGGAGTGGATGGGATACAGCCCGTAGGCATTGTTCTGAAACTGGGAGTAGGTCCAGCGAATCGCCCAGGAGTCGATGACTCCCTTTTGCTGCTTGGCCAGCATGGGCCAGAGGTCGTCGCCGCCTTGGTTAAAGCGTTTCCTTTTTGACGAATCCGCTTGCATTAGCCCGAAACTCCCCACTTCCCAATCGGCCTGTTTCCATTTGTGTGTCCAGGTCCCCCAGCCCCAGGAACTCGCCCGGGGTGCCAGAAAAAGGTCATTATTGTAATCTGCCGGATAATTAGCGGGAGGCGTATACCCCGTTACCGAAAAAATATCGTCGCGATGCGCATAGGTTTCCAGCGCGCGGTTCATGAAAGAAAGGAAGTCGGTAGTGCAAAGCATGTCGTCTTCCAGCACGATCACGCTTGGATGGCCGCTGAGCACGTCCGTCACGCCCTCAATCACGGAAGTGGCCAGGCCTTTATTCCGTTCCGACGCTATGATCTGCACATTCCTGAAACCTTTTACTCCTGAAATGTACTGACGAACTTTGCTCACCAATGGTGCATCACGTTCGTTTTTAGGGCCATCGGAGTATATGTACAGCTGACTTTCCGCTGCCAGCGCATTCTTTTGCAGGCTTTCTATCGTTTGCTGCAAATGCTGCGGACGATTGTAGCAAAAGAGGACGATAGGGGCAAGGAAGGGCATCTGCTTTATGGGTGTCTGATATTTCTCAGGGCAAAAGTAGGTTTAATCGTTTCTAATTCACAATAAAATCGCGAAGGGTGTAAAAAGTCCGTGTAGAGGATTTTGGAGTTAAAACTGTGCTAACTTTGCGCGCCTAACACCGCCTAAATCATTGAAAATAATGTGTGTGATGGGTGCCCGACCTAATTTTATTAAGGTGGCCGCCCTATATCGAGCCCTGGTAAAGTGCCCGGAATTTTCGGTTATGCTGGTTCATACGGGTCAGCATCATGACGATGCCATGTTTAAGATCTTTGTTGAACAGCTCGAACTTCCTGAGCCGGCATTTTTCCTGGGTGTCCACGGAGGGTCGCATACGACACAGACAGCCAGGATTATGCTAGCCTTCGAAAAGGTCGTCCGGGGCGAACTGCCCGATATGATCATGGTGGTGGGCGATGTGAATTCCAGTCTGGCTTGTGCCCTGGTAGCGTCCAAGGAAGGCGTAGGACTGGTCCACGTCGAGGCAGGACTGCGGAGTGGCGACAAAAGTATGCCGGAGGAAGTAAACCGGATTCTGATAGATCATATTGCCGACGAGCTTTTTGTGTCGGAAGCATCCGCAATGAGCAATCTGGAAAGCGAGAACATCGCGCGGGACAAAATCCATTTTGTCGGCAATGTAATGATTGATTCGCTTGTGCAGTTCAGGGGAAAGGCATCGCGCCTGACTGTATTTGCGCAGTTAGGCCTGGCAAGCAGAGATTACATGGTGCTCACGATGCACAGGCCTTCAAATGTCGACTCTTTCGAAGAATTGACGGGCTTAATAGATTTGATAAAGGCGATATGTGAAGTCAGAACAGTCGTTTTCCCTGTTCATCCCAGAACAAAATCAAACCTGATACGGCATGAGATGTGGGAAAGCCTTGAAAAAATTGAGGGATTGATTTTACTGCCGCCGCAGGGATATCTCGAGTTTATCAACCTGATGGAGAATGCGCTGCTGGTGATCACCGACTCCGGGGGTGTTCAGGAAGAAACAACTTTCCTGAAAGTGCCCTGCGTCACGTTGAGGACAACCACCGAACGCCCGGTTACCGTGAAGGAGGGGACGAACTATCTTGTCGGAGGGATGGCTGCCGAACTTGTACTGCCTGTTGTAAAAGACATTATAGAAAACAACAAGCGAACATCGTCGTTACCCGCATTGTGGGATGGCCAGGCATCCGATCGGATAGTGCAAGTAATTAAGAAGAAGTACGTAAAGTAGACAATAGTGGGAATTATAGTTCGACAAAGCTTAAAGGCAGGGTTAGGCTCCTATATTGGAGTAGGAATAGGGATTATCAATCAAATGTATGTGTCTACCAAATTTTTATCGGTGGAACAACTAGCGCTGACCCGGCTCCTTTTTGAAAATAGCTTGCTCTTTGCCGCTTTTGCGCATTTGGGAACCCCATTCATTGCAGATAAATTCTTTAGCAAATTCAGGGATGACGAGCAGGGGCACAATGGAATTCTGCAGTTCCTTTTGACGCTCCCATTTGTCGGTGGTCTCCTTTTTGCGATGCTGTACTTGTTGTGTTCAGACTGGATTCAGGAATACTACTCGACGAATTCACCTCTATTGCTCAAATACCATGTGCTGGTAATACCGCTGACACTTTTCTGGCTGTACATGTCGGTGTTGGAGGCGTATTGCCGAAACAATTCCAGAATCGCCGTTCCGAATTTCATCCGGGAGGTCTTTTTGAGACTGGCAAACATGCTTCTGATTCTCATTTTTGGATTTGGCTGGATAAGTTTTGATCTGATGCTTTACCTGGTGATCGCTTCCTATGGGCTGGGTGTCGTTTCTTTGGTGACCTATATCAAGCATCTGGGGAAGTGGTATTGGCGGAAACCCAATTCGAAAATTCTGACGAAAGGGCTGTTGCGCAGTATGTTGGCCTATGGCAGCTTTACATTGCTCGGCGGAATCGGAGTCAACCTGATGTTATTCATCGACCGCTCTATGCTTGCCGGTGAGCGCGGGCTTATCCAGACGGGGATATTCATTATCGCAGCTTATATAGCAGGCGTTATCGAAATCCCTAAAAAGGCGATTGCGCAGATTTCGATACCCTTGTTGGCGACTTCGCTAGGTAAAGGAGATCATGACCATATCCGCCAGATCAATACCAAATCTGCATTGAACCAACTGATTGCCGGGGGATTGGTTTTTTTGCTCATATGGAGCAGTATCGACGAGATCTTTTTTCTGATCCCGAAAGGCGAAACCTACAGGGAGGGGAAATTGGTGGTGCTTTTTCTCGCAATGGCCAAGGTGTTCGATACTGCTACCGGACTCAATACCGAGATTATCCTTTATTCCAGATTTTTCAAGTTTGCCACTTATTTCATAACCGGTTCGGCCATTTTGGGCTTCGTTTTGAACGTATTGCTTATACCCGCCTACGGATTCGAAGGTGCGGCGGTAGCTACGATGATTACCACCTTCGTCTACTCACTTTCCAGGCTGCTGTTTGTCTGGCGTAAGTTTGAGGTTCAACCTTTCTCCCTGGGCACGTTGAAGATCATCCTGATTTTGACCGTGCTGTATCTGGCAACCTACCTGGAACCCGAATATGTGCTCTCCAAATGGTCGGCCATGGTTGCGGTGGTACTTCGATCCACGTTGATATGCATTGCTTTCGCATTACTCGTCCTGAAACTGAGATTGTCGGAGGAAATACAGGGGATCTTCAATAATGCAAAGAGCCGGTTCCTGTAGAGTACACGGGAGCGGAGAGGATTGCGTCGTGGAAGTTGAACACAACGCTAGACCAGCATATCGCGGAAACGGATTTTTTTGCCAGTCTGAATGCGGTTCCGGACGAAGTCCAAATCCCTGAGATAGATGGTATTCTGCGGATTCGTGGTTTTCAATACCTGAAGGTTTCTTTGGAAGGGGTCGTAGCTGTGCGGTATGAACCCTAATGCGAGGAGTTTGTTATGGAGATAGTTTTGCCCAAACTCGTATTGATCGGAAAGACCGTTTGTTTCCATGACGATCACCCTTAATTCAGGTCTGCTGAGAATTTCGGGAGCGCCATTGATGACATTGGCTTCAAATCCTTCCACATCTATTTTCAGGAAGTTGGCTGTTTTGTCGGCAAGCAGCTGATCCAGGGAGTTTACGGGGACTTTTGTGGTGGCACCGCCGTGGCCCTGGCCATCGCTGATCACGTGGTTCGTAGCGTCGAGATTGTTGGAAAAGACCAGCATTTCTTCTTTGTCGCCAACGCCCATGTTGCGTAAGTCAACCCTGTCGGTCAATTCGTTATAGGCAATGTTGCGTTTCAGCTTCGAAAATGTCGACGGGATCGGCTCGAACGCAATGGCATTGGAACCGGCTACCCCGGCGGCCAGAACAGTATATACACCCACATTCGCTCCAACGTCGACAAAAGTATCCCCCGGACGCAGGTAATGCATCAGGAAAAACATCTCATGCAGGTCGTAGAGTCCGGTGTAGATCTGAAGTTCGGCGCTCGACATGCCTTTTTCAACAACCAGCGAAGTATTCTCCACGAATGGATACACGATGGGGTGATCGTGCAAGCGAATGATCACCCCTCTTTTGAAGAAGGTTATCAATGCTTTGATTTTTTTTTGCTGGTTGAGTGGGTGGCTTAAAATCGTCTTGATCGTCTTTAACTTCATTAGGCTGTCGGAGGTTTTGATACCGCGCTGGAAAACATTGTGGCTGCTAATGTAGTATATTTGCCCACTGTAAGCAAAAACGTTCCGCAGCCCGGCCCTTTGTACGTTGTCGTGACAAAGCATGGTTTGGGTTGTTAGTATGAAAGATGATTCAATTCGTGAAAAGACAAAGCTGGGCCCTGCTCAATGCAGTAGGACTTGGCGGAAGTATTCAGCTCTATATCGATAGCGCTTTGAAGCAGTACGGCTGGTTCCAGAGTTTCTCCCAGCGGATGTCCGTTGACGCGGCGGGCAACCCGATTCCGTGGTATACCTATTCGTTTATGTTTTTTCTCGAACCCAGGCTGCGTGCGGACTTTCGTGTATTCGAGTACGGTTCCGGAAATTCGACCAGGTGGTACAGCAAGAAAGTACATTCGATCGATGCGGTGGAGCACGATCACGAATGGATCAAGATTATCGCGCCTCAGCTTCCTGGAAACGTGAAATTAATGGAGCGGGAGCTGGGTAAGTCATATGTGCAAGCCGTAGGCGAGGTTGGTGCGAAATTCGATGTGATTGTCGTGGACGGACGGCAGCGTGTTAAATGTGTAAGCTTTGCGAAGAATTTTCTGAAACCTGAAGGAGTGCTCATACTGGATAATTCTGAAAGATATTGGTATCAGGATGCAAAAGACTTGATGGAGGCGCAAGGTTTTCGACGTTTGGACTTCCGCGGTATGGGACCCATCGTAGGCTACGAATTTTGCTCCAGCGTCTTTTACCGGGACGGCAATTGCCTCGGTATTTGAATGCAGGCGGTCTAGTATATGACCATAAGGCTTCCTTTTCTGATCAGTTTCTTTCCGGAAAGAATCTTGAATGCGTAACTGCCGGAGGCTACCAGTTTGCCCTTGTAGGTTCCATCCCAGGCCTGAGTGGATTCTTTGGATTGGTAAATCACTTCTCCCCATCGGTTGAAGATTATAATGCTTAGTTCGTCGACTTTTTCGGCGTTGAGTATTTTCCAGACGTCATTCTTACCATCGCGGTTTGGCGTGAATGCATCGGGGACCAGCAGCCTCGATATTTCTTCGGGAGGGTTGGCGCAGTTTTTGACATCGAAAATTTTATTCACTTCAAACGGATCCGGTTGAGTGAAACAGGACCGGTCGAAATCAACATCGACTTTGACCTTCATTTGATAGTCGGAACCTTTGTCGTCGGTCCGGAGCGAGAGTTCCGATGAGGATTCCAGTTGTTCCGCCTCATTAACCATCCATTTGAAAGTCGAACCGGCTCTATCCGATACCACCTTCAGTAATACCGTTTCTCCACCGCAAATTTGATTCTTATCGGCGACGATCTGGCCGGTTACCGGAGCGGACGGTATACTTCCGCCTTTATACAACGCGTCGATTTCATCTTCATTTAAGGGGCGGTTATAGAGATGTATGTCGTCAATCCGTGCATTTGAAGCTTGTCCGTAGTTGTTGCGGGCCCCGATGGTTGCACGGATGGTGCTGGTGCCATAAAAGGCTTTCTGACCGTTTGTGCCGTTGGAGCAGATCATCCTGTTATTGACATAAAAGTAGTAGTTATTGTCGTCCTTAACCAGAACAAGATGATACCATTGACCGGTGGGTTCTACCGACGGGCCGGAACAGAGGATGTTATTGGCCACACCGAGGTAAGAGCCATGTGAAAATCCGGTATGACGCTCATTGGCGTAATGATCCGCGAAAATAATCTGCTGATCCCCATAATTACTTCCGACCGAAAACAGGAAAAACGCCGCACCGCGGGCTGGTACTTCGTTGGGGTTCACCCATATGGAGTAGGTGAAGCTGTTGAGTTGCAAGCCATCCGGGCTTATCTCAATGACATCGTCCAGACCGTCGAACGCATAGGCCGAATTGGGATTGCCAAAGCGGTCATCGGCTAATCGGGCCCCAGAAACGCTTCCGTCATTGGCCATCGGGCTGTAATCTTTTGCATTGCCGGAGAAGGGATAGCAACCAATTAATCCACGTTCGAGCTGCACCTGGCCATATCCGGTGGAGCACAGCAAGGTTACCAAACACACAATGATCCCGCGGCAAAAACGCATGATATATCAGATGTAACTATTGGTGGATTATAAGGTGAAAGATCCGTAATTTCTTGAAGACCGGGAAATTTACGAGTGGTTTTTTGCGGTTACAAAAGTCAGAAAATGGTTTCGTAGATAATTTTCTCGCAAGCGATTCCACCAATATTCTTCTTAAACCGCATCAGAGAAGGCTTCTCATTCCCATGATGATCCATTGAAACTCCAAGATCCAGAATGCGCATGGATTGTTGCCGGCAATAGCCATATGCAGCCTCAAAGAGTGCTACCGCGGGGCTGAAAGTTTTATATTCTTTCCGATAGGTAGAAAGAAACGTGTACAAGACCTCGTCACTGACCTGTATGGCAATGAGCAGGGCAATAGGGGTGCCGGCATCCCAGCTGCTGAAAATCAGCAGTTGTTTAGGAAAGGAATGGATGAGAGCTGTGAGCCGTTCCGGTGGCAGCGAAAGTGGATAGCCGTGTTCCGCGTAACATCGGAGCAAGAGACAGCTGAGTTCAGGGCGGAACCGGTCCATTTCTTTTTCAATTTTGAATTTCATTTTTCTTCCTTTAAATAAACGGCGCCGCTCCGAAGGCTCAATAAAGTGCTCAAAAGGCAGGTCTACTATGGGGATATAATGATTGGAATAGGTATGATTGGGGTAGAATCCAGCGCTAAGGTAGCTGTGGTGGCATAAGTCGTGGTTTGCCGGAGCGTAACAGGACGGAGCGGTTTTGATCGTGATTTTTCGTCCATGCCTTTCCGATATCCATTTTCCAATGCATTGGAGGAAGAAGGTCAGATCGGATTCCCGGCAGTTTTGGATAGGCGCAATGCCGCCAAACGGGGCACATGGAGGCGAAACCCATCCATCGGGCCCCATACAGCAATGAAAAGCCGCCAAAACAGATCCGGAGTCTTTACAAGTAAGAATAAATGAATAAATTACATCAGGTGTTTGAGTGGCCAGGTGTTCGGGAGAGAAAAACAGCCACGGAACTGTCGGGAGAAGAGGGGCATCCGTTACCGGAAATACCTTCACGATCGTGTCGCTATTCTGCCATGAATCGGTCGGAGCGTGGGTAAAATTAGTACTGCTCGGGTTCAAATGTTATAAGATGTGTGTTAAATGGCCTCCAAACAATGAATTTGATAAATATTTGGTATACTAATTTGATATTTTTTATGTTTAATACAATGCGGATCACTATTTTTGTTAATTCATCAAATAAGTCCACATTGAATGTACAAAGTTGTACTGGTTGGTAATCAGAGCATTCAAAAAAGGACAATCATTGACTGGAATTGATTGTTTGGTTTAGTTTTGACACCAGTAAATTTTTACATCAATTGGACCCAACCCATTCATGAAACACATACTTATTGCCGAAGACCACGCTGTGGTAAGAATCGGTACCAAGCACCTCCTCAAATCACTAATCCCGGAATCCACGATTTCGGACGTTGACGATTTTGATAAAATTCTTCAGGAACTCGAGACCAAAGCTTATGATCTCCTGATCCTGGATATCAACATTCCCGGCGGTAATACCACCAAAATGGTAGAGACGATCCGTATCAAGTCGCCCGGAGTAAGGATATTGATGTTTTCGAGCTATGACGAACAGCTCTACGGTCTGATGTATCTTCAGGCCGGTGCCGACGGTTACCTGTCCAAGGATGCGCCGGAGGAAGAGTTTAAGACTGCCGTCATGAGTGTCCTGAACAATAAGAAGTACATGAGCGAAGATATGCAGCAAATGAATATCAATCGCCTCATTAATCCGAAGGAGTATCTTCCGGATCCGATCGTGAGCCTGTCCCCTCGTGAGACAGACGTGATGAATCTTTTGAAGGAAGGTTTGGGTACTGCTAAAATCGCTGAAAAACTGAACTTGCAGTTGTCAACAGTTAGTACTTACAAAGCCCGTATTTTTGAAAAACTGGGTGTGAAGAACATTGTTGAGCTGATCACCAAGATTAAGTAATCATGCTTACCACTATGAAAAGGTTTCTGTACCAGGTGCAGAAACCTTTTTTTATGATATACATTGAATAAGAAGTTCATGCGCAAGCTAAGTGTTGATGAAATGGACCGTCTGACGGTCGAAGAATTCAGAGAGTCGGATAAGTTTCCGTTCGTAGTCGTACTCGACAATATCCGGAGCCTAAATAATATCGGATCGTTTTTCCGGACCGCCGATGCATTCCGGGCGGAAAAGTTGATACTGTGCGGATATACGCAGCAGCCGCCGCACCGTGAAATCACACGGAGTGCATTAGGTGCGGAAATGTCTGTCAAATGGGAGAAGTGTGCAACCACTGCCGAGGCCGTACGGAATCTGAAGTTGGCCGGATATCAGGTCTGGTGTGTGGAGCAGGCGGAGGGTAGTGTGCTCTTGCAGGATTTTGACCCAATAGCGGACGCTCCCCATGCATTTATCTTTGGAAATGAAGTGGAGGGAGTGGATAATGAAGTGATTGAATTGTCGGACGGTTGCCTCGAAATCCCCCAGTTCGGAACCAAGCATTCCTTCAATGTTTCCGTCTCCGCGGGGATCGTACTTTGGGATTATGTGAAGAAAAAAATAACATAAATATAATATCCAAAATTTGCAATTTATGATTTATTAATGGGTATTTGTAGGTTATTGTCGAACGGCAATACGGGCCTCAGACTCTCCTTTGGGGAAGGTTAGGTTACTATGTATCATTAATGTAATTCTCAATATCATATCATGAAATCCGCGACAAAGAAGTTATCGACAGAAATTGCTGAGACACTCACCGGAAAAATCGAAGCAGTAGCTGCCGGTTCCAAAAAAATAAAAAAATCGATAGAAAGAGCAGCTTCGAAACTGGCCAAAAAAGTAGCCAAATTTGAGAAGGAGACTCAAAAGAAAAAGGCGAAAGATGCCAGGAACGCGGAAAAGAAAGTAAAAGTTAAATCGAAAGATAAAAAAGAGGGGAAAAAACAAAAAGCGGAGAAAATCGCCGCATTGGTCGCTTCGGCTTCTTCCAAGGCTCCGGTAGCAACGCCTTCCAAGCCGACGGTAGGTAAGGAAGCAAGTGCTGCCAAACCAGCTGCCACGAAAGCTGCTCCCAAGGCCGCTCCGGCGAAGCCTGCTGCCAAGCCGGCTGCTGCACCTGCGGTAGGCGAAACAGTGGTTGCGGATAAAGCATAATCTCCAATAGCATATAATGAAGAAAGCGGCTGGCCGGATGATATCCCGGCCAGCCGCTTTCTCATGTCAGGGCTTTCGTCCAATGGTAGCGAGCAAACGTCCCGTAATACCTTTTTCGAGCCGGTGCGAGAAATAATCTTCATTATGAATCACCGTTGAATAGGGCGAAACGGCGACGTTTTCCGCGCTTAGGCCAGAATGGATGAGCTGATCGCGGTTCGCGGCTTTCAGGTCCACGAAAAACTTGCCGGACTGCTCCTCCCACCTTTTGTAGATATCGTCAAAATGTACCGCCACATCATCACCTACTTCGAAGGAACACTCGTCGATGCAGGTGCCTACATAACCAATGCAATCGTGAGGCCGTGTGCCATATTCTTCTTGCATAGCCGTTACGGTCAGCTCCACGATCTTTCCTGCGGTTCCGCGCCACCCGGCATGAATGGCGGCCACAGCCCCGCTGATGGGGTCATAGATCAGGATAGGCGTGCAATCGGCGATGGATACGGCTAGCTGAATGCCTTTTACATTGGTGATCAGCGCATCGTATGCATCATATCGGCCGGGTTTTGATACCGGCAGGATAGCTACGCCGTGAACCTGATGCGACTTGGCGACATGCTCGAAAGGTATGCCAAGCGCATTGAAAAAGAGGTGATTGTTGGCCAGGATGTTTTCCGGAGAGTCCTGTGTTCCGCCCAGGTTCAGAGAGGAGTAGGGGCCTGTGCTGACTCCCCCGTGACGCGTGCTCTCTGCGGCAACAAGTTCGGGGAAACGGTCGAAAACAGGTGGTTTACGATAGGATTCGCGAAGGATGGTGGTACCTGGCTCTTGCATTGTTTATTGTTTAAATCATAATTCCTTTCAAATTTAAACGGATTCGCAGCTGTAATCATTTTGGATAGAATTTATTTTGCCGACCGTTGGTTATTCCCACGGCGCGGCGTACCGCATACTAGCCCAATGCAGACAATGAGGATAATTCAGCTAAATTTGTGCAGGGTTCGCCAGCCCATTCATTAGAATAGTCGGTTATGATAAAAGTGAGTGTGTGTGTAGTTACCTACAACCACGAAAAATTTGTAGCGCAAATGCTGGATTCAATTCTGATGCAGCAAACTACATTTCCTTTCGAAATCGTGGTAGGTGACGATTGCTCGAAAGACAACACTGTTTCGATATTAAAGGAATACCAGCAACGTTTCCCGGACCAGATCCGGCTCCTCCTGCACCCCAGAAACATGGGGTTGAATGGTAAGTTCAATGCGCTTTCTACCTTTGCCGCCGCAAAAGGTGAGTACATCGCCCAGTTCGACGGGGACGATTACCTGCTCGTGCCGGACAAGCTGCAAAAGCAGGTGGAAATGATGGACGCCAATCCGCATTATTCGGCTTGTTTCCATAATGCCCGGGTGGTTTTTGATGACAATGCGGCACCGCCTTACCTGGTCAACGACCTCCGGAAAAAGGAATTTACGGTCGATGACCTGATCGGAGAAGACGAACTCTGTTTCATTGCCACTTCAAGTCTCATGTTCCGCACCGAAGATTTCGCGAAGAACCCGGACCCCGAATGGACAAACCTCTCGACAAGCGGAGACATACCGCGGAACATTATGTTTGCGACACGCGGACCGATCGGTTATATCGACGAGGTCATGTCGGTGTACCGCAAAAACCGGGGAGGGGCGAGTTTTGCCGACAATCATT
Source organism: uncultured Dyadobacter sp. (assembly GCF_946482605.1). Next base: position 17,255 of record NZ_CAMLSE010000040.1, on the reverse strand, counting down.
ATGGTGCCGATTTCCTGTTCAACCGGATCCAGATGTATTCCAATATCGATAAGGAATTGAAATACAAATACCACGACCGGCTGACTAAGAATATCGCCACCTACTACTATAAGATGTTATTTTCAAGGGAATATGGTGATACGTACTGGCCGAGGGTCAAATATGCTGTGAAGTACTTGTCAATGGCTGACCCGTCACCGGAGCGAAAAAAAGAAGTGATCCGGGATTTCATTATCCCACCGGTCTTTATGAGGATGTACAGCTTCTTCGCTTTGAACCTGTACAATTTGAAAAGTAAAGTGTCAGGACAAAGCTGATAAAGCAAAAAAGGGCCATCGGCCCTTTTTTGCTTTATGGATTAGAATAACTTTTCCTTGGGAGGCGTAGCACCTTTCATACGGATGTACACCGTCGTCTGCCCACGGTGGTGGGTCTGGTGTTCGAATGCTTTTTCGAAAGCAGCACCGGCTTTCATGTCCATTCCGAATACTTTCACATCTTTGGCAAAATCCGCGTCGGTCATACCTTTCAGGGCAGTAATGATAAAATCATAGCTGGACATAACTGCTTTGGTCACTGAGGCTTTGGATTGGTCAGCCATTTTCTCTGCTGATCCTTCCATAGGGCTCTTCTTACCGGTTGCAGCCGAAATGAATGCGAAATTTGCGTCGGCAAGGTGATCCATCTGCTGTGCAAAGGAACGGATCTCCGGGGTCGGTTTCAATGCATATCCGTCATCCGGCATAGCATCCAGATACTCTTTGGTGTAGATTTTTGCTCTTTCCCAGTCTGCGATTTGCTTGGCAACTGTGGTCTGTGCAGATGCATAATGTGCTCCGAACAACGTCATGCAGATGATAGCGATTCTTTTCATTCGATTTTTGTTTTGGTGGTTGATATAATTTCGCGAAAGGTAGCGGGAAGGAATGCGATTATCAATATCGCAGTCAAATATTTAACTAATGGTAACGGCCTTGATCATATGGTCAAATAGACCTCTCTGATCAAGAAAAACGGGACCTTTAATTGGTGTTAGCCTCGTTATTGTTTTCTTTACCCGTCAACACCCATTAAAAACTGTCTGCAATGCCTGAAAGTCCCAAGGAGCGTGCTCATAAATACCTGGATCTGGGCCATAGCGAGGCTGAGAACCACGCCAAAACGCAATTGGAATTGTATGAAAAACGTGTGGAGCAGACCTCTTCGGTAACCAATGCTATTTCCGAGTTTTTTAAAACCAACCTGATCGGCTTCGCGTGGCATTATCTCCGGAGCCGTTTTGGAGCGAGGCATCCCTACCAGGCTTATCCAAGGAATGAGGACAGCGGCATTTACCCGCTGCAATCCTCCGTTGTTTCGAGAGATGAAATCAGCATTGCCCTGCTATCCGACTGGGCCAGCGACACAGCCGAGTCGGACACGGTTGCCAATCTTGTGGCGCGACATGCACCCGATTATACTATCCACATGGGAGATATCTATTTCGTAGGTACGCCCAAAGAAGTGGAGGACAACTTTACTGCACCTTATGCTTCCTGGTATTATGGAGCGTCGGGGAGTCTGGCTTTGTCGGGGAATCATGAAATGTATTCCAATGGTAATGCATTTTTTCAGCATCTGCTTCCGGCTATGTATGCCCAGGTGGGGGAGATACGAAAAACACAGCAGGCGGGTTTCTTTTGCCTGGAAAATGATCACTGGCGGATTATAGGCATTGATACCGGGTATACTTCCGTGGGACGGCCTTTCATTGAAATTCTCTCCCCGCCCGACTGCCATCTCCGGAAGGAGCAGGTTGCCTGGTTAAGGGATGTGGTGAAACTGGGCGACCCGCAGGACACCCGGGGACTGGTGTTTCTGAGCCACCATCCTTATATATCGGCTTTTCGGGAGGAGTATTTAAGGCCGGGAGAACAGCTGAGGAAGTTAATGAGCGAGGCCGAGCGTCCGGTGATCTGGCTCTGGGGACACGATCATCGGATGGTAGTGTATCGGCTGGACCGGAACGGTAAAGGGCCGATGGCTTACGGACGGTGCATCGGGCACGGCGGTTTGCCGGTGGATCTGAGAATGCCTGATCAGGGTGAGTTACATAAGATCGACTACTACGACAGGCGTTTGCGGACAGAGATCAAAGGTCATGCGCTCGGGTACAACGGATTTGTGCGGCTGATCTTGAAGGATCGCCGGCTCATTGCCGAGTATCGCGACCTGGAAGATAACTGTATACTGGAAGAAAGGTGGGATATTGATACAACAAACGGCCAGCTCGATTGGAAAGTCGTCAATGCGATTCCTGAGCTGGCCGTCCGGTAAAGATATCTTGTGTGCCCTGCGGGCAAAATGTCAATGATGGTCGTCGTGGCTGTGGTCCTTGTAGAACGCCGCGAAAGTCACCACAAGGCCGATCGTACCGAGGATGAATGTGAACAGGTCGCCAAACACCGCCAGGATTACGAAAAGAATGAGAAATGCCGCGATATAAGCGAAGCTGGGCAGTGAGGTTGATTCGGTATGTGATGTTCCAGACATATTCAGATTGTATTAATTGCTTTCAATGCTGCGAAAATAATCAATCAGCGTTAAGTTTCTCGCATTCACAATCATTTTTTGCCAAAGTATCCTGCTTGGGCGGGTTCAGGGTTATTGAAGACGCGGCTCAAATGGTGTAGCATGGACGTGGCCATAAACCGGCCATTAGATCTGTTGTCGCTGGTAGTGTCCGGTTTAAATCCGATTCATTCGAAGAAAAGCCCGAAGGCAGCGGATGGCAATGCCCGCTAAACTTGTCGATTATCTCAAAATCCATACATTTGTTTTAGTAACAGCAAGCTTCCGTTTCCAGTCCGGAAATGTGGTTTTTTCCTCTAAAAGAAATTGCCAATGCCCTATATAATTGGTTGTGACATCGGCACAACGAACGTCAAATCTGTTGCTTTTGATACCGTTTCAGGGGCAATTCTTGCCTCAAACAGTGAGAGTTATGAAATGCAGCATCCGCAGCCCGATTGGAGTGAGCAGGACCCCGAAGAGATTTTTCAGGCAGCCTGTAAGACACTGAAAAAGGTAGTGAGCCTCGCAAAAGGGCACGGGGAGCTGGCAGGGATCAGTTTCAGCGCGGCCATGCATGGTGTGCTTGCGCTGGACAAAGACGGCAAAGAACTTACCAGGCTCATCATCTGGGCCGATAATCGCAGCGCCGACGTTGCCACCAGGCTGCGTGGCTCACAGGTTGGTAAGAAGATCTACTACAACAACGGTACACCCATTCACGCCATGACGCCGGTGTGTAAACTGTTGTGGATGAAGAAAAACGAGCCGGAGATTTATCGGAAAGCACGCAAGTTTGTCGGGGTTAAAGAGTATATTATTTACCGGCTGACCGGCGAATTCCTCGTCGATTATTCCATTGCGTCCGCTACGGGGATGTTCAATATCCGGGAAATGCAGTGGGACGCGTACACCCTGAAAAAGCTCGGACTCAAAGCTGAAAAGCTGCCCACGGCGGTTTCGCCTTATCACATTGTCAAAATTCCAGCGGGGAACCCGGCTGAACTGGCTGAGGGCACGTCGCTTGTGATGGGTGCCAGTGACGGCTGTCTGGCTAACCTCGGTAGTGGCGCTATCAAAACCGGTTCCATGGCTGTTACCATCGGCACCAGTGCCGCAGTGAGGATTTGCTCGGATAAGCCATTCTCCGATCCACTGATGCAGACGTTCTGCTATGTCCTCGACGAAAAGACTTACATCGTCGGCGGACCGTCCAACAACGGTGCTGTTATTTTTGAATGGCTGATGAATACTTTTTTCTCAAAGGAAGAGTACGACGCCGTTTTCAGGGAGGCAGCCGCTATCAGGCCGGGTGCCGAGGGCCTGCTCTTTTATCCCTATCTTCTGGGTGAGCGGGCACCGCTATGGAGCTCATCCGTGCGGGGAGGTTTTTCGGGTCTCGACATCATGCATACCCGTGCGCATTTCGCGCGTGCAGTCATGGAAGGCATTCTGCTGAACCTGTACGGCGTTGGAAAGATCCTGATGGAAAAGCAGCTGATCGACACGATCTATGCCAACGGCGGCTTTGCCCGGAGCGAGATCTGGGTGCAGATGCTTTCTGATGTATTTGGCAAGCGGGTAAGGCTCAATGAAACTGTCGAAACCGGCGCTGTCGGAGCAGCTATGATGGGACTAAAGGCGCTGGGGATCGTGAAGGAGTTTTCGGAACTGGAAGCATTTACCTCGGTAGGCAAGGAGTTTGACCCGCACGATACGGTTCATGAAAAATACGACGCGCTGGCACGAAAGTTCAGCAAAGGCGCTCAGCTGATGATGGCTCACGCCGTTTAATGCAAAAAGGCTTCCCGAAAGAAGCCTTTTTGCATATAATAAGAATACCTTTTAGAACTTGTAAGTAATGCTCAGGCGGTAGTTCCTTGGCGCTTCCGCCTGCCAGTAGTAAGATTTCAGCCAGTCGTAGTAGCCGCCGCTGTACAGGTATTTGTCCAGTACGTTGAATACATTGGCTGTGATGCGGATTTTGTCTTTCTCCCAGAACAACCCGCCGTCAAGTTTGAAATAGTCGGGTTGGTTGAGGCTGGAATTGGACGTACTCCAGTTGGTAGTTGCACGGCCTGCAAGGTAGGTGAAGCCAGCAGAAACACCGGCTCCTTTCAAAGTGCCGTGCTGTACTTTATAGCTCAACCAACCATTTACGGTATGTTTCGCAAAACCCGGGATCAGATCGCCCACTTTGATGTCGGTTACACCTTCGGTCACTTTGGATACTTCCGAATTGGTATAGGCATAGTTGGCAGTCAGGTCCAAGCCGTTGATCACCGTCCCGCGAAGATCGAATTCAACGCCTTGTGCTCTTTTCTGGCCCAATACGACGCTCAAACCTGCATTAGGAGGACTGTTGGGATCGGCGGTCAGCTCATTGTTTTTCAGGATCCGGTAGAATGCCAGAGTGGTGTTCCAACGGCCATCGGCCCAATCGCGTTTTACCCCGAATTCGGTATTGTTGCCGGTAATGGGTTTCACAGAGCCATTCGTGATGCGGCCCGACTGCGGGATGAATGCCTGGTCGTACAAGGCATAAAGGGAGGTATTTTTGGTTAGCGAAATGCTTAGCCCGACGCGCGGCGAGAAATGTTTCGCCTCCTGAGCGTCGCCTCCGAATGACGCTTGTTTTACGTAGGTATAGCGACCTGCCAGCGTGAGGCGGATCTTGTTATCCAGAAAATCCAATTCGTCTTGTAGGTATATACCGGTGTAATTCTGGTCCTGCGTTCCACCGCCGGCAACAGCCCGGGCTTCGAGGTTCTGGGTGCGGTCGAAGACGGGATAACCCATGACAGGCTTGCCGTAATAAGGATTTTTTGGATCGAATTCAGCGCCTGCCGAATCCAGCGCGAATGACTGAGCCCAGTCGGCAAAGTAATTTTTGCTACCTACATCGATGCCGCCGAGAATGCGGTGTTTAACAGTCCCTGTTTTTACATCTCCGTTTACAAATGCTTGCGCCAGCGTCATTTCGCTTTTTGCGTCCCAGATGCCTACACTCCGGATCATCGTACCATTCGGGTTCACCACTGCTGGCCACATGCTGCTCCCGTTCAGGGCGTAATTGAAGTAACCTACTTGTGCGGTCAGTTTCCAATCTGCATTAATCTGGTGCTGCAAGTTGACAAAAAAGCTCTGATCCTTGATCTTGGAAGGTGCGAGCCCCTGGGGCGTCGTCGTGAAATCACGCGGCAGTGAGGCATATCCGTCAGAAGAGAACACATAGAAGGAGCCTACGTCCGACATTTTTGCATACTGAAGGGTGTATTCCGCGGTCAGTTTGGTCTTGGCATCCAGCTGGTAAGAAACGACCGGTGCAATGCTGTAACGGTTGTTGAATTCGTTTGGCCGGAAAGATCCCTTATTTTGCCCGGCAATATTAAGGCGGTAAAGGAATTTGCTGTCTTTACTCAATTTGCCGTCAAGGTCGAGCGTGGCACGGTACAGGTCGAAGCTGCCCATGGTTAAGGACACCTCTCCCTTGGTTTGCCCGGTTGGCTTTTTGGTCACCACGTTGTACAGACCGCTTGGATCGCCGTTTGCGAGCATAAATCCAGCCGGCCCCTTCACAAACTCGATGTGATCTACAAAGCTCATATCCTCCGTCAAAGGGCCCCAGAACGAATTGACGACGTTGAAACCATTACGGAAAGCCTGGATTTGAGAGCCGCGCATGGTGATGTTGGCATACATATCGCCCCAGTGTTCGAGACGCACCGCACCGCTGACGTTACGGATCAGGCCGTCGCTCATACTGATCACCTGCTGATCGGCCATCACTTTGGATGTCACAACCTGTACATTCTGAGGTGTTTCGAGAATAGGTGTCAGCAGTTTCATACTGGATGACACCTGGTCGGTTTTGTAGCCTGTGCCGCCTTTAACAATCACTTCCTGCAATTCATTGGCACTTTCAGCCAGGGTAACGGAGATGTTGACGGTTTCGCCGGCCGCCACTTCGACATCTTTCTGCTGGGTAGCCGAGCCCACAAAGCTGATCAACACAGTATGCGCGCCTGCTTTGACTTTCTCAATTGTGAATTTTCCTTGATCGTCGGATATAGCGCCCCTTGAACTTCCCTTGATTCCGACCGAAACTTGCGCCGCCGGTTGCCCGTCGGAGCTCAGTATCTGGCCTGATATTCTGCCGGTTTGCGCAGAGGCAGTCAGGCCGGCTAGCAGGAGCAGGATTAAAATATAAAGATTTTTCATTGTATTTAAAATTGGACTAAATAGTTAACAAGCGCGCAAATATCTGTCCTGAAAGATTAGTAGACAAGGTTTTATTTAGATTTATTTAAAATAATGGAGCGTCGGGAGTGGCATGTATACGATTGATATTTATTGGTATACTTAATATAGAAAAGCCGCATTGTTTTCCACAATGCGGCTCTCAATGCTGACACGGCGAGCTACTTTTTTTCTTTCACTTCCTCGACCATCTTCTCCGTGATCATCTTCTTGTCCGACGAATTGCCCCACGAATTTCTGACGTAATTCAGGACGTCCGCAATTTCGTCATTGCCAAGCCCGGGATTGGGCATCATGTTATCGTAATCGACGCCATTGACTTTAATTTTACCGATCAATCCGAATTTCACAGCCTTGATGGCATTTTCGGGCGTTTGCATCAGATAGTCGGCTTTGGCTAACGGGGGGAATGTGGCCGTGACGCCCTCGCCCGTGCCCATATGGCAGGTAATGCAGTTTTCGGAATAAACCATCTTGCCCCGCTCAATGCTCTTGGCGAGTTCGTCGTCCTGGCCAGGAGCAATCGCTGCGTAAAAAGTGGTGGCTGACAGTAATGTGAATAACAGTTTCATGGTGTGAAATGGTTGTGATTTTTGTGCGCGGAACGCTGATACGAATGGCAGGACTCGCGTACCTGCCCGCAGGCCTCCGGCTGGTCACGTAAAACCTGACCAGCCGGAGGCCTGCGAATAGTCGGCCCGGAGCCGGGCTTTGCATTATTTAGCTTTTTGGGCTGATGCGGACTACTTTTCCGGAATTTTCAAGCACCACATATACATTGCCGTCGGTAGCCATCCGCACATCGCGCACGCGGCCGATTTTGTCGAAAATGATTTCCCGCTTGGTCACTTTGTTGCCTTTTACGGTGAGGTGCTGCAAATACATGAACTTCAATGAACCTACGAGCAGGTCGCCTTTCCATTCCTTGTATTTGTCGTTGCTGAGAAATGTAATACCGCAGGGAGCAATGGACGGCTTCCAGTAAACAACCGGCTGTTCCAATCCTGCGCGGGCGGTATCTTTGGAAATAATGCTGTTGTCGTAGTCAATACCGAACGTAATGAGCGGCCAGCCATAGTTTTTGCCTTTTTCGATGATGTTCAGTTCATCGCCGCCTTGCGGACCGTGTTCGTGTTCCCAGATTACACCGGTGGCTGGGTTAATGATCAATCCCTGTGGGTTACGGTGGCCATAGGTCCAGATTTCAGGCCTGGCTCCGGTTGTTTTCACAAACGGGTTGTCGGTCGGGATTTTACCGTCTTCATGTAGTCTCACCACTTTCCCCTGGTCGCGGCCCAGGTCCTGCGAGTTCTCTTTCTGACCGCGCTCACCCAGGGAGAGAAAAACGTATCCTTTTTTATCAAACACGATCCTTCCGCCGTAGTGCACATTGCCCTTCACATTAGGGATGGCTTTGAAAAGCTGCTGAATGTCGGTTAATGCATGGTCTTTCAGCTTGGCGCGCATCAATGCGGTATTCGCGCCGCCGTCGTCACCCGCTTCGCCTTCCTTTTTTGCGGAGGAGTAGCTGATGTATATCCAGCCGTTTGTTTTGTAGTCCGGATGCAAAGCGATATCGAGCAGGCCGCCCTGGCCTTTGTAATGTACTTCGGGAATCCCTGTGATCTCCTGCGGATCGAGCTTGCCGCCGTGGACGAGGCGCAGTTTGCCGCCGCGTTCTGTTACCAGCAAATCGCCATTGGGGAGCAATGCAGAAGCCCATGGCATCGTCAGACCGGTTGCAACGGTGTCTACTTTCAGGTTCGCTTCCGAAAACGCTTTTTGTTCCCGCTTATCATCGCTGGAACTGTTGCTCATCAATGCGGCAGAAGCGGTAAGCAACATGCCACCCAATGCGATCGGCAGGTATTTTTTGAGCATAGGAATGTTCTGGTTCATAGATTAAAGGTGAATAATGGCTTTTTATGGGGAAAAATGAATGGTAAAGGTAACAAAAGAAAAGGGAGCATTCTGACGAAACTATGTTTGCCGGGGGTACTCACAAAAAGAGAAGCCACCACAGAACAACGGGTTAGTGTTCGGTGGTGGCTTCGGGCAAAGCATTGTAGTCGGCGATGATCCGGGCTTATGAAAGCCGGTTGCCGACAGCCGAAGTTATTTAGTGAGCGAGAAGGGTGCCGCGTCGGGCTGCACACCCCAGGTTTTGGATGGCTTGCCGGCCATATCAAACTGTACGGTTCCCCCTTTCTGAATATCCGCGTGTTCGAGGTACGTTTTTCCGTATGCCTTCCCATTCAGGTTTGCACCCTGCACATACAGGTTGGCCTCGCTGCTCGCAGGTGCCTGGATCGTGAACTGTTTGCCGTCCTCCATGGTCAGCGTAGCCTTTTTGAAAAGCGGCGAGCCGATTACATATTGGGTCGTTCCAGGCGTTACCGGGTAGAAGCCCAGCGACGAAAATACATACCAGGCGGAAGTTTGCCCGTTGTCCTCATCTCCGCAGTACCCGTCCGGAGTAGGCTGGTAAAGCCGCTTCATCACCTGGCGTGTCCAGTACTGTGCTTTGGAAGGAGCACCTGCGTAGTTGTACAGGTAAATCATATGCTGAATGGGCTGATTGCCGTGGGCATAGTTACCCATGTTCATGATCTGCATCTCGCGGATCTCATGGATGGGGAAGCCATAATAGCTGTCGTCGAAGATCGGAGGCATTGTAAATACCGTGTCGAGTTTCTGGACAAACGCCTCACGTCCGCCCACGAGGCCGATCAGCCCTTTCACATCCTGGAACACCGACCAGGTGTAGTGAACACTGTTTCCCTCCGTAAATGCGTCACCCCATTTGAATGGGTTGAATGGGGTCTGGAATTTGCCGTCCTTATTCTTGCCGCGCATCCATTTCGTTTCAGGGTCGAACACATTGCGGTAGTTCTGACTTCTTTTCAGATACAGGTCGATCTCCTTTTGCGGTTTTTTAAGTTCCCTGGCCAATTGGGAAATGCAGAAGTCGGCATAGGCGTATTCGAGCGTCCGGGCTGCATTCTCATTGATTTTTACATCGTAGGGTACATATCCCAGTTCGTTGTAAAATTCGTGGCCGAAGCGTCCTACCGAGCTCACAGGGCCTGCATGTTCCGTGTTTTTAATCACAGCCTCATACAATTTGTTGATATCGTAACCTCGTATCCCCTTGATGTACGAATCGGCGATCAGTGACGCGGAGTTGGACCCGATCATACAGTCGCGGTGTCCAGGGCTGGCCCATTCGGGAAGGAATCCGCTTTCATCGTAAGCGTTGGCAAGCCCCTCCATAATATGGGCATTAAGGGTGGGGTACATGAGTGTGAAAAACGGGAACACGGCCCGGAAGGTGTCCCAGAACCCATTGTCGGTGAACATGTATCCCGGGCGTACTTCGCCATTGTAAGGACTGTAGTGTACCACTTTATTGGCCTTATCCATTTCATAAAACTTGCGCGGGAAAAGTAGTACGCGGTAAAGGCAGGAGTAGAAGGTTTTGACCTGGTCGATATTGTCACCCTCCACGCGGATGCGGGAAAGCTCCTGGTTCCAGGCTGCTTCTCCTTTTTTCGTGGTAGCATCGAAAGAGTCGCTGCCCAGTTCGCGCTGGAGGTTCAATTGTGCCTGCTCGGCGCTGATGAACGACGACGCCACTTTAATGCCGACCTGCTCACCTCGTTTGGTTTTAAAGCCCACTACGGCACCTACGTGCGCCGCACTCAGTTCCAGGGTGTCTTTGGCCAGCTGTTTCCCGCGGATGGCGGATGAGAATGTAAATGCTTTATCAAAAACCAGGACAAAGTAATTCTTGAAATTAGCTGGTACGCCGCCGCTGTTTTTGGTGGAATAGCCGATGATCTTGCGCTCCGAAGGAATGATCTTGATGTAGGAGCCCCGGTCGAATGCGTCGATCAATACGAAAGAACTGTCTTCCTTGGGGAAAGTAATGCGGAATTGTGCGGCCCGTTCGGTGGGCGCTATTTCGGTCGTTACATCGTAATCGGCCAGGTAAACTTTGTAGTAGTGTGGCTTTGCGGTTTCGGCTTTGTGAGAAAACCAGCTTGCACGGCTTTCTTCGTCGATTTTCAGCTTACCGGTTATCGGCATGATCGAAAACTGGCCGTAGTCGTTGATCCAGGGGCTGGGCTGGTGGGTTTGTTTGAAACCACGGATTTTTTCAGCGTCATACATGTACGCCCATCCGTCTCCCATTTTGCCGGTTTGAGGCATCCAGAAGTTCATTCCCCATGGAAGGGCAATGGCAGGATAAGTGTTTCCGGCTGACAGACTGAATTTGGATTGCGTCCCCATCAGCGGGTTCACAAGATCGACCAGGTTGGCGGTGCCTTGCCCGATGGATAATTGTGCGGTGAGGATAATAGTAAAAAAGCAGGAAAGGATTTTTTTCATCTTCGGGAGAATTCTTTTATATATTGAATCTGGGAAATGCAATGCAGGGACAAAAGTAATCGAAGGGCAGAGAACAAAAAGTAAAGGGCTCCAAAGATTTCCTAACGGCACGTTTCCTGACATTTTGTACCGGCATAGTTCTTTACGGCGTTAAGCCATAGGGCAGTACTTTCAGGTACCCCGCCTTTTCAAAACATATACATTTTCAGCCATTGGGATAGCCTGACCGGCACTCAATGCTGCCAATTGACTTTCGAATCCATATCAATCAAAATGACAGAACACCTGAACCGCCTAACACCCCGTCAGATCGTTTTCGAGCTTGACCAGTATATCATCGGACAAAATGACGCAAAACGTAATGTGGCGATCGCATTGAGAAACCGGTGGAGGCGTATGAACAGCCCGGAAGATATGCAGCGGGAGATTATTCCCAACAATATATTAATGATCGGTGCCACCGGAGTGGGCAAAACCGAGATAGCCCGCCGTCTGGCCAAAATAGCGGACGCCCCTTTCGTAAAAGTAGAGGCTTCCAAGTTTACAGAGGTCGGTTATGTGGGCCGCGATGTGGAAAGCATGGTGCGCGATCTGGTAGAGCAGGCCGTCGGGATGGTCCGGACACAAAAAAAGGAGGAAGTGAAAATCAAAGCGGAGCAGGCGGTGGAGGACATTATCCTCGATGCATTGATCCCTCCCGTGCACGGCTCGGCAGGAAGTAAGCCTTTTGCCGATAATGGTTCCGATGAAATGCCTCAGACCGATGCCGAGCTGAACCAGCGCACCCGTGACCGCTTCCGAGAGAAAATCCGCAACGGAGAGCTCGATAGCCGCAAAATCGAAATTGAAGTACAACAGAACCAGGTGCCCAATGTAGGCATGATCGGAGGCGCGGTGGACGATGTTTCGATGATGAACATCCAGGAAATGATCGGAAACATGATGCCCCGGCGCGGCAAAAAAAGGAAAGTGACCGTGGAAGAAGCCCGTAAGCTGCTACTCGACGAGGAAGCTTCCAAGCTGATCGACATGGACGAAGTGAAACTGGAAGCGATCAAAAAGGCTGAGAACCTCGGGATTATCTTTATCGACGAGATCGATAAGGTGGCGTCCAGTCGTTCGGGAGGAAGTGGGCCGGACGTCAGCCGTGAGGGCGTGCAGCGCGATTTGCTGCCGATCGTCGAGGGCAGTTCGGTCAACACCAAGCACGGTGTGATCCAGACAGACCATATTCTTTTCATTGCTGCCGGCGCGTTCCACGTTTCGAAGCCTTCCGACCTGATCCCTGAATTACAAGGCCGGTTCCCGATCCGTGTGGAGCTGAACAGCCTGACCGAGGGAGATTTCTACCAGATACTAAAAGCGCCCAAGAATGCATTGACCAAACAATACGGTGCAATGATGGAATCGGAAGGAGTTGAGCTGGAATTTGAAGATGGCGCATTGAAGGAGATCGCGCGCATCGCATTCGAAGTGAATTCCGAAGTGGAGAACATTGGCGCGCGTCGCTTGCAGACAGTCATGAGTGCCTTGCTCAACGATTTCATGTTCGACATCCCAGACGTGGTCGGCTCGGGATCCGGTATTGTTATTACAGCCGAACTGGTCCGCGAGAAACTTTCAGCCCTTGTGAAGAACCGGGATCTGAGTCAGTACATTCTTTGACAGAAGGAAGGGAAGGATTTACATTTCTTCCTTCCCTCCTTTTTATTCAAAAAACAACCACCTGAAAGCTTCGGGGAATTCTTTGGACCATTGCTTCTCTTCGTGTTCTCCCTTGGAGTCGATGGAAGCTTTGATTTTAACGCGGCTATAACCGAAGCTCTGCGTTTCAAGCGCATCTTTCAGTTTAGTCACGTTGGGGATCATGTGTGCGCCTTCCTTGCCGCCCGCGTACAGATAAATGCGCGTCTCGAACGGCTCGAAGAAATGGATCACGTCGAAGAATATCTTCTGAGAAATCCACAGCGACGGAGAAAACACCAGAAACTTACCGAAAGTCTGCGGGAACATCAATGCAGCATAGATACTCAGCAGGCCGCCGACAGAACTGCCACCTATGCCGGTATTCAGCCGGTCGGCTTTGGTACGGTACTTCGCGTCGATGTGGGTTTTGAGCGGACCGGTCATAAATTGTAAGAACTTCTCGCCGTAACCTTTCCCCAATTTAGGATTATCATATGGCGAAAACTCCTGAACACGATCCTCTTCACCATGATCCACGGCCACCACAATGGCGCCTGCCTGATGCGTCTTGGCGAGTTTTGCGAGACTTTGATCGATCTGCCAGTTGCCGTACTCCGATCCCTGGCCAAAAAGGTTCTGGCCGTCGGTCATATAAAGCACGGGGTAGCTTTCATCCAGATTTTCGTAGTAATCATGGGGCAGCAGCACGCGGATCCGCCGGGTTTTGCTGAATTGCAGAATTTCAAATGCTTCGGACACCACCTCCACAATAGGTGAAAGATCGGCTTTTTTAGAAATGTCGGTCTGCCAGCGAATGACATTGTCTTTCACCAGCGTTTCGCCGGCTATGATGAAGCGGTTGCCATAAGGCTTCCCTGCACGGTCCAGTTCAACCTGGTCCCAACCACCGCGGGTGTATTTATATTCTATCGGGTCCGGCAGTTCCAATTCTTCGGGGAACTGATAACGGTAATTGCCGGGACTCACCATAGTCATGCGAAATTCTTCCAGGTCGGGAAGCCATTTGCAGAAATTGCCTGTGAGGAAAACGGGGCGGCTATCGAATTGTACTGTACTTAATTCAATGGTTAGGGTATCAACTTCTACTTGCATTCTACTTTCATTGAGTCACTATGGGTTACGATATACAAAAGTACTCATTTCTCACCTTTTTTAATAAAATTTATAAACTCAAATTTGAAAGAATGCCGCTCATCGGCTTCATGGACAATGCATTCTGTTTCTGTCCAGGCCGACGGTTCCAGAATTTCGAAGAAAGTATCAGCCTCGATCGTGGTGTGTACTTTCGTCAGATAGATCCGGTTGGAAATGGCCTGGGCCTGCCGGTAGATATCACCTCCGCCTACGATGCAGACCTCTTCGGGGGCGATCTCCCGGGCCTTTTGCATAGCGTCTTCCAGCGAATGGGCTACGACGACGCCTTCCCATGCAAATCCGGTATTGCGTGTGACGACGATGGAAGTCCTGCCGGGCAGCGGTTTGCCAATGGATTCGAAGGTTTTGCGGCCCATAATCATCGGGTGGCCGAGCGTCAGCTGTTTGAAACGTTTAAGATCGTCGGGCAATCGCCAGAGCAACTTGTTGTCCTTGCCTATGGCGCCGTTTTCGGCGGCGGCCACGATGATTGAAATGTGCATAAATCTGAATTGTTTACAATTTGTACCCCCTCAGGAAATCTCCCGTCGCCATGCGCTTTTTTCCTTCTATTTGCAGTTCCAGAACAGAGAGCCAGCCGTCGGCGGTGCGGAAATGCAGGTACGACTTGTTGTCGGTATGAAATTCACCCGGATTTGCTTCTCCGGAGTATTCAGCAGCCGAAGTTTTGAAAATTTTGCAGGAAAGCCCGTTCAATGTCGTCCAGGCGGCCGGGTATGGCGAAAGGCCTCTTACGAAGTTATGAATGCCGGTAGTGGGCCGGTTCCAGTCGATCTCGCAGGTTTCGCGGAAGATTTTAGGCGCGGCCCTGATATGTTCCGGCTCCGATTGCGGCTCCTGCGGATAGTTACCTTCTTCAATGGCGCGTACGGTCTTCACCACAAGATCTGCTCCTTTACGCATCAGGCGCTCATACAGCGAACCCGCGTCATCGTCCGGAAAAATAGGCTCTCTATCCTGAAATATGATCTTGCCGGTATCGATGTCCTTCTCTATGAAAAACGTGGTCACGCCCGTTTCTGTGTCGCCATTGATGACGGCCCAGTTGATGGGTGCTGCGCCGCGGTATTGGGGCAGGAGTGAGCTATGCAGGTTGAACGTGCCTCTGGACGGCATATTCCACACCACCTCTGGTAACATCCTGAATGCGACTACAACCTGAAGGTCGGCATTGTAGGATCTGAGTTGTTCCAAAAATGCGGGATCTCTCAGCTTTTCTGGCTGTAATACAGGTATTCCTTGTGATTCGGCATACACCTTTACCGGTGAAGCGCTCTGCTTTTGTCCTCTGCCCGACGGCTTATCCGGAACGGTTACAACGGCTACAACGTTAGAATTGCTTTCGATCAGACTTTGTAAACTTGGGACTGCAAATTCGGGCGTTCCCATAAAAATTATTCTCAATGTGTTTGACATAGGAAGATGCCGCTTTTGGATAAAAAAGGTGTTACCATTCACAAATATTGTTATTTTTGTCGTTCTTAACAGAAAATTATGGTGAACACAAAATCATATATCAACCGAAAAGAAAAGGTCTTCTAGCCTTCTACGTGAGTGTCGTTACTCCTGTAGAGCGGTCTTCGAGCCGTTCTTTTTTTTTATGCAGAATTCAAAAATCTAAAGACTTATAAACAAAATTAAGGTCATGGCTAAAATTTCATACTATACGGAAGAAGGATTAAATAAGCTGAGGAATGAGCTGAATGAGATGAAAACCAAAGGCCGCACGGAGATTGCACGACAAATTGCAGAAGCGCGGGATAAAGGTGATTTGAGTGAAAATGCAGAATATGACGCGGCCAAGGACGCTCAGGGAATGCACGAAATGAAGATCGCCAAACTCGAAGAAATTATGTCCAATGCACGCGTTATTGACGAGTCTTCGATGGATACTTCACAGGTTTCAGTCCTTTCCAAAGTGAAAATCAAAAACCGTAAGAATGGAATGGAAGTTACCTACACACTCGTATCCGAAGAGGAAGCGGACCTGAAAGCAGGCAAAATCTCTGTCGGTTCGCCAATTGGTAAGGGGCTGCTCGGGAAAAAAGTGGGAGAAACCACCGAAATCAAGGTGCCTGCCGGCATGATGGAGTTCGAAGTGCTGGATATCAGTCGTTTCAGCGAGTAAAGAATCGTCGCACATATATGGTTGGGTTGCAGAATGAACGCTCATTTTGCAACCCAACTTTTTTATGATAAATTGGACCAACCCGACCGGAAGCTGGACGCCGAAGGTCGATAGCCAGCTGCCAGCATGCGTTTCAAAGGATTTCTGCTCAATATCTCCTTCCTTTGGGTAGAAGGCATGGCATTCTTCCCGTTCATTTTACTGCGGCACAAATCTCCTTCCCGTTACCTGCTGAACCACGAACGCATTCACTTGAAACAACAGCTTGAACTGGGCCTGATTATCTTTTATTTATGGTATCTGGCAGAATATTTAATCCGGTTGGTCCAGTACAGAAAGCATTATTTAGCCTATCTTCATATCTCTTTTGAACGGGAGGCTTACACCCACGAGCGCGATCTTGGTTACCTGGGTAAGCGCCGTTTTTTTGCGTGGTGGAAGTACCTGTAAGCTTGTATTTTGTTAGTTGTAATTAAATAAAAAGTATGTCAGATCAGAGCAGAGAATTTCTTTATAAGTACCTGAACAATGCATCCCCGACCGGCTTCGAATCGACCGGTCAGCAGATATGGCTCGACTACATCAAGCCCTATATTGAAGAAACGATTATCGATGTCTATGGAACGGCTGTCGGCGTGATCGGCCCGGGACAGGACTACAAAGTGGTGATCGAAGCACATTCCGATGAGATTTCGTGGTTTGTGAACTATATATCGGAGGACGGCTATATCCATGTCCGCCGCAACGGGGGATCGGATGCGGCGATCGCGCCTTCTATGCGTGTGAACCTGCATACGGCGAAAGGTGTCGTGAAAGGGGTGTTCGGCTGGCCGGCGATCCATGTCCGGGACGTTGCCAAGGACCAGGTTCCCAAAGTGCATGAATTGTTCATCGACGTGGGTGCGGCGAAAAAGGACGAGGTCCTTGAAATGGGTATCCATGTTGGAACCGTTGTGACTTTCGCGGATGGACTGGATGAACTCAATGATAAGTATTACCTCGGTCGCGCACTAGACAACCGTATGGGCGGATTCATGATCGCGGAAGTGGCCCGGATGCTGCA